>CAVTEZ010000029.1:0-215485 GCA_963733755.1 uncultured Actinomycetota bacterium
GTATACCGAACCCATTTTCGGCAGCGTCGCGGGTGACAGCGCCAGAGTCAGGCGCGACATCGGCCATTTGTTGTTGCAGTTGGTGATCGCAGCGCGGACCCGATCGCGTGACTCCTGCAGCGCGGCGTCGGGCAAGCCCACCAGATGCACACCCGGCAGACCCGAGGTGATGTCGGCTTCGATCTCCACGATTTGGCCGTCCAGCCCTAGCACCGCGACCGAGAACGCTCGCCCGAGCGCCATCAGCCGACACCCTGCAGGTGAACGATCTCCGGGGTCCGGCAGCGGCCGATTCGCACGCCGATCACGTCAATGCGGACACCCGCCCAGTGCCGGTCCTGGGCGGCCAGCCAGATCCCCGCCAGCCGACGCAGCCGGCGTGCCTTCTGCGGTGTCACCGCCTGCGCGAGCCCGCCGAAACCGTCGCCGGTGCGGGTCTTGACCTCGACGAATATCGCTGTGTCGGCGACCGGGTCGACGGCGATCACATCCAGTTCGCCGTAGCGGCAGCGCCAGTTGCGGGCCAAGATTCGCAGCCCGAGCCCGCTCAGGTGATCTGCGGCCAACCGCTCACCAAGCGCCCCGATCTCGGCTCGCGTCAACGTGGTCATGCCGCCCACCTTGGGGCAGAGTGCCGACGCGAATATCCACCGCGGCTGGATCGCCGCCGCACTACGGCCGGTTATCCCCAGTTACATAGCAATCCACAACGAAACGTGCGCGCCGCGTTGCATCTGCCGTTAAACCCTCATTAGCATCGCCTTCAGGCGATGAAGCTCGCCTTAACCGCCGTACCGGCTAATGGCTTCTACCCGAGTGCACTGGGTTGAAGGCGGGGTGGGATCAATGAGACCAGATCCCATTGTTTCGCGGCGTATCAACGAATTCACTTGTCGGCGCGTGGTATTCACGCGCCTTGATTGGCATGTGCAACCCGTCGAAAGGATCACCGATGTCATTCGTCACGACCCAACCGGAGGCGCTGGCGGCCACCGCCGCCAACTTGGCGGGTGTCGGCGCCATGATGAGCGCGCAGAACGCCGCGGCAGCTGCGCCGACGACCGGCGTGCTTCCGCCCGCGGCCGACGAGGTATCAACCTTGGCGGCTACCCAATTCGCGGTTCATGCGCAGATGTACCAGGCGATCAGCGCCCAGGCTGAGGCAATTCATCAGCAGTTCGTCAACACACTCGCAATGAGTGCCACGTCGTATGCCGACACCGAAGCCGCTAACGCCATAGCGGCCAGTTAAGACAGGACGCCACAATGGATTTCGCGACGTTACCGCCGGAAGTCAACTCCGCAAGAATGTACGCCGGTCCCGGCCCGGGGCCGATGTTGGCAGCGGCCTCGGGCTGGGATGGGCTGGCCGCCGAACTCCAATCCACCGCGGCGTCATACCGGGCGGCGATCTCCGAGCTGACCGGTGGGCCGTGGCTCGGCTCGTCGTCGGCGTCGATGGCGGCGGCGGCTACACCGTACCTGGACTGGATGACCACGACCGCCGGACAAGCGGAGCAAACCGCCACCCAGGCCAGAGCGGCAGCGGCGGCCTATGAGGCGGCGTTCGCGATGACGGTGCCGCCGCCGGTGATCGCGGCCAACCGAAGTCTGCTGATGACGTTGATCGCCACCAACGTGCTGGGGCAGAACACCGCGGCGATCGCGGCCACCGAAGTCCACTACGCCGAGATGTGGGCCCAAGACGCCACGGCGATGTACGGCTACGCCGGCTCGGCCGCGGTGGCATCGACCCTGACGCCGTTCGCGGAGCCCCCGCCGACGACCAACCCGGGCGGCGGAGCACAACAAGTGGCGGCGGCGCAGTCGATCGTGTCGAATGGCTCGCGGGTGATCAACGCGGTCCCCCAGGCGTTGCAGGGCCTCGCGACGTCGGCGGCGGCGGCTCCAGCGGCCCCGGTGTCTGATCTGCTGAGCGCGATCGCGCCCGCCCTGACGCTCGTAGAAATCCCCATCGGCACGACTTCTATCGGCTCCTCGGTGACGAGCATCACGGCGGGGTTTACCGGGGTCTTTACCAACTTCCGCGGCTTTGCGATCAATGCCGACCGCGACTTCTATGCAGGGAAGGGCCCGTTCACGGGCTATGGGCCGGGCGCCGCCAACCTGCCGAACTGGTTCCTGAACGGCCAAGGCAGCGTCGCCGCACCGTCGGACGCGGCAACGGCATCCGTAAGCGCCGGCTTGGGCCAGGCAAACACCGTCGGCCGGCTGTCGGTGCCGTCGGCCTGGACGGTGGCGGCGCCCGAGATCCGTCCGGCCGCCTACACGCTGCCCATCACCGGTGCTGCCACGGCGCCCGCGATGGGCGGCGCTGACAATCTGTTCAGCAACATGGGCCTGGCCGGTGCGGCTGGCGGCGCAGTCGGAAGCACCGCAGGTGTGGGCCGCGGCGATCAGCGAACCAGGCCCGCCCTGCGGGAAAACCCCAAGCCGACCCAACAACCGCCGAACGAGGTGGTGAGCGCGATCGCGACCGAATTGCAGGAGCTCGCCAGCAGGGCGCAATCATTGCTCGCGAAGCTGGCCGACTCCGGCCTCGTGACCACCGACGAGGTGCTCGAACAGAAGCGACGGTTCCTGGGCTGAGGCGGCCGGCCCTTAGGCTGACGCTGGGAGGTGCGGCTGTGAATCCGGCTGGTTACGGGGCCCTGCTGTTGTGCGGACCGCTGGCCGTCATCGCCGCGGTATGGCTGGCCGATCGGGTCGGTGTGCCGTATCCGGTCCTGCTGGTGGCTGTCGGCGCGGCGCTTGCCTGGCTGCCGGGGGTTAACGTGCCGCAGCTGTCACCCGATGTCGTGTTCTACGTGTTTCTCCCGCCGTTGTTGTATTACGCGGCGTATTTCATTGCACCAGATGATCTTCGGGCCAATGCCCGGCCGATCGGCCTACTGTCGGTGGGACTGGTGTTAGTCACCACGGCCACGGTCGCCGGGGTTTTGCTGGGTATCGCCGGCGTGCCGCTGGCGGTGGCTCTGGTGGCCGGAGCGGTGGTGGCGCCGACGGACGCCGTCGCGGCCACATCGGTCTTCGCGCGCCTGGACGTGCCCGAGCGGCTGGTAACAATCGTCGAGGGTGAGGGACTGACGAACGACGGCACCGCGTTGGTGCTGTACACCGGCGCCGTGGGCACCGTGATGGTCGGGGCGGTGCGGCCGGGGCCGCTTGCTGTGACGCTGCTCGCCGCTCCGGCGGGCGGCGCCGCGCTGGGCCTCGCCGTCGCCTGGCTGGCCGTGAAGGTACGGCAGCGAATCGACCACCCCATGTTGGAGATAACTCTTTCGCTGGTGACGCCATACCTCACCTATGTGCTCGCCGAGGGCGCCCATCTCTCCGGCGTTTTGGCCACGGTTGCCGCCGGGGTTTATGTGGGATCGCACCTCAGCCGCATCTTCGCCCCGGGGGCGCGATTGCAGGCCTTTGCCTTTCTCGATGTTTTGGTCTTCTTATTGAACGCCGTGTTGTTCACCTTGGTCGGCATGGAACTTTGGCGTTCGCTGCACTGGGTGCCGGGCATGGCCGCGGGGCGGGTTGTCGCGGTGATATCGGCCGTCGTTGTCGTGGTCATCGCATCGCGGCTGGTGTGGATGCTGTCAGGGCCGGCCACCGCACGGCTTTTCCGACGCACGAGCGGTGAGCCGGTGTGGCGTGAACGCGTGGTCGTGGCGTGGGCCGGCATGCGGGGCGGTTTGTCGTTGGCAGCCGCGCTGGCGATCCCGTTGCGGCTCGCCGACGGGACGCCGTTTCCCGACCGCGACTTGCTGGTCGTGGTGGCCGCCGCGGTGATCGTGACGAGCCTGCTCATCCAGGGCACCAGCCTGCCTTGGTTGCTGCGCCGACTCGGTCTGCGGGCTGAGGATTTCGGGACCGAGGAGAACAAAGCCCGGCTGAAGGCGGCCCGTGCCGCTTTGGAGTGGTTGGACGATAACAGCCACGCCGACGCAGAGGACGAGGCCACCAAATCGGCGCGCTCCCTCTACGAGGCCAAGGTGCGGCGCCTGCAGCTCGGCCCCCCAAGCGATGAGGAGTCGGACGATGCCCAGGAGATGGAGCGCTATCGCGCGCTGCGGCTGAAACTGCTCGGCGTCGAGCGGTCGGTGCTACTGGCCTTGAGAAGCGACGGCCGCATCAACGCGACACTGTTGCGCACCATCGAACGCGACTTCGACCTCGAAGAGGCAAGGCTCAGTGGCTCCTGAGCATCGTCAGACGTGTTCTCCTTCAACGCTTTCGGAAGCAACGTTCTTCTCTGAACGAGCCACGGCCGTCGCCTGTGCGATCCGCGATCCCACGTCGTAGGCCACGATCTGGGCGGTGGCACCCGCGACCCGGCTGACGGCTCCGGCAATCTTGTCGGCGGTGCGGTCATGGAGCAGCCGGCCCACCAGTGGCGCATACGTCCGGCGCGGTAACAACACCGTCACCTTGGTGCCTGGATGGTCGTCAACTTCCTGCATCACCAGCTCTTGTGCCACGCGACTGAGGTTACGATCCGGGCACTCGACCAACCGCAGTGGAATCTCGTCCTCGAAATGCTCCCAGCGCCCCTGCAGCCGGGTGGCATGCAGCGTATCGATCACGAAATGCACCGCAGTCAATTTGTCGGCGTGCAGCCCGCCGGCGTAATCCAGCGCCTCGATCAGCGCGAGGTCGAAGTGATCCACGAAGACGAACACCCGATGCTGCGGATGCTTGACCACGTCCTGGCGTTCGGTCACCAAATTCTCCAAAACGGAGCTCTCGGCGCGATATTGACGGTTGAGCCGCATCAAGGCGAACACCAGCACCGGCATGACAACGACGACCAGCCAGGCTCCCTCGGTGAACTTGGCCACCGCGAAGATGCCCACCACGATCGTCGACAAGATCCCCGCCGACAGGTTGATCACCAACTTGCGCCGCCAACCGGGCTCACGATGGGTCAGCCAGTGTTTGGTCATGCCATAGCCGGCCATCGAGAATCCGGTGAACACACCCATCGCAAACAGCGGCACCACCGCGTCGACCGAGCCGCCGGTCACGATCACCAGTGTCACCGCCAGTGCGGTCAGCACGATGATGGCGTTGGAATACACCAAGCGATGACCACGTTTCATCATCGGCCGCGGCAGAAAGCTGTCCTCGGCAATGAAACTCGTCAGCGCGGGAAAACCGTTGAAGCTGGTATTCGCACCGAAGAACAGGATCGCCGCACTGGCCGTCTGCAGCATCCAGTACGTGATGTTCCCGATCACCCCGTTGCCGAAGACCGCCCGGCCAACCTCGGACAGCATCGACGGATATTCAGCGACAAACGGAGTGGCGTGGGTGGCATGCACTAGGTAGATGACACCAACCAACAAAAACCCGAGGACACACGCCATTCGGGTGAGGACCCGACGTGCGTTGGGGCCTTGCGGCTTACGAAATACATTGACCGCGTCGGTGATCGCCTCGACTCCGGTCAGCGACGTGCCGCCGTTGGCGAATGCCCGCAGCAACACCAGAATCGTCGCACCCATCACCAGCCCGTTGCCCTGATGGACCGGCACCGCCCCGACAATGTGCGCCGGATCGTATTGCGGCAAACTCCAGAAGATTTTGCGAACCACACCGGTCACGATCAACACCGTGAGCATGACGATGAAAGCGTAGACCGGCACTGCGAATATCCGGCCCGCCTCCTTCATTCCGCGCAGGTTGGCGTAAGAGATGAGCAGCAACGCGCCTACGGTGATTTCCAAGTGGTAGGGGCCCAGCGACGGTACCGCGGACACCACCGCAAATGTGCCCGACGCGCACTGCACCGCCACGGTCACCACATAATCGATCAACAGCGCGGCCGCCGAGATCTGCGCAATTCGCGGCCCGAAATTGGCACGCGCCACCACGTAGGATCCACCTCGTTGGGTGTAAGCCATCACAACCTGCCGATATGACGCGGTGACCAACGCCAAGATCAACAAGATGACGGCGGCGATCGGAAGCACCAGCACGAACGCGGCCAGCCCGGCAGCCGGGAGAAGCTCGACCATGATCTGCTCGGGACCGTAGACCGTCGACGAGATCGCATCTGGCGAAAGTGCTCCTAGCGCAACGCCATTCGATAGAGTTTCGTGTTCCAGATTCTCATTGATCAGTGGCTTTCCGAGAAAGAACCGCTTCCACGCATCGGTGAACGTTGGCGTGGCTGCCTGCTCGCGAGCCGAATCTGTCACGGTGATGCTCTTCCCCGCCCTTACGTCCGGAAACCATACAAGCGTGACGTTAGTGGGTCTGCTGACTATTAGGCGGCCCTAGAGGGGGGCACCCGCGCTTATTCTCAGCCAAATATCATGTTTCGGGCACGCTCACCGACAAAACATCCCGGCAGACGGGATCGCGTCGAACCGACGTGAGTTATCCGGAGGCCGGCGTCGTCGCCTTCGGCTGCCCGGTGGATTCCGGCGCTCGACCGGGATCGTCACCGTCCCCACCCCGAAGCGCTTGTGCGACCCGCAACCCCACGTCGTAGGTCAGAATCTGGGCGCTTGCGCCCGGGATCCGGCTGACCACCTGAGCGATCTTGTCCGCGGTGCGGTCATGGAGCAGCCGGCCGGCCAGCGGCGAATACATCCGACGGGGCAGCAATACGGTCACGGTGCTGTCGGGATGGTCGTCCTGGACCTGCGCAACCAATCGCTGGGCGGCGCGGCTGAGGTGTCGATCTGTGCACTCGATCATCCGCAACTCGGTGTCATAGCCGAAGCGGTCCCAGCGCACCTGCAACCGCGCGGCACGAGCCTCGTCCAAAACGAAGTGCACGGCGGTCAGGTTGTCGGCGTGCAATCCCTTGGCGTAGCGCATCGCCTCGACCTCGGCCAGGTCGACGGAATCGACAAAGACCAGCACTCGATGCCGCGCATGTTTGGTCAGGTCGGGAAGCTCGGCGTGCGACATCGCCAACACCGAGGCCTCGGCGCGGTACTGCTTATTGAGCCGCATCAACGCCAAAACCAGAATCGGAAATACCACCACGACGAGCCAGGCGCCCTCGGTGAACTTCGCAATTGCGAAGATCGCCACCACACTCGTCGACAAGATGCCCGCCGACAGGTTGATCACCAGCTTGTAGTGCCAGCCGGGCCCACGATGGGTCAGCCAGTGTTTGGTCATCCCGTAGCCGGCCATTGAGAATGCCGTGAAGACGCCCATCGCGAACATCGGCACCAGCGCGTTGACCCCGCCTCCGGTGGCGATCAACAGCGCCACCGCGAGCACGGTCAGCAGGATGATGGCGTTGGAGAACACCAGCCGATGACCGCGCTTCATCAGTGGCCGCGGCAGGAAGCTGTCCTCGGCAACAAAGTGGGTCAGCGCCGGAAAACCGTTGAAGCTGGTATTGGCACCGTTGTACAGAATCGCTGCGCTGGCAGCCTGCAACAGAAAGAACAAGACGTTGCCGATCATTCCGTGGCCGAAGACGGCCCGGCCGATCTCGGAGAGCATCGACGGATATCCGGCAGAAAACGGAACGGAATGAGTGGCGTAGCCGAGCCAGGCCACACCGGCCAACAACAGCCCGAGAACCGTAGCCATCAGGGTCAGTACCCGGCGCGCATTAGGTCCTTCCGGTTTACGAAACAGGTTGACCGTGTTGGAAATCGCCTCCACCCCGGTCAGCGACGAACCGCCGTTGGCGAACGCCCGCAGGATCACCAGGATCGTCGCCCCCATCACCAGGCCGTTGCCCTGCTGGATCGGCACTACGCCGTCCATGTGTTGCGGGTCGTATGCCGGCAGATTCCCCAGCACTTCACGAGCTATGCCGACCACGATCATCAGCGTGAGCATGCCGATAAACCAGTACGTCGGCACCGCGAACGTCCGGCCCGCCTCCCGCAACCCGCGCAGGTTCGCGTAACAGAAGATGAGCACCGCACCGACCGAGATTTCCAGGCTGTAGGGGCCCAGCACCGGTATCGCCGATGCCACGGCAACGGTGCCCGCCGCGCACTGGATCGCCACGGTGACCACGTAGTCGATCAACAGCGCTGCCGCTGCGACCTGGGCTATGCGGGGGCCGAAGTTCTCCCTGGCCACGATGTAGGAGCCCCCGGCCCGGGTGTAGGCCATCACAACCTGCCGATACGACGCGGTGACCAGCAACAAAATCAGCAGGATCACGCCGATCAGCGGAAGCAACAACACAAACGCGGCCATCCCCGCAGCGGGCAACAACTCGACCATGATCTGCTCGGGACCGTATGCGGTCGACGAAATCGCGTCTGGTGAAAGAGCCCCCAGGGCAACAGGATTCGATAACTTCTCATGCTGAAGGTCATCAGTGATCATCGGCTTGCCGAGGAAGACTCGCTTGCACCCGTCAAAGAATGACGGCGCAATCTTGTACTCGGCAGCCGAACCTGTCACGAGCCATTCCTAACCGAATAGCCAGGCTGCCCCGCTTCCTTCCTTACGGGATCTTGATGACGGCCTTACGGGATCTTGACACTCCACCGCGTCCCCGCGCTCCGCAGAGATCGTGCCCCTTTGCGCAGGTTGACCGCCCCGCAGGAACAAGAGGTCGATAGAGTGACCATCAACGGAAGCGGCTTGAAATGATGGACAGCGTGGCAGACGAGGCAAACAGCGGTTCCGCGGAGATATCGGCGACCGCAGACCCCGGCACGGTTTTTTCCGCGCTGGCCGAGATCATCTATCACGGCTCGGAATCGAGCCAGATCTACGCGGCGATCTGCGTCGCGGCGACGCTGGTGGTCCCCGGATGCGATCACGCCAGCTTGCTGGTGCGCCGTGACGGTCGCTACGTCACCGTCGGCGCCAGCGACAGCATTGCGCAGCACATCGACGACATGGAACGCCGGGCCGGTGACGGACCCTGCGTCGACGCGATCGAAGAAGAGACGCCGCAGATCGAAACGGACCTCACCGCGCCGACCCAGTGGCCCAAACTGGCAGCCCAGATGGTTGCCGAGACGCCGGTGCGCGGGGCGATGGGCTTCCGCATCCTGGTCGACAAGCGTAAAACCGGTGCGCTCAACCTGTTCAGCGACAAGCCGAACGTCTTCGACACCGAATCCGCCGGCCAGGCCGTCGTGCTGGTGTCGTTCGCCAGCGTCGCCATCAACGCGGTCGCTCAGGGCGAAGACGTCTCCACTTTGCGGCGCGGGTTGCTGTCCAACCGTGAGATCGGCAAGGCCGTCGGAATGCTGATGATGCTGCATGGTGTGGAAGAGCAAGACGCATTCAACATGCTGCGCCGGTACTCACAAGACCTGAACATCAAGCTCGCCGACGTGGCACGGACCGTCATCGAAAGCCGCGGCAAGCCGATGTTCGGCGGCGGCGAGCAGCGCTAGGGCTATTCGGGCAGCCGCAACTCGGGCTTTTCGACTTCTTCGATGTTGACGTCCTTGAAGGTGACCACCCGCACCTGCTTGACGAAGCGGGCCGGCCGGTACATGTCCCACACCCACGCGTCGGACAGTCGCAGCTCGAAGTAAACCTCACCGTCGGCATTGCGTGGAACCATCTCGACGCTGTTTGCCAGATAGAAACGACGCTCGGTTTCTACCACGTAGCTGAACTGCCCCACGATGTCCTTGTATTCGCGGTACAGCGAGAGTTCCATCTCGGTTTCATACTTCTCGAGATCTTCGGCACTCATCGGCTCAGCCGTCCTTCTCCATCCCGTGCGTGATCGCCTTGCCCCATCTTTCCCCACCCATCTCCGGCCTGTTGACCCGGATGGGCTGTATCGCCCGCCAGACACTCGACCACCGTCCGGGTACCCGAACCGGACGCCACCCGACGCACATTGATGAACGAATGCCGATGCTCCGCGCAGGGCCCAAGTGCGTTGAGCGCCGCCGAGTGTGCCGCGGTGCTGTAGCCCTTGTGCACGGCGAAGCCGTAGCCCGGATGGTCGGCCTCCATCGCCACCATCAGCCGGTCTCGACTGACCTTGGCCAGCACGCTGGCCGCGGCGATGCACGCCGCCGCTGCGTCGCCTCCGATCACCGGTAGTGAAGGCACGGGCAGCCCCGGCACCCGGAAGCCGTCGCTGAGCACGTAGCCCGGACGAACCGGCAGTCCCGCCACCGCCCGGCGCATGCCCTCGATGTTGGCCACGTGCACGCCGCGCCGGTCAACCTCGGTCGACGGGATGAACACCACGTGATAGGCGAGCGCGTACCGGCAGATCAGCGGGTACAACTTCTCCCGCGCCTTCTCGGTCAGCTTTTTCGAATCATCAAGAGCAGCAAGGCTTTCCAAGCGGCCCGGCCCTAGCACGCAGGCGGCCACCACCAGCGGCCCGGCACACGCCCCACGGCCGACCTCGTCCACCCCGGCCACCGGCCCCAGCCCGCTGCGGTACAGCGCGGACTCCAGGGTGCGCAGGCCCGACGATTTGCGGATCACCGTCCGCGGCGGCCAGGTAGTGGCCATGCCTAGTGATTCTGCTGAGGATTCACCGCACGCACAGCACCCCACCGCGACGGCGGCCACACAATGAACCTCGCCTTGCCGATGACGTTGCCGACCGGCACCGTGCCGGCCATCGGGTCACCGGTGCACAGCAGTCCGTTCATCGCATCGCCGGGGGTGCTGGTGCAGTGGGCGCGGGAGTCCGCTGAGTGAGTGCGGTTGTCCCCCATCACCCACAGCCGTCCCTGCGGGACATTGACGGGCCCGAATTCGGGTCCCAGGCAGGGGTAGACCGCGGGGTCGGCGTTCAGCGTGGCCGGGTCCAGATACGGCTCTGTCAACTTCTTGCCGTCGACCGTCAGCCCGGTGTTGTTGCGGCACTGCACGGTCTGTCCGCCCACCGCGATGACGCGCTTGACCAAGTCGTTTTCGTCCGGAGGCACAAAGCCGATGAACGACACCGTGTTCTGCAGCCAACGGATCGCCGCATTGTGCGAGCGGATGGATTTGTACCCGACGTTCCACGGCGGCGGTCCCTTGAAGACGATGACGTCACCGGGGTGCGGCGAGCCGAAGCGGAACGTGACCTTGTCGACCATGATCCGGTCGCCCACGCAACCCGAGCAGCCGTGCAGCGTGGGTTCCATCGATTCCGATGGTATGAGGTAGGGACGGGCCACAAACGTCAACATGACGTAGTAGAGCACCAGTGCGATGACCGCCAAGATCACGGTTTCCCGTAGCGCGGCCCGCTTCTTGTCGACGTGCTCGTCCGCATCCGGGGGACCCGGCTCCGCTACCGACGGGGGACTTGTCGCGACTCCTGCATCGGCCGGATCGGAATCGGGTTGACCCTCAGGAGAGTCGGTCGCTTCAGTCACGGCTTCAGCGTAGCCAGCGTCGCCGCGCGCTTCGGCAGGGCCGCCGCAGAATCGCCGGCCGGCCAGGCGAAAATCAGCGCTTTTCCTTGATCTTGGCTTTCTTGCCGCGCAGCTCGCGCAGGTAGTAGAGCTTGGCGCGACGGACATCACCGCGGGTCACAACGTCGATGTGGTCGATGTTGGGCGAATGCACCGGGAAGGTCCGCTCCACGCCGACGCCGTAGCTCTCCTTGCGGACGGTGAAGGTCTCACGGACCCCGCCGCCCTGGCGGCGCAGCACGACGCCCTTGAACACCTGGATGCGCTCTTTGGCGCCCTCGATGACTTTCACGTGCACATTGATCGTGTCACCGGGGCTGAATGCCGGGAGGTCGTCGCGCAGCGACGTCTTGTCGACGAAGTCCAGCGTGTTCATGTCGGAAGACACTTCCTTGCGGTCGCGGCTGCTTGCTGCTGCTGCTCACCGCCGCCGCGGGCGGGTGGGCAGGCAACCTAGCCGATGGGTTTCGGGCATCTGGGTGCGTCTCGCAGTAGGCGGGTGCGGGCCGTCGGCCGACAACCGCTGGAGACAACTGGTCAATTGTGCCAGATCGGGCCCACGCAGCGAAATCAGCCCTCTCGTCGGCGGATCGCCAGGCACTGGACAGCGTGCTGCGGTCCTCCGGCGACGGCACCTGTCGACGGGCATTGTCGGCGCAGACCGGCGATACGTCATGGTGATCGAGTCGCTCCAGCCCTCTGACGATGCCACCGCCCGGGCCACGATCACCAAGGCTGTCAAGACTATGTTCCCGTCCGGGCGGATCGGCGCCTAGCTCGGATCCCGATGCCACAGATCGGGACGGCGTTCGCGGGTCCGCTGCTCGGAGGCCTGTCGCCGCCACTCTTCGACGCGGGCGTGATCGCCGGACAACAGCACCTCGGGAACGTCGAGTCCACGCCAGCTCGGCGGCCGGGTGTAGGACGGACCCTCGAGTGCACCGTCAGAATGCGAATCATCTTGGTGCGAGAGAGGATTGCCTAACACGTTCGGCATGAGACGCAGCACCGCTTCGATCATGACCAGCGCCGCCGACTCGCCTCCCGGCAACACATAGTCGCCGATCGATACCTCTTCCACCCGCATCCGGGTACCGGCGTCCTCGACGACGCGTTGGTCAATCCCCTCGTAGCGGCCACACGCGAACACCAGATGCGATTCACCGCTCCACCGTTGCGCAGTCGATTGGGTGAACAATGTGCCCGCAGGCGTCGGGACCACGAGAAGCGTTTCCTGCGAGCAGATCTCGTCGAGAGCCTCACCCCACACCGGCGCTTTCATCACCATCCCTGGACCGCCACCGTAGGGCGAGTCGTCGACCGAGCGGTGCACGTCGTGCGTCCACCGGCGGAGGTCGTGCACGTCAAGCTGGACAAGCCCTGATTCTATTGCCTTGCCCGGCAACGACTCTCGTAGGGGATCCAGGTAAGTGGGGAAGATCGTTACGACGTCGACTCTTAACACGCTGCGCCCTCAGCTCTCCAGTTCCAGGAGTCCCTCGGGCGGATCGATCTCGACGACACCGTCCGCCAGCGAGACCGACGCGACGATCGCGCCGACGAACGGCACCAGCAACTCGCCGCCCTGTTCGCGGTTGACGGCCAGCAGCTCGCCGCCCGCGGTGTGTAAAACCTCAGCGACGACGCCGATTTCGCAACCCGCGACGGTGCGTACCCGAAGGCCCTCAAGCTGGTGGTCGTAGAAGGTATCTGCCTCATCGATGGGCGGCAGGTCCGCGGAATCGATCACGAACACGCTGCCCCGCAACGCATCGGCGGCACTACGATCGACGACGCCGGACAAGCGCACCAGAAGGCGGTTGCCATGCGGCCGGACCGTTTCTATGGCGTAGCTGTGCTCACGGCGATCAGAACCCTTGGTGCGCAACACCGCACCGGGTGCGAACCGAAGCTCGGGGTCATCGGTGCGAACCTCGACGACGAGTTCACCGGTAACGCCGTGCGCCTTGACCACGCGCCCGACTGTCAACTCCAAGGGAGTTCTCCGCTACTGGTCGGTGTCCACCACGTCGACGCGAATGCCGCGACCACCGATTCCTGCGACGAGTGTGCGCAGCGCGGTCGCGGTGCGCCCACCGCGACCGATCACCTTGCCCAGATCGTCGGGGTGAACATGCACCTCGACGGTCCGGCCACGCCGGCTGGTCACCAGGTCGACGCGTACATCGTCGGGGTTGTCGACGATCCCGCGGACCAGATGCTCGACGGCGTCGACGACTACGGTACTCATGGCGGTGGTCAGCTCTCGGTCGCCGGCTCGGCCTGCTCGCCGTCGGCGGCCGGCGCGGCCTCATCGGCCGGCTTCTCGGCGTCTTTGGCTTTCTCGGCGGTGTCCGCAGCGACGGCCTTCTTCGCCGGAGCCTTCTTCTTCTTGGGCGTCGCGGCCTCGGTGTCGGGACCACCATCGGCGGCGGCCAGGGCGGCGTTGAACAGCTCGAGCTTGCTCGGCTTGGGCTCGGCGACCTTCAGCCTGCCCTCAGCGCCGGGCAGACCCTTGAACTTCTGCCAGTCACCGGTGATCTTCAGCAGCTTGAGGACGGGCTCGGTGGGCTGAGCTCCCACCGACAGCCAGTACTGGGCGCGCTCGGAGTCGATCTCGATCAGGCTCGGCTCCTGCTTAGGGTGGTACCGGCCGATGACCTCGATGGCCCGTCCTTCACGACGGGTCCGGGAGTCGGCAACTGCGATGCGGTACTGCGGGTCGCGGATCTTTCCGAGTCGGGTGAGCTTGATCTTTACCGCCATGGTTACGCAACTTCTCCTACGGGTGTCACGCTGCAATTCAGCGATCCGGGCGGGTGCCAGAATCCGGTTTTGCCTCACGTGTGTGACCGCCGAACAAGCACCGCGGTAGCGGTGGGTCGCGCGACGGACAGCCGCCTATTGTGCCAGAGCCGGGGCCCAAGTCAGAAATCCGCTCTGGCCTCGGTTTCTACATGATCTTCTGGAAGCACTTGGTTTCCACCCGGCGCGTCATCCGCCACCCGTCAGCGGTGCGGACGAAGTCGTCGTCGTACCACAACGCGCAGAACATCACCTGGTCCTTCTCGCCGCCCAGCACCATCGGGTTGAAGCAGATCGTCCGTGACGACGCCGCGTCGCCGTTGGTACGTACCGAGAAGTTGCCCAGCATGTGCGCGTACATCGGGAAGTTCGGCAGAACCTCCGCCAACCAGGCCTTCACCTCCGGATAGCGGCCTTCGATGCCGCCTAGAGCGGTGTAATCGATATAGGCGTCCTGGGTGAATACCGCGTCGAGATCGTCGAAGCGACGCGTGTCGATCGCGGTCGAGTAATCAACGAGCAGCTGCTGGATTTCCAACCGGTCCGAGATTTCGGCATGGCTCAACATGGGTCGATTGAACACCTCCGCGGGCAACGGCAGACCGCGCGGCCCGGTAGTGTGCGTGCCCATGCGGAAGCTTCTCGCCGCAGTCGCGGCTGCCTTCTCCCTTGTCGGCTCCGGCGCCACCGCGTGGGCCGACGCCGGCGTCCAACCGGTCGGATCGGTGCCCATACCCGATGGCCCGGCACAGACCTGGCTGGTCGCCGATCTCGACTCAGGTCAAGTGCTGGCCGCACGCGACGAGAACCTTCGCCATCCGCCGGCCAGCACCATCAAGGTGTTGTTGGCGCTGGTGGCTCTCGACGAGCTGAACCTGGACTCGACCGTGGTCGCCGATCCGGCCGACAGCCAGGTCGAATGCAACTGCGTGGGCATCAAAGCCGGTCACACTTACACCACGCGCCAGCTGCTGGACGGGCTGTTGCTGGTCTCGGGTAACGACGCCGCCAACACGCTGGCACACATGCTGGGTGGCCAGGGCGCCGCGGTGGCCAAGATGGACGCCAAAGCGGCATCGCTGGGCGCGGTGAATACCCACGCGTCGACCCCGTCAGGCCTGGACGGGCCCGGCGGATCGGGTTGGTCGACAGCCCATGACCTGGCCGTCATCTTCCGCGCGGCGATGGCCAACCCGGTGTTTGCTCAGATCACCGCCGAGCCTTCGGCGATGTTCCCCGGCGAGAACGGTGACCACCCGATCGCCAACCAGGACGAGTTGCTCACCCGTTACCCCGGCGCGATCGGCGGCAAGACCGGTTTCACCGACGCCGCACGCAAGACCTTCGTGGGCGCCGCGGCTCGCGGTGGCCGCCGCTTGGTGGTAGCGATGATGTACGGGCTGGTGCACGAGGGCGGACCAACCTACTGGGACCAGGCTGGTGGCCTGCTCGACTGGGGTTTTGCCCTCAACCCCCAGTCAGCGATCGGCACGCTGTAGGCTTTGACGACACTGGCCGCGGTTTCCGCTAGTCTTCCAGTGCCGTGGCATGCTATTGCGCAGGAGTCCAATATAACGCATCCGCGGCGTCCGGTCGGCATACGTCGACACTGTCCGTGGGTTGAGTCGACAGCCATTGTCAACGATGTCTGCGTCGTTAGTAGCCGACGCAGGTGTCCGTAAGGAATGAGAGATCGATGATGGCCGAAAACCAACACGCGGCATCCGGTTCGCCACCTCAATCCGACAAAGACGACTTCAGCACCCAAGAGTCTGCGGTCGAGGGGTTGGCCGTGGTGGCTGTCAGTGGAAGCGTGGACATGCTCACCGCACCCGGGTTGGCCGAGGCCATCGACTCCGCGCTTGCCACAAAGCCGAAAGGCCTCATCGTCGACTTGTCGAAAGTCGAGTTTCTCGGCTCAGCGGGCATCAGCGTCTTGATGAAGACTCGTGACAACCTCGGCGACTCCACCCCGTACTGTGTGGTCGCCGACGGCCCCGCCACGCACCGGCCGCTCACGTTGCTGGGCATCAACGAACTGATGAGCGTGTGCCGAAGGCTGGACGACGCGGTCAGCAAACTCACTGACAGCTAGACGAGTCAAGCCGGCAGGCCGATACCGCTCAACAACGACGACAGCAGGGCGATCCGGCGGTCCTCGATTTCGGGCTGCGGTAGTACCGCCCGCAGCATCGCCGCCCCGTCAAAGGTGTTGGTCAACAACGCCACCAGGACCGGGAACGTCTCCTGCGAGAAACTGTCGGCACCGGGTAAGGCCCGCGCGGCGTCGCAGATCTTGCTGGTGTACTGCTCGAGAACGTGTTGCAAAGTGGCGTTGAGTTTTTCGTCGGTGCGCGCGGCAACCATCAGTTCGTAGAGCACCGCGTTGGTGGAGCTGCTGGTGATATCACGCAGGATTGTCAGTCCCGCCTCCAGCGCCGACCGGTCGGAAGGTATCGCTGCGACCTGCTTGGTGAACGAATCCAATTGGCGCCGAAGCACTTCGTACGCTGTGGCGGCCATGAAGTCGCCCATCGTGTCGAAGTGCCGGAACAGGGCGCCGACCGAAACTCCGGCACGCTTGGTGATCACGGCCGCCGAGGCCCGCGCGTAGCCGACCTCGATGATCGTCGCGATGCTGGCCTCGAGCAGTCGCGCCACCGTCTCTTCGCGGCGCTGCTGCTGGGTCCTTGCCATTTACAAGACCTATGCGCTCGAGCCGGCGAGTTGTGGTCGACGCGCGCCCGCCCGTAAGTAACTCCCGGACTTCACCGTCTTGCCATAGCCCTCGCGGAATTCGCCGCGGCTAAACACGATTGCGCCGTTCACACCCGTTGCCACCACCGCGGCGTCGTTGCGGTTGACCATCCGGCTCAGGTCGCCATAGAACGGGACCTTTTCTTCGTGGTAGGCGTCTACCGAGTCGTCCAAGCCGGCGGGATCGATCACGACGAAGTCGGCGCGGTCGCCTTCCCGCAAAGTACCGGCGTCCAGCCCGAACCATTCGGCCACTTCGCCGGTCAGGCGATGCACCGCACGCTCGATGGTGAGGAACGGCTGTCCCTCTTGATAGGCGTCCAGCGTGCGCTTGAGCAGTCGCAGCGCGAAGTTGTAGAAGGCCATGTTGCGCAGGTGCGCACCGGCGTCGGAAAAGCCCATGTGGATGCTCGGTTCGTTTGCCAACTTGTTCAGCTGCTTGGGCCGATGGTTGGCGACGATCGTGGTCCACCGCACGTTGCGCTCACCGTTTTCGACCAGAACATCGAGGAACGCGTCCAGCGGGTGAAGTCCGCGCTCCTTGGCGATCGCTCCGAAGCTCTTGCCGATCAGTGCCCGGTCGGGGCATTCGACAATCACCGCTTCGTGAAAGTCCTTGTGCCACAGGGACGGTCCGAGTTTGACGCGGTCGAACTGGCGACGGAACCTACGGCGGTACTCCGTGTCGGCCAGCAATTCGTTGCGCTCCAACTGGTCTCGCAGGTGCAGTGCGGCGGTTCCGGCGCCGAACTCTTCGAAGACCGGCAGGTCAATGCCGTCGGAGTACAGCTCGAACGGCACCGGCAGGTGCTGGAAGCGCACCTTGGAGCGCAGAACGAAGTTCATCAGCCGCGTGCCCAAACCAAAGACATGCACGGCCAACGGCATCGACTTGGCGTCGGCAGATACCAGCAGGCTCATACGAACCGCCTTGCGTAGCCCGAACATTGGGCTGCTGGCCAGGAAGAACAGCAGTCCGGACTCGGCCTTGGCCACGTTGGGCGCGCTTTGCAGAATCCTGCCGTGCTTGCGCAGCACCTTGATCAGCTTGCGGCGCTCCCGCCACGTCGCGAAGGTCGACGGCAGCGCGCGGGAGCGGAAACGGTCACCGTCGAGCTTGTCGATCGCCGCGTCCATCCCAGACATGCCGAGCATTCCAGCCTTGAGTGCGTCGTCGAGCAGCGCGGCCATCTTGTCGAGTTCGGCGTCGGTGGGCTCCACGTCGGGGGAGGTGGCCCGATCGAGGCCCAGGACCGAGGTCCGCAGATCCGAATGGCCAAGCAGCGAGCTGACATTCGGGCCAAGTGGCAGGCTGTCGATTGCCTCGACGTATTCCGCCGGCGTCGACCAGGACTTGTTGTCCTGCAATGCGCCCAGGACGAACTTGCGCGGCACCGCTTCCACTCGGCTGAAGAGGTCGGCGGCATCGTCGGCGTTGGCATAGACCGTCGACAGCGAGCACATGCCCAGCAGTACCGTGGTAACACCGTGACGCACTGACTCACGCAATCCGGGGTCCAGCAGCACCTCGGCGTCGTAGTGGGTGTGCACGTCGACAAATCCCGGAATGACCCACTTGCCCTTCGCGTCGATGATTTCGGGGCAGCCGGTCTCGTCCAACGGGCTCGACGACACCGTGCGCACGACGCCGTCGCGGATGCCCAACGTGCGAGTTTGTGGCGCGCTCCCGGTGCCGTCAAACCACAATCCGTCTCGAATGATCACGTCGTAGCCCACTGTCGTCCTCCACATCGTTGGGGTGTAGCGAAGCTAGCATAGATAGTGAGTGCTCGCAATCTTTTCTTGGCCACTTCTAGAGTCGTCCCCTGCTGCGGGCACGCTGGACCGCGGAGCTCACCGCACCGAGCAGCGCCGCCATTTCGGCAACCCGGATCTCGTCCAGACGCTCCACGGCGTCGATGATCTCGGCGCGCAGTGCCGCGTCCGCGAACGGTTCGGCGAGCCAGTGAAACTTCTCCACCACCCGATCCCATGACATGGGCCGAGTGGGCGATCCCTCGAAGTCGGACTGTTCGCGGTGCAGCTCTCGACCGTCGGTGAGTGTGATGTGCACGCGAGCCTGGGTGCGCTCGGGATAGGCCTCGGTCAGGTCGGCCGCGGCGTGCACGTCCACCCGCGCCAGCAGATCGTGAACCTCGTCGCGGCGGACACGTTGCGTTTCAAGCTGTTCGGGGCCGACTTGACCGTCCAGCAGCGCGACGGCCACCAGATATTTGAGGTTGTAATCCGCCTGCTCTTTGGTCGACGGGTGGTCTTTGTTGCCGTAACGGCCACCGCCGGCGATGTCGAACGCCCCCTGGAAAACCTCGAGTGTCACCGCCGCGACGTCCGCCCCGGTGATGCCGTGCTCATCACGCAGAGCCAGCGTCGCGTCGATGACCACCTGGCCGTGGATCAGCGCGCAGTACTGCTTGAGGTAGGTCTGCTCGACGGCGATCAGTGAGCGGTCGGATGCGCGCAGGTCGATCGACTGATCGAACAACTGCTCCAGGCCATTGGGGCCCTCGAAAAGCGCACGTGGACCGGTGATTCCGCGGCCGGCAAGCATGGTTGCGTACACCGCACGCATCCCGGTGATGGCCGGCGAGATGCCTTTCCATGTCGACACGGGCTCGGTGTGCACCGCGGCCAGCGACACGTTGTCGACCGCGGAGGCGGCGATGGCGTCGGCAGTCTGCGCGACGTCGAAAGCGAGCAGCTTGGCCGAGCCGGCTGCGGCGGACATAGCCAGTTGCAGTGCGTGGTTGAGTCCGCGGCCCATCACGGGAACCTGTGCGCTGAAACGACATTGGATTTCGTACGCGATTGCGAGTGCCAGCAGGAAGTCGGCTCCGCTGGCGTCGACGTGTTCAGCGACGGCGAACACGGCGCCAAAATTGTCCGCCGGATGGCACAGACCACCCGGGGTCAGATAGGTGTCGAGCAGATCGGGATAGCGCACCAGCACCGCGTTGAAGAAGGCAGCCTGATCCACCGACGCGCGTCCGCCCCCGACGAAAGTCACTGTCGGGCGGCCGCTGAACTGTTCGGCGTGTGCTCGGATCGCGGGGAT
The DNA here is from genome assembly GCA_963733755.1 of uncultured Actinomycetota bacterium. Taxonomy (GTDB): domain Bacteria; phylum Actinomycetota; class Actinomycetes; order Mycobacteriales; family Mycobacteriaceae; genus Mycobacterium. The sequence continues at coordinate 19,987 of CAVTEZ010000029.1, forward strand.
GAGCTCGCCGTCGAGGGCCCCGATCGCGCAGGCAATACTGTCCAGCACATTGCGTTTCAGCGTCACCCGTGCGTGCGCACTGAGATCGGACTGAACGGCATTGACCACGAATTCCGCGAGCCGGTCAACAGCATATGCGGGGGTTTTGTGGGTCATGGCGTGCCTGCCTTAAAAGACGGTTGGCGCGTCCAGATCGCCATCCCTGGCATGCTCGATACGCCGATGCATATCGTCAGACATATCCGGCGTCTCCGCAAGATCGAACCAGCGAGCCTCAAGACTTTCGTCGTCTGCGGGGAAGGGTTCGCCGCCCACCCAGTCCATCCGGAACACGTGGTCGAGGTATTGCGCGTGATCGCCGTTGGCGTGGACTATCGGGCGGGTCACGTGCACCCAGGCTAATCGCCGGGCAACCGCGCGGATGCCGCTCTCCTCGAACACTTCTCGGGCCGCGCAATCGGCCGGGCGCTCGCCCGGTTCGACAATTCCGGTGACCGGTGTCCATGCGTGGTTGTCGGAGCGTTTGATCAGGAGCACCCGCTGATCGCGAATGACGACCGCGGTTATACCGGGCAACCACAACGGCGCGTGCCCGATGTGCTGCCGAAGCGCGACGATAAATTCCGGGATCGGCACGGTGGGCGCTCCGGCTCAGTAGAACTGCCCGCGTAGGACGACCACGTCCGCGCGGTGCAGCACCTCAGGGCCGTAACGGGGATCGTCGTAGTAGCACAACATGTCTGCCGAAGCGCCATCGTCCAACCCTGGACGGTCGAGCCACTCACGGGCGTCCCAGCACGCCGCGCCGAGCGCTTCGGTGGGGGTCATCCCGATGCGGGTCAGCGCCTCGACTTCGTCGCCGATCCGCCCGTGGGCGATCATGCCGCCCGCGTCGGTACCCGCGTAGATCGGTATGTCGGCTTCACGGGCCGCGGACAACCGCGGATAGCAGTTGGCGTACAGGTCGCGCATGTGGGCGGCGTAGACAGGATACTTTTGCGCCGCATCAGCGATGCCGGGAAAGTTCTCGACGTTGATCAGGGTCGGCACCAACGCGGTTCCGTTTTCCACCATCAATTCGATGATGTCGTCGGTCAGTCCCGTGCCGTGCTCGATGCAGTCGATCCCCGACCGGATCAAACCGGGCAGCGCATCCTCGCCGAAGACGTGCGCGGTGACCCGCGCGCCGTGGGCGTGGGCGGAGTCGATCGCTGCCTTCAGCACGTCGTCAGACCACAACGGCGCCAAATCGCCTAGGTCGCGGTCGATCCAGTCCCCGACCAGCTTGACCCAGCCGTCGCCGCGTTGTGCTTGCAGCGCCACTGCCTCCGGGAGCTGTGATTCGTCTTCGATGTCGATCGGCAAGCCGGGGATGTACCGCTTGGGACGGGCCAGATGCCGACCGGCCCGAATGATGCGGGGCAAGTCGTCGCGATCGTCGAGGCTGCGGGTGTCGATCGGCGAACCGCAATCGCGCAGCAGCAGGGCGCCGGCGTCGCGCTCGGTTTCGGCCTGCGCGATCGCCTCGTCGAGTTCGACGCCGCCCTGCGGACCCAGCCCGACGTGGCAGTGCGCGTCGACCAATCCGGGCAGAATCCAGCCGCCATCGAATATCGTGTCCGCGCCGCTGATCGGTTCGCGGCTGATCCGGCCGTCAACGATCCACAGTTCGATGGGTTCTTCGTCGGGCAGCCCGATCCCTCGAACGTGTTGCGGCACTACTTGCCTGGGAATTTCAACTTGGACAGATCGAAATCAGCCAGCCCGGGCGGCAATTCGTCCAGACCCTGGGGCATATTGGACAGGTCAGGGAACCCGGCCGGCATCCCTGCGCCGAGCGGACCGCGGACCTTCGGCGGCGTCGGCCCGCGCTTTTTGCCCTTCTTGCCCTTGCCTTTCGCGTTCTTTCGGGTCGCCGACTTTCGACCCAGTCCGGGTATGCCCATGCTGCTGACCATCGACGACATCATCTTGCGGGCCTCGAAGAAACGGTCGACCAGTTGATTGACCTCGGACACCGTCACACCCGAACCGTTGGCGATGCGCAAGCGGCGCGATGCGTTGATGATCTTCGGGTCGGCCCGCTCTTGCGGCGTCATGCCCCGAATGATGGCCTGCAGCCGGTCGAGTTGTCGGTCGTCGACGGCCGCCAGCGCCTCTTTCATCTGGCCTGCACCGGGCAGCATTCCCAGCAGATTGCCGATCGGGCCCATCTTGCGGATCGCCAGCATCTGCTCGAGGAAGTCCTCCAGCGTCAACTCGCCGGACCCGATCTTGACCGCTGCGGCTTCGGCCTGCTGCGCATCGAAGACCTGCTCGGCCTGCTCGATCAGGCTCAGCACGTCGCCCATGCCCAGGATGCGGCTGGCCATCCGGTCCGGATGGAAGACGTCGAAATCCTCCAACTTCTCGCCAGCTGACGCGAAAAGAATTGGGACACCGGCTATTTCGCGAACAGACAGTGCGGCACCACCGCGGGCGTCGCCGTCCAGCTTGGTCAGCACTACGCCGGTGAAGCCGACACCTTCGCCGAACGCCTGAGCGGTGGCTACCGCGTCCTGACCGACCATCGCGTCCAGAACGAAGATCACTTCGTCGGGGTCGACGGCAGTGCGGATAGCCGAGGCCTGGGCCATCATCTCCTCGTCGATACCCAACCGTCCGGCGGTGTCGACGATCACCACATCGAAATGCTTGGCCCGAGCCTCGGCGAGCCCGGCTGCGGCCACGGCGACCGGATCAGCGGGCCCGGCCTGTTGATCAGCCTCCGCATCCGCCGAGGTGCCCGGGTGTGGCGCGAAAACCGCGACGCCGGCCCGCTCGCCGGTGATGCGCAGCTGATTGACCGCGCCCGGGCGCTGCAAGTCGCAGGCCACCAATAGCGGGGTGTGGCCCTGGCCGCGCAGCCACAGCGCCAGCTTGCCGGCCAGCGTGGTCTTACCGGAGCCCTGCAGACCGGCCAGCATCACCACGGTCGGCGGCGCCTTCGCGAATGCCAGCTGACGGGTCTGCCCACCGAGGATGCCAATCAGTTCCTCGTTGACGATCTTGACGACTTGCTGAGCCGGGTTGAGGGCGCCGGACACCTCCGCGCCCTTGGCGCGGTCTTTGATTCGACCGACGAACGCCCGGACCACCGGCAGCGAAACGTCGGCCTCGAGCAGCGCCAGCCGGATTTCGCGGGTGGTGGCGTCGATGTCGGCGTCGGTCAGCCGGCCTTTGCCGCGAAGTCCTTGCAGGGCACCGGTGAGCCGATCGGACAGCGATTCAAACACGCCGCCCAGCCTAGCGGGATGGCTGAGGATGGACGCATGCTAGAGGTGATCGACCAAGGATCCAGCGACGACGCGCATCCGGTGCCGCTGCTGTTCGTCCACGGCGGTTGGCATTCCGCGTCCTGCTGGGCCAACTTCGTGGACTTCTTCGCCGACGCCGGCTATCGGGCGGTGGCGGTGAGTTTGCGCGGACACGGCGGCAGCCCCACCTCGAAGCCATTTCACACATGCTCGATCGCCGACTACGTCGACGACGTCCGTGCCACAGCTGATCGCCTCGGCGGCCGCCCAGTGCTCATCGCTCATTCGCTGGGCGGCTTCGTCGTGCAGCGATACCTTGAAAATCACGATGCCCCGGCGGCCGTCCTGGTGGCGTCGGTGCCCCCGCAGGGCGTGCTCGGCCTGGCGACGCGGATCTGGAGCCGCCACCCGTGGGTCTCGATGCGGTCGCTGCCGGTGGGCAAACTGACCGGATTCATCGGCACCACGGCGCTGGTCCGCGAGCACCTGTTCAGCGCGCATACGCCGGACGACATCGTGGAATCGTGCGCCGCGAACGTGCAGTCCGAGGCGGTGCGCGCCTCCCTGGTCGACCCGCTGGTCCGGCGGGTGAGAGCCAAGCGGGTCAGCACGCCGATGCTGGTTTTGGGCGCCGCAGACGACGGCATGGTCACCAACGCCGAGGTGCGCGCCACGGCAAAGGCATACAAGACCGAAGCGGAATTCTTTCCCGACATGGGACACAACATGATGCAGGAGCCCGGCTGGGCCGGCGTCGCCCAGCGCATTCACGCGTGGCTCCAGACGCTTGAGCTTGGTTAGGCCGTGGCCGCGTCCAGGCGCGTTTCCAACACCGACAACAGGTGATGCTCGATCGCCGATCGAGTGCCCGAACCAGGCTCGCCGTGCGCCTTGGCCGCAGCGCTGTGCGCGGGCAACGCGATACAGAACACGTCGTCGACCATCGACCCCCGCGTGCTGACCTTCGCCCAGTCGATATCCACCCCGGACCGCTCCAACGCACCGGTAAGCAGCGCGAGCAGACCGGGGCGGTCGTTCGCCCGGATCTCGACGATCAGTCGTCCCGGTGTGCCGTCGAACCACAAGATCCGCGGCGGCGCAGACGAGTTATGGACCGGAACAGCGGTAGGGGCGTCGCCAATCGGCTTGGGCTTCGCATCGGCTGACCTCTGCTCCAATGTGCTCAGCACGTCGGTCTGGCCACCGAGGGCCCGGATCAGCTGCTGGCGTAGCAAGCCCGCGGCCGGCGGACTGCCGAAGTGCGGTGACACCACGAATTCGCTGATCGCGACGCCGTCCTGGATATTGATCGACGCCGAATGCACGCGCAGCGAGTTCAGTGTCAGCACCCCGGCGGCTTTGGACAGCAGCCCGCGCTGGTCCGGGGCGATCACTACCGCATGGTGAAGGCGCTGATCTTTATCGGGCCGCAGCTCGACGTGCACCTTGCGGTCGGCTGCCAGCGCAATGTACTCCGGGTCGAGCGGGTCGGCTTGCGGCAATGCCTGGCCGTTCATCGCCATGCGACTGCGCCGCACCAGGTCGCCGACCAACGAGGCCTTCCAGTCGCTCCACACCCCCGGCCCGGTGGCCAACGAGTCGGCCTCGGTCAGAGCGTGCAACACGTCCAGCAGCACCGGGTCGCCCTCCAACGCCTCGCAGACCGTGGCGATGGTCTGCGGATCGTTGAGGTCCTGCCGGATCGCGACCTTGGCCAATAACAAGTGGTGGTACACCAGCTTGGACAGCATCTCGACATCTGACGGCCACATGCCCAGCCGGGTACCGATCTGGGTGGCCAGCTGAGCCCCCAGCACGCAGTGATCGGCGTCGCGTCCCTTACCGATGTCGTGCAGCAGCGCTGCCAGGATCAGCAGGTCAGAACGGGCCACCCGGGTGGTGAAAATCCTTGCGCGCGAGACTGTTTCGGCCAGGTGACGGTCAACCGTCCAGATATGCACGACGTCGCGCGGCGGAAGGTCCCGTACCGCGCCCCACTCCGGGAACAGCCGGCCCCATAACCCGGTGCGATCGAGCGTCTCGATGACCGCGATAGTGTCCGGCCCTGCGGTCAACATGACCAAGAGGTTGTCCAGCGCGTCGCGCGGCCACGGCGTGGGCAGTTCCGGCGCGGTATCGGCCAACCGGCTCAGTGTGGACACCGCAATCGGCAATCCGGTGACCGCCGACGCCGCCGCGACCCGCAGCAACAGCGCCGGGTCACTCTGCGGTCGGGCATCGCGAGCGAGGACGATCTCTCCGGCATACTCGATGACGCCCTCGTCCAGCGGTCGACGCGGACGCCGCCGGATCGCCGACATCCCGCGCCGCGGCAGCGCGTTGGAGGCGGTCCGCAGCCCGGCGTCGACGCGGTAGCTGATAGTGCGTCCCACGTCGGACAGCACTCGCGACAGGTCGAACCGGTCGCCGGTGTGCAGCGCAGCGCTGATCTCGTCGGCAAACTGGGCCAGAACCTGGTCGTGCCCGCGACCGGAAACCCGGTGGAGCTCGGTGCGGACGTTGAGCAGAGTCAGGTGGGCGCCGGTCAGCGAACCCAGCGGGTCGTCCGCTTCTCCTACGGCCAGGCGGTCGGTGAGGTGGGCGATGGCCAGGGCGTCGAGCAGTTGAATATCGCGCAACCCACCGCGGCCCGATTTGATATCGGGCTCGGCGCGGTGCGCGATCTCACCGCAGCGTCGCCACCGGGCGTGGGTCTCGTCGACGACTTCGCCGAAGATGGATTGGATACCGGCCCGCCACTGACGGCGGATTCCCTCGATGAGGCGACCGGACAGCTCTTCGTCGCCGGCGATGTGCCGGGCATCCAGCATCGCCAGGCAGGCAGACACGTCCGCGCCGGCGACCTTAAGTGTTTGGGCGACGGTCCGAACACTGTGATCAAGGCGAATGTTGGCGTCCCACAACGGATACCACAGCGCATCGGCGACATCCCGGACGGCGTCGGTGTTCATGCCATCGTGCAGCAACAGCAAGTCCAAGTCCGAGTAAGGCACCAGCTCCCGACGGCCCAGCGAACCGGTCGCGACTATCGCGAAGCCGCTGCCGGGCATGATCCCGATCTCGGAAGCCTTTGTGGTCAGCCAGAATTCGTGCAGTTCGCCCCACGCTTCACGCAGGGCGGCCGAGTCGAGTTCATTCGGTCCGCGGGCGAGCAGCTTTTCGCGGGCGGCCGCCAAATCGCTCGCCGCCCCGGGAGTTTTGCCCACCCCGGCCGGCGATGACGAATCGGGTGATTCTTGCTCGCCCTGTCTCATTCCCGTCCGAATCGGCTCGGCCACCCCCAAAGAGTATTCATAACGCGAGTATCAGATCGCGTCGGCTCCGCGTTCGCCGGTGCGTACCCGCACCACGGTTTCCACCGGGCTGACCCAGACCTTGCCGTCACCGATCTTGCCGGTGCGTGCGGACCGCACAATGCTGTCCAGGGCCTTGTCGGTGTCGAAGTCCTCGACCAGGACCTCGACGCGGACCTTCGGCACGAAGTCGACCGCGTACTCAGCGCCCCGGTAGACCTCGGTGTGCCCCTTCTGACGTCCGTACCCCTGAACCTCGCTGACCGTCATGCCCAGGATTCCCACCTGCTCAAGGCTGGCTTTGATGTCCTCAAGCGTGAACGGCTTCACAATCGCGGTAATCAGCTTCATTTCTATTCCGCCTCCACTTTGTCGCCCACTCGATCTCCCTGGTCGAAAGTGCTCTCCGGCAGACTCGCATGAGGAAGGACAGAGCCGGTCGGTGTTGCGAAATCGTAACCGCTCTCCGCGTGCTGAGATTCGTCGATACCGGCCGCTTCTGCCTCGGGAGTCAGACGCAGCCCGATCGTGTATTTGAGTATCAGGGCAAGGATAAGGGTGCCGACGGCGGAGTAGATGAGAACACTGAACGCGCCGACCGCCTGTCGCTCGAGCTGATTCCAACCCCCGCCGTAGAACAAGCCCTTCGATACACCGGCGACGCCGTTGATGGCAGGGCTTTCCGGGGCGGCAAGCAGACCGACCAGCAGGGTGCCCGCCAGGCCGCCAATCAGGTGCACACCGACCACATCCAGCGAGTCATCGAAGCCGAGTTTGAACTTCAGCCCGACCGCGAGCGCACACAACACCCCAGCTACCGCACCAATCGCCAAGGCGCCCAACGCATTGACCGACGAGCACGATGGTGTGATGGCGACCAATCCGGCGACGATTCCCGAGGCCCCTCCCAGCGTCGTCGCGTGGCCATCGCGGATCCGCTCAGTGAGCAGCCAGAAGAGCATGGCCGTGCCCGTGGCGATCGTGGTGGTGATGAATGTCGACCCGGCGACGCCGTTGGAGCTGGTGGCCGAACCGGCGTTGAACCCGTACCAGCCGAACCACAGCAGGCCCGCACCGAGCATCACAAACGGCACATTGTGCGGACGGAACAGCGTGGTGGGCCAGCCCTTGCGCTTGCCGAGAACGATCGCCAGGACCAGTCCGGCCGTACCGGAGTTGATATGGACTGCAGTACCACCGGCGAAGTCGATTGCGTGCAGCTTATTGGCGATCCAGCCGCCGTGCTCAGACGCGAAGCCGTCAAACGCGAAGACCCAGTGCGCGACCGGGAAGTATACGATGGTCGCCCACAGTCCGGCGAACACGAGCCAGGCGCTGAACTTCAGCCGGTCGGATACCGCCCCCGAGATCAACGCGACCGTGATGATCGCGAACATCAGCTGGAAGGCCACGAACACGGTGGCCGGCAACGTACCGGCCAGCGGGATGTCGGTAGCCGCAATGCCCTTGGTGGGATCCGCGGCGACGGAGTTGCCACCGATGAGACCCTTCAGACCCCAGTACTCGGTCGGGTCGCCGACGACGTTGCCCTTGTCGTTACCGAATGCCATCGAGTAGCCGTAGAGCACCCAGAGCACGGTGACCACGCCCATTGCACTGATGCTCATCATGAGCATGTTGAGCACGCTTCTGACGCGCACCATGCCGCCGTAGAAGAACGCCAGTCCTGGGGTCATCAACAGCACTAGCGCAGAACTTGCCAGCATCCAAGCGGTATCACCGGTATTGGGCTGGCCCAGTGTCGGGAAACTCACTCGCTATCACCTCCGGTCGGCCATCGACAGCCACCAGACAAATGCCTGCGGCCTGCACGAGAACCTTGCGCAGTGGTTGTTACAGAACATGGCGCGGACAGGTTTCGCCGGTGTTACATCATGCTTCGAGCAGTTAGCCAAGAAGCGCATCGACGAAGGCGGCGGTCGGGTCCCTCCCCCAGTCCGACCAGCTGACCGGCACGCCGACCTCCTGCTGGACCGGAAAACAGTGCCGCCCTTGGCCGTAGCGTCCAGCTTGGTCAGCACCGCTCCGGTGATGTCGACGACCTCAGCGAACATCCGCGCCTGCGCACATGGAAGCCCGGCGCGGCGCGGGTTCGAGTCCCGCCCGCGCTAATTCATTGCGATGTCGCGGTGCACGATGAGGTCGCGCACGCCGGCGGCGCCGAGTCGCTCCCGGAACGCCTGCACGGTGTAGCCGACGACGGTCGCATCGGTACGGGCACGCACCGTGGCCGAGCGGGGCATACCGAACAATGGTCCGATCTCGCCGAGATACTCGCCGGGCGTGGCGACCTTGAGCAGCTCTTCACCGCCGGCCGCCAGCTCGCGTACGATTTCGAGTTCGCCTTCGGAGACTATGTAGATCAGGTCCCCTATGCTGCCCTGCTCGAACAGCACGGAACCGCTTGTAAGACTGACCGTTTCGGGCTCCCGGTGGATAGAGATGACCTGCGGCACCAACTCGACGACGCGGTCGGCGAGCGGGAGGATTCGGGTGTCGTGCGTGGCGACCACGACAACCCGCTGACCAGTCGCCAACTCGCGGATCAGCCGCAGCACCTCTTCTACCTGGATGAAGTCCAGGTGCGCCGTGGGTTCGTCGGCCAGGATCAACGGCGGGTCCAATGCGATCGCGCGGGCGACCGCCACCCGTTGCTGCTGCCCGCCGCTCAGGTCGCCGGGCCGGTGTCTCATCCGATCCTGTAGTCCGACACGCGTCAGCAACTCCTCGGCGCGCTCCTGCGCTGCGCGACGCGATCGTCCGGCCGCCCACAGCGGCACCATCACGTTCTCAATCGCGCTGAGGCTCGCTACCAGGTTGAACGCCTGGAATACGATGCCGACGGTGTTGCGCCGGTACGCGGCAAGGCCGCGGCGATCCAGCGTGGTGATCTCGACATCGCCGAACTCGATACGGCCGGCGGTCGGGCTGAGGATGCCGCCCAGACACGACAGCAACGTGGTCTTCCCGCACCCGCTCGGGCCCAGCAGGATCGCGAGCGATCCCGCGGTGACTTCCAGATTCAGGCCGTCGATCGGGCGGACCGCGTACCGGTCGCTGGAGTATTCGACGACGAGGTCTTTGATTCGCAAATCACCCATGGCTTACGGACCTCCGAACGCCAGTGCCGGGTCCACCGTCACCGCACGTCGCATTCCCGCGACGCTGGCCAGCAGACCGATCACCACCGCGATCACCGGAAGCAACACGAAGGCCGAGGTGGGCACCACCACGCGTATCGGGAACACCGGACCGAGCCCCAGCGAGAGCACCGCGCCGAGTACCGCCGCGACCATCGCCACGACCACCGCCTGCAGCGCCAAGCCGGCGAGTACCGAGCGAGTGGTGACACCGACCGCTTTGAAGACCGCGAAGTCGCGGGTCCGCTCCAGCGCCGACAGGTAGATCAGCGATCCCACGATCAGCGCCGCAACCGCCCACAGCAGAATCGCCAGGTAGGAAATCGCCCCGATGGCCTTTTGCAGCGGGCGCAGCAGGTCGTCCACCGCATCGTCGCGATGCACGACGCGGTAGCCGTCGGGTATCTCAGCGGGTGTGCCGTGCAAGCCGATGGCGGAAACTAGTGGCTGCCCCGAAAACAGCAGCTGCTGTGCCCCTGCGATGGTGAAGAATACGTTGGGCTGTCCCGCAAGCGCCGTGGAATTGTCGACGAGTCCGACGATCCGCGGTTTGCGCGAGCTGATCTGGACATCGTTGCCGAGAGCGCGCTGCAGGGTGTTCGATACCGCGACCTCGCCGGGGCTCGACGGTGCCGCCCCCGCCGCCACGGTTGGCATCCCCGTTCCGTGTTCGGACACGCCGAATACGTTCACCTGCTGTGACGCGCCGTGGTCTTGAACTACCCCGACACCAAAAACCAGCGGGATCGCCGATTTGACGCCCGGGATCCGGGTGACGGCCGTTGTCACTGTCTCCGGGAACGGCGCCGAACCCTGGAATGGACCTACCGCGCCCGCCTTGATGAGGTACGCGTCAAAACCCAATGAGTCGACCGTGTGCCGAGCCTCGACGCGAAACCCGTTGGCCAGGCCGGTGAGGACGAGGGTCATCGCGAAGACCACGCCGGCGCCGATGACCGCAATAACGAAGCGTCGCCGCCGCCATTGCAGATCCCGCAACGCCGTGATCAGCACCGGAATTCGCTCCGCGCCATCCTCGCTACGCTAGCGACCGCACCGGCCTAGCGATCCTGTTCGGCCAAATGGGTGCACAACCCAGCGGCGATCGCAAGCGCGGCGGAGCCGGGCGCAGCGGGTCGCCGCCAGATCACCCGAGCAGGGCGTCGACGAAAGCGGCAGGTTCGAACGGGGCAAGGTCGTCGGGCCCCTCCCCGAGCCCAACCAGCTTTACCGGCACCCCAAGTTCCTGCTGAACCCGAAAAACGATGCCACCTTTGGCGGTGCCGTCCAGTTTGGTCAGCACCGCTCCGGTGATGTCGACGACGTCGGCGAACACCCGAGCCTGAGCCAGCCCGTTCTGCCCGATGGTGGCGTCGAGCACCAGCAGCACCTCGTCGACCGCCGCGCGCCGCGTCACGACCCGTTTGACCTTGCCGAGCTCGTCCATCAACCCAGTTTTGGTGTGCAGCCGGCCGGCGGTGTCGATCACCACGACGTCGGCGCCTGTGGCGATGCCCTTGTCGACGGCGTCGAACGCCACCGACGCCGGGTCGGCGCCCTCGGCTCCGCGCACCACCTCGGCGCCCACCCGCGCGGCCCAGGCTTGCAACTGGTCGGCGGCGGCGGCCCGAAAAGTATCCGCAGCGCCCAGCACGACCCTTCGGCCGTCGGCGACTAACACCCGCGCCAGTTTGCCGACGGTGGTGGTTTTTCCGGTGCCGTTGACGCCGACGACCAGCAGCACCGAGGGGTGGTCGTCGTGCGGCAGCGCACGAACAGACCGGTCCAGGTCGGGTTGCAACGCGGTGATCAACACCTCCCGCAGCACCGCGCGGGCATCGGCTTCAGTGCGGACCTCTTTGCTGGCGAGTTGGCTGCGCAACTGCGCCACCACCGAGGTGGTAACCGTCGGGCCCAAGTCGGCGACCAGCAGGGTGTCCTCTACCTGCTCCCAGGAATCCTCGTCGAGGTCGCCACCGCCTATGAGGCCTAAGAGGCTGCGGCCCAACGCATTCTGCGATCTGGCGAGACGGCCGCGCAGTCGCTCCAGTCGCCCTTCGGGTGGCGCGATGTCGTCCGTCGCGGGCGTCACCGGCTGAGGCGAAGGCGCCTCGACTGGTGATGGTGCCTCGATTTGCGAGGAATCCGGTTCGGGCAGTTGAAGATCGGAGATTGAGCGCTTCGGCGCATCACGCGGGACGGCCGCGTCGTCGCCGACGGCGGGCAGCCCGGTGGTGTCGACGAGGTCGCCAGATTCGGTGCGGCTGAACGTGATTCCCGATGACGCGGTGTAGCCCCCGGAGCGATCCAGGGTGGGCGTCTGCTCGCCGGGCGACAGGCTGATCTGGCGCCGGCGATAACGCAGTAGCCCCAGTACCAGGACGGCGATGACGATCAGTGCGGCAGCGACCGCAATCGCGATCCACAGACCTTCCGGCAACGTGTTCCTCGCTTAGGTAGTCGTGACCAGCTGGTCAACCTGCTGGCCGCGCATCCGCTGGGAGATCACCGCGGTGATGCCGTCGTCGCGCATCGTGACGCCGTACAGCGAGTCGGCGACCTCCATGGTCGGCTTCTGGTGGGTGATGACGATCAGCTGCGACTGGGCTCGTAGCTGATCGAACAGGCCAAGCAGCCGGTTCAGGTTCATGTCGTCGAGCGCCGCCTCGACCTCGTCCATGATGTAGAACGGTGACGGGCGAGCTCGGAAGATGGCAACGAGCATCGCGACCGCGGTCAGCGCTTTCTCCCCACCGGATAGCAGCGATAGCCGTTTCACCTTCTTGCCGGGTGGACGTGCCTCGACCTCAATCCCGGTGGTGAGCATGTCGTTCGGGTTCGTCAGCAGCAGTCGGCCCTCACCGCCGGGGAACAGCGCGGCGAAAACCCCCTGGAATTCCCGCTCCACGTCGGCGTAGGCCTCGGTGAACACCTGCAAGATGCGCGCATCTACATCGGCCACGACGTCAAGCAGGTCCTTGCGCGCGGCCTTGACATCCTCGAGTTGGGTGGACAGGAAGTTATAGCGCTCCTCGAGCGCGGCGAACTCCTCGAGCGCCAACGGGTTGACCCGGCCCAGCTCGGCCAGCTCTCGTTCGGCGCGTTTGGCGCGCCGCTCCTGGGTGGGCCGGTCGAACGACAGCGGAGCCGGCGCCGTCACCTGCTCGCCGTGCTCGCGGGCCTGCTCGTATTCGGCCATCTCCAGCTCGGTCGGCGGCAGCGACACCTGCGGGCCGTATTCGGCGACCAGTACATCGGGTGCCATGCCGAATTGTTCGAGCACCATTTGCTCGAGCTGCTCGATGCGCAGCGCCGCTTGCGCTTTGGCGACCTCATCGCGATGTAGCGACTCGGTCAGTGTGCCGATGCGGGCGCCCAGCGCGTTCGCCTCGTCGCGGACCGCCGCCATCGCGACGGACCGCTGCTGACGCTCGGCGGCCAGCACGTCGCGGTTCTGCGACGCGGCCCCGACCACTTGACTCAGCCGGGCGGCCAGCTGCCGGCCGGCGTCGGCGACCGCGGCGGCCACCGCTGCCGCGTGCGCCCGTGCGGCGCGGGCCTGCTGGGCGCGCACCCTCGCCTCACGTTCCGCGGCCGCGGCACGACGCAGCGAATCCGCTTTTCCACGAACGGCATTAGCGCGTTCTTCGGCGGTGCGCACCGATAGCCGGGCTTCGACCTCGACGCCGCGGGCGGCCTCAGCCGCGGCGGCGATCTGCTGCCGGACCTCGCCATGCCTGGGCTCGGCTAAAACGTCCTGCGTTTGTTCGACGTTGCCGAGCCGGGTTTCGAGCTCGCCGAGCTCGCTGAGAGTGTCGGCACGCCCGGTCTCCAACTCTTCCCGTTGGTGCATCAGCCGGCGCCACTCCTCGTCGGCGGCGCGGGCGTCCTGACCGAGCCGCCCGAGCTGCTCGTAGATCGCCGAGATGGCCGCATCGGACTCGTTGAGCGCCGCCAACGCCTGCTCGGCGGAGTCCTGGCGAGCGGCCTGCTCGCTCATCGCCCCGGACAATGCCGCGACGAGCTCGCTGGTTTGCGTCTCGGCTACGGCGAGTTCGGCACGCGCCTTGGCGATTTCGGAGGTGATCTCCAGCGTGGAGGGTTTACGGTCCGAGCCGCCGCTGACCCAGCCGGCCCCGACCAGGTCGCCGTCGCGGGTGACTGCGCGCAAATGAGGCCGCGCTGCGACGAGATTCATCGCTTCGCTCAGCTCGCCGACCACGGCGACACCGGACAGCATGGCCACTAACGCGCCCCGCAACCGCGTCGGCACCTCGACGAGGTCGAGGGCCCAGCGCGCGCCGTCGGGCAAGGCGCCCGCGGGCGCCGGATCGTGTGCGGGCCAATCGCTCAGCACAATGGCCGCCCGGCCGCCATCGGCCTGTTTCAGCGCGCTCACTGCGTCCGCTGCGGCGGTGAAGCTGTCGGCGGCCAGCGCGTCGGCGGCTGCGCCCAGCACCGCGGCCAGCGCCGCCTCGTAACCCGAGTGCACTTTGACAAGCTTCGCTACTGATCCGAAAATGCCTGCACTGCTTCGGTTTTGGGTGAGCCAGGCAGCGCCGTCTTTGCGCTCGAGGCCTACCGACAATGCGTCGATGCGGGCCCGCAGGGAAGCCACTTGACGTTCGGCGCTGCGCTCGGCGGATTGCAGTTCGACGACCCGCTCGTCGGCCAACCGCAACGCGGCTATCGTCCGATCGTGATGCTCGTCAAGACCGACTTCACCCTGGTCGAGCTCACCGACCCGGCTCTGTACGGTCTCGAATTCGGCCTTGGCGTGCTGGGCGCGAGCGGCGGCTTCTTCTATGCGCTCCGACAGCTTGGCCACGCCCTCGTCGATCGACTCCACCCGCGCCCGCATGGTCTCCACCTGACCGGCCAGTCGCGCCAACCCCTCGCGGCGGTCGGCCTCGGCCTGCACCGCCGCCAGGTGGGCCTGTTCGGCTTCGGCGGCGGCACGCTCACGCTCGGCAAGCTCCGCACGCGCGGTATCAAGCCGGGCACGGGTAGCGGCCAACTCGGCGAGCAGCTGCCGCTCGGCGGCGGCCACCTCGGCGGCCTCGGCCTCCAATTCGTCGGGGTCGGGCCCGCCGGTCGTCACCGTCTCGACATCCAGATGCTGCGCACGCTCGCTTGCGATGCGCACGGTCGCGCTGAGTCGTTCGGCCAAGGCGGACAACCGAAACCAGGTCTGCTGTGCGGATTCCGCACGCTCAGACAACGCAGTCAACGCCGCCTCATGGGCGGCCAGTTCTTCGGAGGCCACCGCCATCCGGGCCGAGGCTTCGT
Organism: uncultured Actinomycetota bacterium; assembly: GCA_963733755.1. GTDB lineage: Bacteria > Actinomycetota > Actinomycetes > Mycobacteriales > Mycobacteriaceae > Mycobacterium. The sequence continues at coordinate 35,047 of CAVTEZ010000029.1, forward strand.
CGTGCTCGCGTCGCAAGGTCGCCTCGGCCTCGTTGGTGTTGTTGAGCTCGGACTGGCGGGTGACCACGTCGTCGGCAGCCAACCGCAGCCGGGCGTCCCGCAGATCGGCCTGAATGGTCTGGGCGCGACGGGCCACCTCGGCCTGACGACCAAGCGGTTTGAGCTGGCGGCGCAGTTCGGTGGTCAGATCGGTGAGCCGGGCCAGGTTCGCCGACATCGCCTCGAGCTTGCGCACGGCTTTTTCTTTGCGCTTGCGGTGTTTAAGCACACCGGCGGCTTCCTCGATGAATGCCCGACGATCCTCGGGCCGCGATTCCAGGATTTCGTTCAGCTTGCCCTGCCCGACGATGACATGCATCTCGCGGCCAATCCCGGAGTCGCTCAGCAGCTCCTGGACGTCCATCAAACGGCAACTGCTGCCGTTGATTTCGTATTCGCTGGCGCCGTCGCGGAACATCCGGCGGGTGATCGACACCTCGGAGTACTCGATCGGCAATGCGTTGTCAGAATTGTCGATGGTGACGGTGACTTCGGCGCGGCCCAGCGGGGCGCGGGACGAGGTGCCCGCGAAGATGACGTCCTCCATTTTGCCGCCGCGCAGGGTCTTGGCGCCCTGCTCCCCCATCACCCAGGCCAGCGCATCGACCACGTTGGACTTGCCTGACCCATTGGGGCCGACCACTGCGGTGATGCCAGGCTCAAACCGCAGAGTCGTCGGCGAGGCGAAGGACTTGAAGCCCTTCAGCGTCAGGCTCTTGAGGTACACGGCGAGCCAGACTACCGCTCGGTGAAGCCGCTGATGGCTTCGCCGCGCGGCGACCAGTCGACGACAACTGTGTCGACATGGCCTGGTGTCTTTCCGCCCTGCAACAGGCGTAACAGCTGTTCACAGGCGTCACGCGATCCCTGCGCGACCACCTGCACCCGACCGTCGGGACGGTTCGCGGCGTATCCGGTCAGACCCAACTCCAGCGCACGGGACCGAGTCCACCACCGGAAGCCGACGCCCTGCACCCGGCCGTGCACCCACGCGGTGAGCCGGACGTCAGGATCGACCACGGTTGGCGATCTCGAAGCTGACCTTCGTGCCGGACTTCAGCGTGCGGCCCACCGTGCAGACCAGATCGATGGCCCGGTTGACGACGACCTCGAGTCGCTGCACTTCCTCTTCGGTCAGACCCGACAGGTCGACCTCGAGCGTCTCCTCCAGCAGTGGGTAGCGCTCCTCGTCGCGGTCGGCGGCTCCGGACACCCGAATCGTCGCCTGATAGTCGTCGCCGAGCCGGCGGGCCAGCGGTTGGTCGCTGGACATTCCGCTGCACGCGGCGAGCGCAATCTTTATCAGCTCGCCCGGGGTGAAGACACCGTCGACGTCTTCGGAGCCGACGAGCACCTGCGCGCCCCGCGAGCTATGGCCGGTGTAGCGACGCACTCCGGTGCGCTCGACCCACAGATCCGTCATGGTTCATTTCTACCGAACATGCCGGCGCCGATTGCGGTGCGCGGTCCCCATAAGTCCCGCAGCGTGCGCCCCTGGGTCGGATACGGCGCTTGTCCACCGGGATAACCGCCCTGGTGGGGCGGATACGGGCCCGGCGGCGTTGGCGGATACTCAAAAGGCTCGAGCGCCTAAACGCCGGTCAGCTCCGCGGCCGCGGCTGGCAGCGGGGGCAGTAGAACGACGAGCGGTTCATGAACTTCTCCCGCCGGATCACCGCGCCGCAACGCTTACAAGGTTTCCCTTCGCGACCATAGACATTCAGCGATCGGTCGAAGTAGCCGGACTGTCCGTTGACGTTGACGTACAACGAGTCGAATGACGTGCCGCCCTGTACCAGCGCGTCGCGCATCACCTCGGCGGCCGATTCCAGAACCGTGGTGAGCTGCTTGCGGGTCAGCGCGTCGGCCAGCCGGGCGCCGTTGACCTTGGCCCGCCAGAGCGCCTCGTCGGCGTAGATGTTGCCGATTCCCGAGACCACGGTCTGGTCGAGCAGCTGGCGTTTGATCTCAGAGTGCTTGCGCCGCAACACCTTGACCACGGCGCCGATGTCGAACCGCGGGTCCAGCGGATCGCGTGCCACGTGTGCGACTGGGGCGGGGACGACGCTGCCGTCGACGGTGACCAGGTCGGCCAACAACCAGCCGCCGAACGTCCGCTGGTCGACGAAGCTCAACGTGGTGCCGTCGTCGAGGAGCGCAGCAATTCGCAGGTGACCGGCATTGGGCACGGTCCCGAGCAACATCTGCCCGCTCATGCCGAGGTGCACGACGAGCGCCTGGTCTTCGCCACTAGGCCCGTCAAGAGTCAGCCACAGATACTTGCCGCGCCGGTCGCTACCGGTGATCCGGGCATCCAGCAGCCGCGCGGTCAGATCGGCGGGACCGGCCTCGTGGCGGCGGACGGCGCGGGGGTGATGCACTCGCACGGCGGTAATGGTCCTGTCCACCACGTGGGCCTGCAGTCCGCGCCGCACCACCTCAACTTCGGGTAGTTCGGGCATCTAGCCGGCAGTTTCCCCGGGTAGGGCCTCGTCGAGCTGGTCCAACGCCTGGCACGCTTCCTTGGCGGCCTTCTGCTCGGCTTCTTTCTTGGTACGACCGGTTCCGGACCCGTACCCGGTATCCATCACGACGACGATCGCGGTGAATTCTCGCTGATGGTCGGGACCGGTCGAGGTGACCTGATAGGAGACCGTGCCGAGGCCGCGGGCGGCAGCCAACTCCTGCAGGCTGGTCTTCCAATCCAAAAGTCCACCGGCCCCCAGCAATTCGCTGAACAGACGAAGGATCACCTTGCGGGCGGCCTCGATCCCGTGATGCAAATAGATTGCGCCGAGCAAAGACTCCAAGCTGTCGGCGAGGATGCTGGACTTATCCATTCCACCGGACTTCAGCTCGCCCCGTCCCAGTAGCAGGTGCGCGCCGAGTCCCTGGTCAGTCAGACCGCGCGCGACCTCGGCCAGCGCCTGCGTATTGACCACGCCCGCACGCATTTTCGCCAGATCACTCTCCGGGCGTTCGGGGTGCCGACGGAAGAGTTCGTCGGTCACGGTCAGACCCAGCACGGCATCGCCCAGGAATTCCAGACGCTCGTTGGTCGGCAAGCCGCCGTGCTCATAGGCGTAGCTGCGGTGCGTCAGCGCTAGCGTCAACAAATCGTCGGGCAGATCGACTTCGAGCGCATCGAGCAGGTCACTCATTGCCGGTTCCGTCGTTGTCGGTGCGCAGCATGGTGGAGAGTTTGGCCCAGCGCGGGTCGATTTCGTCGTGGTGATGGCCCGGGTCGGCGGTCGCCAGCGCAACACCGCACTTCGGGCATAGCCCCGGGCAGTCGGTCCGGCACACCGGCGCGAAGGCCAACTCCAGGCCCACGGCGTCGACGATCGGCTGTTGCAGGTCGACGAAGTCATTGACGACGCGGCCAACCTCGTCGTCCTCGGTGGTCGCTTCGGTGAGGCTGTCCGGATAGGCGAACAGTTCGGTCAAGTCGACCTGGATACGATCGGTGAACGGCGTCAGGCAGCGTGAGCATTCGCCCGCGATCGGCGCCGACAGCGTCCCGCTGACCAGCACACCTTCCGAAACCGACTCGACCCGAAGGTCGAGGTCCAACGGCGCGCCGGATACGACACCGATCATTTCCAAGCCGATACGTGCCGGGCTGGCCACCGTGTCGTGCAGGGAGAACATCGATCCCGGACGTCGTCCTAGCCGTGCGACGTTGACGACAAGCGGCGAACCGGGGTCCGGTTGTGCCGTTTGGCTGTGCTGCCGGGCCATGTCCGCAATTCTACGGGCGGGCTAGCAACCGCCTCGCCCGCTGCTAGAAGTGCTACCGCTGCGCGTAGTCGTGTACGCCCGCCGCCGTCCGCAGTTGATGGCGACCACGGTTGACCGAGCGCAGGGTGGTGTTGAGGTGCTCCTCGAACTCGGCGAGCTTGCTGTCGACGTAGATATCGCACTCGCCGCGCAGCCGGTCAGCCTCGACATGAGCCGCGTCGATCAGCCGGGCCGCCTCGGCGTTGGCCGATTGCACCACTTCGGTCTGCGACACCAGGCGCTGTTGCTCCTTGATGCCCTCTTGGACGGCTTTCTCGTAGGAGATGTTGCCGTTTTCGACGAGCCGGTCGGCTTCGGACTGGGCGCGGCCGGTGGTGGCTTCGAATTCGCGTTTTGCCGCTGCGCCAATACGACCCGCCTCTTCGCGCGCCTCGCCGACCATCCGTTCGCTGTGCTGCCGCGCCTCCCCGACCATGCGGTCGGCCTGCGCCTTGGCATCAGCCAAAATCCGGTCGGCCTCCGAGCGAGCGTGGTTGAGCAGCGAATCCGACTCGGTGGTCGCCGAGGACATCACGGAATCCGCGTGCGTCTTGGCCTCGTGCAGCAGCGAGTCGCGGGCGTCGAGCACATCCTGGGCGTCGTCGAGCTCGCCAGGGATCGCGTCCTTGATGTCGTCGATCAGTTCGAGCACGTCTCCACGAGGCACGACGCAACCCGCGGTCATGGGCACGCCGCGAGCTTCCTCGACAATGGCGCCCAATTCGTCGAGCGCCTCAAAAACTCGGTACACGGCAACACCCTCCCGGCATCGTTGTTGTTACCAGTGTGCCTGGTGTTGCTTCTGTGACTGCGTTGCCAGGCCGGTGTGTCGGGCTTTTAAGGCGCAGAACTGCGCCAATTACCTGCACACTTGACGTGATTATGTCGGTTTCCGGGCTTCGACGGCAACGCGGGATCAGCGCGCAGCGCCGCCGCAAGCGAGAGCGCACGGCGGCGGATACCCCCTAGGGGTACTAAGTTGGAGGGGCTATGGCACACGCGGTGGAACATGCGTTAGCGCTATCCGGGTCCATGACCTGGGAAATCCTGTGGGCCCTGATCCTGGGTTTCACCCTGTCGGCCGTGGTGCAGGCCGTTGTGCGCCGGTCGACGATCGTGGCGTTGCTCGGCGATGACCGGCCCCGCACGTTGGCCGTCGCGGCCGGCCTTGGCGCAGCGTCGTCGTCTTGTTCCTATGCCGCGGTGGCCCTGGCCCGCTCGCTGTTCCGCAAAGGCGCCAACTTCACCGCGGCGATGGCCTTCGAAATCGGCTCGACGAACCTGGTGATCGAGTTGGGCATCATCCTCGCCCTGCTGATGGGCTGGCAGTTCACCGCGGCGGAATTCGTCGGCGGCCCGTTGATGATCGTGACACTCGCGGTGTTGTTCCGGCTATTCGTGCGTTCGCGACTCGTCGATGCCGCCCGCAGGCAGGCCGATCGCGGGTTGGCGGGTTCGATGGAAGGCCATGCCGCCATGGACATGTCGGTCCGACGCGGGGGCTCATTCTGGCAGCGACTGCTGTCACAGGAGGGCTTTACCTCCGTCGCGCATGTGTTCGTCATGGAATGGGCGGCGATCCTTCGCGATCTGGTGATCGGACTGTTGATCGCGGGCGCCGTTGCGGCCTGGGTGCCCGAATCCTTCTGGCAGAACTTCTTTTTCGCTGACCATCCAGTGCTGTCCACGTTGTGGGGACCGATCGTGGGCCCCGTCGTGGCGATCGTCTCTTTCGTCTGCTCGATCGGTAACGTGCCGTTGGCAGCAGTGTTGTGGAACGGCGGCATCAGCTTTGGCGGCGTCGTCGCGTTCATCTTCGCCGACCTGCTTATCTTGCCGATCCTGAACATCTACCGGAAGTACTACGGCATCAAGATGATGCTGACGTTGCTGGGCACCTTCTATGCCGCCATGGTCATGGCCGGCTACCTCGTCGAATTATTGTTCGGCGCAGCAGGTCTCACCCCTTCACAGCGCAATGCAACGGTGATGGAAGCCGGCATCTCCTGGAACTACACCACCTGGCTGAACATCGCCTTCCTCGGCTTGGCGGCGGTGCTCATCGTCCGATTCGTGACGACGGGCGGCGTGCCGATGCTGCGCGCGATGGGCGGCTCCCCCGACGTCGGGGATGATCATCACCATCACTGTCATCCGTAGCGGCAGCTACTTCCGTTCTGCCCCAACCACCCCGGGAGGGGCACACGCCGAGGCGTCGGCACGGGGTGGATTTCCGGCCCGGTAGAGCAGTCGTTTGAGTTGACGCCGATCGGCCAGGCTGAGGTGAGCCAGTAGCTGTTCGTCAGACGACGCGACAGCGTCCTCAGCGCGCCGCAGAAGAGCCCTGCCCTTGCGGGTGAGCTCGGCGGGCAGGGCACGGCCTGAGGGCGCCGTCTCGGGGCGAGTTACCAAGCCAACCTCTTGCAGCCCCTGCAGAACCTGGTTCATCGCTTGCGCGGTCACGTGCGTGTGGCGGGCGAGTTCGGCACTGGTCCGGCCCGGATCTTCGTCCAAGATGCGCATGCAGACGAATTCGGGGAGTCCGAGCCCGAGCGGTCGCAACGCCTGGACCGCATGCGGGCGCAGTCGCGCCATCAACCCACGCACCAGGAAACCCAGTGGTTGATCCTCGAATTCGCTCATCCCCACCATGCTGGCATGGAACGACGGGCCAGGTGCCGCATTCGTGGGTGCGCCAGCGCGGCGACCTAACGGCGAGTGGCCGGACTCCCTTATATCAAGTTCCTTGACACGCATCTGCCGCCCGAGTATCAAGGAGCTAGATATGCAAGTTGGCGGCCGGCCGGTCGGCTCGTCGCCGTTACCTGAAGGAGAACAAGCATGTTCGGAGGCGGATTTTCTGGTGGACCCGGTTGGGGCGGCCCCGGATTCGGCGGACCCGGTTGGGGCGGCCCCGGGTTCGGCGGACCGGGCTTTGGTGGCCCGGGATTCGGGGGGCACGGTTTTGGTGGGCACGGCCCCAGCGGCCACGGTCCCGGCGGCCATGGCTGGGGCGGGCGTCGTAGGCGAGTCGTCGTCGGCACCGCTGCCTTGCTGCTCGATGGACCGGCGAACGCCGAACAGATCGTGCAGCGGGTTTCTGAAGCGACCGACGGCGCGTTCGCGCCTCCGCAAGAAATCGTTGAGCTTGCGATCGGGAAGCTGGCCGGTCGCGGCTTCGTGACAGTGAGCGACGGAGTAGCCACCCTGACCGAGCTGGGCAGGAATGTGTTGCAGTGGAAGGGCATCAGCAGCGAGAGCATTCACGCGCGGCTCGCTCAAGCCGGCAAGTTCGGGGACGTCGCCAAGATCCGTTGGGGACTGGTCGAGCTCGCCGGGTTGGCGCGGACCATCCACTGGTCTGGCACCGACGCTCAGAAAGAGAAGCTCACCGAGGCGCGGGCAAAGGTGCTGACCGCGATCACCGAGGCGAAGCAGTCGCTGCACAGCGCGCTCGCTGAGAGCTAACGCAACCAAATCATCAGCGCGGCCGTGGCTTTCGCCCGGCCGCGCTGATGATTTTATTGCCCCTTGGCCGAGCGCAGTTTGTCGGCCAGCCGACGGTTCACCGGATCGGGCAACAGCTCGGACACGTCACCGCCCAGCGTCGCGACCTCTTTCGCGAGTGATGACGACACGAACGAATACCGCGGTGTCGTCGCGACGAAAAACGTGTCGACACCGGCGACGTGCTTGTTCATCTGTGCCATCTGCAGTTCGTATTCGAAGTCGGTGCCGGTGCGCAGACCTTTGACAATGGCCGTCATCCCCTGAGCCCTGACGAAGTCGACGACCAAACCCTGGCCCTCCGCCACGCGCAAGTTAGGCAGATGCGTGGTGGACTCCTCGATCATCGCGATTCGCTCGTCGAGGTCGAACATGCCCTTCTTGGCCGGATTGATCAGGATCGCCGCGACCACTTCGTCGAACTGAGCCGCAGCCCGTTCAAAGACATCGATGTGGCCCAACGTCACCGGGTCGAAGGAGCCCGGGCAAACGGCGCCGCTCATGACGCGTGCCGCCGACGATGCAGTGGGGGCACTCCCAGCCGCGCAGCGGCGAGGGGGGCGAAGCGATGAGGAGGAGCACCCATGACGCGCGCCAGCGACGATGCAGAGTCAAGCGATGAGGAGGAGCGGCGCATGACGCGCGCCAGCGACGATGAGAGCAGCGATGAGGAGGAGCGGCGCATGACGAATGACGCTACACGCTGACTCAGAGCCGTTCGGCCAGCTCCAGACGGGTGTCGCCGTAAACCCGCTGCTGCCAGCGTTGCCAGCCCACCGGCCAGTTCAGCGTTGGGCTGCCGGCAGCGCGCTCGACCACGACCACAGTTCGCTCGCTCACCCAGCCGTGCGCGGCCAGTGCGATCAGCAGGGCCTCGATTTCACTCGCGGGCACATCGTAGGGCGGGTCTGCTAGCACCAGGTCGACCGGCGCCGCGGCTCCGGCAGCAATGACGGCTGCCGCGAGGCCGCGCCGCAACGTCGCACCGGGCAGGCCGAGTGTCGCGATGTTGCGTTGGAGGATCGTCGCCGCGCGGCGATCGGACTCGACGAACGTCGCCGAGGCGGCGCCACGCGACAATGCCTCAAGCCCCAGCGCTCCGGAGCCCGCATACAGATCGAGCACGGCCAGACCGGTCAGGTCCAACCGCGCGGTCACGATGTTGAACAACGACTCGCGCACCCGATCGGTCGTCGGCCGGGTTCCCCGCGGCGGGACAGCGATACGTCGCCCGCCGGCGACACCGCCGATAACCCGTGTCATAGGCGCCGCTCCTCCCGATCGCTTCGGCCCCCTCGCCGCTGCGCGGCTGGGGGTGCCCCCACTGCATCTTCGCAGGCGCGGTTAAGCGAGCACCACCAGCAGATCCCCGCCCTCGACCTGGGCTGTGGTCGACACCGCCACCCGCTCCACGGTCGCATCGGCGGGCGCGGTGATCGGGGCTTCCATCTTCATCGCCTCGATGGTGGCGATGGTCTGGCCGGCGGTCACCTTGTCGCCGACGGAGATGCCCACGGTGACGACGCCAGCGAAGGGTGCGGCGACGTGGTTCGGGTTGGCACGATCCGCCTTCTCGGCGGTCGGAACCGCGCTGGCAATGCTGCGATCACGCACTTCCACCGGCCGGAGTTGCCCGTTGATGATGCACATCACCGTTCGCATGGCGCGTTCGTCAGGCTCGGAGATGGCCTCGAGGCCGATCAACAGCTCTACACCTGGCTCCAGTTGCACACGGTGTTCCTCGCCTTGCCGCAGGCCGTAGAAGAACTGGTTGGCCGATAGCCGCGATGTGTCACCATAGGTTTCCCGATGAGCTTCGAATTCCTTTGTCGGCCCGGGGAATAACAGGCGGTTAAGGGTCGCCTGGCGTTTTTGCCCCAGCAGCTGCAGGGTGTTCTCGTCCTCCGGGGTCAGTTGCTCAACGGGCTTCGGCTCACCCCGACCGGCCAGGGCTCTGGTGCGCAGGGGTTCGGGCCACCCGCCCGCCGGATCTCCCAGCTCTCCGCGCAGGAAGCCAAGCACCGACTCCGGGATGTCGAAATGCCCTGGATCCGAGGCGAATTCATCGGCACTCAGGCCCGCGCCGACCAACGCCAGCGCTAAGTCGCCTACCACCTTCGACGACGGGGTGACCTTGATCAGCCGGCCCAGCACCCGATCGGCACCGGCATAGGCCTCTTCGACCTCCTCGAACCGGTCCCCCAGCCCCAGCGCGATAGCCTGCTGACGCAAATTCGACAGCTGGCCGCCGGGAATCTCGTGGTGATAGACCCGTCCGGTCGGTCCCGGCAACCCGGATTCGAAGGGCGCGTAGACCTTTCGCAGCGCCTCCCAATACGGCTCGAGCGCGCATACCGCCGACAGCGACAAACCGGTGTCGTACTCGGTGTTCGCGGCTGCCGCCACGATCGAGCTCAGCGCCGGCTGGCTGGTGGTCCCCGCCATCGGAGCGGCCGCACCGTCGACCGCGTCCGCACCCGACTGCCAGGCAGCGATGTAGCTGGCCAGCTGACCTCCCGGTGTGTCGTGCGTGTGCACATGCACGGGCAGGTCGAAGCGACTGCGCAGTGCGCCCACCAGTTTTCGTGCGGCCTGGGGCCGCAGCAGCCCGGCCATGTCCTTGATGGCCAGCACGTGTGCCCCGGCGTCCACGATCTGGTCGGCCAATTTCAGGTAGTAATCCAGCGTGTACAGGCTCTCGCCGGGATCGGACAGATCGCCGGTGTAGCACATCGCGACTTCGGCTACGGCTGAACCGGTTTCGCGTACCGCGTCGATCGCTGGGCGCATCGAGTCAAGGTTGTTCAGCGCGTCGAATATCCGGAAGATGTCGATTCCGGTGGCGGTGGCCTCCTCGATGAACGCCGATGTGACCAGCTCCGGATACGGCGTGTAGCCAACGGTGTTGCGGCCTCGCAGCAACATCTGCAGGCAGATGTTGGGCATCGCTTCGCGCAGCGTGGCCAGCCGCTCCCAGGGATCCTCCTTGAGGAAGCGCAGCGCCACATCGTATGTCGCACCGCCCCAACACTCGACGGACAACAGCTGAGGCATGGTCCGGGCCAGATACGGGGCAACCATATTCAATCCGCTGGTACGTACCCGCGTCGCCAACAGCGACTGATGCGCGTCGCGGAAGGTCGTGTCGGTAACCCGCACCGCCGACGAATCGCGCAGCCACCGCGCGAAACCCTCGGGGCCCAATTCGATCAGCAGTTGCTTGGAACCGGGTGGTGGCGCTTTCGTCAGATCGATATCCGGAAGTTTGTCATGTGGATACACCGCCGACCGTCGCGACCCGTGTGGTTTGTTGACGGTCACGTCGGCCAGGTAGTTGAGGATCTTGGTGCCGCGGTCGGCCGACGATCTCGCCGTCAGCAACTGCGGGCGCTCGTCGATGAAAGACGTGGTGATGTGGCCGGCCTGAAAGTCCGGATCGTCCAGAACCGCTTGCAGGAACGGGATATTCGTCGACACGCCGCGGATGCGGAATTCGGCGATTGCACGTCGCGCGCGGCTCACCGTAGAGGAGAAGTCGCGTCCCCGGCAGGTCAGCTTGACCAGCATGGAATCGAAGTGGGCACTGATCTCTGCGCCGAGATTCGTGCCGCCGTCCAGCCGGATCCCCGCGCCGCCCGGGCTCCGGTAGGCGCTGATACGGCCGGTGTCAGGCCGGAATCCGTTGGCCGGGTCTTCGGTGGTGATTCGGCACTGCAGCGCCACGCCATGCGGTCGGATTGTCTCTTGACTGAGGCCCAGATCTTCGAGGGATTCGCCGGATGCGATGCGAAGCTGACTGGAGACCAGGTCGACGTCGGTGATCTCCTCGGTGACGGTGTGCTCGACCTGGATCCGCGGGTTCATCTCGATGAAGACGTGGTGCCCACGCTCGTCGAGCAGGAACTCCACGGTGCCCGCGCAGCTGTACCCGATGTGGCGGGCGAAATCGACTGCGTCGGAACAGATTTTTGCCCGCAGCTCCTCCGGCAAGTTGGGGGCCGGCGCCAGCTCGACCACCTTCTGGTGCCGCCGCTGCACACTGCAGTCCCGCTCGTAGAGGTGTATCACGTTGCCGTGGGTGTCGGCCAGGATCTGCACCTCGATGTGGCGCGGGTTGACCACCGCCTGCTCGAGGTAGACGGTCGGATCGCCGAACGCCGACTCGGCCTCCCGGCTGGCCGCCTCGATGGCCTCGGGTAGCGCGTCGGCGTCGCTGACCCGCCGCATGCCGCGACCTCCGCCACCGGCAACCGCTTTGACGAACAGCGGGAACTCCATGTCGGCCGCGGCAGATACCAGTTCGTCGACCGATGCCGACGGTGCCGACGACGCCAGGACGGGCAGGCCGGCTTCGCGCGCGGCGGCGACCGCACGGGACTTATTGCCAGTCAGCTGAAGCACTTCGGCGCTGGGGCCGACGAAGGTGATGCCCGATCGCGCGCACGCGGCGGCCAGCTCCGGGTTTTCCGACAAGAAGCCGTATCCGGGATACACCGCGTCAGCGTGCGCACGGCGCGCAGTGGCGACGATGTCGCCGACCGACAGGTAAGCGCGTACCGGGTGGCCGACGTCGCCGATCTGATAGGACTCGTCAGCCTTCAGGCGATGCAACGAGTTTCGATCCTCATAGGGATAGATAGCGACGGTGCCGATACCAAGTTCGTAGGCGGCCCGGAATGCCCGGATGGCGATCTCGCCGCGATTGGCCACCAGCACCTTGGAAATCACGTGTATCCCTATCTTCGATCGTTCAGATCAGCGTCGACCAGTAGTCCCAGAAGCGGGCCACAATCAGCAGAAAAACGGCGGTGAACCAGATCGTCGCGATCGACCATCGCCAATGGTGGAGCTCACGCGCAACGGCCCCGCCGCGGTGTTGGCCATTCGGTCCGAACGCGATGGAGGCGACCACCACCAACAGCGAGAAGGTCGCCACCCACACCACCATGCAGTACGGGCACAACGCCCCGATTCGGTAGAGACTCTGGAAGATCAGCCAGTGCACGAACCCGGCTCCGGCCAGTGTCCCTAGTGTCATACCGATCCAATACCACCGCGGCAGCGGCACTTTCGTCACCGCTAACACTCCGGTGACCGTGACGACGGCGAAGGCGCCGATCCCGATCAGCGAGTTCGGAAAACCCAGCGCCGATGCCTGCGGCGTCGTCATCACCGAGCCGCATGACACGATCGGGTTGATGTTGCAGGACGGCACATACGACGGGTTGAGCAAGATCTCGATCTTCTCGACGGTCAGCGTCGCCGAGGCGATCAGCCCGATCACTCCGGCGAACAGTATCCACCACGCGCTGGCCGGCGAACACACAGAGCTGGTGCCTAAGGGCGTCGAATCCTGTACCGGGCCATCAGGTTTTGCCGACGCCGTGGTTGTCACGATGCCGCTGGGGTCGCAGCCGAGTCAATTCCGGGAACGTCCCCAACGATCTCTTTGATCTTGGCGACGAACGCATCCGGCGTCGACCACTGATAGTCCTGGCCGTTGATGCGCACCGTCGGGGTGGCGTGAATACCCGCGGAGGTCGCCAACCCGTCGACCATCGGCAGGTACTTGCCGGACTTGACGCAGTCCGGGACCTTGCCGACGACGCCGGCTTCTCGGGCCAACTCGATCAGCTTCGCGTTGTCGGGGAACGTCGTGCCCGTCTCGGAGGGCTGAATCTCCTTGGTGTACAAGGCAGTGTGGAATCGACGGAAGGCGTCGATCGACTCGTCGGCGACGCAGTAGGCGGCGTTGCCGGCGCGCGACGAGTAGTCCTCGTTCTGCGCCCTGCTCAGCAGCCCCACCATGTAGTAGTCGGCGGCGATGGCGCCGCTGTCGATCAGCTTGCTCACCGTCGGGCCGAATCCTCGCTCGAAATTCCCGCACGCCGGGCAGAGGAAGTCCTCGTAGAACGTCACGACCGCTTTCGGATCGTGACTGCCGTCCTTGGTGACCAGCTTGCTCGACGTCACCCGGACAGCCCGCGCGCCGTTGGCGGCGGTCTTCTTGTCGTGCGAGATCACGATGTAGCCGACCAGGGCCACGGCAAACAGCACCACGATCGAGGTGAGCCCGATTCTGACCCACAGGTCGCGTCGGCGCCCGGCGGCGTTCAGGTCGTAACTGGCTGGACGGTTTGATTTGGCGGCCACGGGATTGCTCACACTCCGGATAGTCGGCTTGCGGTCCGACCGCGGTGCGGTCGGCGATAGCGACTAAGCCTACCGGCGTCGCAATTGCCAGGTCAGACGCGGCTGAGATGGGCCCGCAACGCCGAAATCAACTCGGTCGTGGCCAGCGCGCTTCCGCCGCCCAGCGGGAACAGGCTGGCAAAGCCGTGGGTCAGCGATCGCATCGAGCGCAGGTCGACGTGGGTACCGGCTGCGCTCAGCGCCGCTGCGTAACGATCACCCTCGTCGCGCAGCGGGTCGAAGCCGGCGGTCACGATCAGCGCGGGCGGCAGCGCGGCCAGCGAGTTGGCGAGTAGCGGCGAAACCCGCGGGTCCGCGGCGTCGACGCCGGAACCACCCAGGTACTGCTCGTTGAACCAGTCGATATCGGCTTTGGTGAGCAGAAACCCATCGGCGAACAAGGTCAGCGACCTGGTCTGCGCGGTGAAGTCGGTGCGCGGGTAGATCAGCCACTGCAGCACCGGCTGGGGCCCCAGTGGGTTCTCGTCGCGCGCCAGCTGCGAAACGACGCTGGCCAGGTTGCCACCGGCGCTATCGCCGCCGACCGCCACCTTTCTCGGGAGTGCGCCGAGCTCTGCGGCGTGTTCGTATGCCCAGGTAAACGCCGCGTAGGCATCGTCGACGGCGGCCGGGGCCGGGTGCTCGGGGGCCAGCCGGTAATCGATCGAAAGCACGTGCACGTCGGCGTCACGGCAGGTCAGCCGGCACAGCGGGTCGTGGGTGTCCAGGTCGCCGATCACGAACCCACCGCCATGGTAGAAGACCACCAACGGCGCCGGCCCGGACGTCGCCGGGCGGTAGTGCCGAGCGGGGATCGGGCCAGCCGGCCCGGGTATCGACAGGTCGCTCACGTCGACGTGGATCTGTGGCCCACCGAAGCCCATGGTCATCTCACGCAACTGAGCCCGGGCGACGGCGGCATCCTCACCGAGCACCAGGCCGTGCTGGCCGAACGCCCGCATCCCGGTCAGCGCCAGCTGCAGGGTGGGGTCCAGCGTGTTGCCGTCGATCGTCACCGCGCGGCCTCCGAACAGCAGCCGTTTGGCGCTGGCGGGCACCCAGGGGATGACTTTGAGGCCGACGGCGGCGGCGGCGCTCTGCAGCCGGCCGGACCAGCCCCCGGTCCTCAGCTGTTGATCCGGTGCGCCTGGCAGACTTCGTGTCATGGCTGCTCCCCTAGTCACGCTCAACGACGGTAATTCCATCCCAGCGGTCGGCTTCGGCGTCTTCAAGATCCCGCCCACGGACACTGAGCAGGCGGTGAGCACCGCGCTGCGCACCGGCTACCGCCACATCGACACCGCGGCGATGTACAAAAACGAACGCGAAACCGGCCGCGCTGTCGCCGAGTCCGGCGTGCCCAGAGACGAACTCTACTTGGTGACCAAGCTGTGGAACGCCGACCAGGGTTACCAGAGCACCCTGGCCGCTTTCGACGCCAGCATGGATCGGCTGGGGATCGACTACCTGGACCTGTACCTGGTGCACTGGCCGGTGCCGAAGCTGAACAAGTTCGTCGACACCTTCAAGGCGTTCGCCCATCTGCGCGATCAGGGCCGGATCCGGTCCATTGGGGTCAGCAATTTTCAGCCTGAGCACATCAATGCGTTGGTCGACGCCACCGGGATCGTGCCCGCCGTCAACCAGGTCGAGCTGCATCCCCGGCTTCCGCAAACCGAGCTACGCGAGCTGCACGCCCGCCTCGGAATCGCGACCGAGGCATGGGGACCGCTTGGGCAGGGTTCGTTGCTGACCGATCCCGCCGTCACCGCGGTCGCCGAGGGCTGCAGCCGAACACCGGCCCAGGTGCTGATTCGGTGGCATATTCAGCTCGGTAACATCGTCATCCCCAAGTCAGTGAACCCGGAACGGATTGCGAGCAACTTCGACGTGTTCGATTTCGAACTAAGCGAAAGCGACATGGCGTCAATCTCATCGCTCGACGACGGAAACCGGCTGGGTCCTGATCCACGAACCTTCGACTTCACAGGCAGGTGAATGACGTGACCGGCGAGTCGGGCGCCTACGTCCCATCCATTGCACTCAACGACGAGAACACGATGCCGGTGATCGGCCTCGGCGTCGCGGAATTATCCGATGACGAGACCGAACGCGCCGTCTCGACGGCGCTGGAGATCGGCTATCGGCTGATCGACACCGCCGCGGTGTACGGCAACGAAGCCGCCGTCGGCCGCGCCATCGCGGCCTCCGGAGTTCCCCGCGCGGAGCTGTTCGTCACCACCAAGGTGGCCAATGCCGACCAGGGTTTCAACCTCACCCAGGACGCCGTCAAGGTCAGCCTGGACAAGCTCGGGCTGGACTACGTCGACCTCTTTCTCATCCACTGGCCACAGGCGCAACTGGGTAAATACGTAGACGCGTTCGGCGGCCTCATTCAGTCCCGCGGCGATGGTCATACTCGTTCGATCGGGGTGTGCAATTTCAACGAGGAATACCTCGAGACGGTGATCGACCTGACCTACGTCACCCCAGCGGTCAACCAGATCGAGCTGCACCCGCTGCTCAACCAGGCCGAGCTACGCGCGGTGAACGCACAGCACAACATCGTCACCGAGGCCTACAGCCCGCTGGCCGTCGGCAGGTTGCTGGATAACCCCACCGTGACGGCGATCGCCGGCGAATACGACCGCACGCCGGCGCAGGTGCTGATCCGGTGGAGCATTCAGCTGGGCAACGTGGTGATCCCGCGGTCCGGCAACCCCGAGCGGATCGCCGGCAATTTCGATGTCTTCGATTTCGAATTGACCGCCGCACACATGGAAACCCTCAACGGGCTCAACGACGGCACCCGGGTGCGCGAGGATCCGTTGACCTACACCGGCACCTAGCCCGCTATCCGGTCGGGCAGCCCGCCGCGGCCTGACGCAGAACGTTGCTCGATACCAGGTCGACGGGAAGCCCGTAGCCGCGCGACACCGCGATGTACTGCATCGCGTACTGACACCAGAACGCGTGGTTGGGCGGCATCCAGAGTGCCGGCTGCGAGTCGCCTTTGTCCTGATTCGCCTGGCCTTGTACTGCAAGGAGATTCGCCGGGTCGTTGGCGAACCGAACCCGCTGTTCGACCGGCCAGTCATAGGCCCCCATGTCCCAGGCCAGCGCCAACGGAACGATGTGGTCGATCTGCACCGCCTCACCGACTTTCGCGCCGCGGTGAAAGTTGATGGTGACGCTCGTGTACGGGTCGTGCAAGGTGCCTGTCTCGACGGCATCAGGGCAATGTTTGGTCCAGACGAAGGTCTTGTCGACCAGGTCGCGGTTGAGGACGTCGTCGCGGGTATCGCATCCGTTGTGCCCGCCGGGCGCTTCGTTGTCGTCGGTCCAGGCCTCGCCGAAAGCGGCTCGCCGGTAGTCGTAGCGATGAATTCGCAGCGCCACCACCGTGATTCCGGCCAACGCATCGACACCGGGCTGCAGCGTCGGCACGTCAGCCCGGGCGGCGAACTCCCTATCACGCTCCCCGGCCGACGTGACCACTACCTGATAGGCGACCAGCACGGCGAGCATCGCAGCCGCGGATAACCAGAGAATCGCCTTGCGGGTCATGACTTGTCCAGGAATTCGATGCGCTCACTACCGACGAAAGGCGCTGCCAGCAGCGCCAATCCGGGATACGCGGCCTGGTCGTCGTAGACCTGCTCGCAGAATTCGCGAGCCGCCTCGATGACGTCGCGGTGATCGATCAGCGACAACAGCCGCAGCGTGATCGCACGACCGGACTGGCTGCGACCCAAAACATCTCCCTCACGGCGCTCCCGCAGATCCAAGTCGGCGAGCTCGAACCCGTCGAGGGTCTCGGCAACCGCGCTCAGCCGTCGGCCCGCCCGCGAGTGCGGCGGCATCCAACTGGCCAGCAGGCAGATGCTCGCGTGTTCTCCCCTACCGATACGGCCGCGCAACTGGTGCAGCTGGCTGATGCCGAAGCGATCGGCGTCCATCACCAACATCACGGTCGCGTTGGGAACGTCGACGCCGACCTCGATCACCGTCGTGCACACCAGCACATCGATCTCGCGGGCGCGAAAAGCAGCCATCACGGCGTCCTTCTCCTCGCCGGTCAGCCGTCCATGCATGAGCCCCAGCCGAAGACCGGCCAGCTGCTCGCTGCCTAACCTTGCATAAAGCTCTTCGACTGTGGCCGAAGGCCTTTGGTCTTGCTCGCTCTGGCCGCTGCTGTCGGTGTCGTCTATTCGCGGCGCCACCACGTAGGCCTGCCGACCTTCGCCGACTTCCTCGATGATGCGGTGCCAGGCCCGGTCCAGCCAGGCCGGTTTGTCCTTGACGAAGATGGCGGTGGTTGTGATCGGCTGACGGCCTCGGGGAAGCTCGCGCAGAGTTGACGTTTCGAGGTCTCCGTAGACAGTCAGCGCCACGGTCCGCGGTATCGGCGTGGCGGTCATCACGAGCAGATGCGGCGTGATACCGGCAGGCGCCTTGGCCCGCAACTGGTCTCGTTGCTCCACGCCGAACCGGTGCTGCTCGTCGACGACCACCATGCCGAGCCGGTGGAACTCGACCGCGTCTTGCAACAGCGCATGCGTACCGACGACGATGCCGACCTCGCCGCCGGCGATCTCGGCGCGGACTTGCTTTTTCTGTGCCGGCGACATCGAGCCGGTCAGCAGCGCGAGACGCGTGGCGTTATCCTCGCCACCGAGCTGACCCCCCATGGCCAACGGCCCGAGCACGTCGCTGATCGAGCGGAGATGCTGTGCAGCAAGAACTTCCGTCGGCGCCAGCAGCGCGCACTGATAGCCGGCGTCGACCATCTGCAGCATCGCCAGCACCGAGACGATGGTCTTGCCCGAACCCACTTCGCCCTGCAATAGCCGATTCATCGGCCGGTTGGCCGCGAGTTCACCGGAGAGGACGTCGAGCACCTCGCGCTGGCCCGCAGTCAGCTCAAACGGCAAGCGGTGCAGCAGTTCGTGTTTGAGGCCTGTCTGAGTCGACGGTGCCACCGGCCCGGATTGAGCCAGCTCGCCGTGGCGCCGACTCACCAGCGCCCACTGCAATCCCACTGCCTCGTCGAAGGCCAACCGCTCCCGGGCCCGCCGGCGGTCGGCATCGTTCTCGGCGAGGTGGATGGCGCGCAGTGCCTCGTCCTCGGAGGCCAGACTGTGCGCGGCGCAGAGCGTTTCGGGCAGCGGGTCGGAAATCGGATCGAGCACCTCGAGCACCTGTCGAACACAGTTGAAGATGTCCCAGCTCTGCAACTTCGCGCTGGCCGGGTAGATCGGGTAGAAGGTGCGCTCGAAGGCCTCCTGCAGTACTTCCCCGCTCACCGCCTGCGAGGCGTCGGCGATCATCTTCAGTGATCGGCTGCCGCGGTTTCGTCCGTCCGCGGCGTCCAGTACCAGAAAGTCAGGGTGCGTGAGTTGCATCGCGCCGCGGAAGTAACCCACCTCCCCGGACAACATGACGCGGGTGCCCTTGGACAGTTGGTCGGTGATCCACTTCTTGGGATGGAAGAACGTGGCGGTGACCTTGCCGCGACCGGAACCGAGGGTGACGCGAAAGAGCTTGTCCCGTGGGCGGCTTTTGATGGGAAGCAGCGCGGCGTCGGTGATCTCGTCGACGAGCGTGACGTGCTCGCCTTCAGGCGGTTGTTCGTCGTCGGCGCCCCGGACGGTCGTGCCTTCGACGTAGCTGCGGGGGTAGTGCCGGAGCAGGTCGTCGACCGTCCGGATACCGAATACCTCGTCGAGCGGGCTGGCGGCTTTGGCGCCGACGATGTAGTCGAGGCGATCACTGAGCGCCACCATGGCTACTCGACTCCGATCAGCAGCGCGTCGCCGCGGTGCCCAGTGCGATAGATCGCGAGTTCGCTGCCGGGGTGGCGGTCGTGGACGTGCGCGCGCAACGCCGACTCGACAGAATCCTCATCGATGCCCTCACCCACGAGCACGGTGATCAGCTCACCACCGACGCCCAGCAGCCGATCGATCAGACCGGTCGCAGCCGAGGCGACGTCGGGCGCCACGATCAGCACCTCATCGCCGGCTATGCCCAGACCGTTGCCCGGTTCGCAGGCACCTGCCCAGGTCAACGCTGTTTCAGTCGCGACGCGCACCGCCCCGTGCCGGGCGCTGCCCGCCGCCTTGGCCATCGTGTAGCCGTCGTTGACGGCTTGCCGGCCGGGTTCGTGTACCGCGAGCGCGGCAAGTCCCTGCACCATCGATCCGGTGGGCAGCGGCACCACGTCGATCCCCCATCCGACGGCCGCGGTACACCCCGCCACCAGTTCCTCGGCGAGCACGTAGCCGTTGGGCAGCACCATCACCTGAGCGGCGCCCGTATCGACGACTGCACGCAACAGCTGCTGAGCGGTGATCACCGTCAAGGGATCGTCGGCCAGTGGGTCGGGCCGCAATACGCAGGCACCCTCCCCGGCGAATAACTCGGCCGCTCCGTCGCCGTCGACGACTGCGAGCACCGCCCGTTCCCGCGTCCAGCTGCCGGGTGGCAGCCCGCTGGTGCCACTGGTCAGCATCGATATTTGGATGCGCCGCGGTTCGCCGAACGCCAGGCCCGCTTCTATCGCCGCTCCGGCATCGTCGGTGTGGACGTGGACCGAGTAGCCACCGACTACGCCGGACGCCGCGATGGCCACCGACTCACCGAGCTCATCCAGCCGCTCGCGCAACAAGTCGGCACCCCTGGTGTCGCACCCGCCGAGCAGATACATCACCTCGAACTGGGGCGCCGGGGCTTGGGCTGCGATTTCGGGGGCCGGCCGATGCGGCGCCGGCTCGTAGACCTTGCGGTTCGGCGCCTGCCCGGTGACTGTCGACCGCAACGCGTCGAGCAGGACCACCAGACCACGCCCACCGGCGTCGACCACGCCCGCGTCGCCCAGCACATCGAGTTGCTCCGGCGTCTTCTCCAGCGCGACAACCGCAGCGTCGCCGGCGGCGGTGACCGCGTGCGGCAGCTCTTTCCCGGCATTCGCGGCCCGCTCGACGGCCTCACCGGCGGCTTTCAGCACGGAGACGATCGTCCCCGGGATCTCCTGGCCGCCCATCGAGGCGACCACCAGCTCGACCCCGCGGTGCAATCCGGCTCCCAGCAGCGCGGCATCGAGTTCGTGTAGTTCGTCAGCGGAGTCAGCGGCGGCGCGGGCGGTGACGTCGGCGATGCCTCGCAGGATCTGGGACAGAATCACCCCGGAGTTGCCGCGCGCGCCGTTCAGCGCGCCCGCGGAAAGGGCAGCCGCCGTTTTGACGACATCGGCGGATTTCGCATCGGTGTTGGCCTCGGCCAGGGCCGAGCGCATGGTGAACAGCATGTTGACGCCGGTGTCGGAATCGGCCACGGGGAACACGTTGAGCCGGTTGATCTCGTCGATGTGGGTGATCAGGTCGCCGACAGAGGTGTGCGCCCAGTCACGCAAAGCGGCCGCATCCAGCGTGCGACCCTGCCCAGCCAGCCCCGACCCCACTTGAAAGGCACCTCCTACGCTGCCATCGGTGGGCGCCAGCCTATCCATTGAGAACGACAGCACCGGTCACGTGACACCCGCCGATTGTTGATCGTTTTGGCGGTTCTGCCCGGCGGCAGCTATTCTTGCCAGGTCGTCGGGCCACCCGTAAGGTCGTTGGCCCCAGAGTCTGAGGAGTTTCACGTATGGCTGCCGTCTGCGATATCTGCGGGAAGGGCCCCGGCTTCGGCAAGTCGGTGTCGCACTCCCATCGCCGGACCAGTCGTCGATGGGATCCGAACATTCAGAGCGTGCGTGTGTCCACCCGTCCCGGTGGCAACAAGCACCGCATCAACGTCTGCACCTCGTGCATCAAGGCCGGCAAGGTCGTCCGCGGCTAAGACGGACAGCCTCTAGGGCAGTTTCCAGTCGATCGGTTCGGCGTTCATCTGAGCGAGCAGTTCGTTCGCACGACTGAACGGACGCGAGCCGAAGAATCCCCGCGACGCCGACAACGGCGAGGGATGCGGTGACTCGATCGACAGACAAGCGCTGCCGGTCAGCATCGGCTTGAGCGTGGACGCATCGCGGCCCCACAGAATGGCCACCATCGGCTGTCCGCGATCCACCAGGGCGCGAATCGCGCGCTCGGTGACCGCCTCCCAGCCCTTACCGCGGTGAGACGCCGAATTGCCGGGCTGGACGGTGAGGACTCGGTTGAGCAGCAGCACCCCGCGCTGCGCCCACGGGGTGAGATCGCCGCAGGACGGCGCCGGAAAGCCCAAGTCGCTGCCGTATTCGGCGAAAATGTTCTCCAGACTTCTTGGCAGCGGCCGTACCTCGGCAGCCACCGAGAAGCTCAGGCCGACAGCGTGTCCGGGCGTCGGATACGGGTCCTGACCCACGATCAGCACCCGCACCCTGTCGAACGGAAAAGTGAAGGCGCGCAACACGTTTTCACCGGCCGGTAGGTATCCGCGGCCGGCCGCGATCTCCGCTCGCAGGAACTGGCCCATCGTGGCAACCTGCTCCTCGACGGGCTGCAATGCCGTCGCCCATCCGTCCTCGATGAGTTCCCGCAGCGGCCGCGCGCTCAAGCCAGCCCCTTGACCAGCAGCACCACCGTATCCGCTCCCGACTCGCGGTCCTTCGAAATCTCTTGGTATTCAGCAGATTCCGACCACAACCGGAACTCGTCCTCGTCAGGAAACGACATCAGCACCACCTTCTCCCGATCCCAGCTACCCTCGACGACCCGTGGCCGCTCGTCGGCAGCCAGCAGCGTTCCGTGGTAACGGCGGAAAACGTCCAAGAACCGCATCTGGTACCGGTCGTAGGCAGCTCGGTCGGTGAACCGCAGTTGGGCGATCGCGTAGACGGTCACCGCGTCACCCTACTGCCCAATTGTCCGACCCTTTCTCGGGCGGCTCAGCGGCCCGCATCGTCACCGAACGACTGCCACCCCGCATACCCGCGCCACGGCGCACCGTCGACGAGCACGTCCGGCGACCCATCGAGAACGCGCCCGATCACCCGCCATCCCGCGGGCGCCGGACCGGCGAACGCCGCCACCAAGGCATGGTCTTCTCCCCCGCCGAACACCCAGCTCCACGGATCGACCCCAACGACTTCGGCAGCGCCCGCCAACCTTTCCCGGTCAGCGCCCAGCACTTCGGTGCTCAGATTGAGTGCCACGCCGGAAGCCTCGGCCAGATGACGCAGATCGCCGACCAAGCCGTCAGAGATGTCGATCATCGCCTGGGCGCCGGCCTGCGCCGCCACTCGACCCTGGCGATACGGCGGCTGCGGCACGAGGTGACGCTGCCGCAGCTCGCTGAATCCAGCAACACCGTTGTGCCACAACTCATATCCTGCGGCAGAAAGCCCCAATTGACCGGCGATGGCGAGCTGCGAGCCGGCCCGCGCACCAGATCGCAACACCGGCGTGCGGCCGGCTAGATCACCCAGCGCGGTCACCGACACCACCCACTGCGGGCTTGCGACCAGATCTCCCCCGACGATGCTCGCACCGACCCGCGCGGCTTCGTCCCACATCCCGTCGGCCAGCGCATTGACCTGTGCGGCAGGAGTTTCGGGCGGCGCACCGAAGCCGACGACGAGCGCGGTCACCCGCGCACCCATCGCCTCGATATCGGCGGCGTTCTGCGCCACGGCTTTACGGCCGACATCGTGCGGTGTCGACCAGTCCAGCCGGAAGTGCCTGCCCTCCACGAGCATGTCCGTCGACACCACTACGCGGCCGTCGGCGGCCAACACCACCGCGCCGTCGTCCCCGGGTCCCAGGGCGACGTCAGCCGACTCGGGCCGACCCCGCGTCAGCCGGTCGATCACCTCGAACTCACCGATATCGCCGAGGGTGCGATCGGACTCCCCTCTGCTCACGCCACCTCCTCGATGATCGCCGGTCTGCGAACAACGGTAGGTTCTACTGCGCTGACTTCGAGCAGGGGGCGCATTAATGGCCGACTCAGACGGGCCGCCGCGGGCGGCGCTGATCGCCGCCCTGGTGTTGGCGATCGGCACCGTGGTCGTCATTTTGGCGATCGCGGCGACCCGCCATCGGACATCGCCGGTCGTCGTGGCCGCCGTGCCCGCGCCGCACGCAGAAGGTGCCGAATGCCAAAAGCTGGCCGGGGCATTGCCACAGCGACTCGGCGATTACACCCGGGCCGCACTGGCACAGCCGGCTCCGGTGGGCGCCGCGGCCTGGCGGCCCGCGGCCGCGGGAGATCCGGTGGTGTTGCGGTGTGGCCTCGAGCGTCCCACCGACTTCGTCGTCGGCTCACCGATCCAAATGGTCGATCGGGTGCAGTGGTTTCAGGTCAGCCAAGATCAGCGATCCACCTGGTACACCGTTGATCGACCGGTCTATGTGGCGCTCACATTGCCGTGGGGTTCCGGACCGACGCCGATCCAGCAGCTCTCCGAGGTAATCGACCAGACCATGCCGGCGCGGCCAATCAGTCCATCGCCCGGCAACTAGCGCAGGCCTATCCCACCCGACAGCGCGGTGTCAACCATGGTCGCCAGCAAGGTTTGATAGTCAACTCCGCTGGCGGCCCACATTCTGGGATACATCGATATGGTGGTGAATCCGGGCATCGTGTTGACCTCGTTGATCAACGGCCCCTCGTCGGTGAGGAAGAAGTCCACCCGCGCCAGACCCCGGCCGTCGATGGCCTTGAACGCCCGAATCGCCAACTCGCGCACCGCATCACTCACATCGTCGTCGATCTTGGCAGGCACGTCGAGTTCGGCAGCGTCGTCGAGGTATTTGGTCGCGAAGTCGTAGAAAGCGTCCTCCCGCCCGCGGACTCCGGATACCCGGATCTCGCCGACTGTGCTGGCTTGCACTGTGCCATCAGGGAATTCAAGCACACCGCACTCCAACTCACGGCCGACGATGGCTGACTCGACGATCACCTTCGGGTCGTGCTTTCGCGCGTGGGCAATCGCGGCGGGCAACTCCTGCCTGCTGGCCACCCGGCTGACGCCGATCGACGAGCCGCCGCGCGCGGGTTTGACAAAGGCCGGAAGCCCAAGTCGGTCAAGCTGTTTAGTGTCAAGTGTGGGCTCCGAGGGCCGCAGCACCGCATAATCGCCGATCGGAAGCCCTTCGGCCACCAGCAGCTTCTTGGTGAACTCCTTGTCCATCCCCGCCGCGCTGGCCAGCACTCCGGCGCCGACGTACGGCACACCGGCCAGCTCGAGCAATCCCTGAATGGTGCCGTCTTCCCCGTACGGTCCGTGCAAGACCGGGAAGACCACGTCGACCGATGCCAGCACCTCGGCCCCGCCGGGCGACAGCGATACCAGTTGACCGGCGCGACCGGGGTCGGCCGTCAGCGCCAGTTCGGTACCCGATTCGGAACTCACCCCGGGCAGCTGCCGGTCGGCGATCGCCAGTGCGTCGGGGTCACCGTCGGTGAGCACCCACGATCCTTCCGGGGTGATGCCTACGGCGACGACCTCGAACCGTTCCGAATCCAGGTTGCGCAAAATGCTGCCCGCCGAGACGCACGAGATGGCGTGCTCGTTGCTGCGTCCACCGAAGACGACAGCGACCCGGACACGGCCTCTATCGGGCGTCCTGGACGGCAAGCGGGCGTTCACAACCTAGAGAGGCTACCGTCTGGCGTCGCGGTGCTGGTTACAAGCTCATTCCGGCTTGGTGCTGCGCCCCAGCAGGGCGATTACCGCCTGGTCCACCGACAACCCCTTGTGGCAGACCCGTTCTACTGCCTCGGTCAGCGGCATTTCGACGTCGTAACTCGAGGCCAGCGCCAGCACCGACTCGCACGACGTCACCCCTTCGACGACGTGGTCACCGCGCTCTCGCAGCGCGGACTCCAACGTTGCGCCGCGCCCTAGACTTTCGCCGAAGCTGCGGTTGCGCGAGCGTGGCGACGTGCAGGTAGCCACCAGATCGCCCACCCCGGCCAGGCCGGCCAGCGTCGCACCTTTGGCGCCCACCGCGATGCCCAGCCGCATGATCTCGGCCAGACCGCGGGTGATGATCGCCGCCGCGGTGTTCTCGCCCAGACCGACTCCGGCTGCCATCCCGCAGGCCAGCGCGATCACGTTCTTGCACGCGCCGCCGATCTCGGTGCCAATGACGTCGGCGTTGGTGTACGGCCGGAAGTATCCGGCATTCAGCATGCGCTGCACGGCAACCGCGCGTCCTGAATCGCTGCAGGCGATGACGGTGGCTGCGGGTTGCCCGGCAGTGATCTCGCTGGCGAGGTTCGGACCGGAGATCGCCGCGACCTGCGACGGATCGACACCCGTCACGTCCACGATGACTTGGCTCATCCGCATCAACGTGACCAACTCGATGCCCTTGGCCGTGCTGACCAGGGTGGCGCCCCTGGCGATCAGGCCCGTCCACTGCTCGAGGTTGGCGCGCATCGTCTGCGCGGGCACGGCCAGCAGCACCGTTGTCGCCCCGTGCAAAGCCTCGGCCGGATCAGCGGTGGCCCGGATGCCGGCCGGTAACTGAACTCCCGGCAGGTAGCCGGGGTTATACCGACTGGAGTTGATGTCGTCGGCGACGTCGGAACGCCGCGCCCAGAGGGTCACCTCGCCGCCGGCGTCGGCCAGCAGTTTGGCGAGCGCCGTGCCCCAGGCGCCGGCACCCATTACGGCTGTCGTGGTGGCCATGCTCCGCCCTGGTCCCGTCCCGTCAGTGTGCTCTAACTCCTGGCGCTTCACCGTAGCCCAGCGACGATGCAGGCCGGGACGGCCTGAGCAGGAGGTGGGCAATCGGGCGTAGCCCAGCGACGATGCAGGCCGGGACGGCCTGAGCAGGAGGTGGGCAATCGGGCGTAGCCCGCCCCGTGGCGGGCACTGGCAGGATGGGTCCGTGAGCCGCAACTACGCCGACGCCGAGGGCCACGTCGGTTTGATCGTGGCCGTCAAGCGGCTGTCCGCGGCCAAGACCAGGCTGGCGCCGATGTTCTCCGCCCCGACGCGGGAGAACATCGTGTTGGCCATGCTGGTCGACACCCTCACCGCCGCGACGAGGGTGGCTTCGGTTCGCCGCATCACCGTCGTCACGCCCGACGACGTCGCGGCCGCGGCGGCGACCGAACTCGGCGCCGAGGTGATCTCCGATCCGACCCCGGACGGCCACTCGGACCCACTGAACAACGCTATCGCGGCGGCCGAACGGGCGATTTCTGAATCGACCTCGAATATCGTTGTGTTACAAGGAGATCTGCCAGCGCTGCAGACGCAGGAACTTGCCGAAGCCATCGCCGCGGCTCGTCGGTACGAGCGTAGTTTCGTCGCCGATCGCCCAGGTACGGGCACTGCGGCATTGTGCGCCTTCGGGATCCCAGTCGACCCGCGGTTCGGGCCGGATTCCTCTGCGCGGCACCGACGTTCGGGCGCAATCGAGCTCACCGGGGCATGGCCGGGACTGCGCTGCGACATCGACACACCCGACGATTTGGCCGTCGCGCGGCGTCTCGGAATGGGACCGGCAACCACTCGGGCAATCGCAGGGGCCGCATCCCGGCGGGGGTAACGAAGGGTAAACAACTTCACAACGGCACATAGACGTCGGCCGGCGGGTAGCAGCGGCCCCCGTGGATGGGGAATGATCGCAAGGGTGACTGATATTGAAGCCCCGGACACTGCGGTCGGCGCCGAGACTCCTGCATGGCAGTCCGCCGATTCCGCTCCGGGAGCCCCACCCGCCACCACAACCACTGCGGTCGACAATCCTCTTCCGGAGGACCGCTATCTCAATCGCGAATTGAGCTGGCTGGACTTCAATGCGCGCGTCCTGGCGCTGGCCGAGGACACCTCGCTTCCGCTGCTGGAGCAGGCGAAATTCCTGGCGATCTTCGCGTCTAACCTCGACGAGTTCTACATGGTCCGCGTCGCCGGCTTGAAGCGGCGCGACGAGATGGGTCTGTCGGTGCGTTCCGCGGACGGCCTGACCCCGCGTGAGCAATTGCGCCGGATCGGCGAGCAAACCCAGAAGATCGCCACCAGGCACGCAGAGGTCTTTCTGAACTCAGTGGAGCCTGGCTTGGCAGCGGAGGGCATTCACATTGTCACGTGGGCCGATCTGGACCAGGCTGAACGTGACCGGCTGTCGACCTACTTCACTGAGCAGGTCTTCCCCGTCCTGACTCCACTCGCCGTTGATCCCGCTCACCCGTTTCCTTTTGTCAGCGGCCTCAGCCTTAATCTGGCCGTCACCGTCAAGCAGCCCGACGACGGCACCCAGCACTTTGCTCGAGTGAAGGTGCCGGACAACGTCGATCGCTTCGTCGAGCTCGACGACCGCGACGGCTCGGACGAGTCGGGCGGAAGGAAGGAAGTCCGCTTTCTGCCGATGGAAGAGCTGATCGCGGCATTCCTGACTGCGCTGTTTCCTGGCATGGAAATCGTTGAGCACCATGCATTCCGGATAACCCGCAACGCCGATTTCGAGGTCGATGAAGACCGCGATGAAGACCTGCTGCAGGCGCTGGAGCGTGAGCTGGCCCGTCGGCGGTTCGGATCGCCGGTGCGCCTCGAGGTGGCCGACGACATGACCGAGCACATGCTCGAGCTGCTGCTGCGGGAGCTCGAGGTGCATCCCGGCGACGTCATCCAAGTGCCGGGCCTGCTTGATCTATCTTCACTGTGGCAGATCTACGGCGTCGATCGGCCAGGGTTGAAGGATCCCGCCTTCGTGCCGGCGACCAGCGCCGCATTCGCCGACCGCGAGTCGCCGAAGAGTATTTTCGCCACGCTGCGCGAGGGCGACGTGCTGGTGCACCATCCCTACGAGTCGTTCTCGACGAGCACGCAGCGGTTCATCGAATTGGCTGCCACCGATCCCAACGTGCTGGCGATCAAACAGACGCTGTATCGCACCTCCGGCGACTCACCAATCGTGCGCGCTCTGATCGAAGCCGCTGCGGCTGGAAAGCAAGTCGTCGCATTGGTCGAGATCAAGGCCCGGTTCGACGAACAGGCCAACATCAGGTGGGCCCGCGCGCTAGAGCAGGCGGGCGTCCATGTGGCCTACGGTCTGGTTGGTTTGAAAACGCATTGCAAGACCTGCCTGGTGGTGCGACGCGAAGGCTCCACGATCCGGCGTTACTGCCACATCGGAACCGGCAACTACAACAGCAAGACCGCGCGGCTGTATGAGGACCTCGGCCTACTGACCGCCGACCCCGACATCGGCGCCGATCTCACCGATCTGTTCAATACGCTGACTGGTTATTCGCGCAAGCTGTCCTACCGCAACCTGCTGGTTGCTCCGCACGGTATTCGCGTGGGCATCATCGATCGGGTCAACCGTGAGATCGCCGCCCATCAGGAACACGGCAACGGACACATCAGGTTGAAGATGAACTCCCTTGTCGACGAGCAAGTCCTCGATGCGCTGTATCGCGCGTCGCAAGCCGGCGTGCGCATCGAAGTCGTGGTGCGCGGCATCTGTGCGCTGCGCCCGGGCGTCGAGGGTTTTTCGGAGAACATCACCGTGCGCTCAATTCTCGGACAATATTTAGAGCACTCGCGGATCTTCAATTTCCGCGCCATCAATGAATTCTGGATCGGCAGTGCTGACATGATGCACCGCAATCTCGACCGCCGTGTCGAAGTCCTGGTTCAGGTCAAGGACCCTCGACTGACCTGGCAGCTGAACGACATCTTCGAGTCGGCACTGGATCCCGCAACGCGCTGCTGGGAACTGCGTTCGGACGGACAGTGGGTGGCACTGCCCAAAGCCGGTCACAAGGTTCGCGACCACCAGGTGTCGCAGATGGAAAAACACCGCAGCCCCTAACCGAGAAGTAGCCCTCAAACTTCTCGCTCCCGTGTCCACGTGGGCCCGAATTAACCTGCAGGAGTTCAGGTGTCGACACAATCCTCGTCGAGCAAGATCGTTCTTGCGGCAGGCGGTGTGCTGTGGCGACCGGGGCATCGCGAATCCGCGGCGGAAATAGCGGTGATTCACCGCCCGCGGTATGACGATTGGTCACTGCCCAAAGGAAAAGTCGATCCCGGCGAGACCGAGCCGGTGACCGCAGCGCGTGAGGTATTCGAAGAGACCGGACACCACGTGCAGCTGGGCCGCCGAATCGCGACCGTGAGCTATCCGATCGAGCAACGCACGAAAAAAGTGCAGTACTGGTCGGCACGAAGCGTCGGCGGCAGCTTTGCCCCGAACAATGAGGTCGACGATCTCATCTGGCTGCCCGCACCCGCAGCGATCAAAAAGATGACTTACGCGTACGACCGAAAAATATTGCGTCGGTGGGCCAAACAACCGGCGGACACCCAATCGGTTCTGGTGGTCCGGCATGGCACCGCAGGTAGCAAGTCCCGATTCTCCGGCGACGATAAAATGCGACCGTTGGACAAGAAGGGCCGTGCGCAGGCCGAGGCACTCGTCGCGCAGCTGTCGACCTTCGGTCCGACCGACGTCTATGCGGCTGATCGGGTGCGGTGCCATCAAACAGTCGAGCCGCTCGCCGAGGAGCTCGGCGTCACGATCAGCAATGAGCCGGCACTGACCGAAGAGGCCTACGCCGACAACCCGAAGCGCGGTCGACGGCGAATTCTGCAGATTGCCGAATCGCACCGGACGCCGGTGATATGCACACAGGGCAAGGTGATTCCGGACCTGATCGCGTGGTGGTGCGAGCGCGACGGGGTTCGGCCGGATAAATCGCGCAATCGCAAGGGCGCCACGTGGGTGTTGTCCCTGGCGGAGGGCCGACTGATCGCTGCCGATCACATCGGCAGCGCGCTGGCCTCCAACGTGGTGTCCTGACACGCAGATTCGCCGCGGAGCGTCTCAAAGAGCCGACTCCGCGGCGAATCTGTGTTTGATGCGTTTTGCGGCTAGCGACGGCCGCGGCGGGCCGTTGCCTTCTTGGCCGGAGACTTCTTGGCCGGCGCCCGCTTGGTTGCGGCCTTGCGGGCGGGAGCCTTCTTCACGACCTTCTTGGCTGCCGCCTTCTTGGCCGGGGCCCGTTTGGTCGCGGCCTTCTTGGCCGGTGCCCGTTTGGTCGCGGCCTTCTTGGCCGGAGCCTTCTTGACAGCCGCCTTCTTGGCCGGAGCCTTCTTGGCAGCCTTCTTGGCGACCTTCTTGGCAGCGGTCTTCTTCGCCACCTTCTTGGCTCCACCGCTTGCGACAACACCACGCTTCACTGCAGGTCCTTCCGCCGGGAGACGTTGCGAGCCAGAAACAACCGCTTTGAATTGCGCGCCGGGCCGGAAGGCCGGCACGGAGGTCGGCTTCACCTTTACCGTCTCGCCGGTGCGGGGGTTACGAGCTACGCGGGCCGCGCGGCGCCGCTGCTCGAAAACACCGAACCCAGTAATGGTGACGCTGTCGCCCTTGTGCACCGCACGCACAATCGTGTCGACGACATTCTCTACGGCCGCGGTTGCGTGCCGACGGTCTGAGCCCAATTTGTCTGTGAGTACATCGATGAGCTCTGCTTTGTTCATGCAAATCCTCCGAAGCTAGTGGCCCTCTTTGGACCGACTAGAGGACACGGTAAACCCTCAGGTGCCTGATTTCCAAGAGCCACGCGCAATTTCAATGGTTCCTGGCGAACTTTTTAGGAATCCGCTTGCCGCGCTTGGGAGGTGGCGCCGCCGTCAAATACGGCCGTGTGGCGCCTCGAATTCGGGCGCAATCGAGCCGTTAGGCCGTTGGCAAAGTCTTCGGTTTCCACTCCGGCCGAGCCGCCTCGAAGACTTCGATCTGATCCTGTTTCCGCAGCGTAAGGGCAATGTCGTCAAGACCTTCGAGCAGACGCCAGGCGGTGTAATCGTCAATCTTGAACGGCACCACCACCGTTCCCGCCGACACATTCCGATCTTGAAGATTGACAGTGATTTCCAACCCCGGGCTGCTCTCGATGAGCTTCCAAAGAAGTTCGACATCATCCTGAGCAACTTCGGCCGCTAACAGACCCGCCTTCCCCGCATTGCCGCGAAAAATGTCGCCGAACCGTGACGAGATCACAACCCGGAAGCCGTAGTCCATAAGCGCCCACACCGCGTGCTCGCGCGAGGATCCGGTGCCGAAATCGGGTCCGGCGACCAGTACTGAACCTCTGTCAAATGGGCTGAGATTGAGCACAAACGACGGATCGTTCCGCCAGGCGGCGAACAATCCATCGTCGAAACCCGTTCGCGTCACTCGCTTCAAATAGACCGCGGGAATGATCTGATCCGTGTCGACATTGGACCGCCGCAGCGGCACTCCGATACCTGTGTGTGTGTGAAAGGCGTCCATTGGATTTCTCCCTCTCCTCAGTTCAAGTCGGCCGGGGCGGAGAGCTTCCCGCGCACCGCGGTGGCGGCGGCAACAGCCGGAGACACCAGATGCGTACGGCTGCCCTTGCCCTGCCGGCCTTCGAAATTGCGGTTTGAGGTTGCGGCGCAGCGCTCTCCCACTGCCAGTTGGTCGGGGTTCATCCCCAAGCACATCGAGCAGCCGGCCTGACGCCACTCGGCGCCTGCGGCGGTGAAGATCTTGCCCAGCCCTTCGCTTTCGGCTTCCGCGCGCACCCGCATCGACCCCGGCACGATCAGCATCCGCACGCCGTCGGCCACTTTTCGGCCCCGTAATATCTCGGCGACCGCACGCAGATCCTCGATGCGACCGTTGGTGCACGATCCGACGAACACGGTGTCAACTGCGATCTCGCGCATCGGGAGCCCGGGCTGAAGGTCCATGTACGCTAGCGCTTTCTCAGCCGACTGCCGCTCGTTGTCATCGGTCATCAGCTCGGGATCCGGGACCGAGGCACCCAACGGCACTCCTTGGCCGGGATTGGTGCCCCACGTCACGAACGGGGTCAACGATGCGGCGTCTAGATAGACCTCAGTGTCAAACTCGGCGCCGTCGTCGGTTCGCAGCTGATCCCAATAGGCCTGTGCTGAATCCCACTGCGCGCCCGTCGGCGAATGCGGGCGGCCGCGCAGGAATTCGTAGGTGGTGGCATCCGGTGCCACCATGCCCGCCCTGGCACCGGCTTCGATGCTCATGTTGCAGACCGTCATCCGGGCCTCCATCGACAGCGATTCGATGGCGCTGCCGCGGTATTCGATGACGTGACCCTGCCCGCCGCCGGTGCCGATCTTCGCGATCACCGCCAGGATGATGTCCTTGGCGGTCACGCCGGCCGCCAGCTGTCCGTCCACGTTGACGGCCATCGTCTTGAACGGCCGCAGCGGAAGTGTTTGCGTCGCCAGCACATGCTCAACTTCCGAAGTCCCGATGCCCATGGCCAATGCGCCGAATGCGCCGTGGGTAGAGGTGTGGCTGTCGCCGCAGACGATCGTCATTCCCGGCTGGGTCAGACCCAATTGCGGACCGACGACATGCACGATGCCTTGTTCGATATCGCCCATCGGGTAGAGCCGAATGCCGAATTCTTCGCAATTGCGGCGCAGCGTCTCGACCTGAATGCGCGAGACGGGATCGGCGATCGGCTTGTCGATATCGATCGTCGGCACGTTGTGGTCTTCGGTGGCGAGCGTCAGATCGGGGCGGTGCACCGGCCGGTCGGCCAGTCGCAGACCGTCAAAGGCCTGCGGGCTGGTCACTTCGTGCACCAGGTGCAGATCGATGTAAATCAGGTCGGGTTCGGTGGCGCCGCCTGACGCCACCACGTGGTCGTCCCACACCTTCTCCGCCAGCGTGCGCGGGCGCGCGGCGTCGTTGTGGGCTGCAGTTTTCGTCACGAGGTCATCCCAATTCGTTGATCTCACTATGCGAGAAGTTAGTATCTCTCTGTGAGACAGGATAGCGGCATCGGCGTTCTCGACAAAGCCGTGGGGGTACTGCGCACGATCGCGGAATCGCCCTGTGGGCTAGCTGAATTGTGCGATCGCACAGGTCTACCCAGGGCAACCGCGCATCGCTTGGCTGCGGGACTAGAAGTTCATCGACTTCTTGCCCGCGACAGCGAGGGCCGTTGGCGTCTGGGTCCCTCGATCAGCGAGCTGGCTGCTCAGGTCAACGACCCGCTGCTGGCGGCCAGCGCGGCGGTTCTGCCACGGCTACGCGAGATCACCGGCGAGAGCGTCCAGCTGTACCGGCGCGAAGGCAGCTCACGAATTTGCATTGCCGCAATGGAACCGCCTGCGGGCCTTCGCGATACCGTCCCCGTCGGTGCGCGCTTGCCGATGACGGCCGGTTCCGGCGCCAAGGTGCTGTTGGCATTCAGCGACGATGCCACCCGGTCCGCAGCGTTGCCCGACGCGAAATTCAGCGACCGCGTGCTGACCGAGGTGCGGCGCCGCGGTTGGGCCCAGAGCGCCGCCGAACGAGAGCCTGGAGTTGCAAGTGTCTCGGCGCCAGTCCGCGATGCGCACGGTGCGGTGATCGCCGCCATCTCGGTGTCGGGGCCCATCGACCGGATGGGCCGGCGGCCGGGCGCACGCTGGGCAGCCGATCTGCTGGCAGCCGCCGACGCGTTGACCCGACGGTTGTGATTCGCACCGCATCGCCCACGGTTCGAGCGCTGCATAGTGACCTGACACACTGTCGCCATGGGAACGAACCAGCGTGCGCAGATCGTCATGTCCGAGGCGGAGATCACCGACTTCGTCACCAGTAGCCGTACCGGCACGCTGGCCACCATCGGTTCCGACGGGCAGCCGCACTTGACTGCAATGTGGTACGGCGTGGTCGACGGCGAGATCTGGCTGGAGACCAAGGCCAAATCGCAGAAAGCAGTCAACCTCAAGCGCGATCCGCGAGTGAGCTTCATGATCGAGGGCGGCCAGACCTACGACACCCTGCGCGGTGTGTCTTTCGAAGGCGTCGCCGAGATTGTGGAAGATCCGGACGCGATATTCCGCGTCGGGGTGAGCGTATGGGAGCGCTACACCGGCCCTTACACCGACGAGATGAAGCCGGCGGTGGACATGATGATGAACAAGCGGGTCGCGGTGCGCATCGTGAGCCATCGCAACCGCTCGTGGGATCATCGTAAGCTCGGAATTCCGGCAATGCCGGTCGGCGGCTCAACCGCCACCGCCGCGAGTTAGGGGCACGCAGCTCGCTTGTGGATGAGTAGCCCCGATGGGATTCGAACCCACGCTACCGCCGTGAGAGGGCGGCGTCCTAGGCCGCTAGACGACGGGGCCGGAACCGATCCGAGCTGCCAGCATAGCTCACAGCCCTACGCCCACCTAATCGCTATGCGGTGGAACGACGTTGGAAAAACACTGCTGGGGTACCAGGACTCGAACCTAGAATGGCTGAACCAGAATCAGCTGTGTTGCCAATTACACCATACCCCATTGGCTGCCTAAAACTGCTGGTCAGAGACCTGTCTGCCGACACTGCGCGGTCGTGCGGACAGTGCTGCCAGCCGTGATGGGCCGACGTGCAGACTACCAAACAAACTCCGCACATCTCACCCGCGCCCGGCCCCGTCGTCACCGTCGACTGACCGGTGCGAACCGCGGTGACGTCAGCCGCCAGTGTGATATATCTGCGCGACTGCGTCCGGCATCCTGGGACGCCGCTGATGGACGGAAAAGTAGTTACGAATCTTGTTTGCGCACAACGGGGTTCGACAGCGTACCGATTCCCGAGATAGTGACGTTAACGGTATCGCCGTCCTCGATGGGTCCTACGCCGGCGGGTGTCCCGGTCAGAATCAGATCACCGGGCAGCAGCGTCATCACCGCAGATACCCACTCCACGATCGCACCGACATCGTGGATCATCAGCGAGGTACGACTGTCCTGCTTGACCTCGCCGTTAACCTCGGTGCGCAGCTCCAGATCGGCTGGGTCGACATCGGTTGCGATCCACGGCCCGACCGGACAAAACGTGTCGTGCCCCTTGGCTCGCGTCCACTGACCGTCAGACTTCTGTTGATCGCGAGCGGACACATCGTTGCCGATCGTGTAGCCGAGGATGCTCTCGGCCGCCCGCTCGGCCGTGACGTCCTTGCACGGCCGACTGATCACCACCGCCAGCTCCCCCTCGAAGTGCACGGGCGATGCGTTGGCGGGCAACCGAATCGGCACATTAGGACCGATGATCGCGGTGTTTGGTTTGAGGAAGATCACCGGATCGGCCGGTGCCGCGCCACCCATCTCGGCGATGTGGTCGGCGTAGTTCTTGCCGATGCAGACCACCTTGCTGGCCAGGATCGGGGCCAGCAATCGCACGTCGGCCAGTGGCCAGGAGCGACCTGTGAAAGTCGGAGTGCCGAACGGATGCTCGGCGATCTCGCGGGCGGTCATGTCGTCGTGCTCGCCTTCGATGGAGACGAACGCGACGCCCTCAGGACTGGCAATTCGGCCAAGGCGCATTCGCCTCAGCCTAGTGAGCGTCGATCGAGGTCTGCGCAGGCGGGTCCGTTGCCGCCTCGACCCCAGCAACCACAGGGCTATGCGAGCATTGATCAATGCCGACGGATTCGACCCCCATCGTCGGACTCACTACGGGCCGACGCTGGTCGATCGTCATCATTTCACTCCTGGTGACCGCGAGTGCATTCATCTTCATCAACGGCGTCGCCTTTCTGATCCCCGCACTGGAAGAGGATCGCGGGACGCCGCTGGTCGAGGCCGGACTGCTGTCGTCGATGCCGAGCTTCGGTATGGTCGCGACGCTCATCCTC
Organism: uncultured Actinomycetota bacterium; assembly: GCA_963733755.1. GTDB lineage: Bacteria > Actinomycetota > Actinomycetes > Mycobacteriales > Mycobacteriaceae > Mycobacterium. The sequence continues at coordinate 71,149 of CAVTEZ010000029.1, forward strand.
TGGGGCTATCTGCTCGACCGGGTGGGCGAACGGATCGTGCTGACGCTCGGCTCGGCGATGACGGCGGGCGCCGCCTACGCGGCGACCACCGTCCATTCCATGGTCGCGTTCGCGGCGTGGCTGTTCGTCGGAGGCATGGCGGCCGCCAGCTGTAACTCGGCGGGCGGCAGGCTGGTCTCCGGTTGGTTCCCACCGGAGCAACGGGGTTTGGCGATGGGCGTCCGCCAGGCCGCGCAACCGCTCGGAATCGCGTTGGGCGCGTTGGTCATTCCGATCTTCGCCGAGCACAGCCGGTCGGCGACGTCGGCGCTGATATTCCCGGCCGTACTCTGCGCGGCGGCGGCGGTCCTCAGCGTTGTGGCCATCATCGACCCACCGCGCAAGGAATGGGACGAAGCCACCGAACAGGAGTTGGCCAACCCGTACCGCGGATCGTGGGTGCTGCGACGAATCCACGCGGTCTCGGCGCTGCTGATGGTGCCCCAGACAGTGACCGTGACGTTCATGCTGATTTGGCTGATTGCGAACTATCGGTGCTCGATTCCGATGGCGGGATGCCTCGTCACGGTGTCGCAGTTGCTCGGCGCGGTGGGCCGCGTCATGGTCGGCCGCTGGTCGGATCGGGTCGGGTCGCGGTTGCGTCCGGTCCGGATCATCTCCGTCGTGGGTGTCCTGGTTCTCGTCGGCTTGGCGTTTGCCGATCATCTGCGCTCGTCGATCGCGGTGCCGCTGATGGTCGTCGCCTCGGTCGTCGCAGTGCTCGACAACGGGCTGGAATCCACCGCGATCACCGAAGTCGCCGGACCATTCTGGAGTGGACGCTCGCTGGGCCTACAGAACACCTATCAGCGGTTGATGGCAGCCGGCGCGCCGCCGGCGTTCGGTGCGCTGATCGCCGACCACAGTTATCCGCCCGCATTTCTCGTCTGCGGGCTGTTCCCGTTACTGGCGGTGCCGCTCGTGCCGGCCAAGACGTTGCCGCCCGGCCTGGAGACTAGAGCGCGGACGCTATCCTTTCGCCGACTTCGGCGGTGGATAGTTTTTCGGTCGGGCGACTGGCCAGATGGGACGCCACGGCCCGGTCCACTCGCGCGGCGGCAGCGTCTTCGCCGACGTGGGAAAGCAGCAGCGCCACCGACATGATCGCGGCGGTCGGATCCGCGATCCCCTGGCCGGCGATGTCCGGCGCGCTGCCGTGTACCGGTTCGAACATTGACGGGTTGGTTCGGGTCGCGTCGATATTTCCGCTGGCTGCCAACCCGATTCCGCCGCAGACCGCGGCGGCCAAGTCCGTGATGATGTCGCCGAACAAGTTGTCGGTGACGATGACGTCGAAGCGGCCGGGATCGGTGACGAGATGGATGGTCGCGGCGTCGACGTGCTGATAGGCCACCTCGACGTCCGGGTATTTCTCGCCGACCTCCTGCACGGTCCGCGACCACAGCGATCCGGCGAACGTCAGCACGTTCGTCTTGTGCACCAACGTCAGATGCCTGCGACGCTGTTGAGCGCGCGCGAACGCATCCTCGACGACGCGGCGAACGCCGAACGCGGTGTTGATGCTGACCTCGGTGGCCACTTCGTGAGCAGTGCCGACCCGAATCGCGCCGCCGGTCCCGGTGTACGGACCCTCCGTGCCCTCGCGGACCACCACGAAATCGATCTCGGGCTTACCGGCCAGCGGGCTGCTGACGCCCGGGTACAGCCGGCCGGGCCGCAGATTGACATGGTGGTCCAGCTCAAATCGCAGCCGTAGCAGCAGACCTCGCTCCAGTACACCGCTGGGCACCGACGGATCACCGATGGCGCCCAACAGGATTGCGTCGTGGGCCCGCAGTTCGGCGACGGCAGTCTCGGGCAGGACTTCGCCGGTGGCGTGGAATCGCTTGGCGCCCAAGTCATAATGCGTCTTCTCGACACCGGGCAACACCGCGTCGAGAATCTTCACCGCTTCCGCGACAACCTCCGGCCCGATCCCGTCACCCGGGATTACCGGCGCGCTTCACGACAGGTCAACCACTTCGAGCTTGTTGGCCGCCACAGCGGAGCCGATCTCGGTGCGAACCTCGGCCGGGACATCGCGATCCACCCGCAGCAGGATCGTCGCACCGGGTCCCTCGGCATCCTCGGAGAGTTGGGCGGCCTGGATGTTGACCCCTGCCGTACCCAGCAGCGTGCCGATCTTGCCCAGTGCCCCAGGCTGATCGGCGTAGTTGATGACGAGGTAGATGCCCTGAGCACGCAGATCGAAGTTGCGGCCGTTGATCTGCACGATCTTCTCGACCTGCTGCGGACCCGACAGCGCACCGGCGACGTTGACGACCGAACCGTCAGCGGCCACGGCGCGAACATCGACAACGCTGCGGTGGTTGGGGCTTTCGGTGGCGGTGCTGATGTCGGCGGCCACGCCGCGCTCCTCAGCGATCGCCGGGGCGTTGACGAACGTCACCTGGTCTTCGATCACCGCCGAGAACAAGCCGCGCAAGGCCGAAAGTCGAAGCACCTCAACATCTTCGCCGGCCAGCTCACCGCGTACCTGCACCGACAGCGATGTCGGCAATTCGTCGCTGAGCGCGCCGGCCAGCAGCCCGAGCTTGCGCACCAGATCCAGCCACGGTGCCACCTCTTCGCTGACCACGCCGCCGCCGACGTTGACGGCGTCGGGGACGAACTCCCCCGCCAGCGCGAGCTTCACGCTGGCCGCCACGTCGGTGCCGGCCCGATCCTGGGCCTCCTCGGTCGATGCACCCAGGTGCGGAGTCACCACTACCTGCGCGAGCTCGAACAGCGGGCTGTCGGTGCATGGCTCCTTGGAGAACACGTCGAGACCGGCGGCGCGAACATGTCCGCTGGAGATGGCGTCGGCCAGCGCCGCCTCATCGATCAGCCCGCCGCGGGCGGCGTTGACGATGATCACTCCGGGCTTGGTTTTCGCCAACGCCTCTTTGTCGATCAGCCCCGCCGTCTCAGGCGTTTTCGGCAGGTGCACAGAGATGAAGTCGGCGCGTCCGAGCAGCTCGTCGAGGGAGAGCAGTTCGATACCGAGTTGGGCCGCGCGCGCCGCCGACACGTACGGGTCGTAGGCCACGATGTGGGCCTCGAAAGCCGCCAGCCGCTGGGCAACCAGCTGCCCGATCCGGCCCAGCCCGACCACTCCGACGGTCTTGCCGAAGATCTCGGTGCCGGAGAACGACGAGCGCTTCCACGCGTGCTCGCGCAGCGAGGCATCGGCCGCGGGAATCTGGCGCGCGGCCGACAGCAGCAGCGCCAACGCGTGCTCGGCAGCGCTGTGGATGTTCGACGTCGGGGCGTTGACCACCAGCACACCGCGTTCGGTGGCGGTTTCCACGTCGACGTTGTCCAGCCCGACGCCGGCACGGGCGACGATCTTGAGTTTCGGCGCCGCGTCGAGCACCTCGGCGTCGACGGTGGTCGCCGAGCGGACCAGAAGCGCATCGGCTTCCGGCACCGCAGCCAGCAGCTTCTCCCGGTCCGGGCCGTCGACCCAGCGCACTTCGATGTCGTCGCCCAGCGCCGCGACGGTTGATTCGGCAAGTTTGTCAGCGATAAGAACAACAGGCAGGCTCACGCGGCCAAGCCTAATGGTCGCGGTTGTGCCGGATTGCGGAGCCTATGAGTGTCGGTACCCGGGTGAATCCTGTCGACAAGCTCGACGACAGGAGAAATACCCCATGTGCTGGAAATGCGATCACCCGGATTCCACCATGCAGGAGTGGCTGGATCTCATTTACGAGAAAGTCCAAGAGAACGGTTGGATCGTGCAGTTCGTCCAGGACCGCACGCCGTTTGCCTACACGATTGGTTTGCATGAGCGCGGCCTGCCCGAGCTGCTGGTGACGGGGATGCCGCCAGAGCGGGCGAACCTCGTGCTCAATACCGTCGCTGAGTATCTCCTCGACGGTGGACGGCCGGTACCGGGCGAGCGGATGTTGATCGGCGGTGAGCTCCTGCTCGATTTCGTCCAGGTGCAGCACCCAATCGCCCATTTGAAATTCGCGGTCTCGTTCTATGGCCCAGACCTGCGGGCACTGCAATTGGTCTGGCCCGACGAGCACGGGCATCGGCCGTGGTGCAGCGAATTCAGCAATGGCGGGGTGCGACAGCCGGTGTTCGGTGTGTGGGTCGAACCGCCTGAAAGCCGAGATCGACGCTAGCGGGACGACACGCCGAAACAGTTCACGCGGGCGTCGATCTCGGTGGCTCAGAGACATCCGCTTTGCCTACGATGACCCGGTGACGAAGCTGGCGATCATCTACTACTCCACCACCGGCCATGGAACGACGATGGCCAAGCGCGTCGCGGCGGCAGCCGAGTCGGCGGGCGCCGAAGTCCGCGTACGGCACGTCGCCGAGACTCACGATCCGGCCTCGTTCGCCCAGAACCCGGCGTGGACCGCCAATTATGAAGCCACCAAGGATCTTCCCGCGGCCACCGGCGACGATATCGTGTGGGCCGATGCGGTGATCTTCGGGACGCCCACGCGATTCGGCTCGCCCGCAGCCCAATTGCGCACGTTCATCGATTCGCTGGGCGGCCTCTGGGCCGACGGCAAGCTGGCCGACAAGGTGTACGCCGGCTACACGTCGTCCAACACCGCGCACGGCGGGCAGGAGACGACACTGCTGTCGCTTTACATCACCCTGATCCATTGGGGCGGCATCATCGTCCCACCCGGATACACCGACCCGTGCAAGTTCGTCGACGGAAACCCGTACGGGGCGAGCCTGGTCGCCACCCACGACAACATCGACGAGATCGACGACGCGACCAACGCCGCACTCGACCATCTGGCCCGTCGCGTGGTGTCGTTCGCCGGCCGCCTGGCGGCCTGAAACACGAGATCGACGCTAACGCGACGACACGCCGAAACGGTCCACGCTAGCGTCGGTCTCGCAATGTCGTAGCTAGGCGGTTTCGGTGATCGGGCGATCGACCCAGCTCATCAGATCGCGCAGCTTCTTTCCGGTGACCTCGATCGGGTGCTCGGCGTTTTCCTTACGCAGCTGCTCGAGCTGCTTGTTGCCGCCGTCGACGTTGGCGACCAACTTCTTGGTGAAGGTGCCGTCCTGAATGTCGCGCAGGATGGCGCGCATGCGCTCTTTGGTGTCGGCGTCGATGACGCGCGGACCCGACAGGTAGCCACCGAATTCGGCGGTGTCGGAGACCGAGTAGTTCATCCGCGCGATGCCGCCCTCGTACATCAGGTCGACGATCAGCTTGAGCTCGTGCAGCACCTCGAAGTAGGCCATCTCCGGCGGATAGCCCGCCTCGACCATCACGTCGAAACCGGTCTTCACCAATTCCTCTGTGCCACCACACAACACGGCCTGCTCACCGAACAGGTCGGTTTCGGTCTCGTCTTTGAAGGTGGTTTTGATGACACCGGCGCGGGTACCGCCGATGGCCTTGGCGTAGGACAATGCCAGCGCCTCGCCATTGCCGGTGGGGTCCTGGTCGACGGCGATCAGCGCGGGAACTCCCTTGCCGTCGACGAACTGACGACGCACCAAGTGCCCCGGGCCTTTCGGCGCCACCATCGCGATGGTGATGTTGGCCGGCGGCTTGATCAGGTCAAAGTGAATGTTGAGCCCGTGTCCGAAGAACAACGCATCGCCGTCCTTCAGGTTCGGTTCGATGTCGCCTGCGAAGATGTCGGCCTGCGCAGTGTCGGGCGCCAGCAGCATGATCACGTCGGCCCACTTCGCGACCTCGGCGGGCGTGTCGACCGTCAGACCCTGCTCCTCGACCTTGGCCCGCGACTTCGACCCCTCTTTCAGGCCGACCCGAACCTCGACGCCGGAGTCGCGCAGGCTCAGTGAGTGCGCGTGTCCCTGGCTGCCGTATCCGATCACACCAACCTTGCGGCCCTGAATGATCGACAAGTCTGCATCATCGTCGTAGAACATCTCCAAAGCCACGTGAATGTCTCCTTCTTTCTTGGCTTTTCGATTCGAATTTCGAATTGGAATGGTTATTTTGCGGTACCGATAGCGCGTGGTCCTCGAGAGAGTGAAACGACTCCCGATTGGACAATTTCGCGGATGCCGAACGGCTCGAGCACCTTCAGCAGCGCTTCCAACTTGCCGCGGTCACCCGTGGCCTCGATGGTCAGCGATTCCGGCGACACATCAATCACCTTGCCGCGAAACAGGTTCACCGCTTCTATCACCTGGCTGCGGGATCCGGCATCCGCGCGGACCTTGATCAGCGCCAACTCACGAGACACCGATTTGTCGTCATCCTGCTCGATGATCTTGATGACGTTGATGAGCTTGTTGAGCTGCTTGGTGATCTGCTCGAGCGGAGTGCTCTCGGCGGACACCACGATGGTCATCCGCGACATATCCTTCTGCTCGGTGGAACCGACGGCCAGCGACTCGATGTTGAACCCGCGCCGCGAAAACAGCGCCGCCACCCGGGCCAGCACACCGGGTTTGTCTTCGACCAACACCGAAAGGGTGTGCGTGGTCGTCGATCCGGTCATCAGGCGTGCCCTTCGATTCCGTCGTCGAAGAGCGGGCGGATGCCACGAGCGGCCTGAATCTCGTCGTTCGAGGTCCCGGCGGCCACCATCGGCCACACCTGCGCGTCGGCACCGACGATGAAGTCGATCACCACTGGGCGGTCGTTGATCGCTCGCGCCTGGTTGATCACGTCAACGACGTCTTCCTCACGTTCGCAACGCAATCCGACACAGCCCAGCGCCTCGGCCAGCTTGACGAAGTCCGGGATTCGGCGCGAGTGGGTGGCCAGGTCGGTCTGCGAGTACCGCTCCTGGTAAAACAGCGTCTGCCACTGCCGCACCATGCCCAGGTTGCCGTTATTGATCAACGCGACCTTGATCGGTGCGCCTTCGATCGCACAGGTGGCCAGCTCCTGGTTGGTCATCTGGAAACAGCCGTCGCCGTCGATCGCCCAGACCTCGGCATCCGGACGCGCCAGCTTGGCGCCCATGGCTGCCGGGACGGCGAAGCCCATGGTGCCCAAGCCGCCGGAATTGAGCCAGGTGCGCGGTTTTTCGTAGGAGATGAACTGCGCGGCCCACATCTGGTGCTGGCCGACGCCCGCGACATACACCGCGTCGGGGCCGGCGATCTCGCCCAGTTTCTCGATGACGTACTCCGGGCTCAGGCTGCCGTCGCTCTGCGGCCCGTAGCTCAGCGGGTAGGTGGCCTTCACCCCGTCGAGGTAGGTCCACCAGTCGGCGATGTCGATCTTGGCCGGCGCGTCATGGTGCCGCAGTGCCGCGATCAGCTCGGTGATCACGGCTTTGACATCACCCACGATCGGCACGTCGGCGTGCCGGTTCTTGCCGATCTCGGCGGGGTCGATGTCGGCATGAATGACCTTGGCCTCAGGGGCGAACGAGTCGAGTTGTCCGGTGACCCGGTCATCGAAACGGGTGCCCAGCGCGATCAACAGGTCGCTGCGCTGCAGCCCGGCCACCGCGGAGACGGTGCCGTGCATACCCGGCATGCCCAAGTGCTGGTGGTGGCTGTCCGGGAAGGCGCCGCGCGCCATCAGTGTGGTGACCACCGGGATGCCGGTCAGCTCGGCCAGTTCCCGCAGCTGCTCGGTGGCCTCGCCGCGGATGACCCCGCCTCCGACGTAGAGCACGGGTTTGTGCGCGGCGGCGATCAGCTTGGCGGCCTCGTTGATCTGACGGTTGTGCGGTTTGGTGTTCGGCTTGTAGCCAGGCAGATCCATGCGCGGCGGCCAGCTGAACGTGCACGGGGCTTGCAGCACGTCTTTCGGGATGTCGACGAGCACCGCGCCTGGCCGTCCGCTGGCGGCGATGTGGAAGGCCTCGGCCATCACCCGCGGGATGTCGTCGCCGTCGCGGACCAGGAAGTTGTGCTTGGTGATCGGCATGGTGATGCCGGAGATGTCGGCCTCCTGGAACGCGTCCGTCCCGATCAGCGCCCGCCCGACCTGCCCGGTGACGGCGACGACCGGGATCGAATCCATCTGCGCGTCGGCCAACGGCGTCACCAGGTTGGTGGCCCCCGGACCCGAGGTGGCCATCATGACGCCGACCTTCCCGGTGGCGTGCGCGTAGCCGCTGGCAGCGTGGCCGGCGCCCTGCTCGTGGCGGACCAACACGTGCCGCAGCTTCTTCGAGTCGAACAGCGGGTCATAGACGGGGAGCACGGCACCGCCGGGGATCCCGAAGATGACCTCGACGTCGAGCTCCTCCAGCGACCGGATTACCGACTGTGCGCCGGTAAGTTGCTCAGGCGCAACGTGTTTCGGCCGAACGGTCGGCGGCTTGGCAGCGGGCTTCGCCGCATCGGAGGCGATGCGTGCCACATCCTGCGACGCAGGCTTCGAAGCCGGTGCCTGCGGCTCGGAATGCGGCCTGGTGGGTGCGCTCACGGTGTCCTCTTCGTCGTCGTTCGCTCTGGAAAGTTGTAGGCGGTCTTTTTGCTGACCTCACGTCGATGGTGGGCAACAAAAAACCCCCGTCAGCTCAGCAGCTGCACGAGGGTTGCGCGTCGGTGGACTTGATCAGTCAGGCACCAACGCGCATGCGGATTACTACGAGCTTTCCAGAAGTGTTCATCGCCCCACGACGGTAGCCTCCGTACTGGTCAAACGTCAAATCCCGGCGGCCGCGGGGCCCCCCGGGCGAGCCGATGCCATGATGCATGCATGGCCAGCGATTCACCGCAGGAAACGGCTCCCACGCCGCCGGTGGTGATCGACATTTCGCCGATGGCGCACTTCGCGGTGGGCTTCTTCGCCCTCGGGCTACTCGTGCCGGTGCTGACCTGGCCGGTGACGGCACCGCTGCTGATCATCCCGGTGCTGTTGTCGGCGTTGATTGCTCGACTGCGCACGCAGGCCGACCGCGACGGCGTGACCGTGCGCACGCTGCTCGGCAGCCATTCGGTGCGCTGGGAAGATATCGAAGGGCTGCGATTCCGCAGGGGCTCGTGGGCGCGCGCTCAGCTCAAAAGCGGGCGTGAGTTGCGGTTACCGGCGGTCACTTTTGCGACGCTGCCGCAGCTGACCCAGGCCAGCGCCGGCCGAGTGCCCAATCCGTACGCGGACTAGCTCACCGGGTTGGCGCCGTTGAACAGTATCCACAGCCCAACGCCGGCGCCGATGCCCACCACGAGAGCGGCAAATGACCCGATGAACGGTCGCCGGGCCCAGCCGCGACCTGCGTCGAAGCCATATTGCCCGGGGCCGATCAGGATGACCGCGGCGGACATCACGATCAGCGTGATCTCGTATTCGTGCCCACTGGGCAGGAAGTACGGGAACGACCGCGGATTGTGTTGAGCTGACATCCCGGCAAGCAGGCTATTGGTCAGGTAGGCCAGCGCGCCCGCCGCAGCCAGCGGAGTGAACAGGCCGAGCACCAGCAGCACGCCTGCCGCGATCTCGCCGCCGGCGGCGCAGTAGGTGAGGATGTCGGCGTGCTGATAACCGATGTCGGACAGCGCGTTCTTGAAGCCCGTCAGACCCTGTCCGCCCCACCAGCCAAACAGCTTCTGCAGCCCGTGCGCGATGAATACGCCACCGAGGCCTACCCGCAGAACCAACAGGCCCAGGTGCTGGGTGCCGCGACGGGATGCGGCGCGGACCCGCTCGTCGTCGAGGTGCTCGTGTTCGGCCATCCCGTCGGGCGCGAATATCGAATGCCCGCCGGTGGGCTGGGGCTGATAGGGCAACGGCTCGTGGCCGCCCATCACGCCCACACCACTGCTCGACGAGCGGACGCTGCCGGAGTCAGTGGAGTCGTAGTGCGGAATCAGGGTCGTCTCGAAATCGCCTGCATAGGTGTCCGATGGCAGGTCGTCTTCGGGGTCGACCAATCTCGCCGAAGTCGACCGCTCCGCAGTTGGCACCGCGGATGAGTCCGGTCGTTGCCAGTGTGCTTCTTTCGATTGACTGCTCACTCGTGTCAGGGTAAGGGCAATTTCCTGGGAATCGGGGATTTGAGCGTCGCTTTCGCTGTCTCGATTTGCCCGCAGTCGCAGGCGGGACGTTGTTTGCGGGCGGCGGCGGATGGCGCGCAGTACCCGTCACGGGCACCGGAGCGGACATATCCGTAATCTGGCAGCTATGCGGTTGTGGAGGTCGGGGTGGCGCAGTATGGCTGCGCTCTGCTCGGCAATGCTCGTTTTGGCTGGTTGCGCCCAGTTCAACGATATTCAGTCGCAACCGTTCACCACCAATCCCGAACGGCATGCTCCACCGAGTTCGTCGCCGCCCCCGCCACCGCCCCTGCCTGACAAGCCATTCCCGAAGGAATGCCCCGCGCCGGGTGTGATGCAGGGCTGCCTAGAAAGCACCAGCGGCCTGCTCATGCAACCTGACAGCAAGTCGGCTCTGGTCGCCGAGCGGACGACCGGCGCGGTCAAAGAGGTGTCGGTCAGCGCCGAACCCAGGGTGAAGACCGTCATCCCGGTCGACCCGGCCGGCGACGGCGGACTGATGGATATCGTGCTCTCACCCACCTACAAGCAGGACCGCCTGATGTACGCCTACATCAGCACCCCCTCCGACAACCGGGTCATCCGGGTGGCCGACGACGATACCCCCAAGGACATCTTGACGGGAATTCCCAAGGGCAGCAACGGGAATACTGGCGCACTGCTCTTCACCAGTCCCACCACGCTGGTCGTGATGACCGGCGATGCGGGCAACCCGGCGATGGCCAATGATCCGGCATCGCTTGCCGGAAAGGTGATTCGCCTCGAGCAGCCCACCACCCTGCACCCAGCGCCGCCGACCACCGCCCTGAGCGGCATTGGCGCCGGCGGAGGCCTGTGCACCGACCCCGTGGACGGCTCGCTCTACGTCGCCGACCGCGGCCCCACCGCTGACCGGCTCCAGCGAGTCACCAAGGACTCCAAGGTTTCTACGGTGTGGACCTGGCCGGACCGACCGGGAGTGGCCGGCTGTTCGGCGTTGGACGGTACGGTCCTGGTGAACCTGGTCAACACGAAGCAGACTGTGGCCGTGCATCTGGCGCAGGGCACCGGCGCGGTCACCGGCCCGCCCGACGTGGTTCGTCAGGACACACACGGACATGCCTGGGCGCTGCGGATGTCGCCGGACGGCAACGTGTGGGGTGCGACTGTCAACAAAACCGCCGGGGACGCCGAGAAACTCGACGATGTGGTGTTCCCGCTCTTCCCGCAGGGCGGCGGCTTCCCTCGCGCCAACGAGGACAAGACCTAAACTAACGCGTGAGAGCCACTCCATCGGCAGGCACGCACTGACTCAGGACTCGTGACCCGGCGTCAGATCTGCGACGTCGGGGAAACTGACCAGATCGCCTGAAGGCTCAGCAACCGCTCCGGCGCCAGGCTCCAACAGGTAGCCAATGTGGTCGCCGAGGTCGACCCGATGCGGCGATTCTGACGCAAGCGTGATTATCCTGCGCCTGACCTACTTTCGCTGTCTCCGAAAAGAAACTGTTCCACCAGTGCGCTCACCAGTGGTGGGTTCTCCAAGCCGGCGAGGTGGGCCACCCCGTCGAGGACCCGGACCGACGAGTTAGGGATGGCCTCGGCCATCACGATCGCCTCCCGCGGCGGAAAGGTCACATCCTCCGCGCCGCCGACAACGAGCACTGGTGTCCTAATAGTGCTCAGCAGCGGTCGCTGGTCCGGCCGGCGCGGGACCACGCTCTTCACTGCCCACGAGACAGACTCGACGTCAACGGCTTTCACGGCTGAACGAACATGCGCCACGACGTCAGGGCGCTCGCGAAAGGTGGTCGGCCCTAGGAATGCGTTGAGCACAGGCCGATTCAGCAGCGGTCCCATCCCACCGGACCACTTCGCCAGTGCAAGCAGGATCGCGAATTGCACCTTTTGGCGGCGACTGGCCCGGCCTGCAGTGCAATTCATCAGGACCGCTCCCCCGATCCGTTCGGGGTAGGTCGCGGCGAAGGTCGCACCGATCATGCCGCCCCAGGAATTGCCGACGAAGTGAGCCTTGTCGATGCCGAGCCCGTCGAGGATGTCGACCACACAGCGGGCGCAGTCGTCGAAGCTGAACAGCTCCGTCAGCGCCTGGCTGCCGCCCTGGCCGGGCGGATCGACCAGCACCACCTGCCGGCGCGCGACGAGATCGCCGGCCACCCCGTGCCACATGTCACCGGTCATCAGCAGGCTGGGCCAGAAGACGATCGGTGAACCGGATCCGCCTACCTGCAGCCGAATTCGGCCGAGCACAGTGTCCACCGTCTGCTCGCGAAGCTGATCGCCGATGCTGGTCATCGTCGCCCACCCTAGCTGCAGGCTGCGATCACCAGCTCGCGCACCCGCGCGGCGTCGGCCTGTCCCTTGGTCGCCTTCATCACGGCGCCGACGATGGCGCCTGCCGCTTGCACCTTGCCGCCGCGAATCTTCTCGGCCACATCGGGATTGGCGGCCAGAGCTTCGTCGACCGCGACCTGGATCAGCGTGTCGTCACGCACTACGGCCAGCCCACGCGCGATCATCACCTGTTCGGGCTCGCCCTCACCGGCCAGCACGCCCTCGACCACTTGGCGGGCCAGCTTGGTGGTGAGCTTTCCGCCGTCCACCAGCGCCACCACCGCGGCGACTTGGGCCGGGCTGATAGGCAATTCGTCGAGCTCGATGCCCGATTCGTTGGCCTTCTGCACCAGGAAGTTGCCCCACCAGGCCCGGGCCTGTTCGCTGGAGGCGCCTTGATCGACGGTCGCGATCACCCGATCGACGGCGCCGGCGTTGACGAGATCGCGCATCACCTCGTCGGACAGACCCCAGTCCTGCTGAATCCGCTTGCGGCGCAACCACGGTAGCTCGGGGATGGTTTCACGTAACCGCTCGACGAGGTCACGGCTGGGCGCGACCGGCTCTAGGTCGGGTTCGGGAAAGTAGCGATAGTCTTCCGCGGTTTCCTTGGTGCGACCCGGGCTGGTGTAGCCGTCCTCGTGAAAGTGCCTGGTCTCCTGGATGACTCGGCCACCGGAGTCCAACACAGCACCCTGACGCCGCATCTCGTAACGGACCGCCACCTCGACGCTCTTGAGCGAGTTGACGTTCTTCGTCTCGGTTCGGGTGCCGAATTCGCTGGCGCCCTTCGGTTTCAGCGAGAGGTTGGCGTCGCAGCGCATCGAACCCTGGTCCATCCGCACGTCGGAGACGTCCAGCGAGCGCAGTAGGTCGCGCAGCGCGGTGACGTAGGCGCGGGCGATCTCCGGTGCCCGCCCGGCGGTGCCCTCGACCGGCTTGGTGACGATCTCGATCAGCGGCACACCGGCTCGGTTGTAATCGGCCAGTGAGGTGGTCGCCCCGGCGATCCGCCCGGTGTCGCTGCCCAGATGGGTCAGCTTCCCGGTGTCCTCCTCCATATGGGCGCGCTCGATCTCCACCCGAAAGGTGGTGCCGTCATCCAGCGGGAAATCGAGGTAGCCACCGACGGCGATCGGCTCGTCGTATTGGGAGATCTGATAGTTCTTCGGCTGGTCCGGATAGAAGTAGTTCTTCCGCGCGAACCGACCCCACGGCGCGATGTCACAGTTGAGCGCCAACCCGATCCGAATCGCCGACTCGACGGCTGCCTCGTTGAGCACCGGAAGCGATCCCGGCAGGCCGAGGCACACCGGGCACACCTGGGTGTTGGGCTCGGCGCCGAACTCGTTGGCGCAGCCGCAAAACATCTTGGTGGCCGTGGACAGCTCAACATGCACTTCCAAGCCGAGCACCGGGTCGTAGCGCGCGACCACATCGTCGTAGTCGAGCAGCTCCGCCCCGGGCGCGTGGGCGGCGCTCGCAGCAGAAGTCATGCGGTCGATCCTAATTGGTTACAGCGAACCGCTATGCGACGGGCCAGTTCGCAACGCCCACGGTTTATCGGCTTGATGCACCTAGTGCGCTGGCGTTCCGATACCGCGTCTGGGGAACATGTCAGCCAAGGCAGCGGCCATCTCAAGGTAGCCACGCCGGCTCCGCTTGCCCAGCCGCTCCAGAATTATTTCTTGGCCCTCATGCACGTGCCGATCGAACGGGAGATTCACTACACGTTTGGGGGCGAACTGGTCTGAAAGCAGCTGAAGCCGGTTGTTCACCGGGACGCTCGGCTTTCCCCGCTCAGTGTGGTTGATCGCCAGCACCGTCGACTCGAGCTGTCGCTGATACCCGTTTCTGGACAACCACTCAATTGTGGTTCGGGTCTTTTCGATTGCGTCGACGGAGGCATTGGTGACCACCACAAGGGCTCGCGATTCCAACAAAACCGCTTCCGTCACAGCGGATTTGAGCACTTTGCCGCAGTCCATCAACACCACGGAGTAGTGATTTCGCAGTATTGAAAACGCTCTGAGGACGTCGTCACGCTCGATTAGCCAGTCGTTGTCTGAATAGTTCGGTAGCGCCAGCAGCTCAAGGCCGGCACGGTTGCGTCGGGTATACGCTCGCACGTCCGGATACCTCGTCACCGACCAATTGGCGAGCAAATCGACCAGGGTCAGCTGGTTTTTGTAGCCATGCCGTTCGGCGATGTCTCCGGCGTCGACATCCACGGCGATCACCCGGTCGGTGCGTGCATCGGCGAATGTTGAGCCAAGCGACTCGACGACCGATGTTTTGCCGACGCCATCCTTGAGGTTCAGGACGGCGATGGGAAATGCGCTGACTAACGGCGCCCGGGCCCGATCACGCAGTTCAAGCTCGTGGATCTCGCTTCTGCTCGGACCCAAGTGGATTCCGGTCAGCCGGGTCAGCAAGCGTCGCCAGCTGAATTCAGGCGGCGCTTCGGTGGATGGAACTTCCAGGCTGTCAAGTGCGATTCTGCGCACCTGGCGCGGCCACGCAACTGGTGGCGTCGTTGCCTGCACTGCGGGAGCGGTGGTGGTCCCGATCGGCGGTTGAGCCGGCCATGGCAGCTGCTGATAGCCCGGATCGCCGGGGCGGGCTGGTTGTGGCGGCTGCCCGGGCAAAGGCCGGTGGTGCGGCGAGGGACTTTGCCGCACCGCCCTGGGCGGTGGTCTCTGAATGACACCGCGAACGAAACCGCGGGAATTCATATGTTCGACGGTACCCCGCTTCAGAGCGTCGGAAACCAGGAAAATGCCTTGAGGTAGCAAAACGTGGGTGGCATGCGGATGAATGCCGGGCAGCACCAACCTGAACCGTGGGTGCCGCACATCGGGTTAGCCGAAGAAGGCGGCGGCGTCGTCGTAGCGACTTTGCGGTACCAGCTTCAGCTGGCGCACCGCGTCGGCCAGCGGTACCCGACCGATGTCCTGACCACGAAGCGACACCATCTGCCCGTATTCGCCGGCGTGGGCGGCGTCGGCGGCGTTGACTCCGAATCGGGTGGCGAGCACGCGGTCGTAAGCAGTCGGCGTCCCACCGCGCTGGACGTGGCCGAGCACGGTCACCCGGACGTCTTTGTTGATCCGCTTCTCCACCTCGATCGCCAACTGCGCAGCCACGCCGGTGAACCGCTCGTGACCGAACTCGTCCATGCCGCCTTCGGCCAGCTTCATCGAGCCTTCGGCCGGTTTGGCGCCCTCGGCGACCACGCAGATAAAATGCGCGTCGCCTCGCTGGAAGCGCCGCTTCACCAGCCGGCACACCTCGTCGATGTCGAAGGGCTGCTCGGGGATCAACGTCATGTGCGCGCCGGAAGCCAGCCCGGAGTTGAGCGCAATCCAGCCGGCGTGCCGGCCCATCACTTCCACCAGCATTACCCGCTGATGGGATTCGGCGGTGCTGTGCAACCGGTCGATGGCGTCGGTCGCCACCATCAAAGCGGTGTCGTGGCCGAAAGTCACGTCGGTGCAATCGATGTCGTTGTCGATGGTCTTCGGCACACCGACGACCGGCACATTCTCTTCGGACAGCCAGTGCGCGGCGGTCAACGTGCCTTCACCGCCGATCGGGATGAGCACGTCAATACCGTTGTCGTCCAACGTTTGCTTGATCTGGTCCAGACCGGCCTTGAGTTTGTCGGGGTGCACGCGGGCGGTGCCGAGCATCGTTCCGCCTTTGGCCAGCAGGCGATCGTTACGGTCATCGTTGGCCAGTTGCATGCGCCGGTTCTCCAGCAGGCCACGCCAGCCGTCCTGGAATCCGACCACCGACGACCCGTATCGCGAGTCGCTCGTTCGCACCACCGCCCGGATGACGGCATTCAGCCCAGGACAGTCACCGCCTCCGGTGAGAATTCCGATCCGCATGCCTTCATCTTGCCCCGAGGGGGCTGTTGCAGCAGCCGATCCGTCCGCGCGACGATGCGCAGCGGAGCGCACAGAGGCGGGAACACCCCCAGCCGCGACACGGCGCGGGGGCGAGCCAGACCATCGGACCTAGATGGCTGAGGGTAACGCTCCCCGAGCGGCCTCGTACGCAGCTCCGACTCGATAGATCCGATCGTCGGCCAGCGCGGGCGCCATGATCTGCAGTCCGACCGGCAGGTTGTCGTCTTCGGACAACCCGGACGGCACCGACATCCCGCAGTGGCCGGCCAAATTCAGCGGCAGTGTGCACAGGTCGAACAGGTACATCGCCAGCGGATCGTCGACCTTCTCCCCCAACGGGAAGGCCGTCGTCGGCGTCGTGGGCGAAATCAGCACGTCCACGGATTGATACGCCTCGTCGAGGTCGCGCGCGATCAGCGTGCGGACCTTTTGCGCCTGGTTGTAGTAGGCGTCGTAGTAACCAGCAGACAGCGCATAGGTGCCAATCATGATGCGCCGCTTGACTTCCGGGCCGAACCCGGCAGCCCTGGTCAGCGCCATCACTTCCTCGGCGCTGTGCGTGCCGTCGTCGCCGACCCGCAGCCCATAGCGCATCGCGTCGAAACGGGCCAGGTTGCTGGACACCTCTGACGGCAGAATCAGATAGTAGGCAGGCAGCGCGTGATCGAAATGGGGACAGTCGACTTCGGACACGTCGGCACCAATGGCGGTCAACTGCTCGACGGCTTTGTTGAACGACGCCAGCACACCGGGCTGATATCCCTCGCCGCGCAACTGCTTGACTACGCCGATCCGCACGCCTTTGAGATCGCCCGTGGCACCGGCCTTCGCGGCGCCGACGACGTCGGGCACTTGCGCGTCGATGGAGGTGGAGTCGCGCGCATCGTGTCCGGCGATCACCTGGTGCAGCAGCGCGGTGTCGAGGACGTTGCGCGCGCAAGGGCCGCCTTGGTCCAGCGACGATGCGCAGGCCACCAAGCCGTAGCGGGACACCGTGCCGTAGGTGGGTTTGACCCCGACGGTAGCCGTCAGCGCGGCCGGCTGGCGGATCGAGCCGCCGGTGTCGGTGCCGATGGCCAGCGGTGCCTGGAACGCTGCCAGCGCGGCGGCACTGCCGCCGCCCGAACCGCCCGGCACCCGATCGGTGTTCCACGGATTGCGGGTCGGGCCGTAGGCGGAGTTCTCCGTCGATGACCCCATCGCGAACTCGTCCATGTTGGTCTTGCCCAGGATCGGGATTCCGGCCGCACGCAGTCGCGCGGTCACGGTGGCGTCGTACGGCGAACGCCAGCCCTCGAGGATCTTCGAGCCACACGTGGTGGGCATGTCGACGCTGGTGAAGACGTCCTTGAGGGCCAGCGGAACTCCGGCCAACGCCGACGCCGGTTGCTCCCCGGCAGCCAGCGACGCATCGACAGCGGCCGCGGCGGACTGCGCCGCGGCGGCCGCCACATGCAGGAATGCGCCATACCGCCGGTCGGTCGCGGCGATCTGATCCAGATAGGCCTGGGTGACCTCGGTCGAGGACAGCTCCTTGGCGGCGATCTTCGCGGCCAGCGTCGCCGCGTCCAGCCGGATGATGTCCGTCACTGCGGTTCCCCGAGAATCTGCGGGACCGCGAAGCGACCGTCGAGCGCTTCGGGCGCCTCGGCGAGCGCCTCTTGCTGGGTCAGGCACGGCGCGGTCTGGTCCGGGCGGGTGACGTTGACGGCCTTGAGCGGGTTGTCGGTCGGCTCGACGCCGGTGACGTCAACCGCTTGGATCTGGCCGACGTGGGTCAGGATCGCGTCGAGCTGGCCGGCGTAGTTGTCCAGCTCGTCGTCGGTCAACGCCAGCCGGGCCAGCCGGGCCAGATGGGCCACCTCGTCACGGGAGATCTGGGACACGAGTGAAAAGCCTAGCCGGGCGACGATGCGGCCCCGGACGGGCCGCTGTGGGGGTACCTCCCAGCCGCGGAGCGGCGAGGGGGCGAGCCGGGCCATCAGATTTAGCGAGCGTGACGGTGGCGCGACGCCCGGCATCCGCCGAAATGCCGACGGCGCGCCGCTGTGAAACAGTGTGCCCGTGTCCTCGTATCTACTGCGAGTCCAACTGGCTGACCGGCCGGGTAGCCTCGGCTCGCTCGCCGTGGCCCTCGGGTCGGTGGGCGCTGACATCCTGTCGCTGGACGTCGTGGAGCGCGGACGTGACTATGCCATCGACGATCTGGTGGTCGAACTGCCTCCAGGGGGCATGCCCGACACGCTCATCACAGCGGCCGAAGCGCTCAACGGGGTACGGGTCGACAGCCTGCGACCGCACACCGGGCTGCTCGACGCGCACCGCGAGCTGGCTCTCATCGACCATGTCGCCGCCGCCGGCAAAACCGCGGCGAAGCTCAAGGTTCTGGTCCACGAGGCGCCGCAGGTGTTGCGGGTGAGTTGGTGCACAGTGCTGCAGAAGACCGACGACGGATTTCAGCGCGTCGCCGACAGCCCCGGGGCGCCGGAAACCCGGCTGAAGGATGTCCCCTGGATGCCGATCGAGCACGCCACCGCCCTGGACGCAACCGAAGATTGGGTGCCTCAGCTGTGGCGGGAGCTGGACACCACGCTGATCGCGGCCCCGCTGGGCGCTCCGGACACCGCGTTGGTGCTCGGCAGACCCGGGGGCCCGGCCTTCCGGCCCTCGGAGGTCGCCCGGCTGGGCTACCTCGCAGGCATCGTCGCGACCCTTTTGCACTGAACGCCCCGACAAACGGGGTATCCATGCGGGCGTGAGCCCGCTATCCGATGCCCAGATCGCCTCGATGTCCCCCACCGAGCGGCGTCAGCTGATCCAACGCCTCGAGCGGCCGCTGTCCGAACTGCTGCCGGTCGCTCAGGTGCACAGGATCAGGTGGGGCTGGCTGGGGATCATGACCGGCGGGACGCTAGTGCTGATCCCCTGGATTGTGTACCTGAGTTTCGCGTTGCCCGACGACTACCTAGTGCACGACTGGACTGCGACCTGGGTCGGCTTCGATCTGTTGCTGCTCGGTCTGATGGCTGCGACAGTCATATTCGGCATGCTGCGCCGGCAAGTGATGTTACTGACCGCGTTCGCGACCGGCACGTTGCTGATCTGCGATGCGTGGTTCGACCTGATGACGGCCGGCGCCAACGACTTTCGGTTGGCAGAACTGACCGCGGCCATGGGCGACCTACCGCTGGCCGCCGTGCTCATCACCGGAACGCTGCGCCTGTTCCGGTTCACCGCGATCCGGCTGTGGCTGTTGGAGCCGCACACTCCGCTCTGGCGATTGCCGCTGCTACCGTGAGTTGAGGACAAGCTTGACAGTGGGCAGCCCGAGTGGGCCCTGGGCACTTACCCCTCGGAGGCAGTGAGCAGGGCTTCGGATCGTTCGCGGGCGGCGCGAGCCGCAGGTGACTGCTCCAAGTACTCAATCCCAAGCTCCGTGGACACCTCCGCGCTGGGGTGGTAGCCCGGCCGAACGAAGCGGCTCGGCACCGTCACCGCGACCAGCCATGGTCCCGGCACTCGATACTGCCGGGCAGCTCGCAGCCAGTCTCGCCAGCGCGGCTTAGCGCTGATGGTCGGGTCGGTCGCCATCAAGAACCGCAGTCCCGCGATCCACCAGAACGCGAAAGTCGGCGCGGTTGACAGCATCGTCAACGCTCTCAGGGGGTAGTTACCGCACACGTTCTGGTAGACGTCGAACACCAAAGACCGGTGCTCGATCTCCTCGGCCCCGTGCCAGCGCAGCAGGTCAAGCATGGTCTGGTCGGCTCCGGCGTAATCAAGACCCCGGTTCTGGATGAACCATTCACCCAACGCGGCGTTGAAGGGTTCCAAGGCCGCGACAACCGCGAGCCGCCGGTAGAGCGACACTCGCTGCAATATCCGTGGCCATCCCGGGTGCTGCTTGCCCAGCTTGGACAGCCAATTTTGCAGCCTGTCGGTGTATGGCGTGGTGTCGATGCCCTGCTCCGCCAGATGCTGAAGGACCATCTGGTGCGCCCAGGAATGCCAGGACTCCTGATGGACGAAAGGCTTAATGGCTGCTCTCAGTTCCGCGTGGTCGACCAGCGGCTCCGCCTCGGTGAGGACCTGAATAAACCAACGCTCGCTCACCGGCAGCAGCAAATGGAACACATTCAACAGGTGGGTGGCAAACGGGTCGTCCGGAATCCAGTGCAACGGGGTGGTCGACCAGTCGAAGCGCGCCTTCCGGCGGTGTATGGGATATCCGTCGTGGTGGACTTCGAGATCAGTCATCCGCTCTTCCCAGCAACCAATTACCCCACTCTGTCCCCCGTCCTACCCCTTCCGCAGCGATTTCTCAGCAGATTCGCAGGATTGCCCCTCCGTCAGAAGTTTTTGGAACCCATCCTCATCGAGGATGGGCACGCCGAGCTCGACGGCTTTGTCGTATTTCGATCCGGGAGAATCGCCGGCGACGACATAGTCGGTCTTTTTCGACACCGAACCGGACGCTTTACCACCGCGGGTCAGAATCGCCTCCTTGGCGTCGTCGCGGGAGAAGCCGGCCAGCGACCCGGTGACCACGATCGTCAGACCCTCCAACGTGCGGGGCACGCTGGCGTCACGCTCGTCAGCCATCCGAACGCCGGCCGATCGCCATTTGTCGACGATCTCGCGATGCCAGTCCACGGTGAACCACTCGGTCACCGCGTCGGCGATCGTCGGACCGACCCCTTCGACGGCCGCCAGCTGCTCCGTCGACGCCGAGGTGATCCCCTCCAAGCTGCCGAACTCGGTGGCCAGTGCCCGCGCGGCCGTCGGCCCAACATGCCGAATCGACAACGCCACCAACACCCGCCACAGCGGCTGCTTTTTGGCGCTTTCCAAGTTGGAAAGCAACCGCTTTCCGTTGGCGGACAAGGCGCCACTCTTGGTGGTGAACAGATCCGTACGCAACAGATCGTCTTCGGTGAGGGCGAACAGATCACCCTCATCGTTGATCACCTTCGCTTTCAAGAGCGCGATTGCCGCCTCGTAACCGAGCCCCTCGATGTCGAAAGCGCCACGGCCGGCGACGTGGAACACTCGCTCCCGCAACTGCGCCGGACAAGACTGCGAATTGGGACACCGGATGTCGGCGTCGCCCTCCTTGGCCGGAGCCAATGTCGTCCCGCACTCGGGACATGTTGTCGGCATGACGAATTCGCGCTCCGAGCCATCGCGCAGGTCGACGACGGGACCCAGTACTTCGGGGATCACATCGCCGGCCTTGCGGATCACCACCGTGTCGCCGATCAGCACACCCTTGCGCTTGACCTCCGCAGCGTTGTGCAAGGTGGCCAGCCCGACCGTCGACCCCGAGACGGTGACCGGCGTCATGAACGCGAACGGCGTCACCCGTCCGGTCCGGCCGACGTTGACGCGGATGTCGAGCAGTTCGGTCTGAACTTCCTGCGGCGGGTATTTGTAGGCGATCGCCCATCGCGGCGCACGCGACGTGGAGCCGAGCCTGCGCTGCAGCGTCACGTCGTCGATTTTGACTACCACACCGTCGATTTCGTGGTCGACGTCGTGGCGGTGCTCACCCCAGTAAGCGATGCGCTCCAGGGCACCGGCGGCGTTCTCCACCCGGGTCGTGTGATCGGAAACCGGCAGGCCCCAGGCGCCCAGCGCCAGGTAAGCGTCGTGCAGGGTGGCCGGTCGGTACCCCTCCACATTTCCCAGCCCATGGCAGATCATCCGGAGCCTGCGGCGCGCGGTTACGGCGGGATCCTTCTGCCGCAGCGACCCGGCCGCGCTGTTGCGCGGGTTGGCGAACGGTGCCTTGCCGTCCTCGACGAGCGAGGCATTGAGCGCCTCGAAATCGGCGACCCGGAAGAACACCTCGCCGCGCACCTCCAGGACATCGGGTAGCGGATAATCGTCGCTGGGAGTGAGCCGCTCGGGCACATCGTCGATGGTGCGCGCATTGAGCGTCACGTCCTCGCCGGTGCGGCCGTCACCGCGGGTCGCCGCCCGCACCAGCCGGCCATTGCGGTAGACCAAAGCCAGTGCGACGCCGTCGATCTTGAGCTCGCACAGAAAGGGCACCTCCGCGCCCACCTCGGCTCGAACACGACCCGCCCACAGATCGAATTCTTCGGCACTGAACACGTTGTCCAGCGACAGCATCCGCTCCAGATGGTCGGCGGAGGTGAAATCGGTGGCGAATCCGGCGCCGCCGACGAGCTGGGTCGGCGAGTCGGGCGTGCGCAGCTCGGGGTGTTCGTCCTCCAGCGCGCTGAGCCGGCGCAGCAGTGTGTCGAAGTCCGCGTCAGAGATGATCGGCGCATCACGCACGTAGTAGCGGAACTGGTGTTCGCGCACCTCGTCGGCCAGTTCCCGCCACGAACGACGGACCTCGGACGGAACCGGGTCAGCCTCTGCTGAGCTCACCGTCGCAGGCTATCGGAGGATGCCGACAGCTCCGCTAGTCGCGGTACAGGTCCGCGAACGTCGACTTGAGCGCCCCCAGCTTGGGTAGGTCGTTGGCAACGATGTACGGGTTGTTCGGATGTAGGTCGAGGAAATCCTGATGGTAGGCCTCCGCCGGGAAAAACTGAGTCTGCGACGACACGGTAGTGACGATCGGCGCGGGGAATGAGCCCGCCGCGTTCAATTGCGCGATGTAGGCGTTCGCAATCTTCTGCTGGGTGTCGTCCTGAGCAAAGATCACCGAGCGGTACGAAGGGCCCACGTCGGGTCCCTGACGGTTGAGTTCGGTCGGATCTTGCACGACGGCGAAAAAGATCTGCAACAGCTTGCCGTAACTAACCTGCGTCGGGTCGTAGGTGATGCGCACCGACTCGGCGTGCCCGGTGGTCTCGCTGCTGACCGTCTCGTAATTAGCCGTTGCGGCATCTCCGCCCGCGTATCCCGATTGAGCGGATGACACCCCTTTGACATGCTGGAAGACGCCCTGCACACCCCAGAAGCAGCCACCGGCCAAGACTGCGGTCTCGGCCTTGGGGCGCCCCGTCGCCGGCTCGTCGAGCGTGGGTGCCGGAATTGCGCTCGCCGCCGTCCCGCTGGCGGCCGGCATGACCGAGCCACGGACGACGAGGAAAGCCACCGCGGCCAGTCCGATCACTGCCAGCCAGGACATCAGAACTGCCCGCCGACGAAAAGTCGTGGCGTTCCTATTCGGTTGCATATCGTCCCTCCCCAGAAACTTCGACCAGCCCTTCGAGGCACTGAAGCTCAGCGTATAGCAACTCCGTGAACGGCCTCGCGCTCAACGTTCGGCCGCAACTGAAACCCGTTGGCAGGCAAGCAGAGGACCGGCAGCTCAATCCTCGACGTAGGTGCGCAACCGGTCGATCGCGGCGTCCCAGCGACGCGAAAGCTGGTTGAGATAGTCGCCCGCGTCGATCAGCTGTCGTGTCTGCAGCGACCAGATACGCTCCCGGCCACGCCGGCTGCTGATCACCAGCCCGGCCGCCTCCAGTAGCTCCAGATGTTTCGTCGCCGCCTGACGGGTGACCGAAACCGCCTGAGTGACTTGAGAAGTCGAGCTCGGCCCGCCGTCGCAGAGCCGGACCACAATGCGCAGCCGGTTCGCGTCGCCCAGCGCGTCGAATATCGGTGCAGCCGCGAGCGTCGCGGTCACACCCGCTGCCCCAGGCTCAGGTACTTCCGCACCAATTCGGTCTGCTTGGCCCATCCTCCGCTGTTGGCTTCGAACGCGTCGGTGCGGCGGGTCTCGGGGATGGCGTCGAATCCGGACTCGACGATCCTGAGCAGCACACCGTCGGCCGTTTCCGACAAGATGAACTCGACCAGCGTCGTCGGCTCGTTGCCGTAGTCGACGTTGGCGTCGACCGCGAAAGGGTGCCAGCGGTAGGCGAATCGCCGCGGCGGTTCCACCGCGACAATCTGCCAGGTCGCCGTGGCCCCGGCATGCGGCCGCTGCATCTCCGCGACCTCCTCGTCGACCGTGGTTCCGGTGATCGTCGCGTCCACTGACGTGCCGGCGACGAACGGGCCGTCGATGCGGACGCCGAACCATTGGCCGAATTCCTGCGAGTCGCTGATCGCCCGCCAGACCCGGTCCAGCGGCGCGCGCAACGCCACCTGCTTCTCGATACGATCGGTGTTCATATGCAACCTCCTGGTTGCCTATCAGCAAACCATGCCCGACAGCTACATGCAACCCATTAGTTGCCCTTTTCGGAAATCGTCAGATCGCGTCGGGATCTTCGGCGAAGGCCTCGGCCGTCCGCCGGGCCAACCCGATGGCGGTGCGGGCCCACTCCGGGGTCGCGGCGGCCAGCCCACACGCCGGGGTGATGCCGACGCGATCCCGCAACGCGGACCGGCCGAAGCCGAGCCGATCGGTGATAGCCACCACGCCGGTCGCGACCTCTTCCACCGTCGGACGACGCGCCGGCGGGCTGGACGACACCACACCAAGCATCACCACACGTCCCGATTCGACGAATTCGGCGATAGCGTCCAGTTCGGCGGCTTCCAGCGTCCCGACGTCCACCGATGCCGCGCTAATACTGCTGTGCCGCAACACATCCCATGGAATCGCCGCGCCGCAGCAATGCACCGACACTTCCGCACCCGCGGCGGCCGCGCACGTGTCGAGCATGCTGGTGGCCAGGGTCTCCTCGATTGCGGCCACCGGGCTCAGCGACGTCACCCCGGTCAGGCGGCCGCCGACGGCCGCGGGCAGCGACGGCTCGTCGAATTGCACGACCACCGGAGTATCGAGTCGGCGGGATACCGAGGCCCGATGCGCGGCAACGCCCTCGGCCAGCGAGGCGGCAATGTCGCTGAAAGCGCCGGCGTCGGTGATCGCCCGGTGACCGTTGGACAGTTCCAATTCGGCGGCCAGCGTGATCGGCCCCGGCGCTTGGACTTTGACGGGCCGCCCGCTGCCTCGCAAACCCGCGATCTCCCAAGCTTCTTCCAACGCATCGATGTCCTCGTCGAGCAGACTGACCGCCCGTCGGGTCACCGCGCCGGGCCGAGACGTCACCCGATAGCCGCGGGGCACCGTGTCGATGGACACGTCGATCAGCAGCGCACCGGCCCGCCCGATGATGTCGGCGCCGACTCCGCGCGAGGGCAGTTCGACCAGGTGCGCCATCGCAGCGCCCAGCTCGCCGACGACAATTTCGGCTGCCGCTCGTGCAGCGGCACCAGGCCATGATCCGGTGCCGGTGGCGGTTGCGAAAACACTCACCGGACAACCGTATTCGATCGGGTCCCGGCCGCACCGTGCCAGGTCGACGTGACCACGATTACGCTGACAATCGGGGAAAGAGGCTCGCGATGACGGCACGACCGCTGATGCTGTGTGCTGCGGCTCTGCTGTCCGCAGCGTGCACCCGCATGGTGAGCGGTGCCGCGGTGCCGGATTTCGGTGCGCGACCCAATCTTTCCGGTGTCGACGTCAACCGTGTCCTGCTCGACCAGTCCCGAATGCAGGCGATCACCGGCGGCGGCGAGCACCTCACCATCATTCCGTCGATGGACGGCGACTCCCCGGTGGACATCGACTCCCTCGCCAAGACCGCGCCGCCGGAATGCCGGTTCGTCTATGCGGACACCGCAACCTTCGGACCCGACATCGAAGCGTTCCACAAAACTACCTACCAAGATCCACCTCATGGCGGGCTGATCTCGGAGGGCGCGGCCGCCTATCGCGACGTCGATGCCGCCCGTCGTGCGTTCGGCGCTCTGGTGACAACCGTTCGCCGCTGCGCGGACAGCTCGGCGGGTTCGGGATTCGTCGGAACCTGGAAGTCCGACGAACGGTCACTGGAAACGCGCCCCGGCGATTGCGGGCGCGATTATCTGCTCAAGTCGGCGGTGCTGATGGAGGTCACTTTCTGCGGCTTCCCGGGCTCGGTGTCCACGATCGTGATCACCAACATCGCCGCCAACGTGCCGGGCTGACCCAAGCGCACCGAGCGTGCACTGGTGGCGGGAAATCTGGCCGAAATGTCGCCATGCTTGCACGTTCGGCGACAGATCAGGCTGATCCAGCGATGGTGGCGCTGCCGAGCACTTCGTCGCCGTCGGCGTCCGGCTGGTACAGCACCAGCGTCTGCCCAGGCGCAACTCCGCGCAGCGGCGTGCGCAATCGCACCTGCAGCTCATCGCCGGCCAGTTCCGCTACCGCGTTGACGGCCTCGCCGTGTGCGCGCACCTGCACCTCGCATTCGACGGGTCCCGCCGGTGAGGTGCCCGCGGTAAACACCGGCTGGTGACCGGTCAGCTGCCATACCTCCAGGTCATCGGCCGAGCCGACCTGAACCGTGCCGCTGTCGGCGTTGATCGCGGTGACGTAGCGGGGTTGACCGTCCGGGCCCGGGCCGGCGATGCCCAGTCCCTTGCGCTGACCGATGGTGAAACCGTGCACGCCGTCGTGGGTGGCCAGCACCGCGCCGCTCTGGTCGACCACCGATCCGCGCCGCACCCCGATGCGTTCGCCCAGGAAGGCCCGGGTGTCGCCGGACGGGATGAAGCAGATGTCGTGGCTGTCCGGCTTCTCCGCGACCGCCAGACCCCGGCGGGCCGCCTCGGCGCGGATCTGGGACTTGGGGGTGTCCCCGATCGGGAACGCGGCGTGGCGCAGCTGCTCGGAGGTCAGCACCGCGAGCACGTACGACTGGTCTTTGCCGGCGTCGACGGCACGGCGCAGCCGCCCGCCGGACAACCGTGCGTAGTGGCCGGTGACGACCGCGTCGAACCCAAGCGCCAGTGCGCGCGCCGCCAATGCCGAGAACTTGATTCGCTCGTTGCACCGCACGCACGGATTGGGGGTTTCGCCGCGGGCATAGGAGGACACGAAATCGTCGATCACGTCTTCTTTGAACTTGTCCGCGAAATCCCAGACGTAGAAGGGGATTTCAAGTACATCAGCCACTCGCCGAGCATCGCCGGCATCCTCCTTGGAGCAACAGCCCCTCGAGCCGGTGCGCAATGTGCCGGGGGCCTGCGACAAGGCCAGGTGCACACCCACCACGTCATGACCGGCGTCGACCATGCGGGCGGCGGCAACCGACGAGTCGACACCGCCGCTCATCGCGGCGAGCACCCTCATCGCGAAACCCCCGCAGCGGCAAGCGCGGCTTGCCGGGCGCGGGCCACAGCGCCGGGCAGTACCCGCAGCGCCGCGTCGACGTCCGACTCGACGCTGGTGTGCCCCAAGGACAATCGAAGCGATCCGCGAGCGCTGGCAGGGTCGGCGCCCATCGCGACCAACACGTGTGAAGGCTGAGCCACTCCGGCGGTGCAGGCCGATCCGGTGGAGCACTCAATTCCATTGGCGTCCAACAACATCAGCAACGCATCGCCTTCGCATCCCTCGAATGTGAAATGCGCATTACCGGGCAGCCGACGGGAATCGGTGGCGCCGTTGAGGCGGGTGTCTTCTACGCCGGCCAGCACACCGTCGATCAGACGGTCGCGCAGCTGCCGTAGCCGCGCGCTGTTGACCTCCAGGCCGTCCACGGCAAGCTGTATCGCAGTCGCCATCCCAACGGCAGCGGCGACATCGGGTGTGCCCGAGCGGATGTCGCGCTCCTGGCCGCCGCCGTGCGACAACGGCATGCAGGCTACATCGCGGCGAAGCAGCAGCGCGCCCGCGCCCGGCGGGCCGCCGAACTTGTGCGCGGCCACACTTATTGCGGACAACTGGCTGGCGCCAAAGTCGACCGGCAGCTGTCCCACCGCCTGAACCGCGTCACTGTGCATCGGCACATTGAATTCGGCTGCAATCGCGGCCAGTTCGGCAATCGGCATGATCGTGCCGACCTCGTTGTTGGCCCACATCACCGAGACCAGTGCCACGTCGTCGTGGTCGTGCACAGCGTCGCGCAGCGCCGCGACCGACACCGAGCCATCCGGGGCCGTGGGCAACCACGTCACCTCGGCGCCTTCGTGTTCGACGAGCCAGTTCACCGCGTCCAGCACGGCGTGGTGTTCGACCTCGGTGGTGATGATGCGGCGGTGGCGCGGCTCGGCGTCGCGGCGCGCCCAGTAGATGCCTTTGACGGCGAGGTTGTCGCTCTCGGTGCCGCCGGCGGTGAAGATCACCTCCGACGGGCGGGCACCGAGCTTGGCCGCGATCAGCTCGCGGGATTCCTCCATCCGACGCCGGGCGACCCGACCAGTGGTGTGCAGCGAGGAGGCATTACCGACGGTGCTAAGGACGGCCGTCATCGCCTCGACAGCAGCGGGGTGCATCGGGGAGGTGGCAGCGTGATCCAGGTAGACCATGACCTGCCCAGGATACCGAGGGCCCCGCAGAGGTCAGGATGCCAGCACGGATGGCCGCGGCCCATGACCCGGGTGCGGCGCCGGTGTGATGCGTATCGCGGCCTGGCAGCGCCGGGCCAGCTCGCGTCGGTCGCCGCCCGGCAGCTGGAGTGATTCCACGTAGATCCGCGCCACCGTGCGGCGCGCGATCATCAGCCGGCCGATTGAACGCAGCAGTGTGTCGTCGCCGATATACGCCGGGACGGTCGACGTTCGGCCGTCACGGTGCTGGTAGCGCAGCCGTAGTGGTTGGACTGGTCGGCCGGTGTCCACGGCGGCCTGGAACATCGCCGGATAGAACGGCCCCGAGCCCTGGTGGGTCCGCCCGGACAGGCCGCACCAGGTGGTGCCCTCGGGGAACGCCACCACCGTGTGGCCCGCATATAGTCGGGCGGCGACGGTGGCCACCACCTCGGGAAGCTGGCGCAGCCTGGCGCGCTCGATCGGAATGACCTTGACGATGCGCGCCATCATCCGCACCGCGGCGTTGCCCGCCACGTCGGCACGAGCGACAAACGACAGCGGCGATGCTCGCCACCGGCTAGAGGGCAGCGCGGCGCCGATCGTCAGGATGTCCAGCCAGGACATGTGGTCGCTGACCACCAGCACACCGGGCAGATTGCGGATCGGGCCCCCCGCAACCGTCGTCTTGACCCCGAGACAGCACAACAACAGCCGGCAGTAAAGCTGTCTCGACTTCCACCAGGCCGGTATCACCCCCGCCAACAGCGGTAACGCCGGCGCCACCAGCAGCAACAATCCGACCCGCCGCGCCACCCGCAGCGCCACGATCAGCCGCCGCGTTGCTTCGTAGCCGCCGACGCGCAGACAGTCCGTATCGCAAGTCGCCCGGGGCAGCCAGGCGTGGTCACGGGACGCCGGGGCGCTCATCACGCCACCCGGCCCGCTGCCTCGGTGGCCGCCGATACCGACCGGAGTCGCCGCAGGTAGCGGCTGTCGGCCTGACGCTTGTCCAAAAGCGCCGGGAAGTCGCCCACACCGAAGTCGGCGTCGTAGGCCGGCTCACCGCATATCCGCGCCCCCAGCCGCAGGTAGCCACGCATCAGCGGCGGTATCACCGCCCGCGAGGGCGGCTCGATCTCATCGAGCGAGCGGCCGTCGATGACCACCGGCCGGCGCGGATGCACCCGGTAGTCGGCGGGCGCGGCGTGGCGTCGCAATACGAAGTCGCGCACACCGCGGATCTGGCTACCCGGCGGTCCGCCGTCCCCGGCCACCGGTACCGATACACAGCCGGTGACGTAGTCGTAGTCGCAGTGGTCGAGGTAGGCCAGGATGCCGGCCCACATCAGAAGAACCACCGCGCCGTTGCGGTGATCGTTGTGCACCACCGCACGGCCCATCTCGACCAGTGACGGCCGTAATGAATCCAGCGCCTGAATGTCGAATTCCGTTGCGGTGTAGAGCCCTCCGGCTGCGATGGCACCGGTCGGCGAAAGCATCCGGTAGCAACCCACCAACTCACCGGTGTTTTCCTCACGCACCAGCAAGTGGTCACAGTGCTCGTCGAAGCGGTCGACGTCGAGGCTGCCGTCCTGCCGTGTCAGTGCGAAACCCGGCTCATTGGTGAAGACGTCGTAGCGCAGCCGTTGGGCAGATTCGATGTGAGTGGGATCAGTCGACAACAACAGGGAATAGCGCGGCTCGGCCGACGACCCTGTCCCCGGGACCGGTTTGTCAGCAGCGATGAGGACCGACTCAGTGCTCATGGGCGCCACTTCTCCCCATCGCTTCGTCCCCCGCAAGCGGGAGGTGCCCCCACTGCATCGTCGTGTCGCGGCTCATGCCACCACAGTTGCGTTGTTGATCAGCTAAATGGCATCGGAGCCGTAACGTGTCCGTGCACGGTAGATGACGATGTCGCAGCTCAAATCCAAACAATTGTCTGCACGCGACGTTGCCTGGGTCACAAACTTGGTCCAGTATTCAGCCGTGACGTCTAGCCACAGCGCAGAAACGTTCGATCCCGAGGCGTTGCGCACCAAATACACCGAAGAACGCCAGCGCCGTCTGCGCTCCGATGGCATCTCGCAGTACGTCGAGATCACCGGGGCATTCAGTAAGTTCGGCGATGACCCCTGGGCCGACCCGGACTTCCACCGCGACCCCATCGTGGATTCCGTTGACGTCGCGGTCGTCGGCGCCGGCTTCGGCGGGCTACTGATCGGAGCGCGGTGCAAGCAGCTTGGCGTCGAAAATGTGCGGCTGATCGACAAGGCAGCTGATGTTGGCGGCACCTGGTACTGGAATCGCTACCCCGGAATCGCCTGCGACGTCGAATCCTACGTCTACATGCCGTTGCTCGAAGAGCTCGACTACATCCCGACCGAGAAGTACGCCAAGGGCGCAGAGATCTGGGCACACTGCCGCCGCATCGCCGAACACTACGACTTGTACCGCGACGCCTGCCTGCAAACCGAAGTGCAGGAAATCCGTTGGGAGCCAGACAGTTCCCGATGGGTGATCTCCACCAACCGCGGCGACGAGATCCGCGCCCGGTTCGTGGCGATGGCAAACGGCTACCTTCAGAAGCCAAAATTGCCTGGCATAGACGGTATTACCAACTTCAGCGGCCATGCCTTTCATACCAGTCGCTGGGATTACGAATACACCGGTACTGACCTGAGCGGGCTGTCCGACAAGCGGGTCGGCATCATCGGCACCGGCGCAACGGCCATTCAGTGTGTGCCGCGACTGGCCGCCTCCACCGGTCAACTGTTCGTCTTTCAACGCACCCCGTCGACGGTTGACGTGCGGGCCAACCGGCCGACGGAGCCGGATTGGGCCGCGTCGCTAGAGCCAGGATGGCAACAGCGTCGTATGGAGAACTTCCAAATCCTCACTGCCGGAGGAACTTCCGACGAAGACTTGGTCGACGACGCCTGGACCAGCCTCACCAAGAAGATGCCGATCGTCAACGAGGGCGGACCCAACGCCGCCGAAATGGCCGACTTCGCCAAAATGGAAGAGATCCGGGCGCGCATTGAAGCCGTCGTCACCGACCCGGCCACCGCCGAGGCGCTCAAACCATGGTACGGGTACTACTGCAAGCGCCCGTGCTTTCACGACGAATACCTGCAGGCGTTCAACCGGGATAACGTCAGCCTGGTCGACACCCACGGCCTCGGCGTCGAGCAGATCACCGCTGACGGGGTCGTGGTCGACGGGGTCGAATACCCGCTGGACTGTTTGATTTTCGCGACCGGATTCGAGGTCGGCACCAGCTACGCGCAGCGTACCGGGTTCGAGATCATCGGCCGCGACGGGCTGACCCTCACCGACAAGTGGGCCGAGGGCGTTCGGACGTTGCATGGCGTACACGTCAACAGCTTTCCGAACTGCTTCATCGAAAGCATCGCGCAGTCCGGTTTCACCGTGAACTTCCCGTACCTCATCGACACCCAATCCCGTCACATCGCCTGGGTGATCGCGTGGGCGCTGCGGCACGGCGCCACGGAACTGGAGGCGACCGCGGACGCCGAAGCCTCCTGGATTGACTCCGTGGTGCAACGCTCCCGCGTCATCGCCGGCCGGCGGGAGTCGTGCACTCCCGGCTATTACAACCGCGAAGGCCAGGCGAGCGCGCGCCTGAACCAGGACAGTTTCTTCTTCGGCAGCCCAACCGAATACGCCGACATCCTCGACACATGGCGCACCACAGGCACACTCGAGGGGCTCGACATCCGCGAGTCGACATCCAGCCGGGTCAACCAGACAGCGCGATCCGCAGAATCAGGCGCGGTTTCTGTCCACGCGCCGCAACGCGCTCGATAAAAGTCACGACGATGAACTCGAAACCGTACTTACGGCGAATCACGCCGGCCAGACGCTGAACCGTCGCCGGCTCGGTAATCACTTCGGCGATGCCGTCAACCGAACGAGCGCCTTCGCGGACCTTCCCACCACGGCTGCATGGCACCAGCGCGACCCGGGGGTCGTTCTTGGCTCGCTTCGCCTTCCAGCTGTCGGCCGGTGTCCAGACGAAGAGGTGATCGCCGTCGCGGCCAATCCACATCGGCGCCGCGACCGGGGTGCCGTCCTTCTTGAAGGTCGTCAGTGAAACGAATTTCTCTGCACCCAGTGCCGACAAGGCGTCTGTCATCGCGCTCCTAGATCACGCTGGGTCGAGAAAGTCAGCTTCTGACCGATTCGGATTCTGCAGGCAAGGGTATGGCATCGCCATGATGCTCGCCGTCGACCGCCTGATCGCAGCGCCGTCGTCGGCGGCGTGGAACGTATTGGTCGATCTCGATGCGTGGCCGCAATGGGGCCCGACGGTCAGCGGAGCCCGACTTGATTCGCCACACACCGAGCTGTCACTGGACGCTACCGGCGTGGTGCGTACGTCATTGGGGTTCGGCGTCCCGTTCGTCGTCACCGAGTTCGAACCGGGCCGGCATTGGGCATGGAAGGTGGCCGGCATCCCGGCCACCTCTCACCGGGTCCAGCCGGTGGGCCGCCGCACACGAGTCAGCATCAGCGTCCCGTGGTGGGCCACTGGTTATCTGGCGGTGTGCTCGATCGCCTTACGTCGGATCGATGCGATGTTGAGCGACGCTGCGTAGCGCCGGGTCACCAACCTGTGGATCCGGGAATTCCCTTGAACGGGCCCGCAATCCAACTGGTGATCCAGCCGCCGTAAAAACCACCCGGCTGCGGAATCGCTTGCTCGCCGTTGACCGTGCAGCGGTCGACTGCCGCGGCCATCACCGCGATCGCGCCCGCGATCGCGGCGAATTCAGGACTGGGCTGCCGGTAGGTCCATGCCGCCTGCGGCGCCACCCGCGTCTCGGTCACCAAGTCGTAATAGGTTGCCTGGCCCTTCCATTCGCACCAGGAACCGCCGGCGGACCGACGCAGAACTCCGTCGGCGAAGGCCGTGCCGGGCAGATAGTAGGTCGGTGGGTGGCTCGTTTCCAGCACCCGCCAGGCTCGGGTGGCCGACGCGATCGTCTGGCCACCCAACTCGATAGTGATGGTGCCGGCGAACTGCTCGACCCGCGGCGGGCGCGGGAAGTCCCACACCGACTCCTGTCCGGGACCGGGTGTATCGGGCGTGGGCCAAGGTTGCACAGCGTCATTGTGCCCCGGTTCACACAATGTGTGACTGGCCGCCCGGCGGGTATTCCCCAGCGTCGGGCCGTACCCACGCGGCCCTCTGGCGAAAGTGGGAGTTGTGACGGAAGCCGTCGATTCGGTCGACTCGCCTCAGGCGGCGCCTATCCAACAGTGGCCAGGAAAGGCCTATCCGTTGGGCGCGAGCTACGACGGCTCGGGAACCAACTTCGCGGTGTTCAGCGAGGTCGCCGAGAAGGTGGAATTGTGCCTCTTCGATGCCGACGGCAACGAATCCCGGGTGGCGCTCAACGAGGTGGACGGCTTCGTCTGGCATGGGTTTTTGCCTGCCGTCGAACCAGGTCAGCGCTACGGCTACCGCGTGCACGGGCCCTACGACCCGGCCGCCGGTCACCGGTGTAATCCGAACAAACTGTT
Source organism: uncultured Actinomycetota bacterium (assembly GCA_963733755.1). GTDB lineage: Bacteria > Actinomycetota > Actinomycetes > Mycobacteriales > Mycobacteriaceae > Mycobacterium. The sequence continues at coordinate 105,159 of CAVTEZ010000029.1, forward strand.
GATCGACCCGTATGCGAAGGCGATCGACGGCAACTTCGAGTGGCACCAGGCGCTGTTCAGCTACAACTTCGGCGACCCCGACAGCCGCAACGACGACGACTCCGCGCCCCGCATGCCGAAGTCGGTGGTGATCAACCCGTACTACGACTGGGGCAACGACCGCCCGCCCGGCCACGAATACGCCGACACCGTGATCTACGAGGCACACGTCAAGGGACTCACCCAGCTGCACCCGGACATCCCCGAGCAGGTCCGCGGCACCTACACGGCTATCGCGCATCCGGTGATCATCGAGCACCTGAAGAGTCTGGGCGTCACCGCGATCGAGCTGATGCCGGTGCACCACTTCGCCAACGACTCCACTCTGGTGGACAAGGGGCTGTCGAACTACTGGGGCTACAACACAATTGGCTTCCTGTCCCCCGACTTCAAGTACGCCTCCAGCAGCACGCCCGGTGGTCAGGTGCAGGAGTTCAAGACGATGGTCCGCGCCCTGCACGAGGAGGGCATCGAAGTGATCCTCGACGTGGTGTACAACCACACCGCCGAGGGCAATCACCTGGGCCCGACCTTGTCGATGCGCGGGATCGACAACGCCGCGTACTACCGGTTGGTCGATGACGATCGGCAGTACTACATGGATTACACCGGAACCGGCAACAGCCTCAACGTCGGTCATCCGCACACCCTGCAGCTGATCATGGATTCGCTGAGGTACTGGGTGATCGAGATGCACGTCGACGGATTCCGTTTCGATCTGGCCTCCACGCTCGCTCGCGAATTCTATGACGTCGACCGGCTGTCGGCGTTTTTCGAACTGGTGCAACAGGATCCGGTCGTCAGTCAGGTCAAGCTGATCGCCGAGCCGTGGGACGTCGGCCCGGGCGGCTACCAGGTCGGCAATTTCCCGCCGCAGTGGACCGAGTGGAACGGCAAGTTTCGCGACACCGTTCGCGACTACTGGCGCGGCGAGGCGGCGACGCTGGGCGAGTTCGCATCCCGGCTGACCGGCTCCGCCGACCTCTACGAGTCCACCGCGCGGCGTCCGATGGCGTCGATCAACTTCGTCACCGCTCATGACGGTTTCACACTGCGAGACCTGGTGTCGTACAACGAGAAGCACAACGACGCCAACGGCGAAGACAACAACGACGGCGAGAGCAACAACAAGTCATGGAACTGTGGCGTCGAAGGCCCGACCGATGATCCTGAGGTCAACGCGCTCCGTAGCAATCAGCAGCGCAATTTCCTCACGACGACGTTGCTGTCGCAAGGGGTTCCGATGATCTCGCATGGCGACGAGCTCGGGCGCACGCAGAACGGCAACAACAACGGCTTCTGCCAAGACAACGAGATCACCTGGGTGCATTGGGACAAAGCCGACCTCGAGTTGCTGGAATTCACCCGGTCGGTGTCCGCGCTGCGGGCTGCGCACCCGGTGTTTCGGCGGCGCCGATTCTTTAAAGGGGTGCCGGTACGCCGACGGGGGGTGGAGGGACTACCCGACATCTCGTGGTTCCGGCCAGACGGTTCCGAAATGAGCGACGAAGACTGGGATTCGGGCTTCGGCAAGTCAGTGGCGGTCTACCTGAACGGCCTGGGCATCCCTGACCTCGATGCCCGCGGGCAGCGGGTTACCGACGACTCGTTTTTTCTGTGCTTCAACGCCCACCACGAACCCATCGAATTCACCTTGCCGCCAAGCGAGTTCGGCCGAGCGTGGCTTCCGGTCATCGACACCGCCGAAGCCTCGAATCCCGACGATCAACAATCGATCCCGTCCGGCAGCACCGTTCGGGTCGATGCGCGAGCGACGGTGGTGCTGCAAGCTGACGGCGACTGAGCCTTCGCCGCAACCGATTCTGGTCAGCCGTGCGGCGCCTCAGAGATCTTGGTGTCCGGCTTGCCGAGTGTCTGGCAGTAGGTTGCGGCCGACATCCGGGTAGCGGTGATCTCCAGATTTGAGGGGTCAGCGCCACTCTTGTCCTTGAGCATCTTGCTGACCTCGTCATTCTGCTTCTTCTCGTCCTGCGTGGTGAAGTCCTTGCACTTGGTGTCACCACCGGTGTTGATGATCTGCGACGCAGAACATCCACTGAACAGAACTGCGGCGATCGCGATCGCCGCCGGCGCCATTGCCTTCATCTTCCGGCCCTTTCCTGGAACGAAGTAGCAAATCTCTGTACACCACTTCGCAACATTTCAAACCTTGTCCAGCCCGTCAGGCTGGTGGTACCCGGATGCGGATGGGTCCGTGCGCCGGCTGATCGGGATCGAGTTCCGCACCGCGCTGGGTTATTTCGATATCCCCGTCGCGTGCCAATTCAAATGCGATGCTGCGGCTTTGGTCCGTCAGACCGCGCCAGCCGTCGCCGCCGACGGCCCGGGCCGCATCCGACGGGCAGATGCTCGAATTCGACCCGCGATGCTGGGCCAGCGCCAAAATCGCGGCGCGTAGCCGAGTGGCCGCCGGTCCGCCGCCGAGCGCGGTGCGGGCGGCATCGGACGCGGGACCGTCGCCCTCGGCCACCCGCGCCAACTCGCGATGTGGATCCGATCCCCCGCCACTCACGCCGTCCAGGCTAGGCCGAAACGCAAATGCCCCCGACACGCCTGGGCGGACGGGGGCTTTCGCGGGTGATCAGCCCTTGCGGGTCTTGACCGCGTCGGTGAGCTGCGGCGCGACCTTGAACAAGTCGCCGACGACGCCGTAGTCGGCGATCTCGAAGATCGGCGCCTCTTCGTCCTTGTTGACCGCGACGATCGTCTTCGAGGTCTGCATACCGGCGCGATGCTGGATCGCCCCGGAGATGCCCAACGCGATGTAGAGCTGTGGCGAGACCGTCTTACCGGTCTGGCCCACCTGGAACTGACCCGGGTAGTAGCCCGAGTCCACCGCCGCGCGCGATGCGCCGACCGCGGCACCCAGCGAGTCGGCCAGCTCCTCGACCACGTGGAAGTTGTCGGCGCTGCCCACACCGCGTCCACCGGACACCACGATGGTGGCCTCGGCGAGCTCCGGGCGGTCCCCGGCGACGGCGGGTTCGCGCGACGTGACCTTGGCGGCGTTCTCGGCGGCGTCGGGCACCTCGACGGTGACCTTTTCGCCTGCACCGTCGGCCGGCTCGGCGTCGATCGCACCCGCTCGCACGGTGATCACCGGGGTGTCGCCATTGGCCTGCGCTTCGACGGTGAACGCGCCACCGAAGATGGAGTGAATGGCCTTGGGCCCAGCCTCCACACCGACCACGTCAACCAGCAGACCCGAACCGATCCGGGCGGCGAGCCGGCCAGCGATCTCCTTGCCGTCGGCGCTGGAGGCCGCCAGAACGGCTGCTGGACCGGCGGATTCGGCCAGTGCGGCGAGCACATCAACGGACGGGGTGATGAGGTAGCTCTCCGCCGCGTCGGACTCGGCGACGTAGATCTTGGCGGCACCGGCCGACTTCAACCCGTCGACGAGCGGATCGGCTGTGCCCGGCTTGCCCACCACCACGGCGGCGGGCTCACCCAGAACCCGTGCGGCGGTGATCAATTCGGAGGTGACTTTCTTCAGAGCGCCATCAGCGTGCTCGACGAGCACCAATACTTCAGCCATGAGTTATTCGATGTCTTTCAGTTGGGGACTACGTCTTAGATGATTTTCTGGGAAACCAGGTACTGCGCGATCTGGCTGCCGCCCTCGCCCTCATCGGCGACCTTCTCACCGGCCGTCTTCGGCGGCTTGGGCGTAGCCGTCAGCACCTTCGAGCCGGCGTTCTCCAGTCCGACCTCGTCGGCCTCGACACCGATCTCGGCCAGTGTGAGCTTGGTGACTTCCTTCTTCTTGGCGGCCATGATGCCTTTGAAGGAGGGGAAGCGCGGCTCGTTGATCTTTTCGTTGACGCTCACCACGGCAGGCAGCGAAGCCTCGATGGTGAACACGCCGTCGTCGGTTTCGCGCTCGCCGGTGACCTTGTCCCCGTCCAGCGACAGTTTGCGCAGATGGGTCAGCTGCGGCAGGCCGAGGTACTCGGCGATGATGGCCGGCACCGCGCCGCCGGTGCCGTCGGTGGCCTCGTTGCCGGCGATCACCAGCTCGGTACCTTCGATGGTGCCCAGCGCACGGGCCAGCGCCCAACCGGTTTGCACGACGTCCGAGCCGTGCAGCCCGTCATCGAGCAGGTGCACCGCCTTGTCGGCGCCCATCGACAGGGCTTTGCGAATCGCCTCGCTGGCCCGCTCCGGGCCGGCGGTCAGCACGGTCACCGATCCCTCGGTGCCGTCTGCGGCTTCTTTCTCCCGGATCAGCAATGCCTCTTCGACCGCGCGCTCGTTGATCTCGTCCAGCACGGCGTCGGCGGCCTCGCGGTCCAACGTCCAGTCGCCGTCTTTGAGTTTGCGCTCTGACCAGGTGTCCGGGACCTGCTTGATCAGGACCACGATATTCGTCATGAGAGTGGCTCGTCCTCCTCGAGTGAGTCCTGCAGCCGCAAGCGGCAGGACTTATGTCACGTCTTGTGCGCTCCGCACCCGCATGTTACTGACCGGTAACTTTGTGCGGTTCGCTCTCACACCATAGCGGGTCGTCCTGCAGGTTCTGTCCCCACATGCCTTCGCTGGCGGCCAGCGCCCCGCCCCGCACGCGGGGTTACCCGTAGTGAAGCATTCGCGAACCCGTCGCCAGGGGTTAGCCTCCCTATGCATTGACGTCCACCCCAGGCTGAAGTCCCAGGATTCCAACCGGCCCTAACCTAACTAGGCAGCAGGAGAGTTGAGTTGAGGTTCACAGTTCACAGACCGCCCTGCGGCGAGGTCTCCCTGTGCTGGTACCGCCCGTCCGGCGGCGATATTGCGGGCTGCGTTCACGTCGGCGTTGCAAGGCGCGGCTTTGCAGGCGACGCATGCGAAGACCGCTTGGCTCTTGCGGTTTTCGCGCGCGACGTGCCCACATACCGAGCATCGTTGCGACGTGTACGCGGCTGTGACCCGTTCGAGCCTGCCCGCGGTCTTGTGGTCGAGCCGGGTAACCAGCCGACCCCACCCTTGATGACTGATGGCGCGGTTGAGGCCCCGTTTCTGCGCTACCCGAGTGCCAGGGTGTTCCATTGTGCCGCGCGCGGAGCGGGTCATCGCCCGCACGTCGAGGTCCTCCACGCGAATGGTGTCGAATCGGCGCGCCAGATCGGTCGTCGTCTTTTCGACCCAATCGCGTCGCCGGTCGGCTTCACGCGTCTTGAGCTTCGCAATCGCCAGTTTGATGCGCGCTCGGCGGTGGGAGCCACGCTGGCGCGCGCCAGGCGCTGCAGCAGGCAGCGCAACCGGGTCCGCTCGCCAGGAGTCAGGCCAGGAGCGTGCAGCAACTCCCCCGTCGACAACGCCGCCGACACCGACACACCGAGATCGACCCCGACCACGCTGCCATCGCGGGGCCCCTCGATCGCATCAGGGATGTGCGCAAACGCGACATGCCAGCGGCCGGCCCGATCCCGCGTGACGCGATAAGACCTGACACCCGCTGGGACACCTCGCGTCCAGCGGAAGCGAATCCACCCGATCTTGGGCACCCACACCCGCCCATAACGGCCGCTGAGCTTTTCGATATGGCTTGGCTTGAGACCGACCTGCCGGAAGCCCTCGTGGATGCCGGCCTTACGAAACGACGGGCGCCGATGAGTGCCGGCGAAAAAGTTCCGCATGGCTTGGGTGAAGTCGCGCAACGCCTGCTGCTGGATCGTCTGCGACCCGGCCGCCAGCCAGTCGTATTCCGCGCGAACCTCGGTCAACTGAGCCGACTGGTCGCTATACCCAGGGGCCCGGCGTCCTGGCTGCCACAAACGGTGCTGTTCCACGGCCAGATTCCACATAAACCGGGCATGCCGGCAATGCTCCACCAGGACCACCTGTTGAGATGGTGTGGGCAACAACCGGAACCGAGACATACCCGCAAAGTAGCCACCACCACCGACAAGGGCAGACAATGCACGTCTGCGTACGTCGAAATTAGCGAACTTCGCCGGCATCAATGCCGTGCTTTCCCGCCGAAGGAGGTCTGATGAACACATCTCATACCCCCGCCGACGCGGTTCTGCCGTTGACCGGTGAACGCACGATCCCGGGCCTCGACGTGGAGAATTACTGGTTTCGCCGCCACGAGGTGGTCTACCAGCAGCTAGCGCGGCACTGTGCGGGTCGTCAGGTGCTGGAGGCGGGCTGCGGGGAAGGCTATGGCGCCGACCTGATCGCCGGGGTCGCCCGCCGGGTGATCGCGCTGGACTACGACGAGACCACCGTCGCGCACGTGCGGGCCCGCTACCCGCGGGTGGAGGTCATCCATGGCAACCTCGCCGAGCTGCCGCTCCCCGACCAGTCGGTCGACGTCGTGGTCAACTTCCAGGTCATCGAGCACCTGTGGGATCAGCCACAGTTCGTCCGCGAGTGTGCCAGGGTGCTGCGGGCCGCTGGGCTGCTGATGGTGTCTACCCCCAACCGAATCACGTTCTCCCCCGGGCGCGACACCCCGATCAACCCGTTCCACACCCGCGAGCTCAATGCGGACGAACTGACCGAGCTGTTGGGCGACGCCGGCTTTTCGTCCGTGATGATGAGCGGCGTGTTCCACGGGCCCCGGCTCGCCGAGATGGATGCCCGGCACGGCGGCTCGATCATCGACGCCCAGATCGCGCGGGCCGTCGCCGATGCGCCCTGGCCGGAACAGCTGCTGGCCGACGTCGCGGCGGTCACCGCCGCCGACTTCGACATCGTGGAGGCCACGACGGACCACGCGCGGCATATCGATGACAGCCTGGATCTGGTGGCAATTGCGGTGCGCCGGTGACAGCGGCGACCAGGGCGCCAGTGCCCGGACTGTTCAGCCTGGTGCTGCACACCCATCTGCCGTGGCTGGCCCATCACGGCCGCTGGCCGGTCGGCGAGGAATGGCTCTACCAGTCATGGGCGGCGTCCTACCTGCCGCTGTTGCGGGTGCTGCGCCGACTGGCCGACGAGGACCGCCAGCGGCTGATCACCCTTGGCGTCACTCCGGTTGTGATGGCGCAGCTCGACGACCCGTATTGCCTTGACGGGGTGCATCATTGGCTGGCCAACTGGCATTTGCGCGCCGCCGAGGCCGCGAGCGTGCGCCCTGGGGATCCCTCGGGCACCTCGCCGTCCTCTGCGCCGGAGGCATTGCGTGCCTTTGGAATTCGCGAACTCGCCGAAACCGAGGAAGCGCTCGGGGATTTCACCACCTACTGGCGCCACGGGGCCAGCCCGCTGCTGCGCGGCCTGATCGATGCGGGCACGGTCGAGTTGCTGGGCGGCCCACTGGCGCATCCGTTTCAACCCCTGCTGAACCCGCGACTGCGCGAATTCGCGTTGCGTGAGGGTCTGGCTGACGCGCGAGCGCGGTTGGCGCACAAGCCGATTGGGATCTGGGCGCCCGAATGCGCCTACGCCCCCGGTATGGAACACGACTATGCCGCAGCCGGAGTCGGCCACTTCATGGTCGACGGCCCGTCGCTGCACGGTGACACCGCGCTGGGCCGGCCGGTCGGCGACGCACGCGTCGTGGCGTTCGGGCGCGACCTTCAAGTCAGCTATCGGGTGTGGTCGCCGAAGTCGGGCTACCCCGGGCATGCCGCCTATCGTGATTTCCATACCTATGACCACCGCACCGGCTTGAAGCCGGCCCGGGTCACCGGCCGCAACGTGCCGTCGGAGAAGAAGGCGCCCTACGATCCCGACCGCGCCGATCGCGCGATCGACAGCCACGTCGCGGATTTCGTTGAGGTGGTCCGTAGCCGACTGGTGTCCGAATCCGAGCGGATCGGGCGACCCGCGCACGTGGTCGCCGCATTCGACACCGAATTGTTCGGCCACTGGTGGTATGAGGGTCCGATATGGCTGGAGCGGGTGCTGCGGGCACTGCCGGAAGCCGGCGTGCGCATCGGCACGCTCAGCGACGCCGTCAGTGCGGGCCTCGTCGGTGATGCCGTCGAATTACCGCCCAGCTCTTGGGGTTCCGGCAAGGACTGGCAAGTGTGGGCCGGCGACAAGGTGGCCGACCTGGTTCAACTCAACGCCGAAGTGGTGGACACCGCGCTATCTACCGTCGACAAGGCGCTAACCCAGACCGCGACGCTGGACGGTCCGATCCCCCGCGATCACATCGCCGACCAGATCCTGCGCGAGACCCTGCTCACGGTCTCCAGTGACTGGCCGTTCATGGTGAGCAAGGACTCCGCCGCCGACTACGCCCGCTACCGGGCGCATCTGCACGCCCACGCCACCCGCGAGATCGCCGGGGCGTTGGCATCGGGCCGACGCGAAGTCGCACAGCGTCTTGCCGACGGCTGGAACCGGGCCGACGGGCTGTTCGGTGCCCTGGATGCACGAAGGCTGCCGCGATGAAAATCCTGATGGTGTCGTGGGAATACCCACCGGTGGTGATCGGTGGACTCGGCCGGCACGTCCATCACCTGTCGACGGCGCTCGCCGCCGCGGGCCACGAAGTCGTGGTGTTGTCGCGGCGGCCGACCGGCACCGACCCCAGCACTCACCCGTCGTCCGATGAGGTCAACGAACACGTCCGAGTCGTCGCCGCCGCGCAGGACCCACATGAGTTTTCCTTCGGCAGCGACATGATGGCGTGGACGATGGCCATGGGTCACGCCATGGTTCGCGCCGGGTTGTCGCTGAAACAGCGGCGCAGCGACCGCTCGTGGCAGCCCGACGTGGTTCATGCGCATGACTGGCTGGTCGCCCACCCGGCAATCGCGCTGGCCGAATTCTACGACGTGCCAATGGTTTCCACCATTCACGCGACGGAGGCCGGCCGGCACTCGGGATGGGTGTCCGGATCATTGAGCAGGCAGGTGCATGCGGTTGAGTCGTGGCTGGTGCGCGAATCCGACTCGCTCATCACCTGTTCGGCGTCAATGAGCGAGGAGATCACCGAACTGTTCGGGCCCGGGCTGGCCGAGACCACGGTGATCCGCAACGGGATCGAGGCGACGCGATGGCCGTTCGCGCGCCGTAAGCCCCGCACCGACCCGCCGGAGCTGTTGTATGTGGGCCGGCTGGAGTACGAGAAGGGCGTGCACGAAGCGATCGCCGCGCTACCTCGGATCCGGCGGGCCCACCCCGGCGCCACCCTGACCATCGCCGGCGAGGGAACGCAGCAGGACTGGCTGGTCGAGCAAGCGCGTAAACATAGGGTGCTCAAGGCAACTCACTTCGTCGGACGGCTCGATCACGACGACCTGTTGGCCGCGTTGCATCGCGCCGACGCCGCAGTGCTGCCCAGTCACTACGAACCGTTCGGGTTGGCGGCGCTGGAAGCCGCGGCTGCCGGCACCCCGTTGGTGACTTCGAATATCGGCGGTCTGGGCGAGGCCGTGATCAACGGCGAGACCGGCATGTCGTGCCCGCCGCGCGACGTGGCCCGGCTGGCCAAGTCGGTTATCGCGGTGCTCGACGATCCCGCCGCCGCCCAGCACCGGGCAGATGCCGCGCGGCGGCGTCTCACCGCGGATTTCGACTGGCAGACCGTGGCCGACGAGACGGCACAGGTGTACTCGACGGCCAAGCGCCGCGAACGTCATCCGCTGCCGCGGCTACCCATCGTCGAGCACGCGCTGCCGGATCGGTAGCCGACCGGCCGGCGGCGATGCGGTCGGTGAACGGCCTGATCAGGTCGCGGGCAATATCTCCGGGCGCAGGTACCGTCGGCTCAATGGGACTTGTGTATTCGAGTGTGATCGACGCACCGATCTACGAGGTGTTCGATTGGCATGCCCGGCCCGGCGCGTTTACCCGGCTCACGCCGCCGTGGCAGCCGATGCGGTTGCTCGCCGAAGCGGATTCGCTGGAGAACGGACGCGCTGAACTCGGCCTGCCGGGTGGTCTGCGCTGGATGGCCGATCATCAACCGGACTCCTACGATCCGCCGCGGCGTTTCGTCGACACCATCGGCTCCGATGGATTGGCGTCGCTGCCGGCCAGGCTGGCGGTGCGGTGGCGGCACACCCACGACTTCGAAGTGGTCAGCGGCGACCGAACCCGGTTGACCGACCGCGTCGCAACGCCGGTTCCCGCCGTCGCGCTGCGGTCGATGTTCCGTTACCGGCACCGGCAGTTGGCCGACGACCTCGCCGTCCACCGGCAGGCGGCCGATCATGGCTTGACCCCGATCACCGTCGCCATCACCGGAGCCTCCGGGCTGGTCGGCTCGCAGTTGGCCGCCTTCCTGTCCACCGGCGGCCACCGGGTGATCCGCCTGGTCCGGCACTCGGCTACCAAACCCGATGAACGCCAATGGAATCCAGAAAGCCCCGATGCGGGTCTGCTGGCCGGTGTGGACGCGGTCATCCACCTCGCGGGCGAGTCGATCGCGGGCCGCTTCACCGATGAACACCGCGCCGCGATTCGGGACAGCCGGATCGGCCCGACCCGCCGGTTGGCTGAGCTGATCGCTCAATCGAGCGACGGGCCCAAGGTGCTGATCAGTGCGTCGGCCATCGGCTTTTACGGCTACGACCGGGGCGAGGAGGCGCTGACCGAGGACAGCGAACGCGGCGACGGATTTCTGGCCGACGTGGTCGCCGAGTGGGAAAACGCAACGGCCCCGGCCGAGCAGGCCGGGACGCGGGTCGTGCGGGTGCGCACCGGGATCGTCCAGTCCCCCGCCGGCGGGACGCTTCGGCTGTTCCGGCCGCTGTTCTCGGCCGGTCTCGGTGGCCGCCTCGGCAGCGGCCGGCAGTGGCTGTCCTGGATCGGGATCGACGACCTGGTCGACGTCTACCACCGCGGGTTGTGGGACACCGACCTGTCCGGGCCGGTCAACGCGGTGGCCGCCGAACCGGCCCGCAATGTCGACTACACCCGGACGCTGGCCCACGTCCTGCATCGCCCGGCGCTGCTGCCGGTCCCGCCGCTGGGTCCGCGGCTGCTACTCGGCGAGCAGGGCGCGCGTGAACTCGCGTGCGCCAATCAACGGGTGCTGCCGACGCGATTGCAGCAAACCGATCATCGATTCCGCCGCCCTGATCTCGAGCAGACACTGCGGCATCTGCTCGGCCGCGGCTAGAGGCCGCGCGGCGCCGCTCGCACCGCCGCAACCGATCCCGCGTCACCGTCGAACTCAACGCGCACCGCATCACGGCCCGCGATGAACAGCAGCAGCTCCTGTGGTTCGCCAGTCACGGTGACGGCCTCGCCACGGCCCACCCGGGCAATCCGTTCACCGGCGGGTGTCTGCAGGACGACCTGCGCCGGCAGCTTGCTCAGCATCACGCGGCTCATCAGGCCGAGCTGGCGGCGCAGCTGCGACGCGGTCGATGCGTCAAGCACCCTGGGCTGCCAGCCGTCGGCCGCTCGGCGGACGTCCTCGTGGTGGATGAACATCTCGCCGAGGTTGGCCACCGGATCGAGCAGCTTGAACGGTGAGTAGATCGGCGGACCGGACGACACCATCTCGACCAGGTCGTCCCAGCCGTTCGACTGGGCAACCTTGTTCTGCACCTTCGCGGTGTAGTCGGCGAGAAAAGGCACAGCGATGCCCAGCGTCGCGTCGAGACGCCTTTCCCGAACGACCAGGTGCGCAGCCAGGTCACGGGTAGTCCAGCCTTCGCACAGCGTTGGCGCATCCGGTCCTACCTGGCGAAACGTGTCCACGAGTGCACTTCGTTCACGCTGAGCTGCGGTCATCGCCCCACCCTAGGCGAGATGTATCTCTGGCGAGCGCGCCGGAATTTCAGTAAGTTAATGTTTCAACTAGTGAAGTTAAACCGAGTGGACCAGGCCGACGTGTTTGTCTTCGTCGTGTGGGAGGTATAGCGCGTGAGTCTGGGCCGTACAGGTTTGTCGCGACCCGACCCTTCGAGAGGGGCTTCAGTGGGCGAGGTGCGTGCGCTGTCGTTGGCACCATCCGCGCAGCCTGCTGAGCTGATCCAGCAATCCTGGTCGGGTCCGGCGCAGTTCGACGGATGGCGAATCGGGTTGCGCCGCAAGGTTTTGACGCATGTCAACGAGTTTGTGACCGGACGATGCGCTGCCGAGCTGGATGAGTCAGGCGTGGAAGTGGCCGGCGACATTTTGGTGAATTTCGTGGCCGGCGGCAAATGCCTTCGCTCGACCTTCATGTACCTGGGCTGGCTAGCCGGCGCCGAGGAGAGCGACGAGGCGTTGTTTGCCTCGGCCGGCCTGGAACTGCTGCACGCCTTTGCCCTGCTGCAGGACGATGTGATGGACGCTGCGTCGTCGCGCCGTGGTCGTCCCGCCGCACACATCCAATTCAGCCAATGGCATCGAAATCGGCAGCTTTCCGGGCCGGCGGAGCGGTTCGGCGAATCGGCGGCGATTCTGCTGGGCGATCTCTGTCTGATCTGGGCCGAACAGATGTTGCGTGAAAGCGGCATTGACCATCGCCGTTTGCAGCAGGCCTGGCCGCGTTACGACGTCATGCGCACCGAATTGGCGCTCGGCCAATTCGCCGATCTCGCAAGCGATATCCGCGATTTGCCGTCGATGGACGCGGTGTTGGAGGTGGCCCGGCGCAAATCGGGTAACTACACGGTGCGCCGGCCGTTGGAGATCGGCGCAGCGATGAGTGGCTGCAGCGATCGCACTGTCTGCGGCCTGGGCCGGTACGGCGAAGCGGTAGGCGAAGCATTCCAGCTCCGCGACGATCTGCTGGGGGTGTTCGGCGCCGAGACGGCCACCGGCAAGCCCAACGGCCAAGATCTCATCGAGCGCAAGGCAACCAGCGTGGTCATCGCCGCACATGATCTGGCCGATCCGCCGACCCGCCGCCAGCTCAGCGAGCTGATGAACACCGGCGATCTCGACCGCAACGCCATTGAGCGCTGGCGTCGGTTGATCGTCAGCACGGGGGCCGTGCAAATGATCGAAGACATGATCAACGGCCGGGTTTCGTCGGCGCTCAACGAACTCGACGGCCTCCGGATCGACGAGCCGGTGCGGGCCGCGCTGACGAACATGGCCACCGTGTGCACGGAGCGAACCGAATGAGGCGCGTGGCTGGGCCGAGCAGCCGGGTGGTCGTGGTCGGCGCCGGTCTGGCAGGACTATCCGCGGCATTGCATCTGGCGGGCCGGGGTCGTGAAGTCACCGTGGTAGAACGCGAGAAGTGGCCCGGAGGACGCGCCGGGCGACTCGATGTCGACGGCTATCAGCTCGATACCGGGCCGACCGTACTCACCATGCCCGACATCATCGATGAGGCTTTCGCAGCAGTCGGCGAGAACCGCTCGGCCCGGCTGGATTTGCTGACTGTCGATCCGGCGTATCGCGCGCAGTTCGCCGACGGCAGCAGCCTTGATGTGCACAGCGACGCCGATCTCATGGCAGACACGATCCGGGAGTTCGCCGGTGCCAAGCAGGCGGCGGGCTATCGGAGGCTGCGCGATTGGCTGACCCGGCTATATCGCACCGAATTCGACGGGTTCATCGCCGAGAACTTTGATTCCCCACTGTCGCTGCTGAATCCGCAGCTGGCCCGACTGACGGCGCTCGGCGGATTCCGCAAGTGGGACACCATGGTCAACCGCCACATCTCCGATCCGCGCCTGCGACGAGTCTTCACCTTTCAGTCGCTGTATGCCGGAGTTGCCCCGAAGCAGGCGCTTGCGGTCTACGCGGTGATCGCCTACATGGACACGATCTCCGGGGTCTACTTCCCGCGCGGCGGCATGCGGGCACTGCCCGACGCGCTGGCCGCGGCCGCCACCGATGCCGGCGTGCGGTTCGTCTACGGCGCGACGGTCACCGATCTGGAGCGCACCGGCAGCCGCGTGACGGCCGTGCACACCGATACCGATCAGCGCATTGCCTGCGACGCCGTGGTGTTGACCACTGAACTGCCGACGACCTACACGTTGCTGGGCCGCGAGCCGCATCGCATCGGTCGGCTGCGGCCGGCACCGTCGGCAGTCGTCGCTCACATCGGCCGCCGCAACGCGCCGGCGTCGGATCATTCACTGGCACACCACAACATCGTCTTCGGCGCGGAGTGGGACCAGACGTTCACCGACATCATCCGCGACGGCCGGCTGATGCGGGATCCGTCGCTGCTCGTCACCAGGCCGACCGCCAGCGACCCGAGTCTGGCGCCGCGCGGCCACGACCTGTTCTACGTGCTTGCTCCGGCGCCTAACCTCAGCCGCGGTGTGATCGACTGGTCGCGGCTCGGCGACAGTTACACCGAGCAACTCATCGATACCGTTGGGGCGCGCCTGATTCCGGGCTTTCGCGATGGCGCCGAGGTTTTGCATGTGGTCAACCCGGAAGACTGGGCACGTCAGGGCATGATCGCCGGGACGCCATTCGCGCTGGCCCACACATTCGCCCAGACCGGGCCCTTCCGTCCGGCGAACATGTTGCGGGGCATCGACAATGCCGTGCTGGCTGGATCGTCGACCGTGCCCGGCGTCGGCGTGCCCACCGCGATGATCTCCGGGCGACTGGCCGCCGACCGGGTCACCGGGATCGTGGACGGGTCACAGCGAACCATCGTCACGAAAGCCGGCACGCCATGATCCGCACTGAGTTGACCGCTGCCGGTATCGAAGATCCGGACCTGCGCGGTGCCTACCGGCGCTGCCGCACTCTCAACGCCGCACACGGCCGTACCTTCTTTCTCGCCACCCGACTGCTGGCACCTGATCAGCGTCCTCCCATCCACGCGCTCTACGGCTTCGCTCGCTATGCCGACGACATTCTCGACGATTTCGATCCTTCCCTGGACACCGCAACCCGGGCGGGGCGGCTGCAACAGTTGTCCGATCAATTCTTTTCCGCCGACGAGCACCCGGCCAACCCGGTGCTCGCCGCGGTACGACACACCGCACGCCGCTACGACATCCGCGACGAACTGTTCGACGACTTCCTGAATTCGATGCGGATGGACTTGACGGTCACCGACTATCCCGACCGCGCCGCGCTCAATGGGTACATGAAAGGCTCGGCGGAAGCGATTGGCCTGCAAGTGCTTCCGATCCTGGGCACGATAGGCCCGGCCGATGCGGCCGCTCCGCACGCAGCGGCGCTGGGCAGGGCCTTCCAGCTGACGAACTTCCTGCGCGACATCGATGAAGACCTGATGCGACAGCGCGTTTACCTGCCAGCCGACGAATTGGCCGCCCACAGTGTCGATCGCGACCTGCTGATGTGGTGCCACCACAACCGCCGGACAGATCGCCGGGTGCGCAACGCCCTGGCCGAGCAGCACGACGTCGCCCGGCAGGTCTACCGGTACGCCGCCGACGGTGTCGCGATGCTGGAGCCGCGGTCACAGCCATGCGTGGCGACCGCGCTGACGCTCTACTCGGAGATCCTCGACCGCATCGAACACTGCGACTTTGCGGTGTTCACCCAGCGCGCGACCGTGAGCAACGGCCGACGGCTGCGGGTTGCCAGCGCTGGCCTGTTGCGTTCGTGGCGGGCCCGGCTGAGGCGCCCGGCCGCACCGGGTGATCGCAGAGCCGGTGCGATGTAAATGGATCACTGGCAATATCTCATCGTTCTCGGTGCCTGCCTGGCGATCACGCTGCCCCTGGAGATCTTTCGCCCCGGCGTTTACCGTCAAGTGTGGCGGGCCGCGCGCGCCGTGCTGCCCGTCGCGGCTGTTTTCGTGCTCTGGGACGAGGTGGCGATCGCCATCCGCATGTGGACGTACAACCCGACCTACGTCACCGGCGTGAACATCCCGTTCCGGATGCCGATCGAGGAGGTCCTGTTCTTTCTGGTGATTCCGTTGTGCGCCTTGCTGACCTATAACGCGGTGAGCGCGATACTCAATCGGTTCAACCGCCGATGAGCGGGCTCGGTTACACCGTTCCCGCCGTATTCGCGGCGCTGGCCGTCGGCGCGCTCGAAGTGACGATATTGCGCACCGGGCTTTTTCGGCGTCCGGCGTATTGGCTTTCCATGCTGATCGTGATCGGATTCCAGATCCTGGTCGACGGCTGGTTGACCAAGCTGAGCGCGCCAATCGTGGTGTACGACAACCGGCAAACCAGCGGCATCCGGTTCCCGTTCGATATTCCGATCGAAGACTTCTTGTTCGGGTTCGCGTTGGTCACCGCCGTCCTACTGCTATGGGAACGACAACGTGAGCGTCGGTAACACCGGTCTGCCCCGCGCCGATGTGCCGGCCGCGTTTGACGCCGGCGCATCGGCCTACGATCGCCTGGTCGGCACCAGCCCGGGATACCATGCCCACCTTCGCCTTTCGGCACAACGACTGCGACTCCCCAACCACGGCCGCGGGCTTCGGTTGCTCGACGCCGGCTGCGGCACCGGCGCGTCGACGGCAGCTCTGCTAAGCGTCGCCCCACACGCCGACATCACCGCGATCGACGCGTCGCGCGGAATGCTCGAGGAGGCGAAGGGCAAGTCGTGGCCCACGTCGGTCCGGTTCGTCCACACGCCCGTGGAAGACCTCGCCGACAACGGCGTCGTCGGCCCGTTCGACGGGATCCTGGCCGCGTACTTGATCCGCAATCTGTCCGATCCCGACACCCAGTTGCGATCGCTGCGCGATCTGCTGGTGCCCGGGGCCACGCTGGCAGTACACGAGTACTCGGTGCGCGACTCCCGGGCCGCCACTGCGGTGTGGCACGCCGTGTGCTGGGGCATCATCATCCCCTCCGGGTGGTGGCAAACCCGCGATGCCACCTTGTACCGGCACTTGTGGCGCAGTGTGCTGGCATTCGATGGCGCAACACAATTCCGGCAGCGGTTGCGCGACGCGGGGTTCACCGGGGTGCGTAGCGACACCATGCCCGGCTGGGAGGCCAACATCGCGCACACCTTCCTCGGGGCGGCACCGTGATGACCGATCGCCGTCGCCGCACCTTCCCAGCACCGCAGGGCCTGCACAGCGCGGCAGCCCTGTCGTCGCAGCCGCGGGCCGTCGTCGTCGGCGCCGGGATCGCCGGCCTGGCCGCCGCAACAGGTCTGGCCGAACGCGGGGTCAGCGTCGACGTCATCGAACGCGAGAACTACCTGGGCGGGCGCGTCGGCGCCTGGACCGAGCAAGCCGACGGCGTCGAGCTCGCGATGAACCGTGGCTTCCACGCCTTCTTCCGGCAGTACTACAACTTGCGGGCGCTGCTGAGCCGCGTCGACGCCACGTTGTCCATGCTGACCCCGGTCGACGATTACCCGCTCATCGACGGCGCCGGACGGCAAGACACATTCCGCGGCCTACCTCGCAACCCGCCCTGGAACGCGTTGGTATTCGCCTTACGCAGCCCGACTTTTCGGCTTATGGACCTTGCCCGTATCGACGCGCGTTCCGCCGCGCCGCTTGCCGCAGTGTCGCTGCCCGACATCTATCACCGCATCGATCACATCGACGCCGAGACCTTCCTGAAAAGCATCAACTTTCCCGAGGCGGCGCGTCACCTGGCCTTCGAGGTGTTTTCCCGCAGCTTCTTTGCCAGCCCCACCGAGCTGTCGGCCGCCGAGCTGGCCACGATGTTCCACATCTACTTCCTCGGCTCCAGCGAGGGGTTGATCTTCGACGTCACCAACGCCAACTACGACACCGCGCTGTGGCAGCCGCTGCAGCGGTATCTGGTCAACCTCGGCGTGCGATTCCACCAAGGCAGCGCGGTGACGCGGATCGACCGCGGCCATGCCCAGACATTCCAAGTCCATTCCGATGCCAACGACCAACTGGACGCCGACGCGGTCGTGCTGGCCGCCGACGTGGCCGGCCTGCAGCGGATCGTGGCGGCGTCCCCGGGACTTGGCGACGACATCTGGCGGGCACGGATCCAGAAGTTGCGTACCGCCCCGCCGTTCATGGTGCAGCGCCTGTGGTTAGACCGCCCTGTCGCCGCTGACCGCGCGGCGTTTCTGGGCACCGCCGGACACGAACCGCTCGACAACATCAGCGTCCTGGAGCGATACGAACTCCAAGCCGCCGATTGGACGCGGCGCACTGGCGGCTCTGTTATCGAATTGCATTCATACGCAGTGGAATCCGAGCAGTCACAGGGCGCCATGCTGAGTCAGCTGCATGAACTCTATCCGGAAACGCGGGATGCGCAGGTGGTTCACGAACGGCTGCTGCATCATCGCGATTGCCCGCTGTTCGCACCGGGCAGCCACGCGCATCGACCCGGCGTCGTCACACCGGTGCCTGGGCTGTTGCTGGCCGGCGACGGGGTGCGCATCGACCTACCGGTGGCGTTGATGGAGCGCGCGGCCACCACCGGCTGGACCGCCGCCAACGAGATACTGAAGCAATGGGGGCTGGCCGGCCACGCGCTATGTACGGTTCCCACCCGAGGCCGTTCGGCGCTGCTGCGCTATCTCGCCGGCCGAGAAAGGCTTTCGCGATGATGAACATCGGCGACAACGTGCGGCGCCGCTGGCCCAAAGACTGGCCGCTGCAGGCTATCCCGCCTGTGACCTGGGCCGACCAACGGCCCACCTACCGCGAGGCCTCGCCGGCGATCATCGATGCCGCGCTGGACCGGTCACAGCGGCGGCCGAGCGGCAATTGGTACACGTTCGCCGCGAGCCGCGATGTGCGCAGCGGTCGACCGCTGGGCACCCGCGTCGCCGGTGTCGAACTGGTCGCCTGGCGTGATCAGCAATCCCGGTTGCACGTCGGGCCGCGCAGTTGCCCGCATCTCGGCGCCGACCTGGCCACCGCCTTCGTGCACCACGGCGCTCTGATCTGCCGATGGCACGGCCTATGCCTTGATGGCAACACCGACGAATTCGGCTGGCGCCCACTGCCCAGCTACGACGACGGCGTGCTTGCGTGGGTCCGTTTGGACGGTGTCGGCGGCGAGGAACCGCTCGATCGACCGCTGATTCCGGCCAGGCCTACCGGCGAGACCCTGCACGCGGTCGCGAGGATGGTCGGCACGTGCGAACCGTCCGATATCATCGCCAACCGCCTCGATCCTTGGCATGGTGCGTGGTACCACCCTTATTCATTCACCCGGCTCGAGGTGCTCACAACTCCGACCGACGAGGCAGACCGTTTCCTGGTCGCGGTGACGTTCCGTATCGGGCGCGTCGGAATACCCACAGTCGCAGAGTTCACCTGCCCCGAACCGCGCACCATTGTGATGCGCATCGTGGACGGCGAGGGAACAGGCAGTGTGGTCGAAACTCACGCCACCCCACTAGGTTTGGGACCGGATGGCCATCCTCGAACGGCGGTGATCGAAGCGACCGTCGCCCATTCCGAGCGGACCGGGTTCAAGCGGGCCCGGCACGCCGCCCCGATGATCACCGGGCTCATGCGCGTCGCCGCGGCACGGCTGTGGAAAGACGACCTCGCATACGCCGAACGCCGCTATAAGCTGCGCGCCGGTACACCGTGATGCGTTCGGCCTACCGAGCGGCGGCCATCTGGCAGTTGCCCTGCCCGCTGACCGAACTCAACAAACGGGTTATGTTCGCGTGGAAACGTCAGCGCCGACTGCCTTTGAGGTGATGTCGCGGGCAAGGCCCCCAAACACTGCACCGCGAAACAACGCGGATGTCTTCCAAAACGCTTCACCGGCAAGGCCATACGGTTGGAATATCACGCGTTGCCGATAGCAGGACCGATCGTCACCGTCGGCGCGTATCGACAGCTCGAGCCAGAGCCGCCCCGGTAGCCGGATGTCCGCGCGCAGACGCAATACGCGGGGCGGATCGACGTACTCCACCCGCCACCAGTCCAGCGCCTCGCCCGGGTGCAGATCGCGCGGTTGTGACGATCCGGACTCATTGTCAACGGCGGCGCCGCCTCGCCCGCTCCATCCACGCACCGCCCAGGCACGCGGCGCCGCAGACCAGCCATCCCGGGAGCCGATCGACTCGAAGACCCGCCACAACGCTTCGGCATCTGCGCCGACATGCCGCTCGGACACCTGCTCGTGCAGCGCTCCACCGGCCCAGGCCGGATCGGTGGGCAGCGGATGCGACGGTGAGTCATCTCCACCCGAGCGCGACCAGCGAGTGGTCAGCGCAGTGTCGCGAGTGCGCTCCAGCGCGAGTGCAACGGCGTCCTCGTAGTGGGTCAACCCGTTTTCGGGATCCGGGATGTGTTCGGCGATGTCGTGCTCGGTGCAGACGACATCGTTTTCCAGTGACTCCATCAACGACGAGGCCAACGACCGCGGCAGTGGGGTAATCAGGTTCACCCAGTGCGACGACAGCCATGGCGACAGCACCGGCACCGGAATAGCAAGGCGCCGTTGCAGTCCCGCGATCGCCGCGTACTTGCGGATCATCGTGGTGTACGTGAACGTGTCGGGGCCGCCGATGTCGAAGGCGCGACTGACTTCTGCGGGCAGCTCCGCCGCGTTCGTCAGGTAGTAGAGCACGTCGCGGACCGCAATGGGTTGAACGCGGGTGCGAAGCCATTTCGGGGTGACCATCAACGGGAGCCGCTCGGTCAGGTACCGCAGTATTTCGAAGCTCGCCGACCCCGCTCCGATGACGGCCGCCGCCCGCAGTTCCGCGGTCGGGACTCCGGAATCGTGCAGCAGCCGGCCCACTTCGGCGCGCGACGCCAAATGGTCGGACAGCTGTTGATGATTCGTGACGATTCCGCCCACGTATACGATGCGCGAAAGCCCGGCTTGTCCAGCGACGTCGGCAACGATAGCGGCCCCCCGCGCATCAACGTCGACGAAATTCGAGCCCAGCATCGAGTGCACCAGGTAGTAGAGCACCTGCTGGCCGTCGAGCGCTCGGCGGACCGTGCCGACGTCGGTGACGTCACCTTCGACCACCTCGACGCTCTGGCGCCACGGCACATCGTCGAGTTTGGCGGGCGTTCGCGCCATCACCCGGACCTCGTGGCCTGCCGACAACAGTTCGGGAACCAGCCGTGCCCCGAGGTAGCCGGTGGCCCCCAAGACGACGCAGCGCATAAGTTCACTCCTTGGCTCAGACCTATTGCAGCGAAGTACGCCACACTGCCGTGGGTGTACCCGCTTTCCGCGACTTTCGGAACATCCGACTGGGTCACATCTCCTTCATAATGTGAATAGTTAAGTTTATAGTGTCAAATGAACAGTGGATAGCGGCTTCCGCAGCCGTCGGCGCTCCCAGTAGGGGCGGCCGCCCATCGACGGCGAGATGTATTGGCCCAGTCGGCACCAACCCAACGGGAGGCCATCGGATGGCGGACGATCAATTCAGCAAGGGCGACAAAGTCGAATGGAAAAGCCACGGCCAGAACGTCAAAGGGAGGGTCGAGGACAAGATCACCGACGACGAGAAGGCCGCCGGGCGTGCCGTGCGTGCGTCCAAACAGAATCCGCAATACCGGGTGAAGAGCGACAAGACCGGAGCCGATGCGGTGCACAAACCCCGGATGCGTTGCGACGTGACAACTGACCACCAGGAAGTCCGGATGGTGGATGCGACCGAATCGCAAGAGTTGACCCTGAATTCGCAGTCGGCGATGTATTTGCGGGTGACACATCTCGTCTCCGACCTACACCGGCGCGCCTCGTTCGACACGCCCGCGCTGTTGCGAGAGTTGATCGAACGCGCCGCCGAATCGGTGCCGGGCGCTCAGTACTCGGGCATCACCGTCACACAGAAACGCCGCCGCAATGAAACCGCCGCCGCGACTCATCGCTATCCGGTCATCCTCGACGAAATCCAGAGTCGCTGTCAGCAGGGGCCGTGCCTGACAGCCGCCGCTCTGCAACGCAGCGTCCGCATCGACGACCTCGCCGGCGACGATCGGTGGCCGCTTTTCCGTGACGAGGCGGTCAAGCGGACGCCCATCCGATCGGTGCTTTCGTTCGGAATGTTCAAGGAGGGCGGCGTGTCCGCAGCACTTAACTTCTACGCCGAGCCGACCAACGCATTCGATCAAGGGTCAGTCAATTTAGGGTTGATCTTCGCGACCCATGCGGCGCTGGTGTGGAACATGGTGCGGCGCGACCAGCAGTTTCGGGTTGCACTCGTTTCGCGGGACATCATCGGCCAGGCCAAAGGCAGGCTGATGGAGCGTTTCGATATTGACGCTGCCGAAGCTTTCGGCATGCTCAAGCAGATGTCCCAAGACTCCAATACGCCCATTGCACAGGTGGCGCAGCGGGTCACCGGCCGCGACAGCTCACTCTCGAGATAGCTCTCCAGCATTAATCCTGTTGCGCCCCTTGATCGCTCATCATCCGAGCGAAGTGCAGCCTTGGGTCGTGGCCAACGAAAGCGGGCGGCTACCCTGGATCGACTTGCCCCGCAGCGGCGCCGCTACGCGGCCATGAATTGGGCAGTTGCTGTGTATTCTCGCTGATCCAGCGGGTTTCCGATACGCTGCAACGAAACTTCGCTAAGAAGGATGCGAACAGGTGACTAAGCGGGGCACAAACGGTTCACCTCCCAGCCGGCCAGAGCTGGAAAAGCTGATGTCGGCCGATATGCGGGCGGTTACAGCACAGTCCGATCGGATTGGTCGTCATTTTGCGCGCCAGCACGACGTCAGCGGCAACGACTTCCACGCGTTACTGCACGTCATGGTCGCCGAAACGGCCGGGACGCCGCTGACCATGGCTCAGCTGCGACAGCGGATGGATGTCTCACCGGCTGCGATCACCTACCTTGTCGACCGCATGATCGATGCCGGCCATGTCCGGCGCGAATCGGACCCGGCGGATCGACGCAAGGCGCTTCTTCGCTACGAAGCAAGGGGCATGGATCTGGCGCACGGATTCTTCACGCCGCTCGGCGCACACCTACGCGCCGCGCTCGCCGGCCTACCCGACAAGGACCTCGCCGCCGCTCATCGAGTGTTCGGTGCGATGATCACCGCAATGTCGACGTTCGAAGCCGAGCTCGGTATCCGCAACTCGAAGCAGTCGACCGCGCAAGCGATCGCATCCAGTGACGTGAGCTGAGTAGGGCTCCGCTGCGGCGAAACACTCTGGGCGTCAATGCTTTATGCACTGCAGAGTTTGCGTCGACGATCACCACGTCGGGCTGCACCTGCTCGATCGCGGCATGCAGATTGCATTTCGTGCCATCCAGTCCGGTGCTACTGAACCGGTGTGAGGCCGATGTGGCGCAGTGCCGACACGTCTGCGGCGCCGGCCCCATGCAAGCAGATTCGCAGTTCGTCAATAAACCGTTGTAGCCAATCCACCACGGCCTCAGTGGAATCAATCGCAGCGGCGAGTAGTGGACGCGCGATTGCCACGACATCTGCGCCCAGCGCCAAGGCTTTGGCCGCGTCCATGCCGGTGCGGATACCACCGGAGGCGACCAGCGGGACGGTCGGCAGAGCCTCGCGCACCTCCACGATGGCCCGCGCCGTGGGGATGCCCCAGTCGGCCAAGTCGGGAAAGCGCACCTCGCCGTAGCGAACGAGTTGCTCCACCCGTGACCAGGAGGTACCGCCGGCGCCCGCGACGTCGATCGCGGCTACCGGCAGCTCGCCGGACGGACCGATCAACTCCGTGATCGCCGAGCTCCCGATTCCGTGGCCCACTTCCTTGAGAAGCACCGGAAATTCCAGTGCGCCGGCGACCTCACGCAGCCTGTCGAGCGATCCGGAGAAGTCGCCGTCGCCGTTCCGCTGGACGGCTTCCTGCAGCGGATTGGTGTGCACCGCAAGCGCATCGGCGCCAACTCGTTTCAGCGCATTCGAAATGTCGTCAACGGCGGCCGCGGTCAGCTGTGCTAATCCAATGTTCCCGAACAACAAAACATCCGGCGCGACGTCGCGCACCGTGAAGCTGGACGCCGCCCGCTCCCCCAACGCGCTGTCGAGCATGATCCGCTGCGATCCCAGCATCATGGCGATACCCAGCCGCTGCGCGGCGCCGGCCAGATTTCTGTTGATTGTCCCCGACAGTTCGGCGCCGCCGGTCATCGCGCCGACCAGAATCGGCGCTCGCAGCGGCGCACCAAGGAAGTTCGTCGACAGGTCGATGCGGGCGAGGCTGGTCTGGGTCAGCGCGTTGTACGGCAGGCGGTAGCGTTCCAGCCCTGTCGTGACACCGACGTACGTCACCCGGTCGTCGAGGCACACGTCGATGTGGCGTCGTTTGCGGGTTGTCATCCCGTTCGAATCGGTTGGCACAGCACCTCCCTTCGTCACGCGGCTCACTCGGCCGGCTGCTCGGGCGGTTTCCAGGACGCAAGGTCGGCCTGGTATCGCCGCATCGCCTCGATCAGCGCGGCGAACACCCTGCCGGCCGCAGAGAGGTCTGCGTCAGGCAAGTCTTGCATCGCTTCGTGCGTGTGCGTTCCCAGCGGGGCAAAAAACGCGCGCGCGGTGGCCAGACCCGAGTCCGAGTAGCGAAGGATAACCTTGCGCCGGTCCCCAGGGTCGGATTCACGCGTGATGTGACCCGACGCCATCATCCGGTCCACAAGGTAGGTGATGGCCGCACCCGACAATCCCATGCGTTGCCGGAGCTCTCCCGAAGTGACTGGCGCCCCGGCAGTTTCGGCAACCATGACATGCAGCAGGGCGCGAAAGTCGGTGGGCCGCACGTCATGTGCGACGGCGAACGACCGTCCGATCTGTTCGGACTCGGCCGTCATCACGCGCAGATGCGCAGAGATCTGCTGCTCGAGTGCGGCTCGGCCGCCCGTGGTGTGTTCGGGGCCCATGACGATATTCAGCTTATCCGCATTCGGGCATTACTTCAGTTGATTAATACTTAAATGACTGAAAGAATTGCCGAAGTCGAAGGGAGATTCAGGTGAATAAGCAGACACTTGCCGCAACGAGCATTGCCGTTGGCGCGACCTCCGCAATCGGAAGCATCGCAAGCAAGCCCCGGATCACCCGCTGGTACTCACGGCTGCGCAAACCCGGCTATGTGCCGCCTAACGGTGTGTTTCCGGTCGCGTGGACCACGTTGTACGCCGACATCGCGGTCACATCCGCCACCGCGATCGACCGGTTGCGCGCCACTGGACGTCACGCCGAGGCCCGCAACTACATCGTTGCGCTGGCCGCCAACCTGATCCTCAACGCAGGGTGGAGTTGGCTGTTCTTCAAGTACCAGAAACTGGGCGCCTCGGCGATCGGTGCCGCGGTGCTGGCAGCCAGCAGCGCCGATCTGGCCCGGCGCACCACCGCAGCCGATCCGCGGGCCGGAGCAGCCCTGTCGCCATATCCGCTGTGGTGCGCATTCGCCACTTTGATGTCGGGGCATATTTGGGTACTCAATCGCCGATGAAACAGGCGACTCGCTGATGCCCGCGTTGTTGTGGTTCCGTCGCGACCTTCGACTGCGTGACCTTCCGCCGCTGCTGCGGGCCGTCGCCGACAGCGATGAGGTGCTCGCCTGCTTCGTGCTCGATCCTCGCTTGGAGGCGTCGTCGGGCGGCCGACGGATGCAGTTTCTGTGCGACTCGTTGCGCCAGTTGCGCGACGATCTCGATGGGCGGCTTTTGGTGACGCGGGGTAGGCCCGAGGAACGGATTCCCGCACTGGTCAAGGAGATTGGTGCGCCCTCGGTGCACGTCTCTGAGGACTTCGCGCCATACGGCCGGCAACGCGACGAT
Source organism: uncultured Actinomycetota bacterium (assembly GCA_963733755.1). GTDB lineage: Bacteria > Actinomycetota > Actinomycetes > Mycobacteriales > Mycobacteriaceae > Mycobacterium. Next base: position 130,659 of record CAVTEZ010000029.1, read on the forward strand.
CGCGTGCGCTCGGCGCTCGACGACGTGCCGCTGGTGGCCACGGGGTCGCCGTATCTGGTGTCGCCGGGGCGCGTCATCAAGGACAACGGCGAGCCGTACAAGGTCTTCACCCCGTTCTTCGGCCGATGGCGCGACATGGGGTGGCGTTCGGCCGCGAAATCGGCAGCCAAGTCCGCGAGCTGGGTCGACCCCAAGCAGCTCGGCAAGCGAGCCAAGCCGGTCGAAATTCCCGACCCGGGCGCCGAACTCGACCTACCCGCAGGCGAGGCGGCCGCGCAGCGGCAGTGGAAGAAGTTCGTCGACAACGGACTCGAGAATTACGGCGACGACCGGAATGTTCCCGGCCACGACGGCACGAGTCGGATGTCAGCGCATCTGAAGTTCGGCACCATCCATCCGCGGACCATGGTCGCCGACCTGGACCAGCGTCGTGCCGGTGCGCGAGCGTACCTGCGGGAGTTGGCGTTTCGTGACTTCTACGCCGCGGTACTGCACCACTGGCCGGACAGCGTCTGGTGGAACTGGAATCGCGATTTCGACGCCATCGAAACCGATACCGGCGCAAAGGCCAAGCAGCTCTTCGAAGCATGGAAAGCGGGCGAAACAGGATTTCCGATCGTTGACGCCGGCATGCGTCAACTTCGCGAAACCGGTTTCATGCACAACCGAGTACGGATGATCGTCGCGTCATTTCTAGTCAAGGATCTGCATCTGCCTTGGCAATGGGGTGCCCGCTGGTTTCTCGACCAGCTGGTTGACGGCGATATGGCCAGCAACCAACACGGTTGGCAATGGTCTGCAGGATGCGGCACCGATGCCGCACCGTATTTCCGGGTGTTCAACCCAACTAGGCAGGCGGAGAAGTTCGATCCGGCCGGCGATTACGTGCGGCGTTGGGTAGCCGAGCTCTCCGACGTCAAAGACGTCACGCTGACCAAGGGTGATCGGCCATCTGGCTATCCCCAGCCGATTGTCGACCACAGCGCGGAACGCAACGAGGCGCTGCGCCGCTACCAGGGAATGACCTGAATCAACGGGCGGCTTTTTTGCGTTCGATGTCGGCGAGCGCCGCAGCGAGCTCGGCGCGCTGAGCAGCCGAAGTCTCCCAGGCAAGCTGACGGTTCTTGACTACCTTGGCCGGGGCCCCGACCGCGATGGAAAAGTCCGGCACGTCGCCGCGGACCACGGCGTGCGACCCCAGCACGCAGCCCCGTCCGATGGTGGTGCCGCGCAGCACGGTCACTTTCACCCCGACCCAAGTGTCCGGGCCGATGCGGATCGGGGTCTTGACGATGCCCTGATCCTTGATGGGCAGCGTGATGTCGTCCATCCGGTGGTCGAAATCGCAGATGTAGCACCAGTCGGCCATCAGCACCGAATCGCCGACCTCGATATCGAGGTAGCAGTTGATGACATTGTCGCGGCCCAGGACTACCTTGTCGCCGAAGCGCAGCGAGCCCTCGTGCGCGCGGATCGTGTTCTTATCGCCGATGTGCACCCAGCGGCCGATTTCCAGCTGCGCTAATTCCGGTGTCGCATGGATTTCGACGCCCTTGCCGATGAAGACCATGCCGCGGGTGATGATGTGCGGGTTGGCCAGCTTGAACTTCAGCAGCCGCCAGTAGCGCACCAAATACCAAGGGGTATAGGCGCGGTTGCGCAGCACCCACCGCAGCGAGGCCAGCGTGAGGAACTTGGCCTGGCGTGGGTCCCGCAGATTTGACCCCCGCCAGCGGCGATGGACGGGGGCACCCCACATGCTCGTCATGGCCGAAAAGCCTATCGCCGTGGCGTGAAGCATCGCGAAGCGGGCAATCAGCCTCCGTTGGGCCGCCGCAGGTTACCCTCGCACCGTGCCCTGGCCGATCCCCCGCCGTACCGTGCGGCATTGGTCATCTGTCGTCTCGGCGGTCTTGTTGACTGCCGCCGGGGCAGGTTGCGGCAATACCGACGCCTGGGTCGAGACCACAGCGGCCGAGGGCTGGCCCGCGCAGTACGGCGACGCGGCCAACAGCAGCTACAGCGCGACACCCGGCGCTGACCGGTTGACCCTGCGCTGGACGCGTTCGGTCAAGGGGTCCTTGTCGTCAGCAGTAGTGCTCAGCTCGCGCAACTGGCTCGCGGCGAACGCGCAGTCACCGGGCGGCTGCACGCTGATGGAGTGGGAGAACGACGACAACGGCCGGCAGCGTTGGTGCACCCGCCTCTTCCAGGGCGGCGGCCTGGCCAGCCCATTGTTCGACGGCTTCGACAACCTTTACGTCGGCCAGCCCGGGGCTATCGTGTCCTTCCCTCCTACGCAATGGATCCGCTGGCGGCACCCGGTCATGGGAATGCCTTCCACGCCAAGGATTCTCGACCGCGGGCAACTGCTGGTGGTCACGCACCTCGGGCAGGTGCAGGTTTTCGACAGCCATCGCGGCACCGTCGTCGGCAATTCGGTGGATCTGGTGGACAACATCGACCCCAGCGACTTCACCCGGGGGCTCTCCGATTGCGGACCGGCCCAACCCGGCTGCCCGATCGCCGCCGCACCCGCATTCGCGCACGAAAACGGGATGATCGTGCTGGGCCTGTGGGAACCCGGCGCCCCCAGCTCGGTGCTTGTCGGGCTGAAGTACCACCCGGGCCAAAATCCGCTGCTCACCCGGGAATGGACTAGCAATGCGGTCGCCGCCGGCGTGCTGGCCAGCCCGGTGCTGTCCAGCGACGGATCAACGATCTACGTCAACGGGCGCGACGAGCGGCTGTGGGCACTGCACGCTGCCGACGGCAAGCCGAAATGGTCGATACCGCTGAAGTTCCTCGCGCAAACCCCGCCGTCTGTGACACCGGGCGGACTGGTTGTGTCGGGCGGCGGGCCGGACACCCGCCTCGTCGCCTTCAAAGACGCCGGCAACCACGCCCAGGAAGTGTGGCGACGCAACGACGTAAGCCCGCTGTCGACATCGAGCCTGGCTGGTCGCGATGTCGGCTACGCCGTGGTGACCGGTGGGCCGGGCGAGGGCGCGCGTGGCATGACGCTGCTTGTTTTCGACCCGGGCAGCGGCCGCACCCGCAACAGCTACCCGCTGCCCGAGGCGACCGGTTACCCCGTCGGCGTCTCGATCGGCCGTGACCGCAGGATCGTGACCGCCACCAGCGACGGTCAGGTGTACAGCTTCGCCCCGAGCTGACTGGCCGGGAAGGTCTAGCTTTTGAGGGCCAGCGGCGGAATCGCGTTGCGCGGGACGTGGACCTGGCTGGCGCCGGCCAATGACGGCAGCAATTCACCCGGGGCGAAGTAGAAGATCAATTCGTCATCGGTGATAGCGAAGTTCTGATAGTGCGTGTCGTCTAGACCGGAACCGGGCAGGATCGCCGCACCGAGCCCAGTCTGCTTTCCCACCTCGCGCTGCACGATCGGGTAAATGGCATTGAGCGGTTTTGTGTTCGGCGCGAAAAGCGTGTCGAAGGTAATGGCTTTCTGCCCGGCCACGTCGTAATTGAAGCCTTTGTAGAAGGTGGACGGGCGGGGACCACCGAGATCTTCGAAAACCTTGAGAACCACGCTGCGGGTGCCGCCGGGAGGTTGGCCGGAGTGGAATTGCTCGGAGGTGACTTCCATTTGATACGGCACTTCGCGGGGACCCGAAGTCTGCGACGACGTCTGCGCGACGTTGACGAAGCCATCTCGATTCTGGGTGAGGAAATCGGTCAGCGCCTGGTCGGGATAGTCCACCGGAAATGTCATGTCCAGCGTGTAGGTGGACGTAGCCGCGTGCACGTTGCATGTCTGGTCATCTTGAAGCGCGCCGCTTAAGGCGGTGCACGGCGAGTCCGCGACCGCGACCGCGCCACCCGACCAGCCCAGCAAGGCTCCGGCCGCTATCAGCGCCGCCGACATCATGTTGCGCATCGGTCGACTCGTCCTCGCAGACTCAGAACGGCTGAAATGCCGTCGCGCCAGCCTACCTGGCCCCGTTTAGAGGTACCGCAAACGTCTGCGGTCACGCTCTCCGAGCCGATGCTGATGATCTGGTGCACAGGTCAGCGGCCACCGTCCTCCCCACGGTGGCCGCTGCCTGCAGCTCCTCCCTTTAGAACAGCGAAACGAGCTCGGTCCACAAGTTGCTTGCGTCGGCGGCGACACTCCCACCGTCGAAGGACGACAGCAGGTCGGCCCAGATACCGCTTATGCGTCGCCGTTTATTTTGTTCGAACAAAGTCTAATAGTTTTTGAAAAAGTCCTTAGCTCTTGTTTGGATCAATAGCGATTTCCAGTGGTATCGCTCGCCCCGCTTGGGAAGGCTAAGTTGCAGGCTTTTCCTTCCGATCAGCGGCGCCCGGTATGATCATGACCGCCGGTCACTTTGACTCGGATCCGATACAACCTGAGACATACCAGCGGTATTTTCGAAGGTTCTGTTCGAGGAACCGGAGTTTTCGACTGCCATGCCGGATTGCAGAGCAGCTGGTCAGGGTGCCGCTGGGGGTTCTGAAGGCGGCAAAAACAGATGCCTAAGCGCGATTTAGCCGCTACTAGCCGCCGGTAAATCCACTCAGGCGGCTTGATTATTCACATTAGCGATGAGTTGACCGTCGTCCGGGACGACTACAACTCGGCCGGCGCACCCGTTCGCAGCCCCCGCCCATGTACTGCGCCGAGGTCCCGGTGGCGATATAACCGCCGATGACGCCGCCGGTTTCGTTGCCGATCGGCGCGACGCTTTGGATGCTGGCACTCGCAACGCTGTCCGTCGCGGGAAGAAGTTCGTCGCCATCGCACACGACTAGCGGACTCAAGGCCAGGCCCAATGTGAGTAGGCCCAGTCGAGCAAAACCACGAGAGTTCATCGTTGAACCTCCTTGGCCCACCGGTTCGCCGGCAGCGGGGATGGGTGATCAACCGAGGCTGAAGTCAAATGGTAGTCGGGTCGCCGTGTTAAAACCAGGTTACCTGAGAAAAACTAATGAGTTAGCAAGCGCCGTCACGCGCGTCGCAGAAAACGCGTTTACGTGCGGCGGAACATCTAGCCAACGACAAACGTCCAGATAGCTACTGATGCTGCCAGCAAATAGGGCGCGAGTCCTGGCGGGTTCGCGCTTTGGCCTAAACGCCGACCCGCCAGGAAGGCTTCGGGGCACCGCGCAGGCATGTCGGCGCTCCCCGAACGATGTCGCGCAACCGGGGGCGGCGAAGCTACAGCAGCTGCATCATGTCCCGGTAATGCTTCGCTGTAGCGGTGCCGACCCCCCGGCGCGCTGATACAAGTCTGCGGCGCGAAGTCGGCACAGTTCATGGGGAGATTTCCCTATTTTTTGCGCCAATCCGGTCGGGTGTTTCGTCGTCAACGTGACGGGCGGCACACGAACGCCGTCCTCCGGGCTCGAGCACCGGAACCGATTCGCGTGATGACCACGGCCAATGACCGGTCGCCACCCGGCGCCAGCCGGCGGCGTAACGCATCGGGATCCACGTTCACACCGCGAACCAGTATCTCGAGCACGCCGCAGTCCAGCGTCCCCAACGCCTGACGCAGTCGCCGCTCGTCGAAGGCGAGCTGCTCGAGAACCTCGAAGCCGCGGACACCCGGCGGAAGCTCGTCGCCGGACAGGTAGGCGATGTTCGGGTCGAGCTGCCACAGGCCGTGCCGCGCCGCGTAGTGACGCACCAGACCGGCCCGCACCACCGCACCATCAGGGTCGACGATCCAGCGGCCGGCCGGGCGCACCGGACAGTCATCCTGCTGGGCGTCGGTGACCTGTTCGCCACGGTCCAGGATGCTGGCGCGGCGGCGCACACCTGCCTCGGCCAAACCCGCCGACCATAGGCAGGCCTCGCGCACCGAGCCGCGATACGACGTCACCTCGATCTCACCGTCGAACCCGAGCCTCGTCACCCCTGCGAAATCTATTCCGGGGGCGCATTTGACCACCAGATCCCGGCCCCGATGAGCCTCGATCAGCTCGTCGAGGGCGGGTTGGTAGTCACGCGGATTGAAGCGCCGGCGCCCTCCCCCGCGCCGTGCCGGGTCGGCCAGTACCACCGTGTCGCGAGTAACTGGGCGCAGCGCGTCGGCGCGGCACAGGTCGACGGCGTCGCCGAGATTGTGCCGCGCCATCGCCAGCCGCACTGCATCGACGTCGCTACCGACCATGCGGGCCGCCGAGCCGCGCAACGCCGCCAGCTCCGTGCCGATCGAGCAGGTCACGTCGTGAATCATGGTGCCGCGCAACCGCTCCGACCGGTGTAGTGCGACCGGCGCGGCGCTGGCCTGCTGCAGCGCCTCATCGGTGAACAGCCAGTCGTGAGTGCCGGGCAGTCCGGAAAGCTTGGCGACTGCGCGCCGCCGCAGCAACACCGTTTCCACCAACAGCGGTGTCCGGTCGCCGAATTGGTCGCGCAGCGCCGCGATCTCGCTGATGCGATCGCTCAGCGGGAGCGCGCCGGCGACGGCCAGCGCAGCCGAACCCTCGTCCGACGTCAGGTAGGCAACGTCGGCGAGGCTGAAATTCAGGACGGCTTGATCCCGGTGATCTCGACGTTGTAGAACCAGCCCTTGGGTACCACGTGTCGCCACACGTTGGAGTCGGCCCAGCTCAGCACCTTCCAGCTGGTAAACGCAAAGTTGGCCCAGGCCCAGCCCAGCCGCCCGGGCGGCACGGCGTATTCAAAGGTGCGCAGCGGCCAGCCGAGCATCGCCGCAGTGAACTCGACGGTGGCGGTGTCGACGTCGACCGCACCGGCCCTGGTGGCCATCTCCTCCAATTGGCCCGGGGAAAACGTGTGCAGGTCGACGACGGCCTCCAGCGCGGCGGCGCGCGACGATTCGTCAAGTTCAGCCTGCGGGCGCCGCCAGCTGTCCAACCCCGGCAACTTGGTGACGTTGGTTGCTACCCGCCAGGTCAGCGTCGACAGCGTGCGCGCGTAACCGTTGCCCACGGTGGTCGGCTCGCCGGCGAACACGAACCGGCCGCCGGGCCGCAGCACCCGAAGCACCTCGCGCAACGTCAGCTCGACATCCGGAATGTGATGGAGCACAGCATGTCCGACAACCAGGTCGAAGCTGTCGTCGTCATACGGGATGCGCTCGGCGTCGGCGACCCGGCCGTCTACGTCCAGCCCCAGCGACTTCCCATTACGGGTGGCAACTTTGACCATGCCCGGCGACAGATCGGTGACCGATCCGCGCCGCGCCACCCCCGACTGGATCAGATTCAGCAGGAAAAAGCCACTGCCGCAACCCAACTCGAGGGCGTGATCGTAGGGCAGCCGATGGATCTCGTCATCCGGAACGACGCCGTCGAAGCAGTCCCGCGCGTAGTCGATGCAGCGCTGGTCGTAGGAGATCGACCACTTCTCGTCGTAGTTCTCGGCTTCCCAGTCGTGGTAGAGCACCTGGGCCAGCTTGCTGTCATGCCGGGCGGCCTCGACCTGCTCGGCAGTGGCGTGCGGCTGCGGCGTCGGGTCGGTACTGGTCATGGTCGCCCAGCCTATCGGCCGACCGGGTCGGCGAGCATCCTGGCTATGCTCCGGCAGCGCTGACGGTGACGGTGACGGTGCTGGCGCCGTTAGATGCGATCACCAGTTCTGCGGCGTTGGATGCCGAAAGCACCTCACCACCGGTCACGCTGACCTGGTAGCCGTCCGGGAATTCGACTTTCGGGATCGAAATGGTGGTGTGCGAACCGGCCGGGAAACTGCCCAGACCGTCGGGTTCGTCGGTCGAATAGCTGAACTGGAACGTGCCGTTCTCGAACGAGTAGGAATCCGGGGTGCCGGAGACCACCTGCGGGTAGGGCTCGGCGAGGGTGTCCAGGTTGGCGGTGTTCACGTTGGCCCCGATCGGCGGTAACTCGGGGTTGTACACCAGCGACTCCGAACTCGGTGGGTTCGCACTAGTGGTGATGTCGCCCTGGCCCGAGTAGGCCCACTCGGTCCACCCGATCAGGTGCTGGTCTGCTCCTTGCATCGGGGCCGAGATCTCCGCTTGGTTGCTGGTCGCGCCGAACTCGGTCATGAATGCCGGAATTCCGTGCGCCTGCGCGTAGTTCTCGGCGTGGCCAACGATCCCGCTGACGCTGGGGATGCAGCCCAGCGGCCCGAGGCTGAACTCGCAGTAATCGTGGAACGACAAGACGGTGCCCGGGGCCTCCACCGTGCCCAGATGGATCGGCACGCCCGCGTTGGACAGGACGTTGGGTTCGAAGAAAATCGGCGTGCTCGGGTCGACGGCCCTGATCGCGTCGGCCCCCTGGTCGTAGAACGGGGTCAGCTGCTGGGAGTCGAAGAACGGGCTGCCCAGCAGGGTCGGCAGCAGCTGCTCGCCCGGCGACGGTTCGTTCATCAGCTCGAAGCCCGCCACGTTGGGGTTGCCGTTGAAGGCGTGGGCGACGTACTCCAGCATCTGCGAGTAGTTGTCTTCCAGCCCAATCCCGTTCGGTGCGTCGACGTTGGTCCAGAACGACTGCCACGCCTGGTTCTCGGCCGGATTGAAGAATTCGTTGAGCGGAAAGGGCAGCGAAGGATTGGCCCCGCCGTCGGTGTGCACCGCCCAGTCCGGCGCGCCCTCGCCGCCGAACGCGGTGCTGTACGCATCCTGATGGAAGTCGATGATGCTGTAGATCCCGTGGTTACCCAGGATTTGGACGGTGTGCTCGATCGAGTCCAGGTACGACGTGTTGAAAACGCCGGGCTCGGGCTCCAGGTCGGACCAGATGACGCCCACCCGGACTGCGTTGAAACCGTTCGCGGCCAGAAACGCCGCGTCGTTGTTGCTGAACCCGTCCGCGGACGGCTCGCCCGGTGCCACTTTGTACACCTCGTTGAGCCCGTGCAGGATGACGACCTGGCCGTCGCTGTTGGTGAGCCAGTCGCCGGTAGTGCCGACCGGCAGCAGCGATCCGTCGGGATCCGCGGCCTGCGGGAGGCCCGCGGGCAGCGTGCCGTAGTCACCGACAATGCCGTGCTCGCCGAACACACCGGCATTGCCCCCAGCTCCGCCGAGCGCAGGTAGGCCAGCGGCCGTGGCGCCAGCGCCGGCGTCGCCACCATCGCCGCCGATGCCGAACAGCGAGCCGCCATCACCGCCATCACCGCCGGCGGCGCCGGCACCGCCGATTCCGCCCTCCCCGCCGTCTCCGAAGAAGCCGACCGCGTCGCCTCCGGAGCCGCCTGCCTCGCCGGCTACATTGCTGTCCCACCCGTTGCCGCCGTCACCGAACCACAACCCGCCGTCGCCGCCATTGGGGTCGAGCGGCCCTGTGCCGTCGGCGCCGTTGCCGATCAAGAACTGCCCGGACGCCGTGTTGATGGCGTTGTCAACCCGCTCGCCGAACGAGCTGTTGATCCAGCTCTCCATCCCGACATGCAGCGGGTCGTAGATGTACTGCTGGAAAAGCCCTTCCGCAGAAAGCGGATCCGCGCTGGATGCGGTGGCGGCGAGCGCGTGATCGACGGCTTGGATACCGACGTCAGCAGAACTCGCACCGGCGATGACGTTGCTGATCAAGTCGCCGATGCCGAAATCGTCGGCATGCGCAGCCGGGGAGGTGAACACCCCGATCCCAAACGCCGCGACGGCCGCGCCGACGGCGCGACTGCGGTGGTTTGTCCTGAAGATCATTCCGACCTCCGTGCACGCGACGCCGACGTGAGCCAGCCCATAGTAGCGAGCGGCTCTCACGCTATGTAAAGGGTTTTCTCAGATCTTCTTAAGTCGCCTGCGTGGTCTGCTGCCGCAAATTGGCATCGAATACTTCTAGGTAGCGGCGGCGCTCGGCATCCGACCGCTCGGCCGGAGTCAGCCCGTAAACGTCGTCGATGCCGGCCTTCGCCGCGGCCAGCGCGGGCCGGGGTCCGTCGACGAAGCGGCTCGCCCAGGCCGCGGCGGCGTCATACACGCCGTCAGGGGCCACCATCTCGTCTATCAGGCCCAACTCCAGCGCCTCTTCCGCGTCGAAGAACCGGCCGCTGTAAACCAACTCCTTCGCGCGGCTCGCCCCGACCGTGCGGGCCAGCCGCGCCAATCCGTCGCCGCCGGGAACCAAACCGGCCAGGATTTCCGTCGCACCGAACCGCACGTTGTCGCCGCTCACCCGCCAGTCGGCGGCCAGCGCCAACCCCAGGCCGGCGCCCAGCGCGTATCCGGTGACCGCTGCGACAGTTGGCTTCGGGATCGCCGCGACAGCGTCGACGGCGGCGCCGTGCACGCGTACCCAGCTGTCGACCTCGGACGTCATCAGGGTGCGCAGCGCAGGCGTGTCGTCTCCCGCGGAGAAGATCTCGTGGCCACCGAAGATGACGACGGCGGCGATGTCGTCGCGGCTGCTCACCTCGCCTGCGGCCTGCTCGATCTCCCGATAGACCTGCCGGGTCAAGGCGTTGGTCGGCGGACGCGACAGCGCCAAGGTCCCAACGCCGGGATGGTCCGCCCCCAGGTGGATGCTGACGAACTCGCTCAAAGACGCCACCCCAGTCCGCCGGCTTTGCGGGCCCGGTGATAGCGGTCGGAATCGAAAAACTCGAAAATCCAGTTGTCGCCGTCGATTTCGAGGTTCGGTTGCACGGTCACGATCTGACGTTCGACGGCCAGCACGTCGGCGACCGTGCGCCCGTTCAGTGAGTCCAGCTGCGTCCAGGTCGGCGGCAGCAGGAAGCAACGCCCGGCTTCGAATTCCGCGATGGCCGCCTGCGGTGTCGCCCACTGCGCCCGGTCGGTTTCGGTGTTATCTCCGTCCGCCCGCTGACCCTCCGGCAGTGCTCCGACGAAGAAGTAAGTGTCGTAGCGGCGGGTGCGCTCGGCTTCGGGAGTCACCCAGTTGGCCCACGGCCGCAGCAAATCGGCCCGCAGCACCAGATTTTCCCGGCGCAGGAAGTCGGCGAAGGACAGCGTCCGGTCGGCCAGCGCCTGGCGCGATTCGCGGTAGACCGATGCGTCGCCGACGATGGCGCTCGGGTCGTCGGCCGGGCCGGCGAACAAAACACCGCACTCCTCGAAAGTCTCGCGCGCGGCAGCGCATACCAGCGCCTCGGCCAGGTCGGGCTCGACGCCGAACCGCTCCGCCCACCACGCCGGCGGCGGCCCGGCCCAGGCGATGTCGGCGTTGCGGTCGCGGTCGTCGACACCACCGCCGGGAAAGACGACCGTGCCCGCAGCGAATTCCATTGCGGCGTGGCGGCGCATCAAGAAGATGGCTAGACCGCCCAGGCCATCGGGGTCTTCGCGCACCAGCATCACCGTCGCGGCTGGCCTCGCCGGCAGCGGGACATACGAGTCGTCGGTCATCAGCGCCTCCGATGGGCCGCACGGGTGCGAATGCGGCGGGCGAAGTAACGCCCGTCGATCACATCCACCGCGATCGACTGGCCGAACGCGGCGGACAAATTGTCTCCGGTCAGCACGTCGGCCAGCAAACCCGCCGCGACGACCTGCCCCTCAGATAACAACATGCAATGGCTGAAGCCGGGCGGAATCTCCTCTACGTGGTGGGTGACCAACACCAGCGCGGGCGCATCGGGATCGGCGGCCAGGTCGGCCAGCCGCGACACCAACTCCTCACGTCCGCCCAGGTCGAGACCGGCAGCGGGTTCGTCAAGCAGCAGCAGTTCGGGGTCGGTCATCAGCGCCCGCGCGATCAGGATCCGCTTGCGCTCACCCTCCGACAGGGTTTCGTAGGTGCGGTCGGCCAGATGCTCGGCCCCTAGGCTTTCCAGCATGTCGACCGCGCGGTTGTAGTCGACGTCCTCATAGCGCTCGCGCCACCGTCCCAGCACCGCGTAGCCGGCCGAGACAACCAGATCGCGCACCACCTCGTTGGCCGGAATCCGTTGCGCCAGCGCCGATGAGCTCAAGCCCACCCGTGCGCGCAGCTCGGACATGTCGACCCGGCCGAGGCGCTCCCCCAGCACGTAGGCAACACCAGACGAGGGATACTCGGCCGCCGCGGCGATGCGCAGCAACGACGTCTTGCCGGCGCCATTGGCCCCGATGATCACCCAGCGTTCGTCAAGCTCCACCGACCAGCTCACCGGCCCGACCAGGACGTGGCCGTCGCGACGCAGTGACACGTCGGTGAAGTCGATCAGCAGGTCGGGGTCGACTGCCTCGCTTCCGGATTCAGCCACCCGACCATCGTGCCGCACCGCGACGCCATGGCGCCTGCCGGGTCGCGCGGTCGGTTCGGATGCGCAGCGACCCGTCCCCCGCAAGCGGGAGGTGCCCCCAGCGTCCGACTTCGCCGCGCTTGCGATCGCTACCGATCCGGCGGGATGTCGACGCGGCTCACCATGCCGTCGAGCGCATCAGCGGCCTCGATCTCGCCGCGCGTCACGCCGAGCAGAAACAGCACGGTGTCCAAGTATGGGTGGCTGAGCGACGCGTCGGCGACTTCCCGCAGCGCGGGTTTGGCGTTGAACGCGATGCCCAGGCCTGCCGCGGACAACATGTCGATGTCGTTGGCGCCATCGCCGACCGCGACGGTCTGCGCCATCGGCACCCCGACCTGATCGGCAAAGTCCCTCAGCGCCTTGGCTTTACCCGGACGGTCGACGATTTGCCCGACGACCCGCCCGGTGAGTTTGCCATCGACGATCTCCAGCTCGTTTGCGGCGACGAAGTCCAGCATCAGCTCGTGCGCTAACGGTTCGATCACCTGCCGGAAGCCGCCGGAGACCACGCCGACGTGATAGCCGAGGCGTCGCAGCGTGCGCACGGTGGTTCGGGCGCCGGGAGTCAGCATCACGTCTTCGGCGACCTCGTCAAGCACCTCGGCGGGCAGCCCGGCCAGCGTGCCGACCCGTTGGTGCAGCGACTCGGCGAAGTCGAGTTCACCGCGCATGGCGGCCTCAGTGATCGCGGCGACCGCGTCCAGAGTGCCCGCTCGCGCAGCCAGCATCTCGATGACTTCCTGCTGGATCAGCGTCGAGTCAACGTCGAACACGATGAGCCGCTTGGCGCGCCGCGCGATGCTGTAGTCCTCCAACGCCACGTCGACGCCGACGTCGGCAGCGACTCGCGTCATCACTTCTTGCAGCCGCCCGCCGATCCCGACGGGCACCGAGACCCGCAGCTCCAGGCCAGTGACCGGATAGTCCGAGACGCCGCGGATCAGGTCGATATTGACGCCGAGAGCAGCCACTTCGCGGGCTACAACGCCGAAGGCCTCGGCGGTGATCGGCCGGCCCAGCACCATGATCGTGTGAGTCGAGGGCTCCCGGATGATCCGCAGATCGTCGCTGCGCTCGATGCTGACGTCCAGGCCGACGCCGTGGATCGCCGCCTCGATTTCGTCGCGCAGCGCCTTGCCTTCGGCGACGTCCAGCGGCGCCGACACCAGCACGCCCAGCGTCAGACGATTCCGGATCACCACCTGCTCGACGTTGAGTAGCTCGACCTCGTGGCCCGAAAGTACTTCGAAGAGCGCCGACGTCACGCCTGGCTTGTCGTGACCGGTGACGGTGATCAACGCCGACACCTTGCGGGGTGTACTCACCCCAAATTGCCTCCGCTAGAGGCCATTACGTGCGAACGCTGACGTCGTCGACTCGGGTGACGTCGCCGTCCGCGGGGGCGTGAGACCGGCCCACGTGAGCCTCGGCGCGCAGGCGTTCCACCATGTGCGGGTAGTGCAACTCGAACGCCGGACGCTCGGACCGGATGCGCGGCAGCTCGGTGAAGTTGTGCCGTGGCGGCGGGCAACTGGTCGCCCACTCCAGCGAGTTGCCGTATCCCCACGGGTCGTCGACCGTGACCACCTCGCCGTAGCGCCAGCTCTTGAAGACGTTCCAGACGAACGGAATCATCGACACGCCAAGGATGAACGCACCGATCGTCGACACCACGTTGTAGGGCTGGAACCCGTCGGTGGGCAGGTAGTCGGCGTAGCGACGCGGCATTCCGATGTCGCCCAGCCAGTGCTGAATCAGGAATGTCGTGTGGAAGCCGATGAACGTCAGCCAGAAGTGCAACTTGCCCAGCCGCTCGTCGAGCAGACGGCCGGTCATCTTCGGGAACCAGAAGTAGGTGCCGGCGAAGGTGGCGAACACGATGGTGCCGAACAAGCACGTAGTGGAAGTGGGCGACCACGAAGTAGCTGTCGGTGACATGGAAGTCCAGCGGCGGGCTGGCCAGCAGCACACCGGTCAAGCCACCCAGCAGGAAGGTGATCATGAAGCCGATCGAGAACAGCATCGGCGTCTCGAACGTCAACTGCCCCTTCCACATCGTGCCGACCCAGTTGAAGAACTTGATGCCGGTCGGCACCGCGATCAGGTAGGTCATGAAGGAGAAGAAGGGCAGCAGCACCGCGCCGGTGGCGAACATGTGGTGCGCCCACACCGCGACCGACAGCGCGGCGATCGACAGCGTCGCGTAGACCAGCGTGGTGTAGCCGAAGATCGGCTTGCGGGAGAACACCGGGAAGATCTCGGTCACGATGCCGAAGAACGGCAACGCGACGATGTAGACCTCGGGGTGACCGAAGAACCAGAACAGGTGCTGCCACAACAGAACTCCGCCGTTGGCCGAGTCGTAGATGTGGGCGCCCAGGTGCCGGTCGGCGGCAAGCCCGAACAATGCCGCGGTCAGCAGCGGGAAGGCCAGCAGCACCAGGATCGACGTCACCAGGATGTTCCAGGTGAAGATCGGCATCCGGAACATCGTCATACCCGGTGCCCGCATACACACGACGGTGGTGATCATGTTGACCGCGCCAAGGATGGTGCCCAGACCGGCGACGATCAGGCCCATGATCCACAGGTCACCGCCGGCGCCGGGTGAGTGGATGGCGTCGGTCAACGGGGTGTAGGCGGTCCAGCCGAAATCGGCGGCGCCACCGGGCGTGATGAAGCCGGCCATGCCGATCGTCGCGCCGAACAGGAACAGCCAGAACGAGAAGGCGTTGAGTCGCGGGAACGCCACGTCAGGCGCGCCGATCTGCAGCGGCAGCACCAGGTTGGCGAAACCGAACACGATCGGCGTCGCATAGAACAGCAGCATGATCGTGCCGTGCATGGTGAACAGCTGGTTGAACTGTTCGTTGGACAGGAACTGCAGTCCGGGCGCGGCCAACTCAGTGCGCATCAGCAGCGCCAGCAGGCCCCCGATGAAGAAGAAGATGAAGCAGGCGACCACGTACATGATCCCGATCAGCTTGTGATCGGTGGTGGTGATCAGCCGGTAGACCAGGTTGCCTTTAGGGCCTGTTCGCGGCGGGTAGGGACGACTAGCCTCGAGTTCTCCCAGCGGGGGCGCTTCGGCAGTCAAGAGCTCCTCCAAACATCGAGCAGGGCAACTGGGAACAGTGGCTTTTGAGTCTAGCGTTCGAGTGGGCGCGGCGACGGACAGGTCCTACAAACTGTCGTAATAAGCCGGTGAACACTTTCCCGCTCCGCGTCACGTGCTTGGCAGAGTCGGCTTTAGCTGGCCAGATGTTAACGTCGGACCCGTGCTGCTCAGGCGTATGCGACCCGCGCTGGCCGCTGCCGCCGCGGCGGTGATTTCCGCCTCCGCGTGCACCAGCTGCACCTCCGGATCCTCCGGTGACAACAAGGCGCCGTCCGCATCGGTCATCACCAGCACCACCCAGATCGCCGGCGCAGGTGTACTGGGCAACCAGCGACGGCCGGACGAGTCGTGTGCACCCGAACCGGCGGGACCAGATGCCGGGCCACCGACGCGAAGCGCCCACAACGCGGCCGGTGTCGAGCCCGACACAGCCGAGGTGTCTGAGGATCCGCAGCGCATTGTGGTGCTCTCCGGTGATCAGCTCGACTCCCTGTGCGCGCTGGGCCTGCAGTCGCGGATCGTTGCGGCGGCGCTGCCGGACGGCTCGTCGGATCAACCGTCCTATCTGGGCACGGTCGTGCACAAGCTGCCCGGCGTTGGCACCCGCAGCAACCCTGACCTGGCCGCGATCAAGGCCGCCAAACCTGACCTGATCCTCGGCTCGAAAACGCTGACGCCCAAGCTCTATTCGGCCCTGGCGGCCATCGCGCCGACGGTGTTCACCGGATCGCCCGGCGCGGCCTGGCAGAACAACTTGCGCGGCGTGGGCGAGGCGACCGCGCGCGCCGATGCCGCGGGTGGCTTGATCGACAGCTTCACCGCGAAGGCTCATGACGACGGCGCCGCGCACGACACCGGCCATTACCAAGCATCCATCGTGCAGTTCACCGAGAACACCGTTCGGATCTACGGGTCCGACAATTTCCCGGCCAGTGTGTTGACCACGATCGGGGTCGATCGTCCTGCGGCGCAACGGTTTACCGACAAGGCTTATATTGAGGTACGGCAGCACCGACGCCGACTTGGCGAACAATGCGAACTTCTCGGCGGCAGACGCCGACGTCGTCTACGTGTCGTTCGACTCGCCAGCCGCCAAAGACCGCGCCCCCACCATCTTCGACAGCACCTCGTGGCGCAGGCTGTCGGCTACCCGCGACAACCGGGTGTTCGTGGTCAACAACGAGGTATGGCAGACCGGCGAGGGTGTGATCGCCGCCCGGGGCATCGTCGACGACCTGCGCTGGATCAACGCCCCGATCAACTAACTCGGCCAATCCACCAAACGGGGTTGCCCGATCCGTAGGAACTCCTGAATCCAGGCTTAATTTCCGATAAGAAGGTGCGATAACGCCCGCGAGAGCCTGAGGAGTCCAACGGTGAACGGATCGAAGATGCTCGCGAAAGGTGCCCTCGTGGGCATGATCGTCGGTGCGGCCAGCGCGGCGAGCCTGCAAGCCGCCCACGCCGACGACACTCTGCTGGGCGACCCGCTAGCCGGGAGCGAGACGGCGATCATCCTCGGCGGGACCACCGAGCCGACGCCGTCGACCGCCTTCGCGCACTCCGCCGAAAATCTGTATCTGCATCCGCTGGGGTTCGACGACGGCGCGACCGCCTCGACGGTCTGCGACATGATCGTGACCGACCCGTGCGCAGCGCCGTTGCAAGTGCTGACGACGCCGGAACTGATCCAGCAGGGCCCGAGCAGCCTGACCGCCGCCGATGACGTTGTTCTCGCTGTGCAGAACGAACTCAGCACCAGACACTTTCAGCCCAGACAACCCGCTGACGATCTTCGGATACTCGCAGAGCGCCACCGCCGAGTCGATAGCCATGACGACAACTCCATGCGGACGGCGTTCCTCTCGACGAACTGCACTTCGTGTTCATCGGCGACCCGTCGCTGGAAGGCACTGGCATCTGGGCGCCACCCACCCCAGATGGCGTCGAGTCCAATTTGGAAACGGACCTGGCCTCGTTGTTCCGGACGGACGGGACGGAGAAAGCGGAGCACATCCTCACGGCCTCGGTATCGTCGCGAACGATGGTGTCGGCCAAAGGTCCGGCGACGACACGCCCGACTATCTCTACCCGACCACGATTTACACGCTGGACGGCGATAGCGTCGCCGAGTTCCAACCGGACTTCGAGTCCAGCGGTCTGCTGGGCACGATCTCGCATCTGTTCACCACACACGTGGAGTACCTGGGGTTGACGCCGGAGGAAATCGCTACCGGGATCACGTCGACCGCAACTCGATCACCAACATTGACATCCCCGACACCTTTAACAACGCCGACGCTTGGCTCAGCGCGGTATTCGAGCACGGGGCCGCCAACAGCGGGCTGCTCGAGAGCGTGTGGCAATCGCTGGAATTGTATTTGACCAACTCGTTCTGAACCGAGACGAAGCCGTTCCGGCAATCTTCGAACGACCACCGCTGGCTAGCGGTGTGAGGCTCACCGCATCCAGCGAAATACATAGCTTGTCTATGCTAATGTTCATCGCATTCAATAGAATTCGATACGAAACCATGCGCTTGTAAAGAGGATTGCTGATGAGCACTGTTTCCGCTTACGCCGCCTCCGATTCGACGGGGCACCTGACCAAGACCACGATCACCCGCCGCGACCCCGGCCCACACGACGTCGCCATCGACATCAAGTTCGCCGGGATCTGCCACTCCGACATCCACACCGTTAAGGCGGAGTGGGGCACACCGAACTACCCGATAGTTCCCGGCCACGAAATCGCCGGCGTCGTCACCGCTGTCGGCTCCGAGGTCACCAAACACAAGGTCGGCGATCACGTCGGCGTGGGCTGCATGGTGAACTCCTGCGGCCACTGCAGCAGCTGTACGGCCGGGCTCGAGCAGTACTGCAAAAACGGCGCAACCTTCACCTACAACGCCATCGATAAGGACGGCACGGTGACGCAGGGCGGCTACAGCCAGGCGGTCGTCGTCAATGAGAACTTCGTCGTCCGCATCCCCGACTCGCTGCCGCTGGACGCCGCCGCCCCGCTGCTGTGCGCGGGCATCACGCTGTTTTCACCTCTGCGGCACTGGAAAGCCGGACCCAACACGCGGCTGGCGATCATCGGTCTGGGCGGCCTCGGCCACATGGGCGTCAAGCTCGGTGCCGCGATGGGCGCCGAGGTCACGGTGCTGTCGCAGTCATTGAAGAAGATGGAAGACGGTCTGCGTCTGGGCGCCAGCCACTACTACGCCACCGCCGACCGCGACACCTTCAAGAAGTTGCGCGGCAGCTTCGACCTCATCCTGAACACCGTCTCGGCGAACCTGAATCTGGGCGACTACCTCAACCTGCTCGACGTCGATGGCAGTCTCGTCGAGCTGGGCATCCCCGAGCATCCGATGGAGGTGCCGGCATTCCCGCTGGCGCTGGCGCGTCGCAGCCTGTCCGGGTCCAACATCGGCGGCATCGCCGAGACCCAGGAGATGCTCGACTTCTGCGCGGAGCACAACACCCTGCCCGAAATCGAAGTCATCGAGGCAGATTACGTCAACGAAGCCTACGAGCGTGTGCTGGCCAGCGACGTGCGCTACCGCTTCGTGATCGACGTATCAACTCTGTGAGTTAGCCGGCGAGGCCGCCGTGCTGTCGCTCGCGCCGTCGCCGCTGATACCCGGAGAGCGGCCAGCCGGCGGCGGCGAGCCTGGAAGCCACCCGCGCGATGTTCTCCGGACCTGCGTCGTAGTGCGTCATGTCGGAGATGAAGTCCGCGATCACATCTCGGTCGATGGTGCCGTTCGACAACTCTTCCTCGTCGATCGAGTCGACGACTTCGGTGATCTCTTCGTCGCTCAGCGGTGTGCTGCGCAGCAGCGCGAGCAGCGCGATACGGTCAGGCCCGGGGACGCCGTCGGGATAACCGACCTGCAGCCACTGGATCACTGAACGGAAAAAGTTGGCCGCCGACGCCGCCGCGGAAGATGGGGTTATCGCCACATCACCAGTGTCACGGCTGCGGGATCAGCGACGCCAGTTTCGCACCCGACTAGTCACATAATTCATGCGCCGTTCACGGGACATACGTCCGTGGCCCGTCCTGAAATAGGGCCCTCACCTCAGCGTTAAGCGACCGGCCCGCGGGTCAGCTCAGCAACATTTCGCTGAATTCGCCGGGAGCTGAGCGCCGACACCGGCAGCAATATCGCAGCCAGCAGGGCAAGCACCACAAAGGGCAGCCTGTCGTTGCGGAACAGCACGGCTCCGGCGATGACTGCGGCGACCAGGAACCCCACGATCAACCAGGACCACAGCTGCGTGCGTTTCAGCTCAGCTGCCGTCTTGTTGCGGAGATAGACCCTGCCGAGCCGCGTCGCCGAGGCCCGCACGTCCGGATCGGCAGGCGCGCCACCCTTCAAGACCGCGTTGATCGCAGTGGAACGACCCATCTGGTCCAGTCCTGACACGGCTTCTCGGGCTGCGCGGTGCATGCTCTGCGTCGTCACGGTGAAATATCCGCCCAGCGCGGCACCGAAGACGATGGCCGACAGGACGGCGCCTTCGAACTCATAGCTCGACTGCAGGCTAGTGAACAGACCCCAACAACACGGCGAGAAATACCGCCCACACCGTGAATCGCACCCAGGCGGGTTGCAGTATCAGCCGAAGACGCATGGGGACAGACCTGCGGCTTTAGAAGTTCCAGTCCTCGTCTTCGGTGACGACGGCCTTGCCGATCACGTACGACGAGCCCGAGCCGGAGAAGAAGTCGTGGTTCTCGTCCGCGTTCGGCGACAGGGCCGACAGGATCGCCGGGTTGACATCGGTCTCATCGCGCGGGAACAACGCCTCGTAGCCGAGGTTCATCAGCGCCTTGTTTGCGTTGTAGCGCAAGAACTTCTTGACGTCTTCGGTCAAGCCGACCTCGTCGTACAGATCCTGGGTGTACTCGACCTCGTTGTCGTAAAGCTCGAACAGCAACTCGTAGGTGTAGTCCTTCAGTGCGGACTGGGTAGCCGCGTCCTCGAGGGCCAGGCCCTTCTGGAACTTGTAGCCGATGTAGTAGCCGTGCACCGCCTCATCGCGGATGATCAGCCGAATCAGGTCGGCGGTGTTGGTCAGTTTGGCCCGGCTCGACCAGTACATCGGCAGGTAGAACCCGGAGTAGAACAGGAAGCTCTCCAGCAGCGTGGAGGCCACCTTGCGCTTGAGTGGCTCGTCGCCGCGGTAGTACTCCATCACGATTTCGGCCTTGCGCTGCAGGTTCGGGTTCTCCTCCGACCAACGGAAGGCCTCGTCGATCTCGACGGTGGAGCACAGCGTGGAGAAGATCGAGCTGTAGCTCTTGGCGTGCACCGACTCCATGAAAGCGATGTTGGTGTAGACGGCTTCCTCGTGCGGCGTCAGCGCATCGGGAATCAGGCTGACCGCGCCGACCGTGCCCTGGATGGTGTCCAGCAGCGTCAGCCCGGTGAAGACCCGCATCGTCAGCTGCTTCTCGTTGGGCGTCAGAGTCCCCCACGATGGGATGTCGTTGGACACCGGCACCTTCTCGGGCAGCCAGAAGTTCCCGGTCAGCCGCTCCCAAACCTCGGCGTCCTTCTCGTCTTGGAGACGGTTCCAGTTGATCGCGGAAACGCGGTCGATCAGCTTCATTCCATCGGTCACCAGAACCCCACTTCACCAGGACGGATAGTCGACGTTGCTTAGGTCACAAACACTACCCCTGGGGTGCGACATGGCGACGGAACACAAGAGGTTGTGTTCGCGTGTCGCGTACGGCGCTGAGACCAGGCCAGCCAGTCGGCCCCGGCGCGGGACCTGATGGCAGTCGCTGAACCAGGCTACGGACACTGGCGGCACCGCCGGACAAACGCGTCGCCCACCCGACGCCCCGCTGCCTTTCCGCGAAACCGACTGCACCCCTTACTTTTTGGTCCGCAACTGATAGCAGCGCGCTGTGATTGATCGCCCCGTAACAATTTTTACGCGGCGGCGTTGAGATGCGGGCGAAGGATCCTGCGCACCGTGCGGTCGAGAACTCGATCGGACACCACCCGAGACAGCCGTGCGAGGATCGCGGCGTCACGCCCGATGGTGTAACGCGTGCGAGGACGAGACGCGGTCGCAGCCTTCGCGATCACCTTCGCCGCGCGTTCGGCTGAGACGCCGTCGGTATCGAAGGACCGAGCCAGATTCGACATCGCGTCAATGAGATCGCCATAGCGTTGGCGCTGGTCGTTGTTCATGTCGCCCTTCAGCCGATCCGCGGTCGCCACACCTCGTTCTGCCATCTCGGTTTTGACTGCGCCGGGTTCGATGATCGCGACGTTGACCCCCAGACCGTTGAGCTCACGGCGCAGCGAGTCGCTGAGCGCCTCCATAGCGAACTTGGAACCCGCATACGCCGAATACGTCGGCAACGCCACCTTCCCGCCAATGGAACTGATGTTGACCACGGTTCCTGAACTGGTCAGCAGTGCCGGCATCAGCGCTTGGATCATTGCTACGTGACCGAACAGATTGACCTCGAACTGCCGGCGCCACTCGGCGATCGGCAGCGCTTCGACCGGGGCGTTGATGGCGATGCCCGCGTTGTTGATCAGCGCGCGCAGCGGCTGCCCCTGCGGGTCGTTTGCGACGCGGTCAGTTATGGCGGCTACCTGCGACTCGACTGTGATGTCCAGAATCTGCGGCTCGATACCCTCGCCCCTCAGCGCGTCGGCGTCGATCTCGCGGCGTACACCGGCCAGCACGTGAAAACCCCTGCGCGCCAACTCCCGTGCGGTCGCCGCACCCATTCCGGTCGAGGCGCCGGTGACGACGATCAGCTCGCGGCGGTCGGAAGAATTCGAGGCCATCATCGCCACTCCAGTTCAGTTGACAGTGTCATCTCAAACTAAACGCACCGAGTTGACATTGTCAACTCAACTGGTCAGCGCCTAGGCTTCTGCCGGTGGCGACGCGATCAGAGACCGCTGCGATGACCCGCCAGGCGCTGCTCGACGCGGCCGGGGCGCTGCTCGACACCGGCGGACCCGACGCCGTGACACTGCGCGAAGTGGGCGCCCGCACTGGCGTCTCACGCTCAGCGCCCTATCGCCACTTCGCAAACAAGGAGACACTGCTCACGGCCCTGGCCACGAATGCCATGGTTCAACTTGGCGACCGACTGGAAAGCCTTGCTGCCAATGATGATTCGCCGGAGCAATTGTTGCGCGCAGCGTTGCTGTCGCTGCTCGCCATCGGCCGCGCCCGACCGCATCTGTACCGCCTTATGTTCACCACTCCTGCCGGCGATCCGACCGAGGCCGCAGCGGCGGCCGGGCGCACCCAAGACCTCTTCCTCGACCTCGTTGCCCGCATCGTCGGCAAGCGGCGGGCACGACACTACGGAGCACTACTGCTCACCGCCGCCCATGGTGCAGCGAGTTTCGAGTCGGGTGGCCATTTCGTGTGGGACAAGTGGCAGACCAACGCAGAGGGCGTGATCGACTCGTTGATCGTTCTGCTACCCGCGAAGCATTAGGCCACATGTCAATCCAGCCCGGCGTCCCGCAGGGTGTGCGTCAGGCCATCTTCGAGCGCCCGCAGTGCGATGTCGGTGAGACGACTTAGCTCGTCAATATCCTCACCACCCTTGCTCATCCACGTTTCCAGCGACGCGAACACCGCGGTGGCCAGGCTGTGCGCAGCGACGTCGGCGATCATCGCCCCGTCGGCGGTCGGCGCTGATCGTTCGTGGATGAAGCGCCGGATCTCGTCGGCCACCTGATCCCGCATCCGCCGGATGTGGCTGCTGATGATCTCCTGGTCCAGGTCGCGCGACCGGATGGTCGCGGCCTCGCGGACCAACGCGAAGTCAAAAGGGAACGCGTCCACGGCTTTTCGCACCGACGCGGTAATGGACTCCCCGTGCGGACGTAACGCCAACGCCCGGGCGAACCATTCGAAGCCGATGTCGTAGTCGGCAAAGATCACCGCGTGCTTGGACGGAAAGTGCCGATAGAAGGTGCGCTCGGTCACCCCGACATCGGCAACGATGTCGGACACGCTGGTCTGGTGCACGCCGTCGGCGACAAAGCGCTTCATCGCCGCCTGCAATAAGCGCCTGGCGAGTCCGCTGACTACGAGATTCCACGCGGTAAGCAGACACCAAATGTCACCATTGACGCAAATATGTCAGATGTGACATTGTGCGTTCAGTCCAGAGATCACACCGAGGAGTCGGCATGGCGGACTACGACGCAATCGTCATCGGAGCAGGTCACAACGGTCTAGTTGCCGCGAATGTGCTGGCCAAAGGCGGCGCGAAAGTGCTTGTGCTGGAACGGGCGCATTTCCTCGGCGGGATGGCGGCAACCCGGGAACTGTTCGACGGCTACAAGCACAGCGTCGGCGCGTGGGCGGTGCTGATCTGGCGCCAGGAGATGACCGAACGCCTCGAGCTGACCAAGTGGGGCTTCGAGCTGATGGACCAGTGGACGTCGACGTGCACGTTCGGCGACGAGGCGGACACCCCGTTCGTGATGTACAACGACCTCGAGCGCATGGGTCGCCATCTGCTCGACGACCACGGACCTGACGTCGCGGCCGGCCTCGGCGGACTGTTCGCCCACATCGGCCGGTTCGCGGCCTACTTCGTCGACTCCGCGTTCGGTCAGCCGCTGGACATCATCGAGGTGATCGCCGAGCAGCCGACCCCGGAGGCTCGCCACGACTTCGCCCAGATGTGGTACGGCAGCACGATGGACACGGTCCGCCGCTTCCTCGCACCCGACCAAGGCCGGTGCATCCAGGGCTCACTGGCCGCAATGTCCATCGACGCTTTTGACGGCGGCCCCTGGACCCCGGGCTCGAACGCGTCGACGCTGTATCACTACCTGATCGGTGGCGGCAACGTCGAATACATCATGCCCCGCGGCGGCATCGGCTCGTTGAGCACGGCGCTGTGCCGACGCGCCAAGTCACTGGGCGCCGAGGTGCAGATGAAGCAGCACGTGAAGGAAATCCTGGTCACCGACGGTCGCGCCACCGGGGTCCAACTCCGCGACGGCACAACGATTTCCGCCGACGCCGTGCTCTCCTCACTCGACCCGTACACCACGTTCGTGAATCTGGCCGGCGTGCAGAACTTTCCGCCCGACTACATCCGCAAGATCAAGGAGATCAACTTCAATCTGGGATACATCCAGGCCCACCTGACCATCGATCAGGCGCCACAATGGGTCGAGCGCCTGCAGCCCTTCATGCACGACAATGGGCAATGGTGTCCCACCGTCGCCTACGCGCCCTCGGCCGAATACATCAGCGACGCTTGGGAACAATACCGCAAGGGCCAGCTTCCCGACGCCCCGCCCACCTATCTGTACATCCCCAGCATGGTCGACTCATCGCTGGCGCCCGAGGGCAAGCACAGCGCCACTATCTTCACGCCGTACTTCCCGACCGGCCTGGACGCAGACGAAAACCGAAGCTGGAAAGAGCAATACGCCGACACCTGCGTACACATCTTCGACAAGTACGCGCCGGGGTTCGCCGATTCGGTCACCAACCGCGTCGTCTTCTCCAACCGCTACTTCGGCAGCACCTTCAGCGCACACGCCGGCGATTACTCGCATGGCCTGCTACAGCCCAACCAGTTATGGACCGGCCGAGTCGTCGAGGGCGAGGACAAGTTCGCCACCCCGGTCGACGGTCTCTACCTGTGTGGCCAGTGCACCCACCCCGGCCCGGGCGTGACCGGCATTCCCGGGTGGAACGGCGCCGAGGCGGCCCTCAAGCACCTCAGCGCTCGCGTCGGATAAACCGTTATTCAAAACCGGGCTAATCATGTACCATTTGGTACATGGTTAGCGAAGACAGCATCGAGATCGACGCCCCGGCGCAGTTGGTATGGGAGGTCTTCAGCGACGTCGAACATTGGCCGGAGTGGACCGCCTCGGTCACCTCACTGGTCGGGCGCGACGGGGCCAAGTTGGCTGTCGGCAAACGATTCTCGATCAAGCAGCCCGGCATGTCGAAGCTGGACTGGAAGGTAACCGAGATCGATCCGGGCCTGTCTTGGACGTGGGTGCAACGCTCACCCGGTGTGAACGTGAGTGCTCGCCACCATGTCATCGCCCAGCCCGGCGACCGCACCTTGGTGCGCCAGCAACTCGAACAGCGCGGCGTGCTCGGCGCCCTGGTCGGGCGGATGATGATCAAAAAGACCAAGCGCTTCCTCGAACTCGAAGCCCAAGGACTCAAGGCCCGGTCCGAACAGTTGCATCGCGCCGATGGCGCGCACAACTGACCGGGGTCGGCGCCGCCAACTGCTGGACCAACTCGTCGACGAGTTCGCCGCCGGCGGAGTCGGCGACCGCTCATTACGCGACGTAGCCGATGCGCTCGGCACCAGCCATCGAATGTTGTTGCACCATTTCGGATCTCGAGGTGATCTGCTGCTGGCAATCGTCGAGGAGGTCGAGCGTCGCCAGATGAACGTCCTTCCCGAGCTGCCGACGAATCCTGCCGACAACTTCGCGGCCATGTGGGCCGACCTTCGTCGACCCGAACTGCGCCACCTCGAGCGGTTGTTCTTCGAGTGCTACGCCCGGGCGGCGCAGGGTGAGAAACCATTCGACCGGATGATCCCGGGCGCCATTGACGGCTGGCTCGGCGAGGTCGCAAAGATCGCCGACACTCCGATCGACCGTGCCATGGTGCGACTCGGGCTTGCCGTCGGTCGCGGCCTTTTATTGGACCTAGTGGCTACCGGCGATGAGGCCGGCGTCGATGCCGCCGCGCAAGCGTTCGTGGAACTGCTCAGGCGCTGACTGCCCGGCACGTGGCCTAGCTGTGTGACTGACGATGGCCGGTGACAGGCTGAGCCTTGGTCTTTTGTAGCAGTCGTTCGTACGGGGTTTGGCCTCCGAGCCCTCCGTGCGGTCGGTGGTAGTTGTAGTAGTCCTCCCATTCCTTGAGTTTTTGGTTGAACAGGCCGGCGTCGTCCTCAACGACACCGTCGAGTAGTCGGTAGAACTCCTCGGCGTCAATGCGGTGTGAACGCTCCACTTTTCCGTTGAGCCTGGGTGTGCCAGGGCGGATGTAGATATGGCCGATGCCCTGATCAAGCACGTGCCAGTGGAAGCTGGACTGGAATTCGGCGCCGTTGTCGGTCTGGATCTTTTCGACCTGGAAGGGCAGTCGTGACAGCACGTAGTCGAGGAACTGGATCGCGGTCTTCTGGTCTGAGCGGGGATAGGCGCGGAGTACGCGGAGCCGGGTGCAGTCGTCGATCGCGGTGTATTGGTAGTAGCGCTTGCGACGCCCTGATCCGGTGGTGATGGGCTCGATGAACTTGACGTCGATTTGCACATAATGGCCCGGACGCTGCTTCTCGTAGCGCTTCCACCGCCCGCTGTGACGCTTGTAGCGTTGTGAGGCCGGCAGTCGATTCATCCCGAGCCGCTTGAGGATTCGCCACACTCCGGACGCGCTGATATCCACGTCGTGATAGCGCTTGAGGTACATCCGGATCTTCATTGGCCCGAAGTGGTAATGCTGGCGCAGGTGGATGATCTTCTCGACAACGTCGGGATGAGTGATCGTCGGGCACAGCAGGGGTGCACTCGACCGATCCTTGAGTCCGTCGAGGCCCTCATCTTCGTACCGGCGCTTCCACCGGTAAAAGACATTGCGGCTGATGCCGTAATAGCGGCAAGTAGCCGCCACATTCCCGCTGACCTCTTCAGCGTGCTGTAGTACCGCCAGGCGCCGGTTCGCCCGTCTGATCAGATCCTTCTCACTCCAAACACGGTCAGCCATGCAGCTCCTTCCATCAGGAGCCCAGACTGTCAACAACCTCAGTCAGTTTTAGACCTAGCTGGCAGCGGAGTTGTGCGGCATCGCGTGGTGAATGGGCTGGTCGGGGTCCAGCTTGATGCCGAGCATCTCGGCGGTGCCGCTGATGACACCCAGCGTGATCGTGGTCAGATGTTCGACGAACTGCTCGCGGGGCATCCGCCGCGGGCTGTCGACACTCGAACCCAGCCACCAGTCGGTGGCTGCCGCCGCGCAACCGTAGGCAGCGAATGCCGCGAGCTCGAAGGCGGCGGGATCGAGCTCCATCTCGCGCAGCTCGTTGTTGAACATCTCCGCCATCGCCAGGGTGATCTCGCGGCCTTCATTCACTGTCCGCATCGTCGATTCTGATCGCTCGGGAAAGCGGCCCTGGATGAAGAAGCGCAGCACGTTGGGATGCTCGTCGACCAGGCTGACGTGTTCCTCGGCGCTGCGGTGGATGATCTCGCGGACCGAGTCGGTGGCGAAGTCGATCGACGGGAAGACCGCGGCCCAGAGCATGTCGCGCAGACGTTCCCCGATCGCCTGGAACAGATCGGACTTGTCGGTGAAATGCCGATAAATCTTGGGTTTTGCGGTGCCGGCCTCTTCGGCGATCTCGCGGACGCTGAGATCAGGCCCCAGCCGGTCGATGGCACGAAATGCCGCCTCCACGATCTCAGCGCGCACCTTCTTGCGATGCTCGCGCCAGCGTTCGCTGCGCGCGTCGACTTTCACACCAGGCTTGGGCCCGGCGTGAGGCAGCGCAGGCCGGGGAATTCTGACCACGTCAAGCACCTTACCCCGGTGCCGCCGCTGACCTGGGCAGACTGGCTATCGGACCCGACGTCACAGCATGCAGGAGACGCAGCCCTCGACCTCGGTGCCTTCCAGCGCCATCTGCCGCAGCCGGATGTAGTAGAGCGTCTTGATGCCCTTGCGCCAGGCGTAGATCTGCGCCTTGTTCACGTCGCGGGTGGTCGCGGTGTCCTTGAAGAACAGCGTCAGCGAAAGCCCTTGGTCCACATGCTGGGTGGCCGCTGCGTAGGTGTCGATGATCTTCTCGTAACCGATTTCGTAAGCGTCCTGGTAGTACTCCAGGTTGTCGTTGGTCAGATACGGCGCCGGGTAGTAAGCCCGGCCGATCTTGCCTTCCTTGCGGATCTCGATCTTGGACGCCACCGGGTGGATCGACGATGTCGAGTGGTTGATATAGGAGATCGATCCGGTCGGCGGCACCGCCTGCAGATTCTGGTTGTAGATACCGTGCGCCTGCACCGACTCCTTCAGCCGGTTCCAGTCATCCTGGTTGGGGATGCGGATGCCGGCCTCGGCGAAGAGTTGACGCACCTTGTCGGTCTCGGGTTCCCAGGCCTGCTCGGTGTATTTGTCGAAGAACTCACCGGACGCGTACTTCGAGTTCTCGAAGCCCTTGAAATGCGAACCGCGTTCGATCGCAATGCGATTCGAGGCGCGCAGTGCGTGGTAGAGCACCGTGTAGAAGTAGATGTTGGTGAAATCGATGCCCTCTTCGGACCCGTAGAAGATGCGTTCGCGAGCCAGGTAGCCATGCAGGTTCATCTGCCCCAGCCCGATCGCGTGCGCGTCGTTGTTACCCTGCTCGATCGAAGGCACCGACCAGATGTGGGTCTGGTCGCTCACCGCGGTCAGCGCGCGGATCGCCACCTCGATGCTCTGAGCGAAGTCCGGCGAGTCCATCGTCTTGGCGATGTTCAGCGAACCCAGGTTGCACGAAATGTCTTTGCCCACTTTGGAGTACGACAAATCATCGTTGAACAGCGACGGGGTGGAAACCTGAAGGATCTCCGAGCACAGGTTCGAGTGGGTGATCTTGCCCTCGATCGGGTTGGCCCGGTTCACCGTGTCCTCGAACATGATGTAGGGGTAGCCCGACTCGAACTGCAACTCGGCCAGCGTCTGGAAGAACTCGCGTGCCTTGATCTTGGTCTTGCGAATCCGCGCGTCGTCGACCATCTCGTAGTACTTCTCGGTGACCGAGATGTCGGCGAACGGCACGCCGTAGACGCGTTCGACGTCGTACGGCGAGAACAGATACATGTCCTCGTTGTTCTTGGCCAACTCGAAGGTGATGTCCGGGATCACCACGCCCAGGCTCAACGTCTTGATCCGGATCTTCTCGTCGGCGTTCTCCCGCTTGGTGTCCAGGAAGCGGTAGATGTCGGGGTGGTGGGCATGCAGGTACACCGCACCGGCGCCCTGGCGCGCACCCAACTGGTTGGCGTAGGAGAACGAGTCCTCGAGCAGCTTCATGATCGGGATGACACCCGATGACTGGTTTTCGATGTTCTTGATCGGCGCGCCGTGCTCGCGAATGTTGCTCAGCAACAACGCGACCCCCCCGCCCCGCTTGGACAGCTGCAACGCGGAGTTGATCGAGCGCCCGATCGACTCCATATTGTCTTCGATGCGCAGCAGGAAGCAGCTCACCGGCTCACCGCGCTGCTTCTTGCCGGAGTTGAGGAATGTCGGTGTGGCCGGCTGGAATCGGCCGTCGATGATCTCGTCGACGAGCTTCTCGGCCAGCCCGGTGTCGCCGGCCGCCAAGGTCAGTGCGACCATCACGACCCGGTCTTCGAAGCGCTCCAGATACCGCTTGCCGTCGAAGGTCTTCAGCGTGTAGGAGGTGTAGTACTTGAACGCGCCGAGGAAGGTCGGGAACCGGAACTTCTTGGCGTACGCGCGATCCAGCAGCGTCTTGACGAAGTTGCGGGAGTACTCGTCGAGAACCTCACGCTCGTAGTAGTTCTCCTTGACCAAGTAGTCGAGCTTCTCGTCCTGATTGTGGAAGAAGACCGTGTTCTGGTTGACGTGCTGCAGGAAGTACTGATTTGCGGCTTCGCGATCCTTGTCGAACTGAATCTTGCCGTCGGCGTCGTACAGATTCAGCATCGCGTTCAGCGCGTGATAGTCCGTCTCATCGGGCAACCCATGCGCGCCGGTGGTTACAGGCTCTGCAGCGACGGTTGTTGGCACGTCTGTTCCTTCCAAAAGTCAGCGAGACCGGCGCGGACGGCATCCACGTCGTCCGGGGTTCCCATCAGTTCAAAGCGATAGAGGTAGGGAACGCCACACTTGCGGGACACCACGTCACCCGCGTAGGCGAACTCTGCACCGAAGT
Source organism: uncultured Actinomycetota bacterium (assembly GCA_963733755.1). GTDB lineage: Bacteria > Actinomycetota > Actinomycetes > Mycobacteriales > Mycobacteriaceae > Mycobacterium. Next base: position 160,883 of record CAVTEZ010000029.1, read on the forward strand.
TGTTGTTGCCCGCGGCGATCACGCCGCGGATCAACGATCGATTGTTTTCGTTGTTCAGAAAAGCGATGACCTGCTTGGGGACATAGCCACCGTCATTGATGTTCGGAGTCGCCTTGCCACCACCGTAGGTCGGCAACACCAGCACATAGGGCTGATCTACCTCGATACGGTCGTGCAGCGGTATCCGCGTTGCCGGGATACCCAGCTTCTGCACGAAGCGGTGGGTGTTCTCCGAGACGCTGGAGAAATACACCAGGCTGGAGGACGGCACGGCAATCCCCTCCCTAGTTCTACTGCGCCGTCTGCCGGTTACGCGCTCAGCACGGCTCCGGCGAGCCCTTTGATCCGGTCCGGCCGGAAGCCCGACCAGTGCTCGTTTCCGGCCACCACGACCGGCGCCTGCAGGTAACCCAGCGCCATCACGTAGTCGCGGGCCTCGGAGTCCAAGCTGATGTCGACCTTCTCGTAGGCGATGCCCGCCTTGTCCAGCGCCTTGTAAGTGGCGTTGCACTGCACGCAGGCCGGCTTGGTGTAAACGGTGACGCTCATCAGCGGTACGACCCCTCTGTCGACGGTGGAAACGAGACACGGACTGGCAACTCTTGGGTTACTGCATCTGTACTGCTATTCAGCACACCGCCGCGCCACAGAATTCCCATCTCGCCGATCCGCGTCAGTTGGCGTGCGATGCCGTTCGGCGCTTCCCGGTTGACCAGGTAAACCTGGGGTCTGTCGGTGTCGGAAACACTACACCTAGTGGGTGATGATAGGTAGAGATACAAGATGTTCTGAAAAACATTCATGAAATTCCCTGGTCGTAAGCCCTACCGTCGGAGCGCCTTCGGCGTGTCGCAGGTCACAAAATCGTCTCGCATTGGTGTATAGACAGATCTACCATCCGGCACCGACAAGGCATGCCGTCCGAGTGCGCCCAGCAAAGCGCCCCAGCGGCGTGCGAACCGCTGGGGCGCGTCCAGAAACTAGCTGACTTCGGCGGCCAGTTTGCCGACCGCGTCGCGCACGTTGGCGGCCACTTCGGCATGCTCGCGCGGGTGCTGGCCATTCAGCGTTCCGAACGGCACCGACAGCTTGATCGACTCGACGACGCGTCGGACCGGCGACCCCGAACGACTTGCGGGTCTCGTCGTGTGCCCAGACGCCGCCGTATCGGCCCATCGAGCCGCCGATCACGGCCAGCGGCTTGCCTTTCAGCGCGCCGTTGCCGAACGGCCGGGAGAGCCAGTCGATCGCGTTCTTGATCACCGCGGGGATGCTGCCGTTGTACTCCGGCGTCACGACCAGCGCGGCATCCGCATCGGCGGCCGCGGATCGTAGCGCCGTCACTGCGGCCGGCACGTCAGCGTCATTGTCGATGTCCTCGTTGTAAAACGGCAGATCACCGAGACCTTCAAAGATCGTGACGGCTACGCCGTCCGGGGCCACCTCGGTGGCCAGCTCGGCGATCTGACGGTTGATCGACGCCGCGCGCAAGCTCCCCACCAGCGTTAACACCTTGGCCTCCGCCATGATCCTCTTCCCTTCGGTAGTTGGTGTACATCCTCGCATGGTCTAACCGGACCCTAGTCCGGTTTGTTCCGGTGCCGCTACAGTAAATTGGTGAGCGCCGTCGATCCGGTCCGCGACCTGCCTGTTTCCGTGCCGCAAGAACGCGGCGATGCCGCGCGTAACCGTGCCCTGTTGCTGGATGCAGCGCGGCAGCTGATCTCGGACCGCGGCGCCGACGCGGTCACCATGGACGACATCGCCGCAGCTGCCGGCGTCGGCAAGGGGACGGTTTTTCGGCGCTTCGGCAGCCGGGCCGGCTTGATGATGGTGCTGCTCGACGAGGATGAGCGGACCAACCAGGAAGCGTTCATGTTCGGCCCTCCGCCGCTGGGTCCCGATGCGCCGCCGCTGGATCGGCTGGTGGCCTTCGGGCGCGCCCGGCTGCGTTTCGCGCACACCCACCACGAGTTGTTGGCGGCGGCCAATCGCGATCCGCAGTCACGCTACGGCGCCCCGGCGATGGTGCTGCGCACGCATGTCCGGATGCTGCTGTCCTCGGCCGGCACCACCGGCGACCTCGATAGCCAAACCGACGCCCTGCTGGCCTTGCTGGAGGCCGACTACGTCGAACACCAGCTCACGGAACGTGACCGATCGCTGCGAGCACTGGGCGATGCGTGGGAAAGCCTGGCGCGCAAGCTTTGCGGAAGATGAGGCCGCGCTGGATTCTGCACGTCGACCTCGACCAGTTTCTGGCGTCGGTCGAACTGGGCCGCCGCCCCGAATTGGTCGGGCTGCCAGTCATTGTCGGGGGCAACGGCGATCCGACCGAACCGCGCAAGGTCGTCACCTGCGCTTCGTACGAAGCCCGCGAATTCGGTGTCCATGCGGGGATGCCGTTGCGTTCCGCGGCTCGGCGCTGTCCAGACGCCACGTTCTTGCCGTCGGATCCAGCGGCCTACGACGCGGCTTCTGAACAGGTGATGGCATTGCTGCGCGACCTGGGCCATCCGGTGGAGGTGTGGGGCTGGGATGAGGCGTATCTCGGTGCCGACGTCGACGACCCCGCCGAGCTCGCCGAACAGATCCGCACGGTCGTCTCGTCGGCAACCGGCTTGTCTTGCTCGGTGGGCATCAGTGACAACAAGCAGCGGGCCAAGGTCGCCACCGGATTCGCCAAACCCGCCGGCGTCTACACGCTGACCGAATCGAACTGGATGACGGTGATGGGCGAACGCTCGGTCGACGCCCTGTGGGGCGTGGGGCCCAAGACCACGAAAAAGCTTGTGGCTCTTGATATCACGACAGTATGGCAGTTGGCGCACGCCGATGCCGAGCTGCTCACATCGACGTTCGGCCCCCGAACCGGTCTGTGGTTGCTGCTGCTGGCCAACGGCGGTGGCGACGACACAATCAGCTCCGAGCCGTGGGTCCCTCGCTCCCGCAGCCACGTCGTCACCTTCCCGCGCGATCTCACCGATCGCGCTGAAATGGATTCAGCAATAACCGAATTGGCGAATCGCGCACTCAGCGAAGTGGTGGCCGCGGAGCGGATTGTCATCCGGGTGGCCGTCACCGTGCGCACCGCCACGTTCTACACCCGGACCAAGATCCGCAAACTCGACGAGGCTACAACCAACGCCGAGGTGATCGTCGCGGCCGCGCTGCGGGTGCTCGACCTATTCGAGCTGGACCGCCCGGTGCGACTGCTCGGGGTTCGGCTGGAACTGCAGATGCCGGACTAACTCACCCGGGGTACTACCGGAGCAGGCTTGAGTGCCCGCGAGAAAATCACGTTCACTCGCCGCATCGCGACGCTATAAGGCCACCACGCAACACGTTTGAACAAGTACAACGCGCGGATGTCCACGGAGGTGTAGATCAGGAACCGGTTTCGGGTGATGCCGGACAGAATCTTGTCGGCGGCCTTTTCCGGCGATACCGCGTGCCCGCTGAACCGGTCGACCCAGCGGCTCACCTGCGGGTCGTCGCGGTCGACGCCGGCGATCTCGACGGTGTTGACCAGCGGCGTCCGCACCGCACCGGGAACCACCACCGACACCCCGATCCGGTAGCGGGCCAAGTCGAACCGCAGCACCTCGGAGAGCCCACGTAGCCCGAATTTGCTTGCGCTGTAAGCGGCATGCCATGGCAACCCGATCAGCCCCGCCGCCGAGGACACGTTGACCAGGTGTCCGCCATTGCGCGCCGCCACCATCGGGGGCACGAAGTTTTCGATAACGTGGATCGGCCCCATCAGGTTGATCGAGATCATCTTGGTCCACTGCTCATGGGTCAGCCGGTCGACAGTCCCCCACGCCGACACTCCGGCGATATTCATCACGACGTCCATGCTCGGGTGGTTGGCATGGATCGCTTCGGCGAATGACGCGACCTCGTCGTAGTTCGCGATGTCCAGCGCCCGGTACTCGGGTACCTGTGCACCCAGCGCGCAAACGTCTTTCACGGTCTCGACCAGACCATCACCGTTGCGGTCGGTCAGGTACAGCTCCGCGCCTTGGCCCGCGAGCCGTAATGCAGTCGCCCGGCCGATGCCGCTGGCCGCTCCGGTTATCAAGCACCGTTTACCCGCGAACGTCGTCTTAGCCATGGACACTGACGATACCGACGGTAAGGCTAGGTCTGCGGCGAGCCGCCCCACAGCGCGTTGAGCCACAACGCTTCGAGCACCCGCACGCCGCGCTGCACGTCTCCGTCGTCGCCCAGGAAAGCGGTGTCGCCGGACAGCATTTGCGCGGTGGTGACCGACAGCGTGCGCACCAGCGTCGGGATGTCGTCGCTGATGGGGTGGGCGGTGCCCGCACGCAGCTCGTCTTTGACGATGCCGATGATCTGTTGCACCACGCCCTCGACCTGCTGGTCGAGCAGGTCGCGGATTTCGGCGTCGGTGTTGCGCGAGGCGTTGCACGCCGACATCACCGGGTCGTTGTGGGCATAGACCGCCGCGGCACTTCCGACCATCCGCTTGGCGAACGCCGCCGGTGATTCGTCAGCCCCGCGCGGCGCGAAATACTCGGTCAGCTCCTCGAGTTCGTGCGTGGCGTCGGCCAGGATCTGCGCGAGCACGGCGTACTTGGAGTCGAAGTAGAAGTAGAACCCCGACCGGGCCACGCCCGCGCGATCGCTGATCGTGCTCACCGACAACTGCGCGAACGGCTTCTCCTCCAGCAACTGACGCACCGCTTGCACGATGGCCTGTCGCTGCCGATCACCCCGCCGCCGCGGAACCGGCACGACCGGTGGCTGCTCAGCCGCCCGGTCGGCCCCCTGCTCGATGCGCACCCTTCGACCTTGCACTACGCCAAGCGCAAAAGGAAACGCCACGCTCAAAAGGAAACTTGACAGCCGTCAAGTTTCGCCTGAGGATGGCAGGTGGTGACGTCTGCCACACAGTCGATCCACCCTCTGGCCGCACGCCCCACAGAAGGAGTGTCAATGGCGACCATCAGCACCACCGAATACTTGCTGGATCAGGCCAAGCGCCGGCTGACCCCGTCAATCAACAACTTTCCCGGCATGGCTGCCGTCGAACAGCGGCTGCTGAACACCAACTGGACGCCGAGGAAGCTCGCGGATCCGCCGCCGGGCAGCGGGCTCAAGCCGGTCATGGGCGATCGTGGCCTGCCGGTCGTCGGCCACCTCATCGAGATGATGCGGGGCGGACCGGACTACCTGCTATTCCTGTACCAAACCAAAGGTCCGGTCATATTCGGTGACTCACCGGTCCTGCCGGGCGTCGCGGCGCTGGGTCCCGACGCAGCCCAGGTCATCTACTCCAACCGCAACAAGGACTACTCCCAGCAGGGCTGGGTGCCGGTGATCGGCCCGTTCTTCAACCGTGGCCTGATGTTGCTCGACTTCGAGGAGCACATGTTCCATCGGCGGATCATGCAGGAAGCGTTCGTCCGCTCCCGGCTGGTCGGCTATGTCGAGCAGATGGACCAGGTCGTCTCGCAGGTGGTGGCCAACGACTGGGTAGCCAACGATCCACGTTTTCTGCTCTACCCGGCAATGAAGGAGCTCACCCTCGACATCGCGTCGATGGTGTTCATGGGTCACGAACCCGGCACCGACCATCGAGCTGGTGACCAAGGTGAACAAGGCCTTCACCGTCACCACCCGCGCCGGAAACGCGATCATCCGCACCAGCGTGCCGCCGTTTACCTGGTGGCGCGGTCTGCAGGCCCGTGAGCTGCTGGAGAACTACTTCCGTGAGCGCGTCAAGGAGCGCCGCGGCAAGGAGGGCAGCGACCTACTGACTGTCCTGTGCCACACCGAGGACGAGGACGGCAACAGCTTCTCCGACGAGGACATCGTCAACCACATGATCTTCCTGATGATGGCCGCGCATGACACCTCGACATCGACCTCGACGACGATGGCCTACCACCTGGCCGCCAACCCCGAGTGGCAGGAACGCTGCCGCGACGAATCCGATCGGCTCGGCGACGGTCCGCTGGACATCGAGTCACTGGAGAAGCTGGAGACGCTCGATTTGGTGATGAACGAGGCGATCCGGCTGGTGACACCGGTGCAGTGGGGGATGCGCCGGACCGTGCGCGACACCGAGTTGCTGGGCTACTACCTGCCTGCGGGCACGAACGTCATCGCGTACCCGGGGATGAACCATCGCCTGCCGGAGATCTGGACGGATCCGCTGAAATTCGATCCCGACCGGTTCACCGAGCCGCGCAGCGAGCACAAACGGCACCGTTACGCGTTCACGCCGTTCGGCGGCGGCGCGCACAAGTGCATCGGGATGACGTTCGGGCAGTTGGAGATCAAGACGATCCTGCACCGGCTGCTGCGCCGCTACCGCCTTGAGTTGCCCCGCGCGGGGTACCAGGCGAAATGGGACTACGGCGGCATGCCGATCCCGATGGACGGCATGCCGATCGTGCTGCGCCGGCTCTAGCCGTTCTCGCCGTACAGCCGGTTCGCGCAGGCGATGACCGCCGACAAGCGCGGACTGCGTCGGATCCTCCGAGCAGCCCATCGCCCACTCGGCCCGGCAACCGTCGGTGCCCTGGATGAAGGTCGCGGTCGTGTCGTCCGACTGCAGCTGATGGAACCGCAGCATCTCGACCGAGACGCCATGCTCGTAGAGCATCGCGGTCAGCGCGGCGACCGGGCCGGTCGCGGTGGCGGTGGCGGTTTCGATGCGATCGCCAAGCGCCAGCGTGGCCTGGAACGTTCTCGTTCCCAGCCGGGTGGCCGGACGGTCGGTGTCGGTGCAGTGCCAGTGCCCTAGGCGCAGCGGACCGGCGCTCGGCGCATAGGTGGCGGTGAATGTGCTCCACGACATGGTGTCGGCGTCTTCCCGAAGTCCCCGCGGAAGCGCAATGCCGTCGAAGCGCAGTGTTGACGATTCGGATGGAGCGAAGGTGATTGTCATGTGCCGGTCTTCTCTGGTCTGAAGGAGTGACCGACGGGTAGTAGCTTCCGACCCACAGCGGGGGGTCGGTCTGGATCAGACCCCGCTGCGGGTGCTGGCTACTACGAGAAGATGTTGCACGATCGCCGAGGGTAGACGCTGATGAGCCGACGGCGCAACTTCATTTCGGGCCACCGGGTAATCCAGGTTTGCGAATCATCGTCCAACTTGCCGGAACAAACGTAGCGTTCGTGCCAGCTGGCAAACGGCCATGCTCACTCTCATTCGGCAGAGGTGATCGCAATGAGTACAGACACAGCGAATCCCACGAGTCCGGCGAAAGCGGATATCCCCCATGAAGTGGTGGTCACATGTCCGGCCACCGGCCAAGTGGTGGGCAGCGTCCCGGTGGCGACGTCGGTTGAAGTTGAGGCGGTGGCAGCCCGGCTGCGGGCGGCCCAGCCGGGGTGGCAACAAATGGGCGTCGAGGGCCGCGCGCGGTGGCTGGGCAAGTGGCGCGACTGGCTGCTCGACCACGCCGACGAGCTGTTGACGCTGCTGCAACTCGAAACGGGCAAGTCTTGGGGTGACGCCAACATCGAAATCGCCGGCGTGCAGATCATCAATTACTGGATCGACAACGCCGCCGATTTCCTCGCCGACGAGACCGTTCGCCCGTGCCGGCGCGGCCAACACAGCGAAGAAGCTGACCATTGCCTACCAGCCCTATCCGCTCGTCGGAATGATCACACCGTGGAACGGCCCGCTGTCGGTGCCGCTGGTCGACATTTCGGCCGGCGTTGATGGCCGGTTGCGCCGTGCTGTCCAAGCCCTCGGAGTTCACCCCGCTGGTGTGGCGGATGGCGGTCGACGGGTGGAAGCAGATCGGTGCACCGGACGTGCTCGACGCGGTGTACGGGTTCGGCCAGACCGGGGCCGCATTGGTCGATCTGGTGGACTGCGTGATGTTCACCGGTTCGGTCAATACCGGGCGCCGCATCGCCGTCGCGGCCGCGCAGCGACTGATCCCGTGCAGCCTGGAGCTCGGCGGCAAAGACGCGATGATCGTCTGCGCCGACGCCGACATCGACCGGGCCGCCGACGGCGCGGTATGGGGCGCATTCGCCTACACCGGCCAAGTCTGCATATCGGTAGAGCGGTGCTACGTCGAGGAGCCGGTGTACGACGAGTTCGTCAGCAAGGTGGTGGCCAAAACCTCGCAACTGCGCCAAGGCATGGACGCCGAACACGACTATTCCTGCGAGGTCGGGTCGATGACCACCGCGCAGCAACTCGCCATTGTGTCCGGCCACGTCGACGAGGCCGTCAGCAAGGGCGCGAGGGTGCTGGTCGGCGGCAAGTCGAGTGACCCCGCCACTGCGGGACTGTTTTACCAGCCGACGGTGCTGGTCGACGTCGACCACGGGATGAAGTGCATGCGGGAGGAGACCTTCGGCCCGACCTTGCCGATCATGAAGGTTCGCGATGTTGCCGAGGCGATCGAGAAGGCGAACGACTCCAAATTGGGGTTGTCCGGCAGCGTATGGACCCGAGACAAGAACAAGGCGATGGCATTGGCGCGCAAGATGAACACCGGCACGGTGAACATCAACAACGTCATCACCAGCGACATCCAGGTACCGATGGAAGGTTGGAACGAATCAGGGCTGGGTTCCCGCAACGGCGGGGCCGCCGGGATCCGCAAATTCTGTCGAACCAAAAGCATTGTGGCCGAGCGGGTTGCGATGAAGAAGGAGCCGATCTGGTATCCCTACAGCCGCAAGAAGGGCAAGACCATCGCCGCCCTGCTCCGGATGACGTCGGCCAGAGACTGGCGGCGACGGCTCGGGCGGTAGCGGAGTCTCACAGCCACCAGGACGCGGCGGCGTCCAGGTGACGCCGGGTGCGGTGACGGGCCAGGCTGTCGTCGCCCTGCGCGATCGCCTCGATGATCCGCAGGTGAGCGTGTCGTACGTCGACGAGATCGCTTCGGCTCGGGATCGGCTGGTCGGTGCTTGCCCAGTAGCCGGCGGAAGACCTCGACGAGGATGCGCAGGAACAACTCGAGTACGGCGTTACCGGCCAGCGTCGCCAACCCGGTGTGGAACAGGAACTCCTCGACGCCCGCCTTGCGGGGATCATCGCCCGCTTCCTCGATCATCGACCGATGCCTGTCGAGGAAGGCGCGCACCTCCGGTGCGTCGCGCCGTCTGACCACCTTGGCGACGTTGTCGATCTCGATCGCGTCGCGAATCAACGTCAGGTCTTCGCGACGAGGCTGGCGATATTGCAGGTACAGCGCGATGGTGTCAATGCTGGCCTGCGCCTGGGGTTCTGCTACAACCAGCCCGCCGCCGGGTCCTCGCCGCGTCGTGGCGACCGCGTGATATTCCAACAGCCGCACCGCTTCTCGAAGCACTGCCCGGCTCACCCGATAGCGCTCCAGCAGCGCGACCTCGCGTTCCGAAGACCTCCCCCACCTGCCAACCGCTGCTGGCAATGTCGTCGCGGATGGCAGCGGCCAACACTTCGGCGAGCTTGCCCTGTCGGCGCTTCGACGGTCGGTTCCGCGCCGCGTGCGTGGACGGCTACCGGGGTGGTGATGGTCCTGCAGCCATCTGGTCACCGACTCCGCATGGCGTTCGCTCAATGTCATGGCACGCGCCGCATCGCCCGCAGTGACCGCGGCGACGATGGCCGAGTGGTCGCGGTGCCGGTGGTCGATGGCCTCGAGTGCGTCGCTGGCGGAGTCCAGTCGCGAATCTTCCGCATACCGAACGGTCAACCGCATGAGGATATCGATAAACAGTTGCAGCACAGGGTTTTTAGACTGCTCGGCCAGCGCGGCGTGAAACTCGTCGCTCGGCGCCGCCGGATCGGGGTTGCGGTCTTGTTCGGCCCGCAAGCACACCGCGGAGCCGGTCGATGCCGGCTTCGTCGATCTGCTGCGCCGCACGCGATGCCGCCAAAGGTTCCAACAGCAGCCGCGCATCCAGCAGGTCGCCGATCGTGGTGCCCAGGTATTCCAGATAGATGATGATGGCGTGCGTGGCCGGGGCCGCGTCAGGCTCGCAGACCAGCAGCCCGCCGTTCGGGCCGCGACGCATGCGCGCGACCTGGTGATGCTCGACGAGTCGGACGGCTTCGCGCAGCACCGATCGGCTGACCCGGTAACGCTGTTGCAGCGCCTGCTCCGACACCCAGCACTGGCCGACCGGCCAGCCACGCCGGATGATGTCGGCCTCGATGCGACGTGCAATCTGCGAAGCTCGCTTATCGGGCCGGCGCCCGGCAGCAGTACCGGCTCCGGCATGCAGCAGAGCTTCAGGGCTCAACTGCGTTCCCGCACAGGGTAACTCAGCATGTCAGCAACATGCATCCGGCGATCGGACCGCCACCCACCGCAGCCACCGCAACCTCCGGGCGACGGGACACCTGGCGCTCTCCCGCCTCGCCGCGCAATTGCAGGCAGGCCTCGTGCAGCAGCCAATAGCCATGCATGCGGCCCGCCGAGAGCTGGCCGCCGTAGGTGTTCAGCGGTAGCGCGCCGTTCAGGGCGATCCGCTCGGCGCCTTCGACGAACGGACCGGCCTCGCCGTCACTGCAGATGCCCAGCGCTTCCAGCCACGCGAAGGTGAGGAAGGTGAAGCCGTCGTACAGCTCGGCAAGGTTGAGATCGGCGGGCGTCAGATCGGTCCGCGACCACATCTGTGCCGCCGCATCGGCCGATGCCATCTTCGGATAGTCGGCGCGGTGGAACCAGCCGCCGGCACCGTTGCTGCCGCCGACTGCCTCCACCTTCACCGCTCGATGCGGGCAGTCACGGGCATAGCCGGCCGCCGAGACCACCACCGCGATCGACCCGTCGATCGGCACGTCGCAGTCCAGCAGGCTCAACGGCAGGGATACCGGCCGCGCGGCCAGATAGTCCGCCATGGTCATCGGATCCCGATAGACCGCACGGGGATTCAGCGCCGCGTTGCGCCGGCTGTTGACCGCCAGCCAGCCCAGCTGTTCTTTGGTGGTTCCGTAGAGTTCCATATGGCGACGACAGACTAGCGCCAGCCAGTTCGCGGCGGAATACGCTTGGGCGGCAACCAGATCGTTGACGTCGTCCATCGGACCGACCACGGGTGGCGTCTCGCCCTCAGGCGTCTCGAACATCTTCGCCAGCGGCGGAGCGGGCGCATTTTCGTCCTGCTTCACCGGGACGGTGCCGCCTAGCATTTGGATTGTCCGATAGATGATCACGTGCCGCGCATGACCCTCGGAGACGGCGCGGCACGCCGAGATCACCGGGTTGAGCAGGCCGCCGGTGCTGAACCCCGTCCCGCAGTCGGCCGCGTCGATCTGCAGCGCGGCATTGACCTCGGCGGCAGGAGTGTCACCCAATGTGGCGATCCCGTCGATGTCACTGGGGGCCAAGCCCGCGTCGTCGATGGCGGCCCGGACCGATTCCATGGTGAGTTCCAGCCCGGGAATGCCGGTGCGACGGCCGATTCGGGAAATACCGATGCCGGAAATGATCGCGTCTTTTTCGAAGTAGCTCATCTGCGCCGTCCGTTAGACCAAACCCGCTGCCCACCAACTCGAGGCAATTGAGTGTACTGTATTGCCCGTGTCAACCGAGGCGACGTCGCAGCTGCTGATCGAGCATTGCGAGAACTGCGCGCACTGGGTCCATCCCGCTGCCGGGCAATGTCGCGACTGCGGCGGCCCACTGGTCGCGCGGCCGGTGTCGGGCCAGGGCACCGTATTCACCTATACGGTCAACTATCACGCTTTCAACCCGGAGATCCCGACGCCCTACGTCATCGCTCTTGTCGAGCTCGCCGAGCAGAGCGGACTGCGGGTGGCAGCCAATATCGTTGACTGCGAGCCTGATTCAGTGACATGCGGGATGCCCGTCGAGGCCCTGCCGGAGCCCGGCCCGGGCGGCGCGGCGCGCTTCGCGCCCGCCTGAGCGCTGCCTCAGTTGATCAGCGGATCGCGCGGCATACCCAGGATCCGCTCGGCGATCTGGTTGCGGGTCACCTCGGAGGTACCGCCGGCGATCGCCATGCCCCGCGCACCCATGATCAGGCGGCCCGCCAGCACGCCGGCACCGTCGAGTAGCGCAACCTCGGGGCCCACCAACGCCGCCGTGATCGCCGCACCCTCGATCATGTGGTCTGCCAATTTCAGCTTGGTGATGTTGCCTTCCGGCCCCGGGCCCGCCCCTTCGACGCTGCGCGCGATGCGGCGCAAATTCAGCAGCCGCAAGGCATTCTCCTCGGCGAGGTATGACCCTACCCGAATGTCCCCGCCCGCCAACCGATCCGGCTGATCCCGGACCTGCTGAACCAGCTGCGTCGCCAGCCCTTCGTAGAAGGACCCGCTGCCGCCGATGCTGACCCGCTCGTTGCCCAGCGTTGCTCTCGCCACCGTCCAGCCCGTGTTGGGCTCCCCGACTACGTCCTCGTCAGGTACGAACAAGTCGTTGAAGAACACCTCGTTGAAATCCGACCCGCCGGTGATCTGGCGCAATGGCCGCACCTCGACCTCGGGGGCGTTCATGTCGACGATCACCGTGGTGATACCGGCGTGCTTCGGCGCCTCCGGGTCGGTCCGCACGGTGGCCAGCCCCCGCGCGCAGTAGTGCGCCCCACTGGTCCACACCTTCTGCCCGTTGATCTTCCAACCGCCGTCCACCCGGGTGGCGCGGGTCCTGATGGACGCAGCGTCCGAGCCTGCCTCGGGCTCGGAGAAGAGCTGGCACCAAACCTCGTCCTTGCGCAGCGCCTTCTCCACGAATCTTTCGATCTGCCAAGGCGTTCCGTGCTGGATCAGGGTCAGGATCACCCAGCTGGTAATGCCGTAATCCGGGCGTTTGATGCCCGCGGCACGAAACTCCTCTTCGATCACCAGCTGCTCCACCGCGTCGGCGGCCAGGCCCCACGGCTTGGGCCAGTGCGGCATCACATAGCCGGTCTCGATCAGCTTGTCGCGCTGTGCCTGCTTGTCCAGCGCGGCGATCTCGGCGGCATCGGTGCGAATCCGGGTCCGCAGCTCCTCGGCCTCAGGCGGCAGGTCCAGGCTGTTCTCCCGGGCGACGCCGGCGGCGGTGCGCTCGAACACATCGCGGGCCGGTGCATCGCCGCCGAACAGCGCCGTGGTCACCAACGCCCGGCGCAGGTGCAGGTGCGCATCGTGCTCCCAGGTGAAACCGATACCACCATGCACCTGAATGTTCAGTTCCGCGTTGCGCGCATAGGCCGGAAACGCCAGTGCGGCAGCCGAAGCGGCCGCAAGCCGGAATTGGTCCTCATCCTCGGAAGCCGCGCGGGAGGCATCCCATACCGCGGCGATCGCCGACTCGCTGGCGACGACCATGTTCGCGCAGTGGTGCTTGACAGCCTGGAACGTAGCGATGGTGCGGCCGAACTGCTGGCGCACCTTGGCGTAGTCGACGGCGGCGTCGACGCAGTCGGCGGCTCCACCGACCGCCTCGGCGGCCAGCAGCGTGCGCGCACGCGCCAGCGCTGATTCCCGCGCCCCGGGCAAAATATCGTCGTCGCTGACGCTGACCTTGTCCAACCGAACACGTCCGGAACGACGGGTCAGATCCAGGTTCTCCGGCACCTCGACCGAGACCCCGGAGCGGCCACGCTCCACCACCAGCACGTCGTCACCGGCCGCGATCAGCAGCAGGTCGCCGAGGCCCGCGCCGAGCACGATGCCGGCGTCACCGTCGGCCACGCCATTGCTCAGGCTGACGTTGCCGCCTAGACCGATGCCCGCGGTCGTGGTTCCGTCGATCAGCCCGGGCAGCAGCCGCGACTTCTGTTCGGCGGATCCGTCTTTGGCGATCACCGCCGACGCGATGACGGTCGGCACGAACGGCCCTGGCGCTACTGCACGACCGAGTTCGTCGATGACGACGACGAGTTCGGGCAGCCCGTATCCCGAACCGCCGTGTTCCTCGTCGATGTGCAGGCCCAGCCAGCCGAGTTCGACGAGGCCTTGCCAGAACGGCGGCAGGCCCTCCTCGGGCGCATCCAGCAGCGACCGCGCGGCTGCGCGGGCCTTATGCGAGGTGAGAAACCCGCGCGCGACCTCGGCGAGTTCGCGATGGTCGTCGGTCAGTGCGATACCCATGGCAGGGCCTTCCTCTTGGACGCCATTGGCCGGTGGGAAAGAGTGTACTTAAATCCGGCGGCCTCCCAACCGAGTGGTCGGTCGGCCGGCGACGACGGCTAGCTAGTCACTTCGGCGCGAACCGCTGGCCGGCGTCCAGTCGCAGGCACTGACCGTTCAGCATCGGGTTGTCCACGATGGCCGCGACCAGCTTGGCGTACTCCTCGGGGCGGCCCAGCCGCTTCGGGAACGCCGCGTCCTTGGTCAGCGCGGTGGCGTACTCGTCCGGAATGCCCTTGGTCAACCCGGTCGCGAACAGGCTTGGCGCGATTGCCAATACGCGGATACCGAGCGACCCGAGGTCGCGTGCCATGGTCAGGCACATGCCGGCGATTCCGGCTTTGGCCGCGGTGTAGGCGACCTGCCCGATCTGGCCCTCGAAGGCCGCGATCGACGCGGTGTTGATGATGACGCCACGCTCGTCGTCCTCGGGTTCGTTTTGGCTCATGTAGCTGGCCGCCAGCCGGCTGATATTGAACGAGGCGATGAGGTTGAGATCGATGACGGACTGGAACGACTCGAGGTCGTGCGGGCCGGATTTCGACATCGTGCGCTTGGCGATGCCGCCACCGGCCGTGGTCACCGTGACGTGCAGGCCACCGAGCTTGTCGACCGCGGCCTTCAGGACCTCCTCGGTGCCGGCGAAGTCGGTGACGTCCACCGGGTAGAACGTGCCGCCGATCCCCGCCGCGACGTCCTTGCCGTCCGACCCCTCGCGGTCGAGCACTGCGACGCTGGCTCCCTGGGCGTGCAGCAACTCGGCGCTGGCGCGGCCCATACCCGAGGCGCCGCCGATGACGACGACCTTCTTGCCGTTGATCTCCATCCAAACCTCCTTGTGTGTTCGGGACCCAGTGCCCGCGCTTTAGCTGCACGTTATCGCGACCGCACGTGACGTTGTCGGTCAGGCATGTAAAGGTGGGTTGTGCTGCTGATCGACGTAGCGACGACATCGGTTGACGTGGGCGGCTCAACGTCGCGGCTGGCCAAGATCGCGCGGATCGCCGAGTTGCTCAGCCAGGCAAAGCCCGATCCCGCGGTGGTCGCGATCGTCGTGGCGTGGTTGTCCGGCGATCTGCCACAGCGCCAGATCGGTGTCGGCTGGGCGGCTTTGCGGTCGTTGCCGCCGGCCGTGGCGCAGCCCAGCCTGACCGTGCTCGGTGTCGACTCCACCCTGTCGACGATCGGGGCGGTGTCCGGCAAGGGCTCGCAGGCGCGACGCGCCGAGTTGGTCGCCGGATTGTTCGCGTCCGCAACAGAAGTTGAGCAGACGTTTCTGCGGCGCCTGCTGACCGGTGAGCTGCGTCAGGGCGCGCTGGCCGGCGTGATGGCCGACGCCGTCGCGGCGTCGGCGCAGATTCCGGCCGCCACGGTGCGCCGCGCGGCCATGCTCGGCGGCGACCTGCCGGCGGTCGCAGCCGCGGCCCTGGACGGCGGAGCGACGGCCTTGGACGCCTTCGCCCTGCAGGTGGGCCGGCCAGTCGGTCCGATGCTGGCGCAGACCGCCGCGGGCGTCACAGAAGCATTGGCGAAGCTCGGCGGCACAGCCGTTTTCGAAGCAAAGCTGGATGGCGCTCGAGTGCAGATCCACCGCGCGGGAGATCGGGTCACCGTCTACACCCGAAGCCTCGACGACGTCACCGCCGTTTGCCCGAGGTGGTCGAGGCGACCCTGGCGTTGCCGGTTCGAGAGTTGATCGCCGACGGGGAGGCGATCGCGCTGCGCCCAGACGGCCGGCCACAGCCGTTCCAGGTCACCGGGTCGCGGTTCGGCCGGTCCGTCGACGTCGCGGCGGCCCGCACCGCCCAGCCGCTGTCGGTCTTCTTCTTCGACATCCTGCACCGCGACGGCATCGACCTGCTCGACGCGCCGACCAGTGAGCGCACCGCGGCGCTCGACGACATCGTGCCGGCGCAGAACCGGGTCGATCGGCTGATCACTGCGGAACCCGCTGCCGCCGCGAGCTTTCTGGATGCGACGCTGGCCGCGGGGCATGAGGGCGTGATGGCCAAGTCACTGACCGCGCCGTACGAGGCGGGCCGCCGCGGGGCCGGCTGGCTCAAGATCAAACCGGTCCACACCCTGGATCTGGTTGTGCTGGCCGTCGAGTGGGGTTCCGGCCGGCGCACCGGAAAACTGTCCAATATTCATCTGGGCGCCCTTGACCCGGCCAGCGGCGGCTACGTGATGTTGGGCAAGACCTTCAAGGGAATGACCGACGCCATGCTGGAGTGGCAGACCGCGCGATTTCAGGAACTGGCGGTGGGCGGCACCGGCGGCTACGTCGTGCGGGTGCGACCGGAGCAAGTCGTCGAGGTGGCGTTCGACGGCGTTCAGGGATCCTCGCGTTACCCCGGCGGTTTGGCGCTGCGCTTCGCTCGGGTGCTGCGCTATCGCGATGACAAACGGCCTGACGAAGCCGACACCATCGACACCGTGCGCGCCATGTACCGGGGTTAAGCTGCCAGCGGCCCAATTCGGCGTGTGCACACCACAGGAGGCGCCGTGGCAGCACCACCGCAGCCGACGCCCGATACCGAACACCTGAGCTACATCCACACCGACGCCGACCTGCCACCGGTCGCCATCATCGACCGCTCCCCCATCCGCACCGGGCACAAGATCTTTTTCGGCATGATCGCCGTGCTCGGCGCAGTGGCCTGGACGATCATCGCCTTCGTTCGCGGCGAGGCGGTCAACGCGGTGTGGTTCGTCGTCGCGGCGATCTGCACATACGTCATCGGATACCGGTTTTATGCGCGGCTGATCGAGACGAAGATCGTCCGTCCTCGCGACGATTACGCCACGCCCGCAGAGGTTTTCGACGACGGCACCGACTACGTACCCACCGATCGACGGGTGTTGTTCGGCCACCATTTCGCCGCGATCGCCGGGGCCGGACCGCTCGTCGGGCCGGTGCTTGCCACCCAGATGGGCTATCTGCCGTGCAGCATCTGGATCATCGTCGGTGCGGTGTTCGCCGGCGCTGTGCAGGACTATCTGGTGCTGTGGATCTCCACCCGGCGCCGTGGCCGCTCGCTAGGCCAGATGGCCCGCGACGAGCTCGGCGCCATCGGCGGTGCCGCCGCTCTGGTCGGGACCTTCGTCATCATGGTCATCATCATCGCGGTGCTCGCGCTGGTGGTGGTGCGAGCATTGGCGCAAAGTCCCTGGGGCGTGTTCTCCATCGCGATGACGATCCCGATTGCCTTGTTCATGGGCTGCTATCTGCGGTTCCTGCGACCCGGGCGGGTAGCGGAAGTATCCGTGATCGGCTTCGTGCTGTTGATGCTCGCCGTGGCGTCCGGCGATGTCGTCGGCGAAACAGCCTGGGGCGCATCGTGGTTCAATCTGTCCCCGGTGACGGTGTCATGGCTGATTGTCGGCTACGGATTCGTCGCGTCGGTGCTACCGGTGTGGTTGCTGCTCGCGCCACGCGATTACCTGTCGACGTTCCTGAAGATCGGAGCCATCGCCTTGCTGGCGACCGGCATCTGCGTCGCGCACCCGGTCCTCAGCGCACCGGCGCTCTCGCATTTCGCCACTCACGGTGATGGTCCGGTGTTCGCTGGGTCCGTTTTTCCGTTTCTGTTCATCACCATCGCGTGCGGCGCGCTGTCGGGATTTCACGCGCTGATCGCGTCGGGCACCACGCCGAAGCTGCTGGAGAAGGAAAGCCAGATGCGGCTGATCGGCTACGGCGGCATGCTCACCGAATCGTTCGTCGCGGTGATGGCATTGATCAGCGCCGCGATCCTCGACCAGCATCTGTACTTCGCCCTCAACGCACCGGCTGCTCGCACCGGCGGCACCGCGGCAACCGCCGCGGACTACGTCAATCACCTTGGCCTGTCGGGACCGCCGGTAACTGCGGCCGAGCTAAATCAAGCCGCTACCAGCGTGGGCGAAAAGTCGATTGTGTCGCGCACCGGCGGCGCACCGACTCTCGCGGTCGGCATGTCCGAAGTGCTGCAACGGGTTTTGGGCGGTTCGGGCCTGAAGGCGTTCTGGTATCACTTCGCGATCATGTTCGAGGCGTTGTTCATTCTGACCGCCGTCGACGCCGGCACCAGGGTCGCGCGCTTCATGCTTTCCGACGCACTCGGCAACATCGGCGGCCCCCTGACCAAGCTGCGCAATCCAAGCTGGCGCCCGGGTGTATGGATCTGCAGCCTGGCGGTGGCGGCCGCGTGGGGCAGCATTTTGTTGATGGGCGTGACCGACCCGCTGGGTGGCATCAACACGCTGTTCCCGCTGTTCGGCATCGCTAATCAATTGCTGGCCGCGATCGCGCTGACCGTGGTCACGGCCGTGGTGGTCAAGAAGGGCTACCTGAAGTGGGCGTGGATACCGGGGATTCCATTGCTGTGGGATCTGTCGGTCACGCTGACCGCGTCGTGGCAGAAGATCTTCTCCGCCGATCCCAACGTCGGCTACTGGACGCAGCATTTTCAGAACACCGCCGCCAAAGCATCGGGCAAGACGGCGTTCGGATCGGCGAAGAGCGCCGATCAGCTGGCCGACGTCATCAGGAATACGTTCATCCAAGGCACACTGTCTGCCATCTTCGCCGCCGTCGTGGTGATCGTGCTGCTGGCCGCAATTATGGTGATATTCAAGGCAATTCGCGGCGGTGGCATACCGCTGACTGAAGACGACCCGGTCCCGTCGAGAATGTTCGCACCATCCGGCATGGTCTCCACCGCGGAAGAGCGGAAGGTACAACGACAGTGGAGCGTTCTGGCCCTGATGCATCTTGACGGGTGAACCCGATGACGGGCATCGAATCCACAGCCGCTGGGTCGACACACGCGACCCAGCGCTAAACCTCCGTTAAAACCCTTTGCCTACAGCGTTTTTGGCCGATTGTCTGGTTTAATGTTAGATCGCCATAAGAATGAACGAATGGAAAACAACCGGAAAAGGCTAAGGTTGGACTGGTGTCAGTAACAACCGATCGCGGGGTCCGGCTGTTCAAGCGCGATCCACAGGCGGAGCCCAGCGGGCGCCGCCCTAACCGGTTTTCCTCCGTGCCGTCGCAGCAAGCCCTGTCCCCCGGAAACGCTGATCCGGCCCGTCGCGGGCTTTGGCTCACCTGGGCACGACGTTCCGCTGTCGCCATCTGGGCCCTGGTGGTGAGCTACCGAACCGTGACGGACGGGGTCGCGTTCAACCGCGAACTGCTGCTGCTCTACATCGCTACCGGCCTGATCGCCGCCAGCATCGGCCGTGGGCACAGGGTATTCGCGGTCGTTTGCGACTGGCTGCCGTTCGCGCTCGTGCTGGCACTCTACGACCTCAGTCGCGGCGCGGCCGACATGCTGGGTGCCCCCACACTCTGGCGATTCCAACCCGACGCAGACCGCTGGCTGTTCTTCGGCACTGTGCCGACGGTCTGGCTCCAGGAGCGCGTCAAGATGCCGCAGCCACCGTGGTGGGAAGTGATCATCAGCGGCATCTACATGTCGTTTTTCATCCTGCCGTATGTGGTCGCCGGCGTGCTCTGGCTGCACAACCGGACCGACTGGGCGGCATTCGTCCGCCGCTTCGTTGCGCTGTCGTTTGGTGCGGTCGCCGTATACGTGGTGCTACCGGCCGCTCCGCCGTGGGCAGCCGCGCGCTGCACCCCGGCGGACATCGCCGGTGGCCCGTCCAACCCGCCCTGCATGTACCGCATCCCTGCCGGCGTCCCCGACGGCGGATTGCTGGGCTCGATGCACATGAGCCAGCCCGGCGCCAACCAGTTCGTGGAGCGGATTTCCACGCGCGGTTGGGGAACGCTGCATATGCAGTCGGCCAGCGCGCTGGTCAACTCCGGGCAGGCCAGCGTGAACCTGGTCGCGGCGATTCCCTCGCTGCACGCCGCGTTGACCGCAATGATCTCGATCTTCCTGTGGCGGCGGGTTAAGCGCGGGTGGCGCCCGCTGCTGGTGGCTTACCCGCTGGCGATGGCCTTTGTGCTGGTGTACTCGGCCGAGCACTTCGCTGTCGACATCTTGCTGGGTTGGGCGCTCGCCGTGGCGGTGTCAGCGGTGCTGGGACTCGCCGAGTCGTGGTGTTTGCGCCGTCGTGCGTCGAAATCAGCCGCTGCCGCCCTGGCTGAGCCACCGGGCGATCTTGGCCGCAGCCTCCCCGTAGAAGACCCGGTAGACCTGCTCGGCGACGTAGCCGATGTGCGGCGTGGCGACCACGGTGTCCAGCGTTCGCAGCGGGTGCTGGGCGGCCAACGGTTCGGTGTCGAAGACGTCGAGACCGGCGCCGGCGAGTTGGCCCGACTGCAGGGCCTCCACGAGAGCAGACTCGTCGACGATCGGGCCGCGAGATGTGTTGACTAGCAACGCCGTCGGCTTCATCATCGCCAGCTCGGCGCTGCCGACCAGGCCGCGGGAGCGCTCGCTCAGTACCAGATGGATGGTCAGGACGTCGGCGCGGCCGAACAACTCGTCTTTCGAGACGTAGGTCGCCCCGGCTTGTTCGGCGGCCTCGGGCGTCAGATTGCTGCTCCACGCGATGATGTCCATCCCGAACGCCTTGCCGACGTGGGCCACCCGGCTGCCGATCCGCCCCAACCCCAGCACGCCCAGCACGCTGCCCCCCAGCTGTGGACCGACGGAGGTCTGCCAACCGCCGGCGCGCACGGAGACGGACTCGTCGACAATCCGGCGGGCGGTGGCCAGGATCAGCGCCCAGGTGAGCTCGACTGTCGACTCCACGTAGCCGCCGGTGGTGCTGACGTAGATGCCGCGTTCCTTGGCGGCCGCGACGTCGATGGAGGCGTTGAACGGCCCGGTCGAGGCGATCATCTTCAGCCGGGGCAGGCGCCCGATCACGTCACGCGGCAATGGCGTGCGCTCACGCATGACGCACACCACGTCGAACGGCGCCAGCCGCTCAACGACGGCATCCTCGTCAGCGAGGTGATCGTCGAAGACGGTGATCTCGGCCCTGTCGGCCACCTCTGACCAGTCAGCCATCCGCAACGCGACGTTCTGGTAATCGTCGAGGATCGCGACTCGCATGGTGCCAATCTCGCACATCTTGTTTGACCGTCGGTCGACGCGGGTATCTGTCCCGACGCGAGGTAGCAATGCCCCGAGCAAAGGAGCTGAAGCGCATGGGAGCCCACGACAAGGTGAGCAACAAGATCGACGACATCGCCGGCAAGGCCAAAGAAGGTCTCGGCAAGGCCACCGGCGACGACGAGACTCGCGCCGAAGGCAAGCTCGACCAGGCGAAGTCCAGCCTCAAGGACGCGGCCGAGCACGTGAAGGATGCCTTCAAGCAGTAACTACAACGAGCCAGCGCAGAGGACGGCCACCGGTGCACCTGACCCCGGTGGCCTTCCGCTTTGTTACGAGGCGGTCCAATGCTCGCCCGACGCGGCCCCCGCTGCCGGTTCATTGACGCCGAAGACGAACGGTGCGAACACCACTTCACGACCGTCCGGATCGCGATACGTGACGGATCCGGTCGCCGCCCAATACGGATGAGAGTCAACGGGTTTGATCCCTGCCGCCACCAGCCGCGCAGTCGCTCGATGCTGAGTCGCGACATCGGGGAAATACAGGCACAACTGTTCGTGGCTATCGATCGCCACTGATTCGGTCGCCTCGACGATCTCGAAGGTCAGCGCCGACCCGGGTAGGCCGAATATCGCTCCGTTGCTGCCGTAACTCTCTCCGAACGTGGCGCACAGCGGTAAGCCGACCAGGTCGCGATAGAAGCGCACGGCCTCCTCGAAATGCGCTGAGCGCCGGGCGAATCGGAGTGCACCGATCGAACTCAATTCGTCGGGCCAGCTAATGCCCGACGAGATCGGGGTATGTGTCATGGCGATGACGGTAAGACCTCAACCATACTTGAGGTCAAGGGTGGATGCGGTCCAGCCTTTGCGATACTGCCGGCGGCAGGCATCCTTGTCGATATGCATCAGATCAACGGAGTTCGCGACCCGGCGACAAGTTTCCCACTCGACATCGTTACCGACGATGCGGGCGAGCGCCGGCAAGCCAATCGGGCCGTTGCCATCAGCGCCCTGGGACTGGCACTGACCGGGCTCGTCGAATTGTCGATTGCACTGGTTTCAGGTTCGGTGGCACTGCTCGGCGACGCGTTGCACAATCTGTCCGATGTGTCGACCAGCGCCCTGGTGTTCGTCGGATTCCGGGCGTCGCGCCGACTCCCTACCGAGCGTTACCCATACGGTTACGAGCGCGCCGAAGATCTCGCTGGAATCGGTGTGGCACTAGTGATTTGGGGCAGCGCCCTGGTCGCCGGCTTCGAAAGTGTCGACAAGCTGTTGCGTCACGGCAGGACGATTCACGTCGGTTGGGGCATAGCGGCCGCGGCGGTGGGAATCGCGGGCAATCAGCTCGTAGCGAGATACAAACTGACGGTGGGCCAGCGGATTCGCTCGGCCACCATGGTGGCCGATGCCAAGCACTCATGGCTCGATGCGTTGTCCTCGGCCGGCGCCATGCTCGGGCTGACTGGCGTGGCCCTTGGCTGGACTTGGGTGACGCAATCGCGGGAATCGTCGTCACTGGATTCATCTGCCACGTCGGTTGGGAAGTGACCGCCGACATCGGCCACCGCCTTCTCGACGGCGTCGACCCGCAGATCATCACCACCGCCGAGACCGCTGCCATCGAAGTGCCGGGTGTTCAGCACGCGCATGCTCGCGCCCGCTGGACGGGACGGACGCTGCGCGTCGAGGTGGAAGGCTTCTTGGCTTCCGACACTTCACTGACTACCGCAGATCAGATCGGCCGAAGCGTGGCCTCGCTACTGACGTCTCGCATTCCCGAGATGCAGAGCTTCACCTGGTCGGCGCGAGCCGCCTGACAGCGGCCGCGGGATAGCACATGAGCCATCAGATCCACGTCGAGGTATCCGCCGACCACGTCGCCACAGTCGAGTTCGAACGCGGCCCGCGTAACCATTTCGACGCTGCCCTCATCGCCGGGTTGGCCGATACCTTCGAGCGTCTCGATGCCGACGTGGACGCGCGGGCGATCGTGCTCTGCTCGTCGGGCCGGCACTTCTGCGCGGGTGCGGACCTGCCGGGCGCCCTGAGCGGGGGTGAGCAGTCGGTCGCGGGCTCCACGGGCTCGCTCTACGAGGAGGCTGCGCGACTGTTCGCGGCCCGCACGCCGATCGTCGCGGCCGTGCAAGGTGCAGCCGTCGGGGGGGCCTCGGATTGGCGCTGGTGGCCGACTTCCGGGTCGCCGGTCCGTCCACCCGCTTCATCGCGAACTTCAGCCGGCTTGGCTTGCACCAGGGATTCGGCATCACCGTCACGTTGCCGGCGGTGGTCGGGACGCAACGCGCTCAGGAAATGCTGTACACCGGCCGCGCGGTGACCGGCGAAGAAGCCACGCGTATCGGCTTGTGCGACCGCCTGGCAGCCGATGATGCGGTGCGATCGACCGCGTATGCCTTCGCCGCCGAGATCGCTGCGAGCGCCCCGCTCGCGGTGGTGTCGATCCGTCACACGTTGCGGGGCGACCTGGCCGATCGAGTGCGCGCGGCCACCGCGACCGAGCAAGCCGAGCAGATCCGGCTCGCGACCACCGCGGACTTCGTCGAAGGGGTCTCCGCCACTGTAGAACGGCGCGAGCCTCACTTCACCGGCTCATGACGGCCTAGCCGGCGCCCTTGCCGTTGTCGACCCGGTAGACGGCGCCGTGGACAGCGGCTGCGGCGTCGCTGGCCAGAAACGCGATCACGTGCGCTACGTCGAGGGGCTGCATCATGCCGCGTGGTGAGGCCGTGCGCATGATCAGGTCGTAGTTCGGGTTCTCGGGCGCGGTGAACTGCTCGATTTGCGGCGTCAGCATGCCGCCCGGGCACACCGCGTTGACGCGCAGACGATCCGCGGTGTACTCCACCGCCAGAGCGCGGGTGAGCCCGATCAGACCGTGCTTGGCGGCGCAGTAGCCGGCCGAATAGGCCTGGCCTTCGACGCCGGCGATGGAGCTTACATTGACGATGTTGCCGCCGCGCTCCAGCAGATGTGGCATTGCGGCCCTACACAAGTAGAACGGTCCGTTGAGGTTGACCGCCAAATCCTGCGCCCAGTCGTCGTCGGCCATCGACTCCGTACGGCGCATCTGGTGTCGCCCGGCGATGTTGATCAAGACGTCCAGACCACCCCAGTCGCGGACGCACTGATCGACCGCGTCCCTGCATGCCTGCGCCGAGGCAATGTCCACCGAGGCGTACGAACCATGTTCGACGTCGCCGAAAACCTCGGCCAACCGTGCGGTGTCCCGGCCGATGCCGAAAACCGTTGCGCCCTGGCGCGATAAGAGCCGGGCGGTCTCAGCACCCAGACCCGACGACGCGCCCGTTACGAACGCGACCTTGCCGTTGAGCGTTGACATACCGTTGCCTCACCAACCTGGCGCGCCCCGGTAGGAACGCATGCGCGTAACGCTACCCCGCAGCAGATCAAGTGGCGCAAGGATTCTCAGCCCGTACAACTCGACCACGGGCTCAGCCCGGAATCTGCGACGGATACGGCGCGCGGCGACCAACACGAGCAGATTGGCCGCCCGCCTTCCCAACGCAATCCGACTTGTCCGCTTCGTCCAGGTTGACGGTGTCGAACCGGCGCGCCGACCGAAGTAGTAGCCGACACACGCCGCCATGGCCAGAGCGGCGATCGCCGCAAACACCGTCATGCTGATGAGCGTTCTTGGTCACCATCGCGGCGAGGTCACGCCCGAGATACACCTCGGCCAACAAATGACGCCCGGCGTTAGCCGAGCGTGATGTTGACGGCGACATACCCGATCGGGATGCCGGTCCAGATTGCGATGCATTCACGGGCCGCCAATTCCACCGCCGCGCGGCGGCTGGCGTGGGTGACTCTGCTGATCTCGGGGATCCGGATCATCCACCCGTCCGCGTCACGAGTGACTTCGATGTCGAAGCACTGGCCGACCGTTGGACATGTAACGCGAGAAGCGAATCGCTGGGCGCTGCGTACACGTCGTGGGCGCACCAGCACGGGCTGAATGGGCATGGAAGCTTTCCTGAGTCGAGAACAAACCGCGCGCAAGCGTATTGCGAATCGGAGCGAAAACCTAATCGACGACGCGAACCCCGGCGTTGGTCGAGAAAAACACTGCTTCAGCTGCTGTTTCGGCGCGTGTCGTTTCGCTTTTGGTTCCGCTCGTCAACTGCAGTTTCCTTTCTGGCCGCCGCGGGGGGAATGAAGACCGTCAATACGGACGTTGCAAGGGTCTGAGTTTGACCACCGCCAGTTCCGGATAACAAAATGGCCGACGGCATCGACGCCGGAGGTCGCACTGCGCGGGAGTTTGACAGCGCATACGCTCCAAAAAGCACCCTCGCTCGACGAAAGGCAACAGCGTGCACGACACAACCCGCGATGGCATATCGCCCCTGTCAGGGTGCGCGCACTCGATATCGAGAGTCCTGCAATGGGCTGCGGTCCTGACGGTGCTGTTTGCAGCGGCTGTCACGAACCCGGCGATCAGCAAGGCCGCCGCTGATGGACAGTGCGCCGACGTCGAGGTCATTTTCGCCCGCGGCACCATGGAGCCACCGGGTCCCGGCACCGTCGGACAACAATTCTCCGACGCCCTCACGTCGCGTCTGGGCGGCAATTCGGTCGACGTGTACCCGGTCAATTACCCTGCCTCGCTGAACTTTTCGCAAGCGGCTGACGGCGTCGCCGATGCCGCCAACAGGGTGCTCGACACCGTCAACACCTGCCCGAGCAGCAAGATCGTTCTCGGCGGCTACTCGCAGGGCGCGGCGATCGCGGCCTACATTACGTCCGACAGCGTCCCACCGGGCTACGCACTGCCCGCTGGCATTACCGGCCCATTGCCGCCCAACGTTGCTCCGCACATCGCCGCCGTCACGCTGTTCGGCAAGCCCTCCAACGGGTTTCTCAATCTGGTCGACCACGACGCCCCGCCGATCAACATCGGGCGGCTCTACGCCAACAAGACGCTCGACCTGTGCACACCCCAAGATCCGGTCTGCTCATCGGGCCAGGGATTCAGCCGGGCCGCCCACAGTGCCTACAAGACAAACGGCATGACGGATCAAGCTGCCGATTTCGCCGCCGGCGCCATCCACGGCGGGCGCTAAGCCGCGCGCATCCGTCTGTCATGTCGCGCAGAGGCCGGCGATCAGCACGTCGAGTCCCTGCGGACGGATGCAACACCCGCCATACGTTCCGGGCGGGCGCCGCAACGACGAACGTTGCTGTCTAGGAGTGCACTAACGCTCCCCTACGGCGGTCCTCGTGAAACGACTACGGTGCGCGCTGGATGCGATGCTCCTGCGCCGAGGTGCCCGGGTGGCGGATCGTGTCGTGCCCGAGCTTGCGATTGTGCATGGGTTCGCGCGCCGACTTCTGGTGTTCGATCTGCCGGATCAACTCATGCTTGGCTTCGTGAAGGGCGCGGGTGACGTCGCGGTTGTCGGCGACGGCCACGAGCGGCGGGAGACCAGGCAAGGTCGTTCGCAACGTGACGCGCTGCTCCTTGCGGCCGCGGTCCTGCAACGAGACTTCCAGGCTGATGTCAAGCGGGTCCCACCGGCCCAGATGCGGCTCGAGCGTAGCCAACGCCTCCAGCACGTGCGGACGTTCCTTGGCGACGAATCCCGCACCCATGTGCAGGACGTACTCGCCGAGCGGATTATGCGTGCTATCGCGGGACCTTCTCATCGTGCTCATGGTGACCTCATCTCGGGCGATCTGATTGCTGAACGATCGTGGCCAGCAGCTGCGGAAGTGACGCGGTGGCGAAGCCGATGGCGCCGTCGGCGATCCCGTAGGGGATCACCAGGGTGTCGGCATGAACGAGCGCGCCGCAGGAGTAGACGACGTTGGGCACGTAGCCGTTCTGTTCGTCGCGGGCGGGGCTGAGCAGTGGGCGTCGTAGCCGGCCGAGCACCCGGGTCGGATCGTCGAGCTGAAGCAGAATCGCGCCGATGCTATAGGTGCGCATGGGTCCGACGCCGTGGGTGAGCACCAGCCACCCTGCGTCGGTTTCGATTGGCGGCCCGCAATTTCCGAGCTGCAGCGTTTCCCATGCCTCGGCCGGCTGCTGGCAGGGCGACGCACTCGTCCAGACCGCCAGATGGTCGGCGAAGGCGACGGTGTTGGTCTCGCGATCCGATCGAGACATGGCCGCGTAGCGACCGTGTATTCGTCGGGGAAACAAGGCTAAACCCTTGTTCGCCGCGGCCTTCCCGACGAGCGGCCCGGAGGTGAACGACTGGAAGTCTTTGGTCTTGAGCAGTTGTTGGCTGATGTGAGATCCGCTGTAGGCCGTGTAGGTGGCGTAGTAGGTGACCGAGCCGTCGTCGTCGACGAAGCGGACGAAGCGGGCGTCCTCAATGCCGGCCTGCTCGGCCTCCATCGACGGCCACAACACGCGCTCGGAAACTGATACGTCGCTGGGGAATTCGACGGTATAGGATCGCGCGGCGATCGTGCGGATCAGGGCGACTGCGCGCTCCCCGTGTCCGCGGGTACTCAGGTTGGCCCGGAGATCGTCAAGTCGCGCGTCGAGCTCGGATCGCGTGAAGCGGTCGCCGAGCCCATCGAAGACGTAGTTCGCGGCCTCGCCGGCATTGCCGATGCGGCCGAGTTCGCCACGGAAGACCGCGGCGTCGAGCGGCGCGTCCGAGACACTTCCGGTGGCGGCGAAGCGGGACGGCTCGTCGATTGTGGCCCGGCCCTCGGCGTCGACGACACCGGTGCGAAATCCGATGGACGAGCGGTGTCCTTCCCCGATCCCCCGCACGCTCATCACGAATCGCAGGCTGCCTGCCGCCGTGTTGCTCTGGTCGGGGTGAGCCACAATGCTGGGGTTGCACAGCGCCGCCCCTTCGATGGCGTACTCGCTGGTAAAGGTCGCTCCCAGCAACAGTATTCGCGCATCGGTGAGATGGATGCCGGGATCCAGGCGGTCGGCGAGCTCACGGGCGTGCCGACGGAACGTGCCCACGAGGTCACGATGGCGTCCGTCGAAGCGAATGATCACGTCGTCCAGGGACGACTGAACGTCGTCGTCGGTCAGGGCGAGGATGCGCTTGAGCACCACTCCCGCTCGGGACTCCTGAAGCTCGAAGCCCTCCTGGCCGGGTACGAAGAGCCGGGTGATCACCCGCTCCGAATTGGCCGCGATCCGGTGAGGGTCGCGGGCGACGAGCCCGGTGCGCATCAAAGTCATTGCGGGACTAGCGAAAAGCGCTGCGCGTGTTGCAGGGTGGAGATCACCGCAAGGGTCGATTCGGCGCCCTGGTTGAGGTTGACGCACTCGGCGAGCAATCCGTCGAAACCGCCGCCGGTCTCGGTGTCCCACATGACCAACCCGGAGTCGTTGGCGCCTTGGAACCAGGCTGCGCACGACCGGATCCCGTCCGGCCAGAGCGCCCGCGGATCGGCGGCCGCGGCGCGTGCGCAGGCGTCGGCGAGGGTGGCCACCTCGATCGGCTGCTGGTCGAAGGCGGGCCGGCTGTCCTGCGGTCCCCGGCCGCCCGCGGGGGCGGGCGACAGGTGGCCGTCCATCGTTTCGTAGTCGAGCAGCCACTCCAGCAGATCCAGGCCACGCTGTTTCAGGTCCGCGTCTTCCAGCGCGACGCCGGCAGCGATCATCGCCTCGGGAAGAATCGCATTCGCGTAGGTGAGCCTTGGACTCGGGCCATGGCCAGTCGGACTTGGTCTCGGGTCGTGCGACGGTGGCGGCGTAGTCGGCGAGGAGTCGCAGGGCCGCGGAATTGCCGGGCTCGACGCTGAGGAGTTCGGCGGCGCCGACGGCGGCGAACGCCATCGCCCGCGGCCAAGGCGACCTGGCCTTGGCGGCGCGCTCGAACTGAATCACGGCCAGTCGGCGCACCAGGCTGACGCCGCTGTGTGCGGCGGCGGTGCCGAGCCCCCAGACGCACCGGCCCCAGTGGTCGTCCGTGGTGGGCTGGTCGGTCCAATTTCCGGCGCGGTCCATCCGGTTGCGGCAGGAGCCGTTGTAGGACTGGGCGTCGTTAACGAACTGCAAGGCCTTGCCGGCGAGGCCCTTCACGGCACCCGATGCGTCGGGCTCGCGGGTGGTGACGACGAGCACCCTGGCCATATCGTCGGTGCAGTACCCATGGTCACGGCGGGGCTCGGTCATGCAGGCGTGCTCGAAGGTGGCGCGATGGTCCGTCATTCGCAGCAGGTGCGCGAACACCGGGGCGGGCGCGGCGCCGGTCACGTCAGTGCCGATTGACTGGCCAGCAACCGTTGCGCCACGCCGACGTAGGCGTTCGCGACGACCGACCAGGCAATCGTCGGGGCCAGCCCGCGGGCTTCGGTGGCCATGGAGTCGGCGACATGCGGATCGGTCAACAGCTGGCGCAGCGCTGCGACCAGTGCATCGGGATCGTCGTGAGCGACGACGGCGCCCGCGCCGCTGCCGAGGAGCTCGACCGCGTGCGGGAAAGCGGTGGCGACGATCGGGCGGCCACTCGCGAGGGAGTCGACCAGCACACCGGAGGTGACCTGGTCCTTCGAGTCATAAGGCAGGACCACGACGGTCGCCGTCTGGATGAGTGCGGTGAGCTCTTCGGGGGTGCGGTACACGGCGTCGAAGGACACCGAATCGGCGACGCCGAGGCGTTTCGCCTGCGCGACAAGCTCTTCGCGATACCTTTCCCCCTGCGCCGCGAGGACCTTGGGGTGAGTGCGGCCGGCGATGATGTACCGCGGCGGGTTAGGCAGGTTCTTGAGCGAAGCCATCGCGTCGATGACCCGCTCGATGCCCTTGCCGGGTCCCAGCAGGCCCCAGGTCAAGATGGTCGGCCGGTCGGGACGTGGCACGCCGTTGGTGCTGGGAAGTGCCGCGCCGTGCGGAATGGTGGTGACCTTGTGGCCGTCGACGGCGAAGCCTACGCACAGGCGTTCGCGGGCCGCCTCCGACATCACGACCACTTGATCGGCCAATGCCATCACCGATTCGAGCACCGAACGTTGGTGTGGTGTCGGATGTTTGAGCACCGTGTGAACGACGACGATCGACGGGACGCGCAATCCGGCCATGATCTGGAGGACTTCATCTCCGTCGGGACCGCCATAGATGCCGTACTCGTGCTGGATCACGGCGACGTCGCGCTGGTTGAGGAGCTCGGAGGTTGCCGCTACGGACGAAGCCGAGCCGTTGACGAGCTCGCCGGCGACGTTGGGCTCCTCGGAGACGTCGCCGTCGGCGATGCGCACGACATCGACGTCGGCGCCTCTAGCTGTCAATTCGCCTGCCAAGGCCGCGCTAAAGGTCGCCAGGCCGCATGGCGTCGGCGGGTAGGTGCCGAGGATGCCAAAGCTCGGCATGTACGAAAAATGTTGCATCCCAAAGGGAGCAATCAACGACTGAAACAACGACGGAGCATTCAAAAGTATCCCGACTGAACGGTAAATCGATGTGTCCGGCTTGAGCGGATGCTCGGGCAGATCAGCGTCAGAAGCTGAGCCATTCCGGATGGGCTGGGAGTACCAACACCCTCACGCTACACCCTGCCCGGCCGAAAGGCATGGTCGTGGGGCGCTGAGGTAGGGAGCCAACCACCCGCAGGCGTCGAACCGGTCCCCCGAGTCCCGCGCTTTCAAGGGACCTTTGGCAGTGGTTCGTACGCCTGCCGGCACTAGGTAGACATGCGGTTAGAAGTGATAATTGCCCCTATGACAGTGCTGGACTCCGACGAACTGGGCCTGATAGACGAATACTGGCGCGCGGCCAACTACTTGTCGGTGGGCCAGATCTACCTGCTGGACAATCCGCTGTTGCGAGAACCGCTTCAGGCTGAGCACGTCAAACCACGATTGCTCGGACACTGGGGCACGACCCCGGGGTTGAACCTTATCTATGCGCACCTCAATCGGATCATCCGCAAGCGTGATGTGAACGTCATCTACATCACGGGCCCGGGCCACGGCGGGCCGGGCTTGGTTGCCAACGCGTACCTGGAGGGCACGTACAGCGAGGTGTACACCGGGATCGGTGCGGATACCGAGGGTGTGCGGAAGTTGTTCCGCCAGTTTTCCTTTCCCGGCGGTATCCCAAGTCACGTGGCCCCCGAGACACCAGGATCCATCCACGAGGGCGGCGAACTCGGTTACGCCCTGGTGCACGCTTACGGCGCTGCGTTCGACAACCCGGATCTGGTGGTGGCCTGTGTGATTGGCGACGGTGAAGCCGAAACCGGTCCGTTAGCCGCAAGCTGGCACTCGAATAAGTTCATCAATCCGGTTACCGACGGGGCGGTCCTGCCGATACTTCATCTGAACGGGTACAAGATCGCCAATCCGACCGTGTTGGCGAGAATTCCTGAAGCCGAACTTAATTCACTCCTCCGCGGGTACGGCTACCTGCCGATCACGGTGGAAAGCGATGACCCCAAAGTTGCGCATCAGCTACTAGCGGCCGCGCTTGATGAGGCTTTCGACCAGATCGCGGCGATCCAGCAAGCCGCTCGCTATGACGGCGCCACAGAGCGGCCAAGGTGGCCCATGATCGTTTTGCGTACTCCCAAGGGATGGACGGGTCCGGCGATCGTCGACGGGCAACAGGTCGAGGGGACCTGGCGCTCACACCAGGTTCCGCTCGCGGAGACGCGCACCAACCCAGAGCACCGAAAGCAGTTGGAGGAATGGCTGCGCAGCTATAACCCGGAGAGACTCTTCGACGAAGAAGGAGCACTGCGCGCCGACCTTCGAGCTCTGGCGCCCGTCGGCAATCGCAGGATGAGCGCCAACCCACACGCCAACGGCGGCCTATTGCTCCATGACCTCGACATGCCAGACTTCGCCGACTACGCGGTAACGGTTGCCGGACCGGCTACCGAAACCGCTGAAGCGACAAAGGTCCTCGGCACCTTTCTGCGCGACGTCATCGCCCGCAACGGCGACCGGTTCCGGCTGATGGGACCCGACGAGACCGCGTCCAATCGCCTGTCCGCGGTCTTCGAGACCACTGATCGCGCATGGATTGCTGAAACAATTGTTGGCGACGATCATCTCGCCGCCGATGGCCGAGTGATGGAGGTGCTGTCGGAGCACCTCTGCCAGGGGTGGTTGGAGGGCTATCTCCTGACCGGTCGCCACGGTCTCTTCAACTGCTACGAGGCGTTCGTCCATATCGTCGACTCGATGGTCAACCAGCACATCAAATGGCTGACGAGCAGCTCGCGCCTCCCGTGGCGCCGTCCTATCGCCTCGCTCAATTACCTTCTCAGCTCGCACGTTTGGCGCCAAGACCACAATGGCGCCTCGCATCAGGACCCCGGCTTCATCGACCACGTCGCAAACAAGAGACCCGAGGTAGTGCGTGTGTACCTCCCCCCGGACGCCAACACCCTGCTTTCGGTGGCCGACCACTGCCTGCGCAGCCGCAATTACGTCAACGTCGTTGTCGCGGGCAAGCAGCCGGCGCTGACCTACCTGAACATGGACGACGCGATCAAGCACTGCACGCGCGGTCTCGGCATTTGGCAATGGGCGAGCAACGCCGCCGGCGAGCCCGATGTGGTGCTGGCCTGCGCTGGGGACGTTCCAACGCTGGAAACGCTGGCCGCGGCAGATATTTTGCGTCGCGAACTACCGAGGCTGCGGGTCCGAGTGATCAACGTCGTGGACATCATGCGACTCGAGCCCGACTCGGAGCATCCACATGGTCTGTCCGACAGGGAATTCGACTCACTTTTTGGGACGACCACTCCGGTCATATTCGCCTACCACGGATACCCATGGCTGATCCACCGGTTGACCTACCGCAGGAACACGCATGCCCACTTCCATGTGCGGGGATTTAAGGACCGGGGTACCACGACAACACCTTTCGACATGGTGATGCTCAACGACCTCGACCGGTTCCACCTCGTCATCGATGTCATCGACCGCGTCGACGGGCTGGGTGACCACGCCGCCGAGCTTCGACAGCGGATGGTCGACGCCCGGCTCGATGCTCGTCGCTACACAAGGGAATTCGGCGAGGACGACCCGGCCATCGCAAGCTGGGCATGGGACCATGACTTCAAGCCGCTAGTCTAAGCAGCAACTAAGCGCAGTTCGGTCGGGCGGGCCCGATGCTTGGCCCGACGGTCCTCGGTCATGAGGCTTTAGTCCCCAACCACATGGCCGTGAGACCTTGTTGGTCCGCCAGGGTTGCGGTTAGCTTTGCCGGGCCACGATCAGGGGAATGCGGGCAGCATGCGCAACGGCCGTACTGACTGATCCCAGAACCATCCCTGCGAATCCACCGCGGCCGTGACTGCCGACGACTAGGAGCTGGGCTGCCTTGGCCTCATCAAGCAGGTGATCGGCCGGGTTGTCCCACACGACGCGGGGATGGACAGTGACGTCCGGAAAGCGCTCGCGCCAGCCGGCCAGCCGCTCAACCAGGTTTTTGCTCGCGATCGATTGCTGCGCCGTCCATTCCATGCTCAACCCTTTCGACAAATCCGGGTCTCTCCAGGCGTGTATGGCGACCAAGTCCACACGTCGCCGTGACGCCTCGTCGAACGCGATCTCGGTGGCCAATTCCGAGGCAGGCGAACCGTCGATACCGACCACTACTGGCCGCCTGGAGTCCTTCGACCCGATTGGAGCCGCGTCACCGATCACCGCGACTGGGCAGTGCGCATGATGGATCAGGCCTGTGCTGACCGAGCCGAGCAGGACTCCACGCAGACGGTGCTGCCCGCGGCGTCCCACAACTACAAGTCGCGCCTCTTTCGACAGGCCGACAAGTGTCGGCACGGGTACCGAAAAGAAGAGCTCGCTTTTGATTTCAGGACGGCCAGTTTCGCGAGTACTTTCTTCGGCGATTTTGATCGCATCCGCGATGATCTTCCGGCCTGACTTTTCCAATGCCGGATCTTCCTCGGCGGGCAGCGGCAGAGGGGCATTAGACAAGAGCCATGGCGCCGGACCCCAGGAGGGTGTGACGATCACATGAACAAGGGTGAGCGGCTCATTGCGCATCCTCGCCTCGCGCGCAGCCCACTGAACAGCCCTCTTGGATGATCGAGACCCGTCGACGCCGACCAATACGCCCGAATCCAATTCGTGACTTGACATTTCATTCCTACTCTCAGCTAAACGTACTCAATCTGGGAAGCGCTACGGCGTTCAGTGCAAATTCGTGGCATGAGTGAGTAAGGGGTCGG
Organism: uncultured Actinomycetota bacterium; assembly: GCA_963733755.1. GTDB lineage: Bacteria > Actinomycetota > Actinomycetes > Mycobacteriales > Mycobacteriaceae > Mycobacterium. The sequence goes on from CAVTEZ010000029.1 coordinate 195,150, forward strand.
AGAGCCCGTTAGGATGGTTGGAGCTCGAGGCGGTCCGCTCGCGGTTCAGAAAGCTGGTGAGCTCTCCGATCGCGGTCATCAAAGGGGCGGGAAACACGATGGTGGTGTTTTTCTCCACCCCCAGTTCCGCCAGGGTCTGCAGATTCCGCAGCTGTAATGCCAGCGGGTGCTGCATCATGGTGTCGGAAGCGTCACCAAGCGCCGCCGCGGCGCGTGCTTCGCCCTCGGCGGCAATGATTTTGGCTCGCTTCTCACGCTCGGCTTCGGCCTCGCGGGCCATGGCGCGTTTCATGCTGTCTGGAAGCTGGATGTCCTTGAGTTCGACGAGGGTCACCTCCACGCCCCATTCCACGGTGGTGGTGTCCAGGATCTGGCGGATGCTGGCGTTGATCTTCTCCGTTTGGGCGAGGACCTCATCGAGGGAATGTTGTCCCACGACATTGCGCAGAGTCGTCTGCGCGATTTGATCTATTGCGGCACCGACGTTTTCGATCACTACGACCGATTTGCGGGCATCGATGACGCGGAAGTACGCGACCGCGGCGATGTCGACGCTGACGTTGTCGCGGGTTATGATGCCCTGCGATTGAATCGGCATGGTCACGATCCGCATCGAAACCCGCCACATGCGGTCGATGACCGGGATGATCAGGCGCAGTCCCGGTTCACGAACCGCGATGACCCTGCCGAGACGGAAATGCACACCGCGCTGATACTGCTGCACCACCCGGATCGAGGCGGTAAGCAAGAGCAGCAGCGACGCAACCGCGATAACCGCAAAAACTGTCATGCTCTGGCTCATCACGATCATCCAATCTCTCTGTCGCCGTTACCAGTCGACGACGGCATCCACTTCGTACGACTAGAACCCTATGAGCCCGGTTACCGTCAGTCAGGAGCCAGAAGTCCCGATCCGCGCGGCCGAAAGGCCCTATTATCGAAACGACCAACCGGCGGCAGAGCCGGTGGAGCTTTCACACCGCTCAGCACGTGAATCGCGATTTGGAACGATCACTCGCTGGGTGCAGGCACCGCGGCTATCAACGGCGTGTCAACGCCGATTGGCCCCACACCGGCGCACCACCCGGACAGCCCGGAGGGGCAGTGCGACCCGGGAGCACCTGGCGGAAGAAGCCAGCATTGTCATCGAGGTGATACTGCTGCTCGTCGGGCAGATCGCCCTCCCAGTAGATCGCGTCGAGGCGGCAAATCGACTTGCAAGCCCCACAATCCACGCACTCGTCGGGGTTGATGTACATCGTCCGGGCACCCTCGTAGATGCAGTCGACTGGGCATTCCTGAACACAGGACTTATCCATCACATCTATGCACGCTGTGCCGATTACATAGGTCATAAGCCATGAAACTAGCCGACGCGGTCGGGGTCAAGCGCCTGCCGAATGTCTACAACGTGGAAGGACCAAAGTCCCTGCCGCGCAACGATGGGCGTCTTGTCAATTGCCGCGAATCACGATCACTGGGACTGTTACCGATTGAGCGACAGCGGAGCTGACCGAACCCAGAAGTATGCCGGGAAACCCCCCGCGCCCGTGGCTACCGACTACCACCAGCTGGGCACGTTCAGACTCCTCACGCAACCACCAGGAAGGCTTATCACAGAACAGCAATCGCTCGACGTGCACATCGGGATACTGCTCTTGCCAGCCGGCGAGGCGCTCGGCGAGGATCTCCTGCCCTTTACGCTCGCTATCCCGCCAGTCCATCCCTAGCATCGGAAACACTCCCACGTCGCTCCACGCGTGCAACGCCAACAGCCCGACCCCTCGGCGGGAAGCTTCATCAAAGGCCAGGGCCGTGGCCGCTTCCGACGCAGGAGATCCGTCGATGCCCAGTAGCACAGGCGCATTGGAGTCAGCGGCCGCGGTTTCACCGGAATGAATAATCGCGACCGGGCAATGCGCATGGTGCATCAGTGCCGTAGTGACCGAGCCGAGCAGCAGGCGGCCCAACGCACCCAGTCCCTGGCTACCGGCGACGATCATCCACGCCGCTTTGGAAGCATCAATCAGCGTCGGCACAACGCTGGAATACACCATTTCGGTGTGTATTTCGGGCAGCTTAGACTCGCCCAGGTTAGCGCTCAGCGTCTTTCGGGCCTGGTCGATAACGTGCTGTCCGTTTTCTTTCTGCCATTCGGGCATGTCCTTATACAGCGGACCCACTGGCCAACTGACTAGAACTGGAGCCTCAGCGTGCAGCAGCGTGATAGGCAGGTACCGCATGATGGCCTCGCGGGTTGCCCAGGCTACCGCAGCGTCAGATGCCGCCGACCCATCAACACAAACTAACATTCCGTATTTCGTTGTAGTCGACACCATTTCATACTCCTCGCTATGGAAGCTCGTTCATCGACGTATCATCCACCCATACGCATGCGCTGCATAGAGGCAAAGGCCCATGACCTAAGGTCCGACAATCGTCAGCGCTGGTTCGTTCGGCCGCCGTCTTCTTCCAGGCATCTGAGCTCACGCTCCCACTGAGCGTTGCGTTCTCGATCAGTCATCAATGAACCTCACCGGACCACCGAACACGGCAGGACATTCGGCGATTCGACAGACCGCCCGTTTCGGAGATCCGCTAAAACTAAGCTGCGGCTGCAAGGCTCACAGCTACTGATAGCTGGTTACCCACAGCGCAGGTTGACGCCCAGTCACCGTCGCGCACTGCTCGTGCGAGATCTTCAACCAAGGGACTGTCGGCGGCCAACTCCGCGAGCCAAGCCGGCACTATGGAGGCAATCTGATGTCCAGGCACCTGGACTGCGCGCCGGTCATGCAACCGATCGCTAACGTAGTACATCGTCGTCTTCGACAACACATCCCGATGGCGCCGATGCAACGTCAAGTGGATGAACCTCATCGTGGCCTCCTCGATCAGCCTTGAAATTGATCTGACCACTACCCTGATGCGGCTAGTAGAGCCGAATGAAACCGGTTGGAAGTGCTTCGGTCGCACTTCTCACCACGCCGAGGTCCCAGCACCAAAGGCATTTCGGCAGCATGGTCCCGAGGTCCAATGACGCCAGATCGATGCGCTTAGCGGCTTTATGTTTCGGATATGTGCGACCCCGAACGGCGGAGCACCCCTACCAGTTTCAGCAGGACACGGTGGCCATTCGGGGTCATGGATGTCATCGACGCGTCGACGAGCGGGGCGATCATGCCGCTGAGCTTCGACAGCGGATGGTCGACGCTCGGATAGACGTTGTCCACCTCTTACGGCCCGTTACGCCCTCATCTGTCGTTGGCCCCGCACGATGAGCACAGAGCAGTCGGCGTGGCGAAGGATCGGCAGGCCGTGCGGACCCACTAACTGAGTCACCCGGCCGGCATCTCCGCTGTCGATAACGATCAACTGGACCGCGCCGATGCGCTCCTGGAGATACCGCGTCACACCCAGTCGGGTCGTCACGACCTCAACCTCGACGTCGGGGAAACGCCGCAGCAAGCCGTCGAGGCGCCGGTAAAACTTGTCCCGGCTTCTCTCGAAAAGCGCTCTGCGCCCGACGCATAAGGCAAGCACGGGAGCTTGTCGCAGTCGAGCCTCCTCCATCGCGCAACGCACGACGTCGCGGTTGCCAGGCCTGTCATCGACGACCACCGCGATGAACCCGGCCCCCAAAGGCGGCAATTTCTCATCGCGCCGAATAATCGCCACCGGGCAGTGCGCTTCCTCGGCAAGAATCGCCGCGGTCGACCCGAGTACCATGTTGGCCACTCGACCGATCCCCACCGATCCGGCGCAGATGAGGGTGGCGCCGCTCGACGCGGCAACCAGTGCACAATCGACATCGCCGTACAGCACGGCGGTGTCGATCTTGACCGGTAGGCCGGTTTCCTCCACCGCCAGACGAGCCGCGCGCAACGAGCTCTCGGCATAGTCATGCTCGGCAGCATCGGCACGATCGGAGCTCATTGGCCCGTCAGGGATCTGGACGACGTAAACGAGCCGAAGCGGAACATCGTGATGGACCGCTTCCCTGGCCGCCCATTCGGCTGCTCCAATGGCCGCGTCCGAGCCGTCGACTCCAACCACGACCGGTCCAGGTGACTCTGCACTGTTCATTGCCTGCTCCTGATCCGACACGGACATCAACACGCATGACGCTATGCAGAAGCCGGCCCCAGCACAGGTGCCGTAGGGCCTTTAACCATTGGACATTGGACTCTACGAGCGGCATTTCTGGAGCGCGACGCTGTATGCAACGTCGCAAATAGCCCGTGGTGAGGTTGTTATGGAAAGTTTCGTGATCCGGCCCCTGACGTGGCCGGTCCTTCGGCTCTTCAGCCGCAATCCCCTCGTGCGGACCAGCGACCGTGTCGAAGCGGCGGTCACCGCCCTGGCCGTTTTCCTGGTTCTCGTCGCCACCGCTTGCGCAGGGGTAATCGGCACGATGATCCACGACACCGAGACCCAGAACTATCTCGAACAGGCTCGAACCCGACATGTCTTGGCGGCCAACGCCGTTGATGACAGCACGCCGACAGGTTCAGCCGAAACAACAGCCTTCACGGTGTATACCCGATGGCAGGTTGGTGGCATTAACCATGCCGGCGTGATCGCCTCGCAATACGCAGTCAAAGCCGGTGAACAGCTGCAAATCTGGGTCGATGCTCATGGCAATGTAGTTGATCAACCGACCCCGATAGCGCGCGCAGATAAGGATGCATGGACCGCGGCACTGGTGGGGTGGTTGATCGTCGCGGTGGCGGTCGCGCACGTGGTGGCCATGGTCCATGCCCACGTCAAGCGCATGCAGAACGCCCAGTGGGATCGGGAGATTCGATTCCTTGTCGAGGATGACGGTGGGCGCACGAACAGTTCGCAATGATCGGTTTTCTGTTTGAGCGTCAGCCGTCGAGTCTGTGAGGCTAAATTTCCTGGCGTCCCGCGATTTTGGCGTCTGCGGTTACGCTCGCGCGGACTCCATTTCATCCTGCTGAACCCCATGCGGGTTCTGTGTCTTCGAAGTTGAATTGGCTACGCGCTGGAGTGTTAGGGGCCAACGATGGGAATCGTGTCCACTGCCGGCATAGTTGTTGGTGTTGCCGCAGCGACGGTGGAACGCGGGCCGATATTGACCGCTTGCTGGAGCGGTTTCGATGGCGTTGGGTGAGTTTCGGTCAGCACCAACGTGACACCGAGCAGGCGTTACCTGAGCAGTCACACATCGACCGGGTCCGCCAAACCGGCGGTGCCAATCATGGCTAGCGCGCGACAAGCAGAGAGAAGTCGCTGCGGTGCATTGCATCGGTTCCGGACGGGCCAACAAGTTGGTAGATCTCGCTCGTGTGGTGCGCGCCGACTATCGCGAGTTGAGTGGTCGCGGCGTGATCGGCAAGGTAGGCGAGGAAGGTGCCTAACGCCGTGACGGTGCCTAGGTGCACCTCGGGATAGCGCGGCCCTCTAGCCGCGACATGGTGATCGAGGGCCGCCCGCATCCGTCGATCGTGGTCGCGAAGGATCCAATCCTGTTGAAGGAGATCGAATGCTGTCCGGTAGGCGGTCATCAGCACCAGGGGAGCATTCCTCCGCGTGGCCTCCTCGAAACCCCACTCAACGGCGGCATCGTCGTCGGGCGTTCCGTCAACAAGGGCCACAATCGATCCGATCATCGGTCAGCTCCGCGTGGTGTTCACCTCTGACGACTGCTACGGAACAATGCGCAGACTGCACCAGTTTCGCTGCGGTCGAACCAAACCCAGTGCTGCAGGCATTGCCGGATTCATCGTTACCGATGCAGAGCAGTCGGGTGGATTCCGAAGCATCGATCAGGACGGGTATCGCGCGCCCTTCGAGGATGTCGATCTCGACTTTGACTGACTTTCCCGTTGCTTCGACGGCGGCATAGGCGTCGTAAACCGCGTCCTCTGCCGCCGCTAGTAGTTCGTGGCATGTGCTTCGGTCAGTGCCGAGAGTCAGTTCCCTGCTGTAAAGCAGCCGCAACGGGGCCTCAGTGCCGGCAACCTCGTGGACTGCCCATCGCGCCGCCCGAACAGCAGCCTGCGACCCGTCGATCCCAACGACGACCGATTTCGGTGGACACATCTCGAACATCTGCACTCCTGTGTTGTCTATTGCGGCGCTTGGCTACCGGGAGGGACGCGCCATGATCACCGGCCTGCGGGCGGATTGAACGGCCTGCGACCATGTCGGACCGGCCGGCTTTTCTACTTGTGTCAGCGTGAGCGATTCGCCGCACATGGTCGCATCGTGTGCAGCCCAGCCGACAGCGGAGTCGGACGCCGGCGAGCCGTCGACGCCGACGATGATGCCGTAACGCTCGGTGAGCATTTGATGTCCTTTCGTCGAAGAACACGCTATGCAGAGTCGGATCGCCAGTCGTGAGGCTTTAGTCCTCACCTAGAGGGTTATTGGTCTCTTTGTCCGTGCGCCGCCTGCCTGTTGACACCGGTGCGGCATCTGAAGACCACGGAGCTTTGGGCAGCGGACTCGGTCTTTCTTCGGGGCGGGATTGGCCCACAAATCGACCATCGCCTACCTATGGCCCGATGGCATCGGGATCAGGGACCTATGGCCCTGCTGCCGCCTGGCGTCGCAGAGAACCCTGAAGACAGGTAAAAGATCGGGAGGTCGACAGATGTCAACTACCGCAGTGGAAACCGCCGTCATCGAGGAAGCGGTGCGGATAGCGTGCCGCGCGCCGTCACTACACAACAGCCAGCCCTGGCAGTGGGCGTTCAACCGCGGACAACTGCGGTTGTTTCTCGATCCAAGTCGAGTACTGGACACCGACCGCTCCGCACGAGAAGCACTCATCAGTTGTGGCGCTGCGCTCGACCATCTGCGGGTAGCGATGGCCGCGTCCGGGTGGGAGTCTCATATCGACCGATTGCCCAATCCCAACAGTGCCAATCACCTGGCATCGATCGAGTTCACTCCGACGGAATTCGTGACCGAACGAGATCGGAGGCTCGCCAGCGCCATCGGGGCACGTCGCACCGACCGCCTGCCGTTCAGCGCAGTAAACGAATGGCAGTCCATCGAAGCCGTGGTGGCCAGCAGCGCCAACCGGCACGCCGTTCATCTAGAGGTCATCGCCGACGCCTTGCACCCACGTCTCGAAGAGGCCGCCCAGATCGCGGAGTCGCTGAGAATCTACGACACTCCCTACCATGACGAACTGCACTGGTGGACAGCGCCATTCGAGGCATCGGAAGGAATCCCTTATAGTGCCCTCGTCTCAGCGGCCGAAGGTGACCGCGTCGGAGTCGGGCGGGTATTCCCGGTCGCTCGTCGACCCGAACGACGCCTGGAAGTTCCCGAAGACCACGCCAAGGTCTTGCTATTGTCGACCGACGACGACACTCGCGCCGACGCGTTGGCTGCCGGTGAAGCGCTTTCCGCAGCATTGTTGGAATGCACGATGGCCGGCCTGGCGACCTGTCCGGTCACGCAACTCACCGAGGTCGGCGTCGCCCGCGAACTCATCCGCTCGCTGATGGACCATGACGCCGTACCGCAAGTCCTCATCCGTGTCGGCGTGGTTCCGGTCACCGAGAAACTGCCGCCGCCCACGCCGCGGCGCCCACTCTCAGCGGTTCTACGACTCAGGGGTTACGGGGAATAGCGATGCGCGATTCGACCACAACACAATTGCCGATCGTCGTCGGCATCGACGGCTCGCAAGCAGCGATCCAGGCTGCGGAATGGGCGATCGATGAAGCTGTCAGTCGAGAGGTCCCGCTGCGATTAGTCGAAGTGATCCCGCGGCAGGCCGAGCCGGCCCCGCCCGCGTCCGTGGGTAATGTCCGGATGGAGGTTGAATACGCGGAGGCCTCGCTGAGGATAGCCGCCGCGGCGGTGGCAGCCGACGGGAAAGTCGTCAAAATCGAGACTGCCATTCTTCATGGCAATCCTGCGGCGGTGCTTCTAGCCGAATCCCGCGACGCCGCAATGGTGTGCATCGGTTCGACGGGCATCGGACGCTTCGCGCGGGCACTACTCGGTTCCACGGCCGCCGAACTCGCCGAAGGCGCGCATTGCCCGGTCGCGATCATCCGCACCCGGCAGCACCGGGCAAAGCCCGACATTGATTTGATCGTGGTCGCGGTAAACAATTCACCCGGCAATGACGACGTCGTCGAGCAGGCGATCAAAGAGGCTCAGCTGCGTCACGCGCAGGTGCTTGCACTTGGGGTGTGGCAACAAGACTTCGGTGAGATGCCCCATGACGAAGTGGAGCGCCGGGTGCGCGTCTGGGAGCAGCGCTATCCCAGCGTCCAGTTCCACGCTCTCGCTACCCGAACCGGCATCGCCGACTTCCTTGACGTGAGTAGTAGCCGGATACAACTCGCCGTAATCGGCAGCGCCGATACAGATCAGGTCGCGAGTCTCATTGGGCCACATAGCCACCCCATCCTCGGGCACGCCGAGTGCTCGGTGCTTATTGTTCGACCCTAACCGCTTTTGCTTCGGCGCCTATCCGCAGTTTGCCCGCGTTAATAGAATGCGGTACTCGGTCTTAGGCATTTTCGCCACGAATCATTGGCCGGCACTAAAGGCAGAAGAAATAGCGCCTTCTGACCGAGGCGCTGGCGGGTTGGCAAGAACGCTATCCCGACGTGACTGTGAGCAAGCTGCTCGTTTGCGATCGACCAGCCCGCGCGCTCGTCGAAACATCTGAATCCGCACAGCTTGTCGTCGTCGGGAGTCACGGGCGGAATGCCCTAATCCGCGCGCTCTTGGGGTCGGTCAGCAACGCAGTTGTTCAATCCGTTGGTGTGCCGGTGATCGTGACTCGGCCGGCCGAGAGCCTAGTCGGCACCACCGTCGCCGCCTCAGCATTGACCACGTCGATTCTGTAGGAGCAGAACAGGATTGAGCACTCACCGTTATCTTTTTTTCAGGTCGAAGTAACTAGTAATCCGCGAATGCGATTGTTCGACAGCAGATCTGGAGTTGGGACTTGGCTGAGCACATGCACCGAGTCAATGACCGCACTGCGCGGACGCCCGCAAAGAAACGTCAAAGTTGGCCGGTCATTTGGCCAGCCAGGGCGGGGCTGTCGTAGTTGTCGCAAGCGGCGTGACCGGCAGCAACAACTGGCCGGGGTGTTCATTTCCCTGCCAGGTTTGAAACGCCGCGTGTTCATGTCGAGGGTCTTCGATGAAATAGGATGCACGCGCATCGCGGGATCAGGAGGCGTTGATGTTCCTCCGCAACATGACGATCACCGCGTGGTCGCCATTGTTGCAGCGAGTCTGACCGGGTGTGGAAGCACCAGTGGCGGTGGGGCCGCCAGCGGCGCCCAGCAGAACATTGCGGGCCAGATTTGTGGTCAGCGAGGCGGCTGCCAAACCCGGCTACCCCAGGACGATCCCGAAGATCGACGGCGGTGCGACCAGTTTGTCGGGTGCCGGGTCGACGTTCGTGGCGCCGGTCATGTCGGTGTGGACCAAGAACTACTCAGAATCCGATGGGGTGCAGGTCGCCTATCAGCCGATCGGCTCCGGCGGCGGTGTGCAGCAGATCATCGCCGGCACGGTCGACTTCGGCGCATCCGATACCCCGATGAAGGACAGCGAGCTGACGGCCGCGAAATTCGGCCCGATCCTGCACATCCCGTTGACGCTGGGCGCCGTCGTACCCACCTACAACGTCAAGGGCGTCCAAACCGGCCTGAAGTTCGACGGTGACACGTTGGGCAAGATCTTCGCCGGCAAGATCACCAAATGGAACGACCCGGCGCTGGTCGCGCTGAATCCGGGCGCGAATCTTCCCGACCAGCCGATCGCGGTGGCCCACCGCTCGGACGGCTCCGGCACCACCGCGGTGTGGACGGACTTTCTGACCAAGGAAAGCCCGACCTGGGTGCAAGCCCTCGGCGGCTCCGATAGGAGCTTCGGCAAGGACATCGCGTGGCCAGTGGGCATCGGCGGTAAGGGCAACGAGGGCGTTTCCGGGGTGATCAACCAGACCGACGGAAGCATCGGCTACGTCGAGTTGGCCTACGCGTTGGCGCAGAACCTCAATTACGGCCTCGTGAAAAACAAGGCCGGCAACTTCATTCAGCCCTGCGTCGCCACCATCACCGCCGGCACCCAAGGCATCGCCTACCCGCCGGACCTACGGGTAAGCCTGACCGACGGGCCCGATCCCCACGCCTACCCGATCACCGGCACCACCTACGCGCTGGTGTATCAGAACCAGACCGACGCGGCGAAGGCAAAGGCGCTGGTCAACTTCTTCTCCTGGACCCTATCTACGGGTCAGGACGATGCTGCCAGCGTCAACTACGCTCCGTTGGGCAAGGATTTGCAGGGTTTGGCAGTGGGCATGGTTCAAAAGATCACCCTCAACGGCGGCCCGGTCGGAAAATGATCCCGGATGCCCCAAAGGGGAAGTTTTGACCGCGGAAGTCCTAGCCCCGCCCGACACGTCGGAGCGATCATCGGACGGCCGAGTTCACCGATGGGCTGTTCGCGCGGCTGATGGCCGCCGCGGCGCTGACCGTGATCGCGGTCTTGGTGGCCACGGCAGTGTTCCTTCTGATCAGGGCGTGGCCGGCTCTGTCGCACTACGGGCCGCTGAGTTTTTTTCACGCTCGCTGGGCGCCATCGGAGGCAGTGGCCACCTCATCCAAGCCGAATCCTTACGGGATCCTGCAGTTCATCTACGGGACCGTGGTGACCTCGCTGGTCGCGATGGTGATCGCGGTGCCGGTCGCGATCGCGGTGGCCCTCTACATCACCAATCTGTCACCAGCGGTGCTTCGCCGACCGTTGTCATCGTTGGTCGACCTGCTCGCGGCGATCCCAAGCGTGGTCTACGGCTTTTGGGGGGTGTTCGCGCTGATCCCCGCGCTGGGGCCGATCGGTCGCGGGTTGACGTCGGTGTCGGGAATCCCGGTGATCGGCTGGTTGTTTCAGGGCCCATTTTTCGGATATTCCGTGTTCGCGGCCGGCGTGGTCCTCGCGATCATGGTGCTGCCCATCGTCACCGCGATTTGTCGGGAAGTCTTCGACACCGCACCGCGTCGCCGAAAAGGAAGCCGCGCTGGCGTTCGGCGCGACCAAATGGGAGATGCTGCGCCTCGCGGTGTTGCCGCGATCGCGTTCGGGGATCGTCGGCGCCGCGATCCTGGGTCTGGGCCGCGCGTTCGGCGAAACGATCGCGGTGACCATGCTGATCGGCAACAACGTGTTGACCATCCCGCACGGGATTATGCGCGCGGGATCCACCATGCCCAGCGTCATCGCCAATGAGTTCACCGAAGCCAACCAGCCTTTCCATCTGGATTCACTGTTCGTGGTCGCCTTCGGGTTGCTGTTGTTGTCATTGCTCGTCAACATGATCGGCAAGCGCATCGTCGGCCGGGTTTCGGAGCACATCGCGTGAGCATGACGATCGACGAAGAACCACTCGAGGAACTGTCCGAGCTCGACGCGTTCCCCGGGGAGCGCCGCCGCCAAATCACCAACCTGTTCATGCACGCCGTACTGCTACTGGTCATGATCGCCACCGTCGCCGTGCTGGCCTGGGTGCTCGTCTACGTCGCTGGACAAGGGCTGAAGTACCTGGGCCCGGAGTTCCTCACCCAGACCCCGCCCGGCAATCCCAGCCAGCCGGGCGGCGGATTCCTCAACGGCATCATCGGAAGCCTCATCGTCACCGGCATCGCGACGCTGCTGTCGATGCCCGTCGGTATCGCGGCAGCGATCTATCTGGTGGAATACGGAGGCCAACTGGCCCGGGTGACACGCTTTCTCACCGACATCCTGGTCGGCGTGCCAACGATCGTCACCGGCGCACTGGTCTACGCGATGTGGGTGGTGTTCTTCGGGTTCTCCGGCATCGCCGGAGGAATAGCCCTCGGACTGGTCATGTTGCCGCTGGTGATCCGCTCAACCGAAGAGATGCTGCGACTCGTGCCCCGCGAACTGCGTGAAGCCTCGTTCGCGCTGGGCGCCACCAAGGCGGGCACCATTATGTCGATCGTACTTCCCAGCGCCAGCTCAGGAATCATCACCGGTGATCATGCTCGCGTTTGCGCGCGCCATGGGAGAAACAGCGCCGCTGCTGCTGACTGCGCTCGGCAACGACCTGTTCATCGAACTCAACCCGACCAAGCGCATGTCGACACTGTCCTTGCAGATCTTCGGCAACGCCATAACCGGGTACAAAGCCGCCCAAGCCCGTGCCTGGGCGGGAGCACTGACTTTGGTGGCGTTGGTCCTGCTGTTCACCGTGGCGGCCCGATGGATCGCCAGCCGGACCAGCGTTGGTCGCGGACGTGTCACCGAACCTAGAGCATGAGGACTCGGCTTCAGTGTTCAGCCGGGTCTGAAAGCGAATGACACCACAGGAGGATCGCGTGACACGGGACATCAACGTGACAACGGATGGCGCGGCGATCGGGAGTACCCAGCACGCAGCCCCGCCGGCACCCCCAGCGACGGAGCCGGCAACGGACAGCGTCCTTCGGCTGCGCAGGGGTGCAAAACGGCTGGAGGCGCGGGATCTCAACATTTACTACGGCTCCTTCAAGGCGGTGGCCGACCTCAACATGACGGTCAATCCGCGGAGTGTCACCGCGTTGATAGGACCATCCGGGTGCGGCAAGTCGACTGTTCTGCGGGCCCTGAACCGTCTGCACGAGACCGCCCCGGGGGGGCGGGTGGAAGGATCGGTGTTGCTCGACGGCTGTGACATCTACGGCAAGCAGATCAGCGCGGTTGCTGTGCGCCGCATCGTCGGGATGGTGTTCCAGCGGCCAAACCCCTTTCCCACCATGTCGATTCGCGACAATGTGGTCGCCGGATTGAAACTGCAAGGGACACACAAGAAGAAAGGCCTCGACGAGCTCGCCGAACGGTCGTTGCGCGGGGCGAACCTGTGGAACGAGGTGAAAGATCGGCTGGACACGCCCGGCGGGGGCCTGTCCGGTGGCCAGCAGCAGCGGCTCTGCATCGCCCGGGCGATCGCCGTCTCGCCCGACGTACTGCTGATGGACGAACCCTGCTCCGCGCTTGACCCCATCTCGACGCTGGCAATCGAGGATCTGATCGCAGAGCTCAAGCAGCAGTACACCATCGTCATCGTTACCCACAACATGCAGCAGGCTGCTCGCGTCAGCGATCAGACCGCGTTCTTTAACCTGGAGGCAACCGGCAAGCCCGGGCGGCTGATCGAAATCAACAACACCGAGAAGATTTTCTCCAAGCCTGACCAAAAGGCCACCGAGGACTACATTTCCGGCCGGTTCGGCTGACCACTCAGCACTCGGGCATGGCCCGATGGCGCCCGGATCGAGGACCAATGGCCCTGCCGCTGCCAGGCTTCTCGGAGAACCCTGGATGCAGGTAAAGATCGGGAGGTCGACAGATGCCTGCCACCGTTGTGGAGACCGAAGTCATCAAGGACGCGGTGTCGTCTGCGTGCCGCGCCCCGTCACTGCACAACAGCCAACCCTGGCAGTGGCTGTTCGACGGTGGCCAACTCCGCTTATTCCTTGATCCAGGTCGAATAACGAACACCGACCATTCCGCGCGGGAGGCCCTCATCAGTTGCGGCGCAACCCTCGATCATCTTCGGGTAGCGATGGCCGCGGCCGGGTGGCAGGCGAAAGTCGACCGGTTTCCTGACCCCAAAAACCCGAACCACCTGGCGTCGATCGAATTCTCCCCGATGGATGGTGTGACGGACCGAGATCGACGTCGCGCCAGCGCCATCTGGATGCGTCGCACCGACCGGCTGCCGTTCAGCCCACCAACAGAATGTCAACCCCTCGAACCAGTAGTGGGCAGCACGGTCGACCAAGCAGGCGTGCACGTGGACATCCTCCCCGACGATTTGCGTCCGCGACTCGTGGAGGCAGCGCAGATTGCCGAGTCGTTGCGGTTTTACAACCCGGTTTACAATGACGAACTACATTGGTGGACAGCACCATTCGAGGCATCAGAGGGCATCCCGTATAGTGCGCTGATTTCGGCAGCCGAGGGTGACCGAGTCGGCGTAGATCGGGTGTTCCCCCTCACCCATCAGCCCGAAAGACGCGCCGAGATACCCGAAGACCACGCCAAAATCCTGCTGCTCTCCACCGACGGCCATAGTCGCGCCGACGCGTTGGCTTCTGGCGAAGCGCTCTCAGCGGTCTTGCTGGAATGCACGTTGGAAGGCCTCGCCACCTGCCCGGTAACGCACCTCACCGAGGTCGCCGTCACCCGCGAACTCATCCAGTCGCTCATGGACCATGACGCCGTTCCCCAAGTCGTGGTCCGGGTGGGCATCGTGCCGGTCACCGAAAAAACGCCGCCACCCACACCGCGGCGACCGCTCTCCGAAGTTTTACGGCTCGAAAGTTGACGGTAACAGCGATGGGCGATTCGAACACATCACAACGGTCTATCGTCGTCGGCATTGACGGCTCACAGGCGGCGATCCGGGCCGCTGAATGGGCAATCGATGAAGCCGTCAGCCGAGAGGCCGAGCTGCGCCTCATCCATGTGATCCATGAGCAAGTCGAACCAGCAACTATCGTGTCGGTCGACAATGAGCGGATGGAACTCGAATACGGGGAGACCGCGTTGAGCATGGCCTCCGCTGCGGTGGCGACCACCGGAAAACCCGTCAAGGTCGAAACCGCGATTCTGCGGGGCGACCCCGCATCGACACTTATCGCCGAATCCCGCGACGCCGACATGGTCTGCGTCGGCTCGGTGGGCATCGCACGCTTCGCGCGGGCGTTACTGGGTTCCACTGCCGCACAGCTTGCCGAAGCTGCCCATTGTCCAGTCGCGATCATCCCCGTCAGCAGAGGCGGCCGAAGCCTGACAGCGCCATGATCGTGACCGCAGTCAACCATTCACCCGGCAACGACGACGTTGTCGAGCAGGCGGTGGTAGAGGCCCAGCTGCGTCACGCACCGGTCCTTGCTCTCGGCTTGTGGCGAGACGACCTCGGTGAGGTGCCCTCTGACGAGCTGGACCGGCGGGTACAGTTCTGGAATCAGCGGTACCCGAGTGTGAAAATCCACGCCGCCGCCACCCGAACCGGCATCGCCGATTTCCTTGATGCTATGAGCGATAGGCGGATACAGCTCGCAGTGATCGGCTGCAGCGACACAGATCAGGTCGCGCGTCTCATCGGGCCGCATCGCCATCCCATCCTCGGACACGCCGATTGCTCGGTGTTGATCGTCCGATCCTAGTAGCTACAAGCGCAATACCCAGGTGGGCCGACAATGACCGGAAGCAGAGTCGTGGGCGAGGTATTCACCTCGACGCTTCGGGATGGCGCCACGGTGCAGGTGCGGCGGCTCGAACCGGCGGATATCGACGCGGTCAACGCGCTCCATGACACGCTCAGCGATCGCGAACGCTACCTGAGATTCTTCACGATGCACCCTGCCCATCTGAAAACCCTGGCCGACAAGCTCACTGACTGCAGCAGTGAGGACTACGCACTGGGCGCCTTCGAATCCGGAACGTTGATCGGCGTCGCGAGCTACGTGGTCTGCGATAGACCGGCAACCGCGGAGGTCGCTGTCGTCGTGGCCCACAACGATCACTTGCGCGGAGTAGGAACCGTTTTGCTTCGGCGGCTCGGTCACATTGCCCACGCCAACGGAATCCGGCACTTGGTCGCAGACGTCTTGACCACGAATCACTTGATGTTCAAGGTGCTCGACGACCCCGGCTTGCATCCGCAACACAAGAGCTATGACAGTGGCGTCGTGCACCTGGACATCGATTTGCCTGAACTCAAGCCTGAGTCTGACTGAACCATAGCGGCATCAGCTGAAGGCTGATCCATCCAGGTATTCAACAACATCTTCTAGTGGGCGGCGCGGAGTCGCCGGTAATGGGTCGGCGTTGACCGGAGCCCAGCCGACGCGCAGCAACATTTGTGGGAACCCGCTGATCCCGAAAACCTCGATCTGCACGGCATCGCGCGTCTCGCTGATCTCCAGCGGTTCGGTGATTGGGCAGCTCGCCAATCCTTGCGCGGTTGCGCTCAGCAGCACCAGGCTGGTGGCCTCGCCGGCGCGCAGCCGCGCCAGCGTGCTGTCGTCTTTGGTGCCTAGCGCCAACACGGCGGCGTTGTCGTGGACCGAGTCGGTGCCAGGTGGCTGCGCCAGTGCAGGACCGGCGAAGAGCCGCGGCGGTACCGGCGCGGCTGGGTCGGACTGCGGTGCATTGTGAGCCGGCACGCCGGCCAGTGATGCGTATCGTCCACTCCAAGTGGTCAGCTCCGTCAAGTAATCGTGGTCGGTCGCGTGTCGCCAAACCGCTTGCGACACAATATGTTGTAATCGCGGCAACGCCTCGACTTGACGCAGCATTACCCCGGCGCGCGCTGCGCGAGCACCCATCAGGGCGATGTAGTTGGAAGGCACGCTCCACGAGCTGTAATGGCGCCGGTCGGTGCGCCGCCGAGGGATCGCCGCCGCCAGCGTGATGTCAACCTCACTAGCTGGACGACGGTAAACCTCCACGGCGGCAAGGTGTTCGGATTCATCGGGGTTGGGTAGCCGGTGAACCTTCGATTGCCACCCGAGCGCCGCGAGTGCCACCACGCAGTGGTGCAGGGCAATACCGCAGCTCAGAATGAGGTCACGGCCGTCAGGGTCGGTGCTGGGTAGATGTAACCCGCGCTCGGCATATAGGTGCAGACTGTCCGAGCCCACCCGCCACCGCCACGGCTGTGTGTTGTGCACCGACGGCGCACGGGTTGCCAGCGATAAGGCCGTGTAGACGGTCTCGTGATCCGGGAAGTGAGCGCTCATCGGAACACCAGCTTTCTGTGGGCTAAACAATATGAATCCAGCGTGGCCCGGCACAGGTGGCAGCCGCCAGAGCCGAAAGACTCCAGTTCAGAGGACTTCCTGACGGCCGCACGCAACCTGACGTTGCACACTTGCGGGTCCTATGGCCACATCGCAAGTGACGAATGACCCTGACCCGCCATGCCCGCCGCCGATACCGTTGCTGTGCACCCTTTGGTACCCACGGCCCGACAGGAGAAGCCATGCCCTCGCGCAACGCGCATTTGGGGATCGTCGTCGGTGTGGACGACTCGCCGGCTGCCAAGGTAGCGGTGGATTGGGCGGCGCGCGATGCCGAGCGACGTAATGTCTCGCTCACGCTCGTGCACGCCGTTTCGCCGAACTTAACCACATGGTGGAACACGCCGCTGCCCCCGGGCTTGGCGCAATGGCAGAAAGAACACGGGCGCCGACTGCTTGATGACGCGGTCAAGGTTGTTGAAAATGCTTGCGACCGCCCAGGTCCCACCCAGATCCACACTGAGGTCTTGTCGTCGGCAGCCATTCCAACACTGGTTGACCTGTCCAAAGACGCCGAGCTGGTAGTCGCCGGCTCCCGTGGCAGTGGGCGGTGGCCCGGCCGGATTCTCGGTTCGGTCAGTACCGCGCTGGTCCGGCACGCGCACTGCCCGGTCGCGATCATCCACGATGAGGATCCGTTGATGCCATATCCAGTTCAGGCACCGGTGTTGGTCGGCATTGACGGTTCGTCGGCATCCGAGTTGGCGACAGCGATCGCATTCGAGGAGGCTTCGCGTCGAAACGTGGGGTTGATCGCTCTGCACGCCTGGAGCGATGTTGATGTGTCGGAGTGGCCCGGCGTCGATTGGCCGGCAACGCAGTCGATGGGCGAACAGGTACTGGCCGAGCGCCTAGCGGGCTGGCAAGAACGGTACCCCGACGTGAATGTGCACCGTGTCGTGGTCCGCGACCAGCCGGCACGTGAGCTCGTCAAACGCTCGGAGGAAGCCCAGCTGCTCGTGGTCGGCAGTCGTGGCCGCGGCGGATTCGCCGAAATGTTGGTAGGTTCGGTCAGCGAAACCGTTGCCCAGTTAGCGCGGATGCCGGTCATCGTGGCACGCGAGTCGCGCGCGTAAGTCCATCGCGCAAGTCGGTTAGAGCAACGGGGCGGACCACCGCAGCAACGTGCCTCCGATTGGGGAGGTGTCAAGGGTGAATGTCCCGCCCACCTGCTGTGCGCGATAATGGATGTTCGCCAGGCCGCTGCGTTTGGTGCGTCCGGACATGCCGCGGCCATTGTCCACCACTTCGATGGACAGCTCGTCTTCGACCTTGACGGTGACTGCGAGCGTGGTCGCGTGGGCGTGTCGCACGGCGTTACTGACCGCTTCGCGCACCACGGCTTCGGCGTGATCGGCCAGGGTGGCATCGACCACCGAGAGAGGTCCAATGAACTTCGTCGTGATGTGTAACGTCCCGTCCGAGAATTGGGCGATCGCCTCGTCGAGCCGCTGGCGCAGCCGGGCCATTCCCGTGGCTGGCCCATGTAGATCGAATATCGTCGTCCGGATTTCTTCGATGACCGCTTGCAGGTCGTCGACATACTCCGAGAGCCGTTGTTGTACTTCGGGCGATCGCGCCCGAGGGATGGTCCCCTGCAGCGCAAGCCCGACGGCGAAGAGGCGTTGGATGACGTGGTCGTGCAGGTCCCGAGCGATACGGTCGCGGTCGGCCAGCACATCGAGTTCGCGCGCCAAGCGCTGTGAGGTGGCCAGCTGCCAGGCGAGCGCTGCCTGGTCAGCAAAGGCGGCCATCATCTCTTCTTGATCCTGGCTGAACGGCGTTGATTGGTCATGCCGCAGTGCGACTAGCACACCGGCGACCTTGTCGGTGGCGCGAAGGGGTAGCAGCAGCGCGGAACCGGGACCGATCTCCACGTCGCCGATCTTCAGGTCGAGATTGTCGAATCGCCGCGGAGTTCGGTCCAAAAACACGGCTCCGACCGGGGTTCCGCGGACCGGTATCGTTGGTGCCGCACCGAGCGGGGGTAGTTTTCCCGCGATTTCGGCGACCAGAAGTTCATCCACATCGGAGGGCGGTTTGCCATCAAGGGCCGGAACCGCGACCAAAGTCGCTTGGGCCTCAGTCAATTTCAGGGCTTTATCGGCAATGAGCCGGAATACTTTCGCCGGGTCGGCCCCGGACAGCAGCTCCGTCGCGATATCGCGGGTCGCCTCAATCCAGGATTGACGAGCCCTGGATTGTTCGTACAGGCGGGCATTCTCGATGGCGATCCCTGCAGCGGCGGCCAACGCGCTAACAAGCACCTCGTCGTCTTCGCTGAACAGTTGCCCGTTGGCTTTTTCCGTCAAATACAGGTTGCCGAATACCTCGTCACGGATCCGGACCGGCACACCGAGGAACGCCCGCATTGGCGGGTGGTTCGGGGGAAATCCCACCGAAGCCGGGTGTTGTGCGATGTCGTCTAACCGGATCGGCTTCGGGTCGTCGATCAATACTCCGAGCACACCGCGGCCCTCGGGCAAGTGCCCGATCCGATCGCGCTCTTTTTCATCGATTCCCTCATAGATGAACGCCAGCAGGTCGTGTCCACTCCCCCGGACGCCCAGCGCCCCGTACCGGGCGTCGACGAGCTCGATGGCAGTGTGCACGATCGTGCGCAGCGTGGTGTCCAAGTCGAGGTCCGAGGTGACCACCAGCATCGCCTCGACCAAGCCGTCAAGTCGGTCGCGCCCCTCGACGATCTGCGTGATCCGTTCTTGGACCTCGGCCAGCAGCTCCCGCAGCCGCAACTGCGACAACGTATCGCGTAGGGGATGCGCGCCGCCTACCGCGTCAACTGGCTCGGTCACACGACCATGGTGGCACCGGGTGAGACCTCCGTCTCAGTTACGTGTCCGGCCGGTTGGTGGTGTCTAGCTTGGACGCGAAGACCGCCGCTTGGGTCCGCCGCTCCATTCCGAGCTTGGCCAGCAGTCGCGAGACATAGTTTTTCACAGTTTTTTCGGCAAGGAACATGCGGGCGGCGATTTGCTTATTGGTCAGCCCCTCACTGAGTAGCCCGAGCAGTGTCCGCTCCTGATCGGTGAGCCCAAGCAGCGGATCGGTGCGTTCGGCAGGGCCGCGAAGCTTGGCCATCAGTGCCGCAGCGGCCCGGTTGTCCAGTAGCGATTTGCCGGCACCGACGTCTTTGATGGCCTGCGCCAGCTCCATGCCCTTGATGTCTTTGACAACGTATCCGCTGGCGCCGGCCAAAATCGCGTCGAGCATCGCCTCATCGGAGGTGAACGAGGTCAGCATCAGACAGCGCAGGTCGGGCAAATCCGACAGCAAATCGCGGCATAGCTCGACTCCGCTGCCGTCGGGCAGGCGGACGTCGAGCACGGCGACATCGGGCCGCGCCGCCGGTATCCGCGCCATCGCTTGGGCCACCGAGCCGGCTTCGCCGACGACGTCCAGCTCGGGATCCGATCCGAGCAACTCAATGATTCCGCGGCGGACAACCTCGTGGTCGTCGACCAAAAAGACCCTTACGACCATGGCG
>CAVTEZ010000030.1:0-352106 GCA_963733755.1 uncultured Actinomycetota bacterium
CTCGCACTCTTTGATGCGGCGCTCAGGCAGCCACGTTGCTTCATCGTGCCGGCGCAGTTCGATCTCGCAACCATCCAGTCGCATTCGGCGTCGGCCGGTGGTCTACCTCCAATGTTCCGTAGCCTGGTCCGTACACGCGCGGCGCGCCGCGGAGCCCGTTAGGGCCGCCGAATCCTCGTCCGATCTCCGCCAGCGGCTTGCGGCGATGACACTGTCCGAACGGATAGCCGAACTGCTGGCGATCGTCCGTTCGAACGCCGCGGCGGTGCTCGGGGTCATGATTCCGCCGATGCGGTGGGCACGGACCAGGAGTTCAAGGAGTTGGGGTTCGACTCGCTCGGCGCGTCGAGTTCCGGAATCGGCTCAAATCGGCGACGGGTTCGAAGTTGTCGACCACCGCCGTCTTCGACCATCCGACGTCGACCGCGTTGGCCCGCTATCTCGCGATGCGTTCGACACCGCCGATATTTCCCAGCCCGGCCGGCAGGTGGCCACTTCGACTCCCCAGGGGTTCTGGCCGGTGACGGGTTACCAACGCGACATCCTCGCCGTCAGCGCGCGCTACCCGGACCTTCCGATCGCACAGGTCGTAGCCCACGCGCGCCTCGACGGCACGGTAGATCTGGAGCGCATGCGGGAGTGTGCGGCGGGCATACTTCCGGAACGACGCGCTGCGGCTGCGGTTTGAGCTTCGCGACGGGGAGTTCGTCCAGCACGTGGGCAGCGACCTGCCCGAGCTCGAGTTCGTCGATTTCACCGGTGACACCGACCCTGCAACGGCATGCCGGCGTTGGATCGACGTGGAACGTGAACGGATGCTGCCACCTGACGGCCCACTGAACGCGCCGCCGTACTCGTTGATAGCCGTGATTCGTTCCTGATGTATACGTGTTTCCACCACGCCGTGGCCGATGCGCGGGGCATCAACCTCGCGCTGAGCCAGGTGCTGACCGATTACGAGTCGCTGGTCGGCACCGGGCACGACAGCGGAAACGAGCCGCCGCAGTACGCGGACTTCGCAAGCGCGGAGCGCGAATACCGCTCTTCGCCCGCCTGGACGACCGATCGGGATTATTTCGTCGAGAACTACCGCGACGTCCAGCCGGCGTTGTTTACGCGCAGCGGATCAGTGCACAGTCGGCGGCGGCACCACCACACCTTACGCGTTACGCCCGAATCTGCCCGACGGGTGCGAGACACCGGTCGCTCCATCTTCGCGTTCACCGCGGCGGCCATCGGCGAGTACCTCCGCCGAATACATCGCGGCAAGGACATCATCCTCGGCGTCCCGTTCCTCAATCGAATATCGGAAGCCGACCTCCGCACCGTTGGTTGCATGACAAACATGCTGCCACTGAGGATTCCGGTTGACGACGCGCTGTCGATGGCCGAACTCGCTGATCAAATCGCCACACAAGTATGGGAACTACAAGCGCGACAGCGGTTCGCATACGGAGACATCGTCACAGCGCTGAAGGGTGGCACCGGGGGCGCCTCGCCGATGTTCGACGTGACGTATTCATACCTCACGATTCCCGACGCCGAAGAGGCAGCGCGGCACTGGAAGGACTCCGGCGTGCTCGCATCGGGGTACTCCCTCGATGCCGTCAACATCATTGTGCGCGACCACGAGCGAGACGGTTCGCTCGATGTGGATCTGTTCTACGCTGACGATGTCTTCGACGTGAACTATCGCTTCGAGGACACTCTGCGTCACGTCTTGACGTTGATCGAGCGGGCACTGGACGAGCCGGCCGTAGCGGTCGGCGACATCGACATGCTGACCACCGAGGACCACACCCAGTTGGATGCGTTCGCCTACGGAGTGCCGGTCGATGTCTGATCTTCGTACTCGCTCTGCGATCGTTGTCGGCGCTGGCATCGGCGGTCTGGCCGCCGCCGTTGCGCTGCAACGGGCGGGCATAGATGTCACCCTGTGCGAACGCGCACCAAACCTGCGCGCTGCCGGATTCGGGCTCGGAGTACAGGGCAACGCGATGAACGGGCTACGCACGTTGGGCATGGGTCTCGACGAGGAACTTCTACGGGTCGGCGGCCGGGTGCGCACATTCAGGTTCCACACCTCGGATGGTGCGCTGTTACGCCGGCGCGAGATGGCACAGATCGACGCGCACTTGGGTGCACCGTCAGTCTCGCTGGCCCGCACTGACCTTCACGCCACATTGTTGAACGCCGCGGGTACGAATGTGCGACTGGAAACCGGAGCCCGGGCGGTGCACTTCGAGAACGCCGCCGATCGCGTGGTGTTGCGCTTGGCCGACGGGCGGGAGCTTGAGGCCGATATCCTCGTCGGGGCCGACGGCATCGACTCCGTGGTGCGGGCGCAGCTGCATGGCGCTGCTGAACCGCGTCCCGGCGGATGGATCTCCTGGCTGGCGCTTGCGCCCTTCCTCCATCCCGCTGTGGCCGAGGGCGATTCGGTCCAATACTGGGGTCCCGGTATGCGCGTCGGGATCCATGACATCGGCCACGACAGGACCTACTGGTGGGCCAGCATGTCGACCGCGCCGGAGCTGGCCGCGAACTGGCCGCACGGCAAAGCGGACGTCCTTCGCAGGTTTCGCGGCTGGTCCCCGGAAATCGGCGAAATCATCTCTGCGACAGCAGAATGCGACATTCTCACACTGCCCATATACGATCGCCGTCCGCTGTCGTGGTGGGGTCGGGGCCGCGTCACGCTGCTCGGCGACGCAGCTCATCCGATGCTGCCCAGCCTGGCCCAGGGAGCCAACGCGGCTATCGAGGACGCGCTGGTACTCGCGCACGCAGTGACTCAGCAGACTGATCCGGATTCCGCGTTGCGCAGCTACGAGCGGCGCCGCCTAGGCCGCACAACAGCTTTGGTGACACGATCGCGTTTGCTGGCCGGCATCGAGAAATACACCAACCCGGCCGCGGTCGCGGGCCGTTACGCGCTCCTACGGCACGTGAGTGAGAAGCGGTTCATCGACCTCTTCACCATGGCTATGCACTGGCCGGGATTCGGCGACCGGGAACGGTCCGCGCCGCTGCCCCGTCCGCTCGCGCCGCTGGAACGCTGGCATTGGACTGTGGATCAGGTGGCGCCACTGCACATCATCTCGCGGGTGCGGGTCAGCGGCCGGATCGAGGTATCCGCCGTCCGTGCCGCGCTGGACTTACTCGCCCACCGGCATCCGTTGTTACGTGCGACGATATCGAGCAATCGCGGGGCGAATCCACAGTTTGTCGCGGATCAACGTCCAATCCCGCTGCGGCTGGTCCGTCACGGCGACTGGGTGAGCGAGATCGATCACGAACTACGCGAACGGTTCGACCCCCGCGGTCCGTTGCTGCGCGCCACCCTCATCACCGTCGAGACCGACGTGCACGACCTCATCCTCACGTCGACGTACTCGATCGCCGACTGCGCCACCGTCATTTCCCTCGCGCGCCAGCTGCTCGAGTTCGCCGCGGACCCGCCGGGCCGGTGGGTACCGGAAGTACCGACCCTCCCCGGCGCAGAACGACTTATCCCCAAAGATTTTCGCGGCGCTCGGGGGAAGGGCCGGGCGCTGGTCCGCCTCGCCTCAGCTGCGGCCGGGAACGTCCGGGCAGCCCCGGTGCGGTTGACCCCTGAAACATGGGTGCCACCGAAAGAGCGGTACACACGCTTGGCCCACGGTTCGGTAAGCGGTCACGAATGGGATGCACTGCGCGCCGCATGCCGTGATCGGCGCGTCCTTCCTGAATCCGCGATTGGGGCGGCCCTGGCGATGGCGGCCGGCACCGAAGCGGGTGGCAGGCAGTCGCCCATCTCCCTGGCTGTGTCCGTGCCGTTCCGAGAACATCTGGCCGAACCGATCGGTGACGATTCGATCGGCAGCTTTCAGGCCATGACCACCGCGATACCCGTTGCCCAGGCGCCCGGGCAGTCGTTGTGGCAGACGGCAGAACCGTTCAACGACGAACTACGCGAACGCATCCGACGCCGACACCATCTGTCCGCGTTAAGCGCGATTCCGCTGCTCACCCCAAAGACACCGGCGAAGATCGGGTCAGTCGTCAAGCTCCTCGACTCTCGCGGCCCCGGGAACTTGTGCCTCACATTCCTCGATGTGACCACTTCCCCAACACAAATCGGCCACCTCACGCTGTCAGGAGTTCAGTTCATGTCCGGGATGTCCATCTCGGGCTGCGCGATGCTGACGGCCACCGGCGGGCGCGACGAACTTGCGCTGAACCTCGGCTACATCGAAGGCATGGTCACGCCGGACCGTGCCGAGACGTTGCTCGAGAATACGGCGTCCGCGCTGCGCAAGGCTGCGGCGGAAGCGCTTTCATCCGTGTGAGGAGTCAACGATGTTAGATCGGACTGGACGGTTAGCGGTTTCACGACCGAAGACGGTAATAGCAGCGGCCCTGGCCTTGCTGATCGCGGCGATGGTGTATGGCAGCCACGTCGCGGACAGACTTGCCGGCGGCGGTTTCTGGAGTGCCTCGTCAGAATCAAAACATGCCGCAGCGCTTCTGTCGCAGCGATTTCACGCCGGCAAGCCAAACGTCGTGATCCTTGCCACCAATACCCGTGGCCGATCCGTTGACGATCCCGATACGGTTGCGGCCGGACAGTCGATCACTCGGCAGCTCGCCGGCACTCCCGGCGTCGATGCTGTGATGTCGTACTGGGGTCCCGGCACTTCCGAACTGCTGCGGAGCCGCGACGGCTCCCGGGCGCTTGTCCTGGCGCATGTCGAGGGCGACGAACTTGCCGTCGACAAGGTCGCCAGGAACCTCATCAATACTTTCCGTGATACCCATAGCGGCCCTTTGAATCTCGAAATGGCCGGCGAGGCGATCGCCTACATAGACGTCACCAAGCAGCTCAGCAGTGATCTCGCCATGAACGAGGCCATAGCGATGCCGGTGATCGGTCTGCTGCTGCTGTTGGTGTTCGGCAGCCTGGTAGCTGCCGGGCTGCCACTGGTCATCGGAGTCTTCTCGATTGTCGGCACACTCGGTCTGCTGACCTTGCTGAGCCACGTCACGCCCGTGTCGAACTATGCGCTGAACCTGACGACCATCCTGGGCCTGGGGCTTGCCATCGACTACAGCTTGTTCATCGTGACGAGGTTCCGTGAGGAACGGATCGGCGGCAACGATATCGATTCGGCCATTATCACGTCGGTGCGAACCGCCGGGCGCACCGTGGTGTTCTCTGCGCTGACCGTTGCGCTGTCGATGCTCGCGATGCTGGTGTTTCCGATGATGTACCTGCGCTCGGTCGCATATGCGTGCATCGGAGTGGTCACGTTCGCCGCCGCGTGCGCCGTCGTCGTACTGCCGGCCCTGCTGAAACTTCTTGGCGCACGGGTTGACTCGCTGGACCTGCGCCGCGCGATTCGGCACCTCATTCGACGGCCGGCGCCCGCGCGGACACTTGTGGTCGAGGATGGTTTCTGGTTTCGCACTGCGCGACTGGTGATGCTTCGGCCTGTGCTCCTCGGTGGGGCGGTTCTCGCCATTGTCTTGTCGTTGGGCGCGCCGTTTTTTGGGATCCATATCGGCTTTTCTGATGATCGGGCAGTGCCGAAGACCGTCGAGAGTCGGCGAGTAGGCGACATAATTCGCAACGAGTTCCCGGCACAGCCCACTGCGGCAATGGACGTGATCATCGACAGGCCGGTGGCGCCCGATCAGGTGGACGATTACGCGATGGCACTTTCGCGGCTGCCGCATGTGGTGACGGTCACGGCATCGTCGGCGAGCTATGCCAAAGGCCATCGAATCTCTGGCGCACCGAGGGTCAACGGTGCGGGCGCCCACCTGACCGTCCTGCCCGACGTGGATCCGTATAGCGAAGAAGCAGATCGGCTGCTCGGGCTGATCCGTCATACCGATGCGCCCGGTCCGGTTCTCGTTGGCGGACTCACCGCGGAAAACGTAGACGCCAAGGACGCATTGGTGGATCGAATTCCGCTTGCCGCCGCGATGATCGTAGTCGCGATGTTCGTGCTGCTGTTCGCCTTCACCGGCAGCGTTGTACTCCCACTGAAGGCTTTGGTACTCAACGTGGTTAGCCTGTCGGCAACATTCGGCGCGATGGTCTACATATTCCAAGACGGCCACCTGAAGTGGCTGGTTGGCGACTTCACCGCGATTGGGACACTTGCTGCGCCGAGCCCTGTGGTCATGTTCTGTCTAGCGTTCGGTCTATCGATGGACTACGAGGTGTTTCTGCTGGCGCGAATCGTCGAAGAATACCGCACCCATGGCGACACCAACGCTGCGGTGATGTATGGGCTACAACGCGTCGGACCCATCATCACGGCGACCGCACTCATCATGTCGACCGTATGCATCGCGATGGCCACATCCCAGGTGTCGTTCATGAAAATGACCGGTGTCGGGCTGGCGTTGGCGATCCTGGTCGATGCCACTTTGATTCGCGCTGTACTCATGCCAGCGGCAATGCGGCTGCTGGGCAACGCAAACTGGTGGGCGCCCGCGCCATTGCGGGCCTTAAGCGACGAAAGTGCATTCAGCCACGCAAGATCAGAGTTTCGTCTCCCTCAGAACAGCCTTGGCGGCGGTTCAAAAGTTCAGTAGCGTTGCAAACCGAGAAGAGTGGTCAATGTCAAGTTTCAGCCTCCAGAACAACGCGGAATTGCATTCGTTCGAACAGCACTACGGTGATGATCCGTTGGCTGACCGCGCGACGGATCTCTATCGTCGAGAATTCGTGATGGGTTTCGTCGAGAAGTGGGATGAATTAATCGATTGGGATGCTAGGGCCCAGTCCGAGGGGCAATTCTTCGTCGATATCCTACGCGCACATGGCAAGGAGAGTGTTCTCGACGTCGCCACGGGCACCGGTTTTCATTCCGTCCGTCTGACGGAGGCCGGTTTCGATCTCATCAGTGTCGACGGCTCTGCGGCCATGCTTGCCAAGGCGTTCGAGAACGGCCTGAAGCGCGGGCTCATTCTCAAAACCGTCCACGCCGATTGGCGGGAGCTGAACCGGGCCATCCACGGCAAGTACGACGCGATCATCTGCCTCGGCAACTCGTTCACGCACTTACACGACGAGCAGCATCGTCGTAAGGCACTGGCTGAGTTCTACGCGGCTCTGCGCCACAACGGAATTCTGATTCTCGACCAGAGAAATTATGACGAGATGCTCGATCACGGCTTCAGGTCGAAGCACAAGTACTACTACTGCAGCAATCAGGTCACGGCGGAGCCGGAGTACCTCGACGACGGCCTGGCGCGCTTCAAATACACCTTCCCTGACGGGTGCGAATACACGCTGAACATGTTCCCGCTGCGCAAAAACTACCTCCGGCGCTTGCTGCGTGAAGCGGGTTTCGAGCGTGTACGCACGTACGGCGACTTCCAGGAGACCTACCGGGAGAACGAGCCGGACTTCTTCGTCCACGTTGCGGAGAAGTCTCTGACCCAGAACGGCCAGTTACGGCAATGCCCTAGTCGCTCATCTGATAGGCGGCACCGGCACTCCGAGAAGTCGGTGCCGATCGCCGAAGATGAGATAGCGCCAGCTCGCCTCAACCCGATACGAGTTGCCACGACGGACGGGAGGCTACCGATAAATGGCCGCTGAAGATCGGATGCGTAAGCAGTTGAGGAGCGCCGAGCCGAGCGAGCCGATCGCCATTCTCAGGGTGGGTTGTCGCTTCCCGGGCGGCGTCAACTTGCCGGATGACTTGTCGCAATTGCTGTCCGACGAACACGACGCGATCTCGGAGTTTCCCACCGACCGCGGGTGGAATCTTGATGCGCTGTTCGGACCCGACCCCGACGCACCGGGGGCGACCTACGTCCGCGCTGACCCGAAACTCCACTCGGCCAGATCGACATGCTCTCCGATGCCGACCGCTCCGAGCTAAAAGCATTCGCCACAGGAGCGCCGATCGATGCTTGATATCGCACAGAACCTGACGGTCGACAGGTTGATCACGACCCCACCCGGCGAGCGTATCGCCGTGGCGTCGGAATGCGGGAATCTGTGCTATTCCGATTTCATCGGAGCGGTCAATCACATCGCGGAAATTCTGCGCGCGAGTGGTATTGAGCACAACGAGTGCGTCGCGGTAATCGTGCCTCGGTCTCCGGAGCTTGTGGTAGCAATCCACGGAATCATGCGCGCCGGTGCCGCGTACGTGCCGGTTGACCCCCGGTGCCCTTCGGCCCGCATGCGGACCATCATCCAACAAAGTGGTGCCCGACATATCGTGGCTCGTGCCGAATACACCCAACTCGCCGAGGAACTCGGTGTCAGACGCGTTGAGCCGACAATTGCCTGGGCAGGTCCCGTCGAGCCCGTGGCCTCGGCCGGCGACTTGGCCTATGTCATTTACACGTCAGGATCGACCGGCCAGCCGAAGGGTGTCGAAGTCGAGCACCGATCGGTCGTCAACCGACTGCAATGGATGCAGCGCCAGTATCCGCTGGGCCCTGACGACGTGATCCTGCATAAGACACCGGTGACCTTCGATGTCTCGGTTTGGGAGTTGACCTGGTGGGCGATGGCGGGCGCGAGTGTCGCGCTGCTAGAACCGGGTGGCCAGCGCGATCCACGCAAGATCATCGCGGCCGTGGAACGGCATCGGGTCACCGTGATGCATTTCGTGCCGACGATGCTGGGACCGCTCTTGGATCAGCTGGAGGCGCACCCTGATTCGATGCACCGGCTCACATCATTGCACACCGTGTTCTGCAGTGGGGAAGCGCTGACCTCCGCGCTGGTCGAGCGATTCAACCGGGTATTCGCCGCCATCGGCGTGCCACGACTGGTGAATCTCTACGGTCCGACCGAGGCGACGGTGGACGTGAGCCACTTCGACTGTCCCTCGCGAGGGCCGGTTGAGGTTGTTCCGATAGGGAAGCCGATCGACAACACACTATTGCTGGTTCTGGACGACCGCGGAAACCGCTGTCCGGTGGGTGTGCCGGGTGAATTGAACATCGCCGGTGTTTGTCTGGCCCGCGGTTATCGCGACCGTCCCGACTTGACGGCGGTAGCGTTCGCCGAAGACCGACGAGTACCGGGAGGCCGGCGTTACCAAACGGGTGATCTCGCCCGCTGGCGAGCGGACGGCAACCTGGAGTTCCTGGGTCGCATCGACGATGAGGTCAAGGTCCGCGGCAACCGGGTGAACCTGGGCGAGGTGCAGGCCGCGATGGAATCGTGTCTGGGTGGGCGGTCGGCGGTCGTGATGGCCGAATCTTCGGAAACCCACGGTAGTCGCCTAATCGGATACTTCGTCGGGGGGTCTGTTTCCATCAAACAACTCGGCGTCCAATTGGCACAGCGGATTCCGAACTACATGATTCCCACAAGTCTCATCGAACTGAGCGCATTTCCCCTCACGGCGAGCGGCAAATTGGATCGTCGAGCACTCCCCCGGCCGGGGGCGCCAAATCGATCGATGGTCGCCCCGCGCACCCGCGCGGAGGCTGTCCTGGTCGATGTGTTTGCCTCGGTGCTCGGTGTCGAATCGGTCGGTGTGCATGACGACTTCTTCTCCATTGGTGGCGATTCGATTCTCGCGCTGTCGGTGCGCAGCGAGGCAGAGGCGCGTGGCATCCCTTTCGATATAGAGGAATTCTTCGGTCGACCCACGGCCGCAGACATGGCCGAGTCAATTTCGCGGGCGGTGCCTCGCTCGGACGGCGTCACAGCGAGATTCGCGTTGCTCCCCATGATCGACCACGCGGCACTACACGACGCCGAAGACGCATTCCCCGCAACCGCGTTGCAGCTCGGAATGGTGTTTCACAGCATGCAGCGTGGTGAATCCACCACGTACAAGGACGCCTTTCGCTACCGCGTGGCGATGCCGTGGCGGGCGGACGAGTTCGCGCAAGCATTCGACCGGCTGGTCGCGCGACATCATGCGTTACGCTCGTCGTTCGAATTCAGCCGGCACTCAGTGCCGGTGCAGGTTGTCCGTGCATGTGTGCCGCGCGCATTCGACGTCGTGACCGGAGCCGACGACGCGGGTGTCCGCGAGTACATGTCGGCCCTCCATCGACAAAGCTATGACTTCTGCGGCGGTCCGCTGTACAGCCTTCGCGCGTTTGTATTCGGCGGCAGCGTCGATCTGGTCTTCGCCTTCCATCATGCGATTCTGGACGGCTTCAGTGTCGCCAACCTCGTCCGCGAACTGCTGCAGGATTACCTGTTCTGCCTGGGAATCGAGGTACCGCCCCCCAACCCGACGCCTTACTCGACAACGATGCTCTCCGAGTACGCCTATCTCGAACGGGAAGCGGTTGCAAGCGTTCCCGCGCAGCAGTTCTGGCGGCAAGCCCTGGCTGGGTCGCGGGCTACCTCGCTGGATTTCTACGGCCTGTACGAGCCACCAACTGCCGTGGATCCCGAAGTGACGGTCACAATCCCGCAGTGGCTGCAAGACGCCACGCAGCATCTTGCGCTGACTCGCAAACGGCCATTGAAGTCGGTGCTACTCACCGCGCATTGCGTTAGCTTGCAAAGACTCTCGGGAGAAGCCGACGTCACGACCGGACTTGTGACCCACGGACGACCTGATCGTCTGGGCGCTGAGCGAGCCGCGGGGATGTTTCTCAACACGATCCCGATTCGGCTCGACAGCGGCCCCGCAACGTGGATCGAGATCGTCGATAGTATTGTTGAATTCGAACGAGCGAGCCATCGATATCGACGATACCCGCTGCAGGCCATCCAAGCTGACGCCGGGCGTCCGGTGTTCACTACGGCTTTCAATTTCGTCAACTATCACATCTTCGCCCAGTTGGCCGGTGTCAACGGAGTTCAATTACTCGGGTTCGAAGCACGCGAGCGGACGGACCTGGCCCTGTTTGTGAGCGCCGCAATTGACCCGCGAACCGGCCGGCTGTCACTGCGGGTGACCGGCGATCACTCGGCGCTGACAACAACGCAAGCAGGCGAATACGCGAAGACGTTCGTTCGAGTCTTAGGGCAGATCGTGCGTTCGCCCGACCAGCTCGGCGACTACGCAGCGGATGAGCTGGCGGCCCGCGACGTCGTGCAATTCATCTCCGAGCAGGCGGCCGCCACGCCGGCTGCACACGCGTTGGCGACAGACTCCGTCGCCTGGACGTACGCCGAATTGGACGGCAGCGCAGAACGAATCGCCGCCGGGCTGATCACCGCGGGCATGCCACCAGGAGCACGGGTGGGCGTCATGCTGGACCGGTCGCCGGAACTGATCGCGACAGTGCTCGGCGTGCTGAAGGCGGGCGCCGCAGTTGTCCCGTTGGACCCGAGCTACCCGCGGGCGCGGATCGACGCGATGATCGATCTAGCCGGGCCGTTCAGGGTCATCTCCGATGTCGCCGAAGTCCGCGCGTTGATACAAGGAACTGCGGCAACGACGTTACCGGCGATCAGCCCCGGGAGCGCAGCCTACGTACTGTTCACATCGGGTTCGACGGGCGAACCCAAGGGCGTCACCATGCCGCACCAGGCTCTCGCCAACCTGATCAGATGGCAGAATCGCCGGGCGTCGGGCGCCGTCGGCGGCTCGACGCTGCAGTTCTTCCCGTTGTCATTCGATGTGTCGTTCCAGGAGATCTTCTCAACCCTATGCGGTGGCGGGACGTTGCGGTTGGTGACCGATGCACAGCGCAAGGATCTGCCACGACTGGTGCGCCTTGTTGCCGACGAGGGCATCGAACGCGTATTTCTGCCCTGTGTCGCGTTGCAAGCGTTCGCTGAGGCGGCGCATGTCACGCGAAAGCGCCTCGAGTCGCTCCACGTTGTGGTCAATGTGGGCGAACAGCTGAGGGTAACACCCGAAATTCGTCGGCTGTGTTCGGTGAATCCTGCTCTCCTGCTGGAGAATCACTACGGCCCGACCGAAACACACGAGGTCGCCAGTTACACCTTGACTGGGCCGCCGGACTCCTTTCCGGCGCTGGCACCCATCGGTACCGCTATCGATGGCACGACAATCAGCTTGCTCGGCCCCGACTTGCGTCCGGTACCGCCCGGAACCAAGGGCGAGATTTTCGTCGGGGGTTGCTGCCTTGCAATCGGCTATGAAGGTCGCGACGACCTCACTGCGGAAAGGTTCGTCACGGTCGGCACGCACGGCGAGAGGATGTATCGCACTGGCGATCTAGGGCTCCAGTTGCCCGGCGGCGACCTGGTCTACCTTGGGCGGGCCGATACCCAGGTCAAGGTGCGCGGGTTTCGGGTTGAGTGCGCGGAGATCGAAATCGCGTTGATGGCGCTCGATGACACGGCGATTACCGCGGCAGCCGTCGTTGCGCGAGATCTCGGCGGGTCGGACTCCGTCCTGGTCGCCTATCTAGTCGGCGACCGGAAAGCGGCTGACCTCGCCTCTATCCGAGCCCGTCTGCGAAGGGTGCTACCCGAGTACATGATTCCGGCGCACTTCGAATGGGTGGACGGACTTCCTCTCACGCCGAGCGGCAAACGGGACGACCAGACGCTGCGTGATATGCCGCTGTCCACCATTGCGGTATTGGCCGATGCCGTGCCGTGCACCAGCGACGAGCTAGCGGTCGCCGACATCATGGCGGAGTTCGCGGGTGGTGCAGCATTCGTGGCTGAAACCGACTTCTTCGAGGCCGGGGGCACGTCAATCGGTGCAATGCGTGTGGTCCTGGCCATCGCGCGGAGATGGGACGTCGAGATTCCTCTAGACGCGTTCGTCACCGCGCCAACTCCCGCGCACCTCGCCCGCCTGATCGCGGCGGGCGGTCCGGCGAGGCCGTTCGATCCGATTATCCCTTTGCGCACCAGCGGAAATCGTCCGGCGCTATATCTGGTTCACCCGATCGGCGGCAATGTTCTGTGCTATCTCGGTCTGATCAAGCACCTGGCGGTGGATCAACCGGTCTATGCACTGCAGGCGGTAGGCGCCGAGCCCGGTGCGACGCCGCTGCGCACTATGGGCGAACTTGCTGCCTCCTATGTAGCGGCGATCCGCGAATCACAACCGCGCGGCCCTTACAACGTGGGTGGATGGTCATTCGGCGGCTACGTAGCCATCGAGATGGCTCGACAGCTTCCCGGAGAAGAACTGGCACATCTGATCCTGCTTGATACGATCGCCCTGGGTGACGGTCCTCACCAAGAAGTCTCCGAAAATGATGTGATCACCTGGTTTTTCGCCGAGCTGCTGTGGTATGGGCACGGCATGGACGCATCGGGAATGACGGTCGGCTACAGCGGAGCGGGTCCTGACACGTTGTTCGATTCAATCTTCCACCAGGCCATTGACTCCGGAATCGTTCCCCCCGACAGCTCGCCGAGGTTGATCCGTCGGCTCTACGACATTTTCCGCGCCAACTACGAGGCAGTACTGAACTACCGCCACGAGCCGTTGGATCGTGACATCACACTGCTCAAATCCAGCGAGCGCATGCCCGTGGATGCAGAGCAGGTCCATCACATCGTCGGCAGCAGTTTCACCAGTAGCACCAACGGTTGGGAGCGGCTTGCGCCTCGCAGCCTGACCGTGATCAATGTCGCCGGTGACCATTTGTCGATGATGTCTGAGCCCAACATCGCCGATGTCGCCGCCAAACTGGAAGCGGCTCTCCAATGAGCACGCCGAGGGTTCTGATCGCGGGCGCGGGCATCGGTGGGGTTACCGCGGCTATCGCGCTGCGCACCAGGGGAATTCACGTCAAACTCTATGAAGCGGCATCGGAGCCGGCTGGCGGCACCGGGTTGGGGTTGGGGAGCAACGCGACGAAGGTGCTGCGCGCGCTGGGAATCGATCTGCTCCATGAGGGTTGTGGCTGCGCGGTAGAGCATCTCGAGTTTCTGACCAAGCGGGGCAAACTGATGCGAGCTCTCCCCATCCAAGCCGTCACCGCTGAACTCGGCAACCCGGTCATCTGCATTCACCGAGGCGACCTGATGCGAATGTTGATGAATGCCGCCGCCGACACGCCGATCCGGTTCGGTACGCCGATCGCCGACTTCGAGACAACCGATCTGGGCGTCATCGCCATCTGTGCCGACGGCCGAACGGAGTCGGCCGACGTCCTGATCGGCGCGGACGGTATCCAGTCGACAATCCGGACTAAGATCGCGGGCCTGGCGCCACCCACCGACTGCGGCTACGTGTTCTGGCTTGCCACAGTTCCTTTCACCCATCCGCGTGTCCGTCCCGGATATGCCGGTCACTACTGGGGGAGGGGGCAGCGGTTCGGGTTGATGGATATAGGTGGCGGACAGGTCTATTGGTTTGGAAGTAGGAACATTCCGGTGCCACAGACGCGCTCCCGGTGGATCGGCAAGGCAGAGATACTCGCAGCATTCGAAGGTTGGGCCCCGGAGATAACCGAGGTGATCGAGCAAACGCCGCAAGAAACCATCGTGACCGTCCCCGCCCAGGATCGCCCGTTCCTCGAGCAGTGGGGCCGCGGACCGGTGAGCTTGCTCGGCGACGCGGCGCACCCGATGCAAACCAGCTTGGCGCAAGGTGCGAGCTCGGCGGTAGAGGACGCCTATGTGTTGGCAGAAGCACTCGCTCGCATCCCCGATCCCGTTGCGGCGCTGAGGCGATACGAGGATCTACGCCGCGAACGGGCCCGAATGCTGGTACGGAATTCGCGACGGTACAGCCGGTTGGAACAAGTTCAGAACCCTGTTATCCGTTCCGCGCGGGATCTGACGGTGCGGTATGTTCCCATCGGGATCCTCACGCGGCACACCTTTGCGCCGATGCGGTTCGACCTCGCGGGGGTGCGCGATGAGCCGCCACGAGTTGGCCGGCCTTGCCCGGCAGCGGGGTCTTGACTAGGTATGAATGTATGCGCTCAAGACAACCCATTTTCGGCTTGATGTACCGGCTGGGCTTCGCGCCGTGGGACGGCCACCCACTCGGCCAAGGCCTGGCCAAAGTCGTCGGCGAACTGCCCGCCGGCCGTGCCCTGGAAGTCGGCTGCGGCACCGGCGACAACTGCATCTATCTGGCCAAACACGGCTGGACCGTGATCGGGGTCGACTACGTCGACAGCGCCCTGGTCAAGGCCCGCGCGAAGGCGTCGGTGGCCAAGGTCGAGGCCACGTTCGTGCGGGGCGATGTCACTAAACTCCACTCGGCGGGTGTCGGCGACAACTTCGACCTGATCGTCGACTACGGCTGCCTGCACAGTCTCAAGGGCTCAGACCTGGAGGCCTACGCCCGCGCGGTGACCGCTGTCGCCGCGCCCACCGCGCAGCTCACCATCATGGCTTTCGCCCCGGGCGCGTTACTCGGCGTACCCGGCGTCACCAGCGACGAGGTCGGCCGACTGTTTGCCGACGGCTGGCAGCAGCTGTCGTCTGTCGAAGAAATCACGACTGGCCGCAGAGGCCAGACACCGGGCCGCTCTTATCTTTTCGAACGCAGGGTGTAGGTCGAAGATCCCCCGAGACCGCCCAGGTCTCGGGGGATCTTCGCGCAACAACTCACGCCTGAAGCGACGCCGGCGGGTTGAACCGGTGCTGTGTGACTGACGATGGCCGTGACAGACTGAGGCTGGCTTTGTAGCAGTCGTCGTACGGGGTTTGGCCTCCGAGCCCTCCGTGCGGTCGGTGGTAGTTGTAGTAGTCCTCCCATTCCTTGAGTTTTTGGTTGAACAGGCCGGCGATGTTCTCAACGACACCGTCGAGTAGTCCCAACGAACTCCTCGGCGTTAATGCGGTGTGAATGTTCCACTTTTCCGTTGAGCCTGGGTGTGCCAGGGCGGATGTAGATATGGCCGATGCCCGATCAAGCACGTGCCAGTGGAAGTGGACATGAATTCGGCGCCGGTCGGACTGGATCTTTCCGGGGGCAGTCGTGACAGCTCGTAGCGAGGGACAGGATCGCGGACTTCTGGTCTGAGCGGGGATACGCGGAGTACGCGGAGCCGGGTGCAGTCGTCGATCGCGGTGTATTGGTAATAGCGCTTACGACGCCCGACCGGTGGCGACGGCCTCAATGGAACTCGGCGTCGTTCAGCACATAATGGCCCGGACGCTGCTTCTCGTAGCGCTTCCACCGCCCGCTGTGACGCTTGTAGCGTTGTGAGGCCGGCAGTCGATTCATCCCGAGCCGCTTGAGGATTCGCCACACTCCGGACGCGCTGATACCACGTCGTGATAGCGCTTGAGGTACATCCGGATCTTCATTGGCCCGAAGTGGTAATGCTCGCCCAGGTGGATGTGCTTCTCGACACCGCCGGGATGAGTGATCGTCGGGCACAGCAGGGGTGCACTCGACGATCCTTGAGTCCGTCGGGGCCCGCATCTTCGACCGGCGCTTCCACGGTAAAAGGCAGTGCAGCTGATCCCGACGCGGCATGTAGCCGCCCAGGGCCGCGGACCACTTCGCGTGCTGTCGTCCGACAGAGCCGGTTCGCCCGCCTGATCAGATCATTCTCAGTCCAAACACGGTCAGCCATGCAGCTCCTTCCATCAGGAGCCCAGACTGTCAACAACCTCAGTCAGTTTTAGAGCTAGCGAGCACTGAGCTTCTGAGTAAATCGCGCCGTGGCAAACGGTGATCGAAGCGCCGCCGGAGCAAGGTGAACGCCATCGTCCTCGGCAAAAGGCCAGAATGCAGCGACGAGAGGCACAGAGTCAGTTAACTAGTAAATCTAGCTAATGTGTCCAAATACGTGTCCATTTGGCGTGAAAACGGCCCCCGGAGAAGTCTCCGAGGGCCGTTTCCGCTGGTAGCGGGGACAGGATTCGAACCTGCGACCTCTGGGTTATGAGCCCAGCGAGCTACCGAGCTGCTCCACCCCGCGACGGGTGAATACCAGGTTACCGAACGCTCGGGAGGCCGCCAAATCGCGCGCTCACCAGCATCGGGACTGGGTCAGTGCGAAGGCGGGCTCAACCCGCTGCACGACCGTCACCGGAATTTGGTTGATGTCGGCCATCGGGCATACCTCCTCGCCGCAGCAAGCCCGGATTACTTGGCGTTGTTGTACTTGTTGATCGCGTCGTCGAGCCGCTGCAGCGCCGCACCGTAGCCCGCGAAGTCGCCCGACTTCTGGGCATCGCGCGCCGCGCCCATTGCCGTCTCGACGTCCTTGAGCGCGGCTGACTTGGCCGGCGAGAGGCTGACGGCCCCGCTTGGCGCGGGCACCGCCGCGTTAGCCAGAGGCGGCGGATTGGCCGGCGGCTCGCCGCCCGGTGGCGAGCTGGCGGGCGCGCCCGAATCGGTGGGCGCGATGCCGGCGGCGGTCGCGGCGGCGCCGGGCCCGAACAAGGCCTGTGAGCGCGTCGCCGACGGTGGGCCCGTAACCGATCTTGTCGTTGTACATCATCGCTACCCGGATCAGGCGGGGATACGACGAGGCGACATCGCTGCTGCCGGGTGAGGCGTAAACCGGTTCGACGTAGAGCAATCCGCCCTGGGCCACCGGCAGCGTCAGCAGATTGCCCCACTTGATCCGGTTCTGATTGTCACGCCCGATCACACCGAGGTCTTGCGACACAGCGGTATCGGTGGTGATCGCGTTGTTGGCCAGCTTCGGACCGTTGACCTGACCGGGGATGGTCAGCACGGTGATCTTGCCGTAGGTCGCCGGATCGGAGCTGGCGCTGATGTAGGCGGCCAGGTAATCGCGCTTGAACCTGTTCATCGCACTCGTCAGCTGGAACGATGCCGAGTTATCGTCTTTGGCAATGTTTTTCGCGACGATGTAGTACGGCGGCTGGTAGCTGCTGGCCGTCGGGTTCGGGTCCAGCGGCACGTCCCAGAAGTCCGACGTGGAGAAGAACGTCACCGGGTCGTTGACGTGGTACTTGGCCAGCAGCATCCGCTGCACCTTGAACAGGTCTTCGGGATAGCGCAGATGGGCGGCCAACTCGGCGGTGATGTCGCTCTTGGGCTTGACCGTTCCGGGGAAAACCTTCATCCACGCTTTGAGCACCGGGTCGTGCTCATCCTGCTGGTAAAGGGTGACCGTCCCGTCGTAGGCATCGACGGTGGCCTTCACCGAGTTTCGGATGTAGGACACCTGCTTGTCGGGCGCCAACCGGTTGAACGCGACCTCGGTGGAGTCGGCGGTGGCCGACGACAGCGACGTGAGCTCGGAGTACGGGTAGTTGTCCAGCGTGGTGTAGCCGTCGATGATCCACACCAGCCGCTTGTTGACGATCGCCGGATACACGCTGCTGTCGGTGGTCAACCACGGCGCCACCGCCTCCACCCGCTGAGCCGGGTCGCGGTTGAACAGGATCTTGCTGTTGGATCCAATCACGTTGGAGAACAAGAAGTTTCGCTCGGCGAATTTCGCGGCGAAAACGCTGCGCGACACCCAGCCACCGAGCGGCACTCCCCCGCTTCCCGTGTAGGTGTAGTTCTTGGTCTCGGTGTTGGTCTCGTAGTCGTATTCCCGGTCCACGCCGTTCTTTCCGACGATCGCATAGTCGGCGGGCGTGCTGGAGATGACCGGTCCGAAATACACGCGTGGCTGATCCAGCGGCGCGGGGCCGCTGGACGTCACGCTTCCGTTGGCCCCGACCACGCTGGCCAAGAATTCGGGGTATCCGCCGTTTTGGTTGGGGTCGTTGGCAATACCGCGCACGGTGTTGGCGGGTGAGGCGATGAAGCCGTTGCCGTGAGTGAAGACTGTGTGCCGGTTGATCCAATCCCGTTGATTGTCGATCAGGTGGTCGGGGTTGAGTTCCCGGGCGGCGACGACGTAGTCGTGCAGATTGCCGTCCCGATCGCGGTAGCGATCGATGGACAGCTGGTCGGGAAAGTAGTAGAAGTTCTTGGCCTGCTGGAACTGTGTGAAAGCCGGGCTGATGATGGTCGGGTCCAGCAGGCGGATGTTGGAGGTGGTGGCGCGGTCGGACGCCACCTGCTCTGCGGTCGCCCGCCCGTCGCCGCTGTAGTCACGGTAGGTCACGACGTCCTCGGTCAGACCGTAGGCTTGCCGGGTCGCGCTGATGCTTCGGCTGATGTATTCGCGTTCCTTTTGCGCCGCATTGGGTTTGACGCTGATCTGCTCGACAATCAGTGGCCAGCCAGCACCGACGACCATCGACGACAGCAACAGCAACACCAGGCCGATGGAAGGAATCCGCAAGTCCCGCAGCACAACCGCCGAGAACACCGCCATCGCACAAATCAAAGCGATCGCCAGCAGGATCAGCTTGGCCGGCAGCACCGCATTGATATCGGTGTATCCGGCCCCGGTGAACGGTTTGCCCGCCCGGGTGTGAGACAGCAGCTCGTAGCGGTCCAGCCAGTACGCAATCGCCTTGAGCAACACCAGTGTTCCGACCAGGCTGATCAGCTGGATGCGCGCCGAGCGGCTCAACGCGCCGGTGCGCCCGGACAGCCGGATACCGCCGAAAATGTAGTGCGCCAACAGGTTCGCTACGAAGGCGAGAAACAGCGCGACGAAGAAGAAGCTGAGCACGAGCCGATAGAACGGCAGGTCGAAAGCGTAGAAGCCGAGGTCCTTACCGAACTGCGGATCCCGAACGCCGAAGTCGTTGCCATGCAGGAACAGCTGAATTCGCACCCAATACGTCTGTGCGACAACACCGGCCAGCAGACCGATCGCTACCGGGACACCGGCACCGATCACCCGCAGCCGCGACATCACCACGGTGCGATACCGCGCCACCGGGTCACTGCCGTTACTCGGGACGAACACCGGTCGGGTGCGATAGGCCAGGGCCAGGGCGGCAAACACGATGCCGCCGACCAGCAGTCCGATCACTACGAACACGATCAGTCGGGTCGTCAGGACGGTGGTGAACACCGACCGGTAGCCCAGCTCACCGAACCAGAGCCAGTCGACGTAGGCGTCGATCAGCCGCGGGCCGATCAACAGCAGCCCGATCACGGTCAGTGCGATCGCAATAAGAGTCCTGCTGCGTCGAGTCAGCTTTGGCATCCTGGCGGCGGGCCGCATCCCCACTAGCTACGCTCCCTGCTCGGTTGTCCTCGACGTTTCAACTGTACGCACCTTGCCTGCTTTGCCCGGCTCCTCCTCCCGCCGCTCTGCGGCGCGCATCGTCGCAGAGCGTCAGCAACTCGGCGGATGGCCGCCGGCGGCGACGGCGTGCAGTGCGTCCACTGCCCCACCGAGGTTGTCGACCTTCACCAATTGCAGGCCGGGCACCTGTTTGGAGTTCGCCTCGTAGCAGTTTTCGGCCGGAACCAGAAATACCGTCGCGCCGGCATCGTGGGCCGCGCTCATTTTGTGCAGGATCCCGCCGATCCGGCCCACCTCGCCGTCCGGCTTGATCGTGCCGGTGCCCGCCACGAACTTCGAGCCGGCGAGGTTGCCGGTGGTGAGTTTGTCGACGACCGCCAGGCTGAACATCAGACCCGCCGACGGCCCGCCCACGTTGGCGAGGTTGAAGTCGACCGCGAAAGGTGCCCACGGCGCATCCGTGACCGAAACGCCGAGAAAGCCGTAATCGCCTTTCGGGTGATGGCCCAACGTGAGGTGGGCGACCCCGGGTGGCGCGTTTTTGCGGCGGAAATCGATCGTGACGTTTTGTCCCGGCTTGGTGGTCTTCAGAAACGACGTGAACTCCTCCACGGTGGCCACCGGCTTACCGTCGACCGCCTGAACGGCGTCGCCGGCCTGCAGCTTGCCCACCGAAGGCCCGGGATCGGTGAGCGTCACGATGGTGACCGCTTGCCGATACTTCAGATATCCGAGGGCCGCGAACTCGGCGTTGTGCTCGGATTCCTTGAAATCGGCGTCGTTGGCCTTGTCGGCGTCCTCCCGCGACGTCCCCGGCGGGTAGACGAGGTCGCGCGGCATCAGCTGTTCCTGCCCGGACAGCCACAGCGTCAGCGCCTCGGCCAGGCTGAGCTCGTCACGCTGGGACACCGTCGTCATGTCAAGGTGGCCGGTCGTCGGGTGGGTTTGGGTGCCTTTGATCTCGACGACCTGTTTGCCGTCGAATTCACCGAGCGTGTCGAACGCCGGACCCGGCCCCAGCGCCACGTAAGGCACCGTCACCACTGCGAGCAGCACGCCAAAGACCATGATCGGGATCAGCGCCACCATCAGCGTCAGAATCCGCCTGTTCACGTCGCTAACACTAGACGGAGTGGTCAGACCGCCCAGGGACATGGCCCGCCTCGCCCCCTAGCCGCTTCGCGGCTGGGAAGTGCCCACTTCAGACCGTTCCGGTCTGCATCGTCGCCGGGCGGTTCACTCAGAGCGTGACGACAGGCCGCGCGTCGTGCCCTGGTGATGAGTACCGTTGAGGACATGGCTGACGTGCCTTTCGGGTTCTCCGCCGGCGACGACCCGGACCGCGAAAAGCGCCACGAGAACGATCCCGACTCCGGCTCGGGTTCTGCTGACCCATTCGGCCTGGGCAGCCTCGGTGGCGACTTCAACGTGGCCGACCTCGGCCAGATCTTCACCCGCCTCGGGCAGATGTTCAGCGCCACCGGCTCGGCCACGCCGGGCGCACAAGCCGGTCCGGTGAACTACGAACTGGCCCGCCAGCTGGCCTCCAGCTCGATCGGATTCGTCGCTCCCATCCCGATCGCCACCCGCGAGGCGATCGGCGATGCCGTCCATCTCGCCGAGACCTGGCTCGACGGGGTAACCGCGCTCCCGGCGGGCACCACCAAGACGATCGTCTGGACACCCAGCGACTGGGTGGATAACACCCTGGACACCTGGAAGCGCCTGTGCGACCCGATGGCCCAGCAGATCGCCACGGTGTGGGCGTCGGCGCTGCCCGACGAGGCCAAGACCATGGCGGGTCCGCTGCTGTCGATGATGTCGCAAATGGGCGGGATGGCATTCGGCTCGCAACTGGGTCAGGCGCTGGCGCGATTGGCTCGCGAGGTGTTGACGTCGACAGACATCGGATTACCGTTGGGGCCCAAGGGCATTGCGGCGCTGCTGCCCGACGCCATCGAGTCGTTCGCCGACGGCCTCGAGCAGCCGCGCAGCGAGATCGTCACCTTCCTGGCGGCCCGCGAAGCCGCCCACCATCGCTTGTTCAGTCATGTGCCGTGGCTGTCCAGCCAGCTGCTCGGCGCCGTCGAGGCCTACGCCAAGGGCATGAAGATCGACATGCACGGAATCGAAGATCTGGCCCGCGATTTCAACCCGGCATCGCTGAACGATCCGGCCGCCGTCGAGCAGCTACTTACCCAAGGGGTCTTCGAGCCCAAGGCCACGCCCGAGCAGACTCAGGCGCTGGAACGACTCGAGACGTTGCTGGCGCTGATCGAGGGCTGGGTGCAGACGGTGGTGAATGCGGCGCTGGGTGACCGGATCCCGGGCGCGGCTGCCCTTGGTGAGACGCTCCGCCGCCGCCGGGGCACCGGTGGACCCGCCGAGCAGACCTTCGCCACGCTGGTGGGCCTGGAACTGCGCCCGCGCAAGCTGCGGGAGGCCGCGGCGTTGTGGGACCGGCTGACCCAGGCTGTCGGCGTCGACGCCCGCGATGCTGTCTGGCAGCACCCTGATCTGTTGCCCGGGTCCGACGATCTCGACGACCCGGCGGGATTCATCGACCGCTCCATCGGCGGCGACACCAGCGGGATCGACGAGGCGATCGCCGAGTTCGAGCGCGACGCTGATCGTGACCGCGACGACGACGGCGGCTCCGGCGCTGTGGATAGCTGAGCCGACGCTTCTAAGCGCCGTGGCACAGTGCCAGGATGGCGCAGCCCACGCCGTCGCGGTATGCGCTGGACCCGGCGCTGCCGGTGCTGCTGCGCCCCGACGGTGCCGTGCAGGTCGGCTGGAGTCCGCGCCGGGCCGTGCTGATCCGCCCTCCGCGCGGCGTTACCGCCGCCGGGCTGGCCACCCTGCTGCGCGCCATGCATTCGCCGGCGTCGATGAGCGAGCTGCAACGCCAGTCCGGCCTGAGCACCGGTGAGCTGGACGATCTGGTCGCCCAGCTGGTGAAGGCAGGCGTCGCCACACGTGGTGCCCGGCAGCGGGCTGGGCGGTCGGCGTCGATCCGCGTGCACGGCCGCGGCCCGTTATCAGAGCTGCTGGCCGAGGGGCTGCGGTGTTCGGGCGCCAGGATCAAGCAGAGCAACCAGCCACACGCCGCGGTGACCTCGGCCGACGCCGACTTGGTGGTGTTGTCTGACAACCTGGTCGTCGACCCGCGGATGCAGCGCGACCTGCACAATCAGGGCGTCGCGCACCTCGCGGTGCGGGTGCGCGATGGCACCGGCCTGGTCGGTCCGCTGGTCATCCCCGGCGTCACCAGCTGCCTGGGATGCGCCGATTTGCACCGCCGGGACCGCGATGCGGCGTGGCCCGCCGTTGCCGCGCAGCTGCGCGACACGGTCGGGGTGGCCGACCGCGCGACCCTGCTGGCCACGGCGGCGCTGGCACTCAGCCAGGTCAATCGCGTGATCGGGGCGATCCGCGGGTCCAACTCCGACCCGCCCACGTCGCTGAACGCCACGCTGGAGTTCGACGTGCACGCCGGGTCGATCGTGGTGCGGCAGTGGCCGAAACATCCGCTGTGTTCTTGCTGACAGCGGCCCTTTTCGGATTGATGGAGAAAGCACAGGCTCGTCGTGGATGATGGACACGTGTCAGAGATCAAACGTAAGGGCGCCTCGCGAAACGCGAGGCTGGCCGGCCTTTCGGTCGGGATAGCCGGCCGCACGGCGCTCGGGTTCGGCAAGCGGCTGGCCGGCAAATCGCAGGACGAGGTCAACGCCGAGCTGATGGAGAAGGCAGCCCACCAACTTTTCACCGTGCTGGGCGAGCTCAAGGGCGGCGCGATGAAGGTCGGCCAGGCACTGTCGGTGATGGAAGCCGCGATCCCGGAGGAATTCGGCGAGCCGTACCGCGAGGCGCTGACCAAGCTGCAGAAGGATGCGCCGCCGCTGCCGGCCGACAAGGTGCATCGGGTGCTCGACGCGCAGTTGGGTACCAAATGGCGTCAACGGTTTTCCGAGTTCAACGACACCGCGGTTGCCTCGGCCAGCATCGGCCAGGTGCACAAAGGCGTCTGGTCGGACGGCCGAGAGGTTGCCGTCAAGATCCAGTACCCCGGCGCCGACGAGGCGTTGCGAGCCGATTTGAAGACCTTGCGGCGCATGGTCGGAGTGGTCAAACAACTTGCGCCGGGCGTCGACGTTGAAGGTATCGTCGACGAGCTGATCTCGCGCACCGAGATGGAGCTCGACTACCGGCTGGAAGCGGAACATCAACGCGCCTTCGCCAAGGCCTACGACGGCGACCCGCACTTCGTGGTCCCGCGCATCGTGGCCAGCGCCCCCAAAGTCGTGATCCAGGAGTGGATCGAGGGTATTCCGATGTCGGACATCATCCGCAGCGGTACCGTCGAACAGCGCGACCTGCTGGGAACCCGGCTGGCCGCCTTCATCTTCGATTCACCACGCCGGCTTGAGATGATGCACGGCGACGCCCACCCAGGCAACTTCATGCTGATGCCTGACGGGAAGATGGGCGTCATCGACTTCGGTGCCGTCGCACCGCTTCCCGGTGGATTCCCGGTCGAGCTCGGGGCGACGATC
The DNA here is from genome assembly GCA_963733755.1 of uncultured Actinomycetota bacterium. Lineage (GTDB taxonomy): Bacteria > Actinomycetota > Actinomycetes > Mycobacteriales > Mycobacteriaceae > Mycobacterium. Next base: position 24,483 of record CAVTEZ010000030.1, read on the forward strand.
CGGCTGGCCCGTGACAAGAACTACGACTTGGTGCTGCCGACGATGGAAAAGGCCGGCTTCATCCAGAAGGGCCAGCAGGTGTCGGTGCGCGACATCGACGAAATGCTGCGCCAATACGTCGAACCGGTCGAGGTCGAGGTCTTCCACTACACGCGTAAGTGGTTGCAACGCATGACATATCGTCAACTGAACCAGGGTGTAGCCCAGATCAAGACGGCGCGACAGATGGATTTGCCGCCCAAACTGGCGCTCCCCATGCGGGTGCTCGCCTCGTCAATGGCGATCATGTGTCAGCTCGATGCGCACGTGCCGACCCAGAGGCTGTCCGAGGAGCTTGTTCCCGGCTTCGCCGAGCCCGACGCGGCTGCCGTCTAAGGCGCGCCGGCGACGAAGTCCAATGCTTGGCCATCAACACTCCCTACAGCGAAGGTTGCAAAAACCCTTGAGCTCAAGACGAAAGACTCGTTCTCGCGTCAATCATCTTATGAGCCAACGGCTTTCGAGGTCCTAGGCTCACCCTAGGGTCGTGTTCATCGTCGAGAGCGGTCTGCGGCTCGAACAGCATGGGGCTGCGGGGTCGCGGGGCGTTCTTCGCTAGAGATCGAATCGACCCCGGCGGGTAGCTGAGAAACGCACTTCAAAATCATGCATAGAAAATCTCCCGGGCAGGTGACAGGCTGCTAGCTTCGATGGATGAGTGAGACTCTCCGCGCTGCATTCTTGGTTCCCCGTGTTTTCTCATGACCGGATTTCGCGTGGGCGTCATGGACTTCAATCTCGTCTCCCGCCCGACGCCCGAGAGTTTGACACGAGCCACTTACCTGAATGCGTTAGGCCACCGCGTCGACTCGTTGTGGGTTCCCGACCACCTCAACGGATTGTTTCCGCGTTCGCTGTGGAAGCAGAAATATTGCGGTGCAACCAAGCTCGTGCCAACCCTCGATGCGTACATGGAGCCGTGGACAATGCTCGGGCACCTCGCCGCGCGCAATCGAGCGGGTCGCATGTCCCTCGGTACAAGTGTGACCGACACCGGTCGACGCAACCCCGCCGTCACTGCCCAGGCCGCGGCGACGCTGCACCTACTCACCCGCGGACGCGCAATTCTGGGCATCGGCACGGGCGAACGCGAAGGCAATGAGCCCTACGGGGTTGATTGGTCCAAACCGGTTGCGCGGTTTGAGGAGGCGATGGCCACCATCCGCGCGCTCTGGAATTCGGGAGGCCAACTCGTCAACCGCGACTCGCCTTACTTCCCGCTGCGAAACGCGCTATTTGATCTGCCGCCCTATCGCGGTAAGTGGCCCGAGATTTGGATCGCAGCCCACGGCCCGCGCATGCTGCGCGCCGCAGGCCGTTATGGCGATGGCTATTTCCCGGGCTTCCCGCACCGGCCTCAGGACTACGCGCAACGGCTGGAAGTCGTTCGGGCCACCGCCTCCGACGCCGGGCGCGACCCGATGTCCATCATTCCCGCGGTATTTTTGCCGGTGATCACCGGTCGCAGGCGTGACGACGTCGATGAGGCGCTCGACTCCGAGATCGTCAAGTTCTGGGGGCTGTCGGCTTCCGATGAAGATTTCCGACGTCATGGTGCTGAGCACCCGTTGGGGGCCGGGTTCTCGGGTGCGCAGGATCTGCTGCCGTTCAACATGGACGAGCAAACGGCCTTGTCCCATGTGGCTCAGGTTCCGCCGGCGCTCCTGCGGGAGACAACGCTGACAGGGACACCCGAAGAGGTCCTCGAGCGGGCCGCGCAGTGGCGCGACTGCGGAGTCCGTTACATGGTGCTGACTAACGGCGGGCCCTTACAGCGGAGTTTGCGTAAGGGGCTGGCCTCCGTGCAGCCGTTGAACAAGATCATCCGTGGGCTCAAGAGACTCTAGTCGTGCGCCCGACGTGAAGTGTCCTTCGCGTGTCTGGTGTCAAGCTCCTGCGCGACGACGCCGACGACGATCCGTCTTGAACTGACCTCAAGGCTAAGCAGCGATCGAGTCCTTGCGCGGGCGTCCGCGTGGCCGTTTGCGGTTGACGACACAGCCACGATCGAGGATTTCGCCGCCCCACACTCCCCAGGGTTCGGCGCGTTCCAGCGCCTCGGCCAGGCACACGCGGCGAATCGGGCAGTCAGCACACAGCGCCTTGGCGCGCTCCAACTCTGACGGGTTGTCAGCGAACCACAGGTCGGGATCGCTGACATGACAGGGCAACTCCGGCAGCTGCTCGTCGGGGACTGTCGGTGTCGACATGTCCTGTTCACCTGCTTCCTGGTCTGGCGGCGATTTTTCGGGGATCGAAGACCAGTGGCGGGCGGTTGAACCAAAAACTTTGGCCACGGATCCTGGTGACTTCGGGTCCGTGGCCATTTGGCGAAATTGTGGGCTGACTACCTGGGTAGAGCCTCAATCCACGGACGCTCGGTCGCGGCGGCGGCAATGCGCTTGTGCGACGCCGCCGATACGGCGGCGGCATGGGCAGCATGGTGGGAGCCGGCCGGGTGTACACCGAAGGCGTTCATGTTGATCATCGTGGCTCCCTCCTCTCGTCTAGAAGCTGCCGTTAAGCGTGAAAACTGCGGTTCGAGGCTAAATCGTACCAGCTCGACGATGCAAGCGATTTTCTGACCTGCAGGTTTGGTGTCGATCTCCACATGTTTAGCTCCGGCTGCGGACCAGCTCCAGCACGTCCGGGCCGAACTGCTCGAGCTTGCGAGCGCCGATCCCGGGGATGGCGACCAGCGCGGTGTCGTCGGCGGGCAGCAGTTCGGCGATCGCGATCAACGTGTTGTCGGTGAACACGACGTAGGCCGGGACATTCATCTCCTTGGCGGTACGCAGCCGCCAGTCCTTCAGCTGCAGCAGCAACTCGTCGTCGATGTCGGCGGCGCACGTCTCGCAGCGGCGAAGCATGATCGCCGCAGGAGTGGTCAGCTGGTTGTTGCAGATTCGGCAGCGTGACGCCGGCCCGCGATTGCGCCGCGGCCGGTTCGGGGTCGGGTCGGCTTGAGTCTGCGGCGACAGGCCGTTGAGAAAACGGGATGACTTACGACTCTGGCGTCCACCGGGGTTGCGAGCCAGCGCCCAGCTGAGCGCCAAATGCATTCGTGCCCTTGTGATTCCAACGTAGAGCAGTCGGCGCTCCTCTTCGACCGCCTCACTTTCGGGGCCATGAGCCAAGGCATGCGAGATCGGTAGCGTGCCGTCGGTAATTCCGACCAGGAACACCGCGTCCCACTCCAGGCCCTTGGCGGCGTGCAGCGACGCCAGCGTGACGCCCTGCACCACCGGTGGGTGACGCGAGTCGGCGCGAGTCCGCAACTCGGCGATCAATTCGGGCAGATCCAGCGACGGCCGTTGCGCCACTTCCTCATCGACCAGTTCGGCCAGTGCCACCAACGCTTCCCAGCGCTCCCGGGCCCGAGTTCCCGTCGGCGGTTCGGCCGTCAGACCCAGCGGCTCGAGTAGCCCACGCACCTTCTCGGGCAGCGCGAGATCGCTGTCCGGGTTCTGGTTGGCCGCCCGCTGCAGCACCAGCAGTGCCTGCCGAATTTCCTGACGGCTGAAGAACCCCTCACCGCCGCGCACCTGATACGCGATACCGGCCTCGGTCAACGCCTCTTCATAGACCTCGGACTGCGCGTTGATCCGGTACAGCACCGCGATCTCCGACGGCGGCGTGCCGGCCTCGACGAGCCGCGAAATCGACGCCGCCACCGCGGCGGCCTCGGCTACCTCGTCGGGATATTCACGAAACGTCGGCTCCGGACCGGGATCCCGCTGGCCGACCAGATGCAACTTGCTGCCGGCCACCCGTCCGCGGGCGGCGGCGATCACCCGGTTGGCCAGCGACACCACCTGCGGCGTGGACCGATAGTCGCGTTCCAGGCGCACCACGGTGGCGTCCGGGAATCGCCGCGAGAAGTCCAGAAGGTAGCGCGGCGAGGCCCCGGTGAACGAGTAGATGGTCTGGTTGGCGTCGCCGACGACGGTCAGGTCGTCGCGGTCGCCCAGCCACGCCGACAGCACCCGCTGCTGCAGCGGCGTGACGTCCTGGTACTCGTCGACAACGAAGCAGCGGTAACGGTCCCGGAACTCCTCGGCGACCGCGGCGTCGTCCTCGATCGCAGCCGCGGTGTGCAGCAACAGATCGTCGAAGTCGAGCAGGGCAACTCCATCGCCGCGGGCCTTCAGCGACTCGTAGGCCGCGTACACCGCGGCGACCTTGGCGGCGTCCAGTGGGACATCGCGGGCCGCGGCCGCCACCGCGTCGGGATACTGCTCGGGCGAGATCAGCGAGGCCTTGGCCCATTCGATCTCACCGGCCACGTCGCGGACGTCGTCGGTGCTGAGCTTCAAACCGGCGCCGGTGGCTCCGCGCGCGACGACGGCGAACTTGGTCTCCAGCAGCTGCCAACCGGTGTCGCCGACAACCCGCGGCCAGAAATACCGCAGCTGCCGGTGCGCGGCGGCGTGAAACGTCATCGCCTGAACGGCACCGACACCGGTTGGCGCGTCAGCCCCCAATGCCCGCAACCGAGTCCGCATTTCACCGGCCGCGCGCTGGGTGAAGGTCACCGCCAAGACCTGACCCGCGGCGACGTGTCCGGTCGCGACGAGCTGGGCGATGCGGTGGGTGATCGTGCGGGTCTTGCCGGTACCGGCCCCGGCCAGCACGCAGACCGGCCCACGCGGAGCCAGCACGGCCTCGCGCTGCTCGTCATCGAGGTCGGCAAGCAGAGAGTCCGCGATCACCGGCATGGCGTCCATCTTGGCAGTGATCGCCGACAAACGTCTGGCAGCGCCACGGCGCGGCATACCAGCGACGCCATCTATGTTTGTAGGACTATGAGTAACGCCTCTATCACCATGTACAGCACGCGATGGTGCGGCTACTGCCGCCGGCTCAAGACGGTGTTGAAATCCGCCGGCATCGCCTATGACGAGGTCGACATCGAGCAGGACCCCGCGGCAGCGGATTTCGTCGGCTCGGTCAACGGCGGCAACCACGTCGTGCCGACGCTGAAGTTCGCCGACGGGTCAACGCTGACCAACCCGGGCGCCAAGGAGGTCAAGGCCAAGCTGGCTAAGCTCGCCGGCTGAGCCCGGCGAACACTTCTTGAAGTCAGCCGGCTTCAGCCCATTGCCCGGCTCCTCCTCAGGCCGTCCCGGCCTGCATCGTCACCGGGCCTCAGCCCATTTCCCGGCTCCTCCTCAGGCCGTCCCGGCCTGCATCGTCACCGGGCCTCAGCCCAGGACTCGACGATCACCCGGGCGATCGACACCGATCCGGGCAGCAGCAGCCGGGATTCCGAGTCGGTGCTCCAGTCACCGATGGCCAGTGCGGCGCGAATCTCATCGCGGGTGAACCATTCCGCCTCGGCGATCTCCCCATCGTTGAAGGCGAATGGTTCAGTCGGATCGGCGACCGCGTGAAAACCGATCATCAGCGATCGCGGGAACGGCCACGGCTGGCTGCCCAGGTAGCGGATGTCGCTGACGGTGAGCCCGATCTCCTCGCGGATCTCCCGGGCTACACAGGTTTCGAACGACTCCCCGGCTTCGACGAAACCGGCCAGCAGCGAAAACATCCGGTCCGGCCACACCGTCTGACGGGCCAGCACCGCGCGGTCGCCGCCGTCGTGAACCAGACAGATGATCGCGGGATCGATCCGGGGAAATTCCTCGTGACCGGTCACCGGATTGACCCGGGCCCAGCCAGCCCTGATCGGTTTGGTCGGCGCGCCGTCCACCGAGCTGAATCGGGAGCTGGCATGCCAATTCAGCAGTGCCGCGGCCGCCGACACCAGCTGCGCGCCCACATCGTCGAATAGCTGTCCGGCCCTGCGTAGATCGGCCACCTCGGCTTTGACGTCGGGATCCTCGGGCGATTCCAGCGGGCCGCGCACCGCCCACACATGCCGACCGTCGGAGATGCGGCCCAAAAACACCGCGTCCGAGGGGGGCTTGTCGGCAAGGGTTTTCGCCTTACCAAGCAGCACTTGGCCGTCGGCGACCATCACCTGATTGCGTGAGTCCAGCCGCAGCAGCGCCGCGTCCGCCCAGCCGGCGGTGGCCGCATCGATGTCGGTGCGCACCTGATCGGCCCGGTCGGCGCCGATGCGTGACAGCAGCGGCACATTGTTCAACTGGAAATTCACGTTGCTTACCTCCTGGTGGCGAGCCGCCGCGCTTACTTCCCCGTATTGCGGACATAGAGCAGCCGGTCGCCGGGCTCGAGGGCATCGACCTCCGGCGCGTCGACGCGGTGCAGTCGGCCGTCGCGAACCACACCGAGCACGATGTCAGCCAGGTGCCGCGGCGAGCCGCCGAGCTCGGTCTGCTCGACCTCACGTTCGGCGATGGCGAACCCGTGCATCGGTGTCAGCAGGTCGTCGATCATCTCGACGACGCTGGGCGTCGTGATGGCCACGCCGAGCAGTCGGCCGGCAGTTTCGGAGGAGACGACCACCGAGTCCGCTCCGGATTGCTTGAGCAGGTGCTGGTTTTCAGCCTCGCGGATCGACGCCACGATCTTGGCCTGCGGTGCGACTTCCCGGGCGGTGAGGGTGACCAGCGTTGCAGTGTCGTCACGACCGGTTGCCACGATGATCGCCGACGCATGCTGGGCCGACGCCAGCCGCAACACGTCGGATCGGGTGGCGTCGCCGTGCACGGTGACCAGATCGGCGGCCACCGCGTGGTCCAGGGCGGCCTGTTCGGTGTCGACTACGACGATGTCCTTGCTGGCCGCCTCGTCGCCGCACATTGCCGCGACAGCGGTTTTGCCCTTGGTGCCGTAACCGATGACGACGGTGTGGTTGCGCACTCTGTTCCTCCAGCGCTGAATCTTCCAGGCCTGCCGGGACCGCTCGGTGAGCACCTGAAGGGTTGTGCCGACCAACACCACGAGAAACAGGATCCGCAGTGGCGTGATGATCACGACGTTAGTCAGGCGGGCGAATTCGGAGTACGGGGTGAGGTCGCCGTAGCCGACTGTGGTCAAGGAGATCGTCGCGAAGTACGCGCAGTCGATGAATGACAGCGGCACGCCTCGCACGTCGGTGTAGCCGGCCCGGCCGAGGTAGACGGTGACGATCGCCACCACCAAGGCAAGCAGCGCGATCGCGACTCGTCGCCAAATCGCCCTGATCGGGCTGACTTGTGCCTCTGGGACGCGGACGACGCCGACCAGCGCGTAGCCGGGTTGCGCGGTCAGCGTCTCGTCGAGATCGCGCTGACGGCTAACTTTGACCACAGTTCATCGGCTCGACCCAGCGCACGACACAATGTAACCATGACCGCCATCACACACGGATCCCCGCGCGACGCCAGCCAGACACCCGCATACCGAATCGCAGCGCTGTTGCTCGGCGTCGGCAGCCTCCACTTCGTGGCCCCGAAACCGTTCGACGGCATCATCCCCGTCGAGCTGCCCGGTAACCCGCGGTTCTACACCTATGCGTCCGGTGCTGCCGAGGTTGTCATCGGTGCACTGCTGCTGCCCTTGCGCACCCGGCGGTTGGCCGCGTTGGCGGCTGCCGCGCTGTTCGTCGCGGTCTTCCCGGGCAACGTCAACATGGTTCGGTTGTGGTGGGATAAGCCGTTGCCGATGCGCATCGTCGCGTTGGCGCGCCTGCCGCTGCAGATTCCGATGGTCACCGCGGCCCTCAAGGTCGCCCGCAACGCCTAACTCTGCGGCGCCTGCCGGGCCAGCAGCCCGGCCAGCTCGTCGGCATCCGGCAGTGTATCTGGGACGACGGTGAGCCCGGACCGGACGTAGTGAAAAGCTGTGCGCACCAACGACTCCTGGCAGCCACTGAGCGCGGCCCACGCGAGTCGGTACACCCCGAGCTGAATGGCGGCGTGCTGCTTGGCCTCTGAGCCGCGCGGCGGCTCACCGGTCTTCCAGTCCACGACGGTCGCGCCACCGTCGGGCTCGGCGAAGACCGCATCGATGCGGCCTCGCAACACGGTTCCGCCGATGGCCATCTCGAAGGGCACCTCGACGGCCACCGGCGTACGCGCGGCCCACGGTGAGGCGAGGAAGGCATCCTGCAACCTGGCCAACTCTTCGGCGTCGCGTTGCGCGATGTCGGTGTCGGCGGCACCGGGCAGGTCAGCGAGGTCGAACAGCCGATCGGCGCCGTAGAAATGCTCGACCCAGTCGTGAAACACATTGCCCAGCAACGCATGCGGCTCGGGCCGCGAGGGTAGCCGGCGCATCAGCCGCTGCGCGGCGTGCTCGGGGTCGCCGGCCAAATCCACCAGGCTGCTGACCGACAGCCCGCTGGGCAGTGTTGGCGCCGGCGACTGCGCCGCACGGGCACGCTCGTTGAGCAGCGCGTCGACATCGGCCGCCCACTCTTCGGCATCGGCATCGGCATCGGCCGTCGCGGGCGCTTCCGCTGACATCGCGGCGACGACGAGTTCGGCTCCGCGCTGGACGTCAGCCCGGCGATCGGCCAGCGGGTCGACGGGCCAGCTCGCTTCGTGAATACTGTCGCGCAACGGGTTTCGGTCACCACCAGCTGGCGCCGGCGCCCATTGCTCGATCTCGCCGCAGGGCTGGCCGGCAGCCGCCGACTGGTCGATGGTGTCCTTGAGCTCACACAAGAAATCCGACGGCCCGCGCGGCTTGATGCCGGTGGCTCCCCAGTGGTGGCCGGACAGCAGCAGGGTGTCCTCCGATCGGGTGATGGCCACGTACAGCAGCCTGCGCTCCTCGTCGAGACGGCGTTGCTCCAGCTGGCGACGGTGTTCGGAAATCTTGTCCGACAACTGCTTTCGATTCGTCACGTCGGACGTGCCCAGAACCGGTACGCCGTGCAGGCCCGCGGTGGACCGGTCGCCGCGCAGCAGCGGCGGAAGGTCGGCGGCGTCGGTCAGCCACGTGCGGGCCTTTGCGGTCGACGGGAACAAGCCGTCCGACAGGTGCGGCACCGCGACCACCTGCCATTCCAAACCTTTGGCGGCGTGCACGGTCAGCACTTGCACCCGATTCTGGGCGACGACGATCTGGGCCGGCGCCAAGCCGTTTTCGACGGCCGCGGCTGCGTCCAGGTAGGCCAGCAGCCCCACGACCGCGGCCAGCGAATCGGTCGCGGCGGTGGCCCGTTCGGCGTAGCCGGCGACCACGTCGGCAAAGGCGTCGAGCTGCTCGGTGCCGGTCCATCCGGTGCCGGGCTGTGCGCGCACCTCGCAATCGACACCCAGCAGCCGGCGCACCTCGGCGACCAGGTCGGGCAGCGGGTGGCCGAGGTGGCTGCGCAGCACACTCAGCTCGTCGGCCAACGCGACGACGCGGCGATACCCCTCGGCCGAATAGCCTTCGGCCGGACCAGGATCGGCGAGCGCGTCGGCCAGGCCGACCGTATCGGCCTGCGGCCCGGCCGCCTCCGCGATCTGCTCGGCCGTCTCACCGGCGCGCGACGCCTGTCCACCGTTCAGGGTGACCGGCCCGTGGTGGCGACCCGCTGCGCCCGGCTCCGCCGCGCTTGCGATCGCCACGGCGCGCCGCCACAGCGCGGCGACGTCGCGGGCGCCCAGCCGCCACCGCGGACCGGTGAGCACTCGCATCGCGGCCGCACCGGCGGTCGGGTCGGCGACCAGGCGCAGCATCGCGACCACGTCGGCGACCTCGGGCACCGACAGCAATCCGGCCAGTCCGACCACTTCCACCGGGACGCCTCGGGCCCGCAAGGCTGTCGCGATCGGTACGGCATCGGCGTTGCGGCGCAACAGAATCGCCGCGGTCGGTGGCGCGACTCCGTCGGCGGCCGCCTGCTGGTAGCGGCGCTGCAGGTGATCAGCGACCCATTCCCGCTCGGCCTGTACGTCCGGTAACAGCGCGCAGCGCACCGTGCCGGGTTCGGCGTCCGGCCGGGAGCGAAGCGCACGCACCGCCACCGATCGTTGCCGCGCATCCGTCGAAACGGCGTTTGCGATGTGCAGGGCAGACGGCGGGTTACGCCAGCTGGTGCGCAGTTCCAAGATCGGAGCCGGGCTGCCGTCGGGCAGCGGGAAGTCGGTGGTGAACCGCGGCAGGTTGGTTGCCGAGGCGCCGCGCCAGCCGTAGATCGACTGGATCGGATCGCCGACGGCCGTCAGCGCCAGGTCCTCGTCAACTCCCCCGCCGAACAACGACGACAACAGGACGCGCTGGGCGTACCCGGTGTCTTGGTATTCGTCGAGCAGCACCACCCGGTAGCGGCTGCGCAACTGCTCACCGATCTGAGGGACCGCCGAGGCCAAGCGTGCGGCCAAGGCCATCTGGCCGCCGAAGTCGATCACCCGCTCCGCCCGCATCCGGCGGTGCACGGCGTCGATCAGCGGCACCAGCTCTGCGCGCTCGGACTGGGTAGCCAGCATTCGCAGCAGCCACTGGCTCGGCCCGCGGTCGCGCTGGTATGGGCCGGCAGGCAACGTGTGCACCAGACGTTCGAGCTCGACATGGGTGTCGCTGAGCTGACGGGTGTCGACGAGATGCTCGGCGAGCTGACCCGACAGGCGCAGCACCATCGCGGTCACCGCCGCCGGATTCTTTTCGGTGCCCAGTTCACTGGGGTATCCGTTCACGACGTCGAAAGCCAGCTGCCAGAGCTCAGTCTCGCTGAGCAACCGGGTGTCGGGCTCGACGGGCTTTGCATAATCCCCGTCGGCCGGTGAGAGCAGACCGTATTCGCGCAGCAGTTGGCCGGCGAAGGCGTGATAGGTGCCGACGACCGGCGCGCCGGCAGCCTCGTCAGCCGGCTGACCGCGGACGGTCAGTCCGGTGCCGCTGAGCCGGGCCAGCCGGGACCTGACCCGCCGCAGCAGCTGACCGGCGGCCTTGCGGGTGAAGGTCAGACCCAGCACCTGACCGGGCTCGGCGTAACCGTTGGCCACCAGCCACACCACCCGTGCCGCCATCGTCTCGGTTTTGCCGGCGCCGGCACCGGCGATGACGACCAGCGGCCCCGGTGGCGCCGCGATGACCGCCGCCTGTTCCTTGGTGGGCTCGAAAAGGCCGAGTGCGCTTGCTAATTCGCTCGGGCTGTAGCGCGCTGACGTCGGCGCCATGATGGTCATACCGATCCCTTCCCGTCGATGCCGGTGTGGGCGGGACAGCTCGGCCGCAGCGGGCAGTGCGTGCAGCCATCGTTGATCCGGGCGACGAATTGCGGCCCGGCCGTTGCGTCGGCCGCCTCGCGGATGCGGTCGCGCCACTGCTGACGTGCTTCGGGTGTCATCGGGTCTTGCTCGCGCTCGGTGGCTCCCGTCGACCCGGTCTTGCCCAAGTACACCAGCCGTCCACCGCCGGGTTCGTCACCGTGCGCGACCATGCCCTCGCCCACCGCAAGCTGGTAGGCCGCCAGCTGGGCGTGCCGCTGCGCGTCGTCCTTGCTGACCGGCGACTTACCGGTCTTGACGTCGACGATCACCAGCCGGCCTGCGGCGTCGCGTTCGATCCGGTCGACCCGGCCGCGCAGCCGGACCCCGCGGTCGAGGACTCCGCCGTCGAGGACCCCGTCGACGTCGACCTCGACGCCGACCTCGGTGAGCTCGCCGCGGGTCTGGGCGCGCCAGGCCAGGAACGTCTCGATCATCGCCCGATGCCGAGCCAGCTCGTTGGCCGAATACCACTGCGACTCGAATGGCAGGTGCTGCCAAGCCCGCTCCAGCGCGGCCAGCAGCTCCGATTCGCCGCGGGCCGGCTCGGCGATCAGCGCATGCAGCATCGATCCGACCGTCGAGCCCAGATCGCGGGGATCGGTGCCGCCGTGCCGCTCGGCCAGCCAGCGCAGCGGGCAGTCGGTCAACGTCTGCAGGCTCGACGGGGTCAGCGTGACGACGTGATCGTCGCCGCTCCACATCGGTTCGGTGGTGCTGACCGGTGACATGCCGTACCAGCCGGCCGGGTCGGCGCCCGACACTCCTGCCGCGGCCAGGCGAGCCAATTGCGTTGCTGCGCAACCACGCATCGCCTCGCTGACCGCGCCCTGCGGCGCGCACACGACGCCGCGCAGCCGACCCACCAACGCGGCGACCGAGAGTACTCTCGGAGCCGTGATCGGCTCGAGCGCGGCATCGGCCGATCCGGTCGACCACTGCGCGATCTCGGCGAAGAACGGCGAGGGGATGCTGGCCTCGTTGTCGCCGTTCGCTTCTCCGTCGATGGCCGTCACGAGCAACCGCGTGCGGGCCCGACCCATCGCTGCTACCAGCAGTCGCCGCTCCTCGGCCAGCAGAGGCGCCCGCATCGAAGCGTTCTCGGCGACCCCGTCCAGGACGTCTAGCACCCGCTGGGTGCCGAGCACTCCCCCGCGTGGAATCGTGTTGGGCCACAACCCTTCCTGCAGGCCGGCGATGACCACCAGGTCCCACTCGTGGCCGAGCGCCGCGTGCGCGCTGAGCACCGCCACCTGCTCCGCGTCGATCGCCGGCTCTGCGGCCGCCGCACGCAGCTGCTGCGTCACCAGGTGGTCGATCAGCCCACGCAGCGAGGCGCCAGCGGTGCGCGACAGGTACTGGTCGGTGGCGTCGAACAGCGCCGTCACCGCATCGAGGTTCCGACCGGCCTGAGCACCGGAGGTGCCACCGCGCTCACACGCCGTCAGCCAACGGCGCTGCAGACCCGAGCGATGCCATGCCGCCCACAGCGTGTAGCGCGGATCCTCGCCACGCTGGTGCGAGCCCGCGGCGGCGTCCAGCACGGTCCGGACCCGCCGCAGTGGCCTGGCCTGGGCTGCGGGCAGCCGGGCCGACGAGCTGCCGCTCAGCGCCTCGACCAGCAGATCACCGAATTCCCTTGGCGGCCCGTCGATGTCGGCGCGACGCAGCGACCTTCGCAGCTGGCGAAGCGACACCGGGTCGACGCGGCCGATCGGGCCGGTCAGCAACGCCAACGCCTGCTCGCCGGCCAGCCCATCGGCGGTAGCTGCCAGCACCGTCAGCAAGGCATGCGCCGCGGGCTGCGCGGCCAGCGAGCCGGTCAAAGTCGGCGGCGCCACCGGAACACCGGCCCGCGCCAGCGCATGCGGCAGCCCGGCCGCGGCTCGCGGCACCGACCGGACGATGACCGCCATGCGTGACCACGGCACGCCGTCAAAGAGGTGTGCGCGTCGCAGGAAGTCGGCGATCATCGCCGCCTCCGCTGTGGCCGAGGCGGCGAGTTTCACCATCACCGAACCGGAATCGTCTCCGGTGCCCTCGATTCCGCCACCGCCGGGAAGCCGGCCGGCGATACCCGACACGGCCCGGGCCACGGCCGGAGCGCAGCGATACGACGTCGTCAGCACGACCGACGGTGTGCCCCCATCCAGCAGCGCGGCCGGTTCAGCGCCGCGGAAGCCGAACACCGCCTGGTTCGGGTCGCCGGCGAGCAGTGTGAGCTCTGCACCGGCGGCGAGCACCCGAACCAGCAGGGCGGCCTGCGGATCGAGTTGCTGGGCATCGTCGACCAGCAGGACGCTGATGCGGGCCCGTTCGGATGCCAGCAGTTCGGGGTCGACGGCGAATGCCTCGAGCGCAGCCCCGACCAGTTCGGCGGCCCCCACCGCCGGGGTAGTCGCCTGCGGCGCAGCCGTTCCCACGGCCGCACGCAATAGCATCACTTGCTCGTAGTTGCGCGCGAACCGGCCAGCGGCCGCCCATTCGCAACGACCCGACCGCCGGCCCAGTCGCTCGAGTTGCTGAGGGTCGACGCCACGCTCGGCGCACCGGGTCAGCAGCTCACGCAATTCGGCGGCGAACCCGGCAGTGCCCAGGGCCGCGCGCAGCTCGGCCGGCCACGGCGCCGACGGATCGGGACCATCGGCGATCTCGCCGGCCAGCAGCTCGGCGATGATCGCATCCTGCTCGGCGCTGGTGACCAGCCTGGGCGGCGGACCGCCGGCGCGCTGAGCCGCCAGCCGCAGCACCGCGAACGCGTAGCTGTGCACGCTGCGCACCAACGGTTCCCGAATCACCGCCGGGCGGGCACCGGCGTCCTGTGAGCCCAGCAGCTTGGCGGTCAACGCGCCGCGCGCGTGCGCCGAGATGCGGCCCGAACCGGTCAGCAGCAACACCGATTCCGGGTCGGCGCCCGCGCGGATGCGTGCGGCCGCGAAGTCGATCAGCAACGCGCTCTTACCCGTTCCGGGCCCACCCAGCACGCGCATCGTCCCGCGCAGCTCGGGATCGAGCACGGCGCGGGCCTCAGGCCCCCAGTGGTGAGACATAGCGGAATGACACCACGGGGGTCCGACAAGTCAGCCCGGCCGGCGATGGCTGCTCACCCAACTGGCACCATCGACGGGTGACCCGCTTGCATGTGCACCGCTTCGGCCCGCCCGGACCCGTGCGACTGCTGGCGCTGCACGGGCTCACCGGACACGGCAAGCGCTGGGAACCGCTGGCGAGCCAACACCTGCCCGAAATCGCCTTTGCCGCACCCGATCTGATCGGCCACGGCAGGTCGTCGTGGGCGGCGCCGTGGACGATCGACGCCAACGTGGCCGCGCTGGCTGAGCTGCTCGAGCAACAGGCCGATGAGGCCGTCGTGGTGGTGGCGCATTCGTTCGGCAGCGCGGTGGCGATGCACCTGGCCGCCGCCCATCCGGACCGGGTCGCGGGACTGGTGCTGCTCGACCCGGCGATCGGGCTGGACGGCGGATGGATGCGCGAAATCGCCGATGCGATGCTGGCCTCGCCGGACTACTCCGACGCCGCGGAGGCCCGCGGCGCGAAAACCAGCGGATCCTGGGCAGGTGTGGACCCGTCAGTGGTTGATGCCGAGCTGGACGAGCACCTCGTCGAGCTGCCCGGCGGCCGGTGCACGTGGCGGCTCAGCCTGCCCGCGATGATGGCTTACTGGAGCGAGCTGGCTCGTGAAATAGTGTTGCCGCCCAAGGGAATTGGAACGACTCTGGTACGGGCGGCGTGGACGTCGCCGTCGTACGTCACCGACCGGCTCGTCGATGATCTGCGCGGGCAGCTGGGGGCCGATTTTCAGTCGCTGACGCTCGAATGCGATCACATGGTGGCCGAGACCAAACCCGCCGAAGTCGCAGCATTGATCCGCGAACGGATGCGCTGACGATGGCGCCGGTGACCGACGCTCAGGTCGAGCGGGTGCGCGCGCTGGTCGCCTCGATACCTGCCGGCCGAGTGTCGACATATGGCGACATCGCCGCAGTCGCAGGGCTTTCCAGCCCGCGCATTGTCGGATGGATCATGCGCACCGACTCGTCCGACCTGCCCTGGCACCGGGTGATCACTGCATCGGGACGGCCGGCCCATCACCTGACCACGCGGCAGCTGGAACTGCTACGGGCAGAAGGGGTTCTCGCCCTCGACGGCAAGATCGCGCTCAACGACGTCCGCCACGAGTTTCCCGACTAGAGAATCAGCCGCACCAACGCGGCCGTGCGTGCCAGGCCCGGGAAGGCGGCAGCCGTCGAACGCGGATGCAACGCGTGGACAGCGAGCCGAAACATCAACGCGCGCAACAACATCTGTGGCCACTCCGGCAAAGCGTTCCAACGGTCGATGAGGCCTTCGTCGGCTTCGCCCCACGACAACGCGTCGACGACAACCACACCCGCCGCCCACGACGCGGGCCGCCAGTACGGCGTGATGTCCGTGATCCCCGGGGCGGCGGCGCCCGCGAACAGCACCGTGCCGTAGAGGTCGCCGTCGACCAGTTGGTTGGGGCTCTTGGTCGGCAGCCGCAGGCCAGCGAGCTGATTGATCAGCTCGACCGACCGCTGCCCGTCTGCGGTGGGAGACACCGTGCGCGCCGCGGCCGGCACCGACTGCAGCGGCCGATCTTCCCAGGCGGCACGGTCAGCGGCGATGAAGACGTCGACGTCGGCCCACGGCGCCGTGGGGCCCTGGGTCAGGAACCGCGGCCGTTCCAGCTTGCCGGTGGCCTCATGTAGCCGCACCGCCGCCGACACCACCTCGTCGTGCCGAGGCTCGGGCTGGCCGGCCACGAAAGTATCTGCTCGCCAACCGGACACCACATAGCGTCCATCCGTCGAGCGGACCGGTCGGGCCAGCCGCACGCCGTCGACGAACAACGTCTCGCGCACTCGGGCCGACCAGGCGGCGCGTGCGTTCTCTGCGACCATCGACAGCACCACTTCGCCGCACCGCCAGCCGCCCTCCCAGCTGGCGCCCAACGCGATCGGCCGCACACCGCTCAAACCGAACGCCGACAGCACATGCTCCGGCGGCGGCTCGACACTCACACGAGTAGCCTAAACGGGCTCAGCGAACTCTCGGGACTAGACACGAACACGCAGTTTCGCGGGGCGAATCAGTACATCACCATGTCGGGCTGTATCTGTTCCGCCCAGGCCACGATGCCGCCCTCCAGGTGCACGGCGTCGGCAAACCCGGCCTTTTTCAACGCCGCCAGCGCCTCGGCCGAGCGCACTCCGGTCTTGCAATACAGCACCGGCGTGCGGTCCGGGGGCAGCTCGGCCAACCCCTCGCCGGAGCTGATCAACGCGTTCGGAATCAGCTGGGCGCCCTCGATGTGGTTGATCGCCCACTCCGCCGGTTCACGCACGTCGATCAGCGCGACTTTGGTACCAGAATCCAACAGGTCGCGCAGCTCGCGAGGGGTGATCGCGCAGTCAGCGGAAACCTGCTCGGACGTCACTCCGCAGAACTGGTCGTAGTCGATCAGCCCGGTGATCGTCGGGGCGGCAGGGTCCTTGCGAATCGCGACCGTCCGATAGTTCATCGCCAGCGCGTCGTAGATCATCAGCCGGCCCAGCAACGACTCACCCAGCCCCGTGATCAGCTTGATCGCCTCGGTACTCATCACCGACGCGATCGAGGCGCACAGCACGCCCAGAACGCCGCCTTCGGCGCACGACGGCACCATCCCCGGCGCGGGCGCTTCGGGGTACAGGTCGCGGTAGTTCAGGCCGCGGCCGCCGGGGGCATCCTCCCAGAACACTGACACCTGACCTTCGAACCGGTAGATCGACCCCCACACATAGGGCTTGTGGGCGAGCACCGCCGCGTCGTTGACCAGATACCGGGTGGCGAAATTGTCGGTGCCGTCGAGGATCAGGTCGTAGCGCTCGAACAGCCCGACGGCGTTGTCCGCGGACAGCCGGACCTCATGCAGATGCACCTCGACCAGCGGATTCACCTCCGCGATCGAGTCGCGCGCGGACTGCGTCTTGGGTCGGCCGATGTCGGAGACGCCGTGAATGATCTGGCGTTGCAGATTCGACTCCTCGACGACGTCGTCGTCGACGATGCCGATCGTGCCGACGCCGGCCGCGGCCAGATACAGCAGCGTGGGTGCGCCGAGGCCGCCCGCACCGATCACCAGCACGCGCGCGTTCTTCAGCCGCTTCTGCCCGTCGACTCCGAGATCGGGGATCACAAGGTGACGGCTGTAACGGGCGGCCTCGTCGCGGGTCAACTCGGCAGCCGGCTCAACTAGCGGCGGCAACACCCCATCGAGGCTAGGCCAAATTGCCCGGCTTGCCCCCTCGCCGCTCCGCGCCTGGGAGGTACCCCCACCTCACGCCGCCGCGCGGCGTGCATCGTCGCCGAGCTAGGCGATCGGGTAAGGCCAGGGATTGAACCGGCAGGTCTTACCGTCCGGCTTGACGTATTCGGGATCGAACTTCGCATTGTCGTCGTCGGACGTGGAGAACGTCTGCTGCATCATGATCGGTGCCAGAGCGCCCTGTTTGTCGCAAGGTTCATGGCGCAGGTAGCCGATGGCGTGGCCGACCTCGTGGTTGATCAGGTACTGGCGGTAGGAACCCACATCGCCCTCGAAGGACAGCGCCCCGCGAACCCAGCGCGCCTCGTTGATGAAGACCCGTGGCTCGACCCCGGCCCCGTAAGACGGGTTGTAGCAAGACGTCTCGAGCGGGAACTCGTACCCGCAGCCTTCCCGAACGGTCATCGGCGAGCTCAGCGAGATGCGGATATCGGGTTTGGTTGTGCCATTCGCGTCGATTCTGACGAAGGCGAATTGCGCGTCGTGGGTCCAGCTCTTCGGATTGGCCAGCGTCTGGTCGACCATTGCGGCGAGCGCGTCGTCACCGCCGAACGCGGTGGGATCCAGGCCGTTTTCCACCTCGACGGTGTACTTGAAGACTTTCGCCGTACCTTGGCCGACCTGCGGTGTAACTCCCGGGACCATATGCCAGGACTTGTTGCCCGCTTCGGTGAACGGGCCGCCGTTGGGCAGCATCCCGGTCGGGAGGCTGGCATCGAACTGGGTCAGACCGCGCGGCGGGGCATCGACGATCACCGTGCCCACCGCGCCGATTTTCGGCGGCCCCCCGATCGGCTGCCCGGACACGGGCGCTGAGGCACTGGTCCCGCTGACGGTCTGATAGAACACCACCCCGGTGACGACAGCCAGCACCGGTAGCGCGTAGGCGCGCCAGCCATAGGTGGACACAAAACGCCCAAGCCAACTCTGTTTCCGAAAACGGCTGGTGCCTCGATTCGACCGGACCCGCCCCTCGCCACCCCACGCCAGCGGGTCCCGTTGGGCGCGCAGCGGTTCTCGCCAGTCGTCGCGAAGAACCGGTGTCCGGTTGCCCCCGCGCCGGTCGGGGTCGAAGGTCACTTTCCCAGGATGGCACAACAGCCGCTAGCTGGGACTCTCGGCGCGCCCGAAGGTGCTCGCACGACGTTGACATGCCGACATTCAGGGCGTAGGTGACAATCGGAAATGCCTGCGGGTAGTAATGTCGTTGCGATCTACTGCGCGCACGCAATACCCGCGCTATGACAAGCAGATTGAGGAATGGATGAGCGAACTCGCCAATGCCGCCGGCAGGAGCGGGGTGAAGCCCGGCACCACTGCCCGGCGCGGCAACCGGCTGCCTCGTGACGAGCGTCGGGGCCAGTTGCTCATCGCTGCCAGCGATATTTTTGTCAACCGCGGCTTCCACGCCGCCGGGATGGACGAGATCGCCGAACGCGCCGGGGTCAGCAAACCCGTTCTGTACCAGCATTTTTCAAGCAAGTTGGAGCTGTACTTAGCGGTCCTGGCGCGCCACGTCGAAAATCTGGTGTCCGGTGTGCGCCAGGCCTTGCGCACCACCACCGACAACCGGCAACGTTTGCGGTCGGCCGTGCAGGCCTTCTTCGACTTCATCGAGCACGACAGCCTGGGCTACCGGTTGATCTTCGAGAACGACTACATCACCGAGCCTCAGGTCGCCGCCCAGGTACGGGTGGCCACCGAGTCGTGCATCGACGCGGTTTTCGACCTGATCAGCGCGGACTCCGGGCTGGAGGCGCACCGCGCGCGGATGATCGCCGTGGGCTTGGTCGGCGTCAGCGTCGACTGCGCCAGGTATTGGCTGGACTCCGATCGCCCGATCACCAAGGACGACGCCGTCGACGGCACCGTGTTTTTCGCGTGGGGTGGCCTGTCACACGTGCCGCTTACCCGCTCTTAGCCGCGCCGCTTCCGATTCCGAAGCCAACGCGGCGCCCGTCCGCGACACCGATTTCGACGTAGGCGATTTTGGCTGCATTGACGACGAAGCGGCGGCCTTTGTCGTCGGTCAGGCCCAGCACGTTTGAATCCCTGCCCAGTGCGGCGGTGATGAGTGCCTCGACTTCGTCGGGCGTTTGCGTACTCGTGAAGACCAACTCACGCGGGCTGTCCGTGATCCCGATCTTGACCTCCACGCCGGCCCCTTCCCATTCTTCGGTAATCGATGCTCCGACTAGCAGGCTAGTGGACGCCCGGCGGGTGTGCCGAAAGCCGGTTGCCGACAAGGGTTCGCGAGCGCGGGCCAGACCCGCCGCCGTTGGCAAATCGTGACCTGACACGCCCGCGACCACCGCCTGCCACCTGGCGTCACACCGATAACATCTGCATCATCAGCACCACAAATCACCTGGACAGCGAGCTCCAGGACTACCCCGATGACACCGTCGACGACATCTACGCCGACGGCGATGACTGGCCGGCCGATCAGCGCTGGCGCCCGATCGCGGCCATCGCGGGGATCGTCTTCGTACTCGCGGTCATCGCCACCGTCGTGATCGTCAACGGCGGCGACAGCGCCTCGACCTCAGCCACCGTAATGGTGCCGCCGAGCCGAAGCGCGGCGCCGCGGCCCAGCTTGGTGCCGGTGCTGCCGCCGGAGACGGTCACCACGGTGACACCGCCTTCGCGACAGCCCAGCCCGACCGCCACCAGCGCCGCACCAACGGAGATCCCGCCGCCGGCGGCTGTCCCCTCGACCCCGCCGGACGTGGCCGCCCGTACCTTCGTCTATCGGGTAACCGGCACCAAAGGACTCCTTGATCTGGTCACCATCGTCTACACCGACGCGTCGGGCGCGCCGCAAACCGACTTCAACGTGTCGCTGCCGTGGTCGAGAACCGTGGTGCTGAATCCGGGCGTCGGGATGAGATCCGTCGTTGCGACAAGCCTGACCGGTCATCTCAACTGCTCGATCAGTGACGGCGTCGGTGAACCCGTTGCGATCTCTACCAGCAGTGCGATGATCGCGACCTGCAGCCGCTAGCCGACCACTCAGGCCAAGCCCAGTTCGCGCGTCCGGTCGTCGTGGGTGCGCTGCAGCCGGTCGAAAAATCCGGTGAGCTGCGCCAGTCCGCCACTCCTTGACACCACGAGATCGACCAGCTCGTCGTGCTCGGCCAGCACGTATTGGGCCTGTGTGATCGCTTCGCCGAGCAAGCGACGTGACCACAGGGCCAGTCGGCTGCGCTGCTTGGCGCTCTTGGTGACTGCGGCGCGCACCTCGGCGACGACGAACTGGGAGTGCCCGGTCTCCGCCATCGTCGAGCGCACCACGTCGGCGATCTCATCGGGCAGCGAGTCGGCGATCTCGAGGTAGAAGTCGGCCGCCAGCGCGTCGCCGATATACGTCTTGACCAGCGCCTCCAGCCAGGTGCTCGGCGTGGTCAGGCGGTGGTATCCGTCGAGCGCGGAGGCGTACTTCGCAATCGCCGGCAACACATCGACGCCTCGGCGCTCCAGGGCCTCGCACAGCAACTCGTAGTGCGCCATCTCGGCTGCGGCCATGCTGGCCATCGAAATCCGCCCGCGCAGATCCGGCGCCATCCGTGCCTCGTCGGTCAGCCGGTAGAACGCCGCGACCTCGCCGTAGGCGAGCAAGGCGAAAAATTCGTCGACGCCGGGATGGTCCGCCGGCAGCCGAGGCAGAGCCGGATCGGCCAGCTTGTCGCCCGGCGAAAGCGGATTCATGCCACCACTGTAGGGGTCATTCATGGCGACCCGCTGTGCGCGGCAACGCCGCGCTGGCGATCACACAAGGGGTCCGCTGTGGCGACTCGCCGAGCCCGCAGAACCGCCAATCCCGGCTGCGGCGGCCCACCAGCTACAATCAATCCAGGTAGTGGCGGTAGATCCGTACCACCGCTGCCCAAGCAATGTGCGTGCACGCAGTTGGCCCGCCTCTCCTAAGCGCAGGGCCCGCGAATCGGCAACGTATTCGACCGTCAACTGGTGCGCGCGTGACCGCAACGATTGACAAATCGAATACGAAACCGAAAGGCATACGTGCATCACGCATGAGTCCACTCATCACACCCAAAGCCGCAGCCGAAACCACCTTTGCCGACCTCGGTGTCCGCGACGAAATCGTGCAGGCACTGACAGAGGAAGGCGTTGAGCATCCCTTTGCCATCCAGGAGCTGACGCTGCCCCTGGCGCTCACCGGCGACGACCTGATCGGGCAGGCCCGCACCGGAATGGGCAAGACCTTCGCATTTGGTGTGCCACTGCTACAGCGGATCACCACCGCGGGGCCCGATCGGCCCCTATCCGGCATCCCCCGGGCACTGATCGTGGTGCCCACCCGCGAACTCTGCCTGCAGGTCTACGGTGACCTGTCCACCGCCGCCAAGTATCTGACCACCGAGGACGGCCGAAAGCTGTCGGTGGTGTGCATCTACGGCGGCCGGCCCTACGAGCCGCAGATCGAGTCGCTGCGCGCCGGCGCCGACGTCGTGGTCGGCACGCCCGGGCGGTTGCTCGACCTGGCCCAGCAGGGACACCTGCAGCTCGGCGGCCTGTCGGTGCTGGTGCTCGACGAGGCCGACGAGATGCTCGATCTGGGCTTCCTGCCCGACATCGAACGGATTCTGCGCCAGATCCCCGACGAGCGGCAGGCGATGCTGTTCTCGGCGACCATGCCGGACCCGATCATCACGCTGGCCCGCACCTTCATGAACCAGCCCACCCACATCCGGGCCGAGGCGCCGCACTCCTCGGCGGTGCACGACCTCACCAAGCAGTACGTCTACCGCGCGCACGCGATGGATAAGGTCGAGCTGGTCAGCCGCGTGCTGCAGGCCCGTGGACGCGGCGCCACGATGATCTTCACCCGCACCAAGCGCACCGCGCAGAAGGTCGCCGACGAGCTAGCCGAACGCGGTTTCGCCGTCGGGGCTGTGCACGGCGACCTGGGTCAGATCGCCCGCGAAAAGGCACTGAAGCAGTTCCGCAGCGGCAGCATCGACGTGCTGGTCGCCACCGATGTGGCGGCCCGCGGGATCGACATCGACGACATCACCCACGTGATCAACTACCAGTGCCCGGACGACGAGAACACCTACGTGCACCGGATCGGCCGCACCGGCCGGGCCGGCAAGACCGGTATCGCGGTCACGTTGGTCGACTGGGACGAGCTGGCCCGCTGGACGATGATCGACAAGGCGCTCGGGCTGGGCTGCCCGGACCCGGCCGAGACGTACTCCAACTCGCCGCACGTCTACGTCGAGATGGACATTCCGACCGACGTCCAGGGCTCCATCGGAGCGCCGAAGAAATCGCCGGTCAAGCGCACCGCCTCGGGTAGCCGCAACGGCGACGAACCGGCGCCGCAGCGCAACAGCGACCGGCAACGACGCCGCACTCGCGGCGGCAATTCGGCAACCGGCCACTCCGGCGCCAACGGCAGCGCGGGCGCTGATGCGGCCGAGGGCAAAGCGGACGCCGGATCCGGGGACGCCACCCGCGCACGGCGTCGGCGTCGTCGCCCCCGCAAGTCGGCGGGCGCTACGGCCAGCGCCAACTAAGCCGGCGCCGCTGCCGCCCGATGGTCAAGCCGGAACGCCGCACCAAGGCTGATCTGGCGGCTGCGGCCGCCATCGTAGTTGTGGTGGCCGCAGCCGCGGCATTGATCTGGTGGACCAGCGACGCCCGGGCGACCATCAGCCGGCCCGCGACCGGGCCCGCACCCAACCCGACCCCCGCGCATGCGGTGCCGACTTCGCTGCGGCAGCTCTGGACAGCCGCCAGTCCGGCCACCGTCCAACCGGTGGTGGTCGGTGGGTCCGTCGTGACCGGTGACGGCCGGATCGTCGAGGGGCGTGATCCGGCAACCGGCGCGGTGCGGTGGAGCTACTCGCGGGACAGCGATCTGTGCGGCGTCTCCTGGGTGTATCGCTACGCCGTCGCGGTCTATCGCGATGATCGCGGCTGCGGACAGACCAGCACCATCGACGGCTCAACCGGCCAGCGCGGGGTCGCCCGGAGCAGCTATGCCGATCGGCATGTCGAGCTGTCGTCCGACGGCACGACGGTGTTGTCGGCCGGCAACACCCGGCTCGAACTGTGGCGCTCGGACATGGTCCGGATGCTGTCCTACGGCGAGATCGACGCGCGGGTCAAGCCGTCGTCGAAGGGCCTGCGCACCGGATGCCGGTTAACGTCCGCGGCGGCCAGCTCGTCGGCGGTGTCGGTGTTAGAGGCGTGCGGCCGGCAGGCCGATCTGCGGCTCAAGCTGCTGCGGCCGAGCAAGGAAGAGGACGAACCAGAACAGCGTGACGTGCCCGAGCCGGGCATCGCCGCGGACTCCGGCGCCCGGGTCCTGACGCTGGCCGAGACCAGGACGGCGGTCTATCTGCCGGCGCCCCAGCCCAGGGTCGACATCCTCGACGGATCGGGCACCACCGTGGGAAGCACCCTGCTGCCGAAGCCACCGTCGTCGTCCAGCGCGCTGACCCGGCCGGGCAACCTGATCACCTGGTGGACCGGTGACAGGGTGATGGTCTTCGATTCGGCGACCCTGACCTACCGCTACGCCATTGGTCCAGCCGGCTCGTCGGTTCCGGTGGGTCCGGGCACGATGATGGCCGGCAAGTTGCTCGTCCCGGTCACTGACGGCATCGCCGTGTGCGATCCGGCCACCGGCGTCGGCGAAGACTTCTTGCCGGTGCAGCGGCAGCCGACCACGTCGGCGGTGGTCCCGGTCGTGTCGGGGTCGCAGCTGCTCGAGCAGCGCGGCAACACGGTCGTTGCGCTGGGCTGACTCAGACGTCGAGGGTGAACGTCGGCAGCGCCTTGCCCGACTTCCAGTGCTTGAGCAGCGCGTTGGCTAACTCCTGGTAGGCCAACGCACCTTTGTTCTTGCGGGCGGCCAACACCGACGAGCCAGACGCGCTGGCTTCGGCGAACCGCACCGTGCGCGGGATGGGCGGCGCCAGCACCGGCAGGTCGTAGCGGTCGGCGACATCCAGCAGCACGTCGCGGGTGTGGGTGGTGCGCGGGTCGTACAACGTCGGCAGCGCACCCAGCAGCTTCAGCTTCGGATTGGTGATCTGCTGAACATCGTTGACCGTGCGCAGAAACTGTCCGACGCCGCGATGCGCCAACGTTTCACACTGCAGCGGCACGATGACCTCGTCGGCGGCGGTGAGCCCATTCAGTGTCAGCACGCCGAGTGACGGCGGGCAGTCAATCACCACGACATCGAAGTTGTCGCCGAGTTTGTCCAGAGCGCGTTTGAGCGCATACTCGCGGCCGGCCCGCATCAGCAGCATCGCCTCGGCCCCGGCCAGGTCGATGTTCGCCGGCAGCAGGGTCATGCCTTCCGCGGTCTCGGTCAGCGCGGCGTTGGGTTCCACCTCGCCGAGCAGCACCTCATGCACCGAGACCGCCAACTTGTCCGGGTCCTGGCCGAGCGAAAAGGTCAGACACCCCTGCGGGTCCAGATCGATCAGCAGCACGCGCCGTCCCGCTTCGACCATCGCCGCACCCAGCGACGCGACCGTCGTCGTCTTGGCCACCCCACCCTTCTGGTTGGCCACCGCCAGCACTCGGGTCCCCTTCATCAGACGCCGCTCCTCCTATGTCGCTCGCTGGCGGTTAACACCTGCCATCCTGGCATTAACACCATGGTGCCCGCGCGCGGATGGCCATGTGTGTCAGGCAGAATCGATCAGCATGGGCGTCGAGAGCCATCGACTGGTGTTGTTCCGCCACGGCGAAACCGAGTGGTCGCTGTCGGGCCAGCACACCGGGTGCACTGATCTGGACCTCACCGACAACGGTCGCGCCCAGGCCGTCGCCGCCGGTCCGGTACTGGCCGACCTGCGCCTGGACAATCCGAAGGTGATCAGCAGTCCGCGCCGACGTGCGGTGGAGACCGCTGAACTGGCCGGCCTGACCGTCGACGAAAAGTCCGAGCTGCTCGCCGAGTGGGATTACGGCTCTTACGAGGGCATGACGAGCGCGGAGATTCACAAATCCCATCCCAGTTGGTCGATCTGGACACACGGCGGCCCGGACGGCGAATCCGTGGCACAAGTCAGCGAGCGCGCGGACCGGGCCATCGCCTTGGCGTTGGAGCTGATGGCGACGCGTGACGTGGTGTTCGTGGGGCATGGCCACTTTTCTCGCGCCGTCATCACCCGCTGGGTGCAGCTGCCACTCGTCAACGGCAGCCGCTTCGGCATGGGCCCCGCCTCCGTCGCGGTCGGCGGGTTCGAACACGGGATCCGCCAGCTGAGCGCGCTGGGGCTTCCCCGTCCTCAAGACGACTGAGCCGAATGACGACCGAACCGCCGTTCGTGCTGTGTGGGCCGGCCGGTGTGGTGATCGCCGACGGCGTGCAAGCCCACTATCGCGACGTGGCCAGTGCGCAGTCGGCATTACGGTCAGGTGGGGCATCAATAGTGCTGGGCGCATTGGCTTTTGACGTCGATGGCCCCGCAGCGTTGATGGCGCCGCGCTCGGTGCGCCACGCCGATACACTGCCGGACTGGCCGATGGGCCCGCTGCCCGCGGTGCACGTGGCCGGGGCGCTTCCCGCGCCCGACGAGCACCGCGCCCGGGTTCGACGCGCCCGCGACCAGCTGACCGCCGCGGGCAGCACACTGCAGAAGGTGGTGCTGGCCCGCGCGCTGCGACTGGCCGCCGATGCTCCGCTGGACGCCCGGATCATCCTGCGCCGGTTGGCCGCCAACGACCCGGCGGCCTACGGCTACCTGGTCGACCTGTCGGCGGCGGGTGGGCCGTATGTGGGCATGGCTTTGGTCGGCGCCAGCCCGGAGCTGCTGGTTGCCCGCGACGGCGACCGGGTGACCTGTCAGCCCTTTGCCGGCTCGGCGCCGCGGGCCGCCGACCCCGAACTCGATGCCGCCGCGGGCGCCGCGCTCGCCAATTCGGCCAAGGATCGCCACGAGCATCAGTTGGTCATCGACACCATGGCCGAGGCTTTGCGCCCGCTGTGCAGCGAGCTGACCATCGCTCCCACGCCCACGCTGAGCCGGACCACCGCGGTGTGGCATCTCAGCACACCGATCACCGGGCGGCTACGCGACACATCAACCACCGCAATCGATTTGACACTCGCCCTGCATCCCACCCCGGCGGTCGGAGGAGTACCGGCCGGTGCCGCGGCCCAACTCATCCGCACGCTGGAAGGCGATCGCGGGTTCTACGCCGGCGCCGTGGGCTGGTGCGACGCAGCAGGAGACGGGCGCTGGGTGGTGACCATCCGCTGCGCGCAGCTGGCGGCCGATCGCCTCACCGCACTGGCTCACGCCGGCGGCGGGATCGTCGCCGAATCCGATCCCGACGGCGAAGTCGCCGAGACGACCACAAAATTCATCACCATTCTGAGCGCGCTGGGGGTTGGACCGTGACCGTGCGCATCCGTCGAGCCGCACCCGCCGATGCCGCGGCGATCACCGCGATGATCCACGGCCTGGCACGCTTCGAGCGCGCCGCCGACCACTGCACGGTAGTCGAGAAGCAAATCAGCACAGCGCTTTTCGGCCCATCTCCGACGCTTCGGGCACACGTCGCCGAGGTGGACGGCGAAGTCGCCGCGATGGCACTGTGGTTCCTCAACTTCTCCACCTGGGACGGCATCGACGGGATCTACCTGGAAGACCTGTACGTAGAGCCTCGATTTCGCCGTCTCGGCCTGGCTCGCGGCCTGCTTGCGGCGCTGGCCCGAGAATGCGTCGAAAACAACTACACCCGGCTGTCGTGGGCGGTGCTGAACTGGAACACCGATGCGATCGCGCTGTATCGCGATGTCGGCGGTCAGCCGCAGAGCGAATGGACCACCTACCGGCTATCCGGTCCCGAGTTGGCCGAGCTGGCCGGACCACGCTGATTGCCGGCGACGATGCGTCATGACCGGCCGGAAACCCAGCGCACCGCGGCCGGACTGAACAACAGCGCCAGCGCGATCAACGCCAGAGCGGCCACCGGAACGCCGATCAGCGCCCGATGCGAGCCCACCGTCAGGTACCACGCCACGGGCAGCAGCAACAGCTCCGCGAACACCGCCAGCCCGCGGCCCCAGCGCCTGCCGACCAGTAGTGCCCAGCCGGCGGCTAGGACGGCACCACCGGCCACGACAAACCACACCGCGGTGCCGAACCCGTTAGCCACCTTCTGATCCGCACCGGCGATCGCCCGAATCAGCAGAACCGCGGCGACCACCAGACCCGTCGCACCCTGAGCGCCAACGATCAGTCCGGCGCCGCGCACACTGGCCGGGGGACGCGTGATCACTGCCTCAGCGTAGCCACCCAGACTCACCCGAAAGTCGCGCTCCTCCACCGGCCGCGGGACGGCCCGCATCGTCGCCGCTCACCCGAAAGTCGCGCTCCTCCACCGGCCGCGGGACGGCCCGCATCGTCGCCGCTCACCCGAAAGTCGCGCTCCTCCACCGGCCGCGGGACGGCCCGCATCGTCGCCGCTCACGTAGGCTTTGGCCTCATGCGCGCCGTGCTGATCGTCAATCCGACCGCGACGTCGACCACCACCGCCGGCCGCGATCTGCTGGCGCACGCGCTCAAAAGCCGCCTCGAATTGACCGTCGAGCACACCCGGCACCGCGGCCACGGCGGCGAAATCGCCCAAGCTGCGTTCCAGGACGGTGTCGATCTCGTCGTCGTGCACGGCGGCGACGGCACGGTGAGCAATGTGGTCAATGGCCTGCTCGGCAAACCCGGGCAGCTGCCCACCGGACACGTCCCGGCGCTGGCGATCGTCCCCGGTGGATCGGCGAACGTGACAGCGAGGTCGCTGGGCATCCCGCCGGGACCGATCGACGCGACCAACCAGCTCATCTGGCTGCTCGACAAATACGGCCCCGAAAAGCGGTGGCGCCGGATCGGGCTGATCGACTGCGGCGAGCAGTGGGCGGTGCTGAACGCCGGCATGGGGGTCGATGCCGAAGCGGTGGCCAAAGTCGAGGCCCAGCGGGAGAAGGGCAAAAAGGTGACGCCGACGCGGTACATCACCGCGGCAACGCTCTCGACGGTTGCCTACTCTCGCAAGCCACCGCGGCTGACCGTGGAACTCCCCGGCCGCGAGCCGGTCACCGGCGTTTACTTCGTCTTCGTCTCCAATTCCAGCCCGTGGACCTTCGCCGACGACCGGCCGATGTGCACCAACCCCGGCACCAGCTTCGAGACCGGCCTGGGCGTCTTCGGTGTCACCCGGTTGAAGGTCGTGCCGAGCCTGAGACTGGTCGCGCAGATGTTCTCCAAGCAGCCCAAGATCGAGGGTGAGCAGGTGGTTCGCCACGACAATGCCGACTGTGTGCGGGTGACCTGCGCCGATCCACCCATGGCGAGCCAATTCGACGGGGACTACCTGGGGGTGCGCGAACGAATGACGTTCCGTGCGGTTCCTGACGCCCTGGGCGTCGTCGCTCCACCCGCAAAAAGGCTTCCCGACCTGCGATGACCGCACAAGTGGGCAAAACCACTGGTCAGGGTCCGAGGAAGTGTAGTACAAACGATTAAGGGATTTGGTAACAGATCTTTGAAGTGACATTGCCCACGGACCAACGAGCCACTATTGACATCTGTTGAGCCTGTGAAACGATCGAGCGATCGCATGCAACGGTACGGAAACATTTCTTGTGCCTGCGTTAACAGCCGAAGACAATCATTCGTGCGCACATTGCTGCGCACACAGTGAGGAGTAACGACTTATGGATTGGCGCCACAACGCGGTCTGTCGCGACGAGGACCCGGAGCTGTTCTTCCCTGTCGGGAACAGCGGACCGGCTCTTGCGCAGATCGCCGACGCGAAACTGGTCTGTAACCGCTGCCGGGTAACCACCGAGTGCCTGTCGTGGGCGCTCAACACCGGGCAAGACTCTGGCGTGTGGGGCGGAATGAGCGAAGACGAGCGGCGTGCACTCAAGCGTCGTAATGCTCGGACGAAGGCCCGAACCGGAGTCTGACCAGGCCTTTTCAACGGTGCGGCCCTGACGAATTGTCGGGGCCGCACCGTTGTGTGTGGGCCGTCAGTGCGTGGCGCGTCCGCGACGGCCGATCGGAACTCGTAGCACCACGTCGGTCCCGCCTTCGGGGGCATCCTGCATATTCAAGGAGCCGTCCAGCTCGGCAGATATCAGGGTCCGCACGATCTGCAGACCCAGCCGGTCGGATTTCTCCACGCTAAAGCCCGCGGGCAACCCCCGGCCGTTGTCGTGCACAACCACGTCGAGCCAGCGCGCCGACCGTTCCGCGCGGATCGTTACCGAACCGCCCGCGGCGGCGGGCTCGCAGGTGGCTGGGTCAAACGCATGCTCGATGGCGTTCTGTACGAGCTCGGTGATCACCATGACCAGCGCTGTCGCCCGATCTGAGTCCAAGACGCCGAGCATGCCGGTCCGATTGATCCTGATCGGCGCGTCCACCGTCGCGACGTCGTTCATGATCGGCAGGATCCGATCGATCACCTCGTCGAGGTTGACCTCCTCGTCGACCGACATCGACAGCGCGTCGTGCACCAACGCGATCGACGACACCCGCCGCACCGACTCGATGAGCGCCTCCCGGCCCTCGACATTGGAGGTCCGGCGAGCCTGCAGCCGCAGCAGCGCCGCGACGGTCTGCAGGTTGTTCTTCACCCGGTGGTGGATTTCCCGGATGGTGGCGTCCTTGGACATCAGTGCGCGGTCGCGCCTTTTGACTTCGGTGACGTCGCGAACCAGCACCGCGGCACCGGCCGCCGCGCCGTGCACCACCAGCGGCAGGGTCCGCAGCAGCACCGTCGCCCCGCCGGCGTCGACCTCGATGCGCATGCTGGCCCCACCGCTCAGAGAGTCGCGCACATGGTCGGCGAGTTCTTGGGCTTCAAACGGGTCGGAGATCAGCGGACGGGTGACCTCGATCAGGTTGTGCCCCTCCAACTCCACGGTCAGGCCCATCCGGTGGTAGGCCGACAA
This sequence comes from uncultured Actinomycetota bacterium, assembly GCA_963733755.1. GTDB lineage: Bacteria > Actinomycetota > Actinomycetes > Mycobacteriales > Mycobacteriaceae > Mycobacterium. Next base: position 54,934 of record CAVTEZ010000030.1, read on the forward strand.
CGCGTTCGGGCTGGCGTAGGAGACGTCGCCGTCGACGTTGAGCCGGATGAACCCGTCACCCACCCGCGGGCTCGAGCGCGACATCGCCAGGTCACCCACGTTGGGAAAGGTGCCCTCCGAAAGCATGTGCACGAGGTCTCCGGCGCAGTCGAGATAGGCAGTCTCCAGCGGGCTGGACTTCGGGATGTCTGCGACGGCGGTCTGATGCGTCAGTACTGCAACCACCGAGTCGGCGTATCGAACCGGCACCGCTTCGATGTTCACCCCGGTCTGCTGCCACGAATACTGTTGGCCCGCATCACGTTCCCAGCGAATGGCACCCGATTCGAAGGCCGCCGCAATCAACGGCATCCGATCGGCATCGACAACGGTTCCCACCGCGTCGCGCAACAGAACGGTCGGCGCCGTGTTCGGCCGGCACTGCGCGACGCACACCAGCGAGCCGTCATCACGCCGAACCCACATCAGGTAGTCGGCAAAAGAAAGATCGGCCAGCAGCTGCCACTCGCCCACCACCGCATGCAGGTGATCGACGGCGCTGCCCGGTAGAACGGTGTGTTCGGCGAGCAACTCACCGAGGGTGGACATCGGCGACTCCCGCCATCAAGCCCGGACGATTAGCTGATCACGGCAATGAGATCGCCGGCTTGGATCACGTCACCTACCGACACACTCACCTTGCTCACGGTGCCGGCGACTTCGGCCAGGACCGGGATCTCCATCTTCATCGATTCCAGCAGCACCAGGGTGTCGCCCTCGCCGATCTGGTCGCCCTCGCGGACCACGACTTCGAGCACGCTGGCCACGATCTCTGCCCGGACGTCCTCGGCCATCATCACCCCGTTCCTCAGCCAGCCGGATTGCGTTGCTTCATCGAACCACAATCGATTTCCCCAATTGCACTCAGAGCTTGGCGTAGCCGGCTGCCGTGTCGGCGTTGAGGGCGCGGTTCGGCGGCCTATTTGTGCAGTTGAACGGTCACGATTGATGTCACGGAGATATCGGTAAGCAAACTCCAAGATCACTAAGAGAACCTATAGAGCTTCTTCCGTGATCGTGTCGTGTTCCGATTGTTACATTTGGCAAGCAGAGTGTCCAAAGTGAACAAAGTGCCTGAAGCTCATAGAGTGAAACAGTCGAATTTGAGGAGTACTCCGTTGTCCGACAACATGTTTGCGCATTCGACGACTCGCGGACCACTCACCCGAGTGGCAACGGGCATCGGGTTGACGCTGGCAGCAATCGCCACGATCGGGCTCGGCGCTGGCCCGGCCGCAGCAGCTCCCCAGCAACCATTCGCTGCCGACGACCCCATCCCCGGTATGCCGGGCGCAGGTAGCGCGGTGAACATCGCCAACTCGATCTTCGGCTCGCTGAGCGGCCTGATGAACAACGTCATCCCGGGCGCCGGGGACCTGTTGATGCCAGCCACCGGCGCGCTCGGCGGCGGCGGAGGCATTCCCGGCCTTGGCGGCGGGCTTCCCGGTGGACTGCCGGGCGGGCTTCCCGGTGGACTGCCGGGCGGGCTTCCCGGTGGACTGCCGGGCGGGCTTCCCGGCGGACTGGGTGGGCTTCCCGGCGGTATCCCTGGTGGCCTTCCCGGCGGTATCCCGGGTCAAGCCCCCGGGCTCGGCGGCTACCCGGGCGGCCTTACAGGGCAGACATTGCCGGGACAAGCCCCGGGCGGCCTGCCCGGTCAGATGCCCGGCGGGCTCCCCGGCCAGACCCCCGGTTACCCCGGCGGCCTGCCTGGGCAGCAGTTCCCGGGCCAGACCCCCGGAGTGGCCGGCTACCCCGGCAGCCCTGCGCCCGGACTGGCGCCAGGACAACCACCGGGCCTCGCCGGCCCGGTAGCGCCGGCGCAGGCCCCGCTGGCCGGCCAGCAAGGTCCGGTCTCATCGGCGAGCGCCAACGGCAGCACGCTGGCGCACGTGCCGGTGGTGTAGCGGTTGGCTTACCTCGCCGCTGCCATGAAAGACTGATCAACAAGCAGAACTGCGAGGAGGATCAGTCATGGCCAAGCGAGGCCGGAAAAAGCGCGACCGCAAGCACAGCAAGGCCAATCACGGCAAGCGGCCCAACGCTTAACCAACCGCTCAGATCAACAAAGACGCGGACCGTCCGACAGGCGGCCCGCGTCTTTGTTTGTGGGTTGTGAAGCGACCGGCTTTACCGACCGCGAGTCGGGTCGTAGTCCTCGTCGTCAGGATCGATAAGCATCGTGGTCTTACGGATGTGAAGCATCAATCGCTGCCGCAACTCCACCGGAGCCTTCTCGCCTCGGCATTTCGTGCCTATCAACCCTTTTATCCGCTCCTCCAGCCCATAGAACTGGAAGCAGGGTGGGCAGTCCTCGAGATGCTGGCGGAGCTTGGCCTGGGTCTCTGGGGTGCACTCCCCGTCGAGCAAGCTCCATACCTCGGCGATCACCTCGGCACACTCGGCCTTGATCTTCGTTGGTTCCGCAACGGACTCGGGCTTCGGCGTCGACGAGAAGTCGGTCACGACGGCACCTCCTCGGGTGCCTGGCCACCGCGGATGAAACCACGCTCTTTGGCCACGTCGGTCAACAGTTCCCGCAGCTGACGCCGGCCGCGGTGCAGTCGTGACATCACCGTCCCAATCGGAGTGTCCATGATCTCGGCGATCTCCTTGTAGGGAAACCCTTCGACGTCGGCGTAGTACACCGCCATCCGGAATTCCTCAGGCAATGCTTGCAGCGCTTCCTTGATTTCGGTGTCTGGAAGCGCCTCGAGCGCCTCGACCTCGGCGGAGCGCAATCCGGTCGAGGAGTGTTCTGCAGTGGCCGCCAGCTGCCAGTCGGTGATCTCATCTGTCGGGTATTGCGCCGGCTGCCGCTGCTTCTTGCGATAGCTGTTGATGTAGGTGTTGGTCAGGATGCGGTAGAGCCACGCTTTGAGGTTGGTGCCTTCTTTGAACGACCGGAAGCCCGCGTAAGCCTTCACCATGGTTTCCTGCAGCAGATCCTCGGCATCGGCCGGATTGCGGGTCATCCGTAACGCGCCGCCGTACAGCTGGTCCAGCAGCGGAATAGCGTCACGCTCGAAGCGTGCCGTCAGCTCCGCATCGGTCTCGTTCGAGCGGCGGTGCCCGGAGCCGTCGGAGACATCGGCGGGGGCCGCAATCTCCGACTCGGTCGCGCTATCGGTATCAGCCATAGTGAGTAAAGCAGTCCCTTCTGTCGCGATGCCGGTGAACAGGTCCATCAACACCGGACCCATCTGGCACCCGGCCAACTGCTCTTCGCCGATAAGGCTCGTCGCCGTTGACACAGAACTCTCTCCTCAATGTAAAGGCTGGGACTGACACTGTCTGCTTCACATAGGCCAACAGCAGCGATCACCCCGCTATTTCCGGTGGGCGGTTGACGCAATCCGGGCCGCGGATTCGGGGCCACTGTGAGCGGCGTTACTGTGGCGCTCATGTCACTCAAGGGCAAGACCATGTTTATCTCGGGTGCCAGCCGCGGAATCGGCCTGGCCATCGCCAAGCGGGCCGCGCAGGACGGCGCCAACATCGCGTTGGTGGCCAAGACCGCCGAACCGCACCCCAAGCTGCCCGGCACGGTCTACACCGCGGCCAAGGAGCTCGAAGAGGCCGGCGGCCAGGCGCTACCGATCGTCGGCGACGTCCGCGACCCGGAGTCGGTCGAGTCGGCGGTGGCCAAGGCCGTCGAGCAGTTCGGCGGCATCGACATCTGCGTGAACAACGCGTCGGCGATCAACCTGGGGTCCATCTCCGAGGTGCCGATGAAACGATTCGACCTGATGAACGGCATCCAGGTGCGCGGCACCTACGCGGTGTCCCAAGCGTGTATCCCGCATATGAAGGGCCGGGAGAACCCGCACATCCTGACGCTGTCCCCGCCGGTTCTGCTCGGCAAGGAATGGCTGAAGCCGACGGCATACATGATGGCCAAGTTCGGTATGACGCTGTGCGCACTGGGTATAGCCGAGGAACTGCGCGAAGATGGCATCGCCTCGAACACGCTGTGGCCGCGCACGCTGGTGGCCACCGCCGCGGTGCAGAACCTGCTCGGCGGCGACGAGGCGATGGGCCGGGCGCGCAAGCCGGAGATCTACTCCGACGCGGCCTACGTAATCCTCAACAAGCCCTCCCGCGAGTACACCGGCAACACCCTGCTCTGCGAGGACGTGTTGCTGGACTCCGGCGTCAGCGACTTGTCTACCTACAACTGCGTACCGGGCGGCACACTCGGCGTCGACTTCTGGGTGGACGGCGTCAACCCGCCCGGGTACTCCGGCCCCTAGGCCGTGATCGCAAGCGCGGCGACTCCGGCGCTGGCGGTGCTGATCGACGCGGGCGTGCCGCACGAGGTGGTGAAGTTCGACCACAACCCGCGCGAACGCTCGTTCGGCGACGAGGCAGTACGGGCGCTGAGCACCGCCGGCGCTGTCCACGCCGGGCAGATCTACAAGACGCTGATCATCGCGATTCCGGACGGGTTGGCGGTCGCGATTCTCCCTGCGCTGGCGCGGTTGTCGCTGAAGGCGGCCGCCGCAGCACTGGGCGTGGGCAAAGCCTCGATGGCCGACCAACGCGCCGCTGAGCGGGCGACTGGTTACGTGTTGGGCGCCGTCTCGCCCTTCGGGCAGTGCACGCGGTTGCCCACCGTCGTCGACTCCAGCGCCATGGGCTGGGAGCGGATGTATGTCAGCGCCGGCCGCCGCGGCTGGGACGTCGCGGTGGCGCCCGCCGACCTGATCACGCTCACCGGCGCGGTGGCCGCGGAGATTCAGGCCTGAGATCCGAGACGAGAAGCCGGTATCCGAGATCAAGCTCTGGCATGTCGAGAAGATCGGCATGCCGACGCACCCAGGCGCCGTTGGCAAGGTCGGCGCTCAGCCGCTCTAATCCCTTTGTTAGCAATGCTTTCGGGGTCAGCGCGAACATCGAGATCCCGGCTCGCACGGTCTCGTCGAGATATGCACGATGGCGGCGCCAGTAGGCTCCGCCGAATCCGTCGATGCAGTCGTGCGGTACGGGCACCGTCTGGATCGACACCGTGCCCAGTAGCGAAATCAGTGTGGAGATCGGCACAGCCAGACGCGCGTCGGTGTCTGCGGCGGCGGGCAGATACTCGCGCAGCAGCCAGAATTGGCGAAAGACGGTGTCATCCCAGGTGAAGATCACGACGCGCTGACGGGCGACGCGGATCATCTCGAGGACTCCGGCAGCGAGGTCCGACCAGTGGTGCACGGTCAGCAGCGCGATCGACGCGACGGTTCGGATAGGCAGGTGTTCGGCCACGGCCCGCACCGCGGAGCGGCGTCGACCGACGTTGCGCGACGAGACTGGTTCCGGCGCGGCGATGTTGGCCACCGTCGCCATATTGCGCAGCGCTTGCTCGATGACGGCGCCGATCCGTGGATCAGGTTGGCGGGTAAGCGAATACGTCCGACCTGCCCGGTCGTAGCGGATCACCGTCCCAACATCGTACTGACACTGTCGGCGAACGCGGAGGTGGTGAAGCAGATCGGCTCGGCGAATTCCTCCATGGTCAGCGCCTCGTGCCAGCCGGCGTCGGCGGTTGCACGCAGCAGCGGCTTGGTCATTGCGACGGCGTGCGCCGGCATCGCAGCGACGCGCGCACACCACTCGTCAGCAGCGGCAAGCAGCTCGCGGTGCGCGACGACCTGCTGCACGAGGCCGAGCCGCTGCGCCTCGTGGGCATCGATATGCTCGCCGCGCAGGTAGTAGGCCAACGCGCCCTGGTAGCCCAGTCGGCGGGTCAGCGCCCAGCTGGTGCCGACCTCGGGAAGCAGGCCGAGACGGCCGAACGCAGGCACGATCACCGCGCGCTCGCTGGCGATGGCGAGGTCGCAGGTCAGCGCCCAGGCCAACCCGACGCCGGCCGCCGGGCCGTTGATCGCGGCGACGAAAATCGTGTCCGCCCCGGCGATGAGCCGGGCGATACCGCCGAACTCGCGACGAATCCAGCGCCACACGTCGGCGACGCCCTCCGGGTTGGTCAGCTGTTCGGTGGCCGAACGCATCATCTTCAAGTCGCCGCCCGCGCTGAAGCCCGGATCGGCACCGGTGAGCACCACGCTGCGAATGTCGCTATCAGCGACGAGAGCTTCAATCGCGCAACGTAATTGGCGCACCAGCGGCGCCGAAAGCGCGTTGAGCCGGTCAGGCTCGTCGAGGGTAACCACCGCCCGGTCGCCGCGATGCTCGACCCGAACCCGACGCGGCGCGTCCGGGTCGTCTCCGTCGGCGACCATGCCTGCATACAACGATTCTGTTGAGCTCATCACCCTTCCTCCTCAATAGCGTTGGCCCGCAACACCATCCATGCGGCGTCTGCGAACGTCTTGATCACCCCGCGGGGCAACCGGGGTTCGTCGCCGGCAATCCAATTCCGGCTGAATTCCTGCACCGGACCGAACCACAATGCGGCGGTGACTCCGGCCTGCAACGGACGCAACACTCCGTAGGCGTGGTGCGGACGCCACCAGTCCCGCACTGCGGCGAAGAACTCGCGATTACATGCGCGCAGCTCGAGGCTGTCCAGTCGATCCCCCAGCAGCAACGCAGCCTCGCCGCGGTTGGCGGCTACCCAGCGCAGGTGGTGTGCGACGCCGCCGCGAATGCCGTATTCCGCCGTGTCCTGCCGGCGCAACATCGCGACGAAGCCCGCCTGGTATTCGCTCATGACTTGGGCGTAGACGGCGGCCGCCAACGCAGGTTTGTCCGGGAAGTGGTGGTAGAGCGCCCCGACGCTGACGTCGGCGTCGCGCCGGATTTCATCCAGCGTCGCGGCGATGGCGCCGTCCGCCGCGAACCGGCGGCGGGCGGTCTCCATCAATCGGTCCCGCGCTTCGCCCGGTGCTGATCTCGGCACGAGGAATATTCTACTGCTACCGAGGAATCCTCTGTTGGCCTAGTCAGGCGAACGCGCTCTGCCCGGTGATGTGCCGGCCGACGATGAGGGACTGGATTTCCGCAGTTCCTTCGTAGGTGACCAGGGCTTCCATATCGCACAGGTGGCGCATGACATGGAAGTCGAGCAGGACGCCGTTGCCACCTAATACGTCGCGGGCCAGTCGACACACGTTGCGGCCCTTGACTGTGCAGTAGTACTTGGCGAGCGCGGCCATCGTTTCTTCGGCCTTGCCGTCGTCGATGAGCCGGGCCATTCGGATGGCGTACAGCTGCATCGAGGTGAGATCGCCGAGCATCTCCACCAGCATCGACTGGATGACCTGGGTCCTGGCGATCGGTCTGCCGAATTGCTTTCTCCGCAGGGCGTAGTTCAGGGCGATGTCATAGGCCGCGACCGCGTGTCCGGCCGACCCCCACGCGACGGAATTGCGGGTGCCTGCAAGCACTTTGCCCACATCTTTGAAGCTGTTGCAGTTCTGCAGTCGGTCGTCTTCGGACACCCGGCAGTCGGTGAGGGTGATGTCCGCGTTCTGAACCATCCGCAGCGACATCTTGCCGCCGATCTTGGTAGCCGCGTAGCCAGGGTTCTCCTTCTCCACGACGAACGCCTTGACTTGGTTGTCCGCGGTGTCGCGGGCGTATACGACGATGTAGTCGCACCACACGGCGTTGCCCGGCCAGCGCTTGCGGCCGTTGAGCACCCATTCGTCGCCTTGCCGCTCCGCGGTGGCCTCGAGGATCACGGCGTCCGAACCGTGCTCGGGCTCGGTCAGGGCGAACGCGCCGATTTTTTCCAGGCGCGCCATCGCCGGCAGGTAGCGTTGCCGCTGTTCGGATGAGCCCAGGATGTTGATTGATTGCATCGCCAACCCGACGTGTACGGCGAAGAAGGTGGCAATGCTCCCGTCGATGCGGGAAAGTTCGTATGTGACGAGGCCGGCGGCGACCGCGCTCATCGATGTGCACCCGTGGTCGCCCAGGTTGTAGTCGCCGACAACGTTCAGCGCGGCAAGTTTCGGTATCAGGTCAAATGGGAATTCGCCGCGTTCCCAATACTCGTTGACCATCGGCAGGATCTCAGCCTCGCCGAACGCCCGGACCTTGGCAAAGATCTCCTTTTCCGGGTCGGTCAGCTGATCGGCCATCAGGAAGTAGTCGGTCTCCCGGGCAACGCCGATGTCCTCGACCAGCGAAGCGGTGGCTGGATCGGCGTCCTTCGCACCTCGTGTCTCAAATGAGCTGAGCGGTTTTGGCATCGTTGTCATGGTTGTTCCCAGGTCTGTGTAGGAAAGCTTCGAGGTTGCTGTGGCTCAAGGCCGCTCGCCATGTTCGTGCAGAAAAGCCTCGATGACGGGCACGAGCTCGATGGCGTTGTGCACGAGATCGATATGGCCGCCGCTGTGTTGGTGCAGTCGCGAATGGGGCAGCAATGCGTTCATGATGTGCGCGTTCACCATCGGGATGATCGGGTCATCGGTACCCGCCACGATCAACGTCTGCTGCCGCACTGCAGGCAGAGCGAAGAGGCTGGACCACACCGAACCCGCGAGAAGCTGGTGCAGGTAGCCCATCTTCGATCCGGCATGCAACTGCTGGAGAAATAGTCGCGCCACATCCTCCCCGTGAGCGCGGACAGTGCCGCCGTATAGCTCACCGGCAATGGATGCGGCGTAGTCCGGATCCGAAAACCTTCGGGGGGTAGCCATTTTCGCCAGCACACGCGGATGAGCAGGCACCATCAGCGCACCGGTACCTGTCGCCACCAGAATCAAGCGGCGGCACCGGCGCGGGTTCTGAAAGGCGAACTGTTGCGCAAGCGCCCCGCCCCAGGACAGCCCGAGCACGTCCACCACGCCGATTCCCAGCTCGGACAGTACCCGGCCGAGTACCCAGGCAAGGTACGGGAACCCATAGGGCGCAAGGGATGTGGGCGATCCTCCGGTTCCTGGCACATCGAATCTGACCACCGTGGTATCCGAATCCAGCTGCTCCACGAGTGGGTCCAGCACTTCCAGACTCGCCCCGATGCCATTGCACAACACCAGCGGCACACCGGTTCCCCACCGCACGTTCACCCGAATCCGCTGCCCGCCGGTGGCGACGTAGCACTCCTCGCCAAATTGACTCACGGGTACCGCACGAAGACGTCGCCGATCTCGGGCCGAGTGACGCTTGTCGGCAGGTGGTGACTTCACTTTTCCATCACGTAACTACCCGGAGCGGGGCCCAGAGGCGGAAGCTCTTCCCCACCAAGCATTTTCGGCGCGTCAACCTCCGGGCCACTACGCTCAGCGAGCCAGGCCGTGTAGTCCGGCCACCAGGAGTCCGCGTGCTTCTCCGCAGAGTCCAGCCACTGATCGGGATCCTCGACGTCGACTGAACCGGTGCGGAACGATGCCTTGGGGTTGCCTGGTGGGTTGACCAGCGCCGCGATGTGACCGTTGGTGGACAAGACGTAGCGGTTGTCCTTGCTGCCCAGCAGTCGCGCACTGCGATAGGTGGCCTGCCATGGGGAGATGTGATCGGCGATGCCGCCGACGATGTAGGCGTCGGCGGTGATCTTGTACAGGTCGACCGGGCTGCCCAGCATGCTGACCCCGCCGGGGGTGACCAGCGCATTCCGTAGCCCCATCAGCACCAGGTCGCGGTGCAGCGCGGCGGCCATCCGGGTTGTGTCAGCGTTCCAGAACAACACGTCGAACGCCGCCGGCTTCCGGCCCTGTACGTAGTTGTTCACCACGTAGCGCCACACCAGGTCGGTGGGACGAAGCCAGGCGAACATCTCCGCCATGTCGCGCCCGTCCAGGAAACCCTTCCTGGACGAGACTCGAATCGCCGCCTGCGCCGCGCGGTCGCTCATCGCCGCGGCAGCAAACCCCGCGCGGGTCTCATCCAGCACGGTGACCGCCAGGTTGAGGCCCGCGACCCGGTCGCCCTCGCCGATCTCGGCAAGATGAGCCGCCGTCATCGCCGCTAGGATGCCGCCCGAACAGGTGGCCAACAGGTGCGTGCTGTCGGCCCCGGTGATTTTCTCCGCCGCGTCCATCGCCTCCACGATCGCCGCCCCATAGGCGTCGAAGCCCCAATCCCGGTGGCGGGCTTGCGGGTTCCGCCATGAAATTGCGAAGACCTGCTGACCCTGCTGGACGAAGTACTCGATCATGCTGCGCCCCGGCGCGATATCCATGACGTAGTACTTGTTGATCACCGGCGGCACCATGAGCAACGGAATCGCGCGCACCTTGGCTGTCTGCGGGGCGTACTGGATCAATTCGAACACCGAGGTTTGCAGGACGACGGCCCCTTTGGTGACAGCCAGATTCTCCCCCACCGCGTAGGCGTCGGGCTCGATCATCGCGGGCACCCGCGGTTTCGAAAGCATGTCTCGGGCAAAGGCCCTCGCGCCACGTACCGCGCTCAGACCGCCGGTGTCGATCAGGGCCTTCCAGCCGAGCGGACTGATCAGTGGGTTGTTGCTGGGCGCTAGGCCTTCGACAAAATTGTCGATAACGAACTGCATCTTCTCTTTGTCGCGCCAATCCAACTGCGCGTCCGCGAGCAACTCCTCAGCGGTCTCGGAGCCCGCCAGATAGGCCTGCATGATCCTGTGCAGCAACGGATTCTCCTGCCACGCAGGGTCACTGAAGCGCTTGTCGGCGCGTGCCGGAGCGCGGTGCGACTTGCCCACCGCGATATTGCCGAGCTCACGGGTCAGCGTGCCCACTCGGTCGGCCACCGCGCCGGGATGCTGAGCGAGGTTGCCGGCGAAGCGGGCCCAGGTGGCGTTCGGCATCATCCGGCTGGCGAAGGGCTTCGTGGCGCTGGTGAGAAGCAGGTCGAGCGGCGCAGCCAGCTCGTCGACTTTGGCCGTGGGGTCCTTGGGGGTTGCCATGGCTATCGTGTGCTTTCGGTTGTCGGAACGATGATGTCGCGCTTTTGCACCTTGCCGGTGGGGCCCTTGGGGAGGGCGTCGACCAACCAGACCTGGCGCGGATACTTGTAGGCGGCCACCCGCTCCTTGACGTAGTCGCGCAGTTCGTCCGGGTGCACTTTCGCCCCTTCCTTCAGCGCCACGGCCGCCCCGACTTCCTCACCCAGCGAGTCGTGCGGGACGCCGATGACCGCGGCTTCGGCCACATCGGGGTGCTCGTAGAGCACTTCCTCGATTTCGCGGGGGTAGACGTTGTACCCACCCCGGATGATCAGGTCCTTGGTCCGGTCGACGATGTAGAAGTAACCGTCCTCGTCGACGCGTCCGACGTCGCCAGTCGCCAGCCAACCGTCCGGCGAGATCGTGGCCTTGGTCGCGTCGGGCAGGTTCCAGTAGCCCTTCATCACGTTGTGTCCGCGGATCTGGATCTCGCCGGTGTGGCCCTGCGGTACCTCACCGCCATTCAAGTCGACGACCCGCATCTGCACCCCTTCGATCGGAGTACCGATCGAGCCCACCTTGCGCTCCCTGTGCGGATGGTTGAACGCGGCCGCCGGTGAGCTTTCGGAGAGCCCATAGCCCTCCAAAACGGTGCAGCCAAAGGCTTTTTCGAAGTCGGTGAGAACCTGCACGGGCATCGCCGCACCACCCGAGACACAGACCCGCAACGTGCGCGTCGCCTCCGCCGCGGCCTCGTCGGCCACGCCAAGCAGCGCCGAATACATCGTCGGCACCCCTTCAAACACCGTGACGGCGTCGCGCTCGATCACCTCAAGCGCCTTGCGCGGGTCGAATCGAGGGATCAGCGTCAACGTCGCACCCGACAGCACCGCCCCGTTGAGGCCGCAGGTCAGGCCGAACACGTGAAAGAGCGGCAGGCAGCCCATCACGACGTCGCCCGGCCCGGTCTCGACCAGGGTGCGGCAACTGACGTCGGCGTTGCGGCCCAGGTTGCCGTGGGTGAGCATGGCGCCCTTGGGTTTTCCGGTGGTTCCGGAGGTGTGCAAGATGACCGCGACGTCGTCCGCGCCGCGTTCTACCGGCGACTCCTGCGCGGGCAGATCGGCGATCAGCTCCATCAGGCCGGCGTCGTCGACAATCCAGCACTGCGAGCCCGTTTCGTCGGCGCCGGCACTGGCCTCGTCGGCGAAGCCGGGCGTGGCGAACAACGCTTTCGCTCCGCTGTTGGATAGGTAGAACGCCACTTCACGAGCCTTGAGCAAGGGATTCATTGGGACCGCGACGGCGCCGCGGTAGATGATCCCGTAGAACGCGATGGCGAACGCGGGCGTATTGGGCAGCATCACGCCGACCCGGTCCCCCGGCTCGATTCCGGCTTGCTCGAGCAGCGTCGCCACCCGGGCGGCCGCCGCGTCGAACTCAGCGAAGGTGAATTGCAGGTCGTCGCAACGCAGCGCAACGCGATTAGGGTAGCGCTCTGCGGATGCGAAGAGATTGGTGCTCAGGCTGGTCATGGTGTACCCCTGCGGATCGAATCGGCTGCCCGGTTTTAGGGCTTGCCCCGAGGGATCCAATCCTGCTCTCGGCGAACTCGCGCGACAATGTCGGCGAGCACAACAACCTGGCCGCCTCGGTGTGATGACGCACATCTGATTGCCGATTTCGCCGTCGAAGTGCGGCTGGGTGTCCGCGGCCAGACGTGATAAGGCCTACTGGAGCCTGCCGGAAGCCACCGCAGATGCCGTTGTCGGCGAATGGTTTTCGACGGGCGATATCGGCCGGGTCGACGAGCAGGGCTACTTCTACATCGTTGCCCGCAAGACGATTTGACCTCCGAGCAAACTTTCGCAGTGCTGGCCGAATGACGTACATCGGAGGACTGGCAATGTGTCGAACCTGCAAATCCCGGCACGCGATTGTTTCCCGCGACATCGGCCGGGGTTGGACGTTGTTGCCGGGCACATAGACAGGCATCTGCGGTTCGGGTGAGGTGTTTAGTAGCAGCGCGCGACCCTCAACGCGCTGACGAGACTCACTAGTGGAAGGTCGGGTAGGCGCGATGACTGATAAGAAATCCGTTCACGAGGTGACCTATGACCTGTTGCGCACCCTGGGTCTGACCACCGTGTTCGGTAACCCGGGCTCTACCGAGGAGACGTTCTTGAAGAACTTCCCCGACGACTTCACCTATGTCCTGGGATTGCAGGAGGCGTCGGTGGTGGCCATGGCTGACGGATTCGCCCAGTCCACCGGCAAGCCCGCCTTGGTCAATGTGCACACCGCCGCGGGGATGGGAAACGCGATGGGTAACGTGGTGGCGGCGGCCAAAGGAAACACCCCGCTGATCATCACGGCCGGTCAACAAACCCGCGAAATGGTGTTGTGCGAGCCATATTTGACCAACAAGGACGAAACGGTGTTTCCGCAGCCGTGGGTGAAGTGGGCGTATGAGCCCAAGCGCGCCGAGGACGTGCCGGCGGCGATCATGCGCGCCTACGCCGTCGCGTTACAGCCACCCGCCGGTCCGGTGTTTGTGTCGATCCCGCTTGATGACTGGGAGAAGCCCGCGCTTGGTCCGGCCGTGATCCGCACGGTGAGTCACCGGGTCGCCCCGGATGCCGACCGGCTGCGCGGATTCGCCGAGCGCATCAACGGTGCGCAGCGGCCACTGCTGGTGTTCGGGCCTGAGGTCGATCGCGCCGGGGCCTGGGATGTCGGTGTGGCGTTTGCGGAGAAGGTCGGCGCGCCGGTGTACGCCGGCCCGCTGCCCGACCGGGCGTCGTTCCCCGAGGACCACCGGCTGTTCCAGGGACAGCTGCCGATGACCATTGCCGGTGTCACCGAGCTGGTGCGCGGTCATGACCTGGTTGTGGTGGTCGGCGCGCAGGTCTTCCGGTACTACCCCTACGTGGCCGGCGAGTACCTGCCCGAGGGCACCGAACTGCTGCAGATTACCGCCGATCCGGGACTGGCCGGTGCGGCGCCCGTCGGTGACAGCCTGCTGGGGGACACCCTGCTGGCGTTGGAGCAACTGGTGGGCATGGTCGATGATCACGGCGACCGGGCGGTCCCGACGAGACAAGTGCCCACCTCCGCGGTTGACGTCACCGGATCGGCACCACTGGAGCCGGACGCGGTGTGGGAGACGTTGAGAACCGTCACGCCCGCCGATTCGCCGTTGGTCACCGAATCGACGTCGACGATGGCCCAACAACTGCGTTTCCTGCCCAGCACCCGCCCGGCTTCGTTCTTCGCCACTGCCAGCGGCGGTATCGGCTGGGGGCTGCCCGCCGCGGTGGGCGTCGCGCTGGGAGACCGCGCCCGTGGCGTCAAGCGCCACGTGCTTGCCACCATCGGCGACGGGTCATTCCAATACTCGGTGCAGGCCCTCTACACCGCCGCCCAACACCGGCTACCGATCGTGTTCGTCGCGATGCGCAACGGCGAATACTCGATCCTGAAGTCGTTCGCGGTACTGGAAGAGACACCCGGAGTGCCGGCCCTCGACTTGCCGGGCCTCGATATCGCCTCCATCGCAACGGGTTTCGGGTGCCGTGCCGTCAATGTGGACAACTGCGAAAAGCTCGCCCACGAATTCAATGCCGCGTTGAAGGCCGACGGGCCCACCGTGATCGTCGTGCCGACCAAAGCGAAGGCCGCGCATCTGGGCTGATGCTGCCAGCTCATCGTCTACGCAAGGAGCAACATGCCGGTCTATACCTGCACGACGACAACGTCGACGCTGACGGCCGACGTCAAGGGCGCGTTGGCTCAAGAGATTAGCCGCATCCACGCCGAGATCAACCACGTGCCCACCACCTATGTCAACGTCGTTTTCCACGAGCTGGCCGCCGGCGGGATTTACACCGACGGTGTGCCCGCGAATCCGGTGCTGGTTAACGGCTGGGTGCGATCTGGTCATCCAGCAGACAAAACCACCCGTCTCGCAACGGAAATCGCAACCGCCGTCTCCCGGATCGCCGACGTCGACCCGGACCGGGTTCTGATGGTGATCCAGAACAGTCCGGCGAGTGGCGCGGTCGAAGGCGGCCGCATCCTGCCCGAGCCCGGTCAAGAGCAGGCGTGGATCGCCGGAGCATGACAAGCCCTACCGGGGAAGGATTGAATCAAGGTGGCCACCAATTTTGGCGACTTTCAAAATGACAGGTGCCGACTCGAAGGCCGGTTCGGCGTGACCGCGCACATCCGCCGGCGGCCGGGCATAAGGTTTCGGAGTATGAGCGCGGTATCGCACGCCGGCGGGGTCCGGCACGGCGCCGAACCCGATCCGCACATCGTCGAGCTCAGCAAGCTCATGCTGGCTCGCGCCCCCGAGCTCGGCCAGGAGCTGGCTGATCGGCTGTTCCGGGAGATCGACGCGTACCGCGACGGCACCGTCGTCACGAAAGACGAAGTAGCTGCAAGTTGCGCGGCGAACCTGACGTTTGTCTTCCACTCGCTTTCGGGGCACGGCGACGTCGATGTATCGCCTGCCGAGAACGTCGGAACTGCACGCGCGCTCGTCGGCTTGCCGTTACCGGCCGTGATGACGGCCTATCGCATCGGGTTCCGCTTCATGTGGGAACAGACCCTCGCCGGCGGGCGGGCCGCGGGAACACCCACAGAATCGATTCTGAACGCCACCGCACGCGTCTTTCTCGCCCAGGACACCTTCACCCAAGCGATGGCCAGCGCCTACCGCCACCAGCTGACCCAGCAGATCCTGGAGCAGGAGGAAGAACGGTCGGCGTTGGTCGAGGCGTTGCTGTCTCGGCGGATAACCGACAGCCAGAGCCTGTGGGAAGCAGCCGATTTGCTCCGCCTGCCCACCACCGGGCCATACGTCGTCGTCGCGGCCGAGTTGCCGGCGATCGGAAAACTTGGCTTGCCCGCGATCGAAAACAAGCTCGCCGCCCGCGATATCCGGTCGGCGTGGCGGCTGCTGCCAGACTTACACGTCGGCATCGTCCACGTGCGGATACGCGACACAATCAGCACGTTGACGAACACGCTCCGCCAGGTCGCGACCGTCCGAGTCGGTATCAGTCCGCCGTTTGACGACTTGGCCGACACCAGCGATGCGCTGCGATTCGCCCGGTTAGCGGTCACCGGGAAGCCGTCGGCCGACTCGCTGGTCACGGCGTTCCACGACACCCCTCTTGCCGTCGCAGCGGTGAGCGCCCCGGAAGTCATGGGGAAGATCAGGTCGCAGGTGCTACGCCGACTGAAAGAACTGCCGACCGCGGAGAGCACCATCTTGCTCGACACGTTCCAGGCGTGGTTGCAGGAGGGCGGCTCCGCGAACGACACCGCGACGAAGATCTTCTGTCATCCCAACACCGTGCGGCACCGGCTGCGCCGTATCGAGGAGTTGACCGACCGCTCGCTGTCCCGGCCCCTGGACATCGCCGAACTCTGCCTGGCCTTCGAAGTCGAGCAGCGTCTGCCCTGACCCCGTCAGGTCACTGCCTTCAGCCGGTGGCGGACCTGAAACGCGCTGATCACATCCACGATGCCGATCGCGATCAGCCAGCAGCCCGCGACCAGGGTCAGGATCGCGATCGAATCGAGCGGGGAGATGATCAACACCCCGCCGCCGATCACGATGATCACCCCGGATAGCACCTGCCAGCCGCGTGCGGGGATGTGATCGAAGGACAGTGCCGCCGCCAGCAGGGTGACCCCGCGGAACAGCCAGCCAATACCGATCCACAGGGCCAGAAGCAGGATCGATTCGAGTTTGTCGCGGAAGCAGAAGAATCCCAGCACGAGCGATACGACGCCGGTGAGGAACGACAGCACTCTCATTGCGGCGCCGGCGTGTGTGCCGAAAGCGGCGAACACGTAGCCGACTCCGGATACCACCAAGTAGATACCAAACAGGACACCCGCTACCAACAGTGTCTTGCCCGGCCAGGCCAGCACGATGACACCGAGTGCCACGCCCAGGACGCCGATCAAGAGCAACAACTGCCACGTGTTACGAGCAAGCTGGTGGAGCGGACCTTCGAAAACGGTCTTTTCGCTGGTTGCCATACGAAAACGTTAGTTCGCAGCCGACGCGAGGACATTGTTCCTGGCGACACAATTTACCGCCTGACAACGGGGTCACGAACAATGCCGGACCGAGGCCACGGCTGAAGACGGCTGGTCCATGGTCGGCGCCCACCCATATCGGAGGCCTTTGTCGCCGGAAGACAACGATGCGCCGGAAGTTGGTTGGTTCACGACGTCGCTGCGCCGCATTGGTCTAGATACATTTCATCACGAACGCAACGCAGCGTAGTTGGACAACTAAATGATCTCGAATCAGCAAGTCTCACAACACATCCAACCGAATCCCCCGCAGAGAAATGTAGGTAAAGCCATGTTGATCCCATTCATGATCTTCCTGATGATCCTGTCCCCCGTGCTCATCCCGGCCGCCGTCACCATCGTGAACGTCATGCAGGGGAACCACCGACCGGCCGGTGCCGCACCTCGCCGCTTCTTCGCCGTCCCAGCCGCCGCCTGACATCGCTCCATTCCAGTCGGGGCCGCACCCACAAGGGTGCGGCCCCGACTGGTTTATGGGGCGTCCGGCTGCAGAACCGCGGCGCCGTACCAGTGACAGGCAAGCAAGGCCAATTCGACGTCGAGCCGGTCACTGGCGATTTCCCGGCCACGGCGCGCCACGGCGCGACCCACTCGGTACTTCACCGAGTTGAAGTGCAAATTGAGTTCCTCGGCGGCGACCTTATAGCTGGAGCCGCAACCCAGGAACAGGCGCAGCGTCTCGCGCAGCCGCCCGTCGTTCTCGCTATCGGTGGCAAGGTCGCCAAGCACGGAGGCCACCCAATCGCGGGTATCGGCCACGTCGCCACCGAGACGCGCGACCACCGACAGCCCCGGATCTGAGGCGGCGATCACCGTTGGCTCCGGCCGCTTGGCGATCAGGGCGACGCTGCGGGCAGTCTTCGCCTCCCGGTGCGACTGACGAAAACCCTCGACACCGCTGGCCATGGTCCCGATTGCCACACTTGGGGAATCCGGTCGTGCGAGCGTGAACTTGCGAACGTTCGCCGCGGCGTCGGCCACCGCGGCACGATACGGCAGCCAACCCCATCCGCAGCTGCGATCGGCGGCGGCGAAAAGCGGGCTAGCGGCCGCGCCCGCGGATTCGCCCATTTCGCGGAGATAGCGTTGTAGCCGGCCGAGTTGGTCGCCTTCAGTGCCCTGGTCCGGGTACCACAGGACCAGCCCAAGATGGTGCCATCGCAACGGATAGCGGATCGAGGTGGTCGCCGCGTCGACGTCTATCGGCTTGTTTGCTGTCAAGACTTCCCGCACCCGCAGGGCGCGCAGACTGTTCTGGTTCTCCAGCCAGCGTTCGCGTTCGTCTTCATAGACGGCGACGACCTGCTGCGACATCCAGTCGATGTACTCGAACAAGGTGCCGGTGATCGCCTCGAGCACGGCCACCCGCACCGAATCCGGGATATCGATCTCGCGCAGTTCGGCGAAAAACACCTCATTCATCAGGCGTTGACCGAGCCGATATGCGCGCACTAGCGCGTTGACGGGAACCCCATGCTGCGCCAACCGGCGGGCGTACTCCAGCGCGGCCGTCGGCGCCTCAACACGTTCGACCACGATGCCGAGGCGCAACGCGTGCAAGACCGTGTGGACGTTCGCCTCGACACTTGTGCCGAGCAACTCCATCAGCGCCGCGTCCCCGCGCAGCTCGGGGATCTGATCGTCGAGGAACCGACCAAGCTCCGCTGACAGCTCGGCCAACCGTTCGTGCAACCGGACGGCGACCCCGGCGACATAACTGCTCACCTCAACGTCGCTGTCGAGACGCGGTTTCGTCATCACTAAGACGGTAGACCCCACGGTTGTCTTTCGGAGATAACTCCGGCCTGCGGCTTTGTCGATTCGCCACTGTGTTGCGGCGCGCACGACTCCTAACGTTATTGCCACGGTGTCAAACGCAATACCCGAAGGAGCCAGGACAATGGGGTTCACCAAGCCGTATCTCCCGGACGTTGATCCGGACACCTTCCTGAAGAAGCCGCTGATGGAGCGGATGCGGATTCTGGCCGTCGAATGGGCCGAGAATGGCTTCGGCGCACCACGGATGGTCCACACGATCTACATCGTGAAACTGGTCATCTTCTTCGCGATCGGCGGCATCACGGTAGCGACGCTGACGTCGGGACTGCCCGCCTTCTGGCATGTGTCGCAGTGGTGGAACCAACCGATCGTCTACCAGAAGGTCATCCTGTGGACCGTGCTACTGGAAACCATCGGCATCGCCGGATCGTGGGGTCCGCTGGCCGGCAAGATCAAGCCGATGACCGGCGGCATCCTGTTCTGGATGCGACCGGGAACCATCCGGCTGCGGCCGTGGAAGTGGGTACCGTTCACCAACGGCGACCGACGCAACTGGTTCGACATCGGGCTTTACGTGGGACTGCTGGTGAGCTTGACAGTCGCGTTGCTGGAGCCTGGCGTGCACAGCGACTCGCTGTCGAAAGCATTGCCGGCCAACATATCTGGGCTGGTGAATCCCGCACTGCTGGTGGCCCCGATGGTGCTACTGGTGCTGATCGGTCTGCGCGACAAGACCATCTTCCTGGCCGCCCGCGGCGAGCAGTACTTCCCGGCGTTGTTTTTCTTCGCCGTTCTGCCATTCACAGACATGATCATCGCGCTCAAGATGCTGATCGTGCTGGTCTGGGTCGGCGCCGGCTTCTCGAAGTTCGGTAAGCACTTCGCCAACGTCATTCCGCCGATGGTCAGCAACACAATATTCGCGCCCAAATGGGTGCGGCGGGCCCACTACCGAGACTTCCCGCGCAATCTGCGGCCGTCGCGGCTGGCCGACTTCATGGCACACGTCAATGGCACGACGGTGGAAATTGCGGCCCCGCTGGTTCTGTTCTTCTCCACGAACAAATGGCTGACGCTGGCTGCGGCGCTGCTGATGGTGGGTTTCCACCTGTTCATCATCTCGACGTTCCCGCTGGCGGTGCCGCTGGAATGGAACGTGGTCTTCGCCTACGCCACGGTCTTCCTGTTCCTTGGCTTCCCGAACTGGAGCGGATACGCCCCGTGGAACATGTCGCCGCCCTGGCTGGCTCTCGTCATCGCCGCCGCGTTGCTGTTCTTCCCGGTCCTGGGCAACCTGCGACCCGACAAGGTCTCCTTCCTGCCTTCGCTACGGCAGTACGCGGGCAACTGGGCCTCCGCGGTGTGGGCTTTCGCACCGGGTGCCGAGGCGAAGCTCGACCGGGTCACCCGCTCGGCGCACAACCAGGTCGACCAGTTCATCGACTTCGGCTACGAACCGCACTGGGCCGAGATCACCGCGCAGCGAACCATCGCGTGGCGCACCATGCACAGCCAGGGCCGCGGTCTCTTCTCGCTGCTGCTGACCTACTTGCCCGACATCGATACCCGGACCGTGCGCGAAGGCGAGTTCATCTGCAACTCCCTGACCGGGTTCAACTTCGGCGACGGTCACCTGCACGATGCAGACATGATCCGGGCCGTGCAGCGCGAAGCCGCCTTCGAGCCGGGCGAGTGCGTCATCGCCTGGGTCGAGTCGGAGGCCTTCGGAAGCGGTGTGCAGCACTACCAGCTCATCGACGCCGCGCTAGGCGTGGTCGAGCGGGGCACCTGGAAGGTGGCCGACGCGGTGGCCGAGCAGCCCTGGCTGCCCAACGGTCCGATCCCGACTAGCGTGGAATGGTCCCTGAGCGGCAGCAACCCGGCTGTCCGCAAGGACCAGGAACACGGTCACGGAGCGCTGGCGTGAGTACCGCAGTGGTGGTGGGCGGCGGCCCCAACGGGCTCGCCGCCGCCATAGCCCTTGCGGCCGAAGGTGTTTCGGTCACTGTCCTTGAGGCCGCCGATGAGGTCGGCGGAGGCGCCCGCAGCAGCGAGGCCATCCTTCCCGGCCTGCTGCACGACCACTGCTCGGCGATCCATCCGATGGCCGTCGGCTCGCCGTTCATCAGCAAATTCAACTTGGACCGCTACGGCCTCACATGGCGCTGGCCGGATATCGACTGTGCCCACCCGCTCGACGGCGGCAGCGCCGGCGTGCTGTACCGCTCGGTTGAGCAGACCGCGGCCGGCCTTGGCCGCGACGGCTCTCGCTGGCAGCGCGCTTTCGGCTACCCGGCGTCGCGATTCGACGCGCTCAACGAGGACATCATGGGCCCGCTGCTGCGGATCCCGCACCACCCGCTGATGCTGGCCCGGTTCGGTGCGCCGACCGTGCTTCCGGCGTCCTCGTTCGCCCGACTGTTCCGCACCGATGAGGGTCGGGCCCTATTCGGAGGTGTTGCGGCGCATGCCTTTCGGCCGCTGCACTACCCGATGACCTCGGCGATCGGGATGGGCATCATCTCGGCCGGGCATCGGCACGGCTGGGTGGTGGCCGAAGGCGGATCGCGGTCGATCACCAACGCGATGGTTGCGCTGCTGACCGACCTGGGCGGCAAGATCGAGACGGGAATCCGGATCGAAAACGCGTCGCAGCTGCCACCGGCGGACGTGACGATGTTCGATCTGGCGCCAGGCGCGGTCGCCGGCATCCTCGGCGATCGTCTGCCGCGCCGAATTTCGCGGGCCTTCACTAAGTTCCGGCGCGGTCCGGGCGCATTCAAAGTCGACTTCGCCGTCGACGGCGGCGTGCCCTGGACGAACCCGGACGCGCGTCGGGCGGGCACGGTGCACGTGGTCGGGAGCTACTCCGAACTCGCCGCAACCGAACGGGAGATCCACGCCGGACGCATGCCCGAGCGGCCGTTCGTTCTGGTCGGTCAACAGTATCTGGCCGACCCGCAACGCTCGGTCGGCAACGTTCACCCGGTATGGAGCTACGCCCATGTGCCCAACGGCTTTTCGGGCGATGCAACCGTGGCGATCACTGCTCAGATCGAGCGGTTCGCGCCCGGCTTCCGGGATCGGATCGTCGGGACAGCCGTCCGGACCACCACCGAATTCGCTTCCTACAACCCCAACTACGTCGGCGGAGACATCATGACCGGCGCCAAGGACATCCGTCAGCTGACCTTTGGGCCGCGAACCACGCTGTCGCCGTACACTATTGGACTGCCAGGCATGTACATCTGCTCGGCGGCCACTCCCCCCGGCCCGGGCGCCCACGGCATGTGCGGAGCCAATGCGGCCGGCTCCGCCCTCGCCTATCTGGCTCGGCGGACGTGACGCCTGGGCCTCACCGGGGCACCCGCGTAGCAAGGTAGTATTCGTCCGTTCGGGTGTGGTCGACGGTGTATTCGACCGCCGCCGTGAAGTTTTCAGAGTCATACCCCACCCAGCGCTCGCTGCGTTGACGCTCAAATTCACTCCAGGACGCCACGGTGAACCTCTCGAGGAACAACTCTGTCTGTCCGACGCTGTGATACAGCCGCCAACTGTGGCCACCAGTTCTGAGCCGTGATCGCCTGACCCTGCTCATCGCCACGACGAAGTCTTTCTGGTTCTCCTCCGACACTCGGTAGCGGACGGCTACCAGCACTGGTCCATCGTCAGGAGATGGCTCGAACATGAGCCTCGGTTCAGGCCAGGCTCCGGAGACATCGACGTTCAGCTTCCCGGTGTCCGGCAGCAGCGGAAGGACGACAACGCTGAGGGCAGCAGCGCCCAGCGCCACCGCCGAGCACAGCAACGCGATGTCAAGTCCCATCTGCGTGGCGATGGCACCCCAGGCATAGGCACCGATTGCCTGAGCTCCGGTGGAGACCAGTAGATATATCGACAACGCACGGGCTCGAACCCATTGCGGCAACGTCAGCTGCGCTGCCGCGTTCAACGTTGCCAACGTGATCAACCAAGCCATCCCCGACAACATCACGACGGGGATCGCCGCAGTGAACGGCAGCCAGACCACCGCAAGCGGCGCAAGACCGTACACGGCGGCCGACGCGGCCAGCAGCACGTTGTCTGACACCTGCCGGCGTAACGGGTGGGCGACCACGGCACCGAGTAGGGCGCCAAAACCGATGACCCCCAGCGCCACACCGTAGCCACCGGCTCCCAGGTGCCATGTGCGGGCGGCAGCCACGGGCAGCAGGGCTAACAGCGCAGATGCGGGAAACAGGAAAAGTGCGGTTCGCAACAGGATCCTGCGGAAAATTGGACCGTTAATCACGTAGCGCAGTCCGCTGATGATGGCCTGGCCGAAGTGTTCTCGCTCGATCGGCGCGAGTTGCTTGGGTCGTTGCCATACCAGCAGAGCAACGATTATTCCCGCGAACGATACGGCGTTGATCGCAAAGACCACTGCGGGGCCGGCGAATGCCACGAGAATGCCACCGATTGCCGGTCCTATGGCTCGGGAAGCATTACCCGAGACGCTGCCCAACATCGAGACGGCCGGTATCTGCTCACGCGGGACTACCTCGGGCTGAATCGCCTGCCAGTCGGGTCCGGCGAGTGCAGAAGCGCAACCAATAGCCACGGTGAACACCAACAGTGATGTCGGGGTGAGGCGACCGAGGTAGGTCAGCACCGCCAGGGCCAGCGCAACCACCACCGCGTACGACTGCAGAAATATCAGTAACCGCCGCCGGTCGAATAGATCGGCGAGCGCACCAGCGAACAACCCGAAAAGCAGCGTCGGCCCAAGACTCGCCGTCTGGACCAGCGCAACGATGACATCACTGCTGTGCTTCTCCACTAAAAACCATTGGGCTGCAACGCCCTGCATGTACGTCCCAATGTTGGAGCCGAACGAGGCGATAAATAAGTTGCGGTACACGCGATTGCGCAGCGGTGCCCATACGGACGGCCGCTCACCGTCCACCTGCTCCTGAGCCTCAATCACCATCGACATGATTCTGACATGAGGCCAACGCCATTCGCGCCCTGCCGGTTTGCTGGGGCAAGGTGTTTCAGTATTTGTAAAAGCCCTCGCCGGTCTTGATGCCGAGCTTGCCGGCGTCGACATAGGACTGCAGCAAGTCCCGCGGGCCGTTGGGTAGCTGCGGGAACTCGTCGACGTAGTGATTTTCGATGTCGAGCGCGACATCGAGGCCGACCAGGTCCATCAATTGGAAAGGTCCGGCCGGCGCGCCCAAGTTGAGCTTGTACATCCCGTCGACGTCTTCCGGACGGCCCACCCCCTCGGCGACTACCGCCAGCGACTCACGCTTGATTGCTGCCCAGACCCGATTGAAGATGAAGCCGGTGCACTCCTTACGTGCCTCGAACGGGTAGACGCCGAACTCGGGCAGCACGGTCAGCAGGGTATCGAGCAGGCCGCGGTCAGTCTCGCCGTCCGACATCAGGTCGAGGCCATTCACCTCCGGCGGCATGTAGAAGTGCGTGTTGCACAAACGCGTCTTGTCGCGCACCTTCTCGGCCATCAGACGCGAGGGGTACGACGAGGAGTTGGTCGCGAAGATGGTGTCGAGCGGGGCTGACTTGTCGATGTCGCCCCATAGCGGAATCTTGATTTCGAGTTTTTCGGGGGCCGACTCCACCGCCAGCCACGCGCCGTCCAGCGCCTCGGCGAGAGATGTCGTGGTGGTCGCGACGCCCGGTTCACCGAAGCCCCGATTCTCGATGACTCTCGGAAGGGTCTCGGCCACATACTGTTTCGCGGCTGCCAGCTGCTCGTCGCGGCGGGCGTAGATTCGCACGGTTCCGCCACGGCTGGCAAACATCAGCGCGATACGCCTCCCCAGCGTTCCCGCCCCGATCACCGCGATCGGACGGTTCCGGATGTCATCGAATGTGTATGTATACGAGGCATTCACACACGCATGCTATTCCGGAGTTGCACACCCGGAACCGTCGCTGACGGACAAAGTTGTGCGAACCGTTGTTCGCGGCCGACAACTAGAGCAGCGTGGCTTGTTCGGGCTGCGGCTCGGCCGGCTCCAGCAGCTCTGGCCCATTGTTTCGGATGCTGTTGACCAGCGTTGAGATCTCGCGCATGTCGATGCCGTCGACGCTCGGCGGGGCGTTGAGGAAGTCGAGGTCGGCCGGAGCGTCGGGATCCAGCCAGCGATCCCACTCGCGCTCGGGCACGATCAACGGCATCCGGTCATGAATCTCGGCGAGCCCGCCAACCGCATCGGTGGTGATGATCGTGCAGCTCAGCAGCGGCGTCGCGTCCTTCGCGGGCTTCCACACCGACCACAACCCCGCCATGAACAACAGCTCGCCGTCGGCGCGGTGCAGAAAGAACGGCGTCTTGCGGGCCTTCTTGCCGGCGTCGGTATCGGGGTTGGCACGCCACTCGTAGTAGCCGTCCATTGGCACCAGGCAGCGTTTGGATTTCGCGCTCGCGCGAAACGCCGGCGAGGTGGTGACCTTCTCCGCGCGGGCGTTGATCAGCAGCGGACCCTTGGACTCCGGCGCACCGTCGGACCCGGCCTTCGCCCACGGCGGTATCAACCCCCAACGCATGGACCGGATTCGCCTGGTGGGTTCGTCCTCGGGTTCGTCGTGGCGGCGGACCACGGTGGTGATGGTCGTGGTGGGCGCCACGTTGTAGTTCGGGCCCGTCGACTCGGCCGCGCGCGCCTCGTTGATCGCCTCGATCTTTTCGGCCAGCACCGCCGGATCGGTCGTCACCGCGAATCGTCCGCACATATCTCCATGGTGCCCGGTAAGCAATGATGGAGCACGTGAATACCTGGGCCGCCCCCTCCACCACGCGGCCGGTACATGCGACGGTGACGGTGCCCGGCTCGAAATCCCAGACCAATCGGGCGTTGGTGCTCGCGGCGCTGGCCGCAGCCAACGGCGTCTCGACGATCAGCGGCGCGCTGCGCAGCCGCGACACCGATCTGATGATCGGCGCGTTGGAAGCGCTGGGCCTGCGGGTCGACGGGCTGGCAGACGAGCTGACGGTCAGCGGCACGATCGCGCCGCCGGTTGATGCCCGCATCGACTGCGGCCTGGCCGGCACGGTGTTGCGATTCGTCCCACCACTGGCGGCGCTGGGTCTGGCTGCGGTCACGTTCGACGGCGACGAGCAGGCCCGGGTTCGCCCGATCGCGCCGCTGCTGAATGCGCTGCGCGGCCTGGGCGTCGACGTTGACGGCGACGGCCTGCCATTCCAGGTGTGCGGCGCCGGATCGGTCGCCGGTGGGGCGGTGGAGATCGACGCGTCGGCGTCGTCGCAGTTCGTCTCCGGTCTGCTGCTTGCGGGCGCGTCGTTCACCAACGGCCTGACGGTGCAGCACGTTGGCGCGGCGTTGCCGTCGGCGCCGCACATTGCCATGACGGTGGCGATGTTGCGCCAAGCGGGCGTCGACGTCGACGATGCGACACCGAATCGCTGGCACGTTCGACCCGGCCCTATCGCGGCGCGGCATTGGCACATCGAACCGGACCTGTCCAATGCCGTCCCGTTCATCGCCGCGGCCGTAGTCAGCGCGGGCACAGTCCGCATCGCCGGCTGGCCGGCTGCCAGCATCCAACCCGCCGAGGCCATCCTGACCATCCTTGAGCAACTGAATTGCGTTGTGAAGCAGGATGATTCGTATCTAGAGGTGCGTGGTCCGCAGACCTACCCGGGATTCGACGTCGACCTACGCGACGTCGGCGAGCTCACCCCGTCGGTGGCGGTGCTCGCGGCGCTTGCCGCCCCCGGTTCGGTCTCACGGTTGTCCGGGGTCGCCCACCTGCGCGGCCACGAGACCGACCGCCTCGCCGCGCTGAGCACCGAGATCAACCGGCTCGGTGGCGACTGCCGCGAGACCGCCGACGGGCTCGAGATCACCGCCACGCCGATGCGGCCGGGCACCTGGCAGTCCTACGCCGACCACCGCATGGCGACGGCCGGCGCGATCGTCGGGCTGCGGGTGGCCGGTGTCGAGGTCGACGACATCGAGACCACCGCCAAGACGCTGCCGCGGTTCCCGAGGATGTGGGCCGACATGCTCGCGCCGCCCGACGATGCGGGCCGCCCTGCCGCCCGAGGAGGAGAGCTGCATTGATCCGGGAGTCCAGCGGTTGAGGCCGGGCGACTACGACGAGTCCGACGTCAAAATCCGGTCCGGAAAGGGTTCGCGCCCGCGGACCAAAACCCGCCCGGAGCACGCCGACGCCGAGCAGGGGATGGTGGTCAGCGTCGACCGCGGCCGCTGGGGGTGTGTGCTCGGCGGCGACGCCGAGCGGCGGGTCACCGCGATGCGGGCACGCGAACTGGGTCGCACACCGATCGTCGTCGGCGACGACGTCGACATCGTCGGTGATCTGTCCGGTCGGCACGACACCTTGGCCCGCATCGTGCGGCGCGGCCCGCGGCGAACGGTGTTGCGGCGCACCGCCGATGACACAGACCCGACCGAGCGCGTGGTGGTCGCCAACGCTGATCAGCTGCTGATCGTGGTGGCGCTGGCCGACCCTCCGCCGCGCACCGGGCTGGTCGACCGGACACTGATCGCGGCGTACGCCGGCGGGCTGTTCCCGATCCTGTGCCTGACCAAGACCGACCTCGCCCCCGCCGAGCCGTTCGCCGAGCAGTTCGCCGACTTGGATCTCGCGGTGATCATCGCCGGCCGTGACGATCCGTTAGACGCGGTCGCGCACCTGCTCGACGGCAAAATGACAGTGCTACTGGGCCATTCCGGCGTGGGCAAGTCGACGTTGGTGAATCGCCTTGTGCCCGAAGCGCATCGACCGGTCGGCGAGGTGACCGATATCGGCAGGGGCCGGCACACCTCGACGCAGTCGGTGGCGCTGCCGTTTGAGCCCAGCGGCTGGGTGATCGACACCCCCGGCATCCGCTCATTCGGGCTGGCCCACATCAAGCCCGACGACGTGATGCTGGCCTTCTCCGACTTGGCCGAGGCGATCCAAGGCTGTCCGCGCGGCTGTGGGCATCTGGGGCCACCGGCCGATCCCGAATGTGCGCTGGACACTCTCACCGGGCCGGCGGAGCGTCGCGTCGCGGCCGCGCGTCGACTGCTGGCCGCGATGCGCGAGGGCTGACGCTCAGCCCTCGGCCTGCGACCGGACCCACTCCAGGTTGGCCTGCATGTTCTTCTCCCATTCGGCCAGCCGACGGCTGATGATTCTGGCCTCTTTATCCGGTTGTGCCACGATCGCCGGGGTCAGGCCCGACGGCCCAGGGCCCATCCTGGCCCACTGCCGAACCAGCACCCCGTCGCTGGCCGGCTCGACCTCGAATGCCCAGGTCGAACTGGTGCCCTCGGGCCCGGTGACGTCGTACACCCACCGGCGTTGGTCCTCGACTTCGACAACCTCGCAGACCGTCGACCATTCCCCGAATGCCTCATGCTTGCTGCGCCCGTGGAAACGCGCGCCGACTTCAACGGCGATGGCGCCGTCGAGCCAATCGACGCCTTGCAGTTCCGTTGAGCAGTGCACCGGCAGGCTGATGTCGGTCACGAGCGCCCAGGCCGTTGGGACATCACACCGAACCCGCTGAGTCGCTTCGACTGTGGGTAGGTCGCGATAGCGCATGGTTCGCCCTTCTCAGTGCCCGCCGGCGTCGGTGTCGGCCTCTGTAGCATGCCAGCCATGAGGGTCGGCGCCATGATCGAACCCCGATTGCCGGGCGCCGTCGAGTTCGCGGTGGCCGCCGAGCGGATCGGAGTCGCCTCGCTATGGGTTCCCGAGGTCTGGGGCTACGACGCGCTGACCGGCTTGGCCTACCTGGCGGCCAAGACGTCGTCAGTGCAACTCGGAACGTTTGTAGTGCAACTGGGTTCGCGCAGTCCTGCGCTGCTGGCGACGTCGGCCCTGAGCCTGGAAGAGCTGTCGGCGGGTCGCTTCATCTTAGGGATCGGCACGTCGGGCCCGCGCGTCATGGAGGGCTGGCACGGCGTCCGCTTTCGCAAACCGGTGCAGACCACCCGGGAGACCATCGAGATCATCCGCACGGTCAGCCGCGGCGATCGGCTCGAGCATGCCGGCGAGGTCTACCCATTACCGTTGCCGGACAGTCGTGGCACCGCGCTGCGGCCGCTGGTGCGGCCCACGCACGTGCCGGTCTACGTGGCCTCGATGGGTCCACAGAACTTGCGGCTGACCGGCGAAGCGGCCGACGGCTGGCTCGGCAACGCATTCATTCCCGAAGCCGCCGAAGTCTTTCTGGGTCCATTGCGTGAGGGCGCGCAGCGGGCCGGCCGCACCCTTGATCAGCTCGACCTTGTCGCGCCCGTCGCCGTCGAATTCCACGATGACGCCGCCTCCGCGGATGCGGCCGCGCGTCGGCACGCTGACGGGTACGCGTTTACCATCGGCGCCATGGGTGTGGGCGGGCAGAACTTCTACAACGACGCCTTCACCCGGTTGGGTTACGGCGACGACGTCAGCGCGGTCGTTGAATTGTGGCAGGCCGGCAAGCGCGACGAGGCCCGCAGCTCGGTGCCGTTGGACCTCGGCAGGCTCACGAATCTGCTTGGTACGGATGACGTTATCGCTGACAGGGTCGCTCGCTACCGCGCGGCCGGGATCACGACGCTGTTGGCGAAACTGGAGGGTGCCCACGAAGAGCAGCTGGCGACATTGCAGCGGCTGGTGGCCATCACCCAAACAGCCTGAGCCAGGCGGGATTACCAGCGCATCATCGGCAGCGGGCGCAGCGGATGCCGGGCGGCGTAGCCGGTTAAGCCCTTGGCGAGAAACGCGTGGAACCCGCAGTACGGCAACTGCGCTACGGCGGCCCGGACGGCTGATCGCCCGATGCGGTTGTGCAGCAGCCCATGGCTGACGTCGACGAGGTCGGCCTGGCGAAACGTCTCGGTCAGGCGGTCATCGACTCGCCGCAACCGGTGATGTTCGGTGACCAGCGCCCGTAATTGGCCGATGTCCGTGACGCCGAATTCGCCGGCATGCTGGGCACCGAGGTCGGCCGACGGTGTCAAATAGTCGAAAGTGCCAGCGGTCCAGATGCCCAGATCATGTACCGCCCAGGCCAGTGCTGCGACGTCAGGGATCGAAAAGCCAAGCAGCAGATGGTGATAGGTGATGCAGCGGTATACGTGGTTGCGGTAAGCAGACAAGTCATCGCCTAACGCATCGCGATGCCGATCCAGCACAGCATCGACGATCGGATGCGAGGTCACGACCTCCACGTGATCGGCGCTCAGGCGGCCAGGTCGTCCCGTCCGGCCGTTTGCTCGTTCCCGCCGTTGCGCTTGGCGCGCTTGTCGCGGCGCCAGGCCCGTACGGTGGCGATCGCGGTCTTCAGACCGCGGCGCCGCCCGGTCGCCGGATCGGCGCCGGTGAAACCCGGCTCCAGCGCGGCGAACATCGACTCGCTGCGGGTCTCCGGCGCGTTGTCCGCGGTGGCGCGCAGGTACTTGTCCGGAAGTGACAGCTTGGCGATGGTCCGCCAGGTCTTGCCGTACTGCACCAGGAAAGGCCCTGTGGTGTAAGGCAAGTCGTACTTGTCGCAGAGTTCGCGCACCCGAACAGAGATCTCGGCATACCGGTTGCTCGGCAGATCCGGGAACAGGTGGTGTTCGATCTGATGGCACAGGTTGCCGCTCATGAACCGCAGCGTCGGGCCGGCGTTGAAGTTGGCACTACCCAACATCTGGCGCAGATACCACTGGCCCTTCGACTCGCCCACCATGTCGGTCTTGGTGAATTTCTCGGCGCCGTCGGGGAAATGGCCGCAGAAGATCACCGCATTGGCCCACAGGTTGCGGATGACGTTGGCGACCGCGTTGGCCTTCAACGTCGACTTGTAGCTCGCGCCGGGTGACAGCGACGTCAGCGCCGGGAACGCGACGTAATCCTTGAACACCTGGCGACCGGCCTTGACCAAGAACTCGTCGACCCGCTCGCGGGCTTCGTCGTTGTTCATCCGCTTCTTGACGATCTTGCCGATTTCCACGTGCTGCAGGCCGACGCCCCATTCGAAGCCGAGCGCCAGCAGCGTGTTGTACACCAGGTTGAGCAGGTTGAAGCGCTTCCACGGATGGTCGCGGGTCACACGCAGCAGGCCGTAGCCGACGTCGTCGTCCATGCCGAGGATGTTGGTGTATTTGTGGTGCACGAAGTTGTGGGTGTACCGCCAGTGCTTGGACGACCCACTCATGTCCCACTCCCACGACGAGGAGTGGATCTCGGGGTCGTTCATCCAGTCCCACTGGCCGTGCATGACGTTGTGACCGATCTCCATGTTCTCGACGATCTTGGCCACGCCGAGGGTCACGGTCCCCGCCCACCAGGCTGACCGGCGCGAGCTGAAGGCCAGCAGCAGCCGGCCGACGACCTCCAGTGCGCGCTGCGCAGCGATGGTGCGGTGGATGTAGCGGGCGTCGCGCTCCCCGCGGGAGTCTTCGACATCCTGGCGGATGGCATCCAGCTCGATGCCCAGGTTTTCGATGTCGGCGTCCGTCAGATGTGCGAAGACATCGAGGTCGGTGATCGCCATCGTGTTGCCCTTCCTGCAGGCTGCAGTTCCTGACCTACGCTATCGTAACCTACGACAGCGTAGGTTACCAGCGGGTAACTCTTAAATGTCGAGTGTGCAATCACCGGATGCAGCGGAAATGCAGGTCTGCACGCGTGTTCCCGGCTCACGATCCGCGCCGTTTCGGAGGTCGCGTACGTGGCCTTCCACCAAGGTAACCACGCACGACTGGCAGATACCCATCCGGCAGCCGAACGGCATCTGTACACCCAGCCGCTCACCGGCATCCATCAGCGACGTCGCCGCGTCAGCCGCGGCGCTTTTTCCGCTCTGGGCAAACGTGACCGTCCCACCTTCTCCGGCCGGTGCCGCGCGCGATACCGCGAAGCGCTCGAGGTGCAAGTGGTCCGCGATACCCGCCACCGACCACGCCCGCTCGGCCGCGTTGAGCATGGCGTCGGGCCCACACGCCCAGGTCTGGCGGTCACGCCAATCCGACACCTCGGTGTCGAGCCGGGACAGATCCAGTCGCCCCTGATCGCGCGTCGCGCGCAGCCGCAGCCGGTATCCCGGATGGTCGCGGGCCAGCCGCTCGAGCTCCGCGCCGAACATCACGTCGTCGGCGGTCGGAGCCGAATGCAGGTGGATCACGTCGGTGATCTGATCGCGACGCACCAGCGTGCGCAGCATCGACATCACCGGCGTGATGCCCGAGCCGCCGGTGACGAACAACATGGCCCGGGGTGCCGGATCGGGGAGCACGAAATTGCCCTGCGGCAGGGCCAGTCGCACGATCGTGCCGGGCTTCACCCCGTCCACCAGATGGGTGGACAGGAAGCCTTCGGGCATCGCTTTGACGGTGATGGTCACCGTGCGCGCACTTCGGTGCGACCGTGTCCGATTGCCCTGCCCCACCCCGGGCGGCCCAGCGGCTCCGGTCGTCACCGGGCTCGACGTCAACGAATACGAGCGCCACCGCCAACGGCCGTCGATCAGCAGCCCGATGCCCATGTACTGGCCCGGCTCGTAATCGAAGCTGAAACCCCAACCGGGCTTGATGACCAGCGTCGCGGAGTCGTGCGTCTCCCGCCTGACTTCGAGAATGCGGCCCCGCAATTCCCGCGCCGACCACAGCGGATTGGCAAGGCGCAGATAGTCATCGGGCAACAGCGGTGTGGTGATGCGTCGGGCAAGGGTGCGCAACGCGTGCCAGCCTGGGTGTGTATCCACTCCGGCCAGCGTAATGGGCCTGGTCTCGACGACGTCCGCCTCGGCTCGCGTTATTTTCCTGTCCATTGAGGCTTTGCTGTCCATTGAGACTCTCCTGCTCTCGCTTCGGACAGAACCTACGGTACCGTAACTTACGGCACCGTAGCTACATTTAGAGCAGCTCTAGCAGGAACGGCAGCTCTTGGACGGCGTACCAAGCCAGGTCGTGATCCTGGGCGTCACCGACGGTCAGCTCGGCGTCCTCGTCGCCGAGGTCGGCCGCATCGATGACCGCGATCGCGTCCTTGACCTTGGCTTCCGCGGCGGGATTGTCGACAAACGCAGCGACGACATCGTCGGTGGTCACCGGCCCGCCGATCCGCACGACGGCGTCGTCGAGATCCGGACGCAATGTGACATCGCCGACATCGGCCACCAGCACCGCGCGTCGCGGCGGCAACTCGTCGCCCGACTGCCCCGAATCATCTGCCGCGCCGGCCAGCAGCCGCAGCGACGCCAGCGCCGCCTCACGCAGCGCGACCTCACCCAGCTCGTCGTCGTCGCCCTCGGCGTAGGCCTCCCGTAGCTTGGGCGTCACCGCGAACGCGGTGCCGCTGACCGGCCGCAGCGAGCCGTCGGCGACAAGCTGTTGGAGCATCGACAGTGTGGCCGGGATGTAAATGCGCATCGGTGAGCGGTTATCCAGCTTTCTCCGTGGGAGCCATCAACGTTGCCACATGATCGGCCACGTAGGTCGACAACTCGCGCGGCGGCCGCTGATAGTTGCCGCTGACCTCTCGACGCGAGGGGAGTTTAACCTTCGGCCGTTCCACCTCGCGATAGTCGATGGTGGACAACAGATGCGCCATCATGTTCAGCCGGGCGTGCTTCTTGATGTCCGACTCGACGACGAACCACGGGCTGCCCGGCGTGTCGGTGTGCACCATCATCTCGTCTTTAGCGCGGGAATAGTCTTCCCAGCGATTCAGCGACTCCACATCCATCGGGCTCAATTTCCATTGCCGCACAGGATCGTTCAGCCTCCCCTTGAAGCGACGCAGCTGTTCGTCGTCGGAGACCGAAAACCAGTATTTGCGCAGCAGGATCCCCTCGTCGATCAACATCTGCTCGAAGATCGGGGTCTGCCGCAGGAACAGCGCATGCTCTTGCGGCGTGCAGAATCCCATGACTTTCTCGACGCCTGCCCGGTTGTACCAGGAGCGGTCGAACAGCACGATCTCGCCTTTGGCGGGCAGTTGCGCGATGTAACGCTGGTAATACCACTGGCCGCGTTCGCGGTCATTCGGGGCGGGCAACGCGGCGATTCGCACGACGCGGGGGTTGAGGTACTCGGTGATGCGTTTGATCGTCCCGCCTTTGCCCGCGCCGTCGCGGCCCTCGAAGATCAC
The DNA here is from genome assembly GCA_963733755.1 of uncultured Actinomycetota bacterium. Classification (GTDB taxonomy): domain Bacteria; phylum Actinomycetota; class Actinomycetes; order Mycobacteriales; family Mycobacteriaceae; genus Mycobacterium. The sequence goes on from CAVTEZ010000030.1 coordinate 88,739, forward strand.
AACGACCCGGGCGCCGGAGAACTTCACCCACTCTTGCAGTTTGCCGAATTCCGTTTGCAGCCGGAATATTTCGGCGTCGTAGACATCGTCAGGGATCTTCGGCGGCGACTTCTGAGCCTTCGGGGACTTCGCCTTTTTCTGTTGCTTTGTCTTGGCCGAGGTGTCGTCGGCAGATCCGTTGTTGGTCATGCTGTTGAATCGTAAGGCCGTGAGCTGCTTCTTTCTCCACGAGGAGCGTTTCTACTGAGCGGCTTCCAGCAGTTCATCGAGCGATTCGGCCAGCAATACCGGTAATACGTCGACATCGCTCATCGCGTCGCGATCGGCGTTGATGCCGAAATACAACATGCCGTTGTACGACGTCACGCCGATGGCCAGCACCTGGTTGTTCAACAGCGGCGGCACGGCGTAGGTCTCCAGCAACTTCGCACCGGCCACATACATTTGCGACTGGGTGCCCGGTGCATTGGTGATCAACAGGTTGAACAGGCGCGGCGACAAACCGGTAGCGACTCGAATTCCCATGGCGTGCAAGGTCGGCGGCGCAAAGCCCGACAGCGTCGCGATGGTGCGGGCGTCAACCAGACTGCCCGCCGTCGGATTGGTTTCGGTGGCATGCGCGATCTGCGACAGCCGTACCACCGTGTTGCCCTCCCCCACCGGCAGGTCGACCAGAAACGGCGCGACCTGACTGATCGCCTGACCCCGGCCCGACGAGTCGAATGCCTCGTCGACATAGACCGGTAGCGGCGCCATCGCACGCACCATCGTTGTCGGCGCCGCCGTCTCGCCGCGCGACAGCAGCCAATTGCGCAGCGCTCCGGCGATCACCGCCAGCACCACGTCGTTGACGTCGCAGTTGTATCGCGATCGGATGACCCGGTAATCGTCGAGACGCCCTTGCGCCACCGTGTACCGCCGGTTGCGGGACACCGTGGTGTTCAGCGGGCTGCGCGGGGCCGAGCCCCGCGCCAACGTCCGGGCGACGTCGAACATCCGGCGGCCGGCGTCCACCAGTTGGCCGGAGTTGGTCACCAGATCAATCACCCCGCTGTGGACGGCCTTCAGCTGAGCCTGGGGCCGGGTGGCCCAGTCACCAATAGCACCAAGCAGCAGCCGCGCTTTGCCCGGCTCGCTGGCCGGCACCCAGATGTCTTCGACGAACGGCGGCGGTCGGCGGTTGCGATCCGCGATGACGTGGCTGATCTCGACGGCGCTCATGCCGTTGATCAGTGCCTGGTGCGATTTGGTGTACAGGGCCAGCCGGTTGTTGGCCAAGCCCTCCACCAAGTACATCTCCCAGAGCGGCCGCGACTTGTCCAACGGGCGTGCGGCCAGCCGGCCGATCAGCTCGTGCAATTGCTCGTCGCTGCCGGGCGAGGGCAGCGCGGAGCGCCGGACGTGATAGGTGATGTCGAAATCGCGGTCGTCGACCCAGACCGGCCGAGCCAGCCGCATTGTTACTTCGCGGACCTTCTGCCGGTAGCGCGGCACCTTCGACAACTGCCGCTCGACCGTGGCCAGCAATGTCTCGTAGCTCAACCCGGCGCGTGGCTGACGCAGAATCGACAGCGAGCCCACGTACAGCGGCGTCGCCGAACTCTCCAGGTCGTAGAAAGAGGTGTCCGAAGCGGACAAGCGGGTCACGTCGCCCCTCCCCTTCACGTCCCATGCGAATCGGTCCTCCGACCAATACGCCGCACACGCTAACCGGTCCCCAGTGGCCCGGCGCAGCGCGGGTACGCGGAGGCGGCGATTGTGCGATGATCGTCACACTCGTCTGCCACTCTCCAGCAGGCCAGCCTGCCCGGCCCGTCGAAATTCACCGGAGAGTGCGTTGTTGACCAGCTCAAACCCATCGGACCGCGCCGCGTTCGCGGTCACCCCCGTCGTCGACTATGAGCCTCCGGCACACGATGTTCGGCAGTGCCGACCGCACTCACCGGCCGCGCCGCGGAAGCGCAATACACTTGTGCCGCAAAGGCATTCGGGGCAGAACTCGGCATCACCCGCGCCCGCGATGTCCGTGCCGATGCGGCAGGCGGCCCGCTTCGCCGACGCCGCGCTGAAACGGGTGCTGGAAGTCATCGACCGCCGCCGCCCGATCGCGCAGCTGAACGGCCTGCTGGCCGCCGGACTCGTCGACTCGGTGCTATCGGCCAATCGACTGGCCAGCACCGACGGCGGGGTCGCGGTGTTACGCCGGCTGCGATTGCAGGCCGTGGGCGCCCGCGGCGAATTCGCCGCGGCCGAGGTATTCGGCAGCTACAGCCGCGGACCGCGGATGCACGCCATCGCCTGCCGCATCGAGCAACGGACCGCAGGCCGCTGGCAGGTGGTCGCGCTACACATCGGCTAGGCCGCCCCTATGGCGCTAGCGCCGCTTGGCCTTGGCGTGCCGGCCCTGCCGACGGGCAGCCTCACGCCGCTCACGGCGCGTGCCGCCGGACGCGCCGGCCGGCGGGTTGCCGCCGTTGCCCTGCACCTGCGCCGAGCCGTCCTCGGCGGGCCCGGTGTAGGTCAATGCAGGCGCCTCGTTGTCAATTCCCTTGGCGCGCAACGCAGATGCTGGTTCACGCGCCGCGCTGGACTGCTGCTGGGCGCTGGCTGCGGCGGCGGTGGCGAACTCCGCCAGGCCCTCCGGCTCGGCGACCGGGCCGACCTGTTGCGCCGGTACCGCCTCCACCGCGACGTTGAACAAGAAGCCGACGGACTCTTCTTTGAGGCCCTCCAGCATCCCGGTGAACATGTCGAAGCCCTCGCGCTGGTACTCGACCAAGGGATCGCGCTGCGCCATCGCGCGCAGGCCGATGCCCTCTTTGAGGTAGTCCATCTCGTAGAGATGCTCACGCCATTTGCGGTCGATGACGTTGAGCAGCACGTTGCGTTCCAGTTGGCGCATCGCACCTTCGCCGGCCAGCTCTTCGAGTTCGGCTTCCCGCTTGGCGTAGGCATGCTCGGCGTCCTCGATCAACGCGTCGAGCAATTCTTCGCGGGTCAGCTCGCCCGGCTCTCCGACCGTCTCGGAGTCGATCAGGGTGTGGTGGTCGAGGCCGACCGGGTACAGCGTTTTCAGCGCCTCCCAAAGCTTTTCGAGATCCCAGTCCTCGGAGTAGCCCTCGGCGGTGGCGCCGTCGACGTAGGCGGTGATCACGTCGACGAGCATGTCGTGCGCCTGTTGCTGCAGGTTCTCGCCTTCCAGGATGCGGCGACGCTCCTCGTAGATGACCTTGCGCTGCTGGTTCATCACCTCGTCGTACTTGAGGACGTTCTTTCGGACCTCGAAGTTCTGCTGCTCGACCTGGGTCTGGGCGCTCTTGATGGCACGAGTCACCATCTTGGCCTCGATCGGCACGTCGTCGGGCAGGTTGAGGCGGGTCAACAGCGTCTCCAGCGCCGCGCCGTTGAAGCGCCGCATCAACTCGTCGCCGAGTGACAGGTAGAAGCGCGATTCACCGGGGTCACCCTGACGACCGGAGCGGCCACGCAGCTGGTTGTCGATGCGGCGCGACTCGTGCCGCTCGGTGCCCAGCACGTAGAGCCCACCGGCGTCGATGACCTCTTTGGCCTCGGCCGCGGCCTCTTCCTTGACGATAGGCAGCTCTTCGTGCCAGGCCGCCTCGTACTCGTCGGCGGTCTCCACCGGGTCCAGACCGCGGGCCCGCAACCGCAGGTCGGTGAGAAAGTCGACGTTGCCGCCCAACACGATGTCGGTACCGCGGCCGGCCATGTTGGTGGCGACCGTGATGGCGCTACGGCGGCCGGCCTCGGCGATGATCCCGGCTTCCTGCTCGTGAAACTTCGCGTTGAGGACGTTGTGCGGAATACGCCGCTTCTGCAATTGGCGCGACAGATATTCCGAGCGCTCCACGCTGGTCGTACCGATCAACACCGGCTGGCCCTTTTCGTAGCGCTCGCTGACGTCGTCGACGACCGCGATGTACTTGGCTTCTTCGGTCTTGTAGATCAGATCGGTCTGGTCGGTGCGGATCATCGACTTGTTCGTCGGGATCGAGACCACACCGAGCTTGTAGATTTCGTGCAGCTCCGCCGCCTCGGTCTGTGCGGTACCGGTCATGCCGGAGAGCTTGTCGTAGAGCCGGAAGTAATTCTGCAGGGTGATGGTGGCCAGCGTCTGGTTCTCGGCCTTGATCTCGACGTGCTCCTTGGCCTCGATGGCCTGGTGCATGCCCTCGTTATAACGACGCCCGACCAACACCCGGCCGGTGAACTCGTCGACAATGACCACCTCGCCGTCGCGGACGATGTAGTCCTTGTCGCGGGCGAACAGCTCCTTGGCTTTCAGCGCGTTGTTCAGGTAACTCACCAGCGGCGAATTCGCCGCCTCGTAGAGGTTGTCGATGCCGAGCTGATCTTCGACGAACTCCACGCCCAGCTCGTGGACGCCGATGGTCCGCTTGCGGAGGTCGACCTCGTAGTGGGTGTCCTTCTCCATGATCGGAGCCAGCCGGGCGAATTCGGTGTACCAGTTCGAGGCGCCGTCGGCCGGTCCCGAGATGATCAGCGGAGTCCGTGCCTCGTCGATCAAAATCGAGTCGACCTCGTCGACGATGGCGAAGTTGTGGCCGCGCTGGACGCAGTCTTCCAGTGCGTGGGCCATGTTGTCGCGCAGGTAGTCGAAGCCGAACTCGTTGTTGGTGCCGTAGGTGATGTCGGCGGCGTAGGCGACGCGTCGCTCGTCGGGAGTCATCTGCGCCAGGATCACGCCGACGTCCAGCCCCAAAAAGCGGTGTACCCGGCCCATCCACTCGCTGTCACGTTTGGCCAGGTAGTCGTTGACGGTGACGATGTGGACGCCCTTGCCGCCGATGCCGTTGAGGTAGGCCGGCAGCACCGAGGTCAGCGTTTTACCTTCACCGGTCTTCATCTCGGCGACGTTGCCGAAATGCAGTGCCGCCGCGCCCATCACCTGCACGTCGAACGGCCGCTGGTCGAGCACCCGCCAGGCCGCTTCGCGGGCCACCGCGAATGCTTCGGGCAGCAGGTCGTCGAGGCTCTCCCCGTCGGTGTGCCGCTTCTTGAATTCCGCGGTCTTGGCCTGCAGTTCGGCGTCGGTGAGCTTCTCGATGTCCTCAGACAAGGTGTTGACGTACTCGGCCACTCGCTTGAGGCGCTTGACCATGCGACCTTCGCCAAGTCGCAACAACTTATCCAGCACGGCTTAGTCCCCTAGGTCCTCTGTAGATCAGACGTCTTCGGCGTCATCCATCCTAGGTGACGAGCAGGCATCAACCCGATTGCCCGGCTTTCCCCCGCAAGCGGGTGGGGTTACCCACCTCGGGCCGCGCACGGCCCAGCATCGTCGCCGGGCGAACCGTTCGCGTCAGGCCAGCCGAATCAGACCGTAGTCGTAGGCGTGCCGCCGGTAGACCACCGAGGGACGTTCGGTCTGCTTGTCGTAGAACAAGAAGAAGTCGTGGCCGACGAGTTCCATCTCGTAGAGGGCGTCATCCACCGACATGGGCTTGGCCTCGTGTTCCTTGGTGCGCACCACCCGGCCGGGCTGGTGATGCCCGTTGTGGGTCGCCGAAGTGTGGGGCTTCAATGTCGTCGAGAACCGGTTCGGGCTGCGGTACGACGGCGGTCGCAGCGGCCAGCGAGACCGGGGTCTTGTCGCCGTAGTGGACTTTGCGGCGATCCTTCACGCGACGCAGCCGGCCCTCCAGCTTGGCGACCGCGGACTCGAATGCGGCGTAGAAACTGTCTGCACACGCCTCTCCGCGGACGACCGGCCCACGACCGCGAGCGGTGATCTCGACGTGTTGACAGGATTTGCGCTGGCGCCGATTGCGTTCGTGGTCGAGCTCGACATCGAACAGATAGACGGTTCGGTCGAGTCTCTCCAAGCGGGCGAGTTTCTGCGAGACGTAGACCCGGAAGTGGTCGGGGATTTCGACGTTGCGGCCTTTGACGACGACCTCGGCACTCGGCATCGGTTCGTGTTCATCAGCGTCGACCGGAGGCTCAGCCAGAAGCTGCCCGGATTCCACGGTTTGCCTTGACATACTTGACAACTCGTTTCTCTCGCATTGCGCGCAACTAAGCGCGCCCGGCTATCGGATACACGCGCCGACGGGGTTGTCAGAACTGAATGGCCGCCCGCCGATGCAAGATGTCGAAAACTCACCCCCTACCGTCGACGGTGGCGCCGCAAGCTGCGATCAGATGCGCGGCGTTGTGGCGTTGTGGTGCTTGATCCCGACGGTAGACCGTCCACGGCCGGCATTGCCAGCATTTCGCGCGACCTGTTGCGTGTTCTTCACAAACACTCACGCCGCAGCCAGCGCCAGCACAGCCGCCACCCGCGCCCCGGCGCCGTGCAGGATGCGGACCGATTCCCGGGCCGTCGCGCCGGTAGTCACGACGTCGTCGACCAACAGCAGCTCACCGCGGGCCGGCCGACGTCGGCGGGTCAGCAGCACTCGCCCGGCGATGTTGCGCTCGCGCGCGGCGCTGCTCAACCCGGCCGAGTCGCGGGCCAGGGCTTTCATCCGCAGCACCTGCATCACGGTGATGTCCGGATGGCCCGCCGTCGCCAGCGCGGCGATCCTGGTCACCGGGTCGCCGCCGCGGTGACGGGCTGACCAGCCACGGGTGGGCGCCGGGACGATAGTCAGTGGAACGTCCAGCAGACCCCACAGCAGTAAGCGGTGGATACCGAGAGCCAGCGACTGGGCCAGCGGTGACAACAGATCAGCCCGGCCGCGGTCTTTCATCGCGACGATCGCCCGCCGCCGCGCTCCCGCGTAGCGGCCAAGCGCGAACACCGGCACCTGCGGGTCGATGCGCGGAGTGACGACGCGCGGCGCGTCAGGTCCGATCGCCAACTCGTCGGCGCAGACCGCGCACCATCGGGTCGACGGGGCCCCACAGCCGCCGCATTCCAGCGGAAGGACGAGATCGAGCACAGCGCAAGTCTGCCGCGGTGGGCCGACATCAACGGCATACACACAGCTGAACGGGCGTCAGCGCACGCAGTGCCATGGCCGGATAACGCACGCTCAGCCGGGCATCACCGGTATCGCCCCGCCAGCCATGAACGCCGGTACGTCGAGCCAGCCCTGCGCACCCTCGGCGCCCGAGATCGACAGCTGCATCACCCCGCGTGGGTCGGCCACGTACACCGTCGACGGGTTGGCCGCGATCACGCCGACCGGCTGCTGCAGATTGCCGCTCGGTGCATCCGAGTTGACCCCGTCGATGTTGACGTAAGACACCGGGTGCTCGGCGTCGTTGCGGCTCACCGCGATGTCTTCGTCGGTGCGCCACGACAACGACAGCACCGAGGAGCCCAGCCCGAACCCGAGCCGCCGCGGATAGGCCAATGCGAACTGGCCGGCCTGCGTTTGCTCGACGCTGGCGCAGATCACCTGGCCGTTGATCACCATCGCCGCGCGGGTACCGTCGCGGGACAGTTGCAATTCGGCGATCACTCCGGGGAAGCGGCTGGACACCGCGGCCGAGTCGACCGGCAGCCGCGCCGGCTGACCCGACGCGGTCTCCTGGATGGCGCGCAGCACGGTGTTGCCATCGGCCACCACCCACACCGCGTCGTCCAGCGACCAGGTCGGGCGCGAAAGCGTATGCCCGTCAGCGGCTTCGGCCGCCTCGCCGCCGAGGTCGCCGATCCACAGCGACGATGCCATGTCCGGGGCGCCGGGCCGAAGGGTCACCACCGAGGCCGCCTGATGTCCGTTGCGCGACAGCGCGGCGCTGGTCTGGTCCGTCGTCCGGCCGAAAGCGCCCGGCACCGGGTCGGCGCGCTGCCCGTCCAGCGCCACCACTCGCCCACCGATGAGCGCGTGCACCCCGGCCGCAGCGCCCTCGGCCACCCCCGGGTCGGTGGCCGCGACATCGGTGGTGTTCCACCCGTCGGCGAACCGCTCGTCGAGTGAGGCGCCATCGGCCTTGATCACGTACGGCCCCTTGATGTCCGCGCGGGCCAGCGTCCAAATGATCTGTGCCGCAACCAGTTGCCTGCTGCGCGGGTCGGCGACGGTCAGCAATTCAAGGTCGATGCGGGCCCCGCCGTAGCCGTGGCCGACGCCGCTCTTGCCGCCGTCGGCGCGGGTTACCGGCCCACGTAGCCGCACCGGCGGTGTCAGCATGTTGTGCACGCTCTTGGCCATCTCCGGGCGGGGGCCGGCGATCAGTTTGGAAACCAGTTCGGTGGCCAGCTGATCGCGGTCGGACACCGCGACATAGCGTGGATCCGGCACCACCGTCTTGCCGGTCGGGTCGGAGAAGTACAGCGTGTTGCGCTTGTAGGTGGCCTGGAACTGCTGCCAGTCCAAGAACACCCCGTTGGGCAGCTTGTCGATGCGCCAACCGCCCGGCGTCTTGACCAGCTCGATGGGACCGGGATCGGGCAACTGCCCTTCGGCGGTCTCAAACACACCCATGTCCGACAGCGAACCGAGCTTGTCCGCGCGCATGGCAACCGAAACCCGTTCGGTGCTATGGGTTTCGACGAACACCACGTGGTCGATCAGCAGGGCGCTACCGGCGTCATCCCACGCATCGGATGCTGACCGGGTCAGGAACTGCCGCGCCGCCAGGTGCCGGTTGGCCGGATCGGCGGTGGCTTTGAGGAATTCGCGCAGCAGGACGTCGGGATCCATGCCGGGCGTCGGCTTGGGCAGGTTCGCCGGTGCCGGGCGCTCGACGGTGCCGATGGCCTGTGGCGCCGACGCGCTCGGTACACCCGCGCAACCCGCGAGCACCAGGGCCAGCGCAAGCAGCGGCCCGGTTAGATGCCGCATCACACGCCCCGCTCCGCGTGCTCACGCGGCCGAGCCTGACGTTCTTTACGTTCGGGCGCAATCGGTTTCATCGGCAGCGGGCTGGTCGTCACCTTGTGCCCACGCACCAGCGGCAGGGTAAGCCGGAAGCAGGCGCCGTTGCCGGGTTCGCCCCAGGCCTCCAGCCTGCCCTGGTGCAGCCGCGCGTCTTCCACGCTGATCGCCAGGCCGAGCCCGGTCCCACCGGAGCGCCGCACCCGCGACGGGTCCGATCGCCAGAAGCGGCTGAACACCAGCTTCTCCTCGCCCGGCCGCAGCCCGACGCCGTAGTCGCGGACGGTGACGGCGACGGTGTCTTCGTCGTAGCCCATTCGGATCCGCACCGGCTTGTGCTCGGCGTGGTCGATCGCGTTCGCGATCAGGTTGCGCAGAATCCGCTCGACCCGGCGTGGATCGACCTCGGCGATGACGTCCTCGTCCGGCATGTCGACAATCATCTGGACGCCCGCGTCCTCCGCCAGATGACCGACATTGCTCAGCGCGCTGTTGACGGTGGTCCGCAGATCGACTGCCTCGACCGACAATTCGGCGACACCCGCGTCGTGGCGGGATATTTCCAGCAGGTCGCTGAGCAGGGACTCGAACCGGTCGAGCTCGTTGACCATCAGCTCGGTGGACCGTCGCAGCGTCGGGTCGAGGTCTTCACTGTGGTCGTAGATCAGGTCGGCGGCCATCCGCACGGTGGTCAGCGGCGTGCGCAGTTCGTGGCTGACGTCAGAGGTGAACCGGCGCTGCAAATTCCCGAACTCCTCGAGCTGGGCGATCTGGCGGGACAGGCTTTCGGCCATGTCGTTGAACGACACTGCTAGCCGGGCCATGTCGTCTTCGCCGTTGATCGGCATTCGCTCGGACAGGTGCCCGTCGGCGAATCGCTCGGCGGTCCGCGCAGCGGCCCGAACCGGCACAACCACCTGCCGGGTGACCATCCAGGCGATACCGGCCAGCAGCACCATCAAAACCAGGCCGCCGGTGGCCATCGTGCCCCGGACCAGCGCGATCGTGCTTTGCTCGTTGCCGAGCGGGAAGATCAGATACAGCTCGAGGTTGTTCACCCGCGACATCGTCGGGGTGCCGATGACCAGCGCCGGACCCGAGAAGCCTTCGGTATGCACCATCGCGTACTGGTATGCCACCTGCCCGGCTTTGACGAATTCGCGCAGTGTGTCGGGCAACTGGTCGACGGGCCCGGCGGAGGCGGCGGGCCGCGGGCCATCACCGGGCACCACCAGAACGGCGTCGAACGCACCGGCCAGACCCGCACCGGAGGTCGGGTCGGTCTTCGACGTCAGCGTGTTGCGGGCCAACTGCAGGCTGCTGTCCAGCGAGCGCGCCTCTTCCCCACTGACGATTCCGCTGACCGTGGCCCGGGCACGGTCGATCTGCTCGGTGGCCGCGCGGACCTTGACGTCAAGTACGCGGTTGGTGACCTGGCTGGTCAGCGTGAAGCCGAGAGCCAAGATCACCGCCAGGGACATGCCGAGTGTCAAAGCGAGAACCCGAAGTTGAAGCGAGCGACGCCAGGCCACGCCGAGGGCGCGCCTCAACGTACCCATACCCCGGATCACCGGGCCGGACCGGCCCGAGCGCCCGCGAAAACGTGGCCTCGAGCCCCAAATCACCCGCGCCGCTCCTCAGCATCGCGAGGGCCTGGGATCACGGAGGTCCGGCCTTGTAACCCACTCCTCGAACGGTCAGTACAACGGTCGGGTTCTCTGGGTCTTTTTCGACCTTGGCCCGCAGACGCTGGACGTGCACGTTCACCAATCGGGTGTCCGCGGGGTGACGGTATCCCCACACCTGTTCGAGCAGCACATCACGAGTAAACACCTGGCGCGGTTTGCGCGCCAACGCCACGAGCAGGTCGAACTCCAGCGGCGTCAGTGAGATCTGTTCGCCGTTGCGGGTGACCTTGTGGGCAGGCACGTCGATGTCCACGTCGGCGATCGACAGCATCTCGGCGGGCTCGTCGTCGTTGCGCCGCAGCCGCGCCCGCACCCGGGCGACCAACTCCTTGGGTTTGAACGGCTTCATGATGTAGTCGTCGGCGCCCGACTCCAGGCCGAGCACCACGTCGACGGTGTCGGTCTTGGCAGTGAGCATCACGATCGGGACGCCGGAGTCGGCACGCAGCACCCGGCACACGTCGATGCCGTTCATGCCCGGCAGCATCAGGTCCAGCAACACCAGGTCGGGCCGCAACTCACGCACCGCAGTCAACGCCTGGGTGCCATCACCAATGACGGCGGTGTCGAAACCTTCCCCCCGCAGCACAATGGTCAGCATCTCGGCCAGCGACGCGTCGTCGTCGACCACGAGAATCCTTTGCCTCATGGTGTCCATGGTGTCACCAGATCGGGACAAAAGGGGGCTACCACGCGCGTGTTTCGTGCACCTATTACCACAGCTGTTCCAAACCGGACGGCAATTAGGCCGTTAACTGCGCCGCCAGCCGGCCCGGATCGACCTCTGTGTCGACCACCAGCCAGGGTCCACCCCAGCCCGCCGCGGCAAGCCCGGCGTACACCGCGCCGGTGCGTTGCTGCAGCCCGGCGTCGCGTTCGTAGGCGTCACGCTCCCGACTGGCATCGACGCTGGCCCGATGGCGGGCGCGCTGATCGGCCAACTCGGATGGGACGCCCAACAGCACTTGCCAATTCGGCACCGGGAGGTGCAGTCGGCCGTACTCGATGTCGTGTACCCAGCCGACCACCTCGCCGTCGGCCTGCTGGTGCAAGCGCGCGGCGCTGTATGCGGCGTTGGAGGCCACGTAGCGATCCAGAATTACCACGTCGTGGTCACGACACAGGTCGCGAATCTGGTCGGCGCCCCCGGCGCGATCCAGGGCAAACAATGTCGCCATCGCATACACCGATGACGCCAGGTCGCCGTGCCGGCCGTGCAGTGCCTCGGCCGCGACGTCGGCGGTCACCGACTGCCCGTACCGCGGGAAGGCCAACGTTGCCACCGATCGCCCGGTGGCTTCGAACGCCGTCCGCAGGCCTTCGGTGAGCGTCCGCTTGCCGGCGCCGTCGACCCCTTCAATGGCGATCAGCACGGCGCGAGCCTAACGCGCCGTGCTGATCGTGACGCTGTCGTCACCGTTGCCGCCGAGTGCGACTGTGCCGTCACGCTCGGCGGCTACAGCGATAACTCAGTAGCGGTAGTGGTCTGGCTTGTACGGGCCGTCGACATCCACGCCGATGTACTCCGCCTGCTCCTTGGTGAGCTTGGTCAGCTCGCCGCCGAGGGCTTCCACGTGGATACGGGCCACCTTCTCGTCGAGGTGCTTGGGCAGCCGGTAGACCTCGTTGTCGTACTCATCGTTCTTGGTCCACAGCTCGATCTGGGCGATCACCTGGTTGGAGAAGCTGTTGCTCATCACGAACGACGGGTGCCCGGTGGCATTGCCCAGGTTCAGCAGCCGGCCCTCGGACAGCACGATGATCGACTTGCCCGTGTCGCCGAAGGTCCATAGATCGACCTGCGGACGGATGTTGACCTTGGTGGCGCCGGACTTCTCCAGCCGGGAGATCTGTATCTCGTTGTCGAAGTGGCCGATGTTGCCCAGGATCGCCTTGTCCTTCATCGCCTTCATGTGCTCGAGGGTGATGATGTCCTTGTTGCCCGTGGTGGTGACGACGATGTCGACCTCGCCGATCACGTCCTCTACCCGCTTGACGTCGTGGCCCTCCATCAGCGCCTGCAACGCGTTGATCGGGTCGATCTCGGTGACGGTCACCCGCGCACCCTGGCCGGCCAGCGAGTCCACCGAGCCCTTGCCGACATCGCCGTAGCCGCAGACCAGCACCTTCTTGCCGCCGATCAGCACGTCGGTTCCGCGGTTGATGCCGTCGATCAGCGAGTGCCGGCAGCCGTACTTGTTGTCGAACTTCGACTTGGTCACCGAGTCGTTGACGTTGATCGCCGGGAACGCCAGGTCGCCGGCGGCGGCGAACTGGTAGAGCCGCAGCACACCGGTGGTGGTCTCCTCGGAGACGCCCTTGATCGACGCGGCGATCTTGGTCCACTTGTCCTTGTCGGTCTCAAATCGCTTACGCAGCAGGCGCAGGAACACCCGGTGCTCATCCGAGTCGTCCTCTTCGTCGGGCGGCACCACGCCGGCCCTCTCGTACTGAGCGCCACGCAGCACCAGCATGGTGGCGTCGCCACCGTCGTCCAGAATCATGTTGGCCGGCTCGTCGGGCCAGGTCAGAACCTGCTCGGCAGCCCACCAGTACTCCTCGAGCGTCTCGCCCTTCCACGCGTACACCGGCACGCCCTGCGGCTTCTCCGCGGTGCCGTGCGGACCGACGACCACCGCGGCGGCGGCGTGGTCCTGGGTGGAGAAGATATTGCAGGACGCCCAACGGACCTCGGCGCCCAGCGCGACGAGGGTCTCGATCAGCACCGCGGTCTGCACAGTCATGTGCAGCGAACCCGAGATACGGGCTCCCTTGAGCGGCTGCACGTCGTGGTATTCGCGGCGCAGCGACATCAGACCCGGCATTTCCTGCTCGGAAAGCTCGATGTCGCGACGGCCGTAGTCGGCCAGCGACAAGTCGGCCACCTTGAAGTCGAGCCCGTTCACCACGTCAGGAGTCAGCTGCTGTTCGGTCGTCGTCATCTACTACCCATTCCTCCGGTCAACTAATTAGCTTGGTTACATATTAGTCGCGACGTGTTCTCGGACGCGAGCTGAGGTCAGTCGAATTCGACAAGCCTATTCTTTGGCTTCGCCGCGCTCGCCGGTGGTCCTACCCCGAACCTCGGACTCGAAGTCTTCCCGGCCCAAACCTCCGGCTCCGCTCCTCCCCGGGCCCCACGGGCCAGCATCGCCGCGGATCTCGCCGTAGCGTTCGGCCGCGGGCGTCATGAGTCGTGCGAGGTCGGCGGCCACGTCGTGGTCTGCTTCCGGCGGCATCGACACGTAGCTCATCGCCAGCCGGACGATGGCACGCGCCAGCATCCCGGAGTCCTCCTCGCTGGCGCGCATCCAGCTGTTCATAAACGACGACGTCAGGCGGGCCGAGCAGTGCGTGATGATCGGCCCGCTGTCGGTGGTGATGATCTGCAGCAGGTCAGGCTTGGCCACCCCGCTGAGCAGCGAGAGCACCAGCGGGTCGGCTGCCGAGTCGGCAAAAAACGCCCGAAAGCCTTGCAGGAAGGCCGCATAGACGTCGCCGACGTTGGCGTAGATGGCGTCTTCGACGGCGTCCACCAGACGGTCGGCCAGTCGTAGCGCGTAGCCCTGGGCCAAGCCTTGCCGCGACCCGAACTCGTTGTAGATGGTCTGCCGGCTGATGCCCGCGGCGCGGGCCACGTCGGCCAGCGTGATCGCCGACCAGTCGCGACTACTCAGCAGCTCGCGCATCGCGTCGAGCACCGAGTCACGCAGAAGGGCCCGCGACGCCTCGGCGTACGGGACCCTTCGCATATGCGCGACCCTAACGCCTCTCGCGCCACTCCTGTGTATCGCGGCGCTCGACATGGTCGCGCTATTTGACACCGCGCCGCTCCTCCTCATCGCTCCGCTCTGCATCGTCGCCGGCGGCTGGTGTCACGAGCGGGCGACTTCCGCCATCTCGAAGTCAGACTTGGCGGCGCCGCAGTCCGGGCAGCTCCAGTCCTCGGGGATGTCGTCCCAGCGGGTGCCGGGCGCGATGCCGTCCTCCGGCCACCCCTTGGCCTCGTCGTATTCGAAGCCGCACTGCACGCAGACGAACAGTTTGTAGTCGCTCATTTCCTTACCTCCAGAATTTCGAAGTCGGGCTTTTCACGTACGGCGCAGTCCGGGCAAGCCCAGTCCTCGGGGATGTCGTCCCAGCGGGTGCCCGCCGGAAACCCTTCCCGCACAGCGCCTTTAGTTTCGTCGTACACGTAATCACAGCCAGCACAGCGGAAGGTGGCCATTAGACCGCAGCCCCGTACCGGGCCAGCATCTTGTTGCGCAGGCGTGGTTGCACGTTGACCCGGGTGATGTCGCCGCCGTAGTGCGCCAGCACCCGGTGGTCCATCAGCCTGCGCCACAGCGGCGGGAAGTAGGTCAGCCCGATCAACGCCGCGTAACCACTGGGCAGGTTCGGCGCCCCGTCCATGCTGCGCAGCGTCTGGTAACGCCGGGTCGGGTTGGCGTGGTGATCACTGTGACGTTGCAGGTGGTAGAGGAACAGGTTGGTGACGATGTGGTCGGAGTTCCAACTGTGCTCCGGCGTGCAACGCTCGTAGCGACCGTTGTCGTTCTTGTGCCGCAGCAGGCCGTAGTGCTCGAGGTAGTTGACCGATTCCAACAGGCTGAAACCGAAGACCGCCTGGACGATCAGGAACGGGATCAGCGCCGCGCCGAACACCGCGATCAGCGCGCCCCACAACACCACGGTCATCAGCCAGGCATTGATGACGTCGTTGGACAGATAGGTCGTGGGGTTCCACGGGTTGCCGCCCTGACGGCGCACCCGCTGGGCCTCCAGCCGCCAGGCCGACCTCGCACTACCAAAGACGCTGCGCGGCAGGAACTCCCAGAATGTCTCACCGAAGCGAGCTGACGCGGGATCCTCCGGCGTTGCCACCCGGACGTGGTGGCCGCGGTTGTGCTCGATGTAAAAGTGCCCGTAGCCGGTTTGCGCCAGGGTGATCTTGGACAGCCAACGCTCTAGCGAATCCTTCTTGTGCCCCATCTCGTGCGCGGTGTTGATGCCGACGCCGCCCAGCGCGCCCACCGACAGCGCCAAGCCGATCTTGGCCGGCCAACTCAAAGGCCCGTCGTAACCCAGCCAGCTCAGGTTGGACGCGGTGAACAGGTACGCGCCGAGGACCAGGCTGACGAACTGGAACGGGATGAAGGCGTAGGTGCAGTAGCGGTAGTACTTGTCGTTCTCCAGCCACTCCATCACCTCGTCGGGAGGGTTCTGCCCGTCGGCTCCGAACCGCAGGTCAAGGGCCGGCAGCAGGATGTAGAGCAGGATCGGCCCGATCCAGAACAGCACCTGTGATGCGGTCTGCCAGCCGGCCTGATTCATCGCCCAGACGAACGGCAGGATCGTCAGCAGCAGCGTCGGGACGATCAGTCCCATCAGCCACATGTAGCGCTTCTTGTCCTGCCACACCGTTGCGTTCGGATTTACTGCCGCGGTCATATCGCCAACCTCCTTGTGAGCCATAACACCTTGAGATTGGACAATAGCGCGCTTTGTGTCCGTTGTCTAGACACAGAGATAGTATTTGTAAACCGCTACGCCTGGCCGGACATCCTCTCCGCCCGCTGCACCCCGGCATCGCGGCTGGCCAGAACCGATTTCCGGCGCCCATAGCCGAGATAGATCGCCACCCCCGCGACCATCCACACACCGAAACGGACCCAGGTGACGACAGTCAGATTGACCATCAGCCAGACACACGCGCACACCGAGGCGATCGGCAACAGCGGCACCATCGGCGCACGGAACCCGCGCGGCAGGTCCGGACGCGTGCGCCGCAAGACGATGACGCCGGCGGACACCAGCAGGAACGCGAACAACGTTCCGACGTTGACCATTTCTTCCAGTTTGTCCGTCGGAAACGCCGAGGCGGTGGCGGCGACCAGCAATGCGACCAGCATGGTGATGCGCACCGGCGTCCCGTGCGAACCCGTCTTGGCCAGCCGCCGTGGCAGCAACCCGTCGCGGGCCATCGCGAACAGCACCCGGCATCCACCGAGCAGAAGCACCATCACGACGGTGGTCAGGCCGGCGAGCGCGCCGACGGAGATGATTCCAGAGGCCCAGTGCACGCCGTTCGCAGCGAAGGCGGTGGCCAGGTTGGCGTGATGGCCGTCGGGGGTGGTCTTCAGCTGGGTGTAGGAGACCATCCCCGATAGCACCACCGACACCGCCACGTAGAGCACGGTCACGATGCCCAGCGTGGCCAGGATGCCGCGGGGCACGTCGCGCTGCGGATTCTTGGTCTCCTCGGCCATCGTGGCCACGATGTCGAACCCGATGAACGCAAAGAACACGATCGAAGCTCCGGCGAGCACGCCGTACCAGCCGTAGTGGCTGCCGTGCGCGCCGGTGAGCAGCGACAGCAGCGACTGATCTATGCCGCCTCCGGCGTTGCCGGCCTCGCGCGGCGGGATGAACGGCGAGTAGTTCGCGGTCTTGATGTAGCAGGCGCCGACGACGATCACCAGCACCACCACCGCGACCTTGATCGCGGTGACCACCATCGAGAAGTGCGACGACAACTTGGTGCCCAGCGCGAGCAGGGTGGCCACCAGCCCGACGATCAGCAACGAGCCCCAGTCCAGCGTAAAGGTACCGAGATCGATTGTGCTGCTGGCTGATCCGAGTACTGTGCTCAGGTAACTCGACCACCCTTTGGCAACCACTGCGCCACCGATGGCCAACTCGAGAACCAGGTTCCAACCGATGGTCCAGGCCACGAACTCACCGAAGGTGGCATAGGAGAACGTGTAGGCGCTTCCCGCCACCGGCAGCATCGACGCGAATTCGGCGTAACACAGCGCGGCCAGCCCGCAGGTGATCGCCGCGATGAGAAACGAGATCCAGATCGCGGGCCCGGTGATGTCCCCTGCGGTAGACGCGGTCACGGTGAAGATGCCAGCCCCGATCACCACCGACACCCCGAACACGCACAGGTGCCACCAGCTCAAATCCTTGCGCAGCTGGGTGTCCGGCTCGTCGGTGTCGGCAATCGATTGTTCGATCGATTTGGTGCGCCAGCGCTCAGCCATGTACCCGGACAGTACCGAGTACGGTGGCTGGATGGGTGGGGAGACGATCCGGGGTCACGCTGTGGTGATCGGCGCCAGCATCGCGGGTTTGTGTGCGGCGCGGGTGCTGTCCGAGTTCTATGACCAGGTCACGGTGTTCGAGCGCGACGAGCTACCGAGCACACCCAGCAACCGCACCGCTGTCCCGCAAGGCCGCCACTTGCACCTGCTGATGGCCCGCGGCGCGCTGGAATTCGACGGGCTGTTCCCCGGTCTGCTCGACGACATGGTGGCCGCCGGGGTTCCCATCTTGGAGAACCGGCCGGACTGCATTTATTTCGGTGCGGCCGGCCATGTGCTGGGCACCGGGCACACGCTGCGTGACGAGTTCACCGCGTACGTACCCAGCCGTCCGCAGCTGGAATGGCAGATCCGGCGCCGGGTTGTTGAAATCGCCAATGTCGACATTCAACATCGCTCGGTGTCCCAACCGCGGTTCGACTCCGCCGCCCAGCGGGTGACCGGTGTGCTGCTGGACAGCGACACCGACGAGCCTGAATTCGTCGCCGCCGACATCGTCGTCGACGCCGCCGGTCGCGGCACCAGGCTGCCAGTGTGGCTGGAGCAGTGGGGATTTCAGCGTCCGCCCGAAAAGACCGTCGACGTGGGCATTGGCTACGCATCACACCAGTTTCGACTCCCCGAGAGCACGATCCGGGAGAAAGTCGTCGTTGCCGGCGCATCACAGCAGCAGCCGCTTGGACTGGGCTTATTGGGATTCGAGAACGGCGGGTGGGTGCTGACCACTTTCGGCGTCGGGAAAGTCGAACCGCCGCATACCTTTCCGGAAATGCTGGCGCTCGCCAAAAGGGTCCTGCCCGAACATATTTCGACTGCGCTGGCGAGGGCCGAGCCGATCGGCGAAGTGGCTTTGCACCGCTTCCCCACCAGCCGGTGGCGCCGGTACCACAAGCTGGAACGATTTCCGGCCGGGATCTTGCCGCTCGGAGACGCGGTCGTCAGCTTCGACCCCACCTACGGGCAGGGCATGACGATGACGTCGCTGCAGGCCGGTCATCTGCGCCGAGCGTTGGCTGATGGCACGGACGAAAACCTGGCACGGGAAGTGAATCGGGCCACCGCCAAGACCACCTACCCGGTGTGGATGATGACCGCGATCGGCGATCATAAATTCCACCATGCAACCGGGCCGGCGCCCCGGTGGTACCGGCCGGTAGGCAGCCTGTTCGACCAGTTCCTCGGCGCGGCGGAGACCGATCCCGTTCTCGCCGAATGGTTTTTGCGCCGATTCTCGTTGCTGGACAGCCTGTACATGGTCCCGTCGGCGCGCCTGGTCGGCCGCACTATCCGGCACAACATGCAGCTATGGCTTGCCGGGCGCCGCGCGGCCCGGACCGAACGCCGCGGCGCGCTGGCGGCCCGCTGATCCGTGATCCGCTCCTCCGCAGCGGATCACAGGCCGACGGTTGCCCGGAAGATCTTCGTCGGCTTTTGCGCGACCAGCCGGATTGGACCGTCGTCGGCGGCCACCCAGCAGGCGGCGCCACGGGTGAGCGTCAGCGCCCCGGACTTTCCATGCACCGCCGTCGCACCCTCAATGCACAACAGAATCTGCGGACCGTCGTGGCGCGACGGCGCATCGACCTCGTGGCCGATCTGGTCGTCACCGAGAGTGAGCATGGACGCCGCAAATTCGGCGGTGGGTGTGTCGTAGAACGACGCCAGACCGTCCGGATGTGTCGCCGCACGCAGCTGCGACTCGGTGGTCGGGTTGAAATTCAGGACTCGCAGCAGCTCTGGAACGTCGACGTGCTTGGGAGTCAGTCCCCCGCGTAACACGTTGTCGGAGTTGGCCATTACCTCTAGGCCGACACCGCGCAAATAGGCGTGCAGGTTTCCGGCCGACAAGAAGATCCCCTCGCCGGCATCCAGCGTTATCCGGTTTAGCAGCAGCGCGGCCAGTACACCGGCATCGCCGGGATACCGCTCACCGAGTTCCAGCACGGTCTTGGCTTCGGCCGCGAATTCCGTTGCACCGGAACTCACATAGTTGATGGCGCCATCGAGTACGGCGCTCACCAGCACATCGATGTCGGGTTGCGGCGCGGTGATCCAGGTGGTGAACAACGCGCGCAGCCCGTCGGCGTCGGACTGGTCGTTCAGCAAATCGATGAACGGGTCCAAGTCGGACACCGCCAGGGCCCGCAGCAGCTCGATGGTCTGGGCCGCGGGACGGAAGCCTGCGAGCGCCTCGAATTGATGCAAAGCCACCAGCAGCTCGGGCTTGTGGCTGGCGTCGCGGTAGTTGCGCACCGGCGAGTTCACCGGAATGCCCAGGCGTTCCTCGCGCAGGTAACCCTCGGCGGCTTGCTCGGCGCTGGGGTGCGCCTGCAGCGACAGCGGTTCGTCGGCCGCCAGCACCTTGAGCAGGAATGGCAGCGCCTCGCCGAACCGGGCACGGGCCGCGGCACCGAGTTGTCCTTCGGGGTCGGCGAGCACCGCCTGCAGCAACGAGACTTCGCCGCCGGGCTCTTCCAGCCAGGCCGGGTCGCCCGGGTTAGCGCCCAGCCAGAGTTCTGCTTCGGGGTGTGCGGCCGGAACAGGGCGGCCAGTGAACTCCGCGATGGCGGTCCGTGACCCCCACGCGTATGTCCGTATCGCTCCGCGTAGCAACTGCACTTGGCATTACCTCAGAACCAGTTATCCCCGTACCAGCCGCAAATAAACCGCCGCCATCTCGAGTCGGACAGCCAATATAGCCAGCTGCTGCTCGACCCGTTGTGCGCCGGGCAGCGCGCGGCGACCATCCGGCAGATCAGGCACATCCTCGGCACCGACGATATCGACGTCGTCGAACTGGGCGATCCGCGACGCGACGACCGTCCGCTCGGCAGCCATCGTCAAAGCCAGCACGCGCAGCCGCTCGGTACTGGGTCCGTCAATTTCCTCGTCGTGGAAAAGCGCCGCAGTCGGGTCGGCGAAGCCAGCGCCCGCGCCTGCCCGCAGCGCCGTCAAAGCGTCCGCCAGCCCGGCGGCGGCCGCCACCTCGTGCGCGATGCGCAGTAAGACACCGGACCCGTGCCGGGCCAGCGCGAGGGTGGCGGCGCAGTCGCCGGCCAGTACGACACGGCGCCGCGACATTCGCTCGACCAGCGCCTTAGCGGGATTGGTGAATATTTCGCGGCTGGCGCTGTTGCGCAATGCCTCGGCGTCCAGCTCGTCGGCCAGCGCGGCCAGATCCACCCGCAGCCCGGGATCGACGCTTTGTAGGGCGGCCAGCCCGACGGCCAGGTATCGGCACAGACCGAACTCACCGTCGACCGGCAGTCGCGGCTCCATCACCGCCACCCGGCCGGCCGTGATGTCGCGCAGCGGACCTTCGTATGGTGCGGCGACGACAACCCGCGAGCCCCGACGTACTCCGCTGGCGGCGGCGCCGACCAACGCCGGATCGCCGGGGTCGTCACCGGCCACAATCAGCACGTCGAGAGGGCCGATCCAGGGCGGGGCCTCGGCGGCGATCACGATCGGCGCGGTCGCCGAACCGCCTGACGTCGCGGACAGCATGGTGCCGGCGGTCTCGGCGACGCCTCGACCGGCAACCCAGATCACCGTGCGTGGACGGTCGTCACCGCGCAGCGAGTCCAATGCACCCTCGTCGAGTGCGGCCGCGGCCGCACGCACGTGCGCGCCGGCCATCGACGCCGCCCGCAGCAGTCCGTCGCGGTCGGCGGAAAGCAGGCCTTCGGTGTCGTCGAGGTCGATCGCGGCCTGGGCCGCGTTCACGGCACAGCCTCCGGCTGGCCGACCTGCCGACGGATTTCGCCGGCGACCTGCTCGACGACCGCGTCCACGTCCTCGACGCAACGCCCTTCGACGTTCAGCCGCAGCAGCGGCTCGGTGTTGGAGGTGCGAAGGTTGAACCAGCGGCCTTCGCCGAGGTCGACGGTTACCCCGTCTAAGTGGTCGATCGAGTGAATCCCGGTGCCGAACGACTTGAGTACCGCTTCGACACAGGAGGCTGCATCGGCCACGGTGAAATTGATTTCGCCGGACGACTCGTAGCGCTGATAGTCGGCGGTCACATCGGACAGCGGGCGCTGCTGGTTACCGAGCTCGGCCAGCACGTACAGCGCGGCCAGCATTCCCGAGTCGGCTCCCCAGAAGTCGCGGAAATAGTAATGCGCCGAGTGCTCGCCGCCGAAGATCGCGCCGGTCTCGGCCATCAGCGCCTTGATGTAGGAATGTCCGACCCGCGAGCGGACCGGCGTGCCACCCCGCTCGATGACCAACTCGGGCACAGCGCGCGACGTGATCAGGTTGTGGATTACCGTCGCACCGATCTCCCGGCTCAGCTCGCGGGCGGCGACCAGAGCGGTAACCGTCGACGGCGATACCGGTTGGCCGCGCTCGTCGATGACGAAGCACCGGTCGGCGTCGCCGTCGAAGGCCAGGCCGATGTCGGCGCCGCTGTCGCGCACGTATGCCTGCAGGTCGGCCAGGTTCGCCGGATCGAGCGGATTGGCCTCGTGATTGGGG
This sequence comes from uncultured Actinomycetota bacterium, assembly GCA_963733755.1. Classification (GTDB taxonomy): domain Bacteria; phylum Actinomycetota; class Actinomycetes; order Mycobacteriales; family Mycobacteriaceae; genus Mycobacterium. The sequence continues at coordinate 110,828 of CAVTEZ010000030.1, forward strand.
AACGTGCCGTCGAGTTCGAAGTACAACGGCAACACCGTGAGTGAGTCGATTGCACCGAGTACCGCGGGCGCCGTGTGGCCCGCCATCCCGTTGCCCGCGTCGACGGCTACCCGCAGCCGACGCAGCCCGGAGGTGTCGACCAACGAGCGCAGAAAATCGCCGTATTCGGCCAACACATCTTTATCGGTGACGTTTCCGGTGGGCCCGTCGTGGGACGCGACTCCAGCGATGATGTCGTCGCTGATGGCCGTCAAACCGGTGTCGACGCCGACCGGCTTGGCGCCCGCCCGGCACAACTTGATGCCGTTGTAGGCGGCCGGGTTGTGGCTCGCGGTGAACATCGCGCCCGGGCAGTCCAGCAGTCCGGAGGCGAAGTAGAGCTGATCGGTCGACGCCAGGCCGATCCGGACCACGTCGAGACCCTGACCGGTGACGCCGGCCGCGAACGCAGCCGCTAGCGACGGCGAGCTGTCCCGCATGTCATAGCCGATGGCGACCTGATGCGCGCCCTCGCTGCGCATCAGCCTGGCGAACGCGGCGCCGACGTCGGTGACGAACGAATCATCGATCTCCGTGCCGACCAGACCTCGCACGTCATACGCCTTGATGACGCGGTGAACAGCCGCGGCGGGCCGAGACATCGAGGGGCTCCTGACGACGGGGACACTTGGTCGTCAAGCCTAGCCGGGCGACGACGCGGACCGGCACGGTCCGCCGAGGAGCCGGCCAATTCAAGTAGCCGGGCGACGACGCGGGCCGGCACGGTCCGCCGAGGAGCGGGCAATTCAGAGTCAGCCGGGCGACGACGCGGGTTGGACCGCCCAGGATGCGGTTGCTAGTCCGCGGGGTCCGGCAGCACCCGAAGGTGACCGCGCCGACGTCCGTTGCCCGCGGGTCGCTGGGCGGGCGAGGTCAACACACCGGTTGCGGGAGCCTCGGCGGTCGCACCGCTGTACTGGCCACCCGGGTCGTGGAATCCGTTGATCGCTCCACCGCCGGCGGCCACGTCGCGGCCCTCCCGCACGGCTTCGGCCAATGCGATCAGATCGTCTTCGTCGGGGTTGGTGGCCAGCGGACCGGAATGCCGGACGAGCTCCCAGCCGCGCGGCGCGGTGATCCGGCCGGCATGGCTGACGCAGAGGTCCCACGAGTGCGGCTCGTGCGCGGTGGCCAGCGGGCCGACGACCGCCGTCGAATCGGAGTACACGAAGGTCAGCGTCGCCACCGCGTAATGCGGACACCCAGGCCGGCAACAGCGACGCGGAACATTCACGATCAGGAGGTTATCGTGCGGAAACGTCCAGACAGCGACGGACACGCGCATTCACTCGGGCCAGGATGCCCAACCGTTACCATCGCCGGGTGAGCGATTCGCGCAGCTCCCCGCGGGGTCGGCGCTCGGTCGGCAAAAGGGTCTCGCGCCGCGGCCGCGATATGCGCGGTCCGCTGCTGCCGCCGTCGGCGCCGGGGTGGCGCAGCCGCGCCGAGCGCTTCGACATGGCGGTGCTTGAGGCTTACGAGCCCATCGAGCGGCAATGGCAGGAACGACTGTCGGGACTCGACGTTGCCGTCGACGAGATTCCGCGAATTTCGGCCAAAGACCCTGAGAACGTGCAGTGGCCACCGGAGGTGGTCGCCGACGGACCGATCGCACTGGCACGGTTGATCGGCGCCGGCGTGGACGTACGCGGGAGCGCGACTCGCGCACGAGTTGTGTTGTTCCGCAAGCCAATCGAGCGACGTGCCAAAGACACGGTCGAGCTGGCCGAATTACTGCATGAAATCCTGGTGGCTCAGGTGGCCACTTATTTGGACGTCGAACCCTCGGTCATCGACCCGACGATCGACGACGAATAACCACCTCGGGTCAGATGATTCCGCGCTTGAGGCGGCGGCGTTCCCGTTCGGAGAGGCCACCCCAGATGCCGAAGCGCTCGTCGTGGGCCAAGGCGTATTCGAGGCATTCACTGCGCACCTCGCAGCCAAGGCAGATCTTCTTGGCCTCGCGGGTGGAGCCGCCCTTCTCGGGGAAGAACGCTTCCGGATCCGTCTGAGCACACAACGCACGGTCTTGCCACTGATCGGTCTCAACCTCGGCGGCCTCGAATTCATCTTCGACCGTGTCGGGAACCAAACTCAAATGGGGCCTTGGAGATACCCCTGTGATCGGCAAGCCGGGAGTGGTGTGCGGTGGTGTCCCACCCATTAAGCCTCGAAGGTGTTCATAGGACATGCTCCGCCTCCTCACCTGGTTTTGTTGAACGTGAATGTGACCACTGTTTTGATGTCGGTCATCCCGATTCGAACAAATGATCGAATCTCGGTCTGCGACACCGAATCCGGCCGGCCAACCGAAATGACACTGCTGTGATTACACACGGGTAAGAAGCTCTTTGCAAGCGATTCGGAAGATTTCCATATCATCTCGTGACCAATTTTTTGCGACACTGACACCGAAGCGGCCTTGGCGTGTCGGTCACACCCGTCACACAAGGCATTCCGGCACCGGCCTCGCGCTTCGATTACCCCACTCACCTCGGTGTCTCCACCGAGGTCGCGCGTACTGTCGTGCGGTGTGAAGGTCACGGTTGTGGTCGGCGGGGTGGGCGGCGCCCGCTTCCTGCTCGGGGTGCAGCAACTGCTCGGATTGGGCCAATTCGCCTCTGCGTCTGCACCCGTCGGCGATCACGAGCTGACCGCGGTCGTCAACATCGGCGACGACGCCTGGATGCACGGCATGCGAATCTGCCCTGACTTAGATACCTGTATGTACACCTTAGGTGGAGGTGTAGACCCAGAACGTGGCTGGGGCCATCGCGGTGAAACCTGGCATGCCAAGGAAGAACTCGCGCACTACGGCGCGCAGCCCGACTGGTTCCAGCTCGGCGACCGCGACCTAGCCACCCATCTGGTGCGCAGCCAGATGCTGCGCGCCGGCTACCCGCTGTCACAGGTGACTGCCGCGTTGTGCGACCGCTGGCAGCCCGGTGCGCGACTACTGCCGGCCAGCGACGACCGTTGCGAGACACACGTCGTCATCACCGATCCCGCGGATGACAGCCAGCGCGCGATCCACTTCCAAGAGTGGTGGGTGCGCTACCGCGCGCAGTTGCCGACACACAGCTTTGCCTTTGTTGGTGCTGAAAAGGCGAACGCGACAACGGAAGTCACCGATGCCATCGCCGACGCCGATGTCATCCTGGTGGCCCCGTCCAATCCGGTGGTGAGCGTTGGCGCGATCCTGGCCATCCCCGGGATCCGGGCGGCGCTGCGGTCCACCGACGCGCCCGTCGTCGGCTACTCGCCGATCATCGATGGAAAGCCATTGCGTGGCATGGCCGATGAGTGCCTGAAGGTGATCGGCGTGGCGTCGACCGCCGAGGCGGTGGGCCGGTACTACGGCACGCGCTCGGGCACCGGAATCCTGGACTGCTGGCTGATCCACGAGGGCGATCACGCTGAAATCGACGGCCTGGCGGTGCGATCTGTGCCACTGCTGATGACCGACCCGAAAGCCACAGCCGAGATGGTGAGCTCGGGTCTCGAGCTTGCGGGCGTGGCAGCGTGAGCTGCGCACTATGACGGGCACAGCCGGCGGCGAGCACGGCACCGCGTCGCCGATTGAGATCCTGCCGGTGAACGGGCTTCCCGAGTTCCGCCCCGGCGATGACCTGGGCGCCGCGCTGGCCATCGCGGCGCCCTGGCTGCGCGACGGTGACGTGCTGGTGGTCACCAGCAAGGTGCTGTCCAAATGCGAGGGCCGCCTGGTGCCCGCGCCCAAAGATCCAGAAGAGCGAGATGCATTGCGCCGCAAGCTCGTCGATGCCGAGTCGGTTCGGGTGCTGGCCCGCAAGGGTCGCACACTGATCACCGAGAACGGGCTGGGCGTAGTCCAGGCCGCCTCCGGCGTGGACGGATCCAACATCGGCACTGACGAATTGGCGCTGCTGCCCGTCGACCCCGACGGCAGCGCCGCGGCGCTGCGGGCTGGGCTGCAGAGGAGTCTCGGCGTCACCGTCGGCGTCGTGATCACCGACACGATGGGCCGCGCCTGGCGCAACGGCCAGACCGACGCCGCCGTTGGCGCGGCCGGTGTCTCGGTGCTGCACGGCTACGCCGGGGCGGTCGACCGGCACGGCAACGAGTTGTTGGTCACCGAGGTCGCGGTCGCCGACGAGATCGCCGCGGCAGCCGATCTGGTCAAGGGCAAGCTGACCGCGATACCGGTGGCTGTCGTGCGCGGGCTGCCGGCTGGCGTGGTCACCGATACCGAAGCCACAGCGCGCGATCTCGTGCGGTCCGGCACCGACGACCTGTTCTGGCTGGGCACCGCCGAGGCCCTGGAGCTGGGTCGTCAACAGGCCCAGCTGTTGCGCCGTTCGGTGCGGCAATTCGCCGCCGAACCGGTCGCCCCGCAACTCATCGAAGACGCTGTCGCCGAAGCCCTCACCGCCCCGGCCCCGCATCACACCCGGCCGGTGCGCTTCGTCTGGCTGCAGACTCCGGCGACTCGTAGCCGGCTGCTCGAGCGGATGCGCGACAAGTGGCGCGCCGATCTGGCAGGCGACGGCAAGCCCGCCGATGCGGTCGAACGGCGCGTGGGCCGTGGCCAGATCCTCTACGACGCACCCGAAGTCGTGATTCCGATGCTGGTGCCCGACGGCGCGCACAGTTATCCCGACGCCGCACGCACCGATGCCGAGCACACCATGTTCACCGTCGCAGTCGGGGCTGCGGTACAGGCACTGCTGGTGGCGTTGGCGGTGCGCGGGGTGGGCAGCTGCTGGATCGGCTCGACGATCTTCGCCGCGGACCTGGTTCGTGACGAGTTGGCCCTGCCAACCGAGTGGGAACCGTTGGGCGCCATAGCCATCGGCTATGGCGAGCAGCCCGCCACCGAGCCTCGCGAACCCATCGCAGTCAATGACCTGCTGGTGCGCAAGTGAGCGTTCGATCGTCGGCGATAACGCTGCTGTCCGACTGGCAGCCACCCGATCGGTCGCAGGATTCGCTGCGCAACGCGGTATTGGCGTTCCTTGATGCGCGGGAGGACGCCTGCCTTCGGGAATGCGCACCAGGGCACATCACGGCGTCGGCGTTGGTGCTCGACGACACCGGCGGCCGGGTGCTGCTGACGTTGCATCCGCGGCTGGGCCGGTGGGTCCAATTGGGCGGGCACTGCGAGGATTCCGACGCCGACATCGTGGCGGCGGCGCTACGCGAGGCCACCGAGGAATCCGGAGTCGACGGCCTGCGGATCGCACCTGACCTTGCCGCGATCAACGTCCACGCCCTCACCTGCTCGCTGGGGGTGCCGACCCGTCACCTCGACTTGCAGTTCGTGGCACAGGCCCCGCCCGGAGCGCAGATCACGGTCAGCGAAGAATCCGTCGACCTCAGGTGGTGGCCGATCGACGGCCTACCCCCCGGCACCGACGCGGCGCTGGCCTATCTTGTCGAGCGCGCTCACACGTCGCTGGAGTAGCGGATCCCGCCGTCGGGGATGCTGACGCCCGGCCAGACCCGCGCGCCGCGCAGCAGCTCGCAGCGGGCGCCGATGTCGGCGCCGTCACCGATCACGCCGTCGCGGATCAGTGCCCGCGGACCGATCCGCGCGCCGAACCCGATGATCGAGCGCTCGATCACGCTGCCCGCCTCGATCCGCACGCCATCAAAGATCACCGCGCCGTCCAACCGGGCGCCGGGGCCGATCTCGGCGCCGCGTCCGACGACCGTGCCGCCGATCAACAGCGCCCCGGGTGACACCGCCGCGCCGTCGTGCACCAACTGCTCACCGCGATGGCCACCCAGCGCCGGGGATGGAGCGATGCCTCGCACCAGGTCCGCCGACCCGCGTACGAAGTCCTCCGGGGTACCCATGTCACGCCAGTAGCTGGCGTCGACGTAGCCGCACATCGTGACGCCTTCGGACAGCAGGGTGGGAAACACCTCGCGCTCGACCGACACCTCGCGGCCGCGCGGAATGCGATCGATGGTCTCGCGAGAGAACACATAGCAGCCGGCGTTGATCTGGTCGGTCGGCGGATCTTCGGTCTTCTCCAAAAATGCTGTGACACGCCCATTTTCGGTGGGTACGCAACCAAAAGCCCTGGGGTCGCCGACCCGCACCAGGTGCAGGGTCAGATCGGCCTGCTGCTCCCGGTGATAGTCCAGCAGTTGACCGAGGTCGGTTCCGGAGAGCACGTCACCGTTGAAGACCAACGCCGTGTCGTGGCGCAGCCGGCCCGCGACGTTGGCGATGCCGCCGCCGGTACCCAGCGGATTCTGCTCGGTCACATACTCGATCTGCAGACCGAATTTGGAGCCGTCACCGAACTCCGCCTCGAACACCGTTGGCTTGTAGGACGTCCCGAGGATCACGTGCTCGATCCCGGCCGCGGCAATCCGCGACAGCAGGTGAGCCAGGAAGGGCAGCCCGGCCGTGGGCAGCATCGGCTTGGGCGCCGAGAGCGTCAACGGCCGCAACCGGGTGCCCTTGCCGCCGACCAGGACGATTGCGTCAACTTGCAGGCTCACGTCACTGCCCCCCTTCTGCGGAATTGCGCACCATCAACCGCGACCGCACGGCCAGACCGGCCCGGAAGGCCAGACGCAGCGGAGCGCGCCATGGTCCAGAATGCCGGTCGGCGAGGTAGATGTAGGTGCTTTTGTGATGCGCCGCCAGATTGCGCGCCGACTCCCGCGCGGTCGCGTGGCCTTTGTGATGCAGCACTTCCGCTGAGGGCACGTAGACGTTGAGCCAGCCCGCCCGTCTCAGCCGGTCGCCCAGGTCGACGTCTTCCATGTACATGAAGTAGCGCTCGTCGAAGCCACCGATCTGTTCGAACGCCGCCCGGCGCACCAGCAGGCAGGAACCGGACAGCCAGCCCACCGGTCGCTCGCTGGGTTCCAGCCGCTCCTGGCGGTAGGCCGCCGACCACGGATTCTTCTTCCAGAGCGGTCCGACGACCGCGTGCATCCCGCCGCGGAGCAGGCTGGGCAGCTGGCGCGCCGACGGGTACACCGACCCGTCGGGGTCATGGATCAACGGCCCGAGGGTCGCCGCGCGGGGCCAGCGCGTCGCCGCATCCAGCAGCGCGTCGATGCTGCCGGGGCCCCACTGCACGTCCGGGTTGGCCACGATGATCCACTCGTCGACCTCCCCCAGCTCCGCTACCGCGCGGTTCACCGCGCTGCCGTAGCCGAGGTTGGACCCGGTGGAGAACAGTCGCACGCCCGGATAGCGCTCGACCGCGGCCTGTGGCGCCCCGTCGGTCGAGCCGTTGTCGGCCATCAGGACGCTGACCGGCCGCTCGGTTGCATGTGGCAGCGATGCCAGAAACCGGCCCAGGTGCGGGCCCGGCGAATAGGTCACCGTGACCACCGGCAAGACGTCACTCACGCGTCGAGGGTAACGGTCGGGGCTGCGCTGCTGCCCCGGGAGCAGCCGCCAGGGCCGCCTCCAGTGCTTCTCGCCAAGGCCGTAGCGGCGACAGGCCGGCGGCTTGTGACTCTCGCGCGGACAACACCGAATACGGTGGCCGCGGCGCCGGCCTCGGGTTGTCGTCGCTGCTCACCGGCCGTACCCGCGCCGGGTCGGCGCCGACGCCCTCGAACACCGCGCGGGCCTGCCCGCATCGGGTGGCCTCCCCGACGTTGACGGCATGCACGATTCCGGTCGGGGCCTGCACGCGCCCGTCGACCACCTCGAGCAGCGCGCCGACCAGGTCGGCGACATACGTCGGCGAGCCGGTCTGGTCGTCCACCATCTCGATCACCCGGTCGCCCGCGGCCAGTCTGCGCATGGCAGCGACGAAGTCATTACCGTGTCCGCCGGTGTAGACCCAGGCGGTGCGAACCACCACGGCCTGTGGCAGTGCCGCCAGCACCGCCCGCTCGCCGGATAGCTTGGTCTGCCCGTAGACGCTCAGCGGCCGGGCCTCGTCACCCGGCTCGTACGGCCGGGGCGCCGCCTCGCCGAAGTCGCCGCTGAACACGTAGTCGGTGGAGATATGCACCATCCGGGCGCCGGCCTGCGCGCAAGCCTGGGCAAGGCATTCCGGGCCGGCGGCGTTGACCGCGTAGGCCCTGGCCTGGTCGTCTTCGGCATCGTCGACGGCCGTGTAGGCCGCGCAGTTGACCACCACGTCGCCAGCCCGCACGATCTGAGCGGCGCGCTGCGGATCGGTGATATCCCACTGCGACGACGTCAGCGCCAGCACGTCGCGCCCCTGCCGGATCGCCTCGGCCGCCAAAAAGCTGCCAACCTGCCCACCGCCCCCGGCGATCACGATTCTGCCCGTCATGAGTCACGAGTCTGGCACGCCGAGGCCGCGCTACCAGCGATACTGGTGTGACGCAAGTAGCCTGATGTGATGCCTGAGCAACGGGTGACTCGTGTGATTGCGACTGTGACGGCCGCGCTGGTCGTTCTAGTGACGGGGATGGCGTGGAGCAAAGTCCGCTCCTTCGAAGACGGGATTTACCACGTCTTCGCGCCGTCGCTGGGTCATGGCGGCGATGACGGGGCGCTCGACATCCTGCTGGTCGGCATGGACAGCCGCGCCGACGCCCACGGCAACCCGCTGAGCCAGCAAGAGTTGGCGACGCTGCGGGCCGGCGACGAGGTCGCGAGCAACACCGACACGATCATCTTGGTGCGCATCCCCGACAACGGGAAGTCGGCAACCGCCATCTCGATTCCGCGTGACACCTACGTGTCCGCGCCCGGTCTGGGCAAGACCAAGATCAACGGCGTCTACGGCCAGACCAAGGAAGAGAAGCGGGTCAGCCTGGTCGAATCGGGCATGGCGGCCGACGAGGCGGAGCGGGAAGGGACCGAAGCCGGCCGCGAGGCGCTGATCAAAACGGTGGCCGACCTCACCGGTGTCACCGTCGACCATTACGCCGAGATCGGACTACTGGGTTTCTCGCTGATCACCGATGCCCTCGGCGGCGTCAACGTGTGCCTCAAAGAGCCTGTTTTCGAACCACTTTCAGGCGCAGACTTCCCGGCCGGCCCACAGAAGCTCAACGGGCCGCAAGCGCTGAGCTTCGTCCGCCAGCGTCACGAACTGCCGCGCGGCGACCTGGACCGAGTGGTACGCCAGCAGGTGGTGATGTCCTCGCTGGCCCACCAGGTGATCTCGGGCAAGACGCTGTCCAGCCCGGCCACGATGAACCGGCTGCAGCAGGCCATCCAGCGCTCGGTGGTGCTGTCATCCGGTTGGGACATCGTGGATTTCGTGAACCAGCTGCAGAAGTTGGCCGCGGGCCGGATCGCCTTCGCCACCATCCCGGTGCTCGACGAGTCCGGCTGGAGCGACGACGGTATGCACAGCGTGGTGCGGGTCGATCCGCACCAGGTGCAGGACTGGGTCGGCGGCCTCCTGCAGGATCAGGCCAAAGGCAAGACCGAGGAGCTGGCCTACTCGCCGGGCAAGACCAGCGCCAGCGTTCTCAACGACACCGACATCAACGGCCTGGCCGCCGCAGTCTCAGAAGTGTTGGCCGCCAAGGGATTCAGCACCGGAAAGGTCGGCAACAATGATGCCGCGCACGTGTCCAGCAGCCAGGTGCAAGCCGCCAAGTCCGATGACGTGGGCGCCAAAGCCATCGCCAAGGAACTCGGCGGGCTGCCCGTCATCGCCAATACGTCGGTGCCGCCGGGCACCGTCCGCGTGGTGTTGGGCAACGACTACACCGGACCGGGCTCGGGCCTCGGCGACGGCAGCCCCAAGCTGGCGGCCGCCTCGCACCCGGACTCCGAGGCTCCCCCACCGTCGCCGATTCTGACCGCGGGCGCAGACCACCCGGAATGCGTCAACTGATCTACTGACCCGGTGAACCTCAGCGCAGCGATTCTGGACCCCATGCTGCGCGCCGACCCAGTCGGCCCGCGCATCACCTACTACGACGATGCCACCGGCGAACGCATCGAGTTGTCCGCGGTCACGCTGGCCAACTGGGCGGCCAAAACCGGCAACCTGTTGCGCGACGAGTTGGGCGCCGGTCCGGCCAGCCGGGTGGCGGTGCTGCTGCCGGCGCATTGGCAGACCGCGGCGGTGCTGCTCGGGGTGTGGTGGGTCGGGGCGAATGTGCTGCTCGACGGCTCGGACGCCGATATCGCCCTGTGCACCGCTGAGCGGCTTGACGAGGCCGACGGCACCGGGGCCACCGAGGTGGCGGTGTTGTCGCTGGACGCGTTCGGGCGTCCAGTGCCCGATCTGCCGATCGGTGTCACCGACTACGCGACCGCGGTGCGGGTCCATGGCGACCAGATCGTCGCCGAGCGGCATCCCGGCCCGGCGCTGGCCGGCCGATCCGTCGAGCAAGTGCTCGACGCCTGCCAAAAGGCCGCGGCGGCAAAGACTTTGACGGCAGACGATCGGGTGCTGTCGACCGCTTCCTGGGACACCCCCGACAACGTGATCGACGGCTTGCTGAGCGTGCTGGCCGTCGGCGGATCGCTGGTCTACGTGGCCAACCCCGACCCGACGGCGCTGTCGCGCAGGATGCAGACCGAGAAGGTCACCCACGGCGGCTAACCACTCCCGCCACAGGAGCCGCCCGGAGTTCTAGTGGACTTCGCGCCCGCCTTCGAGCGACACCTGCAATGCCGGCGACTCCTGTACCAGATCGCGATCCATGTTGATATCGCTATATATGGATGTTAACGTCGTCGAAGACCATAGAGTTCGGGCCGTTGGGCATGACGGGAGGACGTTTCGCGATGGTGGTGCAAGGCGTACTGGGAAAGGCGGCCGGGACGGTGGTAACCGGCCTGGTCGGGGTCAGCGCTTACGAAGTCCTCCGCAAGGCCCTGGCCAAGGCTCCACTGCACGACGCCGCGGTGACCGCGACCGAGTGGAGCCTGCGCGGCACGCGGCGCGCCGAGGGAGCAGCGGAGTCGGCGCGGTTGAAGCTGGCCGATGTGGTGGCCGAAGCCCGTGAGCGCATTGGCGAGGAGGCACAGCCGCCGGCCATCGGTGAACACGACCACGATCACGAGCACTGATCCGCCGGCATGACCGACTTGTTGGTCGTGTCCGACGCTGCGGGGCGGATGCGGGTCAAGGTGCCGTGGGTGCGCGCGAATTCGCGGCGCGCGGTCGCGGTGGAAGAAGCCGTGGACCGGCAGCACGGAGTGCGAGCCGTGCACGCCTATCCGCACACCGGCTCGGTGGTCGTCTGGTACTCGCCGAAGCGCTGCGATCGCGACAAAGTACTGGCGGCCATCGCGTCGGCTGAAAGCGTTGCCGCCGAACTCATTCCGGCGCGCACGCCGCGGTCATCGGACATCCGCAACACCGAGGTGCTTCGGATGGTGATCGGCGGCGCCGCGTTGGCCCTGCTCGGCCTCCGCCGCTACGCCTTCAACCAGCCACCGCTGCTGGGCCCCTCCGGTCAACTGGTCGCGACCGGCGCCACGGTGTTCATGGGCTACCCGTTCTTGCGCGGCGCGCTGCGCTCGCTGCGGTCCGGGCGCGCGGGCACCGACGCGCTGGTGACCGCGGCGACCGTCGCCAGCCTGGTGCTGCGGGAGAACGTCGTCGCGCTCACCGTGCTGTGGCTGCTCAACATCGGTGAATACCTGCAGGATCTGACGCTGCGCCGGACCCGGCGGGCCATCTCGGATCTACTGCGCGGTACCGCCGACACCGCATGGATTCGCCTCGACGACGGGAATGAAGTCCAAGTGCCGATCGACACCGTGCAGATCGCCGACGACGTGGTGATCCACGACCACGTGGCCATACCGGTCGACGGCGACGTGATCGATGGTGAGGCCGTGGTCGACCAGTCCGCGATCACCGGCGAAACCCTGCCGGTCAGCATCGTCGCCGGGTCGACGGTGCACGCCGGTTCGGTGGTGTTGCGCGGACGTCTGGTGGTTCGCGCCCGGGCGGTGGGCAACCAGACCACTATCGGGCGCATCATCTCCCGCGTCGAGGAGGCACAACACGACCGGGCGCCCATCCAAACCGTCGGCGAGAACTTCTCCCGCCGCTTCGTGCCGATCTCGTTCATCGTCTCGGCGATCACCCTGGCTCTCACCGGCGATGTCCGGCGCGCGATGACCATGCTGCTGATCGCCTGCCCGTGCGCGGTGGGCCTGGCCACGCCGACGGCGATCAGCGCCGCGATCGGCAACGGCGCGCGACGCGGCATCCTGATCAAAGGCGGATCGCACCTGGAGCAGGCCGGCCGGGTGGATGCGATCGTTTTCGACAAAACCGGCACGCTCACGGTCGGGCGCCCGGTGGTCACGAACATCATTGCGTTACACAATGATTGGCAGCCCGAACAGGTGCTCGCCTACGCGGCCAGCTCAGAACTGCACTCCCGCCACCCGCTGGCCGAGGCCGTGATCCGCTCCACCGAGGAACGCCGGATCATCATTCCACCGCACGAGGAATGCGAGGTGCTCGTAGGCCTGGGAATGCGGACCTGGGCCGACGGTCGGACGCTGCTGCTGGGCAGCCCGTCACTGCTGCGGTCGGAGAACGTCGAGGTGTCCCAGGAAGCTGCCGACTGGGTCGACAAGCTCCGCCGCCAGGCCGAGACCCCGCTACTGCTCGCCGTCGACGACACACTGGTCGGGCTGATCAGCCTTCGCGACGAAATTCGTTCCGAGGCTCCCGATGTGCTGAAGCAGCTGCGCGCCAAAGGAATCCGCCGAATCGTGATGTTGACCGGTGATCACCCGGAAATCGCGAAAGTCGTTGCGGGCGAACTCGATATCGACGAGTGGCGCGCCGAGGTGATGCCCGAGAACAAGCTCGAAGTGGTGCGCGAACTCCAGGACGAGGGTTACATCGTCGGGATGGTCGGCGACGGTATCAACGACGCTCCCGCGCTGGCGGCGGCGAACATCGGTATCGCGATGGGCCTGGCCGGCACCGACGTCGCGGTCGAAACCGCCGACGTCGCGCTGGCCAACGATGACCTGCGGCGCTTGCTCGACGTCGGCGACCTGGGCGCCCGCGCGGTCGAGGTGATCCGGCAGAACTACGGCATGTCGATCGCCGTCAACGCCGCCGGGTTGCTGATCGGCGCCGGCGGCGCACTCTCACCGGTGCTCGCGGCGATCCTGCACAACGCCTCGTCGGTCGCGGTCGTCGCGAACAGTTCACGGTTGATTCGGTACCGCCTGGACTGACTGACCGTCGGCCCCGACGACGGCCCGTACGATGTGCGCAACCGGCGAAAGGACCCCGTACGTGTCATCGACCCCGCTCGACCCCGTTGCCAGCGAACGCCTCTCGCACGCCGACAAGGTCTTCACCTCGGACCTGTCCATCAACGAATTCGCCCTCTTACACGGGGCCGGATTCGAGCCGCTTGATCTCGTGATGGGTGTCTCGGTCTACCACGTGGGCTACCAATTCACCGGCATCCGGCAACAATCCGAGCTGCCGGTGCTGACCGAAGCGACATACCGGGCGCGCTGGAACGCCATGGCCCGCATGCAGGCCGAAGCCGACTCACTGGGTGCCGACGGTGTCGTCGGTGTCCGCCTGGAATGGCGCCAGCACGGCGCCGAATCGGAGCACTTGGAATTCATCGCGGTCGGAACCGCCGTGCGCTACACCGCTAAACCAGGCGCGTTTCGGCGTGGCAACGGGCAGGCGTTCTCCAGCCATCTGTCGGGACAAGACCTGGCCACCCTGCTTCGGTCGGGCTATGCGCCGGTCGCGTTCGTGATGGGCAACTGTGTCTTTCACATTGCCGCGCAAGGCTTTCTGCAAACCTTGCGGCAAATGGGCCGCAATGTCGAGATGCCGCAGTGGACGACGGGAAACTACGAAGCGCGCGAGTTGGCCATGTCTCGCATGCAAAGCGAAGCCGAGCGTGACGGCGCAAACGGGGTCGTGGGGGTGCATTTCGCCATCCAGAACTACGCCTGGGGGTATCACACGGTGGAGTTCTACGCCGCCGGAACTGCAGTGCGTCGAAGCGGGACGGCCGAAACCATCTCGCCGTCGTTCGTGCTCGCCATGAACGACTGATGGCGGCTTTCGATGCCGAGCGAGTAAGCCGCACCGTCACCGGCGCGCTGACCGGACCGGGCGGAATTGCGTTGGTGATCAACGTTTTTGCTGCGCTGCCGGGCGTTACGCATACCGCTGCCCGTCGAGGGGTGTTCAAGTCACAACCTGAACGGTTGCACATTGGTGACTGGCGCTACGAGGTGACTTCGGACGGCCGGTTGCGCGCGGCACACGTGGTCGGTGGCATCGTGATCGGCGAAGACGTCCTGCTGGCAGACGCGGTGGGGCCGCACCTCGCCCGCTCGCTCGGGCAGCTGGTCGCCCGCTACGGTCCCGCGGTGATCCCGAACATCGACGCCGCCGTGGACGCGCTGAGCGCAGGCGCGGGGTGAGGCGATGCGGCCGACACATGGCGAACAGCACGCGGCCTATTTGCGAACAGCGACGTCGCGAGAATGCGATAATGCCCCGGTAAGGCGATGACGAAGTAGGAAGCCGGTGCAAATCCGGCGCGGTCCCGCCACTGTCATCGGGGAGCGAACCTCACTAGCCACGGCCGCGAGCTGGAAGGCGAGGCGAGCAGCGATCCGAGAGCCAGGACACTCGCGTCGTCGCATCCTGCGAACCGGGACGGTGTATCCCGAGAGAGCCGACGGGTCAATGTCACGCCGTTGCGGGGTGGCGCTCACACTGAGCGCCTGGCTGCTGGTCGCCGTGAGCGCCTGCGCCACGCACCCCGGAATCAGCAGCCGCGCCGGTCACGACTGCATCACCGACTTCCGTGCCGGCACCGACTATTTCCCGGACAAATCAACCGTTCTCGACGCCACCAATTTCACCCTCAGCTATCACGACAGCTACCAGGTGCTGACCGTCAAGCAGCCGTATCCACACGGCCGGCCGGAGGCCTATGTGCTGGTGCGCTGCGGCGCGCCCACCCCGGAGTTGAGCGGCGATTTAGCTCGCGCGCAACGGATCACGGTTCCGGTTTCCAGCCTGTACTCGGCCTCCATCACGCAGCTGGGGATGCTCACCGAGCTCAATCGCCCGGACGTGGTCACCGGGGTAGCCGACCCGGCCGACGTCGTCGACCCACAACTGCGGCAACGCATCAGCAGCGGCAAGACGGTCGGCTACGCACCAGGCCAGCAGGTCGACGTGGAGCGCGTCATCGCCGCACATCCCGACGTGCTGGTGACCTCCGGCACCGACGAACCGGGCTACCCGAAACTACGCGACGCCCGCGTCGACGTGGTCGCGGACGCCGAGTGGCTGGAAGCCACCCCGCTGGGTCGGGCCGAATGGATCAAGGTGCTGGCGGCGCTGACCGGAACCGAGAAGAAGGCCGCCGAGGTTTACCGCAAGCTTCGTGACGACTACGCCACTGTCGCCCGGAAATCTGCCGGCGCGCGGCCGGTCGAAGTGCTGTCCGGAACCATGTATCAGGGCACCTGGGCCATGCCCGCCGGCGGCGACTACGCCGGCCGCCTCATCCTGGACGCCGGCGGCAGCTACCCGTGGGCGGGTGATCCGAGCAGCGGCTCATTGCAGTTGAACTTCGAATCCGTCTACGCCAAAGCCGGCCAGGCACCGCTGTGGCTGGTCGCCAGCGATTGGAAGACCGTCGGCGACGCGCTGTCCGCCGACAACCGGTACGGCGAACTCGCCGCGGTCCGCACCGGCCAGGTTTGGTCGGCGACCAAGGCAGTCGGTCCGGGCGGCGGGAACGACTATTGGGAGCGTGGCACTGCGCGGCCCGATCTGGTGCTAGGTGATCTGGTGGCGATTCTGCATCCCGAACTGGCGCCCAACCACGAGTTCACGTTCTATCGGCAGGTCGTGCGCGCATGACGACCTTCGCGCCGACAACCTCAATCTCCTTGCGGCTCAACCGAACCGCCGTGGTAATTAGCACTCTGGCCGCTACTGTCGTGGTGCTGACCGTGCTGGGGATTGCGCTGGGCCCGGTGCGGGTGCCGTTGCTCGACACCGCACGCGTCATGGTGGGCGCGCAACCGTCCGACCCGCGCTGGCAGGTGATCGTGCACAGCATGCGGCTGCCGCGGGTGCTGACCGCGATCGCCGCGGGCGCAGGCCTCGGCGTCGCCGGCCTGCAGATGCAGACGCTGTTCCGCAACACCCTGGCCGACCCGTACGTGCTGGGGGTCAGCTCTGGCGCCGGGCTGGGTGTCGCGGTCGTGGTGATCGCGACGGGATCCGGCGCCGGTTTCACTGCAGGGCTGGCCGGCGGCGGGCGCGTCGGCGTGGCTGTTGCCGCCGCGGTGGGTGCGGCGACCGTGCTCGCGGTCGTCCTGACCCTTGCTCGCTGGGTGCGCTCGGCGGCCACCCTGCTGCTGATCGGCGTGATGGTCGGCGCGGCGGGCACCGCGGTGGTCAGCGTGCTTCTGGTGTACGCCGATCCGCAGCGCGTCGAGCAGTACCTGCTGTGGGGGTTGGGCAGTTTCGCCGGAACCACCTGGCCGGATCTGCGCCTGCTGCTGCCCGTCGTCGCGGCGGGGATGGCCGCGGCCGCACTGACGGTCCGCGCGCTCAACGCCCTGCTGCTCGGTGAAAGTTACGCCCGCACAATGGGTATAGACGTGCGACGGGCACGGCTAATCACTGTCGCCTCGGCGTCGTTGTTGACCGGTGCGACGACGGCGTTTTGCGGGCCGATCGCGTTTCTCGGGCTCGCGGTGCCGCACCTGGCGCGGCTTGCGCTCGGCACATCTGACCATCGGGTGGTGTTGCCGGCCACGGCGCTGATGGGCTCGACCGTCACCCTGGTCTGCGGCATCGTCAGCCAGGTGCCCGGCAGCGACGCGATGCTCCCGGTCAACGCGG
Organism: uncultured Actinomycetota bacterium; assembly: GCA_963733755.1. GTDB lineage: Bacteria > Actinomycetota > Actinomycetes > Mycobacteriales > Mycobacteriaceae > Mycobacterium. Next base: position 127,666 of record CAVTEZ010000030.1, read on the forward strand.
TGACCGCACTGGTCGGGGCGCCGATAGTCGTCCTCGTGTTGCTTCGGAGCCGCCACGGCGTGGGGATGCAGCGATGAGCCGCCCCGACGACGAAGATGCCGGGCGTAGCCGGCGTCGAGGAGCGGCGCAAGGGCGTAGCCGGCGTCGAGGAATGGCGCAAGTGAACCTCGAATTCCGCGAGCTCGCCATCGGCTACCGCAGCCGGCGCGGCACCACTCACGTCGCCGCCGGCCTGTCAGCGGTTGCGCGCCCTGGCGAGCTCACCGTCTTGCTGGGCCCCAACGGTTGCGGCAAGTCCACGCTGATCCGCACCATGTGCGGCTTGCAGCCCGCGCTGGCCGGCCAGGTGTTGCTCGACGGAACTCCCCTGGCCGATGTCGCGGCCAACCGGCTGGCCCGCAGCGTTGCTGTCGTGCTGACCGACCGGGTCGAGCCCGGCCTGCTGTCCGCGCGTGAGCTGACGGCGCTGGGCCGCATCCCCTATCTCGGGTTGACCGGCCGGCTGACCCCCGACGATCACCGCATCGTCGACCGGTCATTGGACGCCGTCGACGCCCAGCACCTGGCTGCACGACCGGCCGCCGACCTGTCCGACGGCGAACGGCAGCGCGTGCTGACCGCCCGGGCGCTGGCCCAGCAGCCCGAAGTCCTGGTGCTCGACGAACCGACCGCCTTCCTCGACGTCCCATCACGCACCGGCCTGGTCGAGATGCTGCGCGGGCTGGCCCGCGACCAACACCTGACGATCGTCATGTCGACCCACGACCTCGAACTCGCGCTGCGGGTCGCCGACCGGGTCTGGCTGCTCGGCCGTGACGGCGGACTCGCCGATGCAACGCCCGAAGAGCTGACGCTCGCCGGGCAGATCGGTGCCGAGTTCGACAGCGACACACTTCGATTCGACGCGATCAGCGGGACGTTCGTGGTTCGCGGCAGCGAGGGACGAAGCGCACGCATCGACGCACCGGACGCGTTGCGCGCGGCTTTGCAGCGAGTACTGGCCCGGGAAGGCTGGACCGTCGGCGAGCCCGCCGAACTGGTCGTCAGCACCGGTGATGGTGATCGAATCACCGTGCGCGCAGGCGGGTTTGAGGGGTCAGCCACACTGGGCAGCTTGCCCGAGCTGATCCGCGGGATTGAGCCCGACACCGCCCGGTTCGCACCGGCGGCCGACGCCTCGGCGGCCCTGGCCGAACTCGCAGACATCAACCCATATTTCGCCATCGGCACCGGGCCCGTCGACAGCGGCTGGCATTCGGTGCAGCAGCTCTATAGCGACCCCGAACTGCTCGACGGCATCGTCGAACGGGTCCAGACCTGGCTCGGTGCCGCAGAGCCGAGAGTCGCCGCGTCGCTCTTCTTTCTCGGCTTCGCCGCGCGGCTGTGGTCGATCGGCATCGGCGCCGTCGCCGGCCACCGAATGCTGCCCGCACTCGGCGCCGACCAGCTGCTGTTCCGCGAATTCGGCGGCCAGATCGCGTTGCACATCGCCCGCCCGCTCGCATGGCGGGGTGACGACCTGGAACGCATGCTGGCCGACGCCGTTCTCGACGCGCACCTTGCGCCGCTGTCCGCGGCCCTGCACCAGCTGACAAACGTCGCGCCAGAGATGTTGCGCGGCAACGCCGCATCGGCATTGTTCGGCGCGGCTCGGGAATACGACCGCCATCAAGCCGCGGGCTCCCCTGGCCCCGGTTGGCAACTCGCCCGCACCCTGTGCACCGACGAAAGACTCGTCAGCACAGTCTGCTTCAGCGATGACGACTATCGACGCAAGAGTTGCTGCCTGTACTACCGCACGCCCAGAGGCGGACTTTGCGGCGACTGCGTTTTCACGCAAATACCCGGCACCGTCGGCAGGAAGGACGCATCATGATTGCCCAAATGTCTGAGAGGGCCGAAATGTCTGAGTGGGACGGCCGATGACTGCGCCGATCTGGATGGCCGCGCCTCCCGAGGTGCACTCCGCGCTGCTGAGCAGCGGACCCGGCCCGGGGTCGTTGCTGGCGTCCGCGCAGGCGTGGAATTCGTTGAGCGTGGCCTACACCGAGACCGCCGACGAACTGACCGCGGTCTTGGAAGCCGTTCAGGGCGGCACGTGGGACGGTCCGAGCTCCGAAGCCTACGTCGCCGCCCACGTGCCGTATCTGGCATGGCTGACGCAGGCCAGCGCCGACAGCGCTGCAACCGCCGCGCAGCAGGAGGTGGCGGCCACGGCCTACACCACCGCGCTGGCCGCCATGCCGACGCTGGGCGAACTGGCCGCCAACCATGTCACCCACGGGGTGCTGCTGGCGACGAATTTCCTTGGCATCAACACCATTCCGATCGCGGTGAACGAAGCCGACTACGCGCGGATGTGGGTCCAGGCCGCCACGGTGATGGGCACCTATCAAACCGTCGCGGGCGCGGCGGTCGCGGCGTCGCCACAAACCACCCCGGCGCCCCAGGTGGTTAAAGCGAATTCTGCTGCGTCGAATGGTGATTCAAATACCCCGACGTTGCCCCCCGACAGGGAGCAGCAATGGCTGGATTGGCTGCAGAAGATCGGATACACCAATTTTTACAACAACGTCTTGCAGCCGTTGATCAATGATCTCGACAACAACCCTTTTCTGATAGCGCTCTTCACCCAAATCGACCCCTACCTGGTCGAGCTCGGCAATCCGCTGTCGTTCCTCAACCCGTTGAATATCGCGTTCGCGCTTGGCTATCCGATGGATATCGGTTCCTACGTCGCCTACCTGTCCGAGACCTTCTCCTACATCGGACTCGATATCGCCGCGGCGTTTGCTACCGGTAACCCTTACGCCATCGGCTTGACCTTGGTACTCGACACCGTCGAAGCGATTGGCACAGTCATCACCGACACCATCGCGTTGTTGAAGACTCTGCTCGAATCGGTTGTGGTGCTGATCCCCACTGTGCTGCCGCTGCTGACCGTCCCGTTGATTCCGTTGGCGGCTGCCCCGTTGGCAGGCTTCGCGGGCCTGGCAGGTCTGGCCGGCCTGGCCGCTATCCCGCCGATGCCCGTCCCACCGCTGCCGCCCGCCTTCGCGTTGGCGGCACCGCCCGGGCCGACGCCGGTGCCTACGCCGGCTCCTGCGGCCGCCCCCGTCCTGGCGCATGTGGGGACCTCAGCGCCGGTGCACACACCCCCGCCGCCGCCGCCGACACCGGCCGGGCCGCCGCTGGCCACCATGCAGGGTTACCTGTACATGATCGGTGTGCTTTCGGCGAGTGCGCGCCGCGCCGCGAGCCAGGCCGCGAAAGCCAAGGAGGCGCAACCGGCCGAGGACACCGAGCACCCAGCCGCCGCGGCGGGCCCGAAGAAGACGCCGAGACCGCGACGCGGGCGCACCACCGTCGAACGACTCGGCCGCGGCTACGAGTACATGGACCTGGAGCCGACCGTATCGCCCTCGACACAAGGGGCCGGCCCGCTCGGATTCTCCGGAACCACGACCAAAGCCAGCGCCGGGGCGGCGACCGGATTGGCCACGCTGGCCGAAGATGACTTCGGCAGCGCGCCTCGCATGCCGATGATGCCGAGCACGTGGGGCAACGACTCCCCGAACGCCGCGGACGACGACTGACGACCCTCGCGGCTTTCAGCAGCCGCAGTCCTCGCCGCGCCACGATTTGACGCCCTGCCAGATCGCTGTGGCGGCGATGCCCAGGCCGATCGCCGGGTCGAACCACCAGCAGCTCGGCCAGAAGACGACGACCGCCAAACCGACCAGCACGGCCGCGGCCTGCGCACCGCACAAGTAGTTCTGGGTGCCTTCGCCCGCGGTGGCGGCCGAGCCCAGCCGGTCGGCCAGGGAGTGCTTGGCCCGGCCCAGGATCGGCATCAGCACTAGCGACGCGGCCGTCAACGCGATACCGATCACCGAGATCTCGGCATGGTGCTCGTCGAGCAAGTGATGGATGGATTCCGCCGCGATGTAAGGGGCGGTCAGCCAAAACGACCACGCCACACCGATTTGGGCGCGACGCTCAGCCGTCGACGACAAGGTACGCGAGCCGGAGAAACGCCATGCGACCATCGCGCTGGCCAGCGCCTCCGGCAAGCTGGCCAGCGCCCACCCGGTCAACGCGATCGAGCCGACCGCAAGCCCCTGCCACAGCCCGACCACGCCCTCGGTGAGCATGGCGGCCATGCTGACCCAGGCCAATCGCCATGCCCACCGCGCGCCGTGCTGCCACTGGGTGTCGTGCGCGACGGGATGTCCGTGCCCGGCTTCGGCGCAGCAGTCGTCGGCGAGGAGCCCGGCAGGATCGCGGATCGAACGGGATTCGGTCACCAGGCGATGTTAGGTCAATGCGCGACGAAGGCGTGCCCGCCACCCGGCTATCCGGGCGGCAACGGCCGCTTCATGGTGCAGACGATGCTCCATTCGAAGTAGAACTCGCCGCCCTTGTCGTACCCGGCGAAGTGGTGGGAGACCTGGACGCGTTGCACCGAGGAGTTCACCACCTCCCAGCCCTCTAGCCCGTGAGCGTTCGTCTGCCGGTTCGCTTCGTCGATGACAACTTGCAGGGACTCGTTGGTCACGCTGATGAAGGTGGTCTCCCACCGCGGCGGAGACCAGTTCCCGTCGGATGCCACCCCGGAAGCGGGCACAGGCGAAGGTGCGCTCATATCGCGGTACCTTATGCGGCCGTGACCCCGGAAAAGTGAATGGAACTTGACCGGTGCGTTAAGTGATGTCGCTGAATTCCGGCCCATCCGAACAGATCGGGCGGTAGCGGGCCGAATCACGCTCAGGCCCAACACCACAAGGTAATTCCCAGCATCGGATCGCTACCCTGGCTGCCATGGCGCGCAGTGAGAACGACACCTGGGATTTGGCAACGAGTGTGGGAGCCACCGCCACCATGGTGGCCGCGGGCCGGAGCCGTGCCACCCAAGCGGGGCTGATCGACGACCCATTCGCCGAACCGCTGGTTCGGGCCGTCGGAGTCGACTTCTTCACCCGCTGGGCCGCCGGTGAGCTCAGCGCCGACGATGTCGACATTCCCGGCCATCCGTGGGGCATGCAGCCGATGACCGACATAATGGCTGTCCGCACGCGCCTGATCGACCAATTCATCACCGATGCGACGGCATCCGGCATCCGGCAGGTGGTGGTCCTGGCCTCCGGGCTCGATGCGCGCGGCTACCGATTGTCCTGGCCCGCCGAGACGGTGGTGTTCGAGATCGATCAGCAACAGGTGACCGATTTCAAAACCGCCACGCTAGCCGCGGCCGGGGCCGAGCCGACCGTCGACCTGCGCGCGGTCCCGATCGATCTGCGCGACGACTGGCCCGCAGCCTTGCGACGGGCGGGCTTCGACGCGAACCGGCCCACCGTGTGGATCGCCGAAGGCTTGCTCGCGTTTCTGCCCCCGGAGGCTCAGGATCGCCTGCTGGACAACATCACCGAGCTCAGCGCCGAGGGCAGCCGACTGGTCGCGGAGATCTTCCTGAGCGCAACGGAGTCCTTGGAGGTCGTGCACACCGCGGCGCAGAAGTGGTACGAGCAAGGACTCGATGCCCACATCGATGACCTGTGGTATGGCGGCGAGCGTCACGACGTCGCCACATATCTCAGCGAGCGCGGCTGGCAGACGACCCGGGAACGGTCCGGGCAGTTGCTGGCCGACGCCGGGCTGCCGGTGCCGGAACGCAACGACGGTCAGACCGAAAACTATTACTGCACAGCACAGCTCGGCGCGATCTAGCTGTTCCCCAGTAGGCACTGCCAGAATCCGACATCGTGCCAGGCGCCGTGCTTGTGGCCGGCTTCGCGCAGGTGACCCACGCGAGCGAACCCGTGCCGCTCGTGTAATCGGACGCTCGGTTCGTTGGGCAACGCGATCACCGCGACGGCGCTGTGGAATCCCTGGCTGCGTAGTCGGTCGAGTAACTCCGCGTACAGCGCATCACCGACGCCGCGTCGGTGCGCTGAGGGATCGACGTAGATGGTGGATTCGACGGTCCACCGATAGGCGGCCCGCTCATTCCACGGGCCCGCGTAGGCCACCCCGACGACGCGATCGTGGTCCGTCGCCACCAGCCAGGGAAATCGTTGGTGTCGCCCTGCCCACAGAGTGCGTACGTCGTCGACACTCTGCGGCTCGGTCCGGAAGTTGAAGGCGGTCTTCTCGATGTAGTGGTTGACGATCTCGCAGATGCGTACGAGGTCGTCTTCGGTGGCAGCCCTGACCCGCGGCGCGGTCAGACTTCCGTCGCTTTCGGGCGATACCCGTCGATGTCCTTTTCCTCGAGCGATCGTGCGAGTAGTTCGCCCTTTGCCGTCAGCGACAGCCACACCGCGTACATCCATTTCTCGGGATCGCCATAGTGTTTGACGTAGTTGTGCGAGATCTCCTGCAGCGAATGCTCGAGCGAACGATGCCACGTCACAAAGCGCTGCGACTTACCAGTTGGGGCGCCAAGCCTGAACAGCCCGTCGGTCACCCACTCGCGAATCGCATCCAACGTCTCGTTCTGCACTTCAAGCGGCGAGGCCGACGGATTGTGGTGTTTGACACGCCAATCCACCGCATTGAGATCGATCGGCTTTCCCAGGGCTTCCAGTAGCAGATCATTGCGCAGGGCCTCACGTGTGCTGCTCATCGACATGTGCTCCTGGTCAGCGGATTCTTTCTGGTTACCGTACAGTTCGGGCTCCTTCGTCGATAGCGCAAGCGGCCGGGAAAGTCGCTGTAGCGTGCTCTCATGGTGGATTTTGCTCTGCGCTCGTGTGGATTGCGTGGGCACGAAACATTCGCTCCCGATGAGCCGAAACTGCGGGAGCGACTGAAGACCGACACTCCGATCGGCGAAGCCTGGCGGTGCCTGCGCTGCGAGACTTTCGTGGTAGGCCCGCCCCGGCGTAGCGGACCGGCCAATACCGCGCCGGAAATCCCACGCGGGCGGTTCCTGCGGGATCGGACCTTGATGCGTGCGCTAGCCATCGAACGCGCGTTCCGCGCCGTCATTTTCCTGTTGGTGGCCGCGGGGGTGCTCAAGGTCAGCGGATCCCGGGAGCGGTTGCAGCAGGCGCTGGACCGAGACATCCCGTTGCTCAAGCCATTGGCCAACCAGATCGGCTGGGATCCGGAGAACTCCAAGCTCATTCGTCATATCGCCCACGCGTTCGCGTTGTCGTCGTCGACGCTGGAGTGGATCGCGGTAGGCCTGGCCGCCTATGCGCTGATCGAGGTGGTGGAGGCGGTCGGACTGTGGCTGATGGCACGGTGGGGCGAGTACTTCGCGGTGATCGCGACCAGCGTCTTCCTTCCACTGGAAATCTACGAGCTAACCGAAAAGATCACGGCTCTAAGGCTTTCCGCTCTACTGGTTAATATTGTCGCGGTGGTATGGCTGCTGTGGAGCAAGCGGCTCTTTGGGCTAAACGGCGGCGGAGAAGCGTATCGCAAAGAGCACGAAGCCGAAAGCCTGCTCAGTGTCGAAAGCGCGGCGCTGAGCGGAACCGCTTCCGGCGCAGCGGCGTAACCTACGACTCCGCCCGGAGGGTGGCCCGGTGTTGCAACGCGTAGGCGACCGCGTGAGTGCGGTTCTGTACGCCCAGCTTGCCCAAGATTGCCTCGACATGGTGGCCAACTGTTTTCGGGCTGATGTGCAGCTCTGCGGCGATCTCCGGGTTGCTGAGCCCGGCGGCAAGCAGGTCGAACACCTGGCGTTGACGCCCGGTCAGCGAGTGCGGGTCTGAATCCCGGTCCGCCTGCTTCGTGCGCGGGGCACGCTCGCGCAGCGTGGCCAGTCGCTGCTGGGCGCGGCGGGCCGCCGCCTTGGCGCCGAGTCGACGGAAGGTGGCCAGCGCCGAGTTCACCGCTGGAGCATCGCCGCCGAGTTGGGCCAGCGCCGCGTCATAGCTGCAGCCTCGAGCCGTCCACGCTTCGGTAGCGCACTGCCACTGCCCGTTGACTTCCAAGTCGAACGGGGTGAGCGGATCGCGGTTAGCGCCCTCAATTGTGCCGCCGGCCAAGCGAACCCAGCGGTACAGTTGGCCCGTTTGCCACGGGTCGGCGTGTTCGCGGGAGCACGCCAGCCCGGCCTGCGCTTCGGCCACGGCCTGCTCGTCATCGCCGGCCAACCAGGCCACCTCGGCTCGCGCCGCCCACACCGCACCCAGGTGGACCAGGTCGCCGGGCTGGGCGCTGTCGACAGCCGCACCCGGCGTCGGATCGGCGGGCGGTCGGCTACGGCGGGCCCGGAGCAGGGTGAGCGTCACCAGCGGCAGGATCCGGTGCTGCGGGCTCAGCTCGGGACGGGTGATGATCTGTTCGGCGATGACAGCGGCATGATCCCAATCCCCGCTGTGCAAGGCTGCCAGCGTGGATGCCGCCGTCAGCAGCGAGCTGAACATGCCGAGGTCGCGGTCATCACAGAACCGCGAAGCTTCGGCCAGATACCGTTCGGCACGGGCTAATTCGCATCGCAGAACCGCATACCAGTAGATCAGGACGCCCAGCACCCCGGCGTGCTCCTCCAGTCCCTGAGTAGAAAGCGCCTCACGCCATACCCTCTCCAATTCGTCCCAGCCGGTGCCGGTGTTGAATACGGCGGTCAGTGCCGTATAGCCACGGGCCCGGATATCGACTGCAGCGTCGCCCATTTCGGCGGCGAGAGCGTGGGCCCGGGCCGCGTAGTCGGCACACACCGGATCCAAAGCAAGGGCGCTGATGTGCGCCATGTTGATCAGCGACCAGGCCAGCTGGGGCGACGGGCCGAGGTCTTCCAGCAATCGCAGCGAGGCGTGCGCCGCTTCGATAGCCTCGGCGGCGCGTCCGAGCGGCTGCAGCAGACGCGACAGCCAGCGCAGGTTGTCACCCTCTTCGAGTCGATCACCCAGCTTGCGCCGCAAGGCAATCGCCTCGCGCAATGACGCGGCCGCCGGGTCGGCCTGCCCGCTCAGATAGCACGCGAACGCGTGTCGCTCCAGCCAGACGACCCGGTCTTCAACGGCATTCTTATCGGCGCGACGCAACGCGAGGGCGTACAGGCTCGCGGCTTCGCGATTGGCGCCCAGCGACGCCGCCCGTTCAGCCGCGGCGATGCCGTAGCGGATCGTCGCTTCGTTTTCGCCAGCCTCGTCGGCGTGAAATGCGCAGTGCCGCCAACGTGTTCGAATCGGTGGGCGACTCCGCCAGGACGGCCAGCGCGCGCCGATGCAGATCGATGCGATCGAAATCCGGGATCTGCGCCACGGTGGCTCGACGGGCGAGTTCGTGACGGAAACCGACCACGTCCCCCTCGGCGATCAGCACGCCGGCGCCAAGGCATTCATGCAGCGCCGTCCGGGCTTCGGGGCACATCTTCTCCAGCAGCGCGACATCGGCACGCGGGCCGCAGACCGCGACCGCATGCACTGTTTCGCGCGCCTTGGCGGACAGCCGACCAAGCCGGCCGCACACCGCCTCGGAAATGCTGCGCGGCAAGCCTTTACGGGTCAACGCGGCCGGCCCGCCGGCCAGCACCTCGGTGACGAAAAACGGGTTGCCGCCGGTGACCTGATGAAGCTGCTCGGCGTTCAGGCCGCTGCCGGCAGCGAGCGTCGCTACCGCAGGTAGGGTCAACGCCGCCAACTCGATTCGGCTCACCGCCGGATAGTTCGCCAGATCCCCCAGCGTCACAGCCAGCGGGTGGGTCGCGGGCAGTTCGTCGTCACGGAACGAGATCAGCAGGACCAAACGCAGTGTCGTGACGCGTCGCGCCAAGAAGCGCACCAGATCCAGGGTGGCGCCGTCGGCCCAGTGCACGTCCTCGATCACCCACACCCAGCGATCGCGGTCACCCAACGCCGCCAACAGCTGTCGATAGATCTGCACGGTATCCCCCGAGTCGACGGCCACGGTCAGCGCCGCCCCGGCGACGGCGTCCAGCCCGGCCAGAGCGTCGGTCAGCGGCCCGAGCGGGCGCGGTGCACCCAGCGGATCACACCAGCCACGCAACACCCGCAGTCGTGGATCCAGTTGATCGACAAACTGGGCCAGCAAGGTGGTCTTTCCAACACCGGCCTCCCCGCGCAGCAAGACCACTTCCCCAGGACCACCGCGAGCCACGCGATACGCCGGCGCATTCAACTGCGCGAGAGGCGCTTCGCGTTCCAGCAAGGCATTCACCAAGGGGGACATGATGCAGTGTGACTGTAGCGTCACCGGCCCTTAGACGCGCGTCAACTGCACATTCGCTGGGAATTTGCTGTAGGGCTCGTCGGCTTTCAGCGCAGCAGTGCGCGTGACATCACCACGCGCTGAATCTGGTTCGTGCCTTCGTAGATCTGGGTGATCTTGGCGTCGCGCATGAACCGCTCCACCGGGAAGTCAGTGGTGAATCCGGCGCCACCGAAAAGCTGCACGGCGTCGGTGGTGACTTCCATCGCCACATCGGAGGCGAAGCACTTCGACGCCGCCGAGATGAAGCCAAGATTCGACTCACCGCGCTCGGCGCGGGCGGCCGCGCTGTAGACCATCAGCCGCGCGGCCTCGACCTTCATCGCCATGTCGGCCAGCATGAACTGGACGGCCTGAAACGAGCTGATCGATTCGCCAAACTGCTTGCGGTCCTTGGTGTACGCGATCGCGGCGTCCACCGCACCCTGGGCGATGCCCACGGCTTGCGCGCCGATGGTCGGGCGGGTGTGGTCCAACGTGGCCAGTGCGGTCTTAAACCCGGTGCCGGGCTCGCCGATGATCCGGTCGCCGGGGACCCGGCAATTCTCGAAGTACAGCTCGGTGGTCGGAGAACCCTTGATGCCCAACTTCTTTTCCTTGGGCCCGACGCTGAAACCCTCGTCATCCTTGTGAACGATGAACGCCGAGATCCCGTTGGCGCCCTTGTCCGGATCGGTCACCGCCATCACGGTGTACCAGGTCGACTTGCCGCCGTTGGTGATCCAGGCCTTCGCGCCGTTCAGGATCCAGTCGTCCCCGTCGGCCTTGGCCCGGGTTCGCATCGACGCAGCGTCGCTGCCGGCCTCACGCTCACTCAACGCATACGACGCCATCGCCCCGTCGGAGGCCAGCGACGGCAGCACCTGCTTCTTCAGCTCGTCTGAGCCGCGCAAGATCAACCCCATGGTGCCCAGCTTGTTCACCGCCGGGATCAACGAGGCGGATGCATCGACGCGCGCCACTTCCTCGATCACGATGCACGCCGCCACCGAGTCCGCCCCCTGACCGCCGTACTCCTCAGGAACGTGCACGGCGTTGAAACCGGACGCGTTCAGCGCCTGCAACGCCTCCTCCGGAAAGCGGGGTTTCTCGTCCACGTCCGCGGCGTGCGGGGCGATCTCTTTTTCCGCCAACCCGCGGATCGCCGCCCGCAGTTCGTTGTGCTCCTCTGGCAGCTGGAACAGATCGAACGACGAATCTCCGGCCCACTGAGCCATGCTGGCCTCCTTTTTTGTGCCCGACGGGGCGGTGCTACTCGCCGGTAACTTTACCCTGGCGCTGTTTCAGCGCCGTATCCTTGGCCTGCACCGACTCGGCCAACTCCGCCTGGAATGCCACGATGCGGCTGCACAACGCCGGATCCGACACCGCCAGAATGCGCACCGCCAGCAGCCCGGCGTTGCGGGCGCCGCCGATCGACACCGTGGCGACCGGAACCCCGGCGGGCATCTGCACGATCGACAGCAGCGAGTCGAGCCCGCCCAACTTGGCCAGCGGTACCGGAACGCCGATCACCGGCAGCGGCGTGGCCGCGGCCACCATCCCGGGCAGGTGGGCCGCGCCGCCGGCGCCGGCGATGATCACCCCGATGCCGCGGCCGGCGGCCTGTTGCGCGTACTCGAGCATGCGTTGCGGGGTGCGGTGCGCCGAGACCACCCCGATCTCGTAGGCGACATCGAACTCGGCCAGCGCGTCGGCGGCATCGGACATCACCGACCAGTCGCTGTCGCTGCCCATGATCACGCCAACGCGTACGGGGTCAGTCATGTAGCGCCGCTCCTCCTCGTCGCTGCGCTCCGCATCGTCGCCGGCTAATCATCCTTTGTGCGGGTCCCATCCGTCCATCCATTCCCCATCTGACAACCAGTGTGCCGCGCGTTCGGCGCGTTCACGCAGGTTTGCCAACTCGGCTGCGTCGCTGCCGAGGATGTTGATGTGCCCGATCTTGCGGCCCGGGCGTTCTTCCTTGCCGTAGAGGTGAACCCGGGCGTCGGGCATCCGCGCGAACAGGTGGTGCAGTCGCTCGTCGAGTGACATCGGCGGTGTTTGCGCCGCGCCCAGCACATTGGCCATCACCGTCACCGGCACGGTGGCGTCGGGGTCACCGAGCGGGTAGTCCAGCACCGCGCGCAGATGCTGCTCGAACTGGCTGGTGTTCGATCCATCCATGGTCCAGTGCCCGGAGTTGTGCGGGCGCATCGCCAGCTCGTTCACCAGCAGCTCCCCGTCGACGCTTTCGAACAGCTCGACGGCCAGCACGCCGACGACGCCGAGTTCGGCCGCCAATCGCAGCGCCAGTTGCTGAGCCGCGGCGGCGACGTCGTCGGACAGCGCGGGAGCCGGCGCGATCACCAACACGCAGATGCCGTCGCGCTGCACGGTCTCGACCACCGGCCAGGCGGCGCCCTGCCCGAACGGCGATCGCGCCACCAGCGCCGAGAGCTCGCGTCGCATCGCGACCCGCTCCTCGACCAATACCGGTACGCCAGAATTTAAATATTGACCCGCGATCTCGCGGGCCTGCGCCACATCGGCGGCCATCCGCACCCCGCGGCCGTCGTACCCGCCGCGTACCGCCTTGACCACGATCGGGCCACCCACCTGCCGGGCGAACTCATCGACGTCCTCGGTGCGCTCGATCGCCGCGTAGCGCGGCACCCGGGCGCCGAGCGCCTCCAGTCGTCGCCGCATGACTAGCTTGTCCTGCGCGTACACCAGCGCCTCCGGCGGCGGCGCCACGTTGACACCCTCCGCGACCAGCTTGTCCAGCAGCTCAGTGGGCACGTGCTCGTGGTCGAAGGTGAGCGCAGCGGCGCCCGCGGCGACGCGACGCAGAGCCTCGAGATCGGTGTGCGAGCCGATCACCACGTCAGGACTGACCTGGGCGGCCGGATCGGCGGCGTCGACGGCCAGCACCCGCAGGCTCTGACCCAGCGCGATCGCCGCCTGATGGGTCATCCGGGCGAGCTGGCCGCCGCCAACCATGGCGACGACGGGTGAGGCAGAGGGAATGTGGCGGGTTCTCGGCACGGCAATCATGGTGTCACGGCCGCTGAACGGGCAATTTATCGGCGTGGACCCAGTCACAGAGCACCCTTAAGTAGTAATACGTAGACTGCGACATTGTGTCCTTCGCCGATGCCACGATCGCCCGACTGCCGGGGGCGATCCGCCCCTACGCCGAGCGCCATCACGAGTTGATCAAGTTCGCGATCGTCGGCGGGACCACGTTTGTCATCGACTCGGCCATTTTCTACACGCTGAAGCTGACGATCTTGGAGCCCAAGCCGGTGACCGCTAAGGTCATCGCCGGCATCGTCGCGGTTATCGCGTCGTACATCCTGAACCGGGAATGGAGCTTCCGGGACCGCGGCGGCCGTGAGCGTCACCACGAGGCGCTGCTGTTCTTCGCGTTCAGTGGCGTCGGCGTGCTGCTGAGCATGGCGCCCCTGTGGGTCTCCAGCTATGTCCTGCAGCTGCGGGTGCCCATGGTGTCGCTGACCGCAGAGAACATCGCCGACTTCATCTCGGCGTACATCATCGGCAACCTGCTGCAGATGGCGTTCCGCTTCTGGGCGTTCCGGCGCTGGGTGTTCCCGAACGAATCCGCCCGAAGCGGCGACAGCGCACTGGAGTCGACGTTTACCGCGGGCGGCATCGCCGAGGTGTTCGAGGACGTCGAAGAGCGCGGGAACGTCACGCTGATGCGGGCTTGGCGGTCGCGTCGCAGCCGGGAGGATCAGCTCGGCGATTCCTCGGATCCGAGGGTGTCGAAAACCTCGTGATACAGCAGCGCGTGGACCTGTTCCACGCGCGGAATGTCGTAGAACTCCAATGGATCTTGTGACGCCGACTCGACGATCAGCGTGCCGGTGCGCAGTATCCGATCGATCAAGCGGTGCCGAAATTCGACGCTGTTGATCCGGGCCAGCGGGATGTCGATGCCACTACGGCTCAACACCCCGTGCCGGAACATCACCCGCCGGTCGGTGATGACGAAATGCGTGGTGAGCCAATTCAAGAACGGCCACACTGTCAGCCAGCCGAGGAGCACCAGCCAGATCGCCCCGATGGCCCAGAAGACCACTCTCTTCGCGTTCGGGTCCCACGTGGTGCCGTTGACCACCGCGCACCCGAACGACGCCGCCGCGCTTCCGAGGATCAGAACAGTGACCGGCCAGAAAAGTCGCTTCCAGTGCGGATGCCGGTGCAGGACGACCTGCTCGTCGCCGGCCAATACGTTGTCGGGGTAGCCCACGCTGGCACTTTAGACGCTGGGACGCAGGTGCGTGATGTCTCCGGCCGAGATTGCCACCGTCTCACCACCGGTGTCGACGCTCAGTCGCCCTGTCTCGTCGACGGCGCGAGCGACACCGACCACCTCACGATCACCCGGCATGCTGGCCCGCACCCGTGAGCCCAGCGTCACGCTGTAGCGCTGATAGTCCGCGACCAGCGCCGGGTCGGCGCCCCCTGCGGTCCGCCACGCGTCAACCCGTAGCGCCAGCTCGCGAAGTATGTTGCGCGCCAATCTGTTTCTGTCGGTGGCCGATGACCCCAGCATCAGCAGCGAGGTGGCCGCCGGATCCGGCGCTTCGTCGGCGGTCAACGTCACGTTGAGCCCGAGACCAAGCACGATCACCGGCGTCGGCGAGGCAACCTCGGCGAGTATCCCGGCCAGCTTGTCATCGTTGACCAGCACATCGTTCGGCCACTTCAGACCAGCCTCGACACCCAACCCGCCCAGCGCGTCGGCCACCGCGACCCCGGTGGCCAGCGGTAACCATCCCCAACCGGGCCGGGGTACCGAGCCGCCGGCCACCCCCGCCGACAGGGCAACTTGTGTGCGCGGCGGCGCCAACCACTGCCGGCCATGACGTCCCCGCCCGGCACTCTGGTACTCGGCGAGCAGCACCGACCCGTCGATGTCACGGCCGGCCTCGGCCCGCGCGAGCAGATCGCCGTTGGTCGAACCGGTTTCGGCCACCACGTCGAGTTCGCGCCACGGCATTCCAGGGCCCACCAGCCCGTCGCGCAGCGCCGCCACATCCAGCGGTGGCCTGACCGAGTCGTCCATTGCCGACCAGCCTAGGTCAGCCGGCGTCAAAGGCCCAGGGCCCGGCGTCAAGCCCACGACGATCTTTCAATCCCATTGGTCCGAAAGGAATTTCGGCCTGATGATGGCCGTGGTGTGCGGCATGGGCCGCACCCGCCAGGGCGATCCGGTTGCCGCCATTGCGTTTGGCGGCATACATGGTGTCGTCGGCGCAGGCATGAATCGCCTCGTACGCGGCGAGGTCTTCGATAGTGTCCGCGGCCACCCCGATGCTGGCGGTGACTTTCGGACTGTCCGGCGCCGCGATCGCGGCACGGATGCTTTCCGCGATCGGCGCCGCGGCCTGCAATGTCAGCAGGTCGAGGACGACGAACTCCTCCCCGCCGGTGCGCGCGACGAATGCCGAGGGTCCAGCGGCGACGCGAATCTGCCGGGCGGTACGCGTGATGACGGCGTCGCCGATCGTGTGGCCGTGGATGTCGTTGATGTTCTTGAACCCATCCAGGTCGATAACGAAGACGCACAACGGTTTTGATGACGCAGTGAGGGTTTCGAGCTTTCTGTCCAGGTAGTTGGCCAACCCGCGACGGTTGGCCAACTCGGTGAGCGGATCGGTGAGCGATTCGATCGAGTTACTGCGGATCAGCCAGAAGCCGAATTGCACGAAGGGAAAGATGCCGACGGTTACCGTCCACGCGATCAGCGCCTTGGCGATCGCCACCGCCACAGCATCGGGACGATCCGAGAGCGCCAGCCATGTCGCTGCGGCCACGATCGTGACCGTGGCGAGGGCCACGTGCGCTGCGTTGGCGCGCGGACTGAAGTAGAACACGATGCACACGCCGGGCACCGCGAAAAGCGGTGTAGTGCTCAGCGCTGCCAGCGGTTCGGCATGCAGCCCGGTCGCGATGGCGATGCCGATGTCGGCGAAAGCGAACAACACTCCCGCCTGCCTGGCCGACGGCCACGGGAAAAACCACCAGAACACGATCCAGCCGATCGAGCTCATCAGCATCCAGATCACCACGGCGTGGCTCAGCCAGTGCGGCCGGACGAGGTCTTCGAATCCAAGACACACGGTGGCGAGCGCAGTGATCACGCCCCCGAAACCGTTGCTCATCCGCAACGCGGTCATCAACCCGCGGCGCCGGTAGAAGTCGACCACCCACAAGTAGTCGCCCGGCTCGTTCCACCACTGTCGTAGCAGGCGGGCGCTCTCCGACGTCATGGGCGTTCCTCCGGACCCTGATCCTGTTGGGACAAACAAGGCGACAAGTGACGAAGATTACCTCTGCGCGACCCGACGCAACAAAAGTTCGGTTCTGCAGGACACGCGGGACACCGCGACGCGGGTTGGGATCACAATCTAAGGGACCGCTAAGATTGACAGCCATGACTTCCGAGACCTCGGTCGAGGCGCAAGCCGAGCACGATATCGACATCCACACCACCGCGGGCAAGCTCGCCGAACTGCGCAAGCGGAACGACGAGACGCTGCACCCGGTTGGCGAAGCCGCCGTCGACAAGGTGCACGCCAAGGGCAAGCTCACCGCGCGTGAGCGCATCTACGCCCTGCTGGACGAGGGATCGTTCGTCGAACTCGACGCGCTGGCCCGCCACCGCAGCACCAACTTCGGGCTGGCCGAGAAGCGCCCGCTCGGTGACGGCGTCGTCACCGGCTACGGCACCATCGACGGTCGCGACGTCTGCATCTTCAGCCAGGACGTCACGGTGTTCGGTGGCAGCCTCGGCGAGGTCTACGGCGAGAAGATCGTCAAGGTACAGGAATTGGCGATCAAGACCGGCCGGCCGCTGATCGGGATCAACGACGGCGCGGGCGCCCGCATCCAGGAAGGTGTGGTTTCGCTCGGCCTGTACAGCTCGATCTTCCGCAACAACATCCTGGCCTCTGGCGTCATCCCGCAGATCTCGCTGATCATGGGTGCGGCCGCCGGCGGCCACGTCTACTCGCCGGCACTGACCGACTTCGTGGTGATGGTCGACCAGACCAGTCAGATGTTCATCACCGGCCCCGACGTGATCAAGACCGTCACCGGCGAAGACGTGACGATGGAGGAGCTCGGTGGCGCGCACACGCACATGGCCAAGTCCGGCACCGCGCATTACGTCGCCTCCGGCGAGCAGGACGCCTTTGACTACGTTCGCGACCTGCTGAGTTACCTGCCGCCCAACAACTTCACCGATCCGCCGCACTATCCGGTGCCGGTCCCGCAGGGCGCCATCGAGGACAACCTCACCGACGAAGACCTCGAGCTGGACACGCTGATCCCGGACTCGGCCAACCAGCCCTACGACATGCACGAAGTGATCACCCGCATCCTCGACGACGACGAGTTCCTCGAGGTGCAATCCGGTTACGCGCAGAACATCGTGATCGGGTTCGGTCGCATCGAAGGCCACCCGGTCGGCATCGTGGCCAACCAGCCCACCCACTTCGCCGGCTGCCTGGACATCAACGCCTCGGAGAAGGCCGCCCGCTTCGTGCGGACCTGCGACTGCTTCAACATCCCGATCGTCATGCTGGTCGACGTGCCGGGCTTTCTGCCCGGTACCGGCCAGGAGTTCAACGGCATCATCCGCCGCGGCGCCAAGCTGCTGTACGCCTACGGCGAGGCCACCGTTCCCAAGATCACCGTCATCACCCGCAAGGCCTATGGCGGCGCGTACTGCGTGATGGGCTCCAAGGACATGGGCTGCGACGTCAACGTTGCCTGGCCGACGGCTCAGATCGCGGTGATGGGCGCCTCCGGCGCGGTCGGCTTCGTCTACCGCCAGCAGCTCGGCGAGGCGGCCAAGAACGGCGAGGACGTTGACGCGCTGCGGCTGCACTTGCAGCAGGAGTACGAGGACACTCTGGTCAACCCGTATATCGCGGCCGAGCGGGGCTACGTGGACGCGGTGATCCCGCCGTCGCACACCCGCGGCTACATCGGTACGGCATTGCGGCTGCTGGAGCGCAAAATCGCCCAGGTGCCGCCCAAGAAGCACGGGAACATCCCGCTGTGAGTCGAGAGAGCGGAACGAACGCAGTGAGCGACGGGAACGAGACCAACGGTCAAATCGCTGTGAGCGACATGAGCGACGACACGCCGGACGTCCCGCCGCCGCACGAGCCGCACATCCAGGTCCTCAAGGGCAAGCCGACCGACGACGAGGTGGCCGCGCTGATCACCGTGCTAGCCGGCGCGGCGGGCGGCGGCGGTGCGCCGGGCGAGCCTGAGTTCTCCCGGTGGGGGCTGCCCGTCGACAAACTGCGGTACGCGGTCCACAGCTGGCAGCGACTCACGCTGGTGCAGCGGACCCACATGCGGGGGCGATGACCCGACTAGTGCTCGGGTCGGCTTCGACCGGTCGGCTGCGGGTGCTGCGCCAAGCCGGTGTCGAACCGTTGGTCGTGGTTTCGGGCGTGGACGAGGACGCGATCATCGCCGGGCTGGGACCGGAGGCCGCTCCTGGCGACGTGGTCGGTACCCTCGCCGAAGCAAAGGCCGATCACGTCGCGACCGTCCTGGACGCCGCAATCGCCGCGGATTGCGTTGTCATTGGCTGTGATTCGATGCTCTACCTCGACGGCCGACTGGTCGGCAAACCCGCATCGACTGATGCGGCGTGGCGCGAGTGGCAGTCGATGGCCGGTCGGTCCGGTCAGTTGCACACCGGGCACTGCCTGGTCCGGCTCACCGACGGCAACCTCATCCAGCGGGCATCCGAATCATTCTTCACCACAGTGTATTTCGGCACACCGACCGCGCCGGACCTGGAGGCCTATCTGGATAGTGGCGAGCCGCTGGCTGTTGCCGGCGCCTTTACCCTGGACGGGCTGGGCGGTTGGTTCGTCGACCGGATCGAGGGCGACCCGTCGAACATCATCGGCCTGAGCCTGCCGAAGACCAGGACTCTGCTGGCACGCGTCGGCGTTTCGGTCGCCGAACTGTGGGCGGCCAATCCGGCGTCGGCATAGAACTGTCGCCAGCGTCAACGCCTCGGCGGCAGACACTAACCGGCAGGTAGGCTCGCGGTGTGCCTCTACCAGCAGATCCCAGCCCGACGCTGAGCGCCTACGCCCACCCGGAACGGCTGGTCACCGCCGACTGGCTGGCCGGCAACCTGGGTCGGCCCGGACTTGCCATCGTCGAATCCGATGAAGACGTTCTGCTCTACGACGTCGGCCACATCCCCGGGGCGGTCAAAGTCGACTGGCACACCGACCTCAACGACCCGCGGGTGCGCGACTACATCGACGGCAAGCAGTTCGCGGAATTGATGGACCGCAAAGGGATTTCGCGCGACGACACCGTGGTCATCTACGGCGACAAGAGCAACTGGTGGGCGGCGTACGCGCTGTGGGTCTTCACGCTCTTCGGCCACCCGGATGTGCGGCTGCTCAATGGCGGACGCAACCTGTGGATGCACGACGGGCGCGACACCACGCTAGATGTTCCAAACCGAGCCTCCACGGGCTATCCCGTCGTGCAGCGCAACGACGCGCCGATCCGCGCGTTCAAAGACGACGTGCTGGCCGTCCTGGGTTCCGAGCCGCTGATCGACGTACGCTCGCCTGACGAGTACACCGGCAAGCGCACGCACATGCCGGACTATCCCGAGGAAGGCGCGTTGCGCGCCGGCCACATCCCATCGGCGCGCTCGATCCCGTGGGGGAAGGCCGCCGACGACAGCGGGCGGTTCCGCAGCCGAGACGAGCTGGAGAAGCTCTACGGGTTCATCGAGCCGGACGACAAAACCATCGTGTACTGCCGCATCGGCGAGCGGTCCAGTCACACCTGGTTCGTGCTGACACATCTGCTCGGCGTCCCCGGTGTGCGCAACTACGACGGCTCGTGGACCGAATGGGGTAACGCCGTGCGAGTGCCGATCGTCGCCGGTGAAAGCCCCGGGGCCGTCCCCGCCTGATGAGCATGCCCGCGCCGCTGGCCGAGGTGGTCTCCGACTTCGCCGAAGTCGAAGGCCAGGACAAGCTGAAGCTGCTGCTGGAGTTCGCCGATGACCTGCCGGCGTTGCCCGCCGACCTCGAAGAGTCGGCGATGGAGGAGGTACCCGAGTGCCAATCGCCGCTGTTTTTGCACGTCGACGCGCATGACCCGGATCGGGTGCGGCTGTATTTCAGCGCGCCCCCCGAGGCGCCCACCACCCGCGGCTTCGCGTCGATCCTTGCTGCCGGTCTCGACGAACAGTCCGCCGCCGACATCCTGGCGGTGCCGGAGGACTTCTACACCGACCTCGGTCTGGCGGCCTTGATCAGCCCGCTGCGACTGCGTGGAATGTCGGCGCTGCTGGCCCGAATAAAGCGCCGACTGCGCGATTCCGGCTGAAGTAGACACCGGGTCTCCTCGCCCACGGCGCGCCGCTTAAACTTCCCTCGACACGACTTGTAAGAATTTCTCTTAGACATGTGAGAAGTGTTCAGCCACACAGGAGGCGCAGTGCCTAGTCACGCCAGCTCGACGATCGCCAAGGTTCTTGTCGCCAACCGCGGTGAGATCGCGGTGCGGGTGATCCGCGCGGCCAAGGACGCCGGTCTGCCCAGTGTCGCGGTCTACGCCGAGCCCGACGCCGACGCTCCGCACGTGAAGCTGGCCGACGAGGCCTTCGCACTGGGTGGCCAGACCTCGGCGGAGTCGTACCTGGACTTCGCCAAGCTGCTGGAGGCCGCCGAGAAGTCCGGCGCCAACGCGATCCACCCCGGCTACGGCTTCCTGTCGGAAAACGCCGACTTCGCCCAGGCGGTGATCGACGCCGGCCTGATTTGGATCGGGCCCAGCCCGCAGTCCATCCGCGACCTCGGTGACAAGGTCACCGCGCGACACATCGCAGCCCGCGCGCAGGCCCCGCTGGTGCCCGGTACCCCCGACCCGGTGAAGGACGCCGACGAGGTGGTCGCCTTCGCCAAGGAGTACGGCGTGCCGATCGCGATCAAGGCAGCCTTCGGCGGCGGCGGGCGCGGCATGAAGGTGGCCCGCAGCATCGAGGAGATCCCAGAGCTCTTCGAGTCGGCGACCCGCGAGGCGGTTGCGGCATTCGGCCGCGGCGAATGCTTCGTCGAGCGCTACCTCGACAAGCCCCGCCACGTCGAGGCGCAGGTGATCGCCGACCAGCATGGCAACGTCATCGTCGCCGGTACCCGTGACTGCTCGCTGCAGCGGCGCTTCCAGAAACTGGTCGAAGAGGCGCCGGCGCCGTTCCTGACCGACGCGCAGCGCAAGGAAATCCACGAATCGGCCAAACGGATCTGCAAAGAGGCGCACTACTACGGCGCCGGTACCGTCGAATACCTGGTGGGCCAGGACGGGCTGATCTCGTTCCTCGAGGTCAACACGCGTCTTCAGGTCGAGCACCCGGTCACCGAGGAGACCGCGGGCATCGACCTGGTGCTGCAGCAGTTCAAGATCGCCAACGGCGAGGCGCTGGACATCACCGAGGACCCGACCCCGCGTGGACACGCCATCGAGTTCCGGATCAACGGCGAGGACGCCGGTCGCGGCTTCCTGCCGGCGCCGGGGCCGGTCACCCGGTACGACATCCCCACCGGGCCCGGTGTTCGGCTGGACTCCGGTGTGGAGGCCGGTTCGGTGATCGGCGGCCAGTTCGACTCGATGCTGTCCAAGTTGATCGTGTACGGCGCCACCCGCGACGAGGCGCTCGCCCGCTCCCGTCGCGCGTTGGACGAGTTCCACGTCGAGGGACTGGCCACCGTCATTCCGTTCCACCGCGCCGTGGTATCCGACCCGGCGTTCATCGGTGACCACAAGGGTTTCACGGTGCACACCCGCTGGATCGAAACCGAGTGGAACAACACCATCGAACCATTCACCGGCGGCGAGCCTATCGATGAGGACGAGGCTCTGCCGCGGCAGAAGGTCGTTGTCGAGGTCGGTGGCCGCCGACTCGAGGTCTCCCTGCCGGGCGATCTCGCGCTGTCCAACGGCGGCGGTGGCGACGCAGCGGGCGTCGTCCGCAAGAAGCCCAAGCCGCGCAAGCGCGGTGCCGCCGGCGGCGCTGCGGCGTCCGGTGACGCGGTGACCGCTCCGATGCAGGGCACTGTGGTCAAGGTCGCCGTCGAGGAGGGCCAAGAAGTCTCGACCGGCGACCTGGTCGTGGTTCTGGAGGCGATGAAGATGGAGAACCCGGTCACGGCGCACAAAGACGGTGTCATCACCGGACTGGCCGTCGAGACCGGGGCCGCCATCACCCAGGGCACGGTGCTCGCCGAAATCAAGTAGCGCGGCTGGGATCGACCGACCTTGGATCCGATCGAGATCAACGCCGGGCAGTGGTATCTGCGCGGCCTGCGGGCCGACAGTCGCATCGATGACCGGCCCGCGCTGGCCGACCTTGGCGAAACGGACCCGGAGTACGTCGCGCGCAGTGACGCCCAGTGGTCGGCGGACTCTTGCTATTCGTGGGCGGTATGCGAGGTCACGACCGGTGAGCTGTTGGCCGAGGTGACGTTGGATCCGGCCACCGGAGCGATCGCCACCCGCGCACGCGCCGGCCACCACGGCGCGGCCGGTGCGGCAGCGGATTCCGTGCGGCGCTTCGCTGCGGCAGTCGCTGTGCCTAAACATAATTCGAGCTGAAGCCACCAACTACGGGGAGCTGACCAGGCTTTTTCGAGAAAGACTCACATACGTTGTCGGCACACAGTGGGTCGGAGTAGTGTCATAAACAGGTTGAGTTCGCAGCCGCCTACAAAAAGCGTTAATTGACGCCAGGGAAGGCTGGAACCCCAGCTTCTCCTCGCGCGCGGAGCCAACCGCTTGACGTGATCCACAGATTGCTCGTCGACTGATGGAGTCACCCGATGTCTGCTTCACACCCGACCTTCGCTTCGCTGACTCGTGGAGCCGACGCAGCAGTCCCACCGCCCGCGTGGGAAAACCATTCCGCGCGATTCACCGCGGAGTGGGATTCGTCCCGGGTGTTGATCACCGTCCACGGTGAGCTCGACGCGTCCAATGCCAGTCAGCTCGCCGATTACTTCGACCTTTGCATCGATCACTCCACGCCGCTGATCCTGGACCTGAGTAGCCTGGATTTCTTTGGCACTGCCGGCTTTTCGGCGCTGCACCTGATCAATGTGAAGTGTGCGGCCGCCAATCTGCGGTGGGCCGTGGTCCCGAACAAGGCGGTGTGGCGGCTACTTCGGATCTGCGACCCCGACATCACGCTGCCGCTGGCCTCATCAGTACACGACGTGCCCGACGCCGAAGACGAAGACCAGGACCCGAACCGGTTATTCCAGCTCGTCCCGTAGCCGCGCCAGCGATTTAGCCAGCAGTCGCGAAACGTGCATCTGTGAAATGCCGACCCGCTCGGCGATCTGGGTTTGCGTCATCGAGTCGAAGAACCTGAGCACCAACACGGTTCGCTCCCGCTCGGGCAGACCTTCCAACAGCGGTCGTAGCGCCTCGCGGTTCTCGATCCGCTCCAGCCCGGTGTCGACGTCGCCAAGCGTGTCGGCAATGGCGCGCGCTTCCTCATCGCCGCTGCCGCTGCCGCCGCTGTCGATGGACAGCGTGTTGTACGAGCTGCCTGCCACTAGGCCCTCGATGACTTCGGCGCGGTCCATATCGAGCTCATGCGCGAGTTCGGTAGCGGTGGGCGCACGCCCGAGCCGCTGTGAAAGATCGGCGGTCGCGGTGCCGAGCCGCAAATGCAGTTCCTTCAGACGTCGCGGGACCTTCACCGACCAGCTATTGTCGCGGAAATGCCGGCGGACCTCCCCCATGATCGTGGGCACCGCGAAGGAGACGAAGTCGGAGCCGGTTTCGACGTCGAAGCGGGCGACCGCGTTGACCAATCCGACGCGGGCCACCTGAACCAGGTCGTCGCGCGGTTCCCCACGCCCCTCGAAACGCCGGGCTATGTGATCGGCCAGCGGCAGGCAGCGCTCGACGATCTTGTCTCGATGACGCTGAAACTCCGACGAGTCGGCGTCGAGAGTGGACAGTTCACGAAACATGTCGGGAACGTCGGCGTATTCGTTGGGACGAGAGGAAGAAGAACCGCCGACAGCTCGCGGTTTCACCTGTGAGAGCCCGCCCTTCTGGTGGTCAGCGTGACTCCGAAGACGCGATGGCCGTCCGACCCATGACCGTCCTGAAATGTCTGGACTTCATCGGTCAGCGATGTCAGCACATGCCAACTGAAGCTGCCCGGCGTCACGACGTCGTCGCTATCGCATGTCGTCGACGCCTCGACCTTGAGTTCGTCGTCGCGCGGATCGACCACGATCGCCAGCGTGGACTCCGGGATGGCGGAGCGAATCAACCGGGTACACACTTCGTCTACCGCTAGCCGCAGATCGGCTACGGCGTCGAAATCCAGATCCTCAAAGGTGCCAACAGCCCCCACCAGCGTCCGCAGAACCGCCAGGTTCTCCAGTTTCGCCGCAACGCGCAATTCAATGGCACGCTCGCCGCGTTGCTGATGTTTCACGGGCTTCGCAGCAACGGTCATCGGGCCTCCCTGCATTGTTGGACAGACACTACCTTCGCGCTCGAGCTGGTTAGTCACGATCGCCGCCGGGTATGCCACGAGCCATGGATTCGAGCGAGACGACGGAAATCCGGCGCACCCGCCGCATTCGACGCATAGCGCTGATCTCCGTCATCACGTTGGTGATCCTCGTACTGATCGCAGTCGGCATCTATGTCATCGCATTCGTGATTTTGTCCCCCGTGATCGGGTGACGGGCGGACCATCCGCCAGCGAGCTCCCTTGGTCAAAAGCTCCTCTTGAAGTCACTAGCAAATACCCACTAACGGCGACTAATAAAACCAGACGTGAGGGCCTAACCAGCCAACACGGGTCCAGCTATCGGGGCGCCCATGGTGAGCGTGACGAACATCAGAATCATCAAAAACCAGCCGGCGCCCTGCCATGCCCACCAGACGCCGTGATCACGCCAGACGCGATAAGTGCGCACGAAGGCCCAGATGCCTGCGGCCAGCAGGATCAACGGGGCGCCGAACGCCAGAATGGTCAGCTGGGGGGCCCCGCATGCAACGGTGTCGATGGACATCGCACCCTGACAGGTGCTGTCCCACAGCGCGGCGACGATCAAGAACGCCGCCCCCGCAACCCCGGCTAAAACGGCGAATCGGACGGCGGCGTGCACCTCTTTGTCTTCGCGACCGAGCCGGTCGCCGGTTGAGGAGTGCTGTTGTGTTGTCATCGGGGATCCTCTGTCCATCTCACGCGCGGACACACGCGCCACATGCGTATACCCCTTGACCCGGCGGTGATAAACCGGCATCCGAGCCGTGAGCTCAGCCGTCCTCGCGATGCGTCGGTGCTGCGCGTCGAGAGCTGTACCTGATCATGAAGATTGCCGCCGCGATGCCTATGATGAGCAGCCCAAGCGCGCCAAGTTCGAACAAGAGGCGGTCGAGCTCTTTGTCGGAATGCACCTGCTCGGATGCCGCGGTCACGATCAGAATCCGCCGCACGCAGGCAATCAGCCCGATGAAAAGGAAAGGCTCTGCGGCGATTTCGTGATACAGCAGTACCGCGCGCAACGTCGCCGCGATTTCGGCGATGATCAGCACCATCAAGACCCGGTCCAGGACGAGGACGCCACCCTGCAGCGTATTGACCTTATGAGTCGCGGCCTGCACGACTGCCTCGGCCCCGCCGATCACCACCAGCACGGCGGCCGCCACCAGGAGCGCAAAGGCAATCGCGTAGATCACCGTCTCGAAGCCGTCGACCAGTACGCCGATGCGCTGACTCAATCCGCGGCGGGTGGGCTCGCTTGTCGCATCCATGGCTCACCGATTCTATTGCGCCCGCGGCGTGGGTGGGCTCGAGATGCCGGTCGGCGCCTGTTGCGCCTCGAGCGGCCCGGTGACGCACCAAAAGGTACCGGCCGCTTCGCTGGGCTGACGAACGCCCTGGTAGACGGGGAGTCAGCGCTTCGCGGCGACTGCCGGGTGAGCGTCGGGCATGGGCGGACGCGACGGTGAGCAGAAGTTTGCAGGGGCTTCCAGAGCGTATGGGGCCTGCGGAATGGATCGACAAGTACCATCTGCTCTATGCGAACCCCTCGGCGCCGGCTATCTCCGGACGACCGCCGCGCCGAGTTGCTGGCATTAGGCGCGGAGGTCTTCGGACAGCGGCCCTACGACGAGGTCCGCATCGACGAGATCGCCGAGCGGGCCGGCGTATCGCGAGCGTTGATGTACCACTACTTCCCGGACAAGCGGGCATTCTTCGCCGCGGTCGTCAAAGGGCAAGCCGACCAGCTGTTCGAGACCACCAACCTTCCGCCTACCCCCGGCCAGAACCTCTTCGAGGAGGTGCGGGACGGCGTATTGGCGTACATGCAGTACCACCAAGAGCATCCGCACGCCGCCTGGGCCGCCTACGTCGGACTCGGCCGTTCCGATCCTGTCCTGCTCGGCATCGACGACGAGGCCAAGGACCGGCAGATGGAACACATCATGAGCCGCATCGTCGAGGTCGACGGATCGGCCAGCAATCTCGAGCCCGAGGTCGAACGCGACCTGCGGATCGTGATCCACGGTTGGCTGGCGCTGACCTTCGAGATCTGCCGGCAGCGCATCATCCACCCGGAGACCGACGCAAGCCAACTCAGCGATTCCTGCGCCCATTCGCTGCTCGATGCGATCATCCGGGTGAAAAACGTCCCCGAGCAACTGGCCAAGTCTGTCGCGCCCGACCAGCGCTGACCGGCGACGATGCGGGTCGCCAACGGCCCGATGAGCACCCGGTCCATCGATGACGCTCCGCTTTTGTCGTACCCGGTTGTCATGATGACTGGGTGATCCCTGTGCCCGACGACGCACTCGCGCGGTTCAGCGTCGTCACCCGCGACTGGTTCGCCGGCACATTCGCGGCGCCGACCCCCGCGCAGGCCGCCGCCTGGTCGACGATCGCCGACGGCCACCACACACTGGTCATCGCTCCGACCGGCTCGGGCAAGACGCTGGCGGCGTTTCTGTGGGCCATCGATGCCCTGGCTGGCGCACCACGCAGCGAGCGAACGGCCGGTACCCGGGTGCTCTATGTCTCCCCGCTGAAGGCGCTGGCCGTCGACGTCGAGCGCAACCTGCGCACACCGCTGGCCGGGATGGCCCGGGTCGCTGCGCAGCGAGGGCTGCCCGCGCCGGAGATCTCCGTCGGGCTGCGGTCCGGCGATACCTCGCCGGCCCGCCGTCGCCAGCTCATCAGCAACCCACCCGACGTGCTGATCACCACACCGGAGTCGCTGTTTTTGATGTTGACGTCAGCGGCCCGGCAAACCCTGGCCGGAATTCAAACTGTGATCATCGACGAGGTGCATGCCATCGCCGGCACGAAACGGGGTGCACACCTTTCGCTGTCGCTGGAGCGCCTCGACGACATGTTGCAGGCACCGGCTCAGCGAATCGGGTTGTCGGCCACTGTCCGTCCGCCCGAAGAGGTGGCCCGGTTCTTGTCCGGGGCCTCCCCGACGACCATCGTCTCCCCACCGGCAGCCAAGACTTTCGAGCTGACCGTGCAGGTTCCGGTCCCCGATATGGCCAACCTGGCGAACACTCCCCCGCACGCGGGAGGTACCCCCAGCATCTGGCCCGATGTCGAGGCGCGCCTGGTCGACCTCGTTGAATCGCACAACTCGACGATCGTGTTCGCCAACTCCCGCCGGTTGGCTGAGCGATTGACGGCGCGGCTCAACGAGATCCACGCCGAACGTACGGGTACCGACGGCCCGGCGACGATGCAGGTCGCGAAGCGCGATGGGGTGGGGGCACCCCCAGCCGCGCAGCGGCGAGGGGGCGAGCCGGGCAATCGGGCCCGGTCATCCGAGGCCAACCCCAAAGTTGCCGGCGGTGCCCCAGCACATCTGCTGGGCAGTGGCCAAACCTACGGCGCCCCAACGACATTGGCCCGCGCGCACCACGGGTCGGTGAGCAAGGAACAACGCGCCATCGTCGAAGAGGAACTGAAAACCGGACAATTGAAAGCGGTCGTGGCGACCTCGAGCCTGGAACTGGGCATCGACATGGGCGCAGTCGACCTGGTGATTCAGGTGGAGGCGCCGCCGTCGGTGGCCAGCGGCCTGCAACGGATTGGGCGGGCCGGACACCAGGTCGGCGAGATCTCACAGGGGGTGCTAGTCCCCAAACACCGCACCGACTTGATCGGTTGCGCGGTGACGGTTCAGCGCATGCTCACCGGCGAGATCGAGACGATGCGGGTGCCGGCGAACCCACTCGACATCCTGGCCCAGCACACCGTGGCTGCGGCCGCGCTGGACCCACTGGACGTCGACCGCTGGTTCGACACCGTACGGCGCAGCGCGCCGTTTGCGACGCTGCCGCGCAGCGCATTCGAAGCCACCTTGGATCTGCTCTCCGGTAAGTACCCGTCCACCGAGTTCGCCGAACTGCGGCCACGTCTGGTGTACGACCGCGACAACGGCACGGTGACGGCGCGGCCCGGCGCGCAGCGGCTAGCGGTGACCTCCGGCGGCGCCATCCCGGACCGTGGCCTGTTTACCGTGTACCTGGCTACCGATTCCGAAACCCCTTCTCGGGTAGGCGAACTCGATGAGGAGATGGTGTACGAGTCGCGGCCGGGCGATGTCATCGCGCTGGGCGCCACCAGCTGGCGGATCACCGAGATCACCCATGACCGCGTGCTGGTGATACCGGCGCCCGGCCAACCGGCCCGGCTCCCGTTCTGGCGCGGCGACGACTCCGGCCGCCCCGCCGAACTCGGCCGGGCGGTCGGCCAGTTCACCGGCGAGCTGGCCGGTCTGGGCCGCGCTGAATTCGAAAGTCGTTGTGCTGAATTAGGATTCAACGAGTTCGCAACCGAAAACCTCTGGCGGCTACTGGACGACCAGCGGACCGCCACGAACGTGGTGCCCACCGATACCACCTTGCTGGTCGAGCGGTTCCGCGACGAGCTGGGCGACTGGCGGGTGATTCTGCACTCCCCCTACGGCCTGCGGGTGCACGGTCCGCTCGCGTTGGCGGTGAGCCGGCGGCTGCGTGACCGCTTCGGCATCGACGAGAAACCGACCGCCTCCGACGACGGCATTGTGGTGCGACTGCCCGACACAGTCTCCGAATCAGGGGCCGATGCACCGCCGGGTGCCGAACTGTTCGTCTTCGACGCCGACGAGATCGACCCGATCGTCACCTCGGAGGTGGGCGGTTCGGCGCTGTTCGCGTCGCGATTCCGGGAATGTGCGGCGCGTGCGCTGCTGCTGCCGCGCCGTCACCCCGGCCGCCGGTCGCCACTGTGGCATCAGCGTCAGCGCGCGGCGCAGTTGCTCGACGTGGCCCGCAAATACCCGGACTTCCCGATCGTGCTGGAGACGGTCCGCGAATGCCTGCAGGACGTCTACGACGTGCCAACGCTGACGGGGCTGATGACCGACATCGCCGCGCGGAAGATTCGCGTGCTGGAAATCGAAACCGCGACGCCCTCGCCGTTCGCGGCCTCGCTGTTGTTCGGCTACGTCGGGGCGTTCATGTACGAGGGCGACAGCCCGCTCGCCGAACGCCGGGCCGCGGCGCTCTCGCTGGACCCCACGCTGCTGGCCGAGTTGCTGGGCCGGGTCGAGCTGCGCGAGCTGCTCGATCCCGACGTCGTCGCCGGCACCGGCCGGCAGTTGCAGCATCTCTCGGCGGATCGCGCGGCCCGCGACGCCGAGGCGGTCGCCGATCTGCTGCGGCTGCTGGGCCCACTGACCGCCGACGAGATCGCCGAACGCGCCGCTGGCGTCGAGGTCGGTGGCTGGCTGGAAGCGCTGTTCGGTGCCAAGCGTGCGCTGCCGGTGTCCTTCGCCGGTCGCAGCTGGTGGGTGGCGATCGAAGACATCGGCCGGCTGCGCGACGGCGTCGGGGTGGCCGTGCCGGTCGGCGTCCCGGCCGGATTCACCGAGGCCGTCGCCGATCCGCTGGGTGAGCTGATTGGCCGTTATGCGCGAACTCACGCGCCGTTCACCACTGCCGACGTGGCTGACCGGTTCGGGCTCGGGCTGCGGGTGGCCGCCGATGTGTTGGGCCGGCTGGCCGCCGATGGGCGGCTAGTCCGCGGCGAGTTCTCTACCGCGGCGGTCGGTGACCAGTGGTGTGACGCCGACGTGCTGCGGATCCTGCGGCGCAGATCGCTGGCCGCGCTGCGAGCACAGGTGGAACCGGTCAGCACCAGCGCCTACGCGCGTTTCCTGCCGGCCTGGCATGGGGTGGGTGCCGGCAGCGGTTCGGCCGCCAACTCGGGCCTGGACGGCCTGGCCGTGGTCATCGATCAGCTCGCCGGAGTGGCACTGCCCGCGTCGGCGATCGAATCGCTGGTGCTGGCGCCGCGGGTGCGCGACTACTCCCCCGCGATGCTCGACGAACTGCTGGCCTCCGGCGAGGTGATGTGGTCGGGGTCGGGCTTGATCTCCGGCAGCGATGGCTGGGTGGCATTCCACACCGCCGATTCCGCAGCGCTGACGTTGGCCACCGGATCAGAGATCGAGTTCGGCGCGGCTCACCGCGCGATATTGAACATGCTGGCCGGCGGCGGCGCATTCTTCTTTCGACAGCTTGCACAGGACGGCATCGGCGAAGCCGAGCTCAAAGCGGCACTGTGGGAGCTGATCTGGGCCGGCTGGGTCACCGGCGACACCTTCGCTCCGGTGCGCGCGATGCTGTCGGGTGGCCCGGGCGCCCGGAAACGATCCGCGCCGGCGCATCGGCAGGGACGCGGCAGTCGTCCGCCCCGCCTGAGCCGCTACAGCGTCGCACACCCACAGCCACGGGCCGCTGATCCGACCGTTGCCGGCCGCTGGTCCGCACTGCCGAGACCCGAAACCGACTCCACCGTGCGGGCCCACCACCAAGCGGAACTCCTGCTGAATCGGCACGGCGTGCTGACCAGGGGTGCGGTGGCGGCCGAAGGGGTACCGGGCGGGTTTGCCACGCTGTACAAGGTGCTGACCGCTTTCGAGGACGCGGGCCGCTGCCAGCGCGGCTATTTTGTCGAGTCGCTGGGCGGCGCTCAGTTCGCTGTGGCGTCCACGGTCGACCGGCTGCGCAGCTACCTCGAAGGCGTGGATCCGGAACGGCCCGAGCACCGGGCCGTGGTGCTGGCAGCCGCCGACCCGGCGAACCCCTACGGCGCAGCGCTGGCCTGGCCGTCGGGTGACGACGGCGCAGCCCGGCCTGGCCGCAAAGCCGGAGCGCTCGTCGTGCTGGTGGACGGCGAGCTGATCTGGTTCCTCGAGCGCGGCGGGCGATCGCTGCTGAGCTTCGCCGACGACGATCCCGACGCCAATCACGCCGCGGCCGTCGCGCTCGCCGACCTGGTCTCCGCCGGACGGGTCAACTCCATCCTCATCGAGCGCATCAACAGCGCGCCGGTGTTGGCGCCGCAGGTGTCATCGACAGTGGTCACGGCCTTGTCCGAGGCGGGGTTCGCTCGGACTCCGCGCGGACTGCGGCTGCGGTAGCCCATGCCCGAGGGGGACACCGTTTTCCGGACCGCAGAGGCATTGCGGAGGGCCTTGGTCGGTCGCACGCTGACCCGCTGCGATGTGCGGGTCCCACGCTTCGCCACCGTCGACCTGACCGGCCACGTGGTCGACGAGGTCTGCAGCCGGGGCAAGCATTTGTTCATTCGAGTCGGCCCGGCCAGCATCCATTCGCATCTGAAGATGGACGGCAGCTGGCGAGTGACGTCGCGGCCGAGTCGCACCGACCACCGGGTCCGGATCATCTTGGCAGCCAGCGATATTCATGCGGTCGGCATCGACCTCGGCGTGCTGGAGATCCTCGAACGCGCCGATGACGGCGATGTCGTCGACCACCTGGGACCTGATCTGCTGGGCGACGACTGGGATCCCGAGGTTGCCGCCGCCAACCTGACGGCACGCCCGGATCGCCTGATCGCCGAGGCGCTGCTCGACCAGCGGGTGATGGCCGGGATCGGCAATGTCTACTGCAACGAGTTGTGCTTTGTCAGCGGACACCTGCCGACCGCGCCGGTGAGCGCGATCACCAATCCGCACCGACTGGTCACCCGCGCCCGCGACATGTTGTGGGCCAACCGCTTCCGCCAGAATCGCACCACCACCGGTGACACCCGGGCCGGCCGGCAACTCTGGGTGTACGGGCGTGCCGGGCAGGGTTGCCGTCGCTGCGGCACGCCGATCAAGCGTGATAACGGCGGCGGGCGAGTTGCGTACTGGTGCCCGGCCTGCCAACGATGAACGCCGAAGACATGGCCATTCGGTTAACGATCGTACTTGTCCGCGCCGGCCGCACCGCGCGCTGCCAAACTCCTGGCGCGGCATGCAATGATCGCAATGTCAGCGGCGTTGCCTGCTGTCGGCACACCCGCGGTTCTGCTCAGCGGACAGGATGAGAAAGGACGACCACCCCCGTGCGTTCGCCCAAACCTGTGCGATCACTGCTGACCGGCCTCGTCCTGGTGTTCGCCTCGCTCAGCGGCACAGCAATCGCCGCGCCGAGCGCGCATGCCGACGCCGTCGACGCCAGCTTCTTGAATGCATTGAAGTCCAGAGGGGTTACCTTCGCGTCCGCGCAGGCCGCGGTCATTGCGGGTCATCAGGTCTGCGATGCACTCGATGGCGGTAGGGCATCGAGCGACGTTGCGAACGACGTGATGCAACAGAGCGGCCTTGACGGCTACCACGCCGGGTTCTTCGTCGGCGTCAGCGTCGCCGCGTTCTGCCCTCGACATGCGGGGGCCTGACCCCTCCCGCATACTGGGGTATCGACCCCAACGGAGCATCTTTGATCATCGAGAAATTAATGGTCGGCGTCGCAGTCGTGCTCGGTGCAAGCGTTGCTACGGCGACGCCGGTCGGCGCCGACCCGAGCCAGTTCGGCACCCTCAGTTGTAGCTGCACACCGGCCGTCGGGATTCCTGCCGGCAATCCCGACGTCAAGAGCCAAGTGGATCAAGGCATCCGGCAGGGCCTCGATTCTCTGCATGGCAACCCGTCGGGTCCCGGCTTCTGAGCTGACTCAGGCGGATTCGCTTATCCCGCCGACGGCGGCGGTTTCATTACCTTGCCCTTGAGTTCGGCGCCGATAGCGATGTCTTCGTATTTCTGCGCCTTGCGTTTACGCCAGCCGCTGCCGGGTGAAATCGGCGGCGGCATGAGTGGGGGCACCATCGGCATGCCGGGAGCTCCTCCCGCACCGAGCGGTGTTGCCGCCGACGCAAGCTGTACCGGTGCCTGCAGCAATGGCGCAGCCCCGGGCGGCGCGGACAGGTTACCCATCGGCACCGCGGCGCCCAGCGCCGCCGAGGTGTTGACCTCACCGAGGCCCGCGGCGCCCAGAGCGCTCAGACCTCCGCCGCTCTGGCCCAGCGCTCCCAACGCTCCGGCAGCACCCCCACCCAGATTCGCCGCCGCCCCACCCAGCGCCCCCTCGCCCTCGGTCACACCCTGGCCGACTGCGCTGTTCACACCCTGCAATGCCTGGGCTGACTGGTTTTGCGCCAGGAAGCTGAGCAGGTTGATGGGAAATCCGGACGAGAAGATGGTGTTATACAAGTTGGAGTTGGGCCCGAAGATGGTATTGCTGTTGTTTAACTGCGACAAAAACCCAGAAGCGCCGCTAGTGGCCCCGCTAGTTGCGGCTGCCGTGCTGGCGGCGCCCGCCGCGCTCGCTTGCGTGGTCAGGCCCGACGGATTGGTACTGGAGGTCGGCGACGTCAACTGCGGCAGCGTCGAGGCCTGGGACGAGGCGGCCTGGTAGCGGGTCATCGCCGCCGAATTGTTCGCCCACATGGTCTGGTATTCAGATTCGGTCTGGGCGATGGCCGGAAGATTTCTTCCAAAAGTGTTGGTGGCCAAAAGCTGTGCCAGGCGCGTCCTGTTGGCCAGGACCGTGGCCGTCGGCACCACCGCCGCTCGGACAGAGTTGAACGCGGCCGCCGCGGACTGTGCCGCCGTGGCGGTCTGCTGAGCCTGCAGCGCGGTGGTCCGCAGCCACGTCACATACGGCGTGACCGACTGAAGCATCGCCGTCGAGGACGGGCCGTACCACGACTCGTCAACTGACGACACCAACGCGGCATAGTTGTCCGCCGCGTCTTCCAGGCTGGCACTGAGCTGTTGCCACGCCGCGGAAGCATTGGCCAGCGATTCCGCACCGGGTCCCGAATGAATCAGCGCGGAGATCACCTCAGGGGGCAGCGTCGTGAACTCCATAACTCAAAACATTTACTACCGTGGGGAAACGCTTGGAACACCGGGTTGACTACGGTGAAAAAAACCCTCGAACATTGTGCATCGGCCCTTTACGAAATGGCGTTGATGGAGTTCAGCAGCCGCGGCTTGAACTCGGCGGGTATTGGTATGTAACCGTCGGCGGTCAACTTGTTCTGAACTGTACCGATTGCGCTCTGCAGAAATGCTCGAACGGCCGTACCGACCGCGGGATCCGGATACTTCGAACACACAACCTCATACGTCGCCAGCACGATCGGGTAAGCGCCGGGCTGGTTGGGCCGGTAGAACGAGATGGTGTCGAGGGCCAGGTCGTCGCCCCTTTTGATGAACCAGGCGGAGGAGATCGTCTTGCCCACCGACTCGGGGCTGATTGCCACCGGGTCCGGACCGGCCGAGGTGATGATGCTGGCCGCGTTCAAATGTCGCGACTGGGCGAACGACCACGCGAGATATGTGATCGACCCTTCGGTGTTCTTGACGGCCTCAGCAGCACCGTCGTTGCCGACGGCACCCTCACCGACACCGCCGTTGAACTTCCGTCCAGCCGGGAAGCCCCAGGTGCCCTTGGAAGCAGTGTCGAGATATTTCTGGAAGTTGTCCGTGGTCCCGGACTCGTCGCCGCGGAACACGACGTGAATTGGCTCATCGGGCAGCTGTACACCCAGGTTCTGCAACTGGATCGCGCCGTCG
The DNA here is from genome assembly GCA_963733755.1 of uncultured Actinomycetota bacterium. Classification (GTDB taxonomy): domain Bacteria; phylum Actinomycetota; class Actinomycetes; order Mycobacteriales; family Mycobacteriaceae; genus Mycobacterium. Next base: position 162,852 of record CAVTEZ010000030.1, read on the forward strand.
TTCCACATATTGATTTGTCCGTTGAAGATCTGGGCTGCGGTCAGACCGTCGAGGGTCAGCGACGTGACTCCCTTGACGTTGAAGGCAATGGCGATCGGACTGACCACCATCGGCAGGTTCCACGTCGGGGAACCGCACCGCTGCTGCGCCCTGGCGTACTCGTCTCTAGTCAGGGTCGAATCAGAACCGGCGAAATCGCTTCTGCTGTCCAGGAAATCGTTGATCCCGGCACTGGAATCATCGGCCGTGTAGTCCAGCGACTGGCCCGGGCAGGCTTGCGCAAAATTCTTGACGAATTCGCTCATGGCGTTTTTCTGAGCGGTGGAGCCGCTGGCCTTCAGGGCCGGCTTGCCTCCGCAGGTCACCTTGACCGGGACGGCGCTTGTGCTCGGACCCCCGCCGGCGGCGTTATTGTGACTGCTGCATGCCGAGAAGAGCAGCACGCCCGTCACCAGAATGCCCAGTGCGGCGCTAAATCGATTGAGCTTCAATCCGATTCCTTCAGATGGTACCGAGGAGATATTCGCACCGGCGCATGGCACGCCACACAGCTGTGTCGCTTGCATCCATGAGGCATGGTAACAAGATTCGCACTGCGATAATTATGCCCGGCTTTCGCACGACGTACCGCACTTACGATTTCAGCCCCAGTTTCCCGCCCGTTCACGATCTCGACCGGTAATAACCCCGCGGGTGCCGAAACGATGTCACTGGTACCGCCCCGGCCGCGCATGTTCACGCGCTGTTGACGCGCGCCTCCGACCTCAAAGGCGCGGAACGCCTATCGTGGAATACCAACGAGCGGCTTGATGTTGCAGCGTAGTGACTTGCGTCGCATGCCTCGCATGAGATGGGTTCGATCACAATATCGAATTAGTTGAGCCGATGAGGGCATCGTTAGCCAGTAGCCGGTACTTACTAAAGGACGGACGACGTGGAGACATTGCAGGGCTTCGTCAACGCTCGCTTCGCTGACCTGACTCCCGCTAGCGGCCTCACCGATTGGGCACGTCAAGTACTCAATGCGGTCACCTCGGCCGCCGCGTCGGTGCGCAACACGTCGCCAGCCTCGACAACTGCGTCACCGCCGCCTGCGGCCTTCGTGGTCGGACACGATTTGCCCCGGATCAGCCCCGGCGTCGAGCGCTGCTGACACCGGCGTCGCAAGCAACTGCCGTCGAGACACAAACTCGCGGCGAGTACCACTCAGCGGATCATCGAATTCGATGCGCCGCGCCAGCAACTGTAATGGCGTGGAGAAGTCGTCGGCGGCTACGTCGATGACGTTGGGATACAGCGGGTCCCCATAAATCGGCACGCCCAGCGATGCCATGTGCACGCGAAGCTGATGTGTGCGCCCGGTCCGCGGCGTCAACCGGTAGAGACCATCCGCTGACTGGGGGCACCACCCGGGGGACAGCTCCACCAGGGTCTCGGCATTAGGCTCACCGGCTTCCTCGACGGCCTGAAAGATACTGCGGCGCTTGATGATCCGACTCCGCACCACCCGCGGTAACGCCACGTTCGGGTCGACCGCCGCCCGCGCGACATATGTCTTGTGCACAGCACCACGGGCGAACAACGTCTGGTAGGCGCCACGAACCTCGCGACGAGCCGTGAACACCAGCACCCCGGCCGTCAGGCGATCCAACCGGTGGGCCGGGCTCAGCTCGTCCAACCCGAGTTGCCGTCGAAGCCGCACCAGCGCCGTCTCGGCGACATGGCGCCCGCGCGGCATGGTCGCCAGAAAGTGCGGCTTGTCGGCGACCACGATGTCATCGTCCTGATACAGCACCGGAATGTCGAATGGCACCGGCACTTCGTCGCGCAGATCGCGGTAGAGGTAGACGACGGCGCCGGCCGGCAGCACGGTGGCGGGATCAAGCACCGCGCCACGCTGATCGACGACCTCGCCGGCGGCCGCCTTGGCGGCCACCTTGGGCCCGAACCGCCTGGTCAGCTCCTCGCCCAGCGGTCCGCCGTGCACCCGCAGCCGCGCCGGCCCCAATCCGTCGCGTGGCGGCAGCGGCAGTTGTCTCACGGCCCGCTCAAGTCAGCGGCACCGGCTCGAGGATCTCGGCGCGGGCCTCAGGGGCGCTGGCCCGCAAAGCATCCGCCGATGCGTCGTCGGGCTGGGCCTGCGAGAGCACCTCGGCCTCGACCCGTGCGGTGTACGTCTGCACCTCGCGGTCGACGTCGGCGGCGCTCCAGCCCAGGATGGGTGCGACGATATCGGCCACCTCGCGGGCGCAGTCGACGCCTCGATGCGAGTACTCGATGGCAATGCGCGTCCGCCGGGCCAGGATGTCTTCCAGATGCAGCGCGCCCTCGGCGGCCGCGGCGTAGGCCGCTTCGACCCGGAGGTAACCCGGGGCGGCGGCGATCGGGTTGAGTAGGTCGCGACGGTTGGCCGCCAGCGCGAGCACCTCGTCCATCAACGAGCCATAGCGATCCAGCAGATGGCGCACCCGGTAGGAATGGAGACCCTCGAGTGCACCGACGTGCTCGGTCTGGTTGATCAGCGCGAAGTAGCCGTCGGCACCCAGCAGCGGCACCTTTTCGGTGATCGACTGCGCGACTCGCGCCGGAACATATTGCGCCGCAGCGTCGATCGCGTCGGCGGCCATCACCCGGTAGGTGGTGTACTTGCCGCCGGCGATCGCGACCAGCCCCGGCGCGGGCACCGCGACGGCGTGCTCACGCGACAACGTCGACGTGTCCTCGCTCTCTCCCGCCAGCAGCGGCCGCAATCCGGCGTAGACTCCGTCGATATCGTTGTGTGTCAACGGAGTTGCCAGAACGGTGTTGACGGTACCCAGGATGTAATCGATGTCGGCTTTGGTGGCGGCCGGGTGCGCGCGGTCCAATCCCCAATCGGTATCCGTGGTTCCGATGATCCAGTGGTTGCCCCACGGAATCACGAACATCACCGACTTCTCGGTGCGCAGAATGATCGCGGCGTCGCTGACGATCCGGTCCCGCGGCACGACAATGTGCACTCCCTTGGAGGCGCGCACCCGAAAACGCCCGCGCTGCTTGGACAATGCCTGAATTTCATCGGTCCATACCCCGGTAGCGTTCACCACGACGTGGCCGCGCACCTCGGTGATCGCGCCGTCCTCAGAGTCGCGGACCCGCACGCCGGTTACCCGATCGCCTTCGCGCAGCAACGACACCACTTGGGTGGATGAACGCACGACCGCGCCGTAATGGGCCGCGGTCCGCACGACCGTCAGCGTGTGGCGGGCGTCGTCGACCACGGTGTCGTAATAGCGGATGCCGCCGATCAACGAAGTGCGCTTCAACCCCGGCGACAATCGCAACGCCCCCGCGCGGGTCAAATGCTTTTGCGCGGGAACAGATTTCGCGCCACCAAGCTGGTCGTAGAGCATGATGCCGGCCGCGACATACGGTCGTTCCCACCACCGCTTGGTCAGCGGGTAGAGGAACGGCAGCGGCTTGACCAGATGCGGCGCCAGCGTGGTCAACGACAACTCACGCTCGAAGAGGGCTTCACGCACCAAGCCGAATTCCAGTTGCTCCAGGTAGCGCAGCCCGCCGTGAAACATCTTGGAGGACCGGCTCGACGTGCCGGAGGCGAAGTCGCGTGCTTCTACCAGCGCCACTTTCAACCCGCGGGTGGCGGCGTCCAGCGCTGATCCCGAACCCACCACGCCGCCGCCGATGACCACCACGTCGAATTGCTCGCTGCCGAGGCGCTCCCAGGCCGCGGCCCGCTGCTCGGGCCCGAGAAACGAGCCCGGCCGGGTCTGCTCGCTCGCCGGGACGCGAATCGGGTCGCTCACGGCTCAGTCTCCTGTCGGTTACTCGTCAGTAGGACGCTGGGCCCAAGGCTACCTGCCCTGGCTTAATCGCCCCGCTCCTCCTCATCGCTGCGTCCCCCTCGCCGCTGCGCGGCTGGGAGGTGCCCCCACTGCATTGTCGCGCGGCGGATCAGTCCAGGTCATCGTGCGCCATCAGGCGCCGCGCCGCCTCGGTGATCGAACCCGACAGCGACGGGTACACGCTCAGGGTCTGCGCCAAGTGGTTGACGGTCAGGCGGTTCTGCACGGCCATCGCTATCGGCAGAATCAGCTCCGAGGCGATCGGCGCGACCACCACGCCGCCGATCACCACGCCGGTGGCCTGCCGGCAGAAAAGCTTGACGAAGCCGTGCCGCAGACCCGACATCTTGGCCCGCGCGTTGGTCTGCAACGGCAGCATGATGGTGCGGGCCAGCACCGATCCGTTATCGATCGCGGACTGGGGAACGCCCACCGCCGCCAGCTCGGGCCGGGTGAACACCGCAGCGGCGACCGTACGCAGCCGGATCGGGGTGACGGCCTCGCCGAGTGCGTGCCACATGGCGATCCGACCTTGCATCGCGGCAACCGAGGCCAGCGGCAGCAACCCGGTGCAGTCGCCGGCCGCGTAGATGTTGGACACCGATGTCCGGGAGACCCGGTCGACGGCCAGGTAATTGCCGGGCCCGAGTTCGATACCCACCCGGTCCAGGCCCAGACCGGTGGTGTTGGGCACCGAGCCGATCGTCATCAGCGCGTGGCTGCCCTCGACGGTCCGGCCGTCGGTCAAGGTCACCAGCACGCCGGAGTCGGTACGGGTCACCGAGTTCGCGCGGGCATTCTTGACCAGTTCGACGCCGCGCTCGGCGAAGATCCGCTCCAGCACAGCCGCCGCGTCGGCGTCCTCGTAGGGCAGTATCTGATCCCGGCTGGCGACCACGGTGACGTCGACGCCCAATTCGGTGTAGGCGTGTACGAATTCGGCACCGGTGACACCGGACCCCACCACGATCAGGTGCTCGGGCAAGGCATGCAGATCGTAGAGCTGACGCCAGTTCAGGATGCGTTCGCCGTCGGTCCGCGCGGTCGGCAGCTCGCGGGGGCTGGCGCCGGTGGCGATCAGCACCACGTCGGCCTCGTGGGTACTGGTGCTGCCGTCCGGCGCGGTCGCCTTGATGCGGTGCGCTGCTAGACCAAGCGCCGCGTCGACCAGCTCGCCCCGACCGGCGATCACCTCGACGCCCGCGTTCTCTAGTTGCGCGTTCACGTCGGCGGACTGGGCGGCGGCCAGGGTCTTGACCCGCTGGTGGATTTCCGGGAGCGAAATCTTGGCGTCGTCGATGTCGAGGTCGAAGCCCAGCTGGGGCGCGCGGCGCAGTTCGGTGCGCACACCGGTGGAGGCGATGAAGGTTTTCGATGGCACGCAGTCGAAGAGCACCGCCGCGCCGCCGATGCCGTCCGAGTCGATGACGGTGACGTGCGCCTCGCGCGCTGCTGCGACGAGCGCCGCCTCGTAACCGGCCGGCCCTCCCCCGATGATCACGATGCGGGTCGCCACCGCCTTAACCTAACGAACGTTGCGGATGGCCGCCGCGTAAGCGGGAGCCGTTTAAGCTTTGTCCGTGCCGCTCTACGCCGCCTACGGCTCGAACATGCATCCCGAGCAGATGCAGCAGCGCGCACCCCACTCGCCGATGGCCGGAACCGGCTGGTTGCACGGGTGGCGGCTGACCTTCGGCGGTGAGGACATCGGCTGGGAAGGCGCGCTGGCCACGGTCGTGGAGGATCCCGCCTCGAAGGTGTTCGTGGTGCTTTACGACATGACGCCGGCCGACGAGAACGCCCTCGACCGGTGGGAGGGCGCCGAGCTCGGTATCCACAAGAAGATCCGCTGCCGGGTGGAGCGCGTGTCGTCAGACACGACGACTGATCCCGTGCTCGCGTGGCTGTATGTGGTGGATGCCTGGGAAGGCGGGCTGCCGTCTGCGCGCTACATCGGCGTCATGGCCGATGCCGCTGAAATCGCCGGTGCCCCAGACGAATACGTGCACAAGATCCGGACCTGTCCGGCACGCAACGTTGGTCCCGGTCACGGCGGCGAGTAGTCCTGGATACTCAACCGATCGCGGCGCACTGTTCGACGATGTTGACCATCAACCGCACCCCGATACCCAGCGCGCGCTCGTCGAGGTCAAACGTCGGCTGATGCAGGTCCAACTGCGGACCCTGGCCCGACCACACCCCCAGCCGAGCCATCGCGCCGGGCACTTCCTCCAGATACCAGGAGAAATCCTCGCCCCCACCGGACTGTTTGGTGTCAGCCAGCGCATCCGGGCCGAGGGCCTCGATGGCGTGAGTGAGGATGCGCGTCGAGACCTCTTCGTTGACCACCGGCGGAACGCCGCGGTTGTACTGCAGGGTGTGCTCGATGCCCAGTGGCGCCAGCAACGCCGTCACGGTCTTCCGGACGATGTCCTCCAATCCCAGCCAGGTCTCGCGGCTGGCGGTGCGGATCGTGCCCGCCAGCGTGCCGCTCTGCGGAATGGCGTTGGCGGCCACGCCCGCGTTGACTGCGCCCCACACCATCACGGTGCTGTTGCGCGGGTCGATGCGGCGAGACAGCACACCGGGTAGTCCGGTGATCAGCGTGCCCACCCCGTAGACCAGGTCGCCGGTCAGATGTGGCCGCGAGGTGTGACCGCCCGGCGACGACAGGGTGATCTCGATCATGTCGGCCGCCGACGTGATTGGTCCCGGTTTCACCGCGACCTTGCCGACCGCGAGCCGGGGATCGCAGTGCAGGGCGAAGATTCGGCTGACGCCGGACATCGCGCCCGCGGCGATCGTGTCGATCGCACCACCGGGCATCAGCTCCTCGGCCGGTTGGAAGATCAGCCGCAGCCCGACCGGCAACTCCGGTGCTCGCGCCAGTGCGAGCGCCGTCCCCAGCAGGATCGCGGTGTGCGCGTCGTGCCCGCAGGCATGGGCGGCATTCGGCATCGTCGAGGCATACGCGGCCCCGGTCCGCTCGGCCATCGGCAACGCATCCATATCGGCCCGCAACGCGATGCGCGGTTCCCGATCGGGGGCGAAATCACAGGTGAGCCCGGTCCCGCCGGGCAACACCTTCGGGTTGAGCCCGGCCTCGACCAACCGCTCGGCGACGAACTGCGTGGTGACATATTCCTGGCGACCCAGCTCCGGATAGCGGTGGATGTGCCGCCGCCACTCGACCAGATCGTCGTAGTGCGCGGCCAGCCAGGAATTGGCGACGTCGGAGAGCCTCATGACGCCGCCCGCCGAGCCTGCGCTTGGAGCACCCGGTCGCGTTCTCCTTGCGACTCGGCGAGACGAACAACCGTACGCGCCAGCATGATTGCGCCGTCGACGACCGCTTTGTCGGCCGTGGGGCCGGCGGCCGCGGCGGTGAAATCGGGCTGGTGCAGCGACGCACCGCCGGCGTCGACGGCGACCATCGGATGGATGCCGGGCAGCAGCTGGGTGACGTTGCCCATGTCGGTACTGCCCAGCGGGAGCGCCACCTCGAGCGCCTTGTCGACGGGCGAGCGCCCGAGCCGCGTCATTTCGGCGCGCACGGTTTCGGCCAGCCAGGGGTCGGGTTTGAGCGCGTCGTACATCGGCTCGGTCTGCTCCACGCTGTAGTCGCAGCCGGTGGCTACCGCCCCGGCCAGGAAACAGTCACCCACTTTGGCTTCCAGGTCGGCCAGCGACGACGCATCGGTGGCACGCGTCGTGTACTGCAGCTCGGCGCGCGCGGGTATGACGTTGGCGACCTGCCCGCCCTCGGTGACGATGCCGTGCACCTGCTGCCCCGGCGCCAGCTGCTGACGCAGCAGCCCGATCGCCACCTGGGCGACGGTGACTGCGTCGGCGGCGTTGACACCCAGGAACGGCGCTGCCGACGCATGGGCTTCTTTTCCGCGATACGTCACTTGAACTGCGGACAGGGTCAGCGACCGGGCGGCCGCGATATCGACCGGACCGGGATGCATCATCACCGCGACCGACAGGTCGTCGAACACTCCGGCGTTGAGCAGCAACACTTTTCCGCCACCGAACTCTTCGGCGGGTGTGCCCAGCAGTGAAACCCGCAGGCCCAACTCGTCGGCGACGTCGGCCAGTGCCAGCGCGGCGCCGACCGCGGATGCGGCAATGATGTTGTGGCCGCAGGCATGACCGATCCCGGGCAGCGCGTCGTATTCGGCGCACACGCCGACAGTCAACGGACCGCTGCCGAAGTCGGCGCGAAAAGCGGTGTCCAAACCGCCGACTGCCGAGGTGATCTCGAAACCCCGCTCCGCCACCAATGTTTGCGCTTTAGCGCAACTGCGATGCTCGGCGAACGCCAACTCCGGCTCGGCATGGATCGCGTGCGACAACTCGACGAGGTCGGTGCTGCGACGACGCACCGTGTCCTCGACGCGATCCAGCACTGTGGCCATCGTCGCAGTATCTCACCGACGATCGCCCGTAGTCACAACGACTAGATGGGATCGCCCGCTACGACGGGCGGTGTCCAGTGCGCAGAGCGACCGAGATGAGTGAGAATCCGGTCGAAGTCATCGGTCGGATCGGTCGACGGGAGCACTGGGCCGAAGAACGCATTATCGGAGGTGCGGAAATCCCCGTCGGGCACCAGTAGCGCCAACGGCAGTGCGGCCGCCACGACGTCGGCGGGCAGCTCGTAGGAGCGACCCATCGTGCGAGCCACATCCCAGCCGTGCACGACGTAGTCCACATAGTGAAAACCGATCGCCATGGCACCCGGGAACACCGCCCCGGGTCCGAACTCCGGCAGTGCGAACGCCGCATCGAGCACCTCGGCATCTGCGAACGCGTCGATGACCTCATGGGCCGCCGCGGCATAGCTGCCGGCGGGGTCGGCCGCCACTGCTTCGGCGACGGTGCCCGGTTGCCATACGGCCGCGTCGGCACCGTGGCCGCGGGCGGCAGCGGCAAAGCCGCGGTGCTGGACCGTCATATGGATGAGCAGGTCGGCAAGGTTCCAGCCATCACATGACGTCACCTTCGCCAAGTCGTCGGCAGTGACCGACGAGACCACCTCAACGGAGTTCCTGACGGCGACGCGGTGTAGCGCGACGAATATCCTAAATTTGTATGCATGCGCCTATCGTATGCGTACGCATATTATCTGTCCAGCTTTATCATCAGGCGGTGATGCGCAAGGAGTCGCGTCCAGACCTCGCCGAGATGCTGGCGGAGCTGGCCCGTAAAACCGTGGCGGCCGAACAGCCAGTGCTGGCGGCCCATGGCTTGTCGATGTGGGGCTACATCGTTCTCAGCGCCTTGGATCGCTCGCCGATCCGCACTCAAGCGGCGCTCGCCCAGGCGATCGGCGCCGACAAAACGCGCATCATCCCCACGCTCGACGAATTGCAGCAGCAGGGTTACATCGAACGGGTCCCCGATCCCGATGACCGCCGCGCGCGCCTTCTCGAGATCACCGAGTCAGGGCGGTCCATCAAGAACACCGTGCAGGTAGCGATCCAGCGCGGGGAGGAGCACTGGCTCGGACGGCTCTCCGCCAACGACAGAGACGCCTTTCTGCGTGCGCTGCAGCAACTCAGCGGGTGATCCGCCGATTAGGCTGCCGACTGTGAATGACGGTCCGCGCGACCCCGATGCGCTGGCGCGGACGGCGGCGCACTCCATCGCCGATCGCACCGGAATCGGCGAACACGACGTGGCGATCGTCCTGGGATCGGGTTGGGCGCCGGCGGTCTCCGCGCTGGGCCAACCCACCGCGACACTGCCGATGGCCGAATTGCCCGGATTCACCCCACCGTCTGCGGCCGGCCACAGCGGCCAGGTGCTGTCGGTGGGTATTGGCGAGCACCGGGTGTTGGTGCTGGCCGGCCGGGTGCACGCCTACGAAGGCCATCACCTGCAGCACGTCGTGCACCCGGTGCGGACGGCCTGCGCGGCGGGCGCCCGCGTTGTGGTGCTGACCAACGCCGCCGGCGCGGTATGTGACGGACTTCACGGTCGGCCAGCCGGTGTTGATCAGCGACCACCTGAACCTCACTGCGCGGTCGCCGCTGGTCGGGGCGCAGTTCGTCGACATGGTCGACGCCTACGCCACCCGGCTGCGGACACTGGCTCGTGAGGTCGACCCGGAACTGGCCGAAGGCGTGTACGCGGGGCTGCCGGGCCCGCATTTCGAGACGCCTGCCGAGATCCGGATGTTGCGCACGCTCGGCGCCGATCTGGTCGGCATGTCCACCGTGCACGAAACGATCGCCGCGCGCGCCGCCGGCGCGGAGGTGCTTGGAATCTCGCTGGTCACGAACATGGCCGCGGGGATCACCGGTGAGCCGCTGAGCCATGTCGAGGTGCTCGCCACCGGCGCCGCATCGGCGTCCCGGATGGGTTCGTTGCTCGCCGACGTGGTCGCACGGCTGTAAAGGGACGGCGAGGTGACACCGGAGGATTGGATTGCGCACGACCCCGATCCGGTGACGTCCGCCGAACTCGACCGGTGTGATCGGGCCGAGCTGGCGGCTCGGTTTTCGCGTCCACTGACATTCGGCACCGCCGGCCTGCGCGGGCCGGTGCGGGGTGGTCCCGGACGCGATGAACCTCGCCGTGGTGTTGCGGGCCAGCTGGGCGGTGGCGAAGGTGCTCGCCGGTCGCGGGCTGGCCGGTGGGACAGTGCTTGTCGGCCGCGACGCGCGGCACGGGTCGGCCGCCTTCGCCGCAGCGACCGCCGAAGTGCTTGCAGCCGAGGGGTTTTCGGTGACGTTGCTTCCGCATCCGGCACCCACGCCGGTGCTGGCGTTTGCCGTGCGACACACCGGCGCGGCGGCCGGGATCCAGATCACCGCGTCACACAATCCACCTGTCGACAACGGCTACAAGGTCTACCTGGACGGCGGAATGCAGATCGTCTCCCCCACCGACCGGGCGATCGAAACCGCCATCGCGACAGCGCCGTTCGCCGATGAGATCGCCAGGGTGCCGGTCGAACCCGCCGGCGCCCGGCTGGTCGAGCAGTACGTCGAGCGGGCCGCGCGGGTGCGGCGCTCGGCGTCCGGCCCGATCCGGGTGGCGTTGACGCCGCTACACGGAGTGGGTGGCGCGGTGGCAGTCGACACGCTGCGGCGAGCGGGACTGTCCGACGTGCACACCGTTGCCAGCCAGTTCACTCCCGATCCCGACTTCCCGACGGTCGCATTTCCCAATCCCGAAGAGCCCGGCGCCACCGACGCAGTGCTGACATTGGCCGCCGATGTCGACGCCGACATTGCCATCGCGCTTGATCCCGACGCGGACCGGTGTGCCGTCGGCATACCCACACCGGCCGGCTGGCGAATGCTTTCCGGTGACGAAACCGGTTGGCTGCTCGGCGATTACATTCTGTCCCACATCAATCCGGGCGATCGCACCTCCAGCATGGTCGCCAGCACCGTGGTGTCGTCGCGGATGCTCTCCGCGATCGCCGCGCACTGGGGCGCGCAACATGTCGAGACCCTGACCGGGTTCAAGTGGCTGGCCCGCGCCGACTCGGGCCGGCCGGACAGCACATTGGTTTACGCCTACGAGGAAGCCATCGGGCACTGCGTCGACCCGGCGGCAGTCCGGGACAAGGACGGCATCAGCGCCGCGGTGCTGATCTGCGATCTGGTCGCGGCGCTCAAGGACTCCCACCGTTCGGCGCTCGACGCACTCGACGACCTCGCCCGCCGGTTCGGGGTTCACGTCGGTGCCGCCGTATCCCGGCCGGTGCGCAGCGCTGACGAGGCGGCCGAGCTGATGGACCGACTGCGGGCATCACCGCCGACGCACCTTGCCGGATTCAACTCGGCCACAACAGATCTCTTACAGAGTGCGGCGAACCGCACCGATGCGCTGATTTTCGCCGGCGGCGACGCCGACACGTCGGCCCGGGTGGTGGTCCGGCCGTCGGGCACCGAGCCGAAGGTCAAGTTCTACATCGAAGTTCGGTCCGGGGTCGCCGGAGATCTGGCCGGCGCCCGCCGCCATGCCGCTGCAATCTGTGACGAACTCGCTGCCGCGGTGCGTGGCTGGTAGTTCAGCGCGGTCCGAACTGGCGGTCGCCGGCGTCGCCGAGACCGGGCACGATGTAGGCGACGTCATTGAGCCGGTCGTCGATGGCCGCGGTGAACAGACGCGCGTGCGGCGCTGTTTTCTCCAGCGCCGCAACACCTTCCGGGGCAGCAACCACGCACAGCACGGTGATGTCGTCGGCGCCGCGGCGATGTAACAGGTCGATGGTGTGCGTCATCGAACCACCGGTGGCCAGCATCGGGTCGAGAACGATCACCGGCCGGCCGCGCAGATCGTCGGGTAGCGACTCCAAATACGGTGTGGGCAAGGCGGTTTCCTCGTCGCGAGCGACCCCGACGAAACCCACCGACGCCTCCGGCAGTAGCGCATGCGCCTGCTCGACCATGCCCAACCCGGCTCGCAGGACCGCCACCAGTAGTGGTAGTTTGGCCAGCCGCGTGCCTGTTGTTTCGGCCAATGGCGTGCGCACAGCGACTTTCTCATGCGGCGTATCGCGGGTGGCCTCATAGACCAGCATCAGCGTCAGCTCGCCCAACGCGGCGCGAAACGCCGCATTATCCGTCCGCTCGTCGCGCAGCGCGGTCAGCCGGACCGCGGCCAGCGGATGGTCAACAACTCGAACGTCCACGGCGCAATCCCACCAGTCTCAGCAGTCCCTCGGCAAGGGACAGCGCCTTAGGCGCCGAAGAAGTTGAAGATGTCGAACCCGTACCCGACGAGGTCGATCAGCGGTTGCCCGGAGATTAGCGGCGACCCGTCGAGAATCGCGTCCGGAGCCAAGTTCGGGAGGCTCGCAGTCAGATCCATCCAGGCGGTAAGCAGCGACGCGTCAAGCGTGGTTGGTGAAGTCGTAGCCCGACACGACGTCGAGAAACGTCCCCGGCAACTCGGGCCGACCGGCATCCTGCAGAAGGGCGTTAATCGGTCCGAGGATCGTCTGTGTCGCGGCGTGTTCTACACCGGCCAGCATCTGCAGCGGGTCCATCTTGTCAATGAACCCGGCGCCGCCGGAGGCGACCAGCTGGCCCGTCGCGTCCACCTGCCAGGGCCCGGCAACACCGATCGGGTCGATCATCGCCCCGCCGGCCCCTTCGACCGGGATCCCGGCGCCCGGATCGCCCGGGTTGCCGTAACCCCAGTCGTCTATCAGGGTCGCAAACGGGCTGAAGGTGTCGTAGAAGAACTGCCCGGCCGGCCCGCCGTCGTACATGAAAGCCAGCGTCGGCAGCGGTGCCGGGATCGCGTAGAAGTTGGTGCTCCCGATTGTCCCGAGGTCGATTATGTGGGCCGTGTCGAGGTTCACCCCGGGATCGGGGTCGGGGTAATACGGGTGAACGGTTTCCATGCCGATCAGCGCGTTGAGATCGGCCCACAGGTTGCTGGGGTCCGAGGGAAAGTCCGCAAAGCCGTCGTACTCGCCCATGTAGATGTCGGTCGCGATCCCGCTGGTCGGCGTCGGGTCCATGCTCAGCGGGATGTCGAGGAACGGAACGTGTTGCGGCTCAGGGCTCAAGCTGAAAGCGCCCACACCGTCCGGGAATTGGAAGCGATCCAGGATGCCGCCGATCGGGCTGTTCGGATCGCCGAGCAGCGTGACATGCAGGTCGGCCAAGTTGGTCTGGTGACTCGCGATCAGCTCGTTCATCCACTGAGTGGCGACCGTCGCGCTCTGCGAGTAGCCGAGCACCGAGACGTTGTTGGTTCCATCGGTGAGCAACTGATCCACCGCAGTGTGGAGGTCGCCGACGCCGGCGTTCACCGATTGGCCGAAAGTCAGGGGGAGCTGGCCCGGGCTGCTGCACTCGATCGGGCAGAACTGCTCGGGGGTTTCCAGGGGCACGTAGTTGTATGTCAGCGGCAATTGGTTGAGGTAGAGATTCTCGACGCTGGTTAGGTAGTTCGAGTCCGGTATCGGGTTGCCGGTGCCGCCCATGATGAAGCCGTCGTTGGCGATCAGACCGACCTCAGCCAGCAGGGCGCGCACCCCGGACTGGAAAGCCGACGTCGTGCTCAGCACGGCTACACACGCGGCCGCCGTGAGGACAGCACCCACCGCGCGAGTCCGCGCAACCGTCATCGAAGACCTCCCTGTCCGCGGGGGGCAGCCCCGGCCCTGCGGCGTGGCTGAATCGTAGGGCCTGCGCGTTACCCAGTACGGCAAAGTCACAAAATTTTCTCAGGAATCAGGCAAACGACACCGGCGCGCGCGTCCGACCGGCCGGCCGGCGCGCTCATATACTCCCGCCATGCGACGCCGACCAGGTCGAAATGGCAGGCGAAATCGAGCGGTCAGCCTCTTTGGCGTGCTGACCGTCGCGGCCGCGCTGATGTCGTGGCCGAACCCAGCTCAACTCCCGCTCAACTCGCGTGTCGACATGACGGCGGCCTCGGTTCCGACCCCCGCGCACGTCGTCATCGTGGTGGAGGAGAACCGCTCGCAGTCCAACATCATCGGGAACAAGGCAGCGCCCTACATCAACCAGTTGGCCGCCAACGGCGCGATGATGGCGCAATCCTTCGCCGAAGTGCATCCCAGCGAACCCAACTACTACGCGTTGTTCGCCGGCAACACTCTCGTCACAGCCAACGTCTGTCCGGTCAACGGTGGCAACATGCCCAACCTCGGCTCGCAACTGCTCGCTGCCGGGTACACGTTTGCCGGCTTCGCGGAAAGCCTGCCCGCATCGGGCTCTGAAGAATGCAAGGCGGGCAAGTACGCGCGTAAGCACGTGCCCTGGGCCAGCTTCACCAATATCCCCGGCTCGTATTCGCTTCCGTTCTCGGCGTTTCCGGCCCCGTCGAATTACGCCGGGCTGCCGACCGTGTCGATGGTCATCCCCAACCTCGACGATGACATGCACGACGGCTCGATCGCTCAAGGCGACCAGTGGCTCTATCAGAACTTGTCGCAGTACGCCGCGTGGGCGAAGGCCAACAACAGCCTGTTGATCCTGACCTGGGACGAGGACGACAACAACTCGCACAACCAGATTCCGACGGTGTTCTACGGCGCGAACGTCCGGCCCGGCACCTACGACGAGACGATCAGCCACTACAACGTGTTGTCCACGCTCGAGCAGATGTACGGGCTGCCCAAGCTCGGCTACGCCACCAGAGCACCCGCAATCGCCGACATCTGGGGTGCCTGACCCCGATCCTGCGGGCGGTCGTCGCTATTGTGTGCCGCATGGCTGCTGACCTCGTGCCAATCCGCTTGAGCCTGACCGACGGTGACCGCTACACGGTGTGGGCGCCCCGCTGGCGTGACGCCGGTGACGAGTGGGAGGCGTTTCTGGGTAAAGACGAAGACCTCTACATCTTCGAGACACCCGCTGATCTGGTCGCGTTCGTGCGCACCAACACCGACAACGATCTGGTCGATCACCCGGCGTGGAAAGCGCTGACCGAGGCCAACGCCCACAAGCTGGAGCCGGCCGAGGACAAGCACTTCGACCTGGTCGCGGTCGAAGAGTTGGTTTCGGACAAGCCGACCGCCGAGTCGGTGGAATCGCTGGCCAACGCGTTGACGATCGTCTCGTCGATCGGGTCGGTATGCGAGCTGCCGGCGGTGATGAAGTTCTTCAACGGCAACCCGACGCTGGGCACGCTGAGCGGCGGCATCGACCATTTCACCGGCAAGGCCGGGCTCAAGCGTTGGAATGCCATCGCCGATGTCGTCGGTCGCAGCTGGGATGACGTGCTCAGTGCGGTCGACAAAATCGTCAGCATCCCCGACGTGGACACCGCCGTGTCGGACGCCGCCGCCGCCGAACTCGCCGAACCGGTCGAATCCGAAGAGCTCGAGACGGCCGACGAGCCGGAGACCGCTGACGACGAGGCTGAGGCCGCGGTTCCCGAGGACACCAGGACGCCCCGGGCCACCGGCGACGTCGTGGTGCTGGGTGGCGACGAGGACTTCTGGATGAAAGTCGGTATCGACCCGATCCGGATCATGACCAGCGCGGGCACGTTCTACTCGTTGCGCTGCTACTTCGACGATCGCCCAATCTTCTTGGGCCGCAACGGGCGAATCAGCGTGTTCGGCTCGGAGCGGGCGTTGGCGCGGTACCTCGCCGACGAACACGACCACGATCTGTCCGACCTGAGTACCTATGACGACATCCGCACGGCGGCAACCGATGGCTCGCTGCGGGTCGACATCACCGACGACAACGTCTACGTGCTGACCGGACTGGCCGACGATTTCGCCCATGGGCCAGACGACGTTGATCGGGAGCAGCTGGATCTGGCCGTCGAGTTCCTGCGTGACGTCGGGGACTACGCCGAGGACAACACCGTCGACGAGGTGCTGGAGATCGACCAGCCATTGGGTCAGCTGGTGGCCTATGTGCTCGACCCCGACTCGGTGGACGAGCCTGCGCCGCCGTACGCCAAGGCCATCCAGGCATACGAGGAACTCGAGCGGTTCGTGGAGTCGCGGCTGCGGCGCGAATAGCGCCGCGCTTGTCCGTGCGTGGTGTGCTAAGCGGCTAATCGGGGAAGTTCACGTCCTTGGTGACGGCTTTCCACTCTTCGATCGAGGCCGACATTGCTGCGATCTTGTCGCGCATCGCCTTGAGCACGTCGCGGCCCAGCAGTAACCGCAGCGGCGGCTCGTCGAGCTTGGTCACCATCAGCACCGCCTCGGCCACCTTGCGCGGGTCACCCGGCAGATGGTCGGCGAACTGCTTGATGAGGTCCTTGCGTTCCGCCACGTCTTTGTAGTCGGCGATCGGACGACCCGTCTCTTTCATCGATCGCGTCGCCCAGTCGGTGCGGAAAGCGCCCGGTTCGACAGCGGTGACCTTGATGCCCAGCGGCCGCACCTCGGTCGCGAGGGCCTCGGTCACCGCCTCCAGCGCGAACTTCGTCGACGAGTAGTACGCGTTCGGCGGGTTGGCCACCAGGCCGGTCATCGACGAGATGTTGACGATGTGCCCGCGAACCGCGGGCCCGCATCGCCGGCAGCACCGCCTTGATCATGTCGACCGAACCGAAGTAGTTGACATCGAACAACTTTCGAACCTCGGCGTCCTCGCCTTCCTCGACCGCGGACAGGTAGCCGTGCCCGGCGTTGTTGACAAGCACGTCGATTCCGCCGAATGCCTTCTCGGCCGCCGAAACCGCCGCCGCGATCTGGCCGGCGTCGGTCACGTCGAGCGCGACGGCAACGGCGCGGTCACCGAACTCGTCGACGAAGTCCTGCACCGCCTCGGCCCGTCGCGCGGTCACCACCACACTATGGCCGTCCTGAAGCGCCGCGTGCGCGATCTCGCGCCCAAAGCCGGTGGAGCATCCGGTGATCAACCAGCGGGTCATCTCAGGCCGTCCCTTCCGGCAGGCGCCGCAGATATGCCTTACGCCGATCGGCCAGTTCGGTCGCCCGCTGCTGGGCGCTCACTCGCGGCAGATGCGGCACTTCGTCATCGAGCCGGTCCAGCGTGATCACCCGTCCGCGGGCGCCGAGATCCTCACGCGGACCGGACTTTCCGAACTCGGCCATCCGCAGCGTCAGGATGCCTTCCCGCAACCCATCGGAGTCGATCCAGTTCGCCACACCCGGGTCGACCGGTGAGATCACATAGGTGTAGCCGCCGTCGCCGTTGACGACCGACTGCGCCTTGTTGAGGCTGCCGGTGCGATCGACGAGCTCGAGCGTGGTGCCCCAGATATTGCTGAGCGGGACGGTGAAGTATTCGGCGCCGCCGTCGCCGACATCGACCACGAACGCCTCGTCCTCGGCGAGATCGAAACGGCCCATCACGTAGACCTGGTTGCGCATCGCGCCGACCTTGTCGGCCGACCAGGCCAGGTTGAAATGGTTGGGCGGCATCTTGTACACGCCATGGCTGAGCTTTCCGGTGAAGTTGGCGAAGTACTCCATCATCGCCGCGGTCGCCTCGGCCTGCTCGTCGAGGGTGCGGGCAGGCGTTCCCGGTGGGCCGCCGAGTCGTTGTATCTCAAAGTGATTCGGGTCGTCGCGGCCCCAGTCCAGCAGCACGTCGCGGATGTAGAACTCATGCGCCTCAGCGGTGGACCGCACATGGTTGGGGCGCCCGTTGGCGGGGTCGGCGTCGACGGTGATGGTGAAGCTGCCGTCGGAGTCAACCTGCATAGTGCGGCCGTTGAGCACGTCGACGGTGCCCATGTGTGCGTCCCAGAGCGTGAAGTAGTTCTCGGTCATGCGATGCTTGCCGACCCGGCCGTGAATCTCGTAGCGTTCATCACCCGATATCGGGATCACCCGATACACGCTGTCGGGATTGTCTATGCCCCAACGTGATCCGGGGATTCGGCGGCCGTCCACCGGATGCGCCAGCCGGGTGATGCAACTGACCTTGGGCCGCAACTTGTCCTGGTTGGACGACCACACGGCTGCCGAGAACATCACCTCGGCAAACGCGTCGTCGAATCGCTCGCGCATCGCTTCGGACGCCTTGGCCCGGCCCAGCCAGGTTTCGGCAACGGTCCGGTATGCCGTTTTGACGACTGGATGCTCGATCAGTTCGAGCGCCGCCAGTTCCTGTTCATGCTGGGCTGCCGTCGCAACCGGGTCGACTACCACGAACTCTCCTCACTTCCCGACATACTGTTCAAAATGCTTGTTGTACAACGTAAACCGTTCATCGACTTGCTCTGGGCGCAGGCCGTAGTCGTCCAGGGTGTAGGCGGGGCGTGCCGCCTCGCGAGGACGTTCCTTTAGCCAGCGCCGCATCGCACTTTCTGCCTCGACGGTCAGTGGCACGCCAATGGCGTCATACACCCGGGCCACTTGTCCGATCGGGTCGTTGACCGCATCGTCGAAGCCGATGTCGGTGACCCGAACAGCCTCGTCGGCCCAACCATCACGCACCGTCATCGCGCGATCGTTGGTCCACCCCATCCGCTGCAACCACTGCGCGCCCACCCGCTGCCGGTCGACGCTGTCGGCATGCATCGCATGCAGCGTGGAGTTGAGGCTGGCCCCCGAGGCGATCGTGGCGCGGGGGTCGCGGTGCATGTGCACGATGTGCAGATCGCTGAACTGGGCCCGCAGTGCATCCAGATAGCCGAGGTGGGCAGGTGACTTGAGCACCCAGCGCTCGGGCGGCCCGTGTCGCCCCGAAGACCGTTGCCGCTTCTGCCACTGCAAAAACTGCAGCATCCGGTGTAGGTAATCGATAGGCCGGCGCAAAGTCCTGCGTCGTCGAGCCAGGACCGGTAATGCGGAAGATGAGCGCCGGACTCGGGCACGTGCGACAAGAACGCGTCGGCCAGGAAGACGATCTCCTCTTCAGCCTCCCGCGCATACATCGGGTGGATGACAAACAGGTCCGGCGCCAGTTCGCGGGACTTGGCTTCGCGCGCCTCGCTCACGGCGATGCGGGGATCGACGCCGGTGAACTGATGGCTGAGGCGGGGCGCGGCCTCGACCACCTCCCAGCCGTAGGCACAGTTGAACCGGGGGTCGGCGGCCAGCAGTCGCTGCAACAGCGTGGTGCCGCTGCGCATCATCCCGACAACGACGGTCGGCGCAGCGATTCGCTCGTCCAGAATCTCCGGGTGTCGGCGGATCCACTCCTGAGCACGTAATCGCATGCGCAGACTGTGAACGATGCCGGAGCGCAGGATGAGCACCCCGACGACGTTCAGATCAGCGGCCGCATAGTCGTCCAACAGCACACCCAACGGACGTTGGAAATGCCCTGGCCCCCAGTCGGTCAATGATTCCTTGCGCTGGGCGTCAGCAAGCAAGGCGGCCAGGTCGAATGGGACCGCCTCGGCGTCGGAATGTGCCACGCGCTCAGAACTTCAGGTGCTGGCTGACGTCGCCGAGCTGGTCGACGAACATAATGCGACTGTCAAACCACCAGACCCCGTCCAGACGGTGGAAGGTGTCCTTGTAGTGCCCGGTCACGATGACCTGCAAGGGCAAATCCGGTGTGGCCTGTGTGACGCAGTAGTACGACCTGCTGGACGCGGTGCCGTCGGCGTCGTTGATCTCAAGCTGCACATTGCTGGTGTTGTGCTTGGTCTTCGGGGTGCCGTCCTGGTAGATCCGGGTGGCCATCTCATACATCTGCCGCACCCTGGCGGCTCCGTCGAACACCGTCTCGGGCGGACCGTTTTCGACTCCGCAGATGCGGCCGTGAGCGAACAGCCCGGCCACCCCGTCCAAGTCACCCGCATCCAGAAGTTCGGCGTAACGGTAAATCAGGTTGGCGATTTCCCGGGCACTATCGCTCATGGCGGCGCTCACCCCGAAATCGTGGCAGAGTATCCAGCATCTCGGTCGGTTTGGGTCGAATCGCCAGGTACGTTTCCGGTCATGGGCGAACTCGACAACACCGTCGCCGTCATCACCGGCGCGGCGCGCGGACAAGGGCGCAGCCACGCCGTCGCACTGGCTGAGCAGGGCGCCGACATCATCGCGGTCGATATCTGCGCCGATATCGACGCAATCCCCTACCCGCTGGCCACCAAATCCGATCTCGACACAACCGCACAGCTGGTGCGAGACGCCGGCCGCAAGGTGGTGCCCGTCGTCGCCGATGTTCGCGACCTCGCGGCGTTGGAGGCCGGCGTGCAGGCCGGCGTCGACGAACTCGGCGACATCGACATTGTCATCGCCAACGCCGGAGTAGTGGCGATCGGCGATCCGGAGACGCGCGCCGAACCGGTCTTCACCGCGATCGTCGACACCAACCTCAAGGGTGTGTGGCACACGCTGTTGGCGACGGTGCCGTCGATAATCCGCAAGGGACGGGGCGGGTCGGTCGTTTTGGTCAGCTCGTCGCAAGGCTTGATCGGTCGCGGTGGCGACGGCAGCGCCGCGATGTTCGCCTACGCCGCGTCCAAGCATGGCGTGGTCGGTATGATGCGATCGGCGGCCAATGCATATGCGCCACACAAGATTCGGGTCAACTCAGTCAATCCCAGCGGCGTCGCGACACCGATGATCATCAATGACTTCGTGATCAACGGGATGACCGCGAATCCCAACCCGGCTGTCTCTCAGACTCTGCTGCCCGACGTACCGCTGGTCGAGGCGCAAGACGTCACCGAAGCGGTGCTGTGGCTGGTCAGCCCGCGGGCCCGGTACGTGACGGGCATAGCCGTGCCGGTCGACGCCGGCCATGTCGTCATGTAGCGGCGTCTCAGCCGACCAACACGGCGTAGCGCGGTTTGATCACCTCGTCGATGATCGCCAGCCGTTCGTCGAAAGGGATGAACGCGGACTTCATCGCGTTGACCGTGAATCGCAGGAGGTCACTCCAGCCGTAGTCGAAAGCGTCGACGAGAAGGGCCATCTCACGAGTCATCGTGGTATCACTCATCAACCGGTTGTCCGTGTTGACGGTGACCCGGAATCGGGTGCGGGCCAGCAGATCGAATGGGTGCTCGGCGATGCTGGCGACCGCGCCGGTCTGCACGTTGGAGCTCGGACACATCTCGAGCGGAATCCGCTTGTCCCGCAGGATCGATGCGAGCAAGCCGAGTCGTACTTCGCCATCGTCGGCGACGTCGATGTCGTCGGCGATCCGGACTCCGTGACCCAGCCGGTCAGCGCCGCAGAACGCGATGGCCTCCTGGATCGATGGCAGGCCGAATGCCTCCCCCGCATGAATTGTGAAGCGCGCATTGTTGTTTCGCATGTACTCGAAAGCGTCCAGGTGGCGGGTCGGGGGGTAGCCGGCCTCCGCGCCGGCGATGTCGAACCCGACCACGCCCTTGTCGCGGAACCGAATCGCCAGTTCAGCGATCTCGCGGGACACCGCAGCGTGCCGCATCGCGGTAACCAGACACCGCACCACGATCGGGCGCCCCGCCGCGGCGGCCGCCTTCTCCCCCTCGACGAAACCGGCAAGCACCGCGTCGACGACCGCGTCGAACGACAGCCCGCGGTTGATGTGCAATTCGGGCGCGAACCGCACCTCGGCGTAAACCACCGAATCGGCGGCCAGGTCTTCCACGCATTCGAAGGCCACCCGGTGCAACGCCTCCGGGGTCTGCATCACCGCGACAGTGTGCGAGAACGGCTCGAGGTAACGCTCCAACGAGCCACTGTGTGAGGCGGTGCGGAACCACAGGGCGAGTTCATCGACGTCGGTGGCGGGCAGTCCGTCGTAGCCGATCTGTCCCGCGATGTCGATCACGGTCGACGGCCGCAGGCCGCCGTCGAGATGATCGTGCAGCAATGCCTTCGGTGCCCGCTTGATCGTCTCCAGGCTCAGTGGCGTTGTCATCAGCTGATCCGATCGATGATCAGTGGCCGGTCGACAGGTGGCGTATCGCTGACTTTGAAGCCCGCGTCCAGGTCGGCCATCGCGCGCGGGAAGCGTTCCGGGGTGTCGGTGTAGAGCGTGAACAGGGGCTCACCGGCCGCCACCGGGCTTCCGGAGCGCCGGTGGATCCGGATTCCGGCGCCGGGCTGGACCTTTTCGCCCGGACGGGACCTACCCGCTCCGAGCCGCCATACCGCCAGCCCCACTGCCATTGCGTCGATATCGCCCATTGTGCCGCTTTGGGCGGCCGTGACGGTTTCGGAGTACTTACCAACCGGCAACGGTACGGCCAAGTCCCCGCCCTGCGCGGCGATCAATGCATGGAATCGGTCCATCGCGGTCCCGTCCCGCAATGTCTGCTCCGGATCGCGCCGGTCGATCCCGGCGATCTGCAGCATCTCGCGCGCCAGTTCCACGGTCAGCTCCACCACATCGGGCGGGCCGCCGCCGGCCAACACTTCCAGCGATTCGGCGACTTCGAGCGCGTTGCCGACTGCCGCGCCCAGGGGGCGATTCATGTCGGTCAGCACCGCGCAGGTTCGCAGTCCATGTTCTGCACCCAGCGCGACCAGGGTTTCAGCCAGCTCGCGACTGCGCGACTCCGACCGCATAAACGCACCGGAGCCGACCTTGACATCGAGCACCAACGCCCCTGTCCCCTCGGCGATCTTCTTGCTCATCACCGAACTCGCGATCAGCGGCAACGATTCGACCGTGGCCGTGATATCGCGCAGCGCATAGAGTTTCGCGTCGGCGGGCGCCAGCTGACCGGCCGCGAAGATAGCCGCCCCGACCTTGCAAAGCTGTTGGCGCACTTGCGCATTGGTCAATGCCGCGGTGAAACCGGCGATCGATTCCAGCTTGTCCAGGGTGCCGCCGGTGTGCGCGAGTCCGCGACCGGAGGCCTGGGGCACCGCGCCTCCGCACGCGGCGATCACCGACACCAGCGGCAGCGTGATCTTGTCGCCCACTCCGCCGGTGGAATGCTTGTCGACGGTCTGCAGCGGACTTCCGTCGCGTCGCAGGTCGGTGAAATCCATCCGCTCACCCGAGGCCACCATGGCCGCCGTCCACCGGGCGGTCTCGCCGTAGTCCATGCCGCGCAGGAACACTGCCATCAGCAGCGCCGACATCTGCTCGTCGGCGATCTGCCCGTGGGTGTAGGCGTTGATGACCCAGTCGATCGCGGCGCCCGACAGCCGCCCCCCGTCGCGCTTGGTTTTTATCACCGTTGGCGCGTCGAAGTGATTCATGGGCGGCTCTGCCGATAGTTGTCCAGATCCTCCGGACCGAAGGCATCCGGCAGCAAGTCACCGAGCCGCCGCGGCGCGTCGGGGTGATCGATGAGCAATTCCGGTCCGCCGTGTTCCAACAGCACCTGACGGCATCGACCGCACGGCATCAGCAGCGCACCGGCGCCGTCGACACAGGCCAGTGCCAGCAGCCTGCCGCCACCGGTCGAATGCAAGGCGCACACCACCGCGCATTCGGCGCAGAGACCTAGGCCATATGAGACATTCTCCACATTGCAGCCGGTAATTATCCGGTGATCGTCGACCAACGCGGCGGCGCCCACCGGGAACCCCGAATACGGCGCATAAGCCCCGCGCGCTGCTTGGGTCGCCTTGTCCCGCAGCACTTTCCAGTCAATCGCGTCAGCCATGGTCCCCGTACCACGCATGGTCGCAATGCATCCGCCTACCCCACTTACTGTTGTCTAATTCACAAGGCCAGCCTAGATTCTGCGCGCGCAAACGCGCCGACGGACACGAAGCGGCTCGCTTCCGGGCGAAAATGGGGCTAGTCGACCGCAAGAATGGGGCTAAATTGAATAGCCCAGAACGGAGGCGCTGATGGCAACGACGACATCCGCGAATCCGGCTACGCCGGAGGCGTCATCGCGTATGCGGCGTCTCCGCCGCACCCTCTACCGCGGCGATCCGGGCATGTGGTCATGGGTACTGCACCGCATCACCGGAGCGACCATCTTCTTCTTCCTGTTCATCCACGTGTTGGACACCGCGCTGGTCCGCATCAGCCCACAGGCCTACGACGAAGTCATCTCGACCTACAAGACACCGATCGTGGGCCTGATGGAGCTCGGGCTGGTGGCCGCGGTGCTTTACCACGCACTCAACGGCATCCGCGTCATTCTGATCGACTTCTGGGCACAGGGCCCGCGCTACCAGCGGCTGATGTTGTGGACGATCGGTATGGTGTGGCTGCTGGTGATGGTTCCGGCGGGAGTCGTCGTGGCAATTCACATGATCGGACACTTCCGATGACCTCCCCCGACCTTCAGCTCGGCCGCGGGGAGCTCGCCCCGGTCCGGCAACGCAGCCACGACCGCCCGGCAAGCCTGGACAATCCCCGCTCTCCTCGGCGACGGTCCGGCATGCCGAACTTCGAGAAGTACGCCTGGCTGTTCATGCGGTTCTCCGGCATCGTGCTGGTGTTCTTGGCGCTCGGGCATCTGTTCGTGATGCTGATGTGGCAGGACGGCGTTTATCGCATCGACTTCAACTACGTTGCGCAGCGCTGGCATTCGCCGTTCTGGCAGACCTGGGACCTGTTGCTGCTCTGGCTGGCGCAACTGCACGGCGGGAACGGCCTTCGCACGATCATCGACGACTACAGCCGCAAGGATGCCACCCGCTTTTGGCTGAACACCTTGCTGGCGTTGTCGATGGCCTTCACGTTGGTGCTGGGGACCTATGTGCTGCTGACGTTCGACCCGAACATCTCGGGTTGAGTGAGGGCTCGGGCTAATTGAGGCTCGGGTCATTAAAGATTGGGCAACAGGTGATTAGCGAACACCGTTACGACGTGGTGATCGTCGGCGCCGGCGGAGCCGGCATGCGGGCGGCCGTGGAGGCCGGACCCCGCGTGCGCACCGCGGTTCTGACCAAGCTTTACCCGACCCGCAGCCACACCGGCGCCGCCCAGGGCGGCATGTGCGCGGCGCTGGCCAACGTCGAGGACGACAACTGGGAATGGCACACCTTCGACACCGTCAAGGGCGGTGACTACCTTGCCGACCAGGATGCGGTGGAGGTGATGTGCAAGGAAGCCATTGACGCGGTTCTCGACCTGGAAAAGATGGGGATGCCGTTCAACCGCACCCCCGAGGGTCGTATCGACCAGCGCCGCTTCGGCGGGCACACCCGCGACCACGGCAAGGCCCCGGTGCGCCGGTCCTGTTACGCCGCCGACCGCACCGGCCACATGATTCTGCAGACCCTGTACCAGAATTGTGTCAAGCACGACGTCGAGTTCTTCAACGAGTTCTACGCACTGGACCTCGCGCTCACCGAGACCCCGAACGGCCCGGTCGCCACCGGGGTGATCGCTTACGAACTGGCCACCGGCCAGATCCATATCTTCCACGCCAAAGCCGTCGTCATCGCCACCGGCGGCTCGGGCCGGATGTACAAGACCACGTCCAACGCGCACACGTTGACCGGCGACGGTATCGGGATCGTGTTCCGCAAAGGACTTCCGTTGGAGGACATGGAATTTCACCAATTCCATCCGACCGGCCTGGCCGGCCTGGGCATCCTGATCTCCGAAGCGGTGCGCGGCGAGGGCGGCCGGCTGCTCAACGGCGAAGGCGAGCGCTTCATGGAGCGCTACGCGCCGACGATCGTCGATCTGGCGCCGCGCGACATCGTCGCCCGCTCGATGGTGCGCGAAGTGCTGGAAGGTCGCGGAGCCGGTGCGCACAAGGACTACGTCTACATCGACGTCCGTCATCTCGGTGAGGATGTGCTGGCCGCGAAGCTGCCCGACATCACCGAGTTCGCCCGCACCTATCTGGGTGTGGACCCGGTCAAGGAACTGGTTCCGGTCTACCCGACCTGTCACTACGTGATGGGCGGCATCCCGACTACCATCGCCGGTCAGGTGCTGCGCGACAACACCAACACCGTGCCCGGCCTGTATGCGGCCGGCGAATGCGCATGTGTGTCGGTGCACGGCGCCAACCGGTTGGGTACCAATTCACTGTTGGACATCAACGTCTTTGGTCGCCGCGCCGGCATCGCCGCGGCCAACTACGCCAAGGGCCACGACTTCGTCGACATGCCGCCGAACCCGGCGACGATGGTGGTCGGATGGGTCGGCGACATCCTGTCCGAGCACGGCAACGAGCGGGTCGCCGACATTCGCGGCGCACTGCAGCAGACGATGGACAACAATGCCGCGGTGTTCCGCACCGAGGAGACGCTCAAACAGGCACTTACCGACATCCATACGCTGAAGGAAAGGTATTCCCGAATCTCGATTCACGACAAGGGAAAGCGGTTCAACAGCGATTTGCTGGAAGCGATCGAGCTGGGTTTCCTGCTGGAACTGGCCGAAGTCACCGTCGTTGGCGCGTTGAACCGCAAGGAATCTCGCGGTGGGCACGCCCGGGAGGACTACCCCAACCGCGACGACGTCAACTACATGCGCCACACCATGGCCTACAAACAAGGCAGCGGTCTGCTCAGCGACATCCGGCTGGATTTCAAACCCGTGGTGCAGACCCGTTACGAGCCGAAGGAACGGAAGTACTGATGAGTTCGTTGCCGAAAAGCGAGGTTAGCCAGACCACGCCGGCCGCAGACCCGCCGTTGCCACCGATAGCTGAGGGCTCGGTGATGGTGACGTTGCGGATCGCCCGGTTCAATCCGGAAAACCCGGACCAGTACGCCGATTCCGGCGGCTGGCAGAGCTTCCGGGTGCCGTGTCTGCCCACCGACCGGCTGCTGAATCTGCTCATCTACATCAAGAGTTACCTCGATGGCACGCTCACCTTCCGGCGATCCTGCGCGCACGGTGTGTGCGGCTCCGACGCAATGCGGATCAACGGGGTCAACCGGTTGGCCTGCAAGGTGCTGATGCGCGATCTGCAGCCCAGCAAACCCCGCAAGAACTTGACCATCACGATCGAGCCGATCCGCGGGCTGCCGGTGGAGAAGGACTTGATCGTCGACATGGAGCCGTTCTTCGACGCCTATCGCGCGGTCAAGCCCTACCTGATCACCAGCGGCAATCCTCCCACGCGGGAAAGGATCCAGAGCCAGACCGACCGCGCCCGCTACGACGACACCACCAAGTGCATCCTGTGCGCGGCGTGCACCACCAGCTGCCCGGTGTTCTGGAACGAGGGCAGCTACTTCGGCCCGGCAGCCATCGTCAACGCGCATCGCTTCATCTTCGACAGCCGCGACGAGGCCGCCGCCGAGCGGCTCGACATCCTCAACGAGGTTGACGGCGTCTGGCGCTGCCGCACCACGTTCAACTGTACCGACGCCTGCCCGCGGGGCATCGAGGTGACCAAGGCGATCCAAGAGGTCAAGCGCGCGTTGATGTTCACCCGCTGAGGATCCGGCGGTCACTCAGCGGACCACCCGGTTGCCAACCGGGCGCTACGGATGCCGAATTGAACAGCACCGTTAATCGGACCTCGGGATGGACGGCATGGTAGTCACGCAGCCAAGCCCGCGACCGGTGCTGCCCGCACCCCGGGTCGCGGTTCGCGCCGCGCGGCCGGACGATCACGTTGCCGACCTGGTGTTCGAGGCCGCGCCGCAGGCCTACACTGCGGTCGCCGGGTCGGAGTCGCGTGCGCGCGCGGCCATCGAGCAGCTGGGCGAATGCGCGGTCACTCGGCCAGTTTCGAGCATGCCCTGGTCGCGGAGCTGGACGGACGACTCGTCGGCGTCATGATCGGCTTTTCGGCAAGCAACCGCTACCGACTTCATCTGGCTCTGCTGCGCAAGGGCTTTCGGTTCGTGAGCGCGCGGCGCAGGCCGCTGTTGCTCGCCGCGTTGCCACACCTGATCGCCGCAACGCCGCGACCACCGCGCCGCGCTTACTATGTCGGCACGATCGCGGTCGCCCGCCATGCCCGCCGACGTGATGTCGCGTCCACGCTCGGCTACCACGCCGAGTTGCTTGCGCAGCAACGTGGGTTCCCGGTCGTCGTCGCCCACACTGGCTCGCGTCATGGCCCTGCCCGTCGGGCGTTAGAGCGTTACGGATTGCGAGCCATCAAGGATCGTTCGTGGGGTTACGTGCTTTACGCGAAAAGGGTTGGCGTGCAAGAGTTGAAGACGTGAGCATCCTGTTGTTGGCAACGACGATCATCGTCGCCGACCGCGCGACAAAGGAGATCGCTGTTCGTCAGCTATCTTCAGGCCGCCGTGAACACCGGTTCGTGCGAGTGGTTTTGACAAAGCACCCACTCCTGGGCCGCGGCGCCTCGCTGAGCGCCCTGATCGTGCTGTGGATCGCGGCGATCGGCTGTACGGCCGGCGCGGTGTTATGCGCCCCCGCGTTGCGGCACAGCACACTCATTGTGACCGGCGTCGCGGCCGCGCTGGCCGGGGCGTTCGGCAATCTGGGCGACCGGATAATTCGCGGTGCCGTGGTGGATTTCGTTGCTATCGGCCGATGGCCGGTGTTCAACCTCGCCGACGTCGCGATTGTCGCGGGAGCGGTGGTTGCCGGCGCATCGCTCATCCCCATCGCGCGCGGGTGGTAGTCGCATGCACAGGGTTTTGTTCCACGTGCGCGGAGTGCCCATCTGGAGCTACCCGGCGCTGCTCTATGTGGGGCTGGTGTGCGGCTTCTACGTGATGTACGCGATTGCGCCGAGCCTCGGAATGCCTCGCGAACCGGCGAGCATCGCGACCTTGATCATGTTCGTGCCGGCGATCGTCGGTTCGCGCCTGTGGTTCGTCATGGACCACTGGGCGACCTACCGACACGATCCGCGACGGATCTGGCGACACTCCGACGGCGGTATGACGCTGTACGGAGGACTCGTTCTGGCACGCGCGTGATCGGCCGGGCGGTTGCTGACTACGCTGCATCCCGGTTGTCGACGCGACGGCCGGCCGGCCGAGCTGTTCACCAGGACGAGTGCGCGCGTCGTCATCGACGGACAAGAGGTGCGCACGCGGACGCACAACGCGCTGCACGCGGGCGCGTTCGACGTGAATCTCGGTGGTGTTCTGCGGGTTTTCGCGCTGGCGCGTGCAGCCGGTGTTGTGCACTTTCAGGCCGGCGCGATACCCGCGGCGCACATGATTGCCAACCTTCCGGGATTGGTCGACGGCCGGGCGATTCGCTCGGCAGGGATGCGTGATGTCAGTGGCCGAGAAATGGTGATTGAAGCCGAGCATCAACCGCTGTCGCCGATCATCGACGGCGAGCGGTTCACCGACATCACCCGCCTTATCGTCCGCCCCGGACCACAAATTTGCATCGCGGTACCGGAACCGCTTAATCGCCAATGACTTTGCGCGTATAGGTGTTACTCCAGATCCGGCCGCAGCAACCGTCGTCCGCATGGGCCAGCGCGTCAAGCACGGCGAACGCGCCGACAAGCACTCCGCGGCCCCGGCACGAGTCGGACGCAGGTGTTATCGACGATCGTTGGGTGTGAGGTGCAGTGTCGACATTCATGCCGCCTCGCTGACCAAGCCCCCGCTCGGGATGAGGACGAGTGAATTTTATACGCCAGCGGACCTGGAAATATGGCGTACTTGCAAGACGAATACAAGTCCCGGTTCGGCACCGCGCGTCACAATTTCTGCGGTTGTGCCGTCTGACTTACATGACACAGAAAACCCGCATCGAACCTTTGCCGCCTAAACGGGCCAACTGGCTGATCCGCGCGATGTACCGCTACGCGAAGCGGCGCTACGGGGAGGTCCCCGAGCCTGTGGCCGTCACCGCGCACCACCCGCGATTGCTGATCACGTACGCAGTCCACGAGACCATGTTGCGGTCGGCCTCACGCAGACTACCGACCAGCGTGCGCGAGCTGGCGGTGCTCTGGACTGCGCGCACCATCGGCTGCTCGTGGTGTGTCGACTTCGGGTCGATGCTGCTGCGCCTCGACGGATTGGACGTCGAGCGCATCAAGGACATCGACAACTACGCCACTTCGCCACGTTTCACCGAGGATGAGCGGGCCGCGATCGCCTATGCCGACGCGATGACCACCGATCCGCACAGCGTCACCGACGACCAGGTAGCCGACCTACGGATCCGCTTCGGCGAGAACGGTGTAATCGAGCTGACCTATCAGATAGGCACGGAAAACATGCGGGCGCGGATGAACACTGCACTGGGCATCACTGAGCAGGGCTTCAATTCGGGTGATGCGTGCCGCGTTCCGTGGATGACGGGTGAGTCCGCAACGGAGAGCCGGTGAATTTCTCGGGATTGGCGATATCCCATAGGGCGCAGACCTTTCCGTCGCGCACTGTCATCGCCATGATCCGCGGCAGCATTTCGCGGTATCCGTCGCTGGCCGGCAGGCCAGCCGTGTAGATGCCGAGCTCGCCGTTGATGAACCCCAGCTCATACGCGGTATACATCGACGGGCCATAGCGCTGGGCAAGCCCGAGCATGAACCGGACGACCTTGTCCGCGCCATGGATGACCTGAACTGCCGTGGGCGCCTTGCCATCCGAATCGCCGGTGAACGTCACGTCGGGATGCAACAGCGCCACCACGGCGTCCAGGTCGCCGTCGGCCATCGCGGCCATCAGCTTGCCGACCACCTCGTTGTGCGACGGGTCGGGTTGCGGTGGCGGCGACGTGGTGATGGCCTTGCGGGCCCGCGAGGCCAGCTGCCGGACGGCAGTCTCGGTGGTTTCCAGCACTTGTGCCACTTCGGCGAACGGGACGGCGAATCCGTCGTGCAGCACGAACGCGACCCGCTGATCGGGCGAAAGACGTTCCAGCACAACCATCGCCACGAACCGGGCATCCTCTTGCGCCACTACGGCAGACAGCGGATCGGCCCCGTCGACGCCGGTCACCACCGGCTCGGGCAGCCAGTTGCCGGTGTAGGTTTCCCGCCGGTGCGCAGCCGACCGCAATCGATCCAGCCCGAGCCGGCTAACCACGGTAGTGAGCCAGGCCCGTAAGTCGGCGATCGGGCCGCGGGCACCGGCCGAATTCCAGCGCAGCCAGGCTTCCTGGACGATGTCCTCGGCATCGGCCACGGTACCGGTCAGCCGATAGGCGACCGACATGAGATGCGGCCGCAACGCTTCGAATTCGGTGACCTGCGTTGAGGTCATGGCGTCAGCGTAGCCCGGCGACGCCGAGCGCCGAAACGGCGCGAGGGAGGCGCCGGGCCATCGAACCGAGCGCTAGGCTCACGAACACCATGCTCGACCACCTCTGGCTGCACTTCGCGCGGCACGGCCCGGATATCACACCGCCGGTCATCACCCGCGGTGAAGGCGTGACGATCTTCGATGACCGCGGCAAAAGCTACCTCGACGGCCTGTCTGGTTTGTTCACGGTGCAGGTCGGTCACGGGAGAGCCGAGCTTGCCCAGGCCGCCGCCCGGCAAGCTGAGACATTGGCGTTCTTTCCGCTGTGGGGATACGCCACGCCCACCGCGATCGAGCTGTCCGAGCGGCTCGCAAACTATGCCCCAGGCGACCTGAATCGGGTGTTCTTCACCAGCGGCGGTACCGAGGCGGTCGAGACCGCGTGGAAAGTGGCCAAGCAGTACTTCAAGCTCATCGGCAAACCCGGTAAGCACAAGGTCATTTCACGCGCGGTCGCCTACCACGGCACCACCCAGGGGGCGCTGGCGATCACCGGCCTACCGAAGTACAAGGCGCCTTTCGAGCCCGTCACGCCCGGTGGCTTCCGAGTGCCCAACACCAATTTCTACCGTGCGCCCGCACCGGTCGACACCGACATCAAGGCCTTCGGGCAGTGGGCCGCCGACCGCATCGCCGAGGCCATCGAATTCGAGGGACCCGACACCGTCGCCGCGGTATTCCTCGAACCGGTGCAGAACGCGGGCGGCTCGATCCCACCGCCGCCCGGGTATTTCGAACGGGTCCGGGAGATCTGCGACTACTACGACGTGCTGCTGGTCTCCGACGAAGTGATCTGCGCTTTCGGCCGCATCGGGTCGATGTTCGCCTGCTCCGATTTCAACTACGTGCCCGACATGATCACCTGCGCCAAGGGTTTGACGTCTGGATACTCGCCCCTTGGCGCGATGATCGCCAGCGAGAAGCTGTTCGAGCCGTTCAACGACGGCGAGACGATGTTTCCGCACGGCTACACCTTCGGCGGCCATCCGGTGTCCACAGCGGTCGCGCTGGCCAACCTCGACATCTTCGAACGCGAAGGTCTCAACGACCGCGTCAAACAGCAGTCCCCGGCGCTGCGCGCCACCCTGGAAAAGCTCTACGACCTGCCGATCGTCGGCGACGTCCGCGGCGAGGGGTACTTCTTCGGCATCGAGCTGGTGAAAGACAAAGCAACCAAGCAGACCTTCGACGCCGACGAGAAACGCGCTTTGTTGAGCCGGGTCTCCATCGGGTTGTTCGAAGGCGGGCTGTACTGCCGCACCGACGATCGCGGCGATTCCGTCATCCAGCTCGCACCACCGCTGATCAGCGGACAAGCCGAGTTCGAAACCATCGAAGCCATCGTGCGCGGCGTGCTCAAAGACACTGGGAGTCGCCTGTGACCAAACCCACCATCGACCCGATCCGGTGGCAGCCACCGCCCTCACAGCCATTACCGGCACCCGATTTCACCGCGGAGCTGCATCTGGTCGCGGTGCCTGGGACCGCTCCCGAGGACGTCGTCGCCGATGCTGACGGCAACATCTGGACCGGCGTCGAGGACGGCCGCATCGTCCGGATCAGCCCCGACGGCGGTTCCGTTCAGGTGGTCGCCGACACCGGCGGGCGCCCGCTGGGCCTGGCGGTCGCCCGCGACGGCCGCCTGCTGATCTGCGACAGCCACCGCGGCCTGCTGCGGTACGACCCGGCCACCGGCGCAATAGAGACACTTGTCGCCGAGATTGACGGCCGCCCGCTGACCTTCTGTTCGAATGTCGTCGAATCATCAGACGGCACAATCTTTTTCACCGAATCGACCAGCCGCTTCTACTACGAATACTACAAGGGCTCGGTCATCGAGGGACGCCCGAGCGGGTCGCTGTTCCGGCTCGATACGGACGGGACGGTCAGCGAGCTGGCCGGCGGGCTGTACTTTGCCAACGGCGTGACGCTGACCAATGACGAGTCGGCAGTGGTGTTCGCCGAGAGCGCTGGATGTCGGCTGTCCAAATACTGGCTCACCGGAGAGTCCGCCGGCACAATCACCCCGTTGGTCACCGCCCTGCCCGGCTATCCCGACAACATCTCCACTGGCCTCGATGGTCGGATCTGGGTGGCGCTGGTCTCGGACCGCAACGCGCTCAACGAGTGGCTGGGCCCGCGCGCACCGATCATCCGCAGCCTGATGTGGCGGCTGCTGCCCTACCGCCTGCTGCCCAACCCCAAGTCGACGGTGTGGGTTGTCGCGTTCGACCCCGACGGCGGGCGTGTGGTGTGCCAACTCCGCACCCAGCATCCGGACTTCGGCCTGGTTACCGGCGTGGTGGAAACGCCGGGGCGACTGTGGCTGGGCCGCATCGCGGGGGCCGGCATCTGTTACCTGGATTTGCAACATCCGTAACACCAGTCACAGCGCGGCTCCCCGGAATCGGGCCGCCGATCGCCTACTCTGCACAGCAATGTTTCTCTCAGGGCCCGCCTTCCGCCGCGCGTCATGCCTGGCAGCGGCGGGTTTCATGCTGAGCACGCCGGCGCTGCTCGGCATGCCCGCTGCGTTGGCCGATCCCGCTGTCGTGCACGACCTGTGCCCGTTCAAGGTGGCGACCCCGCCCGCGGTGGACTCCTCGGAAGTCCCGCAGGCCGGCGACCCGCCGCTGCCGCTGCCCGTGCCGCCCTCGCCGATCGGCGGTAATTCCCTGGGCGGCTGCGGTGTGGTCACCGCGGCAGGCACTCCCCCGGTGCCGGGCGACGTCTCCGCCGAGGCCTGGGTGGTGGCCGACCTGGACAGCGGCGCCATCGTCGCCGCCCGCGACCCACACGGTCGTCACCGCCCCGCCAGTGTCATCAAGGTGCTCGTCGCGACGGCGTCGCTGCGTGAGCTCAACCTCAACAAGACCGTCGACGGCACGCCAGACGATGCCGCCGCGGAGGGCACCCGGGTCGGCGTTGCCCCGGGTGGCACCTACACCGTCAACCAGTTGCTGCACGGGCTGCTGATGCACTCCGGCAACGACGCCGCACACTCGTTGGCGATGCAACTGGGCGGCATGCCGATGACGCTGGACAAGATCAACGCGCTGGCCGCCAAACTCGGCGGCCGCGACACCCGCGCCGCGACACCGTCGGGGCTGGACGGACCCGGCATGAGCACATCGGCGTACGACATCGGGTTGTTCTACCGATACGCCTGGCAGAACTCGACTTTCGCCGACATCGTGCACACCCAGAAGTTCGACTTCCCCGGACACGCCGACAGTCCCGGCTACGAGCTGGAAAACGACAATCAGCTGCTCTACCACTACCCCGGCGCGCTAGGCGGCAAGACCGGCTACACCGACGACGCCGGGCAGACCTTTGTCGGTGCTGCGAACCGCGACGGGCGCCGGCTGATGGCAGTGTTGCTGCACGGCACCCGTCAGCCCATCGCGCCGTGGCAGCAAGCCGCCCATTTGCTGGATTACGGCTTTGCGACCGCGCCAGGAACGCGGGTGGGAACGCTTATCGAACCCGACCCGTCGCTGACGACCCCTAACCCTGCGGCGACCGGTGACAACGCCGCCGGGCCCACCTCGAATGCCGCCGCGCTGATACCCGCCGCGGACGCTCTGCCGGTTAGGGTCGGTGTCGCGGTCATCGGTACGGTCGTCGTGTTCGGCTTGATTATGGTGGCTCGCTCGATGAACCGACGGCCGCAGCACTAGGCGGCGACCACGGACCGGGCGGCTACCCGGAGGGGAGCTTGTGGGCCGCATCGGCGAGTCTCTGCGAACCCGACGGCGATTGCTGATTGCCGTCACTGCGGCGACCCTGGGCATCATCTGTGGCTACGACTTGTCCAACATCGCCGGCGCATTGCTGTTCATCACCAACGATTTCAACTTGACCGTACGCAAGCAGGAGTTGCTGACCACGATCGTGGTGGTCGGGGAGATCTGCGGTGCGCTCAGCGGCGGATTCCTGGCCAACGCGATCGGTCGCAAGCGGTCGATGATGCTGGTGGCGGCCGGCTACGCGGTGTTCTCGCTGCTGGGCGCCGCGGCTGTGTCGATGCCGTGGCTGATGGCGGCACGCATGTTGCTCGGTATGACGATCGGCTTGTCCGCCACCGTGACTCCGGTGTTCATCGCCGAATCGGCGCCGGCCCGACTGCGCGGTTCGCTGCTGGTCACCTACCAGGTAGCGACCATTCTGGGGATCATCGCGGGTTATCTGTCCGCTTTCATGCTGGCCGATTCGGGCAGCTGGCGATGGATGCTCGGCCTGGCATCAGTCCCAGCTCTGCTGGTTCTGCCGCTGTTGGCCTCCACACCCGATACCGCACGGTGGTACCTGTTCAAGGATCGAGTCGACGATGCCCGCCGTTCGCTGCTGCGGATCGAACCGAATAGCGACGTCGAGAAGGAACTCGCCGAGATCGCCGACGCCATGCGCGAAGAACGGGGCGGATCGATCCTCGAGATGCTTCGCCTGCCGTATCTTCGCGCCACGTTGTTCGTCGTCGGGCTCGGTTTCTTCGCCGAGCTGAGCGGCATCAACGGCATCATCTACTACAGCCCGCTGCTGTTCCAGGCCATGGGGTTTCAAGGCAACTTTGCCCTGCTCGTGCTCCCTGCGCTGGTACAGCTGGCCTCGCTGGTCGCTGTGCTGGTCTCGCTGGTTCTGGTCGACCGGATCGGGCGGCGGCCCATTCTGCTGTCCGGCATTGCTGCGATGATTCTCGGGGACACGGTGCTGATCGCCGTATTCACCGCGAATTCCAGCGCCGTCTCCGGTTTCGGGTATGCCGGACTCCTGCTGTTCACGATGGGATTCACCTTCGGTTTCGGAGCCCTGGTCTGGGTCTACGCCGGGGAGAGTTTCCCGGCGCACCTGCGGTCACTGGGCTCCAGCGCGATGCTGACCGCCAATTTGACGGCCAACGCGCTGATCGAGTCCGTCTTTCTGACCATGCTGAATTCGCTGGGTGGCGCCGGGATGTTCACCGTCTTCGCGCTGCTGGCGATCGTGGGATTCGTCATGGTCTACCGCTTCGCCCCGGAAACCAAAGGGCGACAGCTCGAAGACATCCGCCACTTCTGGGAGAACAACGGCCGCTGGCCTGACGAAACTCCCCCTGACGAAAGTCCCAGTGTGCCAGCGGATGTCCCGGCATGCCACTGATCGCCGCGGGTACGGTCGTACTCGAGCGGGACGTCTGCAGGCCGGGCTGGGTAGAAACGTCGGGCGCCCGGATCGTGGGCTGCGGCGCAGGTGCGCCGCCTCGGCCCCCCGACCTCGACCTACCCGATGTGGTGATCGTGCCCGGATTTGTCGACATACACGTCCACGGCGGCGGCGGCGCGACATACACCAACGGCGACGTCTCCGAGATTCAGCGCGCGGCGGCGTTTCACCGCGGGCACGGCACCACCACCACGCTGGCCAGCCTGGTCACCGCGCCGCCGGCCGGTCTGCTTGCGGCCGTGCGGGTGCTCGCCGAATCGACCCGCGCGGGCGTCATCGCAGGTATCCATCTGGAAGGGCCGTGGCTGAGCGCGGCGCATTGCGGTGCGCACGACCACACCCAGCTCCGCGACCCGACGCCGGCTGAAATCGACACACTGTTGGCTGCCGGCGACGGCGCTATCCGGATGGTCACGCTGGCTCCCGAGCGGCCAGGCAGCGAGGACGCGATCACCCGGTTGGTCGGCGCCGGAGTGGTTGTGGCCCTGGGGCATACGGATGCCGGCTACGAGCAGACCCGGCACGCCATCGACCGTGGCGCAACGGTCGGCACTCATCTGTTCAATGCGATGCGGCCATTTCACCATCGTGAGCCAGGACCCGCTCTCGCGTTGCTGGAGGATGCCCGGGTGACCGTCGAGCTGATCGCGGACGGCGTCCACGTCCACCCGGCGGTGGTGAACGCGACGGTCGCGGCGACTGGAGCCGGCCGGGTCGCGTTGGTCACCGACGCCACGGCAGCGGCGGGAGTGAGCGACGGCGAATTTCAGCTCGGCGCAGTGTCGGTCGACGTTGTCGACCGGGTGGCACGGGTGCGGGGCACCTCGACCATCGCGGGCAGCACCGCAACCATGGATCAGCTCTTTGCTGCGGTGGCCGGCCTCGGCGCCGACCGGGACGCCGGGCTGATCGCGGCGGTGCGCATGACGTCGATGACCCCGGCCCGAGCACTCGGCATCGGTGACGTCGGCGACTTGCGCGTCGGCGCCGCAGCCAATCTCGTTGTGCTGGAATCGGATTATCGGATCAGAGATGTCATGGCCGGCGGCACCTGGCTGACCGGTAGATAAAGTTTGCTACCGGCGGGTGTGGGCGACCGCGATGGATAGATCGGACGGCTTCTGCACGCTGCTTCCTTAGCTGATTTCCGCTGTCTCGCTGACGTTTTCGATGGGGGGCTGGCATTCGCGATGCGCAGCCTGCCCACCGGCACTAGCTACGCGGTCTGGGTGGGCGTGTTCTTGGTGGGCGGGGCCTCGTCCTCCTCGGCCCGGCCGAACAACAACGGATAGGCGACACCGGCGATCGCCCCGCCGACCAGCGGTGCAAGCCAGAACACCCACAGCTGCGCAGGAGCACCATCCCCGTTGAAGAACGCGACAGCGGTCGACCGGGCGGGGTTGACCGACGTGTTGGAGATCGGAATGGCCACCAGGTGGATGATCGTCAAGGTCAAGCCGATAGCCAAGCCCGCGAAGCCTTTCGGCGCCCGCACGTCGGTCGAGCCAAGGATGACGAACAGAAATACGGCCGTCAAGACGATCTCAGCGAGGATGACGGCACCCATTGAATAGCCCGTGGGTGAGTGTGCGCCATAGCCGTTGGCCGCCATATGCCCCGTCGCGACGAACCCGGGCTTGCCGAACGCGATGAAGTAGACCACCAACGCTCCGAGCAGACCACCGATCACCTGAACGATCCAATATGCCGGCAGCACTTTCCATTCCACGCGGCGAGCCAGTGCCGCACCGAGAGTGACCGCCGGGTTGAAATGCCCGCCCGAGATTGTCCCGAACGCGTACACACCGGTCAGCACGGTCAGACCGAAAGCCAGTGCGACACCCAGATAACCGATACCAAGCGAGAAGAGGTCAGACTGGGCCTTCAGCGAAAAGACCGCGCTGCCAACGCCGCCGAGCACCAGCCAAAAGGTGCCGATAGTCTCCGCGGCCAATTTGTGGAAGAGATTTGGAGCTGACATCGCCTACCCGCCTTTGCGTAGCGCAATATATTCCTGCTCCAGAGAATGACACGCGCGGAGGTCGACGCGCCCCCTCGTGGCCAAATCGTGTCGGTAAAGAGATGCCCGCGATGTTAGGACTAGTCTTCTCTGCTGCGTCGGCTCAGTCTGGAAAGACCAAGTGCCCCAACGGCACCTACTACGGCAGCGGTAATTATCTGCCGCGCCTTGAGCCCGTCGGCCGGAGGCACTCTGGGCGTGATGACGATGGGCTCGGGCGTCTCGACCGGCGCCGCGGGCAGGTTGTCGGTGGACGTCGCCGCCCACGCGGTCGCGAAAAGCAGCAGCCGCGCCGTGACGTAGGCGAACACCATCAGGCCCAGCACGGGGCCGAAGGTCGCACCAGCGGGGCTGTGTAGCACGGATTTCAAATAGATCGCCGCGACCAACTTGAACAACTCGAAGCCGACCGCCGCGAGCAACGCTGCCCGAATCGAGCTGGCGAAGTTGACGGGGTCCCGTGGTAGCCGTGCGATCATCCAGCCGAACACCAACCACGACAACAGAAATGACACCAATATCGACACGGCGCGAAGAATCCCGTCCAGCACCGGCAGGTCGTGCAGGCCCAGCCACCCCAATACTCGGGCCATCGATGCCGCACCGGCGAGCGCACTGAGCGCGAGCGTGGCGAAAATGGCCACGAACGACGACACCATCGCCCCCAGGTCGGAGAACTTGGTGCGAATGTATCCGTGCGAATCCTCAGGCTGCCGCCACATTTCCGTCAGCGCAACGCGAAGATTGCCCATCCAGTTCAGGCCGACCCATAGCGCGACGGTCAAGCCGATGACACCCACCGACGTCCGCGCGTCGATCGCTGAGTTCATCAGATCGAGTATCTGCTGTCCGAGCGCGCCGGGCACCGCGGACCTGACCTTGTTGTCGATCGCGGTCAGCACAGCCGGCCTACGCGACAGCAGGAACCCGGCGACGCTGAAACCGACCATCAGCAAGGGGAACAACGCGAAGATCGTGTAGTACGTCAGCCCGGCGGCAAAGAAGTTTCCCCGGCACTCATCGAACCAATCGTTGGCCCGCATTGCGTGGTCGAACCATGCGTACCGCGCCCGCAGCCGATCGAGAATCCCTGGCTTGGCCGGTTCGCTCACGACAACTCGCTAGGGACGTCTCGGCAAAAATCCGAGCCGGTCATAGACTCGGTCGACCGTTTTTGCGGCTACATCGTCGGCCCGTGCCGCCCCGGTGGCCAGCACTTCCTCCAGTTCTGTTGGATCTGTGAGCAATTCGTCGACCCGGGCCTTGATCGGGGTTACGAACTCCACGATAGCCTCGGCGGTGTCCTTCTTCAGATCGCCGTAACCGCGTCCGGCATAACCGTCGACCAGCGCGTCGATTCCGGCACCGGTGACCGCAGACTGAATGGTCAACAGGTTCGACACCCCGGCTTTGGTCTCCGGGTCGAAGCGGATCTCCCGTTCGCTGTCGGTCACCGCAGACCGAATCTTCTTGGCGGACACCGCTGGATCATCGAGCAGGCTGATCAGACCGGCGTCGGTGGCTGCCGACTTGCTCATCTTCGACGACGGGTCCTGCAGGTCGTAAATCTTCGCGGTGGCCTTTGGAATCAGGACCTCGGGAACCACAAACGTGTCGGGATAGCGGCCGTTGAATCGCTGCGCGACGTCGCGCGCCAACTCCAGGTGCTGGCGCTGGTCTTCACCGACCGGCACCAATTCGGCGTCGTAGGCCAGCACGTCGGCGGCCTGTAACACCGGATAGGTGAACAGGCCCACCGTGGTCGCGTCGCTGCCCTGGCGCGTCGACTTGTCTTTGAACTGTGTCATCCGCGCGGCCTGGCCGAAACCGGTGAAGCAGCCCAGCACCCAGGCCAGCTGAGCGTGCGCGGGCACGTGGCTCTGCACGAAGATCGTGCTGCGGCCGGGGTCGATGCCCAGCGCCAGGTACTGCGCGGCGGTCACCAGGGTGCGCCGGCGCAACACGGCGGGGTCTTGCGGGACGGTGATCGCGTGCAGGTCGACGACGCAGAAGAAGGCGTCGTGGTCGTCTTGCAACTGAGCCCACTGAGCCACGGCCCCCAGCGCATTTCCGAGGTGGAGCGAGTCGGAGGTGGGCTGCACGCCGGAGAAAACCCGGCGGGATCCGCCGTCACCCATTGACGCCGCTCCTCCTCATCGCTTTGTCCCCCTCGCCGCTGCGCGGCTGGACGTACCCCCACTGCGTCGTCGTCGGCGTAGTACTCATGATGACTTGATCTTTTCACGCGGACACCAGCGCTCCTTGCGGTACCGCTGGTATCACCTTAATGTCGGCGGCATGACCTCTCGCGCGCCGATCCATCTCGGCTCAGGCGAACCGGTGCTGTTGCTGCACCCCTTCCTGATATCGCAAGTGGTGTGGCAGAAGGTCGCACCGCAGCTGGCCGATACCGGCCGCTACGAGGTGTTTGCTCCGACAATGGCCGGCCACAACGGCGGCCCGCGCGCCGGCACTTGGTTCCTGAGTTCGGCCGTGCTGGCCGACCACGTCGAGCGGCAGCTGGACGAATTGGGCTGGGACACCGCCCACATCGTCGGCAATTCACTGGGCGGATGGGTGGCGTTCGAGCTGGAACGCCGCGGCCGGGCACGCACGGTCACCGGCA
The DNA here is from genome assembly GCA_963733755.1 of uncultured Actinomycetota bacterium. Classification (GTDB taxonomy): domain Bacteria; phylum Actinomycetota; class Actinomycetes; order Mycobacteriales; family Mycobacteriaceae; genus Mycobacterium. Next base: position 203,963 of record CAVTEZ010000030.1, read on the forward strand.
TCGCGCCGGCCGGCGGCTGGACCCGCTGGGCCCCGACCAAATTCGAAGTGATCGCCAAGTTCGTCAGTGGGCTGCCCTTCTTGGCACTGGCACGTTTGGCAGGACCGCGCGCGTTGCAGCTGCCTTTCAGTCGTCAGCTCGCCACTCTGCCGATCAGCGGGACACCCGACGGTGTCAGTGACAGTGAACTCGAGGCCATCGCCGACGACGCGGCGCACTGCCCCGCCTACTTCCAGCTGATGGGCAAAGCGCTGCTGCTGCCCGGCCTGCTGGAGTTGGCGCAGACCGCGGTTCCCGCGCACCTGGTGATCTGCGGAAAGGACCGAGTGTTCCCCGCACCGCGGTCTCACCGGTACTACCAGGCCCAACTTCCCGCTGGAACGCGGGTTACCGAACTCGACGGACTCGGACACATTCCGATGTTCGAGGCCCCGGAACTGGTGACCGAGGTCATCACCGGTTTCCTTGAGCAGCACAGCCTCGACGAGCACAGCCGGCCGCTGCGCGCCGTCGAGGACCCGCCCGCCAGCTGAACCTCAGCCGGTCGCCGACACGACGTGCGGACGCGCGGCCGGTGCGGCCCACCGGGCGAGTGCGTCAAGCCATTCCGAGCAGTCGGCCGAGTCGCCGGCCCACGCGATGTACCCGTCAGGCCGCACCAATACCGCGGGCCCCGAGTCAGCCCGCTCCGCTTGGTGCAGGTCGGCTACGCCGACCGCGGGCCTGCCGCACTCGCGAATGAGCACGAAGCCCGGCTCGCGCTGCAGCTCGATCAGCCGGTCGTGGAGCAGCGGAATCTGCGTCGCGCGAGTGCCCACCAAAGCGCTTTCGCCTGCCCGATGCGGGTAGCGCAACGTCGTACCGGCGAAGCTGCCGGCCACCGCGTCACGCACCCGGGGAATTCGTAGAAGCCTGGGTGCCAGCAGGTTTCGTAGACCACGCGCGATCCGCGGATGAAGGGTAACGCCGCGCGCCATCATTCCCGACTGCAACAGGACCCGCTTGCCGATCGGATGACGCTCATCGTGATAGCTGTCCAGCACGGCGTCATCGGCGCCGGTGAGCGCCGCATCGAGTTTCCAGGCCAGGTTCGCGGCGTCCTGGATGCCGGTGTTCATGCCCTGACCGCCCATCGGCGAATGCACGTGCGCCGCGTCGCCGGCCAGGAAGACCCGACGATGCCGATAGCGCTCGACTTGCCTTTCGTCGCAATGAAATCTGGACTTCCAACCCACCTCAAGCAAGCCTGGATCTGCCTTCCTCGCCCGCGCGAGAACCCGCGCGATTTCATCCTGATCCACCGGCTCGCTGTCGGACACCTGATGCTTGCGATCCCACACCATCGCGCGGTACCAGCAACCATCCCCGTCGTGACGGTCGTACGGTGCCAAGAACGCGAACTCGTTGCGAGTGCTGCCCAGCGTCAGCCCGCCACCGGTCGGCCCATGCGCCAGCTTGACATCGGCGAGCGCGATCGACGACAAGACCGTTTTGCCGGGGAAATTCACGCCGAGCAATCCGCGAACCGTGCTGTGCGCCCCGTCGGCTCCGATCAAATACTTCGCCCGCCAACGCGTCTGCGTGCCGCCATGGTGCGGCCGTGTCCATACCGACACCCCGTCGGCGTCTTGTTCGAGCCCGACGACTTCGATGCCGCGTCGAACCACGGCGCCCTGCGCGACGGCGTAGGCGCCCAGCGCCTGGTCGACATTGGTCTGCGGGGTGATCATCGCGAACTGGTAAGGCGAGTCGAGGTGGGTCAGGTCGATGCGGGCGCCGCCGAAAATGGTTACACCCGAAGCCTTGTGCGCACGCGCGAGCAGATCGTCGGCGATTCCGCGGGCGTCCAGTACCTCCAACGTGCGCGCCATCGTGGCGAACGCGCGGCTTGACGGGTTGATCGCCGGCCAGCGCTCCAACACGTTGACCGACCGACCCGCGCGTGCCAGGTCACCGGCGGCGAGAAGCCCGGTCGGCCCTGCGCCGACCACCAGGACGTCAACGTCGTGAGTGGCCATCACGCCACCGCGCCCGGGTTCGGGTACCAGCGACGGATGTCGTCAGGGGTGGCGATGGCCGCGCGGTTGAACACGAAGCGGCAACCGGGCTGGGCCACGTGCGCGGCGTTGATGATCGCCTCGAAAAGCAATGTGTTGGCGGCGACCAGCCGCACGCCCGCACCGATCAGCACCGCGTCGTAGCGCTTGGCTGCCAGCCACTTGCCGGCCTTGTCGGCGCCGGCCCGACCGAAGTCGATCAGGCAGTTGTCGACCTCGTAACCGGCGGCGCGCAGGCCGCTCACGTTTTCTTCGTTGGCAGCGCGCAGCTTTTCCCTCGACAGGCCGGGAAACTGTGCGAAGTCGGCCGAGGAGTAATCGATGACGTCCGGGTCGAGGCCGATCTGGATGGCGGTGATGGTCATGAGCGTGACCTCTCGTCGGTATATCAACAACTGTTGAACTCGAAGCTAGGCTGTTGGTCCGACGATGTCAACAATTGTTGAATACACTTCTCCCATGCCACCGAAGGCCCGAGAAGGGCGCGATGGCCAGGCCACCCGGGCAGCGATCCTGGACAGCGCGCGATCGCAGTTCGGCAGCCACGGCTTCGAGCGCACGACCATCCGCTCGGTCGCATCGGCGGCCGGGGTCGACCCCGCGCTGGTCATGCACTATTTCGGCAGCAAAGCAGGGCTCTTCGCGGCAGTCTCGCGATTCGACATCGCATTTCCCGATCTGTCGGCTGTCGCACCGGATCGGATCGCAGACGTCCTGTTGCCGTTGTTCGTGTCGGTCTGGGGTCCGCAGGGGCCGTTCCTCCCGCTGCTGCGGGCCGCCGCGACGAACCGGATCGCCGCCGACGCTCTGCTCGAAGTTTTCGTCGGCCAAGTAGCCCCGGCGCTCGCCGCGGTCGTGCCCGATCGCGCTCCCGAACGGGCCGCCCTGGTGGGGTCACAACTGCTTGGCCTGGCCGTGGCCCGCTACATCCTCGCGGTGCCGCCGCTGACCGGAATGGCCGACGCGCAGCTCATCGAGTGGCTGCGGCCGGTGCTGGCCCACTACCTGACGGACCCGGCGCCCTAGGCCTTACTGTCGGACAGAGCTACTCAGCAAATTGACCATTCGAGGTGTTTGATGCATCCCTTTCGCAAGGCGGTCGAAGATCGCGACGAAGCGGCCATCCAGGCCATGCTCGCCGATGACGTTGTGTTCACCAGCCCGGTGGCCTTCCAGCCCTACGTCGGCAAGCCGATCACCGCGGCGATCCTGCGCGGCGTGCTGCGGGTCTTCGAGGACTTTCGCTACGTCCGCGAGATCCAGGACAGCAATGGCGGTAACCACGCCCTGGAGTTCGAGGCCGGAATCGCGGGTGCGCCCGGCGTGACGGTCAACGGCTGCGACTTCCTCCACGTCAACGACGACGGTCTGATCGACGACTTTAAGGTGATGGTGCGACCGCTCTCCGGCGCGACGGCGTTGGCCGAGGCGATGGGCGCACAATTCGGGAGAATCCAGCAGGAAGCCCTCGAACTGGCCGACCAGTTCACCAGGACCTAGAGCACAGGGAGCAGCGCGGCATGCGAATCGGATTAGGGATCAACTACGCGGGCGGCTTCAAGGAGGTCGCCGCCGAGGTGGCCGACCTCGAACGCGCCGGCCTGGACATTGTCTTTGTCCCCGAGGCGTATTCGTTCGACGCGGTGAGCGCGCTTGGCTATCTGGCAGCCAGCACCGACCGCGTTGAGTTGGCCTCGGGCATCCTGCAGCTCTACACCCGGACGCCCACGCTGACCGCGATGACCGCCGCCGGTCTGGACTATGTCTCCGACGGCCGGTTCATCCTTGGTTTGGGCGCCTCGGGCCCTCAGGTGATGGAGGGTTTCCACGGTGTGCCCTACGATGCGCCGATTGCGCGCACCCGCGAGGTCATCGAGATCTGCCGGCAGGTGTGGCGGCGCGAGACGCTGCGATACGAGGGTACCCACTACACGATTCCGCTGCCCGCCGAGCAGGGCACCGGCCTGGGCAAGGCGCTGAAGCTCATCAATAAGCCTGTCCGCGAACGTATTCCAGTCCTGATTGCCGCGCTGGGACCTAAGAACGTCGAGCTGGCCGCCGAGGTCGCCGAGGGGTGGCAGCCGATTTTCTTTCTGCCGGAGAAAGCCCGGGACGTCTGGGGCAAGGCGCTGGCCACCGGCCAAGCGAACCGCGACCCGGCTTTGGGAGAGCTGGAGGTGTTCGCCGGCCCGACCCTGGCCATCGGCGAAAACGTCGAGCCGCTAAGGGAAATCGTCAAGCCGCATCTGGCGCTCTACATCGGCGGCATGGGCGCCAAGGGGAAGAACTTCTACCACACCCTGGCCACCCGCTACGGATACGGCGCAGCGGCCGACCGTATTCAGGAGCTGTATCTAGCCGGCGACAAGGAAGCCGCCGCCAAGGCGGTTCCCGACGAGCTGGTGCGCGACGTCTCGCTGATCGGTACGCCGGGGTTCGTCAAGGAACGGGTTGCGGCCTTCCGCGAGGCAGGGGTCACCACCCTGAACGTGGCACCCATCGCCGGCACCGCCGCGGAGCGGGTCAAGCTGATCGAGACGCTTCGCGGGCTGGTCGACTGACGATCAGTCGCGCACCTCAGCCAGCGCGGCGTTGAGCGTCTCGCTCGGCCGCATCACCGCGGTGAGCTTCTCGTCGTCCGGCCGGTAATAGCCGCCGATGTCGACGGGTTCGCCCTGCGCCTTCGCGAGTTCGGTGACGACGGCGTCTTCGTCCTTGCCCAGTTCCTCGGCCAGCGGGGCGAAGTGCTTGCGCAATTCCTCGTCGCCTTGCTGCGCGGCGAGTTCTTGCGCCCAGTACAGCGCCAGGTAGAACTGGCTGCCGCGGTTGTCGAGCTCACCGGTCTTGCGTGACGGGCTCTTGTTGTTGTCCAACAACTTACCGATCGCATCGTCAAGCGTCTTGCCCAGAATCTTGGCCCGCTCGTTGCCGGTCTTGATCCCGATGTCCTCGAAACACGCTCCCAGCGCCAGGTATTCACCGAGCGAGTCCCACCGCAAATGGTTCTCCTCGACCAGCTGGTGGACATGCTTGGGGGCTGAACCACCCGCTCCAGTCTCATACATTCCGCCGCCGGCCATCAGCGGCACGATGGACAGCATCTTGGCGCTGGTACCCAGCTCCAGGATCGGGAACAGGTCAGTCAGGTAGTCGCGCAAGATGTTCCCGGTCGCGGCGATGGTGTCCTGCCCGCGCACCACCCGCTCCAGCGTGTACCGCATCGCCCACACCTGCGGCATGATCTGGATCTGGAGGCCCTCGGTGTCGTAGTCCTTGAGGTAAGCCTTCACCTTCTTACGCAGCTCGGCCTCGTGCGGCCGTTCGGTGTCCAGCCAGAACACCACGGTCATGCCCGAGTTTCGCGCCCGGGTGACGGCCAGCTTGACCCAGTCCCGGATCGCCGCGTCGGTCACGATGGGCATCCGCCAGATATCGCCGGTCTCGACGTTTTGCGTCAGCAGTACTTCGCCGGTTTCGAGATCGACGATGTCGGCGACGCCGTCCTCGGGGATCTCGAACGTCTTGTCATGCGAGCCGTACTCCTCGGCCTGCTGCGCCATCAGACCGACATTGGGCACGGTGCCCATCGTCGTCGGATCGAATTGACCGTTCGTCTTGCAAAAGTTGATGATCTCTTGGTAGATACGGGAGAACGTGGACTCAGGGTTGACGGCCTTGGTGTCTTTCTGCCGTCCGTCGGCACCGTACATCTTGCCGCCCGCACGGATCATCGCCGGCATCGACGCATCGACGATCACGTCGCTGGGCGAGTGAAAGTTGCTGATGCCCTTGGCTGAATCGACCATCGCCAGCTCTGGACGGTGCTCGTGGCAGGCATGCAGGTCGCGGATGATCTCATCGTGCTGGGACGCCGGCAACGCCTCGATTTTGTTGTACAGATCGACCAGCCCGTTGTTGACGTTGACGCCGAGTTCGTCGAACAACTCCTGGTGTTTGGCGAAAGCGTCTTTGTAGAACACCTTCACCGCATGGCCGAAGACGATGGGGTGCGAGACCTTCATCATCGTCGCCTTGACGTGCAGGGAGAACATCACGCCGGTCTCGTAGGCGTCCTCGATCTCAGCCTCGTAGAAGTCGCAGAGCGCCTTTTTGCTCATGTACATGCTGTCGATGACGTCGCCGTCCCGCAGCGATACCTTCGGCTTGAGCACGATCGTCTTGCCGCCCTTGGTCTTCAGCTCCATCTTCACGTCGCGCGCACGATCCAGCGTCATCGACTTTTCGCCGTGGTAGAAGTCGCCATGCCGCATGGTCGCGACGTGCGTGCGCGACGCTTGCGACCACTCCCCCATGCTGTGCGGGTGCTTGCGCGCGTACTCCTTAACCGCCTTCGGCGCGCGGCGATCCGAGTTACCCTGCCGTAGAACGGGGTTCACCGCACTGCCGAGGCACTTGGCGTAGCGGTCGCGGATCTCCTTGTCCTCGTCACTTTTCGGGCTCTGCGGATAGTCGGGAATCTTGAATCCCTTGCCTTGCAGCTCCTTGACCGCGGCCGTCAACTGCGGCACCGACGCGCTGATGTTCGGCAACTTGATGATGTTGGTGTCGGCCAGCTTGGTCAGCCGGCCCAGCTCGCCCAAGTTGTCGGGCACGCGTTGCTCGTCGGTCAGGTAGTCGGGGAATTCAGCCAGGATTCGCCCCGCCAACGAGATGTCACTGGTTTGGATTGTGATGCCCGCCGGTTCGGCGAAGGCTCGCACGATCGGCAAAAAGGCATAAGTCGCCAACAGCGGCGCCTCATCGGTCAGCGTGTAGATGATGGTCGGCTGGTCGGCGCACACGGTGTTTCTCCCGGTATCGGTTAGATCCTGACGGGGTTCGCGGTGAATCTGGCTGTCACGTTATCAAGCATGTTTTCGCTGTTGTCGACCTCGATCTCGGCCGCACCGAGGCGGGGTACCCCGGATTCGCCCAAAGCGGACCGCTGGCACGTGCTTGGGTTGATGAGATAAGCTTCGTTTCGGTCATGAGCGCCAGCGTCAAGCCCCGGCTTGCTGGCCGGCAACCCTCCAACCGCGGTGGGGTGCCCCGGGTGATGACAAGGTTTCGTAGCCGACAGTGGGCTACGCGGCAAGCGCGGGTCCGCCGTGATGGGCCCCCCGGAGTAGACAGGGAAACCTGATGCGCACCCACGTGGGCAGACCCATCGTGCGTCGCTGACGTTTCTTCCCGGAAAGCAATCGACTGTGAGTTCCGACACCAACTCAGATACTGAAGCCGAGACCGATCCGACCGCGCACTGGTCCTTCGAGACCAAGCAGATCCACGCCGGTCAGCAGCCGTGCCCGAGCACCCGCGCCCGCGCGCTGCCGATCTACCAGACCACGTCCTACGTGTTCGACGACACTTCACACGCTGCGGCGCTATTCGGGCTGGAAGTGCCGGGCAATATCTACACCCGCATCGGCAACCCGACCACCGACGTCGTCGAACAGCGGATCGCCGCCCTGGAGGGCGGAGTGGCCGCGCTATTCCTGTCTTCGGGGCAGGCCGCCGAGACGTTCGCGATCTTGAACCTGGCCGCCGCGGGCGATCACATCGTGTCCAGCCCTCGGCTCTACGGCGGCACGTACAACCTGTTCCACTACTCGCTGCCCAAGCTCGGTATCGACGTCAGCTTCGTCGAGGATCCCGACGACCTGGATTCGTGGCGGGCGGCGGTACGCCCGAACACCAAGGCGTTCTTTGCCGAGACGATCTCCAACCCGCAGATCGACATCCTGGACACCCCCGGCGTCTCGGCGGTGGCCCACGAGCACGGTGTGCCGCTGATCGTCGACAACACGGTCGCGACTCCGTACCTGATCCAGCCGATCGCCCAGGGCGCCGACATCGTGGTGCATTCGGCGACCAAGTACCTCGGCGGGCACGGCGCAGCGATCGCCGGCGTGATCGTCGACGGCGGCACCTTCGACTGGACGCAAGGGCGTTTTCCCGGCTTCACCACGCCGGACCCCAGCTACCACGGTGTGGTGTACGCCGAGTTGGGTCCGCCCGCATTCGCGCTCAAAGCACGGGTTCAGCTGCTGCGCGACCTGGGTTCGGCGGCATCCCCGTTCAACGCCTTCCTGGTTGCCCAGGGCCTGGAGACCCTGAGCCTTCGGGTCGAGCGCCACGTCGCCAACGCGCAACGAGTCGCCGAATACCTCGCCGGCCACGACGACGTGCTGTCGGTGAACTACGCGGGGCTGCCCAGCTCGCCGTGGTATGAGCTGGCGAAGAAGCTGGCGCCCAAGGGAACCGGAGCGGTGCTTTCCTTCGAGTTGGCCGGCGGGGTGGATGCCGGGAAGGCGTTCGTCGATGCGCTGAAGTTGCACAGCCACGTCGCCAACATCGGTGACGTTCGCTCGCTGGTGATCCACCCGGCGTCGACGACCCATGCCCAGCTCAGCCCCGCCGAACAGCTGTCGGCCGGGGTCAGCCCCGGTTTGGTGCGGCTGGCGGTGGGTATTGAGGGCATTGACGACATCCTGGCCGATCTCGAGCTCGGCTTCGCCGCCGCTCGCAGGTCAGCCGGCGCCGCGGATCCGCACGCCGTGGCGGCGTTCTGAGGAGCCGCAGATGACAATCTCTGACGTGCCAACGCAGACGCTGCCCGCCGAGGGCGAAGTCGGCATCGTCGACATCGGCTCGCTGACGCTGGAAAGCGGTGTGGTGCTCGACGACATCAGCATCGCCGTGCAGCGGTGGGGCGAGTTGTCGCCGAACCGCGACAACGTCGTCGTTGTTTTGCACGCGCTGACCGGAGACTCGCACATCACCGGTCCTGCCGGGCCCGGGCATCCCACGCCGGGGTGGTGGGACGGTATCGCGGGCCCGGGCGCGCCGATCGACACCGGCCGCTGGTGTGCGGTGGCCACCAACGTGCTGGGCGGCTGCCGCGGCTCGACCGGGCCGAGTTCGATCTCGGTCGACGGGAAGCCTTGGGGCTCAAGGTTTCCGACGATCTCGATCCGGGACCAGGTCGAGGCTGACGTGGCGGCCCTAGCGGCGCTGGGTGTCAGCGAAGTCGCCGCGGTGCTCGGCGGGTCGATGGGTGGCGCGCGGGCACTGGAATGGATGGTCGCCTATCCCGATCGGGTGGGCGCCGGTCTGCTGCTGGCAGTGGGTGCGCGTGCCACCGCAGACCAGATCGGTACGCAGTGCACCCAGATCGCGGCCATCAAGGCCGACCCGAACTGGCAGGGCGGTGACTACTACGACACCGGACGTACCCCGGATGCCGGTCTGGAGATCGCCCGCCGCTTCGCGCACCTGACCTACCGGGGTGAGGGCGAGCTGGACACCCGCTTCGCCAATAGACCGCAGGGCGGGGAAGATCCAGCGGATCCGACGTCCGGCGGACGCTATGCGGTGCAGAGCTATCTGGAGCATCAGGGCGGCAAGCTGGTGTCGCGCTTCGACGCCGGCAGCTACGTCGTGCTCACCGAGTCGCTGTCCAGCCACGACGTCGGCCGGGAACGCGGCGGTGTGGCGTCGGCGTTGCGCGGCTGCCCGGTGCCGGCGGTGGTCGGCGGAATCACCTCCGACCGGCTCTACCCGCTGCGGCTGCAACAGGAGCTCGCCGAGCAGCTGCCCGGTTGCGACCGACTCCAGGTGGTCGACTCGGTCTTCGGGCACGACGGTTTCCTGGTGGAAACCGAGGCCGTCGGTGAACTGGTCCGCCAAACCCTGGACTTGGCGGCCACCAAGGGTGCGTGTCCGCGGTGACTCAGTCCTCACAGGCCCGCTCATTGTCGTTTGGCTCTGAAGCGGCCGCGTACGAGCGTGGCCGCCCGTCCTATCCGCCGGATGCCATCGATTGGCTGCTGCCGCCCGGCGCCCGCGACGTGCTCGACCTCGGCGCAGGGACCGGCAAGCTGACCACTCGGCTGGTGGAGCGCGGGCTGGAGGTGGTCGCCGTCGATCCGATCGCCGAGATGCTGGAGATGCTGCGCAGGTCGCTGCCGGAAACCCCGGCGCTGCTCGGCACGGCAGAGGAAATTCCATTGGCGGACAACAGCGTTGACGCGGTGCTCGTCGCGCAGGCGTGGCACTGGTTCAATCCGGCCCGAGCGATTCCCGAGCTGGCGCGGGTGCTGCGGCCCGGCGGGCGGCTGGGCTTGGTGTGGAACACCCGCGACGAGCGGCTCGGCTGGGTGCGCGACCTGGGCCGCATCATCGGTCGCGACGGCGACCCCATGCGTGACCACGTGTCGCTGCCGGAGCCGTTCACCGACGTGCAGCGCCATCAGGTCGAGTGGACGAATTACCTTACGCCGCAAGCATTGATCGACCTGGTCGCGTCGCGCAGCTATTGCATCACCTCGCCGACCCAGGTCCGCACGAAGACGTTGGATCAAGTACGCGAGCTGCTGGCAACCCATCCGGCGCTGGCGAATGCCGGTGGCCTGGCGCTGCCTTACGTGACGGTGTGCGTGCGCGCGACGCTGTCGACCTGAGGCGGGACTGACTTGATACCACCGATGTGCTCGTTACTCTTCGCATAATGCGAATTTTGCGGGCGGCAACTCACGAGCTACAAGCGACGGCTAACGGGTGGCACACCCTGGCCGATGAGCTGACTGGCACCACGCCCAGCACGCCCAGCTTGTCGTTTCAGCCCAGTGCGGCGGCGGTCACCGCGATTCACACCGCGGTTGCGACGGCGAGCGGTGTTCTCGCCGCAAGGACCCTGATGACCGCAGCCAAGACCACCTCTTCGGCCATGGCTTATACCAACAATGAGGCGAACTCCGCGGATAGGCTCAACGCGCTGAGCGGATCGATGTGAGGCGCAGATGGCGACCGGCTTGCCTACGCTCTCGCAGATACATGCCTGGGATGTCGACCATCTGATCGAAGCCGCAGTGCATTGGGACTCAACCGCCGAACGCTGGGACGCGGTGTACCGGGAGGTTTGGCAGCAGTCGCTCGGTATGGACTGGCAAGGTCAAGCACGCGATGCTCTGATTGACCGGACCACCGCAGACAGCGCGATGGTTAGCTCGAAGGCTGATCAGTTGCGCGAGGCGTCGCTGACCGCGCGTAAAGGCGCCGGTGATATCAGCGCAGCGCAACGGTCGGTTCTCTATAAGGTCGACGATGCTCACCAGGCCGGTTTCGTTGTGGGCGAGGATCTTTCGCTAGCTGACATTCGAAGGTCGCGCGACGCGGTGGAGCTGGCGACACGCCAAGCTCAGGCTCAGGCGCTTTCGGCTGACATTCGTAGCCGCGCATCCCAACTCCTTGCGGCCGACAGCGAAATCGGCGCGAAGCTCACCGCCACAGCTGGTGATGTCGGCAGCCTGAATTTCAACGAGGAACCGGTCGCTCACGACGGAAAGATTCAGCTCGTCGACTGGAAACAAGCACCCGCGCCCACACCCAGCCCGGGCCATACGGGCCAAGATGTCCGCAATGCGATCAAAAACCTTCCGAAAGGCACCGGTCCATTCATCGGCGAGATTCGCAGCGAGCAAGACCTTCGCAACTTATGGGATTGGGCATCCGAAGGTTCGGCCCGTCCACCGGGAGCAAATACCCGGGAACCGAGCGTCTGCTACCGGACGGCACCCGCATCGGGATGCGCAAGAGTGACGATCATGGACCGACGATGGAAATTCGGACGCCTGACAAAGTCATATACGAAAATTCACGTCAATGAGGCTCGTGGCGGCGTACCGGAAATTCCGGCCCACACGGCCGGACCGGCCGAAGGGGCTGCGCCTGAGCAGCATGCGCCCGCGGAGTCAACGCCGGTCGAAGATACGCCTGCGGAGGCGGCTGCGCCGCGCCCCGCACCAGAACCGTCTCCTCCGATGGGGCCGCCCGGTTCGAACCCATTCCCGCATTTCGTTGAGCCGCCGCACAGCCATCATGGACCGCCGATACTGGGTCGAAACGACCTGTCCGATCCCGAATTCGAGTCACCGTGATGCCACATTCACTGGGCGGCGCAATACGCCTGGAAAGACAGGATTCCGTCAATGACCACCGCACTTGAGCGAGTCCGCAAAGAGCTGCTCCTGGGAGCATTGGAAGGTCCCGTGCCGCTTACTGCCGTTGATTCATGTGTGACCCAGCAAAGCCGCTCGGCTCCGGTGACCGAGGTACAAAGCGCAACTCTTGAGACGATCCGTTCGCTGGTCGGTGAAGGCCTAGTCGTGCTCGGCGATGTGTCCGGTGAAACCGGGCGTTTGGTTGCCTGGAGCGGGTCACTTGAAGAGTCGATGCAGAAAATCTCAGACTTGTATGTGGTCAATTACGATGATCCAGGCGCGTGGATCTGGTCCGCTTGGCTCGAGCTCACCCGCAAAGGCGAGCAGGTGGCACGCGCGCTCCAAGAAGGCACCAAAGATTCGCTTACGTAGTCACTGAATTACCGACGAGCGCGTGCGCGCGACGCTGTCCTAACCTGCGCGCGGCATCTCGTCATCTTCGTCGTCCCGCAGCAGTTTTTCAGGGTGGTGGTAGGTATTGACCCTGGGTTGCCCATAGTCCATGTGCGACGGCGGGATCCATTCGGTGTCGCCGTGGGCATTTTTGCGGGTGGTCCAGCCTTGGTCGGCGAGTTTGTGGTTGGTGCAGCAGGCCAGGGTGAGGTCGTTGACGTCGGTGACGGGGTTGATGGCGTAGGGGTTGCAGTGGTGGGATTCGCAGAGGTTGGCGGGCACGCTGCAGCCAGGAAACGAGCACCCGCGGTCTTTGGCGTACAACACAATTCGTTGGGCAGGCGAGGCCAGCCGCTTGGTGTGATAGAGCGCCAGCGCTTTACCTTTGTCGAAGATGGCCAGGTAGTGGTGGGCGTGGCCGGCCAGCCGGATCACGTCGCGCATGGGCAGCAGGGTCCCGCCGCCGGTCAAGCCTTGACCAGCAGCCGTCTCGAGTTCGCGCAAGGTGGTGGTGACGATGATGGATGCCGGTAAACCGTTGTGCTGACCCAAGTCACCGGACGACAGGAGAGCCCGCAAGCCAGCATTGAGTGCGTCGTGGTTCCGTTGGGCGCAGGTGCGCGTATCGCTTCCGGCGACCTGTTCCGGCGGCGCGCCATCGACGCACGGCTTCTCATCTTCCGGGTTGCACATGCCTGGAGCAGCCAACTTGGCCAACACGGCGTCAAACGTGGCCCGTGCCTCCGGGGTCAAATATCCCTTGATGGGACTCATTCCATCGAAACCCTGCTTGCCGATGACGATTCCGCGCCGACGAGCCCGGTCGTCATCACTGAAAGTGCCATCGGGATTGAGGCAGTCAGTCAGCTTGTCGGCCAGTTTGCTCAACTCGTCGGGGCGATGCTCGCCGCCGAGCCGAGCCAGTTGCGCTTCGGCCTTCTCGCGCGTCTCGACGTCAACAAAGTCGGGCAGGCGCTGACAGAAGCCCCGAATCACCGCAACGTGGCCGTCGCCGATGGCGCCAGCTCGCTGCGCCTCGGCAGTAGCCGTCAGTCGCGGCGGCAGCGGTTCACCGGTCACCGAAAGCCGCGGTCCAAGATCTTCTGCATCCCGAATCCGACGGCCGGCTTCGGCGCGAGTGATGCGTAAGCGGTCAGCCAACGCGTGAGACAACGTGCCGCCGAGTTCAGCTGCGGTGGCCTGATGCCGAACACCGTTGATCAATTCATGGCACGGTGTCGGCAGCCGTCGGACTTCCTGCTCGATTTGTTCCAGCACCGCGAGGCGTTCAGGAGTGGTCAACACATCGAAGGACAGTGCGAGCAGCCCGGAAACTCCGTCACGAAAAGCGTCGAACACCTCGACGATCTCTTCGCGACTACTGGAACGCATGTTCGAATTATATTGCTGCACAACGACATGCCGCCGCCCGAGAAGCCACATTGTGGATGAAGCTGCAACTGTGGATAACTGCCAAGCCTCAGACCGGCATACCCGAGAACATCACCCGGCCGGGATCATACTTCTGTCGTACGGCGCTCAACTTGGACAGATTCGGGCCGAAGTACCGCGACGCCGGCTGGTTGGCCTCAAGGTAATTAACATAGCCGCCAACCGAATACGGTTGCACTGCCCGGTGCGCTGTACTGAGCCAGCCGACCGCGGCGGACGGGTCGCCGGACGTTTCGACGTACCACTGCACCAACGACGACTGTCGGCGCCACGGAAAGGCCGACGCACCCGTCGGCACGTCGGCCAGCGCGCCGTCAAGCGCATGCATGATCGCCAGCATGCGACCCGCTCCGCGCGGGAATGCATCGACAGCCGCGGCGATGCCTTGAGCGGCCGCCGGTGTGATCGCCGTGAAAACGTCTGAGCCGCCTACGTATCCGAGCGGCGACGGATTGAGGTTGTTGACCGCCAGATAATTCGTCAGGTCCAAGTAGTTGAACGTGTGGTTTTCCGTGCCGGTCGGCTGGATGCCGACGGCCGAGGTGATGGCCGACGCCACGCTGCCACCCGACCCTGCCGGGCAGGTCGCCAGGATGCGGCAGTGCGTGCCCATCGGGTCGACGGTGGCATCCGCCAGCGCCCAGCAGCTGCGGTCGGCCGTGCGTAGCCAGTTCTGCCAGCCCACCAGCACCTGCGCGAACGACTGCGGCGGAAAGTTGAGATTGACCGCGTCGACCTCGCCGGCCGGGAACGTCGCGAAGGTCAGCGAGGTCGTGGCGCCGAAGTTGCCGCCACCGCCGCCCCGCAACGCCCAGAACAGGTCGGGCTGCGAGTCCGCCGACGCGGTAACGGCCTGGCCGCCGGGCAGCACCACCCTGGCCGATCGCAATGCGTCCGACATCAGCCCCGCATGCCGGGAATGAGCACCCAGTCCGCCACCCAGGGCGTGGCCCGCCGCACCGACCGACGGGCAGGTGCCGGTTGGGATACCGCGCCCCGCCGCCGCCAGGACTTGGTGCATCGCATACAGACTCGTTGCGGGCGGCACCGTGACAAGGCCGGTGGCGGCGTCGTAGCCGACGCCACCGGGTAGTTGACGCAGATCGAGCACCATCGTGCCGTTCGCGGTGGACGCCCCCACGTAGGAGTGCCCGCCGCCTCGCGGAGCGACCTTGAGGTTGTTCGCGGCAGCGAATGCCATCGCCTTCTGCACGTCGGCCGGCGAGGTCGCCGTGACCACCGCGGCCGGTGTCAGCCCATTGTAGTTGGTATTGAAAACCGCTTTGGCCGAACCGAATTGCGGAGCATTCGGCTGGATGACTTGGCCGCCGATGGCGCTTGACAATCCGTCCCAGCCAGAGGCGACCGGTTCTCCGTTGGCGCGCCCGGCTCCAGCGAAAGCACCGGCGGCCAACGCTCCGGCGGCGCCGCGCAGAAACGTCTGACGCGAGATCTCACGCGCCACTATTCGCCTCCTGCGATGCCGTCATGCCCGAATTGTCATGCACGCGAACTCAAGAACAGCCGTGACGCCTGGCGTGTCGACGCGTGTCGCGCGAAACGTGCACGAACCTTTACCCCGTCGTGTTCTGGACGTGACAGCGGTAGACCAATGTTCGATGCGATCGCAGAACATTGAGGGGGTGAGTATGCGGCGCAACTGGATGTCGCAGCTGAACAATCAGCCGTTGACGGTGCGCGCGTTGATCGGTCTCGGGTGTCTGATCACGGCAGCCACCGCGTTCTCGACGCCGGGCGAGGCAGATCCCAACGACGACAACTTCATCGACGCGCTCAGCCACGCCGGCATCGAGTACGGCGAACCGGGTAATGCGATGGCCGTCGGCCAGTCCATCTGCCCGATGATCGCCCAACCGGGTGGAAGCTTCGCCGCCGCCGCGTCGGGCGTCGCCCACCGCGGCATGACGCCGCAGGCGGCCCGCATGTTCACCACCATCGCAATTCGGACGTACTGCCCGGAGCAGATGGCAAACCTATTGGGCGGGAATCCTTCTGGTCCGCCACAGTTCCCGGGTGTGACGGGAATTCCGGGGGTCTAGCGCGTCCCCAGCGGGTCGATCGTCCAGGCGATGTAGACCATCGCGGCAGCGACGGACGCCATCGTCGTGAAGTCAATTCCCTTGCTGCGCACCACCAGAAGCCCGGCGCGGTCCTCGGTGAGCGCCAACCGCAACACGGCCGCGATGCCAACCCCGATACCGATCAACAGGGCGCCGCGGCGCCAGAAGTTCGCCGCCGCCAGGGTGAACGCGACGAAAAAGATCAACACCACAGTCACAATCGGCCATTGCGGGCGGAGCAGGCTGCGCATGCTCACTGCCCTTCGGCCAACTCGACAACGTTGGTCAGCAGGAACGCGCGGGTCAACGGGCCCACGCCGCCGGGATTCGGCGATACATGCCCGGCCACCTCCCACACATCGGGATGGACGTCGCCGGCGAGCTTGCCGTCTACCCGGCTGACGCCTACGTCGACGACGGCCGCGCCGGGGCGAACCATGTCAGCGGTCAGCATGTGTGGCACACCCACCCCGGCGACGATGATGTCGGCCTGCTTGGTCAGCGCGCGAAGATCACGAGTTCCGGTGTGGCACAACGTCACTGTCGCATTCTCCGAGCGGCGGGTCAGCAACAGGCCCAGTGGGCGGCCGACCGTCACGCCGCGGCCGATGACGACCACGTGGGCGCCGGCGATCTCGACGTCGAAGCGACGCAGCAGGTGCACAATGCCGCGCGGCGTGCACGGCAGGGGGGCCGGGTCCATGAGTACCAGCCGACCCAAGTTCGTCGGGTGCAGCCCGTCGGCGTCCTTAGCCGGGTCGACGCGCTCCAGGGCCGCGTTCTCGTTGAGATGCTTCGGCAGCGGCAACTGGACGATGTAACCCGTGCACTCGGGGTTGGCGTTGAGTTCGTCGATGGTCTCGTTGAGCTTCGTCTGGCTGATGTCGGCAGGCAGGTCGCGACGCAGCGAGGTGATGCCCACCTTGGCGCAGTCGGCGTGCTTTCCGCGGACGTAGGCCTGCGACCCTGGGTCGTCGCCGACCAGGACGGTGCCCAGGCCGGGCGTCCGCCCCGCCGCGGTCAAAGCCGCCACCCGCTGCTTCAGGTCGACGAAGATCTCGTCGCGCGTGATTTTGCCGTCCAAAGTGATCGCACCCACGCCCCTCAGTCTGGCATGTCTGGCATTGTGTCCCGGTACGCTCCTGACATGCCCGAAGCCCCGGATGTGCTGGCGCCGGCAAAGCTCGGACCGGTCACGCTGCGTAATCGCACCATCAAATCCGCGACCTTCGAGGCTCGCACGCCAGGTGCATTGGTCAGCGACGACCTGATCGAGTACCACCGGCTGCCGGCCGCCGGCGGGGTCGGCATGACCACTGTCGCCTACTGCGCGGTCTCGCAGGGCGGCCGCACCGAAGGCAACGGGATCTGGATGCGACCGGAGGCCGTGCCCGGGTTCCGACGGCTCACCGAAGCGATCCACGCCGAGGGAGCGGCGGTCTGCGCGCAGATTGGACACGCGGGCCCGGTCGCCAACGCCCGCTCGAATAAGGCCACCGCGCTGGCCCCGGTGCGGTTCTTCAACCCGATCGGCATGCGGTTCGCCAAAAAGGCCAGCCGCGACGACATCGACGATGTGATCGCCGCGCACGCCAATGCGGCCCGGCTGGCCGTTGACGCCGGGTTCGACGCGGTCGAAGTGCATCTGGGTCACAACTATCTCGCGAGTGCGTTTTTGAGCCCGCTGATCAACCGCCGCAGCGACGAGTTCGGCGGTTCACTGGAGAAGCGGGCCAAGGTGGCCCGCGGGATGGTGATGGCCGTGCGACACGCGGTCCAGGATCAGATCGCGGTGACCGCCAAGCTCAACATGTCCGACGGCGTGCGTGGCGGCATCTCGGTCGACGAGGCGATCACCACCGCTAAGTGGTTGCAGGACGACGGCGGACTGGACGCGATCGAACTCACCGCCGGCAGCTCGCTGGTCAACCCGATGTACCTGTTCCGCGGCGACGCCCCGCTCAAGGAGTTCGCCGGCGCCTTCAAGCCACCGCTGCGCTGGGGCATGCGGATGACCGGCAAGAAGTTTCTGCGCGAGTACCCGTATCGCGAGGCCTACCTGCTGCGCGAAGCCAAGCAGTTCCGCGCCGAGCTGACGATGCCGCTGATCCTGCTCGGCGGCATCACCAACCGCGACACCATGGATCTGGCCATGGCAGAAGGTTTCCAGTTCGTCGCGATGGGCCGGGCTCTGTTGGCCGAGCCCGATTTGATCAACCGGATCGCGCGCGACGGCGCCGCCGTGCAATCCGCATGCACGCACTGCAACCGGTGCATGCCGACGATCTACACCCGCACCCGTTGCGTGGTGACCGGCGCGCCCGATGCGTTGGCGCACTGACCTGGTGACCCGTCGCCCGTGTCGATCGGAGGCGATCGAGCGGCAGCCGATACAGTCGGTGCAGTGAGCCAAGTAGCTAATGTTGGGGCGATGAGTCATGCCGCACCGCCCGCGCTGACAGTCCGGTACGACGGATCGCAACGCACCTTCGCCGCAGGTCACGACATCGTGGTTGGCCGCGATCTCCGCGCCGACATGCGCATCACACATCCGCTGATCTCCCGGGCACACCTGCTGCTGCGCTTCGACCAGGGCCGCTGGCTGGCCATCGACAACGGCTCGCTGAACGGTACCTACGTCCACGGGCGCCGCGTGCCGGTGATCGACATCCACGACGGCCAGGCCATCAACATCGGCAATCCCGATGGGCCGCAACTGAGTTTCGAGATCGGACGTCACCAGGGTGCGGCCGGCCGGCCACCGCAGACGACGTCGATGCCGATGGCCAAATCGCCGGTGGCCGCCCGGCCCGCACCGGCGCCGCAGCATTCGCGCCCGGCTCCTGGGCCGAGGCCGCAAGGGCCCCTCGGCCCGGGGCCGTCACGCCCGTATCCAGGTACCCCGCCAGCACCGGGCTACCAAGGCCAGCGCCCGCCGGCTTACCCACCAGGCCCGCAACACCAGGCGCCACCGCCCGTCCGGCAACCGGCCGCCCCGATGGCCTCGGCGCCCCCGGTGAACTTCCAACCGAAGACCCAGATGGCACCGCCGGCGATCAGCACGCCGCCCGAAGTCGGCAACCTGGCCACCAAGATGATTCAGGCGATCCTGCCCGGCTCGCTGACACCGGACAAACCGCCGGGTTCGTCGACGATCGGTCGAGCCAACGACAACGACATCGTGATCCAGGATGTGCTGGCTTCGCGTCATCACGCGTTCTTGGTCGACTCGCCACTCGGCACCGAGATCCGAGACGCACACAGCGTCAACGGCACCTTCGTCAATGGCGTGCGCGTCGGCTCGGCCGTGCTGAACGAGGGCGACGTAATCACGATCGGCAATATCGACCTCGTCTTCACCGATGGCAACCTGGTCCGCCGCACCGAGGCCGCGACCCGCTCCGGCGGCCTGGAGGTCAACGGGGTTCACTTCCGGGTCGACGGCAAGGAACTGCTGGACGGAATCTCCCTCACGGCCCGGCCGGGCACGCTGACCGCGATCATCGGGGGGTCCGGGGCGGGCAAGACCACGCTGTCGCGGCTGATCGCCGGCTACACCCGCCCCAGCTCGGGAACGGTCACGTTCGAGGGCCACAACATCCACGCCGAGTACGCGACGATGCGCAGCAGAATCGGGATGGTCCCGCAGGACGACGTGGTGCATCGGCAGCTGACGGTCAACCAGGCGCTGGGTTACGCCGCCGAGCTGCGACTGCCGCCGGACACCAGCAAAGAGGAACGCGCACAGGTCGTCGCGCAGGTGCTCGAGGAACTCGACCTGACCAAGCACGCCGATACCCGCGTCGACAAGCTCTCCGGCGGGCAACGCAAACGCGCGTCGGTCGCACTGGAGCTGCTCACCCAGCCGTCGCTGCTACTGCTCGACGAGCCGACCTCCGGTCTGGACCCCGCGCTGGACCGCCAGGTGATGTTGATGCTGCGCCAGCTCGCCGACGCGGGCCGCGTGGTGCTGGTGGTCACGCACTCGGTGTCCTACCTGGACGTTTGCGACCAGATCCTGCTGGTCGCACCTGGTGGCAAGACCGCTTTCAACGGTCCACCCAGCCAGGTGGGTGAAGCGTTGGGAACCACCAACTGGGCGGACATTTTCGCCAACGTGGGCGCCGATCCCGACGAGGCGAATCGCCGCTTCCTGGAGCGAGGCGGCAGACGAGACTCGGGGGCGCCGGCTTTGGAGAGCCCGGCCGATTTGGGCGAACCCGTGCACACCGACCTGCTGCGCCAGCTCTCCACGATCGCGCGCCGTCAGGTGCGTCTCGTCATCTCCGATCGCGGCTACTCGGTGTTCCTGGCGGTGCTGCCCTTCCTCATCGGTGCACTGTCGCTGACCGTGAAAGGCCCGAAACCTGGTCTGGGGCCGGCTGATCCGCTCGGGCTGGCACCCACCCAGCCGCAGTACATCATGGTGCTGCTCAATATCGGGGCCGTATTCATGGGTACGGCGCTGACCATCCGCGACCTGATCGGCGAGCGACCGATCTTCAAACGAGAACAGGCGGTCGGCTTGTCCACCACCGCCTACCTGCTGGCCAAAGTCGCCGTGTTCTGCGCATTCGCGACCACGCAGGCGGCGATCGCGACGATCATCGTCAGACTCGGCAAGGGTGCGCCCACCGCGCACCCGCCATTCTTCGACAACTCGACGTTCTCGCTGTTCGTCACGGTCGCCGGCACCTGCGTGGCCTCGGCCATTCTTGGCCTGATGCTCTCGGCGTTGGCGCAGTCCAACGAGCAGATCATGCCGCTGCTGGTGGTGTCGATCATGTCGCAGCTGGTGCTTGCCGGCGGAATGATCCCGGTGACGGGCCGGGCCGGTCTCAACCAGCTGTCGTGGCTGACACCGGGACGTTGGGGTTACGCCGCGGGCGCGTCGTCGATCGACTTCCCGAACCTGGTCAAGGTCAAGCAGATTCCGACCAACGACCCGATATGGCAGCACTCCAAGCACATCTTCCTGTTTGACATGGGCATGCTCGTCGCGCTGTCGCTGTTCTACGCCGGCTACGTGCGGTGGAGCATCCGGCTCAAGCGGTAGGGCGTCATTGATCGCGCTCGCTGTCCATTCGCAAGCCGTGGGCAGCGGCGTAGGCAAGCGCTTGGGCGATGTCGACCCGCGCGCGGGTCAGCGACGCGGTGGTCCATAACGACGGGTCGACGACGGCGCCGCGCAGATCGGCGTCGTCCAACCGGGCGCCCGTGGTGCGGGCACCGGCCAGGTCGGCGCCGCACAGCAGTGCTTTGCGCAGATCGGTTTGCACCAGGCTGGTCTCGCGCAGCCGACACCCGCTCAGGTCGACACCGCGAAGGTCGTTACCGCCGAGCACCGCCAGCGTGAAGTCCACCTCGTCGAGGGTCAGCGGCCGCATGCGACACCGCTCGAATACCGAGCCCAGCATGCTGCACTGGCGAAAGATGCTGTGCCACAGCGTGGTCAGCTTGAACGTGCAGTTGCGAAACGCCGAACCCAGATGCTCCGACTCAGCGAGATCGACGCCGCTGAAATCGCATTCGGTGAATACCACACGCTCGGTGCGCAGCCGGCTGAGGTCGTCGTCGCGGAAGTCACGGCCGACGAATTCGCAATCCGTCCAATCCACTACGCGGTGGGCGTCAAGCTTGCCAGCGCGTATTCGCTGACCGCGATCAACGCGTCGGTCGCCGATCTACGATCCCTGGCATCGATGTTGATCACCGGGACATGTGCGGGCAGCGTCAGCGCCTTACGCACCTCGGCGGCGGGAAACCTTGGCGTGCCGTCGAATTCGTTGACCGCAATGAGGAACGGCAGGTTGCGATGCTCGAAGAAGTCGACCGCGGCGAAGCAGTCCTGCAGACGCCGGCAGTCCACCAGGATGACCGCGCCGATTGCGCCGCGGACCAAGTCGTCCCACATGAACCAGAATCGACGCTGTCCGGGCGTGCCGAATAGGTAGAGCACCAGATCCTCGTCGAGTGTGATCCGGCCGAAATCCATAGCGACCGTGGTGGTCCGCTTGTCCGGGGTGGCGTCCACCATGTCGACACCGGCAGACGCGTCGGTGACCATCGCCTCGGTCCGCAGCGGCATGATCTCCGAGACCGCACCGACGAACGTCGTTTTACCGGCTCCGAATCCACCTGCGATGACGATCTTCGTGGACGCGGTATCGCGCGACTTCGGCTGCGGCGGGGCCGCATCAAAGCGCTCGTAGGCCACGGAGCGTCCTTCCTATCAGTTCGCGGCGTTCGTCGCGGGTTGAGCGTTCGGTCAGTGTCCGGTTCACTCGAAGGTAACCCGAAGTCACCAGATCGCCGACGAGCACACGCGTGACACCGAGCGGCAAATTTAGTCGAGCCGATATTTCGGCCACCGACGGGCTTTTGACACACAGCTGAACGATTCTGCCCCGCACATCGTTGAGCGGCCACCGGTGAAACATCGCCGATTGCAACGTCTGCACCGGCGCTTCCAGTGGAATTTCGACGCTGGCCTTGGTCCGTCCGGCCGTCAAGGTGTACGGCCGGACCAGGCTCGCCTCAGGCGAAGGCTGCTCGGACTCGACTGGCTCGCGCTTGTCCATGCCGACTCACGAGTGCGATGGGGCACGTCGGGACGATTGCACGACGTTGCCCACCCGTTCGACGAGAACAGCCATCTCGTAACCGATTTGGCCGATGTCACATGATGTCGCGGCCAGCGTTGCCAGATGCGACCCGTCACCGACCTGCATCAGCAGCAGGTAGCCGTGCTGCATCTCCACCACCGACTGCAAAACCTGGCCGCCGTCGAAGAGCTGCGCGGCGCCGTTGGCCAAGCTGGCCAGTCCCGACGAGACCGCGGCGAGCTGGTCGGCCCGCTCTTTCGGCAGGCGGTCGCTGGCGGCGATCAACAGCCCGTCGACGGATACCAGAATGGCGTGCGATACCCCAGGGACTTCGCGGGCAAAGTTCGACACCAACCAGTCCAGGGAGTTGTCCGAGCGCGCCGGTTGGGAGCCAGAGGTCATTCGTGATCGGTTCCTAGGTCTGTGTCGCGGGCATGGGATCGTCCTGCACGAACGCCGCCGAAATGACTGCTGATGGAGGCGCGGACGGCGTCGGGGTCTCGCACTGGTGCCTCGTGGGAGGGGGTACGCCCAGACTCGAATCCGCCGTTCGATGCTAACCCGTTGTCATCGTTGGCACGGTGGTGCGCAGTTCCGTTCTGCTCGGCGTCGGCACCGCCCGGCACCAGCCGGGCGCCGGGCTCGCGGACCGGCAGGCCCTGTTCGGTGTGAGCCTGCACAGGCACGCTCTCGACCTCGGCGGCGGCCGACCAACCGCGGTCCCACACCGACTGCCAGTCCAGATCGGGGCTATGCGCCAGCTCGCGCGGGTCGACCAGCCATTCCGAGACCATCCGCTGGTAGATCAGATCGTCCTGCGGCGACTCGTTCGACGGCGCCGCGGCGTCGGCGGTCCAGACGTCGTCAACCTCCGGGGGATTGGCGTGGGCCGCCGGTTCCGGTGCGACTGGCACCGGCGCAGGCTCGGCGTTGGGGGCATGCCGCTTCTCCCGGGAGAATCGCACCCGCGATCCGAAGAACGATGATGTGTTCGAAACAGGCTGCGCCGCAGGCTGTTCCGGGGTCGGCTCGACGTCGTCCTGCTGCGGGACGGACGGCGGCTCGCTGCGCGCCGGCTGAGCCGGTGGAGCGGTGGGTACACCGGTGATACCGCTGCTTCCCGGCCTGCGCCGCGGCAACAGGCTGATCGAAGACTCGGTCGAGTCGGCGCCGTTGCGCTCGGTGTCGTCGGCGAACGCGGTCAGATCTGGAGCCTCGCCGTAGTCCGGCGCAGCGGGCGCCGACTCGGGCGGCGCCGCGTAGGCGGGCGGCATCGCTGCGGGTTGCGACGGGCCCGCGTCGGCGCCCGACAGCACCGTCGCCGGCAAGTAGATCTCGGCGGTGGTGCCCGACCGGGCGTCTTCGAGCGACGAGCCGCGCAGCCGCACCCGGATACCGTGCCGATCTGCCAGCCGGCCGACCACGAAAAGACCCATGTGGCGGGCGCTGTCGGGGGTGACTTCTCCCCCGGCCCGCAGGCGCATGTTGGCGATGCGCCGGTCACCCTCGGTCATACCAAGCCCGACATCGACGATCTGCAGCAGGACCGCGCCATCGCCGCGGAACCCGGCCGAAACGCGGACCGGCGACGCGGGCGGCGAGTAGCGCAACGCGTTGTCCATCAATTCCGCGAGCAGGTGCGCGATGTCGCCGGAGGCAGCGCCGGCGATCGTGCAGTCTGGCACCATCGACGTTTCGACTCGGCGATAGTCCTCAACCTCGGAGGTGGCCGCGTGAATGACCGACGCCAACGGGACCGTTGTGCGCTGATCTCCCCGCGAGCTCTGCGCGCCGGCCAGCACTAGCAGGTTGGCGCCGTTGCGGCGCATCCGGGCGGCGAGGTGGTCCAGCCGGAACAGACTGTCGAGCCGCTCGGGGTCCTCTTCGTTGCGCTCGAGTCGGTCGATAAGCGAGAGCTGCTGGTCGACCAGCGAGCGGTTGCGCCGCGACATGGTTTCGAACATGTCGTTGACCAGATGCCGCAACCGGGCCTCGTCGCCGGCCAAAAGCAATGCCTGCGTGTGCAATTCGTCGACCGCGTGCGCGACCTGGCCGATTTCCTCGGTTGTGTGGACCGGCAGCGGCTCGGGAGGAGATTCGTCACCGGCCCGGACGCGGGTGATCTCGCGCTCGAGATCCTCGTGGGCAACCTTCAGAGCGCCGTCCCGCAGCACCCGCAACGGCCGCACCAGCGAGCGCGCGACCAGCAGCACGATGACCAGCGCCGCGACGATGGCCGCCAGCACCAGAGCGGTGTCGCGGATCGCGGCATTGCGCCGGTTGTGGGCCTGGTCTTCGACGGCCTTGGTCACCTTCGCGGTGGTGTCCTTGATGATTTGCGCAGCAATGCCGTCGGTGGTCTGCACCGAGTGCAGCAGGTCCGGGTTGTTGACGAGCACGGTGGCCGGGTTGGAGATCAAGCCCATCCGGGTCACCATCTGCTGCTGCAGCGTCTTGGCCTCCGGCGAGCCGACGCCGAGCACTTCAGCCATCCCGAACAGCGTCGACGGCTCGGTACCGGCGAGGGTGATCATCGACGTGCGCAGCTCGGGCTCGGGCAAGTCGGCACCGCGGGTGATCAGTAGCTGCTGCATCATCATCTGGCCGCGGGCCCCGACGGCCCGGCTCAGTCCCTGCGCCGCGGCGCGGATCTGCTCGTTGTCGACGCGTACCGAGCCGTCGATCGCATTCTCAGCGGTCAACAGAATGGGCGCGTAGGTCGTGATCCGCGCCCGCAACCGGAGGGTGTTCGACGCCACGTTGTCGAGCAGTCTCTGGCCGCGATCCAGGATCGTGTCGACACCGGCGCTCACATCGGGGGCGACGTCGGTCCCGGCCAGTCGGGCTTGCAGCTCGTGTTTGCGGGCCTCGTAGTTCTTCTTGGCGCCCTCGACATCACCACCGGTCGAGGTCCCCAGCAATGCCACGTCGAGCGCCGACATGTATTTAGTAATCGCCGGAACCATCTCGGCGCGATCGGCAGCTAACCGAAGACGGTGCGCGTCGCTTACCGCGCTTGCGATACGCAATCCCCCGAAAACCATCGCCAGTACCAAAGGCAAGGCGACAATTGCCACGACTTTCCACCGCACCGGCCAATTTCGCAGCGACCACGTCGGCGGTCGTTTCGTCGATCCGGATTCGCCGCTGTTGTTGACTGCGACGCCACTTCTGTCCGGCATGACGGCCCGCGTGGCGCGGGCAAACATCGTCACCGAACTGCAGCGGTGCTAGCGACCGCTTCGCTGATATGCAGTGTTGGCGCGTCGTTCATGAGACTTCCTGCTGATTACGCCCGCCCCGAGGGACGGGCGGACGATATACGCCTGGCAATTCGACGAGTATGCCAGCCTGCGGCGGCGGAGACCACAATCCTTACTGAACAGACAGAGATCGCCGACTCGTGCCAGACACCACGAAGGGTAGCCGAGCAAACTGTCTTACGACAACTGCCATGATCGACAGATGTTCCGGCTGCTGTTTTACTTGCCACATATCACTTCTCACAAAAACATCTGAAATACATCCTCACATAATCGACGTGAGCCGTGCCGCCGGGAGCCGTTCTACTGCCTCGGCTCCCCTTTGCGTCGCTGACCGGCGATGAGGATGAGGCAGTGGCGATCCACGTGTTCTCCGAGGCGTTGGAAGCGCCGCTGTACTGGATCGCCACCAACGCCGGGCTGGACGGCTCGGTCGTGGTCAACAGGGTCAGTGATCTGCCCGCCGGGCACGGGCTGAACGCGGCGAAGCTCAGCTATGGCGACCTGGCCGCCGAATGACCAAGGCCGGAGCACTCTGCCCCCCAGCCGTGTCGGGGGGCAGCTCACGAGCAAGGCAACCAAGATCCTTGAGGGCATCTTCCCGGTGCCCCCTAAGGACTCTCGTCCCTTCCCCTGATCGAACACGGATAGGCCAAACAAACAGAGCCCCACCGCCCTGGCGGATCACCGCGAGCTGCCCGCTGCTCCCGCCTCAGTCTTTGATGAAGTGGTACATCCGGTACGAAAGCCTTCCGCGTTGTAGTTCGTTGTACATCAGCGTTCCCGGCAAACCGGCGAATCGGCGGCCCAGGGGCCGCAGGAGTATGGGCAAAGGGCGACCGACCAGGTCCCGAGACCGCGGCGAGTTGTTATCCATCCCGCGCAGAACCTCGGGGTTGATGACCTGCTCCGAAACCATCCGCATCGGCATGCCGGCCAGTGCGGCCTCCCAAGCGGAAAATTCGTCGCGGTCGCGGAAATCGGTGTACAGGAAATGTCCTCCCGGGCGCAGTACCCGCACCATTTCGGAGAGGAAACGTTCAAAGTGCGGGTAGGCGTGCGAGGCTTCGACGTTGAGCACCGCGTCGAAGGACTCATCGGGAAAGGGCAGCTTTTCGGCGTCACCGTGCACGAATTCCAGCCCCGCTAGGTTGTGCCTTCGTTGGGCAAATGCGATGCCGTCCGGATTGAAGTCCAGCCCGGTGTAGGAGGAAGGGCGCAACGTCTGGACGAGATACGCGGCTCCACCGCCGTGGCCGCAGCTGACCTCTAGTACCTGTTTGCCGCTGAGATCGGCCTGGGTCGCAGTGTGGTGGTAGTGCTGGATGCAGTACCGGTTGGGCTCATCCGAAGGGTCCAGCGCCAGGCCCATCGGTGGATCCTCCTCATAGCCCCAATTGAGAAAGACAACGTCCTTGTCATCCCACCGGCGGGTGACGAAGGGGTACCAGTACTTGTTGAAGATTTTTTTGAACGACGCGTAATTGCCGCTTGCGTACTGCCTGAGAGTGACGGTCATAGCGGGGAGTATGCCAGGCAGGTCGACTGGCGGCTCAACGGTTCCCCAGTCGGCGGCGGTCGTCGGGCACCGATGCAGATTCGGCATCACTCGACGCCCCGGCGGTTCGCCGGTAAACCACCGCTCGCCCGCCCCGTCCCGGTGCGAACGCCACGCCGCGGTACTGAAGTCGTTCGCGCGGCGCATCGGTTGGCACGAAACGGAATTCGCGCAGCAGTATGCGCAGGGTGACATCCATCTCCATGTTCGCGAATCCCGCGCCCAGACACCGATACACGCCGCCACCGAACGCAATCCAGGCGAAGGGCTTCGGGACGCCGCCGGCAAATCGATCCGGATTGAACGAATCAGGGTCCGGGAAGCTATCTTCGGACGCCTGCGCCAGCCGGATACTGGCTAGCACCAGGGTGTCCTCAGGGATGACCCAGTCCCCTAATCGGATTCGCGTCTTTGTGCGCCGCACCGCGGCGTCGAGAACCGGCCGGGTGCGCTGCACTTCCCAGATCGTGGCCTGCCGCAATTCAGCTCCGCCGGCGTCCACTTCCTCGGTCAGCCGCGACAGCAGCCGTGGGTGCCGGCGCAATCGCTCCACCGCCCAGCTCAATTGTGATGCGGTTGTCTCGTGACCAGAGGCCACCAAGGCCAGCAACTCGTCGGCGATATGCCGATCGGGGATCGGCTCACCGTCTTCGTAGTGAGCGTGCAACAGCAGCGCAAGCACATCGCTGCGCTCCTCGAGGGCCGGGTCGGCGCGCGCATCGGCGATGAGCGAGTCGACGATTGCGTCGAACCGGCGCCGGTACCGCAAATACCGCCCCCACGGACTCCACGGACCCAGGTCGCGCCGCAACCTCCGCGGCATCACCAAGCACAGGCCGGCAAGCGTGGGCATGGGCGGCACCAGGTCGCGAAGCTCGTCCAGCGCGGGTCCCTCGGCGCCCAATATGGCACGCAGGATCGCGCCGAGGGTGATGCTCGTCATCGAAGGCAGCGTTTCGAACTCGCGGCCTTCCGGCCAGGTCGCGATCTCGCGCATCACCTCCTCTTCGATGATGTGCTCGTAGCGTCGCACGCGCTTGCCGTGAAACTGCGGGAACACCACTTTGCGGCGCGCCAGGAGTTTGTCGCCGGCAAGGCTGAACGTCGACCCTGGGCCGAATGCCTCGCCCAGGGCCCCCGGCCCCGATGTCGGTCGTTCGATCAGATCGATGCTCGTGCCGAACAAGTCCTTGACCAGGATTGGGTCGCTGACCACCACGGCCTGGCCCATGAACGGCATCCTGATGGTGAATGCGTTGCCGTACCGTCGGGCTAGCGGGAAAAGATATCCAGCGCTTTTAGCCAAGAATGCGATGCCCAGGACGGCCTTTGGTGTCCGCACGCCTGGCGGTAGCCGCACAGGCTCGGTTGTCGCCGTTGCCATGTCGTCGCCTCCCCGGTGTCGGTACTGCAAAGGTTTCCGTGACGGAACCTCACAGTATCGGCCGGTGCATCTCGCTACAGGAGAACGCCCACACCGGTAGGCATTGTGGCGATTTCGACCCTGAGAAGCCCGGAGTAGCGGGCCGACTCATCGCGTAGAGCGTGGCCATCGAATCGCCGTGGTCGTGTTGGAACAGATGTGTATAGATCGCCAGCTCCCCCCTCGGCCAGACCTCCGCACCAGCCGAACCACCGATTGAGTTGGATGTCTCACTCTGGGACACGGTGGCGATCTCGCGCTGACGATCGATTCACCTAGATTCCTCGGTTGACCTCAACAGTCGTAGCCTTCTAAGTACCCGCATACCATGAGCGCGTTGTGTTCAAATTGATGTTTGTCTCCCCGCGTATCGCGCCCAATACGGGCAACGCAATCCGGACCGCGGCGGCCACCGGCGCCGAACTGCATCTGGTCGAGCCGCTCGGCTTCGACCTTTCCGAACCCAGGCTGCGTCGAGCCGGGCTGGACTATCACGACTTGGCGTCGGTCACCGTGCACCCGTCGCTGGATGCTGCCTGGAAGGCGCTCTTGCCGCAACGGGTGTTCGCCTTTACGGCACATGCGACGTCGTTGTTCACCGACGTGAGCTATCAGCCCGGCGACGTGTTGATGTTCGGCCCCGAGCCCACCGGTCTGGACTCGACGACCCTGGCCGACATGCACATCACCGAACGGGTGCGCATCCCCATGCTGACGGGACGACGCTCACTCAATTTGTCCAACGCCGCCGCCGTTGCCGTCTACGAGGCGTGG
Source organism: uncultured Actinomycetota bacterium (assembly GCA_963733755.1). Lineage (GTDB taxonomy): Bacteria > Actinomycetota > Actinomycetes > Mycobacteriales > Mycobacteriaceae > Mycobacterium. Next base: position 233,570 of record CAVTEZ010000030.1, read on the forward strand.
CGTCAGCACGGCTTCGGCGGTGCCGTCTGATGGACTACCAGGCGTTCCAATGTGTGAGGCTCTCGGCGGGCAGTCGCTTGGCCGGACGGAAATCCGTCCCTTTGGTGTAGGCGATCGGAAACAGCCCGCCCTGGCTGTACTTGTCGTAGGGGATGCCGAGCAGCTCGGCGACCTTCTGCTCACCGCCGCGAATCAGATGAAGCGTGGTCCAGCAGGTGCCCAACCCGCGCGAGCGCAGCGCCAGACAGAAGCTCCATACCGCCGGGTGCAGCGACGCCCAATATCCCGCTCCGCCCATCGGCTGCTGGTCTTCGCGGCCTTCGATGCACGGAATCATCAGCACCGGCGCTTCGTGGATGTGCTCGGCGAGGTAGGTCGCGGAATCCCTGACAGCGCCCATCCGCTCACCTCGGGTGTCCCCCTCGCGGTATTCGGGCGACGGCGAACTCAGGTAGCCGCGGGCGTTGGAAACATAAATCTCGCCGATCGCCTTCTTCTTATCCGCGTCCTCAACGAAAACCCATTGCCAGCCTTGTGAATTGGAGCCGGTGGGCGCCTGCAGCGCCAAATCGAGGCATTCCATCAGAACGTCGCGCGATACCGGCTTGTCGAAGTCGAGACGTTTGCGGACCGAACGGGTGGTGGTGAGAAGTTCGTCGACAGAAAGGTTAAGGGCCATGAGCGCGAGATTACTCATGCTGTGGAGTCACACCGTTCGCGCCTGCACCGTCAGCCGACCATTAGGTGGTGCTGGAAATGGGCACCACATGCGATATCACCGGCGGCGCGGCGGTAGTTGATATCGCATATGGTCCCGAATCGAAAAAAGAAATCGAAAAAAGAAACAGACCCGAGACATGCGGCGCAAGATGCTGCTGAGCCCCTTGAGGTTTGGCGGTCAGCGAAAATCACGGGACTTCGATCCGATCTTCAGGGTGAGCTTGGCCAACCGCTCCGCCATGACAGTGACTGCGCCACTGGCATTTTGGACCTGTCCGCGGATCAGCAGCGCCGACGAGGTCTGCGCCACCTTGCGGTACCGCGCCCATACTCCCGGTGTGCAGAGCACGTTGACCATCCCGGTCTCGTCCTCGAGATTGACGAACGTCACACCCTGAGCCGTACCCGGTCGCTGCCGGTGCGTGACCGCTCCGGCCACCAGCACCCGGTCGCCGTCGGGCACCGACAGCAGCGCGGCGGCGGGCAGCACGCCCATCTCGTCGAGATCCGACCGGAGGAACTGGGTCGGGTAGCTGTCCGGCGAGATGCCGGTTGCCCACACGTCAGCCGCGGCCAATTCCACCTCGCTCATACCCGGCAATGCCGGGATATGCGACGACGAGCCCACCCCGGGTAAGCGGTCCGGCCGTTGGGTGGCTGCCGCGCCGGCCGCCCACAGCGCCTCGCGTCGCGACATCCCGAAGCAGCGCAGCGCTCCCGCGGTGGCCAGCGATTCGGTCTGCGGCACCGATAGCTGAACCCGGGTCGTCAAATCCAGCAGAGAACTGAAGGGGCCGTCCACTTTTCGCTCCTCTACCAACTTTTCGGCCAAGGCATCGCCGATATGGCGGACGCCGCCCAAGCCCAGCCGCACTTCCGTCCCGGAGTTTTCCAGCGTGGCATGCACCAGGCTGGCGGCAACACACGGACCGTGCACCGTAACCCCATGCCTGCGGGCGTCAGCCACCAGCGACTGCGGCGAGTAGAAGCCCATCGGCTGCGCACGCAGCAGCGCCGCGCAGAACGCCGCGGGGTGATGCAGCTTGAACCACGATGAGTAGAAGACCAGTGACGCGAAGCTCAGCGAATGACTCTCCGGGAAGCCGAAATTGGCGAATGCCTCCAGCTTTTCGTAGACCCGGTCGATCACCTCGTCGGCGGCACCATGCATGCGCCGCATGCCGTCGAAGAACCGGCCGCGCAGCCGTTGCATGCGTTCGGTCGACCGCTTGGATCCCATGGCACGACGCAGCTGATCGGCCTCGGCGCCGGAAAAGCCGGCACAGTCCACCGCGAGCTGCATCAGCTGTTCTTGAAACAGCGGAACTCCCAACGTCTTCCGCAGCGCGGACTCCATCGACGGGTGGTCGTAAATGACCGGGTCGAGTCCGTTGCGTCGTCGGATGTACGGGTGCACAGATCCGCCCTGGATCGGTCCAGGACGGATCAACGCGACCTCGACCACCAGGTCGTAGAACACCCTGGGCCGCAACCGCGGCAGGGTGGCCATCTGCGCGCGCGATTCCACCTGGAACACCCCGACGGAGTCGGCACGGGACAGCATTTCGTACACCGCCGATTCGGACAGGTCCAGCGTGGCCAGGTCTACCTTGATGCCTTTGTGCTCGTCCACCAGATCGATGGCATAGTGCAGCGCCGAAAGCATGCCCAGCCCGAGCAGGTCGAATTTCACCAAACCGATTGCCGCACAATCGTCTTTGTCCCACTGCAACACGCTGCGGTTCTCCATGCGTGCCCATTCCACCGGGCAGACGTCGGCGATCGGCCGATCGCAGATCACCATGCCCCCGGAATGGATGCCCATGTGCCGAGGCAGGTTCTGGATCTGGTCGGCCAGCTCGATCACTTGCTCGGGAATGTCCTCGATATCCGACGGGCGTCCACTCCAGTGGCTGATCTGCTTACTCCACGCGTCCTGCTGCCCCTGCGAGAAACCCAGAGCACGAGCCATGTCGCGCACCGCAATCCGGGAGCGGTAGGTGATCACGTTGGCGACCTGAGCCGCATAGTCGCGGCCGTACTTGTCGTAGACGTATTGGATGACCTTCTCGCGCTGATCCGACTCGATGTCGATGTCGATGTCGGGCGGACCGTCGCGGACCGGCGACAGGAACCGCTCGAACAACAGCTCATTGGCAACCGGATCGACGACGGTGACGCCGAGGGCATAGCAGACTGCCGAATTGGCCGCCGATCCCCTGCCCTGACACAGGATGTTGTTCTCCCGGCAGAACCGGGTGATGTCATAAACCACCAGGAAGTATCCCGGAAACTGCAGTTGCGCAATGATATCCAGCTCGCGCTCGATCTGGCCATACGCCTGGCGCGCATGGGCGCGCGGGCCGTAGCGACGCTGGGCCCCCGCCATCGCCAGCTCGCGTAACCAGCTGTCTTCGGTATGCCCGGGCGGAACGTCGAACGGCGGCAGCTGCGGAGCGATGAGCGCCAGACCGAACGCGCACTGCTCGCCGAGTTCGGCCGCGGCGGTCACCGCATCGGGACACTGCGCGAACAGCCGCGCCATCTCCTCGCCCGAGCGAAGATGCGAACCGCCCAGCGGAGCCAGCCAGCCGGCCGCCTCGTCCAGCGACTGCCTGGCGCGTATCGCACCCATGGCCATCGCCAGCCGGCGCCGTGACGGTCCGGCGAAATGCGCGCCGGTGGTCGCAACGCTGCTGAGGCCGAATCGCTTTGCTAATAGAGCTAATTCGGCGCTGACCTCGTCGTCACCTGGGCAGCCGTGATGGGTCAGCTCGACACTGACCCGGTTAGAGCCGAACCGGTCCACCAGATCGGCCAACGCCGCCGAGGCGGCCTCCGGTCCACCGGTGGCCAGCGCGGAGCGGACGTCGCCTTTGCGACAACCGGTCAAGATGTGCCAGTGTCCGCCCGCCGCGTCGGTGAGCGCATCGAAGTCGAAGCGCAGCTTGCCTTTCTCACCGCCGGCAAGATGCGCCGCGGCCAACTGCCGCGACAATCGGCGATAGCCTTCCGGCCCGCGCGCCAACACCAGCAGATGCGGCCCCGCCGGATCGGGATCGTCGGTCCGGGCGCCGGATCCCAACGACAATTCGGCGCCGAACACCGTACGCATGTCCAACTCCACCGCCGCTTCGGCGAACCGCACCGCCCCGTAGAGGCCGTTGTGATCGGTCAGCGCGATGGCCCGCAGGCCAAGCCGGACCGCCTCCTCGACCAGTTCCTCCGGCGCGCTGGCTCCATCGAGAAAGCTGTACGCCGAATGCGCGTGCAACTCGGCATACGCGATCGACGAACGCATCGGCCGGCCGTCGTCCGGCGGCTGGTATGCCATCCGCTTGCGCGACCAGGGCGCCTCATCGGCCGGGGTCCACACCGTTGGCGTGCCGGAACGGCGCGGTTTACCGGAGAGCACCCGCTCCATCTCCGACCAGCCCGGCGCCCCGTTGCTGAAACCCACCGACCCATTCTATCGAATGTGTGTTCGAATAGCTCGGAAGTTGCTTACGCGCGCAAATCGGACAGTTATGCCCGCTGCAACTCGAACAGCGGAATCACCCGGTTGGTCTTGGACTGTGACTCGGCTATAACCGGCGCCACGGCGGTCAGCTTCGGGAACAGCTCCGCACGCTCTGCGGGCGGCAGTTCGCGCGCCGTCACGTCGAACGCGTCGGGACCGACCTCGACGCGTGCCCGCGGGTTGGCCCGCAGGTTGTGCACCCAATTCGGATTGACTGAAGCGCCGTGGAAGGACCCGATGACGAGCAGCTTGTCGTCGATGTGGAAATAGGCCAGGGGCGAGACCCGGCGCCTGCCGGACTTGGCGCCCGTCGTGGTGAGCAGCAGCAGGGTGGCCTGGGTGAATGGCCCAGTGACCTTGCCGTCGTTGGCCCGGAACTCGTCGACGATGCTCTTGTTGAAGTCCTTGACAGCTTCGGGGTTTGCAAAATCGGTCATATCTGGTCAACCGGCTTGGGCTTGGCCTCTATTCCGGACTCCTTGCGCTGCTGGACCGTACGGGCGTATCGAGGGCGTCGCTCAGGGTTGACCACCGCGATATCGCCGATCGCGCCCCGGTGACCGAAATCTGGGACGGACCTGATCCCCCGCCATACTTTCAACCGGTGTGCGCTCCCTTTGTGCCGCCGGTGAATTGTCGGCCACCACAAAACGGTTGATCCGGTCCGTGTGAGGCCGTCTAGCGGTCCACGTTTTCGCAAGAAGCTGACCCCATCGCGGGTAAGATCCCTGTATGAGAAGGACTTTCGTCATTACATTCGCGGTCGGGTTGATCCTCGCGGTGTTCGGTCTGATCTGGGCGCTCCAGGGATTCGGAGTGCTTGGTGGTAGCCAGATGAGCAACACCACGACCTGGTCCATCAGTGGTCCGATCACGGCGCTGATCGGGATCGCGATTGCGGTTGTTAGTTGGCGGAAGCTCTCGTCGAAATAATTCGGCAGTCCGCTGCTACTACTTGCTCAATGGTCAGTGCTTCGCCGGCATGGACGCTGGTTCTCCACCCCGACGACGAACCCATAACACTGTCAGCATCCGTAACGCGGTTATACGTCATTCGACTGAAATGTTTTGCGCCGGAACACTCTTGGCGCGGCGTGAGAAAATGCTCAGAGATTCTCAGACAACGGGGCCTACTTCTACGCCTGTCGAATCGCATGAACCACGTTGCCACACAACCGACGCCAGTTGTTTACACGATTTAATATTGCGGCCACCTCTGACCACTGGTCACCGCCAATACTCGAACACAACCCAAGCGACGAAACGGCGGTGATGGCTCGTGGAGCAACTCAATACGCTCGACGCGAGTTTCCTCATGGCGGAGGATTCGGACCGTAACGTCAGTCTGGCGATCGGTGGAATCGCGATCATCGATGGTTCCGCGCCCGACCATGAACAATTCAAAGCTGTTCTCGCAGAGCGTGTTAAAGGAATACCGCGCTGGACGCAAATGCTACGCACCCAACCCTTCGACGTCGGCGCACCACAGTGGGTCGACGATCGGGGATTCGATCTCAGCCGCCATGTGCGGCGGGTGGCAGTGCCGAAGCCGGGTGACGACACCGAACTGTTCGGAGTTGTCGCCGACGTGCTGGAGCGCCGACTGAACCGGGACCGCCCGCTGTGGGAATGCTGGGTCATCGAAGGCCTGAAGGGCAATCGGTGGGCGATGCTGATAAAGATCCACCACTGCATGGCCGACGGAATATCGGCGATCCGCATCCTCTCCCGACTGTGCGACGACATCGACGGTGACGCCTTCGTCCGACCCGTCGTCGCCAAACGGACCGCACGACGACCACACCTGAAGCCGGTACCCGACCAGACGCCGCGCAGTAACCCGCTGAACAACCTGTGGCGAACCGCCGCTGGCATCACCGATGCGGCCGCCCGGGCGGTCAACGGCGCGGTTGAAATCACCACCGGCCTGCTCCGGCCAACCCCTGGTTCGTCGCTGGTCGGGCCGGTCACCGCGATGCGCCGCTATCGCGCGGTACGAGTCCCACTCACCGACGTGGAGCAGATCTGCGGGAAGTTCGACGTGACCATCAACGACGTCGCGCTGGCCGCGATCACCGAGGGTTTTCGCTCCGTGTTGTTCGCTCGCGGCGAGGAACCGCGGCCGGACTCGCTGCGCACACTGGTGCCGGTGTCGGTGCGTTCATCCGACGCGCTCGACAAGCCGGGCAACCGCCTTTCGATCATGCTGCCCTACCTTCCCGTTGAGGAGAGCGATCCGATCCAGCAGTTGCTCGCCGTGCACAGCCGGCTGAATCGCACCAAGCAGGGCGGTCAGCGGCAGGCGGGCAACATGGCGGTCTCGGCGACCAGTTATGTCCCGTTCATGTTGTCCTCGTGGGTGATTCGATTGCTGACCCGCCTGCCGCAGCGCGGCATCGTGACGTTGGCTACCAATGTCCCGGGTCCACACCGCCAGCTGGAGATGATGGGCCGCAAGGTCGCCCGCCTGCTGCCGATTCCACCGATCGCGCTGCAGCTGCGTACCGGCGTCGCGATCATGAGCTACGCCGACGATCTGGTGTTCGGTATCACCGCGGACTACGACGTCGGGTCCGACATCGACGAATTGGCCGACGGCATCAAGATCGCCGTCGCGCGCCTCGACATGCTCACCCAGGATTCGCTCCTGCTGTTCGACAGGAAATCGGTCTGACGGCCACCGACTAACCTGACTACCGGCACCGCGACGGCGGGCCGGGAAGGCAGGCGGCGAATGTCGGTCATCATCGACCCGCGCCGCTTAGACGCGGTGCTATTCGACCTCGACGACCGGCCCGACGCCGCGCTGGTGGCGCAGTTGCGCGACGCCGGCGTGCGCGTCGACACCTCTGATGCGTCCGCACTGGTTGAGTCGGCCAACCGGCTGGCGGTGCGGCCGGGCCGATGCGCTGTCGTCACGTCAACCGAGGCTGGGGTGACGTTCGCACGGGCCGGCGGATTCGCACTGGTTATCGCCATCGATCGGGCCGCTCGGCACAGTCGCGGAGCCGACATCGTGCTGGAGGATTCAGGCGAGATCGCTGTCCGCACCGGGGATCGGCGAATGTCCGCGCTGCCCGATGCTCTGCAGGCGCTGGACCTGGTAAGCGGACGACAGCCAGCGGTGTTCTACGACTTCGATGGAACGCTGTCCGAGATCGTCGAGGACCCGGATTCCGCCCGACTGGTCGACGGCGCTGCCGAGGCGCTGACGTCACTGAGCGCGCGATGCCCGGTGGCCATTTTGAGCGGCCGCGACTTAGCCGATGTGCGCGAGCGGATCGGCCTGCCCGGCCTGTGGTATGCGGGCAGCCATGGTTTCGAGCTGACCGGACCCGACGGCGCACACCACCAGAACGCGGACGCGGCGGCAAGCATCCCGGTGCTGGCAGAGGCGGCCGCCGAGCTGGCCGACGAGCTCGGCCACATTCCAGGTGTTGTGTTGGAGCACAAGCGATTCGGCGTTGCTGTGCACTACCGCAATGCCGCACGTGACCGCATCGGCGAGGTGGCCGCGGCGGTGCGAACCGCCGGGCAGCGAACGGCGCTTCGCGTCACGACCGGCCGTGAAGTCATCGAGCTACGGCCAAACATCGACTGGGACAAAGGGAAAACGTTACGTTGGGTGCTCGACTACATCCGCGACAACGAAGGATCCGGCCAGCTCCTGCCGATCTACCTTGGCGACGACATCACCGACGAGGATGCCTTTGACGCGGTAGACGACGAGGGCATCACGATCCTGGTGCGTCATAGCGACGACGGGGACCGCGCCACCGCCGCCCGCTACGCGTTGGACGATCCCGACCGGGTGCGCGAGTTCACCGAGCGGCTCGCCGCCCAGATCGGGGACTGATCACAGAACTGCCTGCGATTGAATCGTTTTGGCGACCAGCCCACCATCGTCGCCGCGGATCTCCGTTTCGACGACGATGACCCGCTTGCCGATGTGCAGCGGGCGACTGTGGGCTTTGACGGTGCCGGAGCGGGTGGCGGCAAGAAAATTGGTCTTGGACTCGATGGTTGCGGTGCCACCGGCACCCTCCGGGAGATTCAGGAATGCGCACACCGCACCGGACGAGTCAGCCAGTGCCATCACGATTCCGCCGTGTAGCACGTCGTTGCCGGTGCACAGATTCGGCGCCCAATCCAGGCTCAGCACCACCTCGTCGGGGCTGGCGGTATCCGCGGTGATGCCCAGCGTCACGCACAGCGGGACCAGCGAATGTAGCATTTCCGTTGCGGCGGTGTCGGCCATCGGCTCACTTTCCCAGTGCGTGCAGCGCGTCAGTGGTGTCCGCGTCGGCGGGATAGAACGACTCGATCGCCACTTCGGCGACAGTGACATCCAACGGCGCGCCGACCACCGCGGTCATGCTGAAGAATGCCAGTTCATTTCCGTTGTGCCGCAACCGCAACGGCACCGCGACGTCGGTGGGCTCCGGGCGTTCGGCCTCGCCACCCGGATAGCCTGACAATTCGGATAGCAGTTCGGTCAGCCGCGGGTCGCGGGTCGCCCGGACTTGGCGGTGTAACCGCTCGAGGACATGCGCGCGCCACTCAGGCAGATTGATGATGCGAGATGCCATGCCGTCCGGGTGCAGAGAAACACGTAGCGCATTGATCGGCGGCGTGAGCAACGCGGGGTCGCATCCGTCGATGAGCAGCCCGACGGCGGAGTTACCGTCGAGCATTTCCCACCATCGGTTGACGACCAGTGCCGGATACGGTTCGTGGCCGGTGAGGATCTGACGCAGTGCCGCACGCAGCCTGGTCAGCTCCGGCTCGTCGAGCGAATGTTCGGGATACGCCGGCGCATACCCGCCGGCCAGCAGCAACGCGTTGCGCTCACGCAGCGGCACGTCGAGTTGCTCGCTGATTCGCAAGATCATCACCGCGGTCGGCTGCGACCGCCCGGTCTCCACGAAGCTCAAGTGCCGCGCCGAAATCTCGGCCTGAATGGACAAGTCGAGTTGGCTGATTCGGCGCCGCTCCCGCCACTCGCGCAGCAGTTGGCCGACTGCGGGTGTTACCCGAGAACTCCGGGCCAGGGTCGTCATCGACCCGATGCTAGCCGCGCTGAATCACCGCCACGATTACCTGCCGGGTAATTTCAGCGAGGCTGGTCGGGGGGTTAAACCACTTCTGACCTGCAAAATGACGTCACAGCACCCCACTTGAGATAACAAGAATTGTGCTCAACTTGTGCTCACGGCGTGCTCACCGGGGCGGCGGAAAGTATCGGGAAATCCTGCTGCGGTCCCGATGCGGTCCCAAGGTTGCCACGCCCTAATCAAGCCTGCCGTTGGTCACCAGACCTGTTGAGCACGCGGGGGCGCGGACGCGTCTACGCCCAGGTAGCGGCGTTGTAGCCGGGTGACGTGGGCTTGTGCTTCGTTGATGTCTCGTCGCAACGCGGCGGCTTCCAATTGGGAATCTCGCTCTACCTGCTCACCCAGCCACCTCAGTTGGCGGATCGTCTTATCCCGCACATCACACAAAGCCCGGATCAGTTGATCGGCCTGGGCGGCGTCACGCTCCCCAATCATCGGAAAATGGTCTCACCTGCTGGCGCTTTGCGAAACCCGACGACAGGCTCCAAGCAGAATGGAAAGGCGTCCGTTCGGTCGGCTTTGACCGTTCAGGCGGCGCGCCACGCTGGGCGGCGATGTTGTGCAACCAGATGCGTTCCGGCGTCCCCCGCGCGCAGGTGCCCAGGCGGTCACGCAAACAGATCCGGTCATGTACATGGACATCCTTCAGCACCAACTCTGCCCAGACACATTGCACTGAGGTCGGGGATAAGTTCGCGTCATGAGCGCAGATCTCAGGCCACGCGACGCAATCGAGCTGCTGCTGACGGCAAAGAACCAAGCCGCTGTGCACTACGGCCAGGTGACTCTCACGGTCGAGCAGGTCGACCAGATCATCGGCGCGCTCGGCGGCGTCGTTTGACGGCGGCATTAGGGGGTTTTATGCAGGCTCCGCCAGAATCTCCATGCAACAACGGTACCGCTCACTGACAGCATAATGAAGTGGTTTGAATCCAGTCTTATGTAATTCAGCATATATATTTTCTCGCGTGAAGTTGTGGTAATGCTCAATTTCGGTCCAGTATGGGTTTTGATTCATCGCATTCCAGAAGCGCCACAGTGGTGCGCTTGCGTTTGGCATGGAAATGAGCAACATGCCGGGGTCGTTGATGAGTCTCCTCGCGCAACGCAGAACATCTCGTGGAAACGGTTCGTGCTCAACAACATCGGCCATACTGATAACCGACGGTTTCGATTTGAACGCGACATTTTCTATCGCGCGTTCCAGGGTGCCGTGATACGCGGGAATCCCGAAGTCGCGGATATCCTCGACATTCTTTTTCCGCAAATCGACGCCAAACACATCAAAGCCGAACTCATTGGCTGTCATCAGTAGCGATCCGCTGCCGAATCCAACATCAAGCCACAGGTGATCGTTGGGTAATCCTACTGTGTTAACCACTCGGTCCACCATCTTTGCTGAAATATTCCGCTGCAATTCTATGTCGTTCCCGACAACTTGGTCATGTTGTGCATTAGTGAACAGCAGATCTAATGCCTCGTCAGTAAAGTATCCTTCAGTGAAAACGTGCTCACATTGTGCGCACCTCACCCAGAGCATAAATCGCTCCAATGGCTCTCGCCACATCGGGTGGCCGCTGCAATTTATGGTCGCCAGTGGGAGGATATCAGCTGAGTCGCACAGCGGACATGCATCGTATAGAATTCTTTCATTCTTCAATTTCGAATCGTCTTTCCGTTCGAGCGGCGCCTCAATTGCTTTGCGGAGTCACGAGCGGAGTATTCCATGAAAGTTCGCGCCAACCAATCGTTGTTATCGACCCCGTTCGACACGGAAGCCGTTTCTACCAGCGCGGATAGCGCACAGGGTGGGGCTTCCACGATTACCTGCCGCGTAATCGACAGCATGCCGCGCCGCGACCCACGATCGGGTTCTCACCGGGCCTGGCGTCGACGAAACGGCTGGCCGCGTGGGACCGTGCGGCATCCAAAGGCGGCCCCGCCTGATTATTCAGATCGCCGACTGACGTCAGCTGTCCTTGTCGTCGTCTGACTTCTTGTCGTCGTCTGACTTCTTGTCGTCGTCTGACTTCTTGTCGTCGTCTGACTTCTTGTCGTCGTCTGACTTCTTATCGTCGCCGCTGTCCTTGTCTCCGCCGGTTTCCAGTTCCAGCGTTGCCCAATGACTCGGCGAGACGAAGACGGTCCAATTGCCGTCGTCGCGTCCCAACTTGACGACCCCGTTGTCGACTTCCCATTTGGTGCTGTCGTCGTAGTCCGTCGATTGCCCGTCGCTATAGGTGAGTTTGAATGCCATGCCGCAGGCTGCCACGTTGGCGGCCCGGTTAAACCTCGGTGTACTCCACCGCGCCGTCCTCGAGCACTAGCCGCGCAGGAGGGGCCTCGGGGCCGGAGGCCCCAGAAGCCTCGGTGCGGAACACCGCTTTGCCGGGTTCGGTGCGCCAGATCAGCGTCGTCAACGTTTCGCCGGGAAAGACCGGTTTGGTGAACCGCGCGTCGATCGCCGTGATGGCGGCGGCGTCGCCGTTGCCGAGTTCGGCAATCAACGCGCGGCCGGAGAACCCGTAGGTGCACAGGCCGTGCATGATCGGCTTGGGGAAGCCGGCCAGTTCCTTGGCGAACCACGGGTCGCTGTGCAGCGGATTCCGGTCGCCGGAGAGCCGGTAGATCAGCGGCTGGTCCTCACGGGTGGACAGGGCGACGCGGGCATCAGGCTCGCGGTCCGGAATTTCCGGCGCGACCGGGCGCTCGCCTGGCTGTCCCCCGAAGCCGCCCTCCCCGCGGATCACCAGCGTGGTGAGCGTCTCCGCGATCAGCGTCCCCGTGTCGGGATCACTGCCGCGGCCACGCAACATGATGATCGCGTTCTTACCCTCGCCCTTGTCCTGAATGTCGGCCACCTCCGTCACCACCGACAGCTTGCCCGCGGCCGGCAGCGGCGCGTGCAGCCGGATGCCCTGCGAACCGTGCAGAAGCATGGCCCAGTTGAACGACCCGACCTTGCCGGCAGCGCCGAACGCCGGGCAGCAGATCACCGCATAAGTCGGCAGCACCTGCTGGTCGATGCCATGGCTGTTTTCGGTGGTGAACTTCAAGTCTTCGAGTCCGGCACCCACACCGAGCGCGTACAGCAAGGTGTCGCGGTCGGTCCATTCGAACAACGTGGGTTCGGTCGTCGCACCGACGGCACTCGGATCGATCGCCATTCGGGTCTCCTCTTGGGTCAGGTTTCGCTGGATCGGATTAAATGGGGCGGCTCGGCCATTCCACGCCATTCCACCACTCGCCGATAAGGTGCGCGAAGTGCGCCCACATGCCCGGATTTCTGCACCCAACCCTGGCAAACGCATCACGCCGACGCCCTCGGCAAGGCAGGCTATCCACATGCGCAACCGCACCCGCACCGTCATCTGGAAGGCTGCTGCCGCACTCGCCGCGGTCATCACCGTCGGCGCCTGCTCGGGATCACCGCATGTACGCAGCATCACCTTGACCTTCATCCGGCATGCCGAGTCGCAAAGCAACGCCCAGCACGTCATCAACACGGACATCCCCGGACCAGGCCTCACCGAGGAGGGCCAGGGCCAGGCCGAGCAGCTCGCCCACCAGCTCTCCCGCAACAACTTCGACGGCATCTACGCCTCGGACATGGTTCGCACGCAGGAGACCGCGGCACCACTGGCCCACGCGCTCGGCAAGAGCGTCGTGATCCTGCCCGGCCTCCGCGAAATCGACGCGGGCCGCTACAACAACTCGCCGGCCAAAAAGGCTCACCTGACCTATCTGATCGCGCCGGGCGATTGGCTCAACGGCGACCGCAAGGACGCCGTCCCGGGCTCGATCAGCGGTGATGAGTTCAACGACCATTTCACTGCCGCCGTTCAGAAGATCTACGACAGCGGGAACAACAAGCCGGTGGCGTTCGCGCATGCCGAGTCGATCATGTACTGGACGCTGATGAACGTGACGAACCCGAAGGACAGCCTGGCGACCAGCCATCCGCTGCCTAATCTCGGCCGCGTGGTCATCACCGGCAGCCCGGCAATGGGCTGGACGCTGGTCGACTGGGACGGCATTCGCGACTTCAGCTACTGACCCGAAGGGCACAGCGCGTAGCGGTACGGTACTGGACAGTACTGCCCCTGCGGTCCTAGGGTTAGGCACTGTGACCGAGACTGCTCAGCGCGGCGCGGAGCCTTCACCATGGTCGCCGCGGGAAACCGAGTTGCTCGCGGTCACGTTGCAGCTGCTGCAAGAACACGGATACGACCGCTTGACCGTGGACGCCATCGCGGCTGCCGCGCGAGCCAGTAAGGCCACCGTCTACCGGCGCTGGCCGTCGAAGGCCGAACTGGTATTGGCCGCATTCATCGAAGGCGTCCGCCAAGTCGCCGTCGCACCTGAAACCGGCACGCTACGCGGCGATCTGCTGCGAGTGGGCGAGCTGGTCTGTCGGCAGGGCCAGCAGCACGCCGGCGCCATTCGCGCGGTGCTCGTCGAGGTGTCCCGCAACCCCGCGCTCAACGACGTGATGCAGCAGCAGTTCATCGAGCAGCGCAAGGCCCTGATGGGCCATATCCTCCAGCAGGCCGTCGACCGCGGTGAGGTCGACCAAGCCGCCATCAACGACGAACTCTGGGACCTGATGCCGCACTACCTGATCGTCCGGTCCATCTTCCCCGGCAGGCCCCCCACCGAGCGCACTGTGCAAGCTCTGGTCGACGAAGTGATCATCCCGAGTCTTACCCGATGCGGAAAGGCCAACCGGTGAAAGGGATTTCACTGACTGGCCTGGTCAGACGGCGATGGATGATTCTGGTCGCCGTCGCGGTGGTGGCGCTGGCAGGATTTGCCGTGTACCGACTGCACGACGCCTTCGGCTCGAAAAAGAACGCGGCGCTCGGCAGTGGGGTGTCCAACGAGATCGTTCCGTTCAACCCCAAGCAAGTCATCTATGAGGTCTTCGGCACGCCAGGGTCCACAGCGACGATCAACTACCAGGACGTCCATGCCGCGCCGCAACGAGTCGACAACGCCCCGTTGCCGTGGTCCTACACGATCACAACCACCGATCCCGCGGTCATCGCCAACGTGGTTGCTCAAGGCAACGGCAACACATTGGGCTGCCGCATCACCGTCAACGGCGTCGTCAAAGACGAAAGGACGGTCAACGAATTGAGCGCCTACACCTTCTGCTTGGACAAGTCCGGATGAGCGCCGATCACAGCAGTCGCCGGCCCGCTGTTCCGCACACCATTCACCGCTTAGCGGTGCCTATCCTGTTGTTCTGGGTGGCATTGGCTGCCGTGCCGAATATCCTTGTGCCGCAACTAGAAGAGGTTGGCCGGCTGCACAACGTCGGCCTCAGCTCCGCCGAGGCGCCGTCCTATCAGGCGTTCAAACACATCGGCAAAGTGTTCCACGAGTTCGACACCGACAGTTCGGCGATGATCGTTCTGGAAGGCGACAAGCCGCTCGGCGCCGACGCCCACAAGTTTTATGACGCGTTGATCCACAAACTCGAACAAGACAAGAAGCACGTTCAGCACATCCAGGACTTCTGGGGAGACACGCTGACCGCGGCGGGATCCCAGAGCAGTGACGGCAAGGCCGCGTACGTTCAGCTCTTTCTCGTGGGAAGTCAGGGCGAGGCGGCGGCCAACGAGTCCGTCGACGCCGTCCGCAGCACCGTCGACCATATGCAGCCACCGAAGGGCGTCAAGGCTTACCTCACCGGTGCGGCCCCGCTGATCGCCGACCAATTCACCGAAGGCAGTAAAGGCTCCAACAAAGTCACTGCGATCACCATCGGTGTGATCGCCCTGATGCTGTTCTTCGTCTATCGATCGATTTCGACCACGCTCCTGGTCCTTGTCACCGTCGTCATCGAGATGGCAGCAGCGCGGGGATTCGTTGCCTTCCTTGGCAATGTCGGGATTCTGGGGCTGTCGACGTATGCGACCAATCTGCTGACATTGCTGGTGATCGCCGCCGGAACGGATTACGCGATATTTTTCGTCGGCCGATATCACGAAGCACGCGCAGCCGGCGAAGAGCGGGAAGCCGCCTTCTACACCATGTACCGCGGCACCTCGCACGTTGTCTTGGGCTCAGGCCTGACGGTCGCCAGCGCGGTCGCGTGCCTCAGTTTCACTCGGCTGCCTTACTTTCAGAGCCTGGGCCTGCCCGCGGCGATCGGGATTCTCGTGGCCCTGGCTGCCTCGCTCACGCTGGGTCCGGCCGTGCTGACGATTGCCAGTCATTTCGGCCTCTTCGACCCCAAGCGAGTGCTACAGACGCGCGGCTGGCGTCGAATCGGCACCGGGATCGTCCGTTGGCCCGCACCGATTCTCGTCGTCGCGACGGCCGTCGCCCTCATCGGTCTGCTCGCCCTGCCCGGCTACAAAACCAGCTACGACACCCGGCCCTACATCCCCGCCACTGCTGCGGCCAATGTCGGATACACCGCCGCCGAGCGGCACTTCTCCCGCGCCCGGTTGGAGCCCGAACTGCTGATGATCGAGGCTGACCACGACCTGCGCAATCCGGCCGACATGCTCGTCCTGGACAAGGTGGCCAAAGGGGTGGTCCACATCCCCGGGATCGCACAGGTGCAGTCCATCACCCGGCCGTTGGGAGCCCCACTCGACCACAGTTCGATCGCGTTCCAGATCAGCCAGCAGAGCGTCGGACAGGTTCAGAACCTCAAGTATCAAATGGACCGCGCGCGCGACTTGGTAAGGCAGTCTGATGAGTTGAGCAAAACCATCGGCATCTTGCATCAGCAATATGCCCTGCAGCAGCAGCTCGCCGGCGCCACTCACGACGAGACTCAGAAGTTCCATGAGACCCTGGCGATCATTTCCGAGGTGCGCGACAAGCTCGCGAACTTCGACGACTTCTTCAGGCCGATCCACAGCTATCTCTACTGGGAAAAGCATTGCTATGACATCCCGGTGTGCTTCGCGTTGCGCAATACCTTTGAGGCACTTGACAGCATCGACCAGCTCACCGAGAAGTTCGAAGACCTGGTCACAAGCCTGGACAAGCTGGACGAGATCCAGCCGCAGTTGGTGGGGCTGATCCCACCCCAGATCGCCAGCCAGGAGATCAACCAGGAGCTGGTGCTGAAGAACTTCGCCACCAACTCCGGGATCGCCAATCAGTCGGCCACCGCGAACGACAATCCGGCTGCACTGGGGCAGGCTTTCGACAAAGCCAAGAACGACGACCTGTTCTACCTGCCGCCGGAAGTTTTCAGCAATCCTGATTTCAAGCGCGGCCTGAAACTATTTGTGTCCCCGGATGGCAAAGCGGCCCGCATGATCATCACGCATGAAGGCGACCCGGCAGAGCCCGCAGCCATCTCCCACGTCGAACCGATCAAGCTCGCCGCACACGAAGCCGTGAAGAACACCCCGTTGGCGGGCGCCAGCTTCTATCTCGGCGGCACCGCGTCGACCTACAAAGACATCGGGGACATGGAGAGTTACGACCTGCTGATCGTCACCATCGCCTCGCTCAGCCTGATCTTGTTGATCATGATGATCATCACCCGCAGCCTGGTCGCCGCCATCGTGATCGTCGGTACCGTGGCGCTGTCGCTGGGCGCATCGTTCGGGCTGTCAGTGCTGGTGTGGCAGTACATCGTGGGCATCGAATTGTATTGGGTCGTATTGGCTTTGGCGGTCATCCTGCTACTGGCCGTCGGATCCGACTACAACCTGCTACTCATCTCCCGGTTCAAAGAGGAAATCCACGCGGGCCTCAAAACCGGCATCATCCGGGCGATGGCCGGCTCCGGGTCGGTGGTGACCGCCGCCGGTCTGGTCTTCGCCGTCACCATGTGCGGGTTCGTGTTCAGCGGTTTGCAGGTACTCGGCCAGATCGGCACCACCATCGGCCTCGGTCTGCTCTTCGACACCCTGATCGTCCGTTCCTTCCTGACGCCGTCGATTGCCACGCTGCTGGGTCGCTGGTTCTGGTGGCCGCTACGGGTGCGGCCAAGGCCTGCCAGCCAGATGCTTCAGCCCTACGGATCACGTCCCGCGGTTCGTCAGCTGCTGCTGTGGGACGACCCAGAAGAAAAAGACTCCTCGGTGACGTCGCGCTAATTACCTCCAACGATCAGGTCACACTGCGTTGACGTGCGGCCTCGCCCAGCGCACCATGACTTGATGCGTTATGTCGTTACCGGCGGTACCGGGTTTATTGGGCGCCGCGTGGTGTCCCGTCTGCTAGACGCCCGGCCGGACGCCGAGGTATGGGTCCTGGTTCGCCGCTCCTCGCTCAGCCGCTTCGAACGGTTGGCCGGCCAATGGGGTGAGCGGGCAAAACTGCTGGTCGGTGAGCTGACCGAGCCGAACCTCGGGCTGACCGACGAGGCTGTCGCCGAGCTAGGCGATGTCGATCATGTGCTGCACTGTGCGGCGATCTACGACATCACCGCCGCCGAACCCGAGCAGCGCGCGGCCAACGTGGACGGCACCCGTGCCGTCATCGAGCTGGCCCGCCGGCTCGATGCGACGCTGCATCACGTCTCGTCGATCGCGGTGGCCGGGGATTTCCACGGCGAATTCACCGAAGACGATTTCGACATCGGCCAGCAGCTTCCGACGCCATATCACCAGACGAAGTTCGAAGCCGAGATGCTGGTGCGCTCGGCAACGGGCCTGCGGTACCGGATCTACCGGCCGGCGGTCGTGGTGGGCGATTCGCGCACCGGCGAGATGGACAAGATCGACGGGCCGTACTACTTCTTCGGTACGTTGGCGAAACTGGCTGTGCTGCCCCGGCTGACGCCGATCATGTTGCCCGACACCGGGCGCACCAATATCGTCCCGGTCGATTACGTCGCCGATGCCATCGTCGCGTTGCTACATGCCGACGGTCACGATGGCCAGACGTTCCACCTGACCGCACCGAAAACCATTGGGCTGCGCGGCATCTACCGCGGAATCGCGGCCGCGGCAGGTTTGCCGGCACTGCGCGGCTCGCTCCCCCGGTCGTTGGCGGCACCGGTGCTCAAAGTGCGTGGCCGGCCCAAGGTTTGGCGCAACATGGTCGCCACCCAACTGGGCATTCCCGGCGAGGTCCTCGACGTCGTCGACCTTGCGCCGACGTTCATTTCCGAGCAGACGCAGAAAGCGCTGCGCGGCACAGGCATTGCAGTGCCCGACTTCAGCAGCTATGCACCCGCGCTGTGGCGGTACTGGGCCGAGCACCTGGATCCCGACCGCGCTCGTCGCGACGACCCGGATGGACCACTGGTCGGTCGACACGTGATCATCACCGGAGCCTCCAGCGGCATCGGCCGGGCATCGGCCATCGCGGTCGCCGAACGGGGTGCGACGGTCTTCGCGCTGGCCCGCAACGGTGATGCGCTGGACGATCTAGTCACCGAGATTCGCGCCAGCGGCGGACGGGCACACGCCTTCACCTGCGATGTCACCGACTCCGCGTCGGTTGAACACACGGTCAAGGACATTCTGGGCCGCTTCGATCACGTCGACTACCTGGTGAACAACGCGGGCCGGTCGATCCGCCGGTCCGTCGTCAACCAGACCGACCGGCTGCATGATTACGAGCGGGTGATGGCGGTCAACTACTTCGGCGCGGTACGCATGGTGCTGGCATTGCTGCCGCATTGGCGTGAGCGCCGGTTCGGTCACGTCGTCAACGTGTCCAGCGCCGGTGTGCAGGCACGCAGCCCCAAGTACAGTTCGTATCTGCCCACCAAGGCCGCACTCGACGCGTTCTCCGAAGTGGTTGCCACCGAAACACTTTCCGACCACATCACGTTCACGAATGTCCACATGCCGTTGGTGGCCACTCCGATGATCAAGCCGTCGCGTCGGCTCAACCCCGTTCCACCGATCACAGCCGAACATGCGGCTGCGATGGTCGTGCGCGGGCTGATCGACAAGCCGCTGCGGATCGACACCCCGTTGGGCACCCTTTCGGAGGCCGGTCACTACTTCACTCCCAAGCTGTCACGGCGGATCCTGCATCAGGTCTATCTCGGCTACCCGGATTCGGCAGCGGCGCGCGGCGAGATTGCTGCCGAAACCGTTGCGGGCCAGCAGTCGTCACGCCAGCCGAAGCGGCCCGTCCGCGCTGGTGTTGCCCGGGTGCGGGTGCCGGGTCCGGTCAAGCGGATCGTCCGTCTGGTACCCGGCGTGCACTGGTAATCGCCTACCCTGAGACCGTGGGGGACGGTACAGAGCTGGACGATACGATCGGCAAAGCCGACGTAGTGCGGCGGGTGTTCGACAGTCTACCGACTTTTATCGCCGCGTTCGCAGGTCCGGAGCATCGTTACGTGGCCGCAAACGCGGCGGTCCGCGCCGCGTTTCCGGCAGTACGACTCGGGGTTCCGGCACAGGAATTGTTTCCCGAATTCGAAGATCAGAACCTGATCGAGATCCTCAACCGCGTTTATCGCACAGGGGAGATCCAGCAGGGACGGGAATGGCGTTTCCAATTCGACTTCGACGGATCGGGAACCATGCAAGAAATATTTGGCGACATTGTCGTCAGTCCCCGGGTGGGCCCGGACGGGACCATTGAAGGCACTCAGGTGATGCTGACCGACGGGACCGCTCAGGTGCGCGAGCGGAGGGCAGCTGAAGCCCGCGCCGCGGAGCTGTCCGAGCGTTATACGCAGGTGCGAGATCTCGCGATTTTGGTTCAGCGAGCGCTGCTTTCGCCGTCGGTGCCAGTGTTGCCGGGCGCTGACATCGCCGCCGAATATCTGGTTGCCAGCCAAGACACTGGCGCCGGCGGCGACTGGTTCGAGGCCCTGCCCGGCGATGCCGGGGCAGCTTTTCTCGTCATCGGCGACGTCGTCGGCCACGGCGTCGAAGCGGCGGCGGTGATGGCTCAACTACGGACCGCGATTCGACTACAGCTGTTGGCCGGCAACAACATCGCCGAAAGCCTCACGGCGGTAGATGAATTCAGCAAATCGGTTCCGGGATCGAAGGCGGCGACGCTGTGCATAGGCCGCCTTGACACCCGCACCGGGGCCTTCGAATACTGCACCGCCGGCCACCCGCCTCCGCTGCTGATCACCGGCGGCACTTCACGATTCCTCGAGCCGACTGGCGCCGGTCCACTAGGCAGCGGGATCGGCTTCCCCACCGCCACCGACAACGTGGATGTGGGTGACGCCGTGCTCCTGTACAGCGACGGCATCATCGAGCGCCCCGGCCGGCCCCTGTCCGCCAGCACCAACGAATTCGCCGATTTAGCGGCTCGCGTGGTTGAGGGCTCGGCATTCCCGATCGAGTTCGCGACGCGTCCCGTCGAGCGATTGTGCTCACAGACACTGGAACTGATGCTGCGCACCACCGGCTACAGCGACGACGTGACTCTGCTTGCCGTGCAGCGACGTACGCCACCGCCGCCGCTGAATCTGACCCTCGGTGCCGACGTCGGCGCAGCCCGAGAGGTTCGCGCCGCGCTGCGAACGTGGCTGTCCGACATCGGCGCCGACGACATGGACGTCCTGATCATCGTGCAGATCATCTGTGAGTTCGTGGAGAACTCGTTCGAGCACGGATATCGCTCGATACCAGCGGACGGCATCGACGTCGAGGCAACGCTGGACGACGACGGCATGGTGCACGCCTCGGTGACCGACCGCGGTCAGTGGAAGACCCCGCCAGCCGATCCGGGAACCCGCGGCCGCGGGTTGATGCTCGCAGACGCGCTGGCGACCGAAAGCCGGATCGTGGACAGCGACAGCGGCACCACCGCGTCGATTACGCACCGGCTGAGCCGGCCGGCCCGCATCGTCACCGACCCCAACGTCGTGCCCGTTGCCGAACAGGCGAGCGCGCCCGATTTCTCGGCAGAGGTCGTCGACGATGGGTTGGCTGGTGATCGCAGGAGATGTCGATAACGCGACTGCTCCGTCGCTGGCAGCGCAGATCTCACGCCAAAGTCGCTCAGGCACTTTCTCTTTGAACCTCGACCTGTCCACGGTCACGCACCTGGGATCGTCGGGGCTGCGGGTCTTGTCGGAAGCGCTGGAGCGCTCACGGCAACATGGCACCGAGCTTGGTTTCTTTGCGTCACCGGGGACCCCGGCCCACCATGTCTTGATGCTGGTAGGCCTGCCGGTCACGAGCGAGGCCTTCGCCGACCAGGTCGAGTAGCCGACGGCAGGTATCGTCTCCGTGGTGGCCGCCGCACCAGTTTTCGCCGACGTCGACACCGGCGTAGACGATGCCATCGCGCTGATTTATCTGCTGGCCAGTCCGGACGCCGAACTGGTCGGCATCGCCTCGACCGGTGGAAACGTTGGTGTAGAACAAGTCTGCGAGAACAACCTCGGCTTGCTCGACCTATGCCGCGTCGATGGCGTGCCGGTGTCCAAAGGCGCCGATCACCCGTTGAACTCCCCCACCCCGCTCGCCGACAGTGCGGTCCATGGATCGCGCGGTCTGGGCTATGCCGAGCTGCCGCCAACTGATCGCCAGCTCTGCGACGATGATGCGTCATCGGCGTGGGTCCGCGCCGCTCACGCGCATCCGGGAGAGTTGATCGGACTGGCCACCGGGCCGCTGACCAATCTGGCGCTGGCGTTGCGCAAAGAGCCACTGCTGCCGACGCTGTTGCGCCGGTTGGTGATCATGGGCGGCGTGTACGACTACCGCGGCAACACCAATGCGGTGGCGGAGTGGAACATCGCGGTGGACCCCGAGGCGGCCGCCGAGGTCTTAGCCGCCTGGTCACCGAAGTCGACAGAAGACGTCGACCCGCAAAGACTTCCGATCTTATGCGGCCTGGATGTGACCCGGCAGGTCGCGCTCACGCCGGATATCCTGGTGCGGCTGGCCGCCGCGGCAAACTCGACGACCACGGCGCTGAGCGTCGACGACGAGCCGGGCACCCGGTCGTCGTCGTCCAACGCGTTGATTCGCGTGATCGAGGACGCGACGCGCTTCTACCTGGAGTCGTATCACCGACTCGGGCACGGCTATCTGGCGCATCTGCACGATCCGCTGGCCGCCGCGGTCGCGCTGGATCCGCAACTGGTCGATACCCGGCAAGCTGCGGTAGACGTCGAATTGACCGGGACGCTGACCCGTGGCATGACGGTCACCGACTGGTCAGGACGCTGGGGTCGAAAGTCCAACGCGCTGATCGGCGTTGGCGTCGACGCGACGGCGTTTTTCGACCGGTTCGTCGATCGGGTGGGGCCGTTCGCAGCCCGGCTGGCCTGACTGGCCTTTACTCGTAGATTCCTTCCAGATACCACCGCCGCTGGCGGTAACACAGCAGCAGCGCAGTACCGGGATCGGCTGACCGCCCGCTTTCCAGGAGTACCTGTACACGGGCGGTGCGGCCCGCCGCACGATCCGGATCCCACCACCGCTCGTCGACCGGCCACGGTCCGGCCCACCAGCGCAGCCGATCGTCGCGGCCACGGGCAGTCAGCCGCGCCGGGTCCGCGGTAAACATTCCACGGCTGGTAACCCGAACCGAATTACCTTGAACATCAAGCAGTTCCACTGGATCGTCGAGCAGCACCGTTGGCGATGGCTCCGGCAGTTGACCGGGCCATGGCAGACCCGCGTCGGCGCGCGGCACCTGTTCGTCGCCCAGCGGTGTCAACGTGATGCGCTCGGCCGGCCCGCGACCGCCGGACAGTACGGGCACTTGCACCGCCTCCGGACCGAGCAGGCCCTGCACCCGTACCAGCGCCCGACGGGCCCGCATCCTGTCCTCTTCGCCGAGACCACCCCATAGCGGCAACTGCAGCGCGCCCGCCGACACCACCTCCACCGCGTGCAGCCGTAACTGCACCACCGGCGCGGTAGGTCGATCCAGCACGATCCGGGTGTTCAACCAGCCGTCCAGCTGCCAGCGCACCCGGTCGGCGGTGGCGTCCTCGGTCAACGGCTCGGCACATCGCCAAACCCGGTTCAGCTCTTCACCATTGGCGGTAACAGCATGGACAGCCAGTCGGGTGCAGCCCACCCCGGCTGCCATCAACGTCTGATGCAACGCACCGGCCAACGAGCGCCCGGCGAATGCCGCGGCGTCAACCCGGTCGATCGGTGGATCGCAGTGCAACACCGCATCGAGTTCGGTCGGCGGCTCGCGCCCTGACGGTCCGCGTTCCGGCTGTCCGCGGGCGAACCGGTGCGCGCTCACCGCGTCGGCCCCAAACCGGGATGCCACGTCGGTGCGCGACAACGCGGCGAACTGCCCGATCGTGCGAATCCCCATCCGCCACAGCAGATCCGCCAGGTCGGTCCGCCCCGGACCGGACAGACTGGGCTCAGTGGCGAGTTGGCGGATCGACAGCGCTGACAGAAACCGCGCGTCCTCTCCCGGTGCCACGACTCGGCCCGCGCGGGCGGCGAAGACCGCGGTGGACAGCTGATCGGCTATCCCGACCTGGCACTCGGCACCGGCGGCGGCCACTGCATCGGTCAAACGCTCGGCGACCTGTTGTTCGGACCCGAAGAAGCGGGCCGCCCCTCGGGCCGGGAACACCACCAGGCCAGGACGCAACACCTCGGCGCGAGGCACCAGGTCGTCCACCGCGGTGACAACCCCTTCGAAGAAGCGGGCGTCGCGATCGGCATCGGCGGCCACGACGTGAAGTTGCGGGCAGCGGGCCGACGCCTCGCGTCGTCGCAGCCCTCGACGCACACCGACGGAGCGGGCCGCCGACGAACAAGCGATCACCCGGTTGCCCAGCGTGACGGCTACCGGGGCCGTCGCGGGCAATCCCGCGGCAGCCGCCGCGGCAACCGCGGGCCAGTCCATGCACCAAATCGCCAATACCCGGGAGACCACACTCACCCCGTCCGAGCCCGCCTGATCGCCCGACCCGCGGCGCACACCTCGAGCCGCACCTTGCTGATTCGCCCGAAACCTGGCTCATCCGAAGTGGTTTCGTAACCGCAGACTCGAGCTTTTAGTCGGATCGACGCACCCTGCCAGTCGCCATCAGTGACCAGTAACGTGCAGCCTTTCTGGTGAGCACGGGCCACCACCGCCCGGGCCCGGGTCTGTGACACCAAGCGCCCTCCCAGGGCCAGCACGATCAGATCCATCCCGTCCATCAACACCGCCGCCACCTCCACCGGGTCGGTCCCGGGATCCGGGATCACCGCAAGCCGGCTCAGATCGGCTCCCATTTCCACCGCCGCCAGCAGACCGACATCCGGCTGGCCGACTATGGCTGCGTTCCCACCGGCGGCCGTCACCGCGGCCACCATGCTCAGCGGCAGCGACCGGGCACCCGACAGCACCGCAACCGTTCCCCGTGGCAACGCGTCGGGCAACACAGTGGCCAGCAACTGCGGAACCGGAAGCCTTGCCTCCGAATCCGGAAGCAGGTCATCGGCGTGGGCGTGCTCGTGGACATGACCGCGGCGGGGTGAACCAACCTTCCCGGACACTGCTGCCATCCGCCGGCGCAGCTGTTGTAGCTGCTCAGCGCGGTCGTGATGAGGCTGATTCGAGGCGAGAATAGCCGTCATCAAGTACTCCTGCGGTACGGGTGTTACTACCGATGTTCGAATGTATGTTCGATTGCTATCAGTCAATACCCACCCACCGACAACGTCAAGCGGGCGCTTGCCGCAAGCGCCGGTCAGCTAACTCACGGAATCAGGCTGGAGACGTCGACGACTCACACTCGACGTCCTGGATCGACTGTGGGAAGGCCGGCCGCAGCGCGAATCTGCTGGCGCACTGCCGTCGGGTCGGCATCTGGGAACATGTAGTGGCTCATAGCAACTCGCGCGATTGCACCAGCAAGGTCACGGGCGGTCGCCGCGGCGTCGATGCCAGCCTCACGAGCACACTGCTGTAAGACCGCTATCAACCTTTCGGTGATCATCGGCAATGCCAGGGCCATCTGGTCCTGCGCGAAGCCAGGATCCAGGTCGAGCTGACGCCCGGGCACCTGATGCTCCACAAAAGTCACCACCACGTCGACAGCGGCCTCCAATCGCGCGACGCCGGCGACTCCGATCGTCGCCCGTTCCATTGCCGCGTCGAATCGCCGTCGTTCCTGTGTCCCCAGCGCATCGATCAAGTCCTCTTTGGACACGAAGTAGCGATAGACGGTAGGTCGTGACACTCCAGCGAGAGAGGCCACATCAGACAACGACAACTTGCGGGCGCCTGTCCTGCGCAGAAGTCGTCGAGCCGCGTCGAGTATCCGATCGGCCAGATCGCCGTGATCCGAAGCGCGTCGCCCCGCTTCAACAATCGGCATGACGGCAACTCCTGCGTCTCAGCTCGGAATTCAGGCGGCCACCGGATCGAGCCGGCCGAGTCCACGCAGCCACGAGATCAGCAGCCGCAGCCCGTCGTCGAAGGACATGGGCTCATAACCGAGGCGCCGGGTGGTCAGGTTGTCGTTGGTTCTCAGCTTGCGCTCGCTCTTGGCCGCCGCTTTCGCGATGGCCATCAAGGTGGGCCCGAATTCGGCGGTCAATGCCTCAGGATCCGTGCGGTAATCGAGATCCTCCACACGATGGTCGATTCCGGCGATCTCGCAGGCACGATTGATTCCGCCGGCGGTGCTGTAGCTTTCCTGCGGCTGGCCGACCAACAGGTAGCGCTCACCGGCCACGCCACGGTCCAGCGCGGCAATCGAACCCGTCGCGACATCCTTGCCCGCCACCCACGTCACCGGAAAAGCGAGATAGCGCTTGATCTTTCCGCGCATCCCAGCCAGCAGCACCCGGTTGAAGCTGGTTCGGTGCAACGCGCGGTCGACGACCGGGGCAGGGCCGAAGATCGCGCCGGGGTGACACGTCAGCACGTCGTCACCCGCGGCAGCGCGCCGGTGTGCTTCTGAAAACGCGGCGAGCTTGGTGACGGTGTAGGGGTCTTTGGGTGGGTTGTCCAGCACGGGTGCCTCTTCGAAGTCGACGCCGGTGCTCAGATTGAGGAAGGTGGCGGTGCTCAGGGCCACCACCCGACGCATGCCGTGGGCCTTCGCCGCATCCAGGACGTTGGTGGTGCCGACCATGTTGACGGCCTTGAAGTCCTCGAGGTCCTGGCTCGCGCCGCCCAGTAACGCCGCACAGTGGATGGCCGCCTCGGCACCCTTGGCCGCGCGCAGCACGTCGTCGCCGTCGCGGATGTCGCCCTTGACCAACTCGACTCCGATATCGGAAAGCGCGGAGGCTTCGTCCGGAGTGCGGACGAGGGCCCGAACCTGATCGCCCCGCTGGATCAACTGCTCGCAGACGTTGCCGCCGGTCTGGCCGGTCGCACCGGTGACGAAGATCGTGCTGGGCATGGCCATCCTCCTACGTTGTTACATATCGAACATATTCAGTCAAGACTGTAAACCTTGACGTGCAATTGTTCTATATTCAGTTTCATGCCACTCGACCCGTCAAGCGTCCTTCTCACCAACCGCGTAGCGGTTGTCACCGGCGGGGGTGCCGGCATCGGCCGCGGCATCGCGGCGGGTTTCAAGGCATTCGGTGCGCAGGTGGCGATCTGGGAACGCAATCCCGAGTCGTGCGCGTCCGCAGCAGCGGAGATCGGTGCGCTGGGCATCCCCACCGACGTCCGAGACAGCACCGCGGTCGACGCCGCACTCGCGCAGACCACAGCCGAGCTCGGACCGGTGACGATCCTGGTCAACAACGCCGGCGGGGTCTTCTGGTCTGGAGTCCTCGACACCAGTGAGAACGGCTGGGACGCGCTGTACAAGTCCAATCTGCGCCACGTCTACCTGTGCACTCAGCGGGTGGCCCGGGGCATCGTCGAGCAGAAGTTGACGGGCAGCATCATCAGCGTCACCTCGATTGAAGGCGTCCGTGCCGCACCGGGTTTCGCGACGTATGCGGCGGCCAAGGCAGGGGTGATCAACTACACCAAGACCGCGGCACTCGAACTCGCCCCACACGGCATCCGGGTCAACGCACTGGCGCCCGATATCACCCTGACCGAAGGGATCATGCAAATTGCCCCGCCGGGCTCCGAACAGCGATTCGGTCGCACGGTCCCGATGGGCCGCGCGGGTCACGTCGACGAGATGGCAGGCGCAGCAGTGTTTCTCGCCTCCGACATGTCCAGTTACATCACCGGGCAGACGATCCACGTCGACGGCGGCACTCAGGCCGCCAGCGGCTGGTATCACCATCCGGAAACCGCCGCGTACATGCTCGGCCCGAGCTAGTCCGGTGCTTTTCGGTGACGCTAAAGAAAGTTAGCCTGATTCGATGCCGCGTATTGCGCCAATCCCGATGCAAGAGCTCAGCTCACATTCCCGCGAAATCGTGGAGGCCGGCGTCGCCGCCGGACTCTACGCGACCCCGATTCCCCTGCAGATCTTCGCGTACCGCAGCGCCCAACTCGAACAGGTCAACATGGCCAGGACCCACCTTGGTGCCGGCACCCTGCTCGGCGGCCGGATCCTGGAACTGCTGCGCATCCGCAGCGCCCAACTGGGCGAGTGCGAGCCCTGCAGCCAGTCACGCAAGCACGACTCGATCACCGACGAGGATGTCGCCTGCCTGCTCGCGCCGCGCCACGACGCGCTGACGCCGCAGGAGCAGATGGCCGTGGAATTCCTCGATCGGCTGTCCGGCGATCACCACTCCATCGACGACGAGTTCTACCGGCGGCTGGGCGAACATTTCACTGCCGCACAGATCATCGAACTCGGCTTCACCTGCGCCGGAACGATGGGAATACACCGCTTCCTGCACACCCTCGACGTGTACGGCGATTCGCTCCCCGTCATCGACTACTCCCCCGACCAAATTGATTCCGCCCGCCCTCAAGGACAGCCCTGATCGCCTCGGGCGTAAGCCCAAGGCCTCCCAGGCAGAAGCGTTGCACGCGATCCCGGATCTCACTGGGATCGCGAGCCGCGGTGGCCCAGTGTCGTTCGACGTTCGCCCACACCACACCGTGGATGGACAGCGCCTCACTGTCGGGGTCGATATCGCCAAATATGCCCAGATCCTTTCCGCGCATTAGCTGTTCGACAAGCGGCCGCAGGATCTCCCGATATGCGGGGGCAACGAGTTCAGGGGCCGCGAACATCTGATTCTGCGCCTCAAGCGACATTTGGCGCAGATCGGATCGAATCTGTTGATCCAACGCGATGTCCAGCCGCCCGTCGATCCAGGCCACTGTCGCGCGGACCGCGTCGCGGCCAGCTGACATCCGCTGTTCGAGCCGCGAAACCTCGGCGCGTGCCATCTCGAGGAACACCATCGCGATCAGCTGATCCTTGGAGTCGAAATGGCGGTAGAACGCCCGGGTGCTCAGGTTCGTCCTGCTGAGCAACTGGGCGATCGACAGCGCCTGAACACCCTGGGAGCGAACGACTTCCGTGGCAGCAGAGATAAACGCAGCACCTGTCTGTGGATCTGGTTCGACTTTCTTGCGCCCGCCGGTCCGGCCGAGGTCGGCTCGATCAGGCAGACGCATCGTAAGTGGCGATGTAGTCGCGGAACGCCTCGCGCACCTGTTCCGGAGTCAACCCGTAGTCAGCGAGTTCATAGCTGTGGGTGCCGCGGTGACCGGGCTTGTGTTCGTCCGCCCACTGGCGCACCTTCACCCGCGCGGAGTCAGTGAACTCGAGGCCGAGCTTTTTGTAGCTGTCGGCAATCGTGTCGATTGGGTCGGTTTGTAGGGCGGCAAAAGGTACGTCGACGAACCGGTCGTCGCCGAACTTGCTACGGAATTCCATGGCACGCCGCATGCCTTCAGCCCACCACGCCAGCTGTTCGGCACCGAGTTCTCCAGGCTCCCGTCGATCACTGCTCCAGCTACGGACGTAGGCGATGAGGCTACAGACCGAACCCAGGACCTTTGCCGGATCGCGATGGCTCCACAGGAATTTCGCATTCGGGTACACCTCGACGAACGCGTCGAGCGCGAACATGTGCACCGGGGTGCGAAGGTGCCACAGGTTCGGCTTGCAGTGCCACTGCAGCAGTTTCAACACGTCCCGATGAAAGGCATACGTCTCGCGCATATCGCTGTGCAGCATCCACTCCACGTAACTGGGGACGCGGACGACGCCGTCGAAGTGAAAGGTGCGAAAGCTCATGCCCATCAGGTCCTGGCACTCGGTCGCCGCCTCGGGCTCGGAACTGACCATCGCCTGAAAATCAGGAAACATCTGCGAGATCATCGCGATGCCTTCCGCGCATTGCGCAATCCGCGGATCGCTATGCTGGGTGACCGCCTCGGGCGGAGGTGTCGGCGCCTGAGATTCCCAGGTACGCAACGACCTGAATTGTGGATCGGCAGAAACCAATTGGCTCAGCGCCGTGGTGCCTGTACGCGGCAGACCTAGGACGACGACGGGACCGTCGACCACTTCGTCGGCGATCTCGGGATGCTGTTTGTAGGTCTCCACGATCTTGAGCCGCTGGATCAGCGCGTTGCTGATCGTTGCGTGCTGCATGACGCGCCCGAGATCGTTGAGCTCGGCTTCGGTGTTCAACGCGCCGACCGTCCGCTCGAGACCTTCGCGGTAGTAGGACGAACCGAAATCGTCAAGCCCGGTTGCGGCGCTCGCACCATCTTCGAGATCGTCAGCGGAGAAACTCACCGGTAGAACCTTTCGTAGACGGCGTGGCGCCGGGCTTCGATCACGTGAGAGCGTTCGTCGGGGGTGGTCATGGTGGTGTCAGCAGGCAACAACGACAGAACCTCGTCGACCTTCACCGCACGCACGCTTGGCACCGGCGCGGTTTCGGTTCGCACACAACGCAATAGCATCGCGCCGTTACTGTGACCCGCTGTGTCCAGCCAGTTCGCCACCCCGGGATCCGTCGCGCAGATGACGGCGCGGAAGATCCCGTCGGAATCGATAACCGCCTGATGCCCGTTGAGACTGGACTGATGGCGCCCGTAGTGAATGGTCTCTAACCACGGATTGCCCAACGAGATGCTCCAATAGACGCCCTCGGGTGGCTCGACCTCGAGGATCAGCGCCTCGTCCGTCGCCAGATCGAATCTTCCGATGACAGGACGGTTTTCCGCTGCCGCACCCATGTCACTCATGTCCATCGGCGGAATGAAACCGTTTGCCGGGGGCATCGCACCGAAGTCGAGAAAAAATTTTAGATTGTCGTAAACGAAGTCCCCCAGCGCATGAAGCTGGCGCGAAACTGACACATCGAGTTCGATTGAACGAGCCTGAGGCGCCATCGCATCACCGATGCGCTCGATGCGCAGTGCCGCGGGAACTTCGGTGTCCCAGTCATAGAAGAAGTTTCTTACGGTCAGCGTCGGATGATCGCCGGCCAGCCGGAGCCAGTTGCCGTCGTGTTCGTCGGCGGACAGAATCGCCTCGAAGGTTCCGTCCGCGTCGACCTCGAGTTCGTCGACGAGGCAGTTCGCGGTCGCGGCGATTCCGTCCATCGTCTGCAGGCCGACGTATCGGGCAGTACCCCGGTTGCCGAAGATCCGATACGTCTCGCCCGCGCGCAGGCTCGCATTCAGATACACACAGTCCGGGCATTCCAGGCCCCAGGTGACGATGTCGTCCATGCTCGCGCGGTTGACCGCGAGAACCGGGTCAGGATCTGCCCGCAGTGCCATGTCCGTGCCGACCGCCAACAACACCATCAGATGTCGCATCCCCGACCCGTAGTCGAGGCGGTTCTTGTTGACCGGTGCGGACCTAACGAGTTGCTCGGCGGCGCTCAGACGCTCCTGCAAATGCCCCCACGCCTCGGCGAGGTCAGCCACCTCGCTGTCCCCGCTCGACAGCGCCGCCTCCGCGATCGAGTGCGGCAGCCATGCCATCGGGTTCTTCCAGGCTTGTTGGGCCTTTGGTTCTGCTTCGTCGGCCACGTTCCACTCCAGCCCGGTTTGCTCACCGATCAATTGAAAATGTTGTTTTCAATTGACTAGTTGGTACCACGCGCCCAGCGCGACCGTCAACCGGTAACCGCTTGCTGCCGCCGGCTAGCTGTGTGACTGACGATGGCCGGTGACAGGCTGAGCCTTGGTCTTTTGTAGCAGTCGTTCGTACGGGGTTTGGCCTCCGAGCCCTCCGTGCGGTCGGTGGTAGTTGTAGTAGTCCTCCCATTCCTTGAGTTTTTGGTTGAACAGGCCGGCGTCGTCCTCAACGACACCGTCGAGTAGTCGGTAGAACTCCTCGGCGTCAATGCGGTGTGAACGCTCCACTTTTCCGTTGAGCCTGGGTGTGCCAGGGCGGATGTAGATATGGCCGATGCCCTGATCAAGCACGTGCCAGTGGAAGCTGGACTGGAATTCGGCGCCGTTGTCGGTCTGGATCTTTTCGACCTGGAAGGGCAGTCGTGACAGCACGTAGTCGAGGAACTGGATCGCGGTCTTCTGGTCTGAGCGGGGATAGGCGCGGAGTACGCGGAGCCGGGTGCAGTCGTCGATCGCGGTGTATTGGTAGTAGCGCTTGCGACGCCCTGATCCGGTGGTGATGGGCTCGATGAACTTGACGTCGATTTGCACATAATGGCCCGGACGCTGCTTCTCGTAGCGCTTCCACCGCCCGCTGTGACGCTTGTAGCGTTGTGAGGCCGGCAGTCGATTCATCCCGAGCCGCTTGAGGATTCGCCACACTCCGGACGCGCTGATATCCACGTCGTGATAGCGCTTGAGGTACATCCGGATCTTCATTGGCCCGAAGTGGTAATGCTGGCGCAGGTGGATGATCTTCTCGACAACGTCGGGATGAGTGATCGTCGGGCACAGCAGGGGTGCACTCGACCGATCCTTGAGTCCGTCGAGGCCCTCATCTTCGTACCGGCGCTTCCACCGGTAAAAGACATTGCGGCTGATGCCGTAATAGCGGCAAGTAGCCGCCACATTCCCGCTGACCTCTTCAGCGTGCTGTAGTACCGCCAGGCGCCGGTTCGCCCGTCTGATCAGATCCTTCTCACTCCAAACACGGTCAGCCATGCAGCTCCTTCCATCAGGAGCCCAGACTGTCAACAACCTCAGTCAGTTTTAGAACTAGCTCACGGAATTAGGCCGGATACGTTGACGAACGAGCTGATCAGATCGAGCGCACCGATCAGAGCCGATTCGCCGGGTCACTCCCACTCGATGGTGCCGGGTGGCTTGCTGGTGACGTCCAGCACCACGCGGTTCACCTCGGTCACCTCGTTGGTGATCCGGGTCGAGATCCGCTCCAGCACCTCGTAGGGCACCCGAGTCCAGTCGGCGGTCATGGCGTCTTCGCTGGACACCGGTCGCAACACGATCGGATGCCCATACGTCCGGCCGTCGCCCTGCACGCCCACCGACCGGACATCGGCCAGCAGCACGACCGGGCACTGCCAGATCTGCTGGTCCAGACCGGCCGCAGTCAATTCCTCGCGCGCGATCAGGTCGGCACGACGCAGCGTGTCCAGTCGCGCCGCGGTGACCTCGCCGACGATGCGGATCGCCAGGCCCGGCCCCGGAAATGGCTGGCGCGCAACGATTTCCTCGGGAAGACCCAATTCGCGCCCCACGGCGCGTACCTCATCTTTGAACAGCAACCGCAACGGCTCGACGAGTTTGAACTTCAGATCATCGGGCAGACCGCCGACATTGTGGTGGCTCTTGATGTTCGCCGCACCGGTGCCCCCACCGGACTCCACTACGTCGGGATATAGCGTGCCCTGCACCAGGAACTCAGTGTCGTTGTCCCCCAGCGCATCCCGCACGGCGCCTTCAAAAGCGCGAATGAACTGCCGCCCGATGATCTTGCGCTTGCCTTCGGGGCTGGTCACCCCGGACAGCGCCTCGAGGAACGTCGCCTCCGCGTCGACCGTGATCAGGTTGGCTCCGGTAGCCGCAACGAAATCGCGCTGCACCTGCGCGCGCTCGCCGGCGCGCAGCAGCCCATGGTCGACGAACACACACGTCAGCCGGTCCCCGATGGCGCGTTGCACTAGCGCGGCGGCCACCGCCGAATCCACCCCGCCGGACAGCCCGCAGATCGCGTGGCCGTCGCCGATCTGATTACGGACCTGCTCGACCAATGCTTCGGCGATGCCGGCCGGAGTCCAATCCGCGCCGATGCCGGCGAAGTCGAGCAGGAACCGGGTGAGCACCTGTTGCCCATGCGGCGTGTGCAAGACCTCGGGGTGGTACTGCACGCCCGCCAGTCGTCGCGACCGGTTCTCGAAGGCGGCCACCGGGGCACCCGCGCTGGTGGCCACCACCTCGAACCCGTCCGGCGCCGAGGTGACGGCGTCACCATGACTCATCCAGACCGGCTGCGTGTCGGGGAGATCCGAATGCAGTTCACCACCAACGACTTTCAGCTCAGTTCGGCCGTACTCGCTGGTGCCGGTGCGTGCGACGGTGCCACCCAGCGCCTGGGCCATCGCCTGAAACCCGTAGCAGATACCGAACACCGGCACGCCCAGATCGAACAGGGCCGGATCGAGTTGCGGTGCACCTTCCGCGTACACGCTGGCCGGCCCGCCGGACAGCACCACCGCCTGCGGATCGCGGGCCTTGATCTCGTCGACC
This sequence comes from uncultured Actinomycetota bacterium, assembly GCA_963733755.1. Taxonomy (GTDB): domain Bacteria; phylum Actinomycetota; class Actinomycetes; order Mycobacteriales; family Mycobacteriaceae; genus Mycobacterium. The sequence goes on from CAVTEZ010000030.1 coordinate 267,359, forward strand.
GATGCGGTGTGCGGAATCACTTCGGAAAACACCCGGGCCTCGCGCACCCGGCGGGCGATCAATTGCGCGTACTGCGCGCCGAAATCGACGACCAGCACGGGACGGGGCGATGCTGACTCCACCGGCACAGTCTAGGGGCCGTGCGCTTCATGAATCGCAGCTACAGCGAGAACGCCTGGCGCAGGGCTTCGACGGCGTTGTGCTCGCCATCGAAGGTGACGTGGCGCAACGCCGTCTTACGCTTGGCTTCGGTCGAGCCCAATCGCGCGGTGGCAAGATCTGCCGCGCTGGCGGTGACCACGACGTCGGGCTCACCGTGAGCGGCCGCCATACGGCCCTGGTCCATCGCGAACTCGAAACGGCGGCCGTCGATATCGACGCGATACACCGCAGTCAAACCCGCGGTTTTGAGCGCGTCGAAGGGAACCACGAATCCGGCCAGAAACCCGGTCAACGGCGCGGCCGGACCGGTCTCGAGCGGGTCCAGCCGGTCCAGTCCGAGCCACGCGATGCTCTGCAGGATGGACGGGACCCGCTGCCAACCGACGTCGCTGAGGCTGTAGACAGTCCGCGCAATCGGGGCTGGCAACTCGGCGCGGTCGACGAGCCCGGCGTCCTGTAGCTCTTTGAGGCGTTCGGCGAGCAGGTTAGTCGCGATACCTGGCAATTCGGCGCGCAGGTCACTGTAGCGGCGCGGCCCTCCGAGCAGCTCGCGCAAGATCAGCAGCGTCCACCGCTCACCCAGGATGTCGAGGCCTTTGGCGATCGGGCAGTTCTGCTTGTAGCTCTTGCGGGCGGACATCCCACTACCTTAACAGGCCAGACATGTTTTTCAAGCTTTTACTTGATTTTCTAGTCTTCTAAGTTTACCGTTCTGCCTATGCCATCTCGTCCACTGATCCGCAATCACCCCGCCGCCGCGCTTGCCGTCATCTGCCTTAGCGTCTTCGTGATCAGCGTCGACGCCACGATCGTCAACGTTGCCCTGCCCACGCTCTCGCGTGACCTTGGCGCCGACACCGCGCAATTGCAGTGGATCGTCGACGCGTACACCCTGGTCATGTCGGGCCTGCTGCTCTCGGCCGGCAGCCTCAGCGACCGCTTCGGCAGGCGCGGCTGGTTGTCCGGCGGACTCGCTCTGTTCGCGATCACTTCCGCTGTTGCGGCGCAGGCAGGTTCGGCGGACGCGCTAATCGCCGCGCGTGCTGCGATGGGCGTCGGCGCGGCCGTGATCTTCCCGACCACGCTGGGCCTGATCACCAACATTTTCACCGACCCGATTCCTCGCGCCAAGGCAATCGGGCTGTGGGCGGCCATGGTCGGTGTCGGAGTTGCCGTCGGGCCTATCAGCGGTGGCTGGCTGATCGAACACTTCACTTGGGGCTCGATCTTCCTGGTCAACGTTCCGACCGCGATCATCGCCATCGCTGGTGGAATCCTGTTCGTTCCGACCTCGCGCGACCCAGCCACCCCACCGGTCGACCTGCCTGGACTGCTGCTGTCCGCGCTCGGTGTGACCACGTTGATCTACACGGTCATCGAAGCGCCCGGTTGGGGATGGGGAAGCACCCGGGCCGCGGTCGGTTTCGCCTTGGCCGCAGTCGTTCTCGTCGTGTTCGCCCTGTGGGAGCGGCGCAGCGCCCACCCGATGCTGGATGTGACCGTCTTTTTCAACCGCCGATTCTCGGGCGGCAGCCTGGCCGTGACCGCAGGCTTCCTAACGCTGTTCGGATTCATTTTCGTCATCACCCAGTACTTCCAATTCATCAAGAACTACAGCGCTTTCGAGGCCGGCGTGCGGCTGCTTCCGGTAGCCGTCTCGATCGCGGTGGCCAGCGTTCTGGGTCCTCGACTGGTCGAACAGATCGGCACCACCGCCGTCGTCGCCGGCGGTCTGGCAACCTTCGCAGCCGGCCTGGCATGGGCCTCCACAGTCGACGCAGCAACGCCATACAGCCAGATCGCCTTGCAGATGCTGCTGCTTGGTGGCGGGCTCGGCCTCACGACGGCGCCAGCCACCGAGGCGATCATGGGATCCCTCTCGCCCGACAAGGCCGGGGTCGGCTCGGCCGTCAACGACACCACTCGCGAACTCGGCGGCACGCTGGGCGTGGCGATCGTGGGCAGTGTCTTCGCATCGGTCTACTCCGGCCACCTCGGCTCGGCACCAGCGTTGGCTGGATTACCGGCCGATGTCCGCTCGGCGATGCAGCGCTCAATGGCCGTGGCGCACCACGTGATCGAACATTCGCCGACGGGGCGCATGGCGGGCGCCCGCGATGCGGTGAACCACGCGTTCCTGGACGGCCTTCAGGTTGGATCGCTGATCTGTAGCGGTATCGCGCTGAGCGCTGCGGCCGTCGTTGCCGTCCTGCTGCCGGCGCGGACCCGGCAGACCATGGCGTTAGAAGCGACAGCGGAGCCGACCGAAGCGGTCGAATTATCCAACTAGGGAAGGAAATCCAATGGCACACCCACGCGTACTGGTAACCGGCGCCACCGGCAGGATCGGCGGCGCGGTCGCAGGCCAGCTCTTGCGGCAGGGCATCGCGACTCGAGCTCTGGTGCACCGCGACGACGAACGCAGTGCCCGATTGCGGGCCGCCGGCGCCGAAGTAGTGGTCGGCGATATGTTTGACATCCGCCAGATTCAGGCCGCGACGGACGGCGTCGACCGGCTGTACTTCAACCCGCCGTACCATCCACACGCACTCGACAGCGCGGTGGCCTTCGCCGTGGCCGCGCGGCGATCACGTGTGGAAGCGGTTGTGGCGCTTGGGCAATGGCTGGCCGGCCCCGAGCACCCGTCGCTGATGACCCGGCAGGCCTGGCTTACCGACAAGTTGTTCGAGCTGCTGCCGGACACCGCCCATGTGGCAGTCGATCCGGGGTACTTCGCCGACAACTATTTGCAACTGATCCCGATGGCCGCCCAGCTGGGAGTCCTGCCGACACCGACCGGGGCGGGCCTAAATGCCCCTCCCTCCAACGAAGACATCGCCCGGGTCGCGGTCGGTGCGCTACTTGACCCGCACCGTCACGACGGACGCGCCTATCGGCCGACCGGACCGACGCTGCTTTCGGGAGCGCAGATCGCCGGCGCAGTCGGCGAGGCGTTAGGCCGCAAAGTCCGTCACATCGATATCCCCGCGTGGATGTTTATGCGGGCAGTGCGGGTCAACGCCAAGCGACTCGGCGCCGACCTTTTCTTCGAGTCCAGCTTGCGCCACTACCTGCCCGAGTACCCCTTAGGAACCTTTGAAGTGGGCGGCCCGACCACACATGTCCGCGATGTCGCCGGAGTCGAACCCGAGGACTTCCTGACAATCGCACGACGTTATGTCACAGGCTCAGAATCCCGCCGTACCGCAGGCAATCTCATCCGCCAAGTCTGGAACTTCATGTTGACCGGACTCGTACCGATGCACAACTTAGACAAGTTCGACCGACTCCAACAGCATCCACAACCCGCGCATCCACGGCTGTCGGGCCAGTCCACGTTCTGGCGAAACGAACACATCAGCCCGAACGAGCACATCGCCGCGTCGGCATAACAGAAGGACATCGAAATGACTGACACCCAGATCCATGACCAGTACACCACCGGCCTGTCCCGGCGCAACATCGAGCGGGCCCTCATTGCCGCGGGAAAAGACATCGATCAGCTCGCACCCGCCGATCTCGGGCCGCTGGAGGACTTTCACACGATGGGCCGCTATGCCACAACCGAATTGGTGGATTTGCTCAGTATCACCGACGCAGACAGGGTGCTCGACGCGGGCAGCGGGATCGGCGGCACCGCCCGCTTCGTCGCCGACCGGTGCGGCTGCCGAGTGACTGCGGTAGACCTAACCGAGGAATACTGCGACACCAACCGTTGGCTGAATCGGGTTGTTGGGCTGGGCGATCGGATCTCCGTCCGTCAAGCCGATGTCACCGAACTGCCTTTCACAGAAGCCTCTTTCGATGTCGTATTCAGCCAACACGTCCAGATGAACGTGGCCGACAAGTCCCGCCTGTACGCCGAAGCACGCCGAGTCCTGCGCGATCGCGGCCGGATCGCTATCTGGGACATCACTTCTGGCGGCCGTGGTGAGCTCGAGTATCCACTGCCCTGGGCAGACCAACCCGAGTACAGCCAACTGGTCACTCCCGACGAGTTGCACAGCGTCATCAAGGACTCAGGGTTCGCGATCGAACACTGGAACGATCACACGGACCAGGCGGCCGCGCTGATGCAGACGTTTCTGACCCTGCCCACCAACACACTCGGGTTGCACGCCTTCGTTACCGACTTCGCGGTCAAAGCCGCGAACCTTACGGCCGCCCTCATCGACGGACGACTCCGAGTGATCCAAGGCGTCGCCCGCGCGGTGGGCTCGCCATGACGCGCCGCGCGGTGGCGTGGCTGCCAGTGATCATGCGGCTCACCGCGCTCGGATATCTGGTTTTCTTTGTACCCAACCTGATCTTCGCGGCAAGCCACCGCATAGGCGCGCTGCCGCCGGTGCTTGCCGGACTCTTCGACTGGGGAACCGGCGGCTTCGCTGAACCAGCGGTCGCCGTCATGTTCTCGACCGTCTACGTGGTCTGGGCGATCTTCCTGTTCGGCTCCGCGCGCGACCCGGGCGCGAACCGGATGTTCGTCGATTTCAACCTTGCCGCGAACGCCGCCCATTTCCTCGTCATGCTTCTCATGGCGGTGACGATGCCTGCCGAGCACCAGCACGTAGCAGGCGTGCTCGCCCTCGGCGTGATCTCCACCGTGCCGCTGGCGGCGTGTTGGCTGCCGGTCCGGCGCGGGCGGCCTTGACGGATTCGTAGACGATTGGCTACAGTTGCCGCCAGGTAGGTGTAGTCAGGTGACTACACCGCTCGTGAAAGGACTGCTGCAATGGCGACTCCGTCGACATCCACACTGACCGTGACCCAGTTGGGTAGCCGCATCGGCGCCCGCATCGACGGTGTACGACTGGCCGGCGATCTCGACGCCACCACGATCGGAGAGATCCGCGAGGCGCTGCTGCGGCATAAGGTGATTTTCTTCCGGAACCAGCACCGCCTCGACGATGCCCAGCAGCATGCCTTCGCCGCTCGCATCGGCACTCCCATCGCCCACCCCGCGGTGCAGCAGGAGAAGATGCCGATCATCACGCCGATCAACTCCGACTACGGCAAGGCCAACCGCTGGCACACCGACGTCACGTTCGTCGCGAACTACCCGGCCGCGTCGATCCTGCGCGCGGTGACTCTGCCGAGCTACGGCGGATCGACGCTGTGGGCCTCCACCGCCGCTGCCTACCAAGCGCTACCCGAGCCGCTTAAACACCTCGCCGAGAATCTCTGGGCGCTGCACAGCAACCGGTTCGACTACGTCGCCGCGCCTGATGCGCAGACTGACGATCAGAAGTTGCACAAGGCCCGGTTCGAGAAGATCGACTTCCGCACCGAGCATCCCGTCGTGCGAGTTCATCCCGAGACCGGTGAGCGCACCCTGGTGGCCGGGGACTTCGTGCGCGGATTCGTCGGAATGGACAACTATGAGTCGCAGACACTCCTCGAGTTGCTGCAACGTCGAATCACTCTGCCGGAGAACACTGTTCGGTGGAATTGGGAGACCGGCGACGTCGCCATCTGGGACAACCGAGCGACCCAGCACCGGGCGATCGACGACTATGACGACCAATACCGGCTGATGCACCGCGTCACCGTGCAAGGCGACGTGCCCGTCGACGTGCATGGCCGGCGCAGTCGGGTGATCAGCGGCGCGCCACTGCAGGCCGTCGAAGACGCCGCCAGCTGAGCGGTAATGAGAGATCGCACACTCGCTGCCGCGCGGTACGGTCACGCCATGACCTCCCCCGATGCCAGCACCCGCGACCGTCTGCTGGACGCCGCCTTGGAGCTGTTCGCGCGCCAGGGGTATGCCTCGACATCCATCGCCGACATCCAGCAGGCGTGCGGCCTGTCGCCCGGATCCGGCGCCCTGTACAAGCACTTCCCGTCCAAGAAGGCGTTGCTCCAGGAGGCGACGCGGCGGCAGGTCTCGCAGATGGGCGCCATGCACGACGAGTACAACCGGACCCGGCCTACCGACACCCAAGGGGCGTTACGCCAAGGCGTCGAGCAGATCTGGGCCAGCATCGACAGCAACATCGCGCTGTTCCGGGTGATATTCCGCGAACCCGAGGCCATCGGTGACATGATCGACGACTTGTGGGCAGCGGTGGCCACCACCTCCTATCAGCGGGTGGGGCGCGCACTCAGTGCCGCCAAGGACGCCGGCGTCGCACAGGTCGACGACCCCGAAGCGACCGCCACCGTGCTGGTGGCGGCGCTGGCATACCTGCCAATCGCGCAGATGTTGATCGGGCGTACGCCTGCCAACATCGACGCCGATCGGTTCCGCGAGGCGTGGCTCCGGCTGGCCGAAGGTGTGTTCATCGGCGCGCCTCCGACCTGACGGCTCGACGCAAGGTGGGGCAGTCGAACTGCGAGAAAACAGTCGGTCAGCCGGATCGCCTAGCGAACCAGCATCGGGCATGGTGAGGTGGTAACTGCTCACGGCAGAAACACTCTGGCCGAAGTCATCCTGGGAGGGAGGTCCGCCGTGTTGGGTCTACCGGAAGCCGTGCACGCCTGCCTGTTCGATCTCGACGGCGTGCTCACTGACACCGCGAGCGTGCACACCAAGGCGTGGAAGGTGATGTTCGACACCTTTCTTGAGCAGCGGGCCGAACAGACCGGCGAGAAATTCGTGCCCTTCGACCCGGTCGACGACTACCTGAAATATGTCGACGGCAAGAAACGCGAAGACGGCGTCCGGTCGTTTCTGGCCAGCCGCGGCATCGAGCTGCCCGACGGGGACCCCGACGATTCACCCGACAAAGAAACCGTCTACGGCTTGGGCACTCGCAAGAACGATGCCTTCCAAGAGACGTTGCACAAGGACGGGGTCAAGGTTTTCGAGGGCTCGCGCCGCTACCTGGAAAAGGTTTCCGCCGCGGGCGTGGCCACCGCGGTGGTGTCCTCCAGTGCCAACACCCGCGAGGTGCTGGAGATCACCGGGCTCGAGAAGTTCATTCAGCAGCGCGTCGACGGCGTGACCCTGCGTGAGGAACACATCGCGGGCAAGCCGGCACCGGATTCGTTCCTGCGCGCCGCCCAACTGCTGAACGTCACCCCCGCCGAGGCAGCGGTGTTCGAGGATGCCCTCTCCGGGGTCGCTGCCGGACACGCGGGGCATTTCGGCTTCGTCGTCGGTGTCGACCGGGTGGGCCACGCCGACGAATTACGCAGCCACGGCGCCGATGTCGTGGTCACCGACCTCGCTGAACTGCTCTAGGACGCAAACATGATCTCGGATGACACCTTCCCCGTCGAGCCCTGGGAGGTCCGCGAAACCCGGCTGGATCTCAATGTGCTGGCTCAATCGGAGTCACTGTTCGCGCTATCCAACGGGCACATCGGAATTCGCGGCAACCTCGACGAGGGCGAGCCGCACGGCCTGCCCGGCACGTATCTGAACTCGTTCTACGAAGTCCGGCCGCTGCCCTACGCCGAAGCGGGCTACGGCTACCCGGAGGCCGGACAAACCGTCGTCGACGTCACCAATGGCAAGATCCTGCGCCTGCTGGTCGACGACGAGCCGTTCGACGTTCGCTACGGCAAACTACTGAGCCACGAGCGTGTGCTCGACCTGCGGGCCGGCACGCTGAAGCGATACGCGCACTGGGAGTCACCGGTCGGCAAGCAGGTCATAGTGACCTCGACCCGGCTGGTGTCGCTGTCACAGCGCAGTGTTGTCGCCATCGAGTACATCGTCGAGGCAGTAGACGAATTCGTCCGTGTCACAGTGCAATCCGAGCTGGTAGCCAACGAGGACCAGCCCGTGACGTCGGGCGATCCGCGGGTTGCGGCAATCCTCGACAAGCCGCTGGAGGCCGTCCAGCACGAGGACACCGAGTGCGGTGCACTGCTCATGCACCGGACGCGCGCCAGTGCGCTGATGATGGCCGCGGCGATGGACCACGAAATCGAGGTAGAAGGCCGCGTCGAGATCACCAACGACGCACGCGACGACCTCGCCCGGACGACCGTGATCTGCGGGCTGCGGCCGGGCCAGCAGCTGCGCATCGTGAAATACCTGGCATACGGCTGGTCGAGCCAGCGTTCGCGTCCCGCGCTGCGCGACCAGGCCGCCGCGGCGTTGCACAGTGCCCGCTATAGCGGCTGGCAGGGCCTGGTGGACGCGCAACGCAAGATTCTCGACGACTATTGGGACAGCGCCGATGTCGAGGTCGAAGGTGACCCGGTGTGCCAGCAGGCGGTCCGGTTCGGGCTCTTTCACCTGCTGCAGGCGAGTGCACGAGCTGAACGGCGCGGCATCGCCAGCAAAGGTCTGACCGGCACCGGGTACGACGGCCACATCTTCTGGGACACTGAGGGATTCGTCCTTCCGGTGCTGACTTATACGTTGCCGCACGCAGCCGCCGATGCATTGCGTTGGCGCGCTTCAACTTTGGATTTGGCCAAGGAGCGCGCAGCGCAGCTGGACTTGAAGGGCGCCAGCTACCCCTGGCGTACGATTCGCGGCCAGGAATGCTCGGCCTACTGGCCGGCAGGCACCGCTGCTTGGCACATCAACGCCGATATCGCCATGGCTTTCGAGCGCTATCGCGTCGTCACCGGCGACGAGTCGCTGGAGATGGACTGCGGGCTGGAGGTGCTCGTCGAGACGGCACGACTGTGGCATTCGCTGGGTCACCACGACCGCCACGGGGTCTGGCACCTGGACGGGGTTACCGGTCCCGATGAATACACCGCGATCGTCCGGGACAACGTGTTCACCAACATGATGGCGGCCCACAACCTGCGGGTGGCGGCCGATGCGTGCACCCGCCACTCCGAGACCGCCCGGGATATGGGCGTGACCAGCGACGAGACCGCTGCGTGGCGAGATGCCGCTGATGCCGCTCACATTCCCTTCGACGAAGAGCTCGGCGTGCATCCGCAGTCCGAAGGCTTCACCACGTATGCCGAGTGGGACTTCACCGACAAGACGTCCTACCCGCTGCTGCTGCACGAGCCGTACGCGTTGCTCTATTCCGCCCAGGTGATCAAGCAAACCGATCTGGTGTTGGCCATGTACTGGCAAAGCCACAAATTCACCGATGAGCAGAAGGCGCGCAACGTCGACTACTACGAGCGGCGCACAGTGCGCGACTCGTCGCTGTCGGCCTGCACCCAGGCGGTGATGTGCGCCAACGTCGGGCATTTGGAGCTGGCGCACGACTACACATACGAGGCGGCTCTGGTCGACCTGCGCGACCTGCACCACAACACCCGTGACGGGTTACACATGGCGTCGCTGGCCGGCGCGTGGACCGCTCTGGTCGCGGGCTTCGGCGGCCTGCGCGACGACGAGGGTCTCCTGGCCCTGAACCCGTATCTGCCCGACGGCATCTCACGACTGCGCTTTCGGTTGCGCTGGCGCGACTTCCGACTGACGGTGGACGTAATCCACGACGAGGCGACCTACACGCTGCGCGACGGGCCCGGGGGTGAACTGACCATCCGGCATGACGGCGAGGATCTCGAGCTCAGCACCAGCGCGCCGACGACGGTCACGTTGAAAAAGCGGGAACCGCTGCTGCCAGCGCCGCAGCAGCCACCCGGGCGCGAACCGCTACACCGGCGCCGCTGAGGGGCCCGATCAGCCCGCTGAGCTGATGGGTTCGATCGGCAGCCAGCGCAGCGCCCCGGGCGCCGAGGCCGGCACCACCGGGTGGGCCGGCGCGATCGGGTCGATCCGGCGGTACGGCTCGCCTTGGCGCGGCCGCAGATCGTTTTCACCCTTGTTCGGCCACAGCGACGCGGCCCGCTCGGCCTGCGCGGAAATCGACAGCGAAGGGTTGACCCCGAGGTTCGCCGAGATCGCGGCACCGTCGACCACCGACAGCGTCGGGTAGCCGTACACCCGGTGATATGGGTCGATCACACCATGCTCGGGACTGTCGCCGATCACGGCGCCCCCGAGAAAGTGGGCAGTCAGCGGAATGTTGAACAGCTCGCCCCAGGTGCCGCCGGCCACCCCGTCGATCTTGGCGGCGATGCGACGTGTGACTTCGTTGCCGACCGGGATCCACGTCGGGTTCGGTTCGCCGTGCCCCTGCTTGCTGACGTAGCGGCGTCGGCCCAGTCGCCCACGCTTGGTGAACGTGGTGATCGAGTTGTCCAGATGCTGCATCACCAGCGCGATCACCGTGCGCTCGCTCCAATTGCTGGGATTGAGCATTCGAATGATGCCGCGCGGATCCTCGCCGGCCTGATCCAGCAACTGCCTCCATCGCGGCACATCCGTGCCTTCAGGACCGGAGCCGTCGGTCATCAAGGTCTGCAGCAGGCCCATGGCGTTAGAGCCCTTGCCGTAGCGGACGGGTTCGACGTGAGTGTCGGATGTCGGGTGAATCGACGATGTGATCGCCACGCCGTGGGTCAAGTCCAGGTCCGGCGAGACCTTCAACGTCGCGGCACCGACGATCGATTCGGAGTTGGTGCGGGTCAGCACGCCCAGCCGATCTGACAGGCCGGGCAACGTGCCGGTGTCACGCATCTTGAACAGCAGCTTCTGCGTGTTGTACGTGCCGGCGGCCAGCACCACATGAGTCGCGGTGAACGTGCGCTTCTTGCGGCGCAGCACGCGGCCGGTGTGCTTGGTGCGGACCTCCCACAGTCCGTCCGGCCGCTGGGCGAACTTGGTGACGGTCGTCATCGGATGTATTTGCGCCCCAGCCGATTCCGCCAGGCCGAGATAGTTCTTCAGCAGGGTGTTTTTGGCGCCGTAGCGGCAGCCGGTCATGCAGGACCCGCATTCCAGGCAGCCTGTCCGGGCCGGGCCCGCGCCGCCGAAGTACGGGTCGGGCACCGTCTCGCCCGGCGTCTTGGTTCCGTTCGGTCCAAAGAACACCCCGACCGGAGTCGGCACGAACGTGTCGCCGCAACCCATCTCGTCCGCGACCTCCTTGAACAAGCGATCAGCGTCGGTGAAGGTCGGGTTCTCGACCACACCGAGCATCCGCTGCGCCTGCTGGTAGTGCGGCATCAACTCGGTGCGCCAGTTGGTGATGTGCGACCACTGACGATCGTTGAAGAACGGATCCGGCGGAACATAAAGCGTGTTGGCGTAGTTCAGCGATCCGCCGCCGACACCGGCACCGGCCAGGATCATGCAGTCCTGCAGCAGGTGGATGCGCTGGATGCCGTAACAGCCCAGCTGGGGCGCCCACAGGAATTTGCGCAGGTTCCAGGACGTCTTGGCGAAGTCCTCGTCTTCGTAGCGGCGACCAGCCTCGAGCACGCCGACCCGGTAACCCTTTTCGGTCAGCCGTAGCGCGGTGATGCTCCCCCCGAAGCCCGACCCGATAATCAGAACGTCGTAATCCGGTTCCACAGCCCCAGTATGTACTTACTCGCCGGTAATCATCCAGCGATCGAGGTCAGCTGGCCGGGCTCCTTCTCGCGCCGGTTGGCGGCGCGCCCCGTCGGCGATCAGCCGCCGACAGTCAGGCCCACCTTCTGGAATTCCTTCAGGTCGCAGTAGCCCGATTTGGCCATCGACCGACGCAGCCCGCCGACGAGATTCAGCGAGCCGAACGGGTCGTCGGACGGGCCGTTGAGGACCCGGTCCAGCGGATGCCGCTCACCGACCGCGATCTGCAGCAGTGCCCCCCGTGGCAGCGACGGGTGGGCAGCGGCGGTCGGCCAGAACCATCCGTCGCCCAACGCCTCAGCCGCCTCGGCGAGCGGTGTCCCGAGCACGACCGCGTCGGCACCGCAGGCGATGGCTTTGGCCAGGTCTCCGGACGTGTGGATGTCTCCGTCGGCCAGCACGTGGACGTAGCGCCCGCCCGTCTCGTCGAGGTACTCGCGGCGTGCCGCGGCGGCATCGGCGATCGCCGTGGCCATCGACACCCGGATCCCGAGCACCTCGTCGCTGGTGGTCAGTCCCCTCGTCGACCCGTAGCCGACGATGACGCCGGCCGCACCGGTGCGCATCAGGTGCAGGGCAGTGCGGTGGTCGATCACCCCGCCGGCCACCACGGGTACGTCGAGTTCGGAGATGAAGGTCTTGAGGTTCAGCGGCTCGCCGTCGCTGGCGACCCGTTCCGCAGAGACGATGGTGCCCTGAATGACCAGCAGGTCAATGCCCGCCGACAGGAGTGCCGGTGTCAGCGCCCGGGCGTTCTGCGGGCTGACCCTGACCGCGGTGGTCACGCCGGCCTCACGGATGCGGGCCACCGCAGCACCCAGCAGATCGCGGTCCAGCGGCGCGGCGTGGAACTGCTGCAACAGCCGGATCGCCGCCGACGGCTCGGGCTCCTTGGTGGCCGCTTCGACGACCTGGGCGATCTTGGCTTCCACATCCGGGTGGCGGCCGATCAGCCCTTCGCCGTTGAGCACCCCCAACCCGCCGAGCCGACCCAGTTCGATGGCGAACTCCGGCGACACCAGCGCATCAGAGGGATGCGCGACGATCGGAATCTCGAACCGGTAGGCATCGAGTTGCCAGGCCGTCGTCACGTCCTGCGAGGAGCGGGTGCGGCGCGACGGCACAATACTGACGTCATCGAGTTCGTAAGTGCGCCGGGCTGTTCTGCCCATGCCGATCTCAACCATGTCACGCATGAGCGGTCCTTCGATCAGTTCACCGAGCGTAGTAGTTGGGCGCTTCGGCGGTCATCGTGATGTCGTGCGGATGGCTTTCTTTCAAACCAGCCGCGGTGATCCGGACGAATTGGGCATGCTGCAGCGCCTCGATGGTGTCGGCGCCGGTGTAGCCCATCGCGGCGCGCAATCCACCGGTGAGCTGATGAATCACCGACGACAGCGGCCCGCGGAAGGGCACCCGACCTTCGATGCCCTCGGGCACCAGCTTGTCCTCGGAGAGCACATCGTCCTGGAAATACCGGTCCTTCGAGTAGGACTTGGCTTCGCCCCTACCTTGCATGGCGCCCAGCGATCCCATGCCGCGGTAGCTCTTGTACTGCTTGCCGTTGACGAAGATCAGCTCGCCGGGTGCCTCGGCGGTACCGGCCAGCAGCGATCCCAGCATCGTGGTGGACGCGCCCGCGGCCAGCGCCTTGGCGATATCGCCCGAATACTGCAGTCCGCCGTCGGCAATCACCGGCACTCCGGCCGGGCCGCAGACCGCCACCGCTTCGAGAATCGCGGTGATCTGTGGCGCTCCGACGCCGGCCACCACGCGGGTGGTGCAGATCGAACCGGGGCCGACGCCGACTTTGACCGCGTCGGCACCGGCCTCGACTAGCGCGAGTGCCGCCGACCTGGTCGCGACGTTGCCGCCGACGATCTCGACCCGATCGCCCACTTCGGCCTTGAGCTGGGCGACCATGTCGAGCACTAGCCGGTTGTGCGCGTGCGCGGTGTCGACCACCAGCAGGTCGGCACCCGCGTCGGCCAGCGTCATGGCTCGTATCCAGGCGTCGTCGCCGACGCCCACCGCGGCCCCGACCAGCAACCGGCCGTCGCTGTCCTTGGTCGCCAGCGGATGCTGCTCGGTCTTGACGAAGTCTTTGACTGTGATCAGCCCGGTCAGCCGCCCGTGGCCGTCGACGATCGGCAGTTTCTCGATCTTGTGCCGGCGCAACAGGCCCAGCGCCGCGTCCGCGCTGACCCCCTCCTGGGCGGTGATCAACGGGGCTTTGGTCATCACTTCGCCGACGTGCCTGGACTGGTCGACCTCGAAGCGCATGTCGCGGTTGGTGATGATGCCCACCAGCTGGCCCGCGCCCTCGATGACCGGCAGCCCGGAGATCCGGAACCGGGCGCACATGGCGTCCACCTCGGCCAGCGTGTTGTCCGGGTGGCAGGTCACTGGATTGGTGACCATGCCGGCCTCGGAGCGTTTCACGGTTTCCACCTGTCCGGCCTGCTCGGAGATCGGCAGGTTGCGGTGCAGGACCCCGAGGCCGCCGGAGCGGGCCATCGCGATCGCCATCCGCGACTCGGTGACGGTATCCATCGCCGAGCTGACCAGCGGCACCTTCAGCCGGATCTTCTTGGTGAGCTGGCTGGAGGTGTCCGCGTTGGCCGGCACCACATCGGACGCAGCCGGCAGCAGCAGGACGTCGTCGAAGGTCAGTCCCAGCATCGCGATCTTCTGCGGATCGTCGCCGCCGGTCGGTACCGGATCGTCCGGAAAACCACCGACCCGGGGATACGACGTGACAATCAGGTCGCCGCTGCCTTCGAGACGGGACAAGCCAGATGACATTGCCGGGGCCTCCCATACGCGCGCGGAGTGAGAATGCCATCCTATCGGCTCTCCCAGCCACCGCTGACGACCCGCGCCGAGGGAAGGCTCGCGAGGCGGCGACATGGGGGCTGGGCTGCGGGGTAGCGCTGGCGTGATCCCCGCCATGCTGCGTAATGTGGAGCCGTGCGCGACTACCTTCCACCCGGTTTGCCGCCCGACCCATTTGCCGACGACCCCTGTGATCCGTCGGCGGCATTGGACGCGGTGGAGCCCGGCCAACCGCTGGACTCCCAGGAGCGGATGGCAGTCGAGGCCGATCTGGCCGACCTTGCGGTATATGAAGCCCTGTTAGCGCACAAAGGTATTCGCGGCCTGGTCGTCTGTTGCGACGAATGTCAGCAGGACCACTACCACGACTGGGACATGCTGCGCGCTAACCTACTTCAGCTTCTGGTCGACGGCACCGTGCGCCCGCACGAGCCGGCCTATGACCCCGAACCCGATTCCTACGTGACCTGGGATTACTGCCGCGGATACGCCGACGCCTCGCTCAACGAGGCCACCACCGATACCGAGGGCTTTCACGGCCGCCGCTGAGCGGCCACTGCTGCTCAGCCGCCATACGGGTTGGGCGCAATCGTGATTACCGGATCGCCCGGCGGGATTACCGCCACGGTGGCCGTCGCGCTGGCTGCCGGAGCCGCCCCCGGCAGCGCGTTGGGCGGCATCGTCGCATTACGGTCGCGGCTGGCGACCTTGGCGTTCAGCAGGTTCACCTTGTCGATCAGCCCCTGCTTGCGGCCGTTGTCTTTGACGGTTTGCACGTGAGCACCGACCGCGGCCAATTTGTCCTGGGCCTGATCCCATTGGCCCAACGCGATCATTTGCTGAACCTGGTCCAGGTCGGTCTCGGCGGATACCGCGATCTGGTCGTCATGCACTGACGCGGGCTCCGAGGACAGCATCCCGAATCCGGCGAGACCCAGGACGGCCGCGGCCAACGCGCCGACCAGCACTGCCCGGCGGCGGGCGCGCCGGCGCGCCGAAACTCCACGGTTCAGCACCGCCACCGCGTCCTGCTCCGGACACACCCCGCGGCGGCCCTCGACCCGCAGCTCGTCGCGCCAGTCCTCCAGCAGCCCGGCTAGCGCCCGGTGCCCGTTGTCGCTGTGATCGGCGTCATCGACGAAGTCGATCGGCTCACGTTTGGCCAGCGCGTCAATGAATCGCTCGCTGCGGGCAACCGCGTCCGGATCAGGCTGATCAAATGGCGTGACAAATGGGTTAGACATAGTCTCGCCCTGCCGCGGAGATCGCGGATTTCAGCCGTGCCAACGCGCGGTGTTGGGCAACTCGCACCGCTCCGGCGGTGCTGCCGACGGCCGCGGCGGTCTCCTCTGCACTCAGACCGACTACCACACGCAAGATCAGAATCTCGCGTTGCTTGTCGGGCAATGTCGCGAGCAACTCGCTCATCCTGGTGATCGAGTCGGCATCGATCGCCGCCTGCTCGGGTCCCGGGTCAGATGACCGGCGTTCCGGAATGGACTCCGTGGGATAGGAGTGGTCGCGACCGGCCGCACGGCGCGCGTCGGCCACCTTGTGCGCGGCGATGCCGTACACAAAGGCCAAGAACGGGCGGCCGCGATCTCGGTAGCGCGGCAGCGCCATGACGGCGGCCAAGCAAACCTCCTGTGCCACATCGTCGGCCGACAGACCACTCCGCTCGGATGTGCCGACTCGTGCGCGGCAGTATCGGACCACGATCGGCCGGATCGTCTCCAGTACTTCTCGAAGTGCGTTCCGATCGCCTGCCACAGCGTGCGCAACAACAGCGTCGAGACGTTCCTCCTGCGTTGTCATCGACGGCAACATCTCCAGCGTTACGAGCCGGGTATCGCCCGGCCCGGTAGGACACCAATACGACCATAGTGACCCCAGCAAGCCTTAGAGCTGGCGCCAGGCTCCGCCCCAGTGCTCTACGCGGCGGGCGCAATCGTCGCGGATCGCTCGTAACTGGTCGGTTCGGCTGCCCGCGTCGACCAGGTCGACGAGTAGGCAGGCGACCGCCCAGCGCAGCGGTAGCAGGCCCAATTGGCCGGTGAGCTGCAGCGCCGAGTCGGCGACGGTGCGTGCCCGGTCGACGGCACCGCTGCTGCACAGCGCCGCGGCCAACACCACCTCGCTCTTGGCCCGGTGCCGGGCGGCGCCGGGCAGGGTGGTCGCAGCCAACTCGACGGCGAGCTCCGCGCTGCGGACCGCGACGGCGCTCTCGCCGCCGGCCATCGCTAGCTCCGCGCTGACCCAGGCTTGTCGTATCGCCAGCCGGTGCGGCGCCTGCGCCACCAACGGGTCGGCCCGCCGAAGCAGCGCGGCCGCCGCTGCCAGCCGCCCGACCCCCAGGGCATCGGCCGCCAGCCCGGTCAACGCGTCGCCGGCCGCCTCGGGGTCACCACCGGCCAGCGCCCACGCGCGACCGTCCGAGCCGCTGGCCAGGCCGTGCCAGCCCAACTGGCGCAAAAACGACGCCTGTGCGCTGCAGGCCAACGAGGCGAGCCTGCCCGACGGTTCGGCGCGCTTCAGCGCCGCGAGGTCGGCGTACGCGCTTCCGTAGCGGCCCTGCCCTGCTGCGGCGACCGCACGCAGCCACCGCTGATGCGGTGTCGTCGCCGCCGGCAACGGCCAGCGTCCGGGTTGGTCGCCGAAAGCGGCCGCGACGAGATTTGACTCGACAGACGAGCGGCGAGAGATATGTATCACGCTGGGCTACCCGTTAAAATTTCATGGTTTCTGAGTTACGCCGGTATTAAATCCGTCGGCTGATCATATTGTGTTGTGCTTGTCGGTGATTCGCCCGCGAGCTGCCACATTTCCACGTAGCACGGGGTCAAGACGCACTCCTCGGCTCAACGGGCTCATCGCATCGATGAACTCGGGGTAAATTCCCAAGCCGCACTTCAGCATTCGGCAGATTACAGCCTGTTGACGGAAATTCCCTAGCACCCCTACCTTTAGGTCGACGAGTAGTCACCGACGACCCGCTCGATTCAGTTGACGACGTACTTGATCGCGAACTGGCTTGAAGAGAGGGACATCAATGCCGCAACCGGAGCAACTACCAGGTCCCAATGCAGACATTTGGGAATGGCAATTACAAGGCCTTTGCCGCGGCGTGGATTCGTCAGTGTTCTTCCACCCAGACGGTGAGCGCGGTCGGGCCCGGCTCCAGCGTGAGCGTCGGGCCAAGGAGATGTGCCGCACCTGCCCGGTGATGGCCCAGTGCCGCGCGCACGCCCTGGACGTCGGCGAGCCGTACGGAATCTGGGGCGGCCTGTCGGAGGCCGAACGCGAACTGCTGCTCAAGCGCGACATCGGCAGGACACGCAACATCCGCCGCAGCGCTTAGTCGTCCGGCGACGATGCAGGGCGGAACGCCCTGAGGAGAAGCCGGACCATTTGGTCGTCCGGCGACGGGTCGGCGCTTACAGAATCGAGCCGTCCTGCTTGTACTGCTCGATCTTGTCCCAGTCGACCCCAGCGTCCAGCAGGATCTCCTCGGTGTGCTGACCGTGTTCGGGCGCGCCGGTCGGCTGCACGTGATGCCCGTCGAACTGGACCGGGTTGGTTGGCAGGATGTAGGGCTTACCGTTCATCGCGTTCACCGTCGGGATGTAGCCGTTGGCGATGACGGCAGGGTCGTCGCAAAGCTCGCTGGTCTTCTGCAGGACGGCCCAGGCACCCGACAGCGGCTTGAGGATCTCGCGCCACTGGTCGACGGTCTTTGACGCGAATTCCTCATCCATGATGTCGATGAGCTCGCCGCGGTTCATGAAACGCGAATGCCCGTCGGCGAACCGCTCGTCGGTGATCAGGTCTGTACGGCCGATGACCGTCATGAACTCGGGGTAGAACTTGTCGCCCTGCAACATCATCAGCGTGATATAGCGGTCGTCCTTGGTCTTGTAGTTGCCGACCAGCGGGTTGGGCATGTCGCGGTGGGTGAACGTCGGAATCGGGTCACCGCCGTAGAGCATCGCGGCGGTCACCTGCGGGGTCATCGCCCACGCCGCGAGGCCGAGCAGCGAGACGTCCACGATCGAGGTCTCACCGGTCGACTTGCGTTTGTACAGCGCGGCGGCGATCCCGCCGGCGATGGTCAGCCCACCCATCAGGTCGCCGAATGCGGGGGTCTGCATGACCGGCTCAGGAAGCTCGCGGGTCAGCGCATCGGCGATCCCGCCGCGTGACCAGAAGGAGACGCCGTCATAGCCGGGCCGGTCAGCGTCGGGACCCTGTGGCCCATAACCGGATCCGCGGACATAGACGATGTCGGGGTTCGCTGCGCGAATCTGCTCGACCTCGATGCCGAAGTGTTTGCGACGACCGGGCAGATAACTGGTGAGGAACACGTCGCTGGTTTTCGCCAGCTCATAGACAACCTCTTGACCGCCCGGTGTGGTCAGGTCGATGCCGATGGATTTCTTTCCGCGGTTGGGCATTTCGATCATGTAGTTGACGGCGGTCGGTCCGCCGGGGATGAGGCCCATGGTGACCAGGCCGCGCTGCGGATCGCCGCCTTCGCGCGGCTCGACCTTGATGACGTCGGCACCCCACTCGGCCAGTACCGCGCCGGCCGCGGGGACGAATGTCCATGCCGCGACTTCCAAGATGCGGATGCCGGCTAAGTGGTTTGGCGTCGGTCATAACGAGTCCTCCTGTATCACGGTTATTGTCGGAGTTATTCGCCGATCAGCCCGAATCGGCGGTAAGCGGCACGGATATCGATACGCGCCTGCTCGGGCAACTTAGCCTGCGGCGGGCGGGATTCCGGGTACGAGCCGACCGGCAGCCCGATCACCGACGCGGCGTATTTGAACGCACCGCCCCAGTGGGTGAAGTAGTCCGGGCCGTCCGGGATAGCGGGTGAACCAGCCCCGCATGTCGAGCTCGAACTGGTCGAGCCCCGACTCCTGCGCGTAATCCATCGCCTCGACCAGCTTCTCGTTCCAGACCAAATCCCAATACTCCGACAGGGCGCGTTTCTTCGGCGTCTCGAAGAGGTAGCCGGCGGTACCCAGCTGGCCGGGGCCGACGATGCCCGACTTCAGCCAGCCGGCCCGGTACACCGTCGTATCGCATTCCCAGATCACCAGATCCGGTGCGAGCTCGTGCAGGAAGCGGCTCTGATGCGGTCGGAACGATCCCTCTTTGGTGGCGCATACCGCGGGGATCTCCTCGACGATACGCGCGCCCTCCTGAGCGGAAAGCACGTATCCCGAGCTGGGTGAGTTGAACATTCCCAGTGCGATGTCGGTGCGGTCGGCGATGTATTTGAAGTAGTTCAAAGCCCCTTCGCCACCGTGCAATTCCATCATCGGCGTCTGAATGTAGACAATGTCGGCGCCCGCGTCCTGGGCATGCTGGGTGAGCTCCAGGCAGTCCTTGGCCGACATCGCCGCAGTACACGATTGGACGATCACGTCCGGGTCGATGCCGCGGGCCTCGTCAATGGCGACTTCCAGCAGCTTCTTTCGCTCTGCGATGGTCAGCGACCAGAATTCCGATAGACCGCTTGTTACCCAGAGCATGGGGTGGCCGAGCGTGCCCACACAGTGCCGGACCAGGGTGCGGTAGGCGTCCCAGTCGATGTCGTCGCCGTCGCGCCCGCTGAACGGGGTGTACAGCGAGTCGCCGATGCCGTGCAATGCATGGCGCGCCCACTGACGAGCATCCTTGGCATTAGCCATTATTCACTCCTTGAACTAGCCGACGATCTCGAAGACCGCTGCGGCCGACGTCACCGCCTTGTCGGCAGTTGCCCTCGTCGTGCAGCAACATGCGCACACCCACCTTGCCCGAACCGCCGACGTGCGCGGTGCCGTCCACCCGGAACGGCCCGACCTTGCCGCGCGACATGAACATCACGTGCCAACTCACCACCTGCAGCTTGCGAGTTCCGGCCGCGTCGGCGGCCAGATCGATCGCGGCGGTTTCGAGCACCACGTGCTGCGGCCCGATGTGCAGCGCCGCATCCGGAGAGGCCAGCTCCATGCTGAGGGCCGGCAGCTGCCAGTGGCGCGTCGGGCCGTCTGGACGCGCCGAACGCCTGCCACATCGGCGGCAGGTCGGGCGAATCCTCGATCACCAGCTCGGTGCCCGAAACATCCATCTTTCCAAGGCCTTCCGGCGGGACACCGATGATCGCGCCCTGGCCTTCATTGAAGGCGATGACCCGGTCGGGGTTGTCGGCGTCGACGATCTTGCATCGCCCGTAGCCCATCATCCGGCCCTGGTGCACGTTGCCGGAGTCGACGATCTCGACCCTTTTCACGTCGTATCCGGGGTCGACGATCTGCACCGAGGCGATCACCGGGTTGGGCACCGCGACCATGTCGGTCTGGCAACCTTCGGGCGAGGCGATGGCCAACGGCGCCACCATGATTCCGCCCGCCTCGTTGCGCATATCGCGACGGATGACGACGGTGTCGTCGGTGTCGCCGACGTTCATCGACGAATGATTGCGCCCGATGTAGCGGTAGCTCAGCAGCCCCGTCCAGCGCTTGTACAGCTCGTCCCGGTAGGCGTCGGCGTCACCCAGGAACTCCCGGATGTCTCGCAATGGCCCGGTCAATCGCGTCGTCCCTCCTGAGCGGGAAGTTGAGCGAACGCTCAGCTAGGACTTTACGGCTGCACCCGCCAATGTAAAGGCCTTATCGCTGATCTACTGCGGGTCGAATAGCACCGGCACCGAGGTCGGCGAGCGGAACACCTGTCCGCGGACGTGCGGGTCGTCGGCGTCGGGATCAAGCCTCAGGTTGGGCAGCCGGTCCAGTAGGAGGTTGATGGCGGTGCGCATTTCCAGCCGCGCCAGGTGCATGCCGAGGCAGACATGGACGCCGTGGCCCCAGCCCAGATTTGCCCGAGCCTCCCGGTGGATGTTGAACGTGTCGGGGTCGGGGTAGCGATCTTCTTGCCGGTTCGCCGAACCGAGCATCGGCATCACGGTCGCGCCGGCCGGGATCGACACTCCACCCAGTTCGGTGTCGCGGGTCGCTACCCGGGTGATGGTCAGCAGCGGGGGTTCCCACCGCACGCCCTCCTCGATCGCCTGCGGAATCAGCGAGCGGTCCGCGCGGATCGCCTCCAATTGCTCGCGGGTCCGACAACAGTCCGAGCAGCAGGCTGCCCAGCGACCGGTAAGTCGTCTCGACGCCGGCGGGCAGCAGCAGCCGCAGGAACGAGAAGATCTCCTCGTCGGTGAGCTTCTCCCCGTCGATCTCGGCGGCACCGAGCGCGCTGATCAGGTCGTCCTTCGGCTCGGCGCGACGCGCCTCGAGGATCGGCTGCGAAGTAGTCGCACAGGGCAGCCGAGGCCGCCAGCCCGCGTTCGGGATTCATCAGCCAGCTCAGCAGCGAGATCGACCACCGCTGGAACTGCGGGTAATCCTTCTCCGGCAGGCCGAGCAGGCCCGCGATGATCTGGCTGGGGTAGTCGAAGGTGAACTCCTTCACCAGATCCGCTTTGCCGTTGGGCGCGAAGTTGTCGATCAGGCTGTTCGCCACCCGACCGACCAGCTCGTCTTGCCATCTCGCCAAAGACTTCTGCGAGAACGCCTTCGATACCAGCGAACGAAGCCGCCCGTGGATCGGCTCGTCCATACCCAGCATCACGCCTTCGCCGAGCACCGGCCCGAACGCCGCGATGACGGCCGCTGACGAGAACGTCTCGTTGTCGCGCAGCATTTGTTGGACGTCTTCGTGGCGGTACACGATGAACATCGGCAGAGATTCCTCGTGCGGAAGCGCTCCCGACGTCTCGAGTCGCTGCACCGGTTCCTCGCGGCGCAGTCGCGCCAGCTCGGTGTACGGGTCGCGTACGTCGCCGGAGATCGCGTCGTCGAAAGAGCCGAAGTCGTCCAGGTCGTCGAAAAGCTGTTCCATCTCTATTTCCCCAGTTTCCTCAGTTGGCGGCGCTTGGCCGCCAGCGTCGCGAGGCGTTGCAACACTGGCTGCGGAATGACTTTCGTCGCGAACACCATTACCTTCTGGGCGGTCGTCAACGGCCACGCCCCGTCCCGCATCGAGCCCTGCTTGGGTATGCCGAGCACGACCCGCGACATGTGGTGCATGCCGATGGCGGGAAGAATCCGGCTGGACACCAACAACATTGACGCGTCGGGTCCCACACCCCGCCGGCGGAAAGACCCGGTGTCGGCTAGCGCCTTGACCACTCCATCGGTGAACTTCTCCGGCGACCTGGCCATCCGCATCGCGAACCGCCCGCGGCTGTTCATGGTGTTGTGCAACCGGGCGTACGGACCGCTGAAGTCGCGATCGTCGGTGGTGCCCGCATCGGTGATGATCTCGGTGTCATAGGTGCCGGCCACCAACACGGTGACGCCGAGACCGAACGGAGCGATCTCGACCGCCATCGACTCACCCCAGCGTTCCAGTGCCCCTTTAGCCGCCGAGTACGGCGCGGTGGCCGGCTGACCGCGTACACCGGCCGCGCTGGACACCAGCACGATGCGACCTTCGCCCGCTGCTCGCATCGACGGCAGCAGAGCTTGAGTGAGCGCGACGGGACCAAGAACGCTGGTGGCAAACAGTCTCTGCCATAACGCCATATCGGTCTCTTCCACCATTCCTGCGGCGGAGATCCCGGCATTGTGCACAATCGCGAACGGTGTGCCCACGGCTTCGCCGATGGTCTTGGCGGCTGCCGTCACCGACGCGTGGTCCAAAAGGTCGAGCTGAACGCCGACCAGCCGATCGTCGTCGGCCTCGGCGCCGGTCGCCTCGCGCAGCAGCGTCATGCCCTGCTCGGGTGTGCGCATAGCCGCGACCACGCGCCACCCCTCGCGATACAGGCGCGACGGCCGTTGCGAAGCCGAGCCCACGAGAAGCGCCGGTGATGACGACGCTACGAGCCTCAGCCATTCTTGCTCGCGCAGGCGCCTTGACCCGGTGGTGGTGCTTGGACGTGCGGCCGGCCATTCGGCTCACCGCTCGCCCACGTCGACCAGATGCCCACCGAGTACGGACCCTGGGCGCCGGCCTTCTCGTAATACCCCTGCGGGTCATACACTTTGGCCTCCGGATACGGCCACGGGCAGGCCACCGAAGTGGCGGCATGGCTGACCTTGATGGCCCAGAACCATGCGCCATAGGCGAAGTAGGACACGTTGATGATGGCGAACATCACCAGGAACGTGCCCAGTACCGGCCGCGTCGGGAACAGCTTCGCCTTGGCAGCAAGCTTTTCCGCCACCGACTTGCCGGTGTCGTCGCGGTAGCAGAGAATCGCGGCCGGCACCATCACGAAGCACACCGAGAATGACTCCCAGATCAACGGGAATTGGAACGTCGTGCCGGTAAATATCGAGCCCCAGGGAATCACCTGCGAGTAGATGTACATGCCCCAGTGGATCAGGATGTTTTCCAGAAAAGCATCGAACACGAAGCCGATCACCAGGGCGAGCACGCCCAGGCTGATCAGCGGGTGACGCGAAACATAGCTCGTGGGGCCATATTTCGCCTGCAGTTTGCGCAGAATCCAGACTGCCGGGAAATAGGGGCCGAAGTAGAACATCACATAGCCGAACACCACGAATGGCTCGACGGTCGGCGAGATCGACACCAGGGGAAAGTATTCCGGCCAGTGGATGAGGTCCGGGTTGTAGACCGCGAACGGCGACCAGTTCATGATCGGGTCCTGCCACACGATCAGCGTGGTGCACAGGAACATCAACATCACCGGGCTGCCCGGATTACGCCGCCAGCCCCTGATGAACACGATCAACAGCACGATCAGCGCCACCACAGTGGCACCGTCCAGGAACTCGATGTAGTCCAGCCCGAACGTGAACTTCACCGGCCGCGGCCGGTCGTGCACATTCGGGTTCGCGACGCGCGGGTCGAGGGCCACCCGGCAGTTCGCGATGAAGAACAGCGCGAAAGCGGCCAGCGCGGCACCGGCGATCCAGCCGCCCCAGCCACGCTTTTGCCCCGGCGGCGGGGCCGAATCCTCGCCTGCGGCAAGCGGTGTGGATTGGTCAGTACTCATTTCTTCCTCACCCTTCTTCTCCGAAGCGGTCGACGAGGTGCGAGTTGACGCCATCAGCATCCAGCGTGCGAGCCACCAAGTAGCCCGCGCCCATCCAGGCGCGGCGGGTCCACTTGCCGAAGGACACCCGAGTTCCGGGTGCGCCGGCGGCGGCGGGCATCATCTTCACCCGCTCCAACGCTTCTTTGACACCGCGTGGGCTCAGCGGATGGGCGTCGCTGAATGCCCGCACCAACGTGGCGGCGACGTCGTGATTGACCGGCGGCACGCAGTATTCGGGACGGCGACCGCCGTACCGCTTCGCGTAGCGGTCGAGGAAGTCCTGGCTCAGTGGGTTGGCCTCGTCGTACTGGTCGACCCCGATCCAACCCATGAACGCGTTCCACATGATCGGGTTGACCCAGGCGTTCTGGAAGGCCGTGGTGGTGAATCGCGGCGGGTCCCAGTTGACGGCTTCCAGCGCCGGGTTGATGAACACGATGCCGAAGCCGAAACCCAGATGCACGATCGCCTCGGATTTGGCTTGGTGCAGCGTGCTGACCGCCTCGTTGATGTCCTGGGCGGTCTGAGCGATCGCCGCCTCGGCGACGATGCGAATCCCCTTGCGGCGACATGCACCTCGCAGGTTCTTCAGGTAGCTTTCGCCGATCAGGTTCTGCTCGACCAGGACGCCGATCTCGCGCAAACCGCGTTTGGCGATGAGGTCCGCCAGAAAGATGGGCTCATCGGTCATCGATCCCTGCGGGAAGGCGAACGTCCACTCCCCGAGCCAGTCGTCGGTTCCGGTGAC
This sequence comes from uncultured Actinomycetota bacterium, assembly GCA_963733755.1. Lineage (GTDB taxonomy): Bacteria > Actinomycetota > Actinomycetes > Mycobacteriales > Mycobacteriaceae > Mycobacterium. The sequence goes on from CAVTEZ010000030.1 coordinate 292,493, forward strand.
GCTGATGGCCGGCACTTTGAAGCGTTCCTCGATCGCTTCGCGAGTCGGAACGCAGTTGTCGGTGATGTGCGGTCCGAATACTACGAGACACCCCTCGTCGACCAGTTCGCCGAACGCGTCGATCACCGCTTTGACCGAACCCTTGGGCAAGCCCTCGACCTCGCGATAAATCATCTGCACCGGTCGATCCAGCAGTCCCTGCTGCAGCGCCTCGTCGAACACGATGTCAAAGACCTGGGTGAAGTCGGCCTTCATCTCTTCGGGGAACATCGGCGGCAAGGTGAAGTCCATCAGATAGCCGACCTTGATCGGCTCAGCAGTGCTCTCGTAGGACATGGGACCTCCACTGGAACGCGCTCACCGCGTTTATCCGCCCGGCTGACCTAATATTTGTTCAGACCCTAGCGGCGTCACTGAGCTCCGTCAATCACCGGATCGGACAGACTCGGTCAGATAAACGCTGATCATCTCCTTGAGGCTGCGGCTCACCGCGACGTCGTCGGTGAGCGGGCCGGCGATCGCCGCCTCGGCCGCCGCGTACATGGGCAGACCCTCGGCGATCAGTCGGCCGGCCGCGATGAGCACCCGGGTGGACGCGACTTCGCGCAGGCCACCGGTTTCCAGACGACGAATGGCTTGGCCGAATCGCACCAGCTCGGCCGCCGTGGCTTTCTCGACACCGGCCTCGTGCGCGACGATCCCCTCTTCGACTTCGGCTGCCGGAAAACCGAATTCGATGGCAACCATCCGCTGGCGCGTCGAATCCTTGAGATCCTTCAGCACGCTCTGGTAGCCCGGGTTATAGGACACCACCAGGGCAAAACCGGGCGCCGCGTCCAACGTCACGCCGAGCCGCTCAATCGGCAGCTGACGCCGGTAATCCGCGAGTGGATGCAGTACGACGGTGGTGTCTTGGCGCGCCTCCACCACCTCGTCGAGGTAGCAAATGGCGCCCTCGCGCACCGCGCGAGTCAGCGGCCCGTCGACCCACACCGTCTCGCCTCCGCGCAGCAGGTACCGACCGACCAGGTCGGCCGTAGTGAGGTCGTCGTGGCAGGCCACGGTGATCAACGGCCGGCCCAGATCGTGGGCCATCGCCTCGACGAATCGGGTCTTGCCGCATCCGGTGGGGCCCTTCAAGACGATCGACAGGCCCTGACGGTAGGCGGCCTTGAAAACGGCTTCCTCGTTGCCGATTGCCGTGTAGTAGGGCCGCGCCGCGTCCGTCGCGGACAATACGCCGTTTTGGTGAGCGAGCGTGGGCTCGTTGGCCATTACTACCCTTCCGCCGGCCGCTGCGTTGCGGTGAGTGGAGCGTAAACGGAACAGATGTTAGTTTCAAGGACCGTCTCGGGAAGGCAGCGCATCATGACACCCGCCTCTTCACCTCGGCCGAGCGAATCGCCGAACGGAACAGTGGCCCAACGACACTCGTGAGCTGATCGGAACGGGCAATACTCGCGTGCGCCGTGCTTCCGAATACTCTGCGCAGCGATTCGACGTCGGTGCCCGCACCGATCGTCAGGCATACGCAGCCGCTGCCGCGGCGGCGTGCCTCGGTCAGCGCGCGCCGGGCATCCGCAGCCCCGTAAGCGCGCTCGTAGCCGTGGTCGTAGGCCAGTCCGTCGGACAGCACCACCAACAGCCGTCGCGATGTGCCTCCCCGTGCCTCCAACACTGCCGAGCCGTGGCGGATCGCCGCACCCAGTCGCGAGTACGCGCCAGGTTCCAGGCTGTTCAACCGCCTGATCATCTGGCTGTCGAGGTGGTCGTCGAACCGTTTGACCGGCACCATGCTCACCGCGGACCGGCCCTGGGAGTAGTACGCGTAGAGCGCCACTCGGTCGCCCAGGTCGTGTAGCGCGACGGTGAGGTTGGCGACCGCCGCCCGCTGTTGCTCGTGCACGGTCCGCCCCACCGTGCCGGCCTCGGCCGTCGAGCCCGAGATGTCCAGCAGCAGAAGCACCGACAAGTCTCGTTGGCGTCGCAAGCTGTCGAGATAGACGTCCTCGTCTGGCACGGATCCGGCCATCATTTCGACGTGGGCCTCAACCACCGCATCGATGTCGATATCGTCGCCCTGTGGTTGACGGTGCCGACGGTGCAAACCCATGCCCAGCCGAGCCAGCGGACGCCGCAACCCGATGGCGTCGTCAATCGCCGGACTCGCCGATGCCTTTGCAGCCGAATCGATTTCGACAACTGTGCACCAATCAGGCCGGTAACTGCGGCGGTTGAGATCCCATTCCGGATACTTCACGCCGGGAGAACTCAGGTCGGCGTCATGATCGATGACATCCTCGCTCGCCGCGGCGGCCAGCGACGACACTGCGTAGGCCCCTCGTTTCGCTGAGTCGATCCGGTGTGTCGGGTTGTCCGCGCCGGGCGGTCCTCCTCCACTGCCGGTCTTTCGCGCCGAGGAGAGCATCTTCTTCAGCCACTTGCCGATGAAGCCACCGCCTCCGACTGGGCTGGTGAACAGGTCGGGGTCGTCGGTGTCGTCGACCTCGCCGTCGTCGAGCTCCTCCAGTTCCTGACGCCGTCGGCTCCGCGGAACATGTGCGGGCTTTTCCTGCTCGGTTTGTTTGGTCGCGCGAGCATCGGCAGCCATCAGCTTGGCGGCACGGATAACGCCGAATTCCGGCGGTGGATCGTCGATCGCTTCTTTCCCCGACGCCAGGCTCAGCGACTCAGCGGGCGAGTTGCTTGGGCGCGCAATGCCGGGGTCGCCGACCAAGGCCAACACCCTCGGCAGTACGTCGGAATTGGCAACCATTGCGCGATGCCCCTCGACCGCCAAATAGCGCTTGGCCAAACGGGAATGGCGGGCTAGCGGACGCACGACGTCGGGCACGAGACTGCCCGCGGCGATCATCGAGGCCTGCACGGCAACGGATTCGAGAGTCGTCCGCGCAGGCAACGACGGATCGATGAATATCGTCTGGCCGTCCGTCCACGGTGGATCACCGGGGCGTTGCGCATCGACGGCCACCGCACGTCCGGCAAAGGCGGAGGCGAGCATGCCGAGGGTGTGCAACCGGTCGGCATCGGCACCATCCGCCACCGGTCACCTCCGGGTCTCATCGTCGATGTTGACCAAATATCTGTTCCAGCCTAGGGCCCCGGTTCGACCTGCGTCAACGACAGGGATACCGACGCCCAGGCGCATCGAACAAATATTTGGCGTGCGGGCACGGACCCGTCCGGACGCCGCTAATGTTCCGACATGCAGACACTGCTCTTCAAGCTCGGGCTGATCCTGTTCCTGATGGGCCTGCTCACCGGGTTGGCCGTGCCGGTATTGAAGAACTCACGGATGGGCCTCTCGAGCCACCTCGAGGGCGTCCTCAACGGCATGTTCCTCGCACTGCTCGGCCTGCTCTGGCCGCACATTCACCTGCCACACGTGTGGGCGCTTACCGCGGTCGCACTCATCGTGTACTCCGCGTTCGCGAACTGGCTGACGACGCTGCTCGCAGCGGCATGGGGTGCCGGCCGCAGATTCGCACCGATCGCCGCGGGCGACCACGAAGCCTCAGCGATGAAGGAACACGTCGTCAGTTTTCTGCTGGTGTCCCTCTCGCTGACGATCGTGGTGGGCGTCGTCATCGTCATCGTCGGGCTTTGACGGTTTGGATCCCCGTCAGCCGCCCGGGCAGGGCCCGGGAATCCACATGCTCCAGCACATACCGGGCGGCGGAGGCAGCCCGGGAGGCGCGGGGGGCGGAAGGCTTTGCGGGGGTGGCGGATTGGGTCCCTCATAGATGCCCTGACCTTGATTGGCCTGGTCCGGGGCAACGTGATAGTAGGTGTGGCAGACGTTCATGTCCCACGTCACCGGGTTGTACACGTGGTTCTGGGTCAAGTGGAACAGGGAATCGCCTGGGCACCAGCGATTGGGGCCCCAGCACACGTGGTTGACCATCGCGGCGGGCCCACAATCGTCGTCCGCTTGGGCGGTGCCCGCACCCGGGCCGGCCACGGCCAAGCCGCCTGACACCAACATCGCCGCTGCCCACGCTGCGGTTAGTTGCTTCATAACCTGGGATTTTGCGACTCGGTTCTTTTGCGCACATCGGGCAATTGCCCCATTTTCTCCGGCGAATTCAGCGCGGAGGGCCGAGAATGATCTGCCCGAACTTGTCCGCTCCCTCGGCCATCCGCTCGGGAGTGATTTCGAAACCGTCCGGGCGCGGCGTTGCTTTGTCACGACCGGCATAGCGGAACATGCCTTCGATTCCCGCGGGTGTATTGATCATGAGCAAATCCGCTTTTTTGGACGTGATGCGGTATGCGTGGGGAATGTTCTTGGGCAAGAACACGATTCCGCCTTCAGATAGCTCCATCTCCTCGTTGTCTAACCAGAGCAGTGCGGTGCCTTTGATCAGCATGAAGACCTCATCCTCACGCGTGTGTTTGTGATACGGGGGTGCTTCGCCCTCGCTGACATCGAAACGTCCGACCATCAACTGGCCATTTGTGGCCTTGCCGTCGAGCAAGATCGCCAGCGTTCCGCCGTCGAGCCATTCCAATTGCTGCTGCTGGTCCGGTTGCGCCAGGTATGCCATGCTCATGCGTCGTCCCCATTCGGTGTCAGCGGGAGTTGGGCGACTTCGATGTCAGACATCGAGATTATCCAGCTACGCCCCTATCAACTACCGGGCCGCGGAACTAACTGCCGGCCGTCCCGGAGGCGGCGCCCGGTGCTCTGCGGCTGACCGTGGTTTGACGACGGCGCGGCTAGCCGTGCGGCGGCGGGCATGGGGCCGGCAAAAAGAGGGCCCAGCACTGCCTCTGAGGAGGTGGCGGCGGTGGTGCAGGTTCTGGAGGTGGCGGCTGATCGTCCGGATCGTCCATCTGCCAGACAAGCGGCGTGAGGCCGGACGCGGCCGGGGCGCTACCCGAGGCCAAACCCAGGCCGCCTATAGCGACGCCACCCGTCAGCAGCGCGCCGGCAATGATTCGGTTCAGGGTGCGGTTGGTGTGCATGTCGTGATGCCCCTTTGTTCGTCGCAGCCTGCCGGGTCGCCCGTCGCAAATTGTTCACCTCGCGGGGGCCGAAAACATGGGGCAGTTGACCTATTTCGTGCCAGTGTCGCCGCACTCTTCCCGACGGCGATCTAACTCAATGGTCTGAGTAGCCGCAGAAGTCTCGCCGGCGGCGGAATAGCGCCATGCGGTCCACGGGTTGCGGTAGTAATGACCACATCTGGCACCGCCTCAAGCGACCTCGGCCGGTTCGGCTTCTTCGGAACTGGCGCCACCCCCGACCAGGCTCAGGAAATCGAACGGCTGGGCTACGGCACGATTTGGATCGGTGGTTCGCCGCCAGCCGAATTATCCTTCGTCGAGCCACTTTTGGAGTCGACTACCGCGATCAAGGTGGCCACCGGCATCGTCAACATCTGGACGGCGGCCGCCAAGCCCGTCGCCGAGTCGTTCCACCGCATCAACGACGCCTACCCGGGGCGCTTCGTGCTCGGCGTCGGGGTCGGCCATCCCGAAGCCCACGCGGAATACCGCAAGCCCTACGAAGCGCTGGTGTCATACCTCGACGAACTCGACGAATACGGCGTGCCGGCAAATCAACGTGTGCTCGCTGCGCAGGGGCCGCGGGTGCTGAAGCTGTCGGCCGAACGCGCCGCCGGCGCCCACCCGGCCAACGCGACGCCCGAACACGCCGCACAGGCCCGCGCGATAATTGGACCGAACGCTCTCTTGGCGCCGGTGCATAACGTGGTGCTGGGCAGCGACGCCGAAGAAGCGCGCGCGATCGGCCGCGCCGGGCTGGCCCACTACTTCTACCTGTCGAACTACGTGAACAGTTGGAAGCGACTGGGTTTCACCGACGCCGACGTCACCCCACCCGGCAGCGACAAAATCATCGACGCCGTGGTTGCCCACGGGACGCCTGAAGAAATCGCCAAGCGATTAGGCGAGTATCTGACCGCCGGCGCCAACCACGTCGCGATTCTTGTGTACGGCGGGCCGGAGAAGGTGTTGCCGACGCTGTCGGAACTGGCTGGGCCGCTTGGCCTGTCACGATAACGGGAGCCACCTCCGGCTTCGAGCGAGTTCGAGTTACGTTGCGGCACTAGCGCATTCACGCGCAAGATTGCGCCGACTGCGAAACCCGCATCGGCTGGATCGATCATATTGATCGCGACATCGACCTGGAAGGCGACCTCGACGGCAACGACTACTGCAGATCGCCGAACGTTGCCCTGTTCATCAGACCCTTACCTCAGAGGTCCGCATCGCTTACCTCCTTGCGGTGAGAGGCGCTCACCCCCGGCGATCAACCCGGACGTATTCCGTCTCAGCTGGCTAATCAGCCCAACCGTGGCGATATCGTTTCCCGTGGGCCGTCGGGAAGGGTCGTGAGCGAGTGTGAACGTAATGAGTCTCTTTGACTTGCATGGCAAGAACGCTCTCGTGACCGGCGCCTCCAGCGGTATCGGCAAGCAAGTGGCGCTGGCGTACGCGCAAGCTGGGGCTGCAGTGGCGATCGCTGCCCGACATCAGGAGCCGCTGCAGGAGTTGGCCGCAGAGATCGTTGCCGGTGGGGGGACAGCGGTTCCCATCACCTGCGATGTCACGCAGCCCGAGCCGGTGGCCACCATGCTGAACCGAGTCAACGACGAGTTGGGAGAGATCGACATCGCGGTGTGCAACGCCGGGATCATCGCCCTCAACAGCTTGCTGGAGATGCCGCTGGAGGAGTTTCAGAGCATCCAGAACACCAACGTCAACGGTGTCTTCCTCACCGCACAGGCCGCGGCCAAGGCCATGGTCGCGCAGAAACGCGCCGGGACCATCATCAACACGGCATCGATGTCGGGCCACATCGTCAACACCCCACAGCAGGTAGGCCACTACTGCGCCTCGAAGGCAGCGGTCATTCACCTGACCAAGGCGATGGCTGTGGAGTTCGCGCCCTACAACATCCGGGTCAACAGCATCAGCCCGGGCTACATCCTTACCGAATTGGTGGAGCCCTTAGCCGAGTATCACGCGTTGTGGGAACCGAAGATCCCGCTCGGACGCTTGGGCCGGCCAGAGGAACTCGTCGGCATATACCTGTATCTCGCGAGCGACGCGTCGAGCTACATGACCGGTTCCGACATCGTGATCGACGGCGGCTACACGTGTTGGTGAGTGGTTAGCTCGTGCCCGCCGAGATCACCTCATCCACCTCGAGGGCCCGGTCGGCCATCTCCTGCGTGTGCCTTGTCCAGCGCGGCGGCCTGATCCTCGTCGGCCTTCATCAGCGCCTCGATGTCGAGGCCGGCCATGTCGAGCACACCCATGTCCCTGAAGGCCTTCTGGACCTTGTCGCCCCACAACCCGATGTCCTTGACGATCGGCACGATGCGGCTGAACAGGTGCGAACGGAACTGAATCATCAGCGGCGACGTGTCGACCCACTCAGCACACGCTTGGACGTCCATGCCAAGGGTTTCGAAGACCTCCTCGCCGCGGAACCGGTCGCGCATCAGGTAACAGGCGTCGACGACAAACTCTTCACGCTCGCCCCGCTCGGCCTCGGTCAGCGCGGAGTAGTAGTCCTTCAGCGAGATTCGGCCGAAGGCGACGTGCCGGGCCTCGTCCTGCATGACGTAGGCCAGCACCTTCCTGGCCAGCGAGTCCTGCGCCGACATGTCCCGCAGCACCCCGAACGCGGCGAGGGCGAGCCCTTCGATGAGGACCTGCATGCCGAGGTAGGGCATGTCCCAGCGCGAGTCGCGCAGGGTGTCGTCCAGCAGCGCGGTCAGGTTCTTGTTGATCGGGTAGACCAGGCCGACCTTCTCCTGCAGGAACCGCGAGAACGCCTCGACGTGCCGGGCCTCGTCCATGGTCTGGGTGGCCGCGTAGAACTTCGCGTCCAGGTCCGGGACGACCTCGACGATCTTGGCCGCGCACACCATCGCACCCTGCTCGCCGTGCAGGAACTGCGAGAACTGCCAGGCCTGGAAGTGCTGGCGCATCTCGGCGCGACGTGCTTCGTCTGCAGCGTCCCACATCGGGCTGCCGAACAGCGGATGGAACTCGTCGGGCAGCGCGACCGGGTTTTTCGGGTCGACTTCTTGCGCCCAGTCGATGCGCGACTGGGCATCCCACTGCTTGTCCTTTCCCTTTTGATACAGAGAAAGGAGCCGGGCGCGCCCGTCGTCGTACTCCCAGGTGAAGCGCGCGTCGCCGGCACTGGGGACCTCCCACGAGTAGGGCGCGGGCACCTCCGTGTACTTGTCCCTCGTGGTCATGAGCTGCCGCCTTTCTGCCCGGTGCGACCAGTGGTCATATGACGAGGATCACATTGCACCCGCGTGCGGTAGCGCGTCAACCCTGACGGGCGGCACCCGCGCACCCGCATCAATACATTCCCACTAGCGCGCCCGTCAGTGCGAGGGTGATGGTGTGATGGGTCGAGTGGCTGCTCACAGACTTCTCCATCCGCCGACGGTGGTCCGGGTGTCGCGCTTCGTCGATAAGAATCCTGACTCGGGTCCGGCGAGACGAGCTCAGTAGCGCACTACTGCACTCGACAGTGGCCGTCTCGATTGTGCGGTTTAAGCCATCTCAGCCCAGGCCGTAGGAGTGCGTGACCGCTGGGTCAAGGCCGAATACCCGCACCGCGGTGGACTTGCCTTTCAACGCATGAGCTCCCCGGTCGGTGATGCTGGGCGGTCGAGAAGTCAGGGCATCGACAGACTGACCGGTCAGAAGGATCGCATCGCCGGTGGTCTTGGTGAGCTGCTCGACGCGAGCGGCGACGTTGACGGTGTCGCCGATCAAAGTGAACTCGAGTTTCCCTGCGCCGCCGATGGTGCCGGCGATCACCACACCGGTGTTAATCCCGATTCCGATCCGAAGCGCGCCGCCGAATCGGTCCGCGACGAGACGATGAATCAGCGTGGCAGCACCCACCGCGGCGTCGGCATGCTCCGCTAGGTCATTCGGGGCACCGAAGACCGCCAAGGCGCCGTCGCCGAGGAATTTGTTGACATGCCCACCGGCGTCAACCACGGCAGGCACGACAATTTCAAATAAAGCGTTCAGACGCGCGACCGTGTCCTCGGCGCTATTCGCCTCGGCGAACGGCGTGAAATCGCGGATATCGACGAACATCACCGTCACCTCGCGGCGTTCTCCGGTAAAAACGTCGTCGCCCTGCTCCAGTAGCCGCGCCGCCAACGCAGGATCGACGTAGGTGCCAAACGCACTCTGAAGTCGTTGCCGCTCGGCTAAACCCGCCTGCATACGGTTGAACGACGCCGCCAACGCACCGAGGTCGTCGTCCTGAACCACCGGCAGGCGTTGGCTGTAGTCACCGACCGCGACCCGTTCGGTCCCTTCGGCGAGGTCGCGAATCGGTCGCAGGAACAGGGAGAACACCAAGAAGACAGCGATCGGTCCGGTGATAAACGCGCACCCGCATCCGATCACGACCCACACCACGGGGCCCCCGCTAAAGCGGTAGAACAAGGCCGCCAAAATCGCGCCCGTCACCGCCGACACAAACACGACGGCGAGCACGGATACGTTCGCCCACGCGGCAAAAGTCGGGCGAGAGCGGGGCAACCAGTCACCCATTCCCGTGTCACCGCCGATTGCTGCCCTGGCGGGCCGTAGCGCCCCTTCTGTGAAGGTGTGCACGGCGACGAGTTGGAGGCCGGCACCGTAAGCGGCACCGAAAAGCCCGTATTGGAGTAGCCGCCACTGGGTCACCCCGGCGATCGCAGCGATAACGACGGCGAGTACAGCGGCGCAGACCCCATCGCTGACGACCGTTCGAACAACCATCTTGCGCCCGAAGGTGTAGCTGGCACTCAGCACCTTCATTCGATCGACCTCACGACCCGCTGCCCACCGCTCAATAAGGCGCATCGCACCCGAGCCGGGAAGGACCAGCAAATACAACCGCAGCAACACTGCCACCGCGGCGACCGCCGCCGCCTCGAGATAGCGATCCGATCGCTCAAAAGCGACGATGATCAACGAAATGATGAGGTAAGCCGTCAACGCGATCGGAAACATGACCACGCAAAGCGCCCACGAATACCGCGAGCCGTAGCGGTCCCACACCCACTGAAGAATGCGTTCCATGGCGCGAGACTAGACGTCGATGGTCGTCGGACTACGATTCTTCGCCGGACTCGGCTGGCAAACAAAACACCCCCGGCCAAAACCGGGGGCGTTTCGTGTGGCGCAGTTTCTAGTGATGGTGATGGCCGTGACCATGCCCGTGATCATCGTCGTCGTGGCTGACTTTCTCGACGACCGCTGTTTCGGTGTTCAGCCACGGCCAGTTCCCCCGTACCGCTGCAAACACAGTCGGTCTTGGCCATTGGCTTCTGGCGAAGAGCTGCCATGACCCTCTTGTCGAATACACCAGAGACGACCCATTGGCGTGCTTAGGATCAGCCCATGAAAAAGGCATCGAAAATGGATGTAATCGTTGCGGCCGCGGTATGTGCGGTGGCCGTAGGATCGCTAGGCGCATGCACAAACCCGAATAGTAGCCAGCCCGCGACATCGACGTCCTCCTCGCAGTCCAACGCGGGGAAGATGACTACGCAGTTGAAGAGCATCGATGGCAACGTGGTCGCCAATGCCACTTTCGAGTTCACGAATGGCTACGCAACGGTCACCGTGGAAGCAGGCCCCAACCAGGTGCTGTCCCCCGGTTTTCATGCGCTGATGGTTCACTCGGTCGGCCAGTGTGTGGCCAACTCGACTGCGCCGACGGGGGGCTCGACCGGGGACTTCGAATCCGCTGGGGACGTGTACCAGGCGCCGAACCACACTGGTAATCCCGCCAGCGGCGAGCTGACTGATTTACAGGTTCGGCCCGATGGCTCGGCGAAACTGGTCACCACGACGAGTGCGTTCACCGCAGCGGACTTGAGAAATAGCTCAGGCAGCGCGCTGATCCTTCACCAAGACGCCGGCAACCTCGGCGCCAGCGCTACGAATGAAGCGGGCAAGCGTGTGGCGTGCGGGGTGATCGCCGCCCCAGCGAGCACCACGTCGTCGTCCACGGCGACTACCAGTGTCAGCACGGTCACCACGACGGTCGCCGTGCCGCCGCCTTCGACGAGCACGAGCACCGTCACGGTGACGAGCCCGACCTCCACGACGGCGCCAACCATGACCGGTACAACGAGCCCGCCTCCAGGAGGCTGACGCATTAAAAGCAAGACACCCCCGGCGTCGGGGGTGTCTTGCTTTTACAGCGCTTCTAGTGAGCACCCCGACCCTCACACCCGGTTTGACCTCAGACGAAAACACCCCCAAGTCCATGTCGGACTGGGGGTGTTCCCGTCTTGCTGTCTAGTGAGCGTGGCCGTGGTGGTGGTGACCGGCGTGCTCGTCGTCGGCGGGCTTTTCGACGATCGCCGTCTCGGTGGTCAGCACCATGCGTGCCACCGATGCGGCGTTGAGCACCGCCGACCGGGTGACCTTGACCGGGTCGATGACCCCGTCGGCGGCCAGGTCGCCGTACTTCAGCGTCGCCGCGTTCAGTCCGTGGCCGACCGGCAGGTCGCCGACTTTGCTGACCGCAACCGCACCGTCGAGGCCGGCGTTGGTCGCGATCCAGTACAACGGCGCGCTGAGCGCGTTGGAGAACACCTCGACGCCGCTGGCCTCGTCGCCGGACAACGATGCCTGCAACTTTTTGAGTGCCTTGCGGGCATGCACCAGCGCGGATCCACCACCGGCGACGATGCCCTCTTCGACGGCGGCCTTGGCGGCGGCAACGGCGTCCTCGACGCTTTCCTTGCGCTCCTTGAGCGCAGTCTCGGTGGCGGCCCCGACCTTGATCACGGCGACCCCGCCGGACAGCTTGGCCAGTCGCTCTTCCAGCTTTTCGCGATCCCAGTCGGAGTCGGTGCTCTCGATCTCGGCCCGGAGTTGCTTGGCCCGGTTTTCGATGGCCTCGTTGGTGCCACCACCCTCGACGATGACGGTGTCATCCTTGCTGACCACCACGCGGCGGGCCGAGCCGAGCACATCGAGGCCGACCTCGCGCAGTGCGAGCCCGACGTCGGGGTTGACCACCTGGCCGCCGGTGACGATGGCCAGGTCCTCCAGGAACGCCTTGCGGCGGTCGCCGAAGAACGGCGCCTTGACTGCGACGGCTTTGAGCGTCTTGCGGATGGCGTTGACCACCAACGTCGACAGCGGCTCGCCCTCAACGTCCTCGGCGATCACCAGCAGCGGCTTACCGGCTTCGGCGACCTTCTCCAGCAACGGCAGGAAGTCGGGAAGCGAGCTGATCTTGTCGCGGTGCAACAGGATCAGGGCGTCCTCGAGCACAGCCTGCTGCGCGTCGAAGTCGGTGACGAAGTAGGCCGAGAGGAAGCCCTTGTCGAAGCCGACGCCCTCGGTGAACTCGAGCTCGGTGTTCAGCGTCGACGACTCCTCAACGCTGACCACGCCGTCGTGGCCGACCTTGGTCATCGCCTCGCCGACCAGCTCACCGATCTGCTCGTCACGCGACGACACGGTGGCCACCTGAGCGATACCGGTCTTGCCGGCCACCGGGGTGGCCGAGGCCAGCAGCGCCTCAGACACCGCGTCGGCGGCCTTGCTGATTCCCAACCCCAGCGCGATCGGGTTGGCGCCCGCCGCGACGTTGCGCAGTCCGTGCTTGATGATGGCCTGCGCCAGCACCGTCGCGGTGGTGGTGCCGTCGCCGGCGATGTCGTTGGTTTTGGTGGCCACCGACTTGACCAGCTGGGCGCCCAAGTTCTCGAACGGGTCTTCCAGGTCGATCTCACGCGCGACGGTGACGCCGTCGTTGGTTACGGTCGGCCCACCAAAGGCCTTGGCCAGCACCACATGCCGGCCGCGCGGGCCCAGCGTCACGCGGACCGCGTCGGCGAGCTTGTCCACGCCGGCTTCCATCGCCCGGCGCGCGGTTTCGTTGAACTCAATCTGCTTGCTCATAGGTCCTTACTTGTCCCGTCTCATAAGCGATCCGCCCCGGAAATCACCCACGAGTTGACGTGGGGGATCGCCGGGGCGGAACACGCCTCTAGCTACTTGTCGACAACGGCCAGCACGTCGCGGGCGGACAGGATCAAGTACTCCTCGCCGTTGTATTTGATCTCGGTGCCGCCGTACTTGCTGTAGATGACGGTGTCCCCCTTGGACACGTCCAGCGGAATCCGCTTCGAGCCGTCCTCATCCCACCGGCCGGGGCCGACGGCGACGACTTTGCCCTCCTGGGGCTTTTCCTTAGCGGTGTCGGGAATGACCAGACCGGATGCGGTCGTGGTCTCGGCCTCGTTGGCCTGTACGAGGATCTTGTCCTCGAGTGGCTTGATGTTCACGCTCGCCACGATTGGAGCCCTCCACTTAGTTGGTAGCAGGTCCGGGGCGGTTGCCCCGATTTACCAGGTGTTTTGGCTCTCGTCCGTGCCCAGGCGTCGTCGTCGCGGGTGCCGGCGCAGGGGGTTGTCCGATTACCACCTAGCACTCTATACATGCGAGTGCTAGCACTCAAGGTTGGGCTGGTGCTTCAGGCGACTTGGCCTTTTACCACCGGCAGGCCCGGGTCGCTGGCCACGTCCAGCGGCGACGGCCACGCCCCGGCGGCTACCAGGTGCGCGGCGAAGGCCGCAATCATCGCCCCGTTGTCGGTGCACAGCCGCAGGCCGGGGATACGCAGCGTCAACCCGGCCGTCTCGCACCGCTGCGCGGCCAGCTCGCGCAGCCGTGAGTTCGCGGCCACGCCACCCGCGATGAGGAGGGTGGATACCCCCAGCTCGGTCGCCGCGCGGACCGCTTTCATCGTCAGCACGTCGGCCACTGATTCTTGGAAGCCCGCGGCGATGTCGGCGGTCGCCACGTCCGGATGACTCTCGACGTAGCGTGCGACTGCGGTCTTGAGCCCGGAGAAGCTGAATGCATGCGGGTCGTCGCGCGGCCCGGTCATGCCGCGGGGGAACACGATCGCTTTTGCGTCACCGGTACGTGCCAGATCGTCGAGCACCTTGCCGCCCGGGTAGCCGAGCCCCAGCAGCCGGGCCACCTTGTCGTAGGCCTCCCCCGCCGCGTCGTCGACGGTGCTGCCCAGCTCGACGATCGGCTCACCGAGCGAGCGGACATGCAGCAGATGCGTATGACCGCCGGACACCAGCAGTGCAACGCTCTCCGGCAGCGGGCCGTGCTCGTAGACGTCGGCGGCCAGGTGACCGCCGAGATGGTTGACCGCGTAGAACGGCACGTCCCAGGCAGCTGAATACGCTTTGGCCGCAGCCACTCCCACCAGCAGCGCGCCGGCCAGCCCCGGCCCGATGGTAGCCGCAACAACGTCAGGTTTGCTCAGGCCTGCGGTGGCCAGCGCGCGGCGCATGGCCGGCTCGAGCGCCTCGAGGTGTGCCCGCGATGCGACCTCGGGCACGACGCCGCCGTAGCGGACGTGTTCCTCGACGCTGGACGCCACCTCGTCGGCTAACAGCGTTACGCCCCCGTCGCCGTCGAGCCGGGCGATGCCGACACCGGTTTCGTCGCAAGATGTTTCGATCGCCAGGACTACGGTCATCGGCGCCGCTCCTCCCCATCGCTTCGCTCTGCATGGTCGTCGGCGCGCGTCACAGCGCCTCCCGACGCATGATGTAGGCATCGGCGCCACTGATCCGGTAATACCGCCGTCGCAGGCCAACTTCGGTGAATCCCACGCTGCGGTACAGCGCGATCGCCGTGGCGTTGTCGGTGCGAACCTCTAGGTGCACGACGCCGCCCGCGGCGATGGTCAGCAGTTCGTCCAGCATGCGGCGGCCGACGCCGCGGCCTTGGTACGCCGGGTCGACGCCGATGGTATGGATTTCGTATTCGAACGGCGGCGTGCGGCCCAACCGTGAAATGCCTCCGTAGCCGATCAGCGTCTCGGCGCCATCAGCGGTGCGGGCGGCCACATAGTGATTGTGCTCGGCGGCGAGCTCGCGAACGAATGCGGCTGTCGGCCAAGGGTCGTCGCCGGGAAACAGCAGGGCCTCCAATTCGGCGCAGCGGTCGGCGTCGGCCTCGGTCAGCACGTCGATCGTCACGTTCATGGGCCGGCTGCCTGGCTCGTGTTGTCGGCGTGACTCCTTCTCGGGCCGTTCCGGACCGCATCGTCGTCCCGCTCGGCCAACGTTTTGGCATCGGGCCGCCGCAGATACAGCGGCACCAGGGCGCCCGGAGGTTGCGCCCAGTCGGCCACCGCGGTCACCAGGCCAACCGAATTGGGGTACAGCGGTTCAACGCACGGCAGGCCGAACAGCGCCGCGTGGTCGGGCGAGCCGGCTACCGACTGCGCGGGACCCGGGTCGACGTCGGCCGGGGCGTTGACCGCCGGACCGTCCAAGCGGACACCGTCGCGATAGCGGGCCCAGTAGACCTCTCGCCGACGGGCGTCGGTGACCACCAGCACCTCGCCGGTGGTCTGCCCGCCGATGGCATCGAGGCTGCAGACCCCGTACACCGGAAGTCCGAGTGCGTGCCCGTAGGCGGCCGCGCTCGCCATGCCGACCCGCAGGCCGGTGAACGGGCCGGGACCGCACCCGACGACGACGGCATCAAGGTCGGCCATCGCGCGTCCGGCATCTGCCAACGCCGCCAACACATTCGGGGTGATCCGCTCGGCGTGCGCGCGGGCGTCGACACTGACCTGCTCGGCCATCAGGCGGCCGTCAGCGACAACGCCCGCGGTCACGGCGGGGGTCGAGGTGTCGATGGCCAACACGAGACGGCTCATGCGCAGTTCCATTGCCACGTCGCAGTTCGAGTGTCGGTGTTGCTGATTCGTTCCAGACGCACGTCGAGGTGTCGGTCGGACAACCGTTCGGCCAGGCCTTCGCCCCACTCGACCACGACGACGGCATCGTCGAGTTCGGTGTCGAGATCCAGGCTTTCGAGCTCGTCGAGCAGGTCGGCGCCGGTGTGGTCGAGCAACCGGTACACGTCGACGTGGACCATCGACGGCGCACCGGCCCGTCGCGCCGGATGCACCCGCGCCAGCACGAAAGTCGGCGAGGTCACTGGCCCATCGACGTCCATTGCTTCGGCAATTCCCTTGGCCAGCACTGTCTTTCCCGCGCCGAGCGGACCGGAGAGCACGACGACGTCGCCGGCACGCAACTGGCCGCCCAGCCACGCACCCAGCGCGACGGTGTCTTCGACGTGCGGCAGCGTCGCGAGACCGGAGTTTCCGTTAGTCACGACGCAGCACCCGACCGCGCCACCGCTGGCTCAGCCCCGCGAATCTGCCTGGTGTTGCGTGCTTGACCAACCGCACCAACCCGTCGTTGATTGATGCCGGTTTGTCGAGCAACAGCAGATGGCCCGCTGTGGCGACGACCACCAACTCCGAATCCGGCAGCGCCTCGGCCATTTTTCTGGAGTACTCGACGGGGGTGACCAGGTCGCGATCGCCGCACACGATCAGAGTCGGGATCTTCGCCAGCGTCGGCAGCGCCGCGGTTTCGTCGTGCACCTGCAGCGCGTGCAGAAACTCGACCATCGTCGGGATCGGGGTTTCGAGCATCATCTTGTCCGAGAACGCCACGATGCTCGGGCTGACCCGCATATCGGAGTACGACGCCGCCCGCAGGATCGGCCCGATCAACGAACGCGCGGCGGTGCGGCCGCGCTGCACTAGCTTGGGCGCCGAGCGCGCGGCCCGCAGAACAGCTTCCAGCGCAGGGTTATTCAGAATCTCCCCCAACGGCGACTCGGCCACCCCTTCGGCCGCAGACGAGATCAGCGCCGCGCCGGTGATCCGCTTGCCGTAGTGGCGAGGAAACTGCCGAGCGTGCGACAACACCGTCATCCCGCCCATCGAATGCCCGACCAGCACGATCGCGCCGCGCGGCGCGATCACCTGCAGGACGGTCTCCAGATCCTTGCCCAGTTGCGTCACCGTATAGGTCTCCGGCGGCGCTTCGCCCGAACGACCGTGGCCGCGCTGGTCGTAGAAGATCATCCGGACCTGCGGACCCCATTCCTCGGACAGCCGGATGCGCTGAAAGTGAAAGGCGCCCATGCGAAGACAAAAGCCATGGGTGAACACGACGGTCAACGGCGCGTCGGTGGGCCCGACCTCGCGCACCGCCAGCGGTATACCGTCGGGGGTGGTCACCAAGTAGCTACGGTCGCCGTCGAGCGTCTCGAAATTCTCGTCGGCGAATGGATCTTCGATGACCGTACGCCGGTTGAGCATCGAGCCGGCCACGGTGGCTCCGGCGATGGCACCCACCGCGCTCACCCCCGCGGCACCCGCCAGCCACCGCCGGCGCCGCGGCCCACCCACGTGTAGGCCATCAAAGTGCCCGTCGTTCAACGATTTTCAGCTTCGCGATAGGTTCTGGTGATGCGTCCGCGCGGACTGGTCACCACTTCGTAGTGGATGGTGTCAATCAGGTCCGCCCACTCTTGCGCGGTCGGCTCACCCCGGGTGCCCGGCCCGAACAGGATCGCCTCGTCGCCTTCGGCAACGTCGACATGCCCGGGGCCGAGGTCGACCAGGAACTGGTCCATGCAGATGCGGCCGACACCGGGGCGCCGCCGGCCGTTGATCAGCACTTCCAGTCGTCCGCCCAGCGACCGGAAGACGCCGTCGGCGTAGCCGATCGGCATCAGCGCCACCGTGGTGTCTTGCTGCGCGATCCAGGTATGCCCGTACGACACGCCCTCGCCCGCCCGAATCGACTTCACCAGCGCGACAGCGCACTTCACAGTCATCGCAGGCATCAAACCCATGTCGCCCAAGCTGGGTACCGGGCTCAGGCCGTACACCGCGATACCGGGCCGAACCATGTCGTAGGCCAGCTCGGGACGCGACATGGTGGCCGACGAGTTCGACAGATGCGCCAGCTCGAACGGCACCTTCTGGTCGCGGGCCAGGGTCACGATGTCGGTAAACCGTTGCGCCTGAATATCATTGATCGGATTGTTGGGCTGGTCGGCATAGACCATGTGCGACATCAAGCCCCGCAACCGGATGGCGTCCTCGGCGATGGCCTGGCGCAACGCGGTCAGCATCGACGGGTAGTGGTCCAGTGGGACGCCGTTACGGTTCAACCCGGTATCCACCTTGAGGGTCACCGCAGCGGTGCGACCGGTGCGACGGACCGCGCCCAATAGCTCATCGAGTTGCCGCGCCGACGACACCGCGATTTGCACGTCGGCCAGCAGCGCGGGCCCGAAGTCGATGCCGGGCGGATGCAGCCAGGCCAGCACGGGCGCGGTGAGCCCTTCGGCGCGTAGCGCCAGCGCCTCGTCAATGGTGGCGACGCCCAGTTCGGCGGCCCCTGCGGCCAGGGCGGCCCGGGCGACCTGCCCAGCACCGTGCCCGTAGCCGTCGGCCTTGACGACAGCCATCACCTGCGCGCTGCCGGCGTGCTCGCGCAGCACCCGCACGTTGTGCTCGATGGCACCCAGATCCACGACGGCCTCAGCGAGGACGCCCGGCGTCAGGGATGTCGGCGTTATTGACACGGCCGCCATTGTCCCAGAACCGGCCTCGCGGCCGTATTCCACCAGGTCAGTGCGCGAAATGCTCGGCTGTGTAGTGACCGCTGGGCTTGAGCTTGTCCAGGCTGGCCAGCGCGGTGCGGGCGTCGTCGTGCAGTGCCCGGGCCAGGTCGGCCGAGAGCCCTTCCCGCACCACAATCCGCAGCACGGACACGTCGGTGGCGTTGTCGGGCATGGTGTAGGCCGGTACCTGCCAGCCGAAGCCGCGCAGCTCGTGGGAGACGTCGAATTCGGTGTAGCCCAGGCCGCGGGCCAGCCGGAAGGCGACGACGGGGATCGCCGAACCGTCCGAGATCACCTCGCAGTGGTCGGCTTCGTGCAGCTGCTGTCCCAGCCAGCGGGCGGTCGACGACAAGGTATGCATGACCTGCGTGTAGCCCTCGCGGCCCAGTCGCAGGAAGTTGTAGTACTGACCGACCACCTGGTTGCCCGCCCGGGAGAAGTTCAGGGTGAAGGTCGGCATGTCGCCGCCGAGGTAGTTGACGTGGAAGACCAAGTCCTCGGGCAGGTATTCCTTGCTGCGCCACACCACGAAGCCGATGCCGGGGTAGGTCAGGCCGTATTTGTGCCCGCTGACATTTATCGACACCACCCGGGGCAGCCGGAAGTCCCACTTCAGCTCGGGGTGCAGGAACGGCACCACGAACCCGCCGCTGGCCGCGTCGACGTGCACCGGGACATCCACGCCGCCGCCCTCGGCCAGCTTGTCGAGCGCCGCGCAGATCTCGGCGATCGGCTCGAGTTCACCGGTGTAGGTGGTGCCCAGGATCCCGACCACCCCGATGGTGTTTTCGTCGACGGCATCGACGACCTGCTCGGGAGTGATGACGTAGCGCCCCACCTCCATCGGCAGATAGCGCGGTTCGACGTCGAAGTAGCGGCAGAACTTCTCCCACACCACCTGGACGTTGGAGCCCATCACCAGGTTGGGGGTGCGCTTGGCCCAGTCTTTGCCGACCTTTTCGCGCCAGCGCCATTTCAAGGCCAGGCCACCCAGCATCACCGCCTCGCTGGAGCCGATGGTCGACACCCCGATGGCGCTGAACGGGTCGTCGTCGCGCAGGTGATCGGCGTGGAACAGGTCGGCCACCATGCATACGCAGCGCTGCTCGATCGCTGCTGTCAGCGGATATTCGTCCTTATCGATCATGTTCTTGTCGAACGTTTCGGCCATCAGCCTGTCCGCCTGGGGATCCATCCAGGTGGTGACGAACGTCGCCAGGTTCAGCCGCGAGCTGCCGTCGAGCATCAGCTCGTCGTGGATGAAGCGGTAGGCGGCGTCGGGATCCATCGATTCCTCGGGCAACCGCAGTGCGGGCACCGGGGTGGTGAACAAGCGGCCGGTATAGGCGGGCGCGATCGAGTGTGCGGGCACAGATGGACGGCTCACGACGGATCCTTTCGGTTGGTGGCTAGAGCTAGAGCACGGCTAAAGCGGTTCGGATGTGACCGACGATGCGTGAGGCCGACGTCGGCGCGTAGCCCGGCCCCGGATCGGCGGCCGACAGTTCCGCCGCGCGGGCGTGCACGAACGCCGCAGCGGCGGCGGCTTCGCTGGGCGGCAACCCCGCGGCGAGCAGAGCGCCGATCATCCCGGACAACAAATCGCCGGACCCGGCGGTCGCGGCCCAGGACTGCCCGGCCGGGTTGAGATACACCGGACCACCGGGATCGGCGATGACAGTGACGTTGCCTTTCAGCAGGACGGTCGCCCCGAGCGCGTCGGCGAGCTTGCGGGTGGCGCCGATGCGGTCGTCGCCGGGTGGCGCGCCGGCCAGGCGGGCGAACTCGCCCGCATGCGGAGTAAGCACGGTCGGTGCGCGACGGGAGTCGAGCATGTCGGGGTGCGCCGCCAGGATGGTCAGCCCGTCGGCGTCGATCAGCACCGGCAGGTCGGTCTCCAGCGCGAACCACAGTGCGGCAGCGCAGGTTTCGTCGGTGCCGAGTCCCGGCCCGACTACCCAACACTGGACCCGCCCGGCGGCGGCCGGGGTGGGTGCCGCGATGACCTCAGGCCAATGCGCGAGCACGTCGCTGTGCGCGCTGCCGGCGTAGCGAACCATCCCGGAGCTCGCCGCCACGGCGGCGCCGGTGCACAACACCGCCGCGCCTGGGTAAGTCGACGAGCCGGCCATCACGCCGGTGACGCCCTGGGTGTACTTGTCGTCGCGCGGCCCCGGCACTGGCCAGCGCTCGGCGACGTCGGCCGCGTCCAAACCCTTGACTTCGGTATCGGGCAGGTCCAGGCCGATGTCGATCAGCTGCACGCGTCCGCAGTCGGCCAGCGCGTGCGCGGGCTTGAGGCCGCCGAACGTGACGGTCAGCGCGGCGTGCACGGCCGGCCCGGTGATCGCGCCGGTCGCGACGTCGATGCCGCTAGGGATGTCGACAGCGACGACCGGGATCGCCTTGGCATCGACCGCCTCGAAGACCCCGGCCGCGTTTGGCCGCAGCGGCCCCGAGCCGGAAATACCGACGACGCCGTCGATGACCAGGTCGGTCGTCGGGGCCACGTTGTCGACGATCCGGCCGCCGGCCTTGCGGAATGCGGCCAACGCCTTTTGGTGGGTCCGTTCGGGTTTGAGCAGCATCGCGTCGGCGGCCGCGCCACGACGACGCAGAAAGGTTGCCGCCCAGAGCGCGTCACCGCCGTTGTCGCCCGAGCCGACGACCGCGCATACCCGCCGTCCGGCAACCCCGCCGGTGCGGGCGGTCAACTCGCCGGCGATCGCGGTGGCCAAACCGTAGGCGGCACGCGCCATCAGCGCGCCGTCGGGCAGGTCGGCCAACAGCGGCGCTTCGGCCTCGCGGATCGCGTCAGCCGAGTAGTAGTGCCGCATCGTGCCCAGATTACGTGCCCCAGAACGCAGGTACAGTCGATTAAATAGGCTAATTATCTCCGAGGGCGGACATGGGACGAACTGACAACGACACCTGGGACCTGGCCACCAGCGTGGGCGCCACCGCGACCGGCGTCGCAGTAGGACGGGCGCTGGCAAACCGGGCCGACAACCCATTGATCGACGATCCGTTCGCCGAGCCGTTGGTCCGCGCGGTCGGAGTCGACTTCTTCACCCGCTTGGCCAGTGGCGAATTGGAGCCGAGCGAGGTCGACGACGGCGGCGAGTTCGGCATGCAGCGGATGGGCGACATGATGGGCGTGCGCACGCGTTTCTTCGATGACTTCTTCATCGAGGCGACCAAGGCCGGAATCCGGCAAGCGGTGATCCTGGCGTCCGGCCTGGACGCGCGTGCCTACCGACTCCCCTGGCCGGGCGGCACCACCGTCTACGAGATCGACCAACCCACGGTCATCGAATTCAAGACCACGACGCTGACCGATCTCGGCGCCAACCCCACCGCCGACTTGCGAGCGGTGGCCATCGATCTGCGCCACGACTGGCCCACCGCGCTGCGCGGAGCCGGCCTGGACCCCACTCAGCCAACCGCGTGGAGCGCCGAAGGCCTGATGCCGTTCCTGCCGCCGGAGGCCCAGGATGCCCTGCTGGACAACATCACCATGCTGAGCGCGGCGGGTAGCCGATTGGCCACCGAGAACATGCCGAACGCCGGCCAGGCCGTGCCGGTGATGGCCGACCGGATGCGACAGTCCACCGAAAGCTGGCGCAGGCATGGCTTCGACGTGGAGATGACCGACCTCTGGTACGGCGGCGACCGTCACGACGTGGCCGACTACCTGAGCAGTCACGGCTGGAGCGTATCGTCCACCGGCGCGGCGGAACTCGCTGCCGGTCATGGGCTTTCAATCTCGACGCCCAGCGACGACGAAGCCAAGAATTTCGCCGGGATCAGCTACCTGAGCGCGACCCGGCAGTAGCCGGCCGCCTTCGGGCCATCGGGTAGCACAACAGCCCGATGAAGATCGCCGAAAAGTGGCCGATCGCAGTGAAATTGAACTGCATGATCAGCAGGACGGCGAAGACGGTGATCAACACCGCGAGATAGCCCCATCGCCAGGGTCGGGGAATGCGATAAGCCAGCACCGCGATCACGCCGACCAGAAAGTAGCTGACCCCGATATCGGTGGCATGGACCAACCGCTCGGGCGCCCGGTGATACTGGATCGCCAGGTACAGCCAGCCCTCGCTGATGTATGTTGCGCCGACGTGAGCAGTCAATCCGACGGTGAGCCAACGTATTTGACCGAGCCAATGCTCCGCGGGCGCCAGGAACACAGTGAACAGCAACAGATACGGCGTCCAGGATCGGCCGTCGATCCAGAGCAGGCTTTCGAACAACACCTGCAAAGGGTCGGTCGCCAAGTCACGAATATTGGTGGATTCATGCACCAGAAGGTGATGCAGGTGGCGGCCGAATTGATGCTGAACGATCGTGGTGCCCAGCAGCACGATCAGCCACAGATACGTCAACGGCGCGGTTCGCACGAATCGCCACACCGCGGCCAGCCAACCCGTCCGGCGCGGGTGGCCAGAACTGTCTTCCACGGCGTTTACCTTGGCACGGAACAACCCCCGTCCGCGGGATGAACCCCTTGATCCGATACCACGCCACGCGTATGGTTGAAATCCAATTACGAAACCCTGCGTATCGTAATTCGAGGCTACCATCGCAGGCGCTCAGCGATGATGCGAAAGGATTTCCCTTGGTGCGCAGCCGCTACGCGGGCCAACCTTTCACCACCTCCACCTCCGATATCGCCGCCGCCCTGGAGCAGGTCAGCATCCCGACACTGCTGCTGTCGCTGGTGCACATCACCGGCGACCCCCGCTTCGTCCGCGACTTCAAACCGGCCGGGATCTTCCTCAACGAGGTCCAGGGGTTCATGTCGGACGACGACAAAGCCCGGGCCCGCGCCGAGGCGCTGCCGGTGATCTCCGACTATCGCGACCGCGGCTGCCCCGAGCCCGCCCCGCTGCCGCCTCAGCTGATCAGGGAAATGATGGACTGGGCGGTCTGCGAAAGCGTGCCGGACGACTATCAGGCGCTGCTCGCCGAGGAGATGGACCTCGAGGGCGCCGACCCGCGCCGGCCGGCCTCGCTGGACTCCGACCGCGCCGCCCAAGTGCCGGTGGTCGTCATCGGCTGCGGTGAATCGGGGATCCTGGCCGGTATTCGACTGCAACAGGCCAACATTCCGTTCACTATCGTGGAGAAGAACGCCGGCCCGGGTGGAACGTGGTGGGAGAACAGCTATCCGGGCGCCCGGGTCGACGTAGCCAACCACTTCTACTGCTACAGCTTTGAGCCCAGCAACGAGTGGTCGCATTTCTTCGCCGAGCAGCCCGAGCTTCAGAGCTACTTCACCCGCTTGATGGCCAAGCACGGTCTGAACGATCACGTCCGCTGGCAAACCGAGGTCGTTGCCGTCGAGTGGGACGACGAGGACGGCATGTGGACAGTCACCATGCGCGAGGACGATGAGGGCCTGACCACGATGCGGGCACGCGCCGTCATCACCGCCGTCGGCCAACTCAACCGTCCACACGTCCCAGACTTCAAGGGCGCGAAAGCGTTTCGCGGGCCGTCGTTTCATTCCGCAGCGTGGGACCACTCGGTCGATCTCACCGGCAAGCGCGTCGCGCTGATCGGTGCGGGCGCCAGCGGGTTTCAGATAGCGCCGGCCATCGTCGACGAAGTCGAGCACCTCACCGTGTTTCAGCGCACCGCACAATGGATGTTTCCCAACCCTATGTACCACGAGGAAGTCGGCGACGGTGTGCGCTGGGCGATGGACCACCTGCCGTTCTACGCGCGCTGGTACCGATTCCTGGTGCTGTGGCCCGGGTCCGACAAGGGGCTCGACGCGGCACGGGTAGACCCGGCTTACACCAACCAGGATTACGCGGTCAGCGAGATCAATGCTATTGCCCGCCTGATGTTCACCGACTGGATCACCACTCAGGTGGACGGCGACGAGGAGCTGCTGGCCAAGGTGCTACCGGACTATCCGGCTACCGGCAAGCGGACGCTGCAGGATGACGGCACCTGGCTGCGCACGTTGCGCCGCGACAACGTCGACCTGGTCCGCACGCCGATCCGGGAAGTCACCGCCGACGGCGTCATCACCGAGGACGGCGAAATCCACGACGTCGATATCATCGTCTACGCCACCGGGTTTCGGCACACCGACGTGCTGTGGCCGATGACCATCACCGGCCGCGACGGTGCCGACCTGCACAGCGTCTGGGGCAGCAGGCCGTTCGCCTACCTGGGTATCACCGTGCCGCAGTTCCCGAACTTCTTCGTCATCTACGGGCCCGGCGCGCATCTGGCCCACGGTGGCAGCCTGATCTTCAACTCCGAGCTGCAAATGCGCTACATCAACAGCTGTTTGGCGAAACTTGCTGAGCCGGCCGTGCATTCGATCGAGCCGACCGCCGACGCGGCGGCCGACTGGCATCAGCGCACCCAGAACGAAATCAAGCAGATGGTGTGGTCACACCCCGCGGTCAAGCACTCCTACTTCAAGAACTCCGACGGCGAGATCCACACCGTCAGCCCGTGGCGGCTCAACGAGTACTGGGCAGCGACCCGCGAGCCTGACTGGTCGAACTTCGAGGTAACTGCTCGACGCTAATCCCACCCTAAAGTCGCCGGTCGGCCTAAACTGTGGCGCGACGGGGGGCATCCGGGCAAAGGAGAGCCCCATGCTCAAAGTCGGCTTGGCAGAAAATCTCGTGCACACCCGCTTCTCGCCTATTGCGTTGCCGCGAGCAAGTTATGTCACCGCGGTAGCCACCGGGCTGGATTCATTTTGGCTGCCCGATCATCTCAACTCGCTGTTTCCGCGCGCGGTGAGTACACGCAAGTACATGGGGGCTGCACGGCTGATCACCGACGTCGACGCGTGTCTGGAACCGTGGACTGTGCTCGGGAATTTCGCGGCGCGAAACCGCCTCGGGCGCTTGCGCCTTGGCACCTCCGTCACCGATGTGGGCCGTCGCAATCCCGCCGTCACCGCACAGGCGGCCGCGACCCTGCACCTGCTCACCCGGGGCCGAGCAATTCTGGGGATCGGCACCGGCGAGCGGGAGGGCAACGAGCCCTACGGCGTGGACTGGTCGAAACCGGTGGCACGGTTCGAAGAAGCCATGGCGACCATCCGGGCGCTGTGGAACTCCGGCGGTGAGCTCGTCAGTCGCGATTCACCGTTTTTCCCGCTGCACAACGCGATATTCGCGCTGCCCCCTTACCGCGGCAAGTGGCCGGAAATCTGGATCGCCGCCCATGGGCCGCGCATGCTGAGGGCCACCGGTCGCTACGCCGATGCCTGGTTTCCCGCGTTGATCACCCGGCCGAAGGACTACGCGGCCGGCCTGGAAAAGGTCCGTGCCGCCGCCTCCGACGCAGGCCGAGACCCGTTGTCGATCATCGCCGCCAACTGGTTTTTCGTGGTGACCGGCGCCAGCCGCGGCGAGGTCGACGACGCGCTGGGCTCGACCGCCAGAAGGCGTTCGTGCTCAACGCGCCCGCTGAGGTCTGGGCCCGCCACGGTGCGCGGCATCCCCTCGGCGACGACTTCACCGGCGGACAAGACATCATCCCGCAAGTCTTCGACGAACAGACCGTGCTGTCCTACACCGCAGATGTCCCTATTTCGATAGCAAAAGAGTTTCTTCCTCACCGGCACACCCGACGAGGTCATCGAACAGGCCGCTGAATGGCGCGACCACGGCCTGGATTACCCGGTGCTCGCCAATATCAGCACAATCCAGCCGAGTCTGCGTCGCGGTCTTGCCGCGACCGTTCCCTTTACGAGAATTCTGCGGCGACTGCGCCGGCTATGACACCTCGGCAGATTGACCGTCGGTTTCGCTGAACGCCGCGCGGGTAGCTACTCGACGGTGACCGACTTGGCCAGGTTGCGCGGCTTGTCGACGTCGTAGCCGCGGGCCTGTGCCACCGAAGCCGCAAACACCTGCATCGGAATGGTCGACAGCAGCGGCTGCAAAAGCGTTGATACCGCCGGGATTTCGAACAAGTGATCCGCGTAGGGGCGAACCGTGTCGTCGCCCTCCTCGGCGATCACGATGGTGACCGCGCCACGCGTCTGGATCTCGCGGATGTTGGACAACAACTTGCCGTGCAGCATGGCCGAGCTCTTCGGTGAGGGCATCACCACGATCACCGGCAGACCGTCTTCGATCAGCGCGATCGGACCGTGTTTGAGCTCACCGGCGGCGAATCCCTCGGCATGCATGTAGGCCAGTTCCTTGAGTTTCAGCGCGCCTTCCAGCGCCACCGGGTAGCCGACATGGCGGCCGAGGAACAGGATCGTCGACGCCTGGGCGAACCGATGGGCCAGCTCGGCAATCGGCGCGATCTCGGCGATCACCCGGGCCACCAGATCGGGCATCGACTCCAGGTCGCGGAATTCGCGTTCGACCTCGTCGGGGTACTTGGTCCCGCGGGCCTGCGCGAGCGCGAGTCCGACCAAGTAGTTCGCGGCGATCTGGGCCAGGAATGTCTTCGTCGAGGCCACCCCGATCTCCGGGCCGGCGCGGGTGTAGAGCACCGCGTCGCATTCTCGCGGGATCTGCGAGCCGTTGGTGTTGCAGATGGCCAGGACCTTGGCCTTCTGCTCCTTGGCGTGCCGCACGGCTTCCAGGGTGTCGGCGGTCTCCCCCGACTGGGAGATCGCAACCACCAGCGTGCTGCGGTCCAGCACCGGGTCGCGGTAGCGGAACTCGCTGGCCAGCTCGACCTCGACGGGCAGCCGGGTCCAGTGCTCGATCGCGTATTTGGCCAGCAGCCCGGAGTGGTACGCGGTGCCACAGGCGACGACGAACACCTTGTCGATCTCGCGCAGTTCCTGATCGGAGAGCCGTTGCTCGTCCAGCACGATGCGGCCGTCCACGAAGTGCCCGACCAGAGTGTCGGCGACCGCGGTGGGCTGCTCGGCGATCTCCTTGAGCATGAAGTACTCGTAGCCGCCCTTTTCGGCGGCGTCCAAGTCCCAGTCGATATGAAATTCGCGGTATTCGACGTCCTCGTTGCCGTGGAAATCGGTGATCCGGTAGCTGTCGGCTGTGATCACGACGGCCTGGTCCTGGCCGAGCTCGACCGCCTCGCGAGTGTGTCCGATGAAGGCGGCGACGTCGGAGCTGACGAACATCTCGCGGTCGCCGATGCCGACCACCAACGGCGTGGACCGGCGCGCCGCGACGATGGTCCCGGGTTCGTCGGCGTTGGCGAACACCACGGTGAAGTGGCCCTCGAGGCGGCGCAGCACGGCCAGCACCGAAGCGGTGAAATCGCCCGCCGTCTGGCCGTGGTGGTACTCGTGGGCGACCAGGTGGACGGCGACCTCGGTGTCGGTGTCGCTGGCAAACTCGACGCCGGCTGCCTCGAGCTCGTGGCGCAGGACCGCGTAGTTCTCGATGATGCCGTTGTGAACGACGGCGATCTTGCCGGCCGCGTCGCGGTGCGGGTGGGCGTTGCGATCAGTGGGACGCCCGTGCGTGGCCCAGCGAGTGTGCCCGAGCCCCGTGCCGCCGGCCAGGGCTGCGGGCTCGGTCTCGGCGAGTGCGCTTTCCAGGTTGGCCAACCGGCCGGCCCGCCGACGGACCGTGAGCTTGCCGTCTCCGTCGACCAGCGCCACACCTGCCGAGTCGTAGCCGCGGTACTCCATCCGGCGCAGCGCGTCGACAACGACGTCCAGGGCAGGCTGGTGCCCGACGTAGCCGACGATTCCGCACATAGCCCACCAGGGTAGTGGAGTCTGGCGGCGCCGAGCCTCTTCTAACGCAGTACAGCCGCCCCGATCGGGACGGCTGCACGCCTCTGACCTGCATGAGGTCAGCGTTTTAGTTAATCGGCTCAGTAGCCGCGGTGGTCATCCCAACCGGGGCCACCCGGGCCGTGGTTATCCCAGCCAGGACCGCGTTATCCCAACCCGGGCCGCCCGGGTGGTCCCAGGGACCAGGGCCGTCGGGGTGCCAGCCGCCGTAACCGTGCCAGTGGCCCGCGTCGTGTGGTTCACCGTCGAAGTAGAAGTCATCGTGGCAACGGCCCCAGTCGAAGTTGTTACCCCAGCCCGGGTCCCAGAACTGGCCCGGGCACCAGTGGTAGTCGGGTAGCGGGGCCATCGGCTGGGCCTCGGCGATGCTCGCCGCGCCAACGCCGGCAAGTCCAAGACCCGAGGCAATGGCAGTCGCAGCTGCGATTCGTTTGATGTTTATCACTCGTTCTTAGTACCACCCGGGGCCACTCAGCTAAACCCTTAGCCCGCAAAATATGCTATGAGTTCCTGTGAATAACTTTGGTATTGACTGGGATTCAATACTGAGGGCACCGGGCATTGACGATGGCGTAAAGGCCCTGGGCTGCGAAGGGTCCTGCAAATAGGGCAGCCGCCCCAAGTCGGGACGGCTGCACCTAGTGGATGGTTGGCTGGCTCACGGATGCCACGGACCATTCCCGTGCCAGTGGCCGGCGTCGCGCGGTTCACCGTCGAAGTAGAAGTCGTCGTGACAGCGGCCGAAGTCCCAGTTGTGGCCCCAACCCGGGTCCCAGAACTGGCCGGGACACCAGTGATAGTCGGGCAACGGAGCGGAAGGCTGAGCCTCGGCCAGGCTTGCCGCACCGACACCAGCGAGACCCAGGCCCGCGGTGATGGCGGTCGCGGCGGCGATTCGTTTCATATTCATGACCCCGTCGTACCACCTCGCTGCGCCCGACGAAACCTCCCTGCCGGGTGTGTTTGCTGGTGACTTACTGTCAATCGGCTTGATTTTGGCTGGCTCACCGGGACGGCAAGGCAATCCGGGCCGGCACTGACGTGCGCTACCGTCAACGCGTGGCAAAGACCAGGAAGCTCGTCGGCGTCTTGGCGCGACGCGGGCCGCACCGAGTTTTGCGCGGCGACTTGGCCTTCGCGGGATTACCGGGCGTGGTCTACACACCCGAGGCCGGTTTCAACCTGCCCGGGGTGGCGTTCGGCCACGACTGGCTTACCGGGGTCGAACGTTATTCGGGCCTGCTGGAACACCTCGCCTCGTGGGGCATCGTCGCGGCGGCACCCGACACCGAGCGCGGCGTGGCACCATCGGTATTGAACCTGGCTTTCGACTTGGGCACCGCGCTGGATATCGCCGCCGGCGTGCGGCTCGGGCCGGGCAGGATCAGCGTGCACCCCGGCAAGCTCGGCGTGATCGGCCACGGCTTCGGCGGCTCGGCCGCGGTGTTCGCGGCCGCCGGGATGAAGGCCAAACCCCAATCGGTGGCCGCCCTGTACCCGGCCATTACCAACCCGCCGGCCGAGCAGCCGGCCTCGACGCTCACCGTGCCGGGCGTGGTGTTCAGCGCGCCCGGGTCGGGAAAGTCTTTGCGGTCCAACGCCATTGCACTCTGGCGAGCCTGGGACACCGCAACGCTGCGAATCATCAGCAAAGCTAAGCCCACCGGACTGGCCGAGGGCCGTCGACTGACCGCGGCGTTCGGCCTGGGCGGCCCGGATCGCAAGACGCAGAAGACGACTCGTGCGCTGCTGACCGGCTACCTGCTCTACACGCTCGGCGGCGACAAGACCTATCGCGACTTCGCCGACCCCGACGTGCAATTGCCCAAGACCCTCGCAATCGAGGACGAGACGGCGCCGCTGACCCCCGAAGAGAAGTTCGTCGCCCTGCTCAAAGGCTGAGCCTTCACATCACTGCCCCGCCTGAGGCAGTTGGTCCTCGGCGATCTCACAGGGCGTCGATCCCTCAGTGGGCGGCCCGGCCGCCGGTGGGGGCTGCTCGGCTGGCGGCGCGGCGGGCGGTGGCGAATCCAATTCTTGCCCGACCGGTTCGCCCACCGATTCACTTGTCGTCGGCGGAGTTTCGGTCAGCGGATCGACGGGGTGTTCGGGTGTGGTGTCATCGTCGACGCTGACCGGCTCTGGCGTGTCTGCGTCGTCCGTGTCATCTGGCTTGTCGATGTCATCTGGGTCCAGCGGGTCATCGGCCAGCGAGTCGCCGGACCCGGAACCATCGCCAAGCCCGCCGGCCAGTGAGCCCAGAATGCTGCCGATGCTGTCGATGATGCTCCCGACAACACCGGCGATGCCGCCGTGATGCCGCCGGTGATGCCGCCGAGATTGCCTGCGCCGGAGGATAACCCGCCGGGATCACCAAGGGGTGTCGCTAATTCGGGCGGCATCGAGGCCGTGTCGTCAGGCCCGCTCATCGAAAGCCGCTGCGGCTCTGGACTTATCGGTATTTGTGGAGCGGGCGCCGCAGCGGGCATGGTCGGCATTGGCGCCGCGGGAAGGGCCATCACGGGCGCTGACTCCGGCACGGGATGCTCCTCGCGTACTGGGCGCCAACTCGGACCCAAGTCGCCCGGAATGTCGAAATGCGCCTCGGATGTCGACGCCAACGCGTGGATGGCCGCGTCGTAGGACGCCGCCACGGACGCCGCACTCGAGCCCATCGCGGCGAGCCAGTCGATGCGAATATCGTTGTCCACGTATGGCGTAACCTGATGGCGAATCACCTCTTCGGCCGTCGATGGCTCCCCCGCCCCCGACGTGATGCAGTGCGCAGCGGCCAGCCAGGCCGACCGCTGCGCCGCTGTGCGCTCATCGATTGCGACGGCAGCCGCGACCTTTCCGTCGACTGCCGCCCACACGTCGTCTCGCAAGGCGCCATAGTGCTCAGCGGCAGCACGAACATGTGCGGCTACGTCCGTAGCGACGTCGCAGTGCCGCTGGAGAAACCGCGTCGCGGAGTCCGCGCCCGACCCTCGCCAGGCCACGGCGAGCTCGGTGACCTGCGTGCGCTGTACCCACAGCGCCTCCTCGATGGCGTTGACCGCGGCGCGAAGCGCGGCCGTGTCGGCGTCGAGCGCCCGCAGGTCAAGCCCCGCCTCACTGTCGTACCAGTCCCGCACCTGCGACGCATGCGCGGTCAGGTCGGGGTGCTGATAGCCCAGCCGATGGCACGCGTCGACATAGATCTGCATGTGCTCGACCGCCGGCCTGCCCTCGGCCAGCCGCGCTGCAACATCGAACCGTTCGGCCATACTCAGCCGATCCGCGCAGCGGCGAATTGGTCGGCGTCGGCGTAGTGATTCGCATTGGCCCGCAACGCGGTTGCGACCTCCATGCTGGCCCGCGCCCACTGTGCGACATCGCCGCTGAGGCGATGCAACGCAAACCGCAGAGCATCGCCTTGACCGATGTATGCGCGCCCGGACGTCGTCCCGTCGAAGGTCAACCTGCCGAAGTGGGTGCGGACCGCGCTGTCGATGAGATGTGCTGCGTCGTCAAATCGGTTCGCGACGGCATGCACTGCTGCAGCGTCGACGAACGCGTCTTGTTGTGCCATAACGGGTTCGACGCAACGGGTAGCGCTGAGGTTCCGCCTAGTGCGCGGCGCGTACCGTGTCGGCGACCAGAGCGGCAAGCCGGTGAGCGACATGCTCGTCGTCGGCTTCGACCATGACCCGGATCATCTGTTCGGTTCCCGAGGGGCGCAACAGAATTCGACCGCTGTCGCCCAGCTCGTCTTCGGCCTGCTGAACCGCGTCGCGAACCGAGGGCGCGGCAACCGCGGCGGCCTTGTCGGCGACGCCGACGTTGATCAGCACCTGCGGCAAGGTGTGCATCGCAGAAGCCAACCCGGCCAGCGATGTGCCGGTCTGGGCGATCCGCGACATCAGCCGCAGGCCGGTGAGAATGCCGTCGCCGGTGGTGGACAACGTGGGCAGCACGATGTGCCCGGACTGTTCTCCGCCGAGACTGAACGGACCAGATCGCAGCTCTTCCAACACATACCGGTCGCCGACGCTGGTGGTGCGAACCTCGACCCCGGCCGCGCGCATCGCCAGGTGCAGACCCAGATTGCTCATCACGGTGGCGACCAGGGTGTTGCCGGCCAGCTCGCCGGCTTCTTGCATTGCCAGCGCGAGGATCACCATGATTGCGTCGCCGTCGACGATCTCACCGGCGGCGTTGATCGCCAGGCATCGATCGGCGTCACCGTCGTGGGCCAAACCGAGGTCGGCGCCATGGTGCAGCACCGCCGAGCGCAGCACATCCAGATGTGTAGAGCCGCAGCGGTCGTTGATGTTGAGGCCGTTGGGTTCAGCGTTGATCGCGATCACGCGCGCACCGGCCGCGCGGTAGGCGCGTGGTGCGGCCGTCGAGGCGGCGCCGTGTGCGCAGTCGACGACCACGGTCAGCCCGTTGAGCTGGACGGTGGCGGCCTTGCCGACCTGACGCAGGTAGCGATCCAGCGCATCCTCGGCGTCGATCACCCGGCCCATTTCCGCGCCAACGGGACGCAGCCCCGGCCCGGACGCCACCAGATCCTCGATCTGGTCTTCGGTCGAGTCGTCGAGCTTGTGCCCGCCGGGCCCGAAGATCTTGATGCCGTTGTCGGGCATCGGGTTGTGCGACGCGGAGATCATCACGCCGAAGTCGGCGTCGTAGGCGTGGGTCAGATAGGCCACCGCGGGGGTCGGCAGCACCCCGGCCCGTAGCGCGTCCACACCCTCACTGGTCAGGCCCGCGATCACCGCGGCTTCCAGCATCTCGCCGCTGGCACGGGGGTCGCGGCCGATCACGGCGACGCGTCGCCGTCCGCTGTTCGACCTGGTCAGCCGTCGTGCGGCCGCGGCGCCGAGGGCCAACGCGAGCTCGGCGGTGAGCTCGCGATTGGCGACCCCGCGGACGCCGTCAGTGCCGAATAGTCGACCCATGCGGTCAAACCTCTCACAGTTGGTGACCGCGCACACACACGACAGAAGGATTAGCCGGAGTGCCACCCAACTGGTACGCGGCCGTGATCGCCGCCTCGATCAGCGCTTGCTGTACTGCGGCGCCTTGCGGGCCTTCTTCAGGCCGTACTTCTTGCGCTCGGTGGCACGCGGGTCACGGGTCAGGAAGCCCGCCTTCTTCAGCGCGGGCCGATCCTCGGGCTGGACCAGGATCAATGCCCGGGCGATGGCCAGGCGCAGTGCGCCGGCCTGGCCGGACGGGCCGCCACCGTCGAGGTGGGCGAAGATGTCGAAGCTCTCGGCCCGGTCGACGATGACCAGCGGCGCCTTGATCAGCTGCTGGTGCACCTTGTTCGGAAAGTAGGCCTCCAGGGAGCGGCCATCGAGGTCGAACTTGCCGGTGCCGGGCACCAGACGGACCCGCACGACGGCTTCCTTGCGGCGGCCCACGGTCTGGATCGGGCGCTCGATGACGATGGCCTCGCGCGGGGCCGGCGCTGCGGCCTCGACGGGCTCGGCGGTCTGGACGGTTTCTTCGACCACGACCTCGGTCTCAGTTCCTGCGGTCTCAGTTCCTGCGGTCTCAGTTCCTGCGGTCTCAGTCATTAGCGCCGCTCCTCTTCATCGCTTGGCTCTGCATCGTCGCCGGCGCGGTCATTGGGCCACCTGCTTGATCTCGTACGGAGTCGGCTGCTGAGCAGCGTGCGGATGCTGCGGACCGGCGTAGACGTGCAGCTTGCGCTTGATCTGGCGGCCGAGCTTGTTCTTGGGGATCATGCCGACGATCGCCTTCTCGACGACCCGATCGGGGTGCTTGTCCAGCAACTCGCCGATCGTGCGGCTCTTCAGCCCGCCGGGGTAGCCCGAGTGGCGGAAGGCCAGCTTCTTGTGTTGTTTGTCGCCGCTCAGGGCGACCTTTTCAGCGTTGACGATGATGACGAAGTCACCGCCGTCGGTGTTAGGCGTGAATGTCGGCTTGTGCTTGCCGCGCAACAGGTTTGCTGCCGCGACGGCAAGGCGACCGAGCACCACGTCCTGGGCGTCGATGACGTACCACGTCCGCGTGGTGTCACCCGCCTTAGGCGCGTAGGTGGACACAGTGCTTACCCATCCTTCTCTCGGGTGGATCCCGGTGACCCGGGTGCCGGTCAGACGTGTGCGGAAGGGATTTCTCGGCGACCGACGTTGACCCGAGTCCCGGCGTACCGCACGCCAACGGAGCAGCTTACCTGCGGCTATCCGTGCAGGTCAAAACGCGTCATTCGGCCGGACCAAATGATCAAAAGTTGGTTAGTTGGCTGACACGTTGAGGCGAGATTTCCAGAAGAGCGGCGATATCGCGAACAGGTACGCCGTGGATGACGAGCCAGTGCGCATATTCCCGCGCCCGCTCGGCGCCTTCCCTTTCCAACTCCTTGGCCCGTGCGCGTATGTGCTTTATTTGGTTGGCGGACTCGAGGAGTTCGCGGAAGTCCGGCTCTTCGATCCGGACGCTGGCGACTTCGACGTTGATTTCCCTGAGCGGAATCCCGCGATCGAGCGCAATGTACTCCCGGGCCATCCTGGGCGCTTCAGTGAGCCGGCGGGCTTGGGTGAGCCCATCAATCTCGGGGATGTGGACCATCCACCAGCGGCCTTCGCGCGTGACTTCAACCTTGTACTGGTGCATCACGACCCCTTTTTGCTGCGCTCGATTGCCTTGTTGACCTGACGAACCACACCAGGCGAAATCTTGCGGTGACCTGTCGGCACGACGACGTACACGCTGGACTCTGGGTGATGCCATTTGGCGTGACTACCCACACCGTCGGATTTCACGAACCCCGCTTGGCGCAAGCGCTTAACGACCAAACGGGCAGGTTCATCACTAACCACGAGAATAGTCCACCCTTATTGACTATTTCTAGTCATTCGCCCTAGACAAAAATGCGGCTGGTCAGGCCGGCGATTTCGCCCGGCGGCAACGCCGTCCAAAGTCACGACGACCGTGCCGAGCCACGCCGATGACGGCATGGGTCCCCAAATGACTGCGCGGTCCCGCCGGTCTCTCCTTACCAACGGGACCGCGCAGAGTCTTCGGGTGGCTATCGCCCCTGTTGCGCCCACACGCCGGCCGCCCGGTGATCGGCCGCGGCGACATCATCGGCGCCCTCGCGTACCGCATTTCCGAGTTCGACCAAGATTTCGTTGAGGGCGGTGGCCGCCTGATGCCACTTCAGCTGCTCGACGCCATAAGCCGCGGCGGCTTCCCTAGTCCAAAGCTCCTGCAGCGGCGCAACGTGCACCTTCAACTCCTGCAGCGCTGCATTGAATCGCGCCGAAGCGGTGTGGATTTCCTGCCGGACGGACGATTCGATCTCGTCGAAGTTGTATGACAGCCGCGCATCCATGGACGACGGCCTCACAGATTCCCGGCGGCAGCGCCGATGTGGCGTGCATGGTCGTCCGCCGCGTTCCGCAGCGCGACTTCGTTATAGCGGATCGTTTCCGCGATGCCGTGCAGCGCGTGGTGCAGTTTCATCGACTCCGCGTTCCACCGGTGCACCACGTCCTTGAACCGCAACGCCGCCATCCCGCCCCATATCGACGGCGGGACACCGATCAAGCGACCGATGAACGACTGCAACGTCGCCCGAATCTCCTCGTTACGGGTGTCGATGGCCGCAGCGACCGAGCGCATGAGGTCGAAGTCGGCGCTGAGCGCGTTGCCCCCTGTCGGCGTGCTCACTTGTCCCCCTTTTTCCGACGGCCGCGGACCGCCCCGCGCTAACGACAGTTAGGACTCCCGCCGGTCCGGTCTGGTTCCCAACAATCAGTCCAGTGCTCGAGCCGACCGGATTGCGACCTCGCACTCCCGGTTCACGGCGTCGTCGTGACCGTGGCGGCTTTGACAGCCGACGCTGATCCGGACAGCTTTGTCGACCCACACCGTCCAGCGGATGTCATGACTAGTCCGGATCTCGCGATAGGTCGCAGCCGAGCGGCCTGCGCTACGGCCCGCCGGGTTGAAGTCGACGAATATGCCGGCGGGCGCCCCGTCTATCGCGTTCTTGAGAAATTCGGCGGTCGCGTCCAGGGACGCCAGGGCGACCCGCGATTGCGTCATGTGCAGCGCCACCTCCGGATCCGACGGTGACGTGATCTGCACCCGCGCCGAACCTGGGCCGGCTACGACGCGGCGCATCGGCCATTGAGCCGGAACCTTGAGTGCAACATGGCCTTCCACGACATACGTTGTCGGAATGGCGGAGTCGGCTGTGCGCGGTGCCGTATGGCGGATCAGAGCGCCCACGCCAATCACGGCGCTGATCACGGGTAGCGCCAAGGCGAGATTCCGGACGAGTGTGCGGCTCGCAGCGACCCGCCGGCGCGGACTGTGTTCGAGGCCTTCCGTCGGAACAATCGCTCCAGCAAGCCTTCTCAGGCCGATGTCGTCGACTTCAAGCACGGTCATGCCACCGGAATTTCGAAGTCCTGCAGCGATCAACGCTGACAGTGGACCGGCGCCGTACACTGTTGTCGGGGCGTCGATGATCACCATCTCTGAGGTGTCCGACACCGTGGCGACAATGGAACGCACGACCGCGTCGGCGACGATTCGCTGATCTCGACGACGCGTCTCGGCCGCCATTGTAGCGCCAGAGATAACAACGAAATCGTCGGTGATTTCAGCAACTAACGTCGCCACTTCAGATTTGGATCTTGATGCTTGAGTCAGCAGCCACGACCGTGGTCGCATCACGACATCGCCGGTCAGAGCCTCCGCAGCCACGCTGACTACATCGACGCGTTCCGGCGACCACCATGATGGATGGACGACGATCACCGTCCCGGCGGCATCACAGTCGACGGCCGCCAATACCGAACGCCACAGCGACTCGACGCTGATCGGACGAAGGTCGATCAGGGTTACCGCGTCATCGATGTGTTCGAAAGCAGCCCTCTGTGCCTCGCCGTCGACGACAGTGGCTCCGCCGCAGCATAATCGCCGGACCGCGTTCGGGCCGACCTCGACGATGTGCGTCCTCATGGCGGCGGGCTCCAGCCGACTTGGATCAACTGCGGACTGCCTCGCCGGGTGATCAGCGTGCCACGCCCCGGCGGCATGGGCGATGCGCGCACCGGCCCGATCGTCAAGCCCTCATCCGGGTTTCCGCTCATCAGCAGTGTCATGCAGCCGGCATCTCGCAGCCCGCTCAACAAGGGCTCGAACATTGCGCGGGCTGCACCACCACTTCGGCGCGCTATCAGCAGGTGCAAACCCAAGTCTCTGGCGTGCGGCAGCACCTCAACGAGAGGAGCCAGCGGGTTCCCGCCAGCGGTGCCGACGAGGTCGTAATCGTCGATCACGACGTAGATCTCCGGCCCCGACCACCATGACCTGTCACGCAATTGCGGCGGCGTGGCATTTGACGGCGGCATTCGCCGAAGCAGATGTTCGACGATCCGTGGCACGATTTCACCGACCGCGTCGGCGGAAGCAAGGTATCCCCCAAGCTGTCCGGATTCGGGCTGCACGACGCCTAGGAGCGACCGTCGCATATCGACGATGAACAATTGACATTGGGCGGCATTCGTCGTCCTCAACAGCTCACGGCACAAAGTACGTAATGTCGCCGTCTTTCCAGACTCGCTATCACCGAGGATCAGCAGATGTAATTGGTGCGCGAAATCAATTGCCACTGCTTGAAGTTCGTTCTCCTCGAGACCGATCAGAAGTCCGGCGTCGGAGGGGTTTGCTCGCTCAATCACTCTGTGATGGTCGATTTGCGCGGGCAACAGTGGGATCGGCGGCGCGACCCATCCGTCGCGACGGCAAAGCAGGCCGCCGTTCCAATCCGCGCCGTCGAGTCTGGGTAGGGCGATGACCATGTGCAGTGCATCGTGCGAAAGCCCGCGACCGGGTTTGCCCTCGGGAACTTCCTGAGCCCGCCGGCGATCCAGTTCGGAATCCGAAGGATCACCGAGCCGCAATTCGATTCTCGTCCCGATCTGATCCCTGAGGGCGGGCCTGATCTCGGCCCAACGCGATGCTGAAATAACGATATGCACGCCGTACGTGAGTCCCTCGGCGGCCAGTGCCGCGACCGATGTCTCGGCGCTGTCGAACTCGCGGTTCAGGCTTGACCATCCGTCGACAACCAGAAAAACATCGCCGAAGCGGTCGCATACCGGAGCCCACTTCGCCTTGAGCCGCCGATAGTGCACCATCGATTCGATCCCGTGCTCGCGAAACAACTTCTCGCGGGATCGAATCAGGCTGTCGAGCCAATCGATCGTGCGTCGGGCCAGTTGCGGATCGGATCGTCCAGCGACCGAGCCGACGTGAGGCCATTCTCGTAGTGATGTCAAAGCCCCACCGCCAAAGTCAAGGCAGTAGAACTGGACCGTGCTCGGATCGTGGGTGGCCACCAGTGCGGCAATAAGTGTGCGCAAAGCTGTCGACTTGCCCGACTGGGGTGCGCCGACAACAGCGACATTCCCTGCGGCTCCAGATAAGTCGACGATCAGCGGCGTCCGACACTGCTCGAAGGGGCGGTCAATTATCCCGATTGGGACGGTCAAGGCAGGCATCGGTTCGCCGTCACCTAGCACGGCGCTCAAAAGCGGCGTTGCTGCAAGCGGCGGCAGCCACATTTCATGGGCTCGCGGGCCGTATCCAGACAGTCGATCGACGACGGCCTGAAGAACGGTGCGGCATTCGACGACATCCGCCTCGGCGCGCCCGGTCAGGGCGATCCGTCCGATCGGCTCAGTAGTGAACAAGCGGACGGGTACTGAATTCTCTTCCTGCTCCGGCGAGACAGACTCGTCGGCGACACGGTGCGCTTCGGTACGGCATGGCCCGGACACGTATGCCGTCTGGAAACGGATCAATCTGTCCGCGCCTACCCGCAAGTAGGCGGCACCCGGCATACTGGGCAACTCATAGGCGTCGGACGTCCCCAGCATGCTTCGTGATTCGTTGCTCGACAGTGTCTTTAGGCACACTCGGTAAGATAGATGTGATTCCAGGCCGCGCAATCGGCCCTCGTCAAGACGCTGACTCGCCAGAAGCAGATGCACACCCAACGATCGCCCGAGTCGACCGATCGCCACGAAGACATCCGTGAAATCTGGATGTTTGCTTAGCAATTCGGAGAACTCATCGACGATGATGAACAGCGTTGGCAAAGAATCGAGTTGAGCTCCGGCTTGCCGCGCCCGCTGGTACGCCGCGATCCCGTCGAGGTTGCCCGCCTCCCGTAGCACTTCTTGGCGACGGTTCATTTCACCGGTCAGGGCGTCACGCATTCGCGTGACCATCGCCGCCTTATCCGACAGGTTCGTGATGACCGCAGCGACATGCGGGGCGTGCTCTAACCCCGCGAACGTTGCGCCGCCCTTGAAGTCGACGAGAACCAGGTTGAGCTGCTCTGGTGAATGACCGGCGATCATGCCTAATGCGATTGTTCGAAGGAACTCAGACTTGCCGGAACCGGTTGCGCCGATGCAGAGCCCGTGTGGCCCCATTCCGTTCTCGGCCGCCTCTTTGATATCCAGCTCTACCGGCGCACCCCCAACCGCGGTCCCGATCGGGACCCGAAGCCGATCGCGGCGGCTCTTGGCACTCCAATACTTTTCCGGCGCAAAGGAGTGAACGTCGCCGATTCCGATCAGATCCTGCCAGCCCGTCCGCTTCGAGGTATTCATGCCGTCTGCTCGATAACCGGCCAGCCTGTGCGCGCACGCCAGCGCGACCGCGTAACTCATTGCATCGGGTCGCGCGACCACGTCGTCGCCGTTTGGTGTCCTTCGGAGCACTTGGTCAGCGCTCACCCGCAGGGATCCGACCGACGCCGAGTCGTTGACTGTCAGTATCGTGATGCCTTTGCCACCAACGCTGTTCACCCATTGGCCGTCACTGACCGGTCCGTCGACGACGACCAGTACATGCGGCACCGGTGGATCGGTGAGTAATCGGTCTGCCAGTACGCCGGCAAGCGCTTCCATGGCTACGGCCACCGACGCATAGACCATCCGAGCAGGCCCGATGTCATCATCGACAACGGGATGTCGGTTGTGCGGCAGCCATTTCAACCAGTCCCAGTGGTGTCGATTGCGATCACTGACCGCGGCGGCGATCAATACCAGCTGCGGACTGTGCATGACGGCCAGCTGACAAATCGTCGCGCGCAGCAGTGCACGCGCCCGTGCAAGGTCACCGCCGACGCTCACCGCCGTCAGGTCCCGCAGCGCGATCGGGATTGGTACGTCCGGGACCGTCGAGTGCATCCGAAGAAAGCCGCGCAACGCATTGACCGCTACCGGATCCTGCCGGCCAACTGAGTCCATGGTCGGTGCAATCAGCCGGGTGGCCAGAGGCAGCGTGCCGACTCCGATCCGCACCTGGCAAAAATCCGAGTCCGCGGCTCGCCGCTCCCACATCCGGCACCCGCCCGTTAGTGTCCACAGCGTATCGGGATCTGGATGGCGCCAGAGCAGTGAATAGTGCTGTGCTGCGGCGGTCTTGATAGCAGCTGCCCGGACATCGGACAGGTAGCCCAGATACTCCGCGCGCTTAGCATTGATCTCGCCGCGGCGCCGATCCACGTTGGAAAAGACGGTTGCGACCGCGGAGGCAAGCATCATCAACGGGAACATCAGGAACACCGGATTGCGCGCTGCCGCTGACCGAGAGTGATAGGCCGCCGCCATCGCCGCGACCGTCGCGATGGCCGTGACGATAGGCAGAAAGCGGATCAGCTGATTCGCCTGCGTAGGTGGGCCTACTTCCGGTGGCGCGGCGACGACGACGTCGGTGGTGTCGTACGCCGGTGCCGGCACTTGTTCGGTCGGCGCGTACTCCACAGTCGCACCGTTGTCGAGCAGCCGCATCTCACCTCCGTACGTTTGCCCGTCGCCACCTCGCCAGGTTGCGTTTGGCACGGTAAGCACGGTAGGAGTCAGCGGCAAGTCGCCTGTGGATCAACGTATATGCAGCATCAATGCCTCGGCTAGCGTCCGAGTCGTTGAATGGAGGTCGGTGTGCAGTACGCGTTGGCAGTACCCACCCAGATTGGCCAATCGCGTCCGGGCAGCGGAGGACTACGCCGGTTATCGATTCAGGCCGACGCCGCCACCGTCGACCTGGTGCTTTCCGCTGCAATGCCTATCGGATCGCTGATCCCGCCAGTCGTCGACGTCTTAGCCCGCAGTACCGACTTTCGCGGCGCCCCCGTCCCTGTCCGGTATCAGCTATCCATTCCGGGCGGCGCAGCGTTGGATTCGTCGAAGACATTGTCCCAATTAGGGATTCGAGATGGTACCGTGCTGCTTCTGACATGCTCGTCGGCCGAATTGATGGCACCGCGCTTCGATGACGTAGCAGAGGCCGTATCGGCATCGGTCGCTGTACTGGAGCGGCGGTGGACCCGACGAGGGTCACGCCTGGTCGGCTCACTGGTCGCTACGTGGCTGGCCGGCGTAACTGCAGCGGCGATGATTCGAACCGCATTTGTCGCCAACGACACCCACCACACCGGCAGTGTCGTCGTGACCGCGACGATAGCCCTGTTGACGCTGCTGGCGGCGGCAAGTGCGTATCACGTTTTCCGCGAGCAATCCGTAGGACTGGCGCTGGGCCTGTTGACTACCGGCTTCGCCGCGCTAACAGGCCTGCTTGCCGTCCCCGGCATCCCCAGCGCTCCGAATATGTTGTTCGCAGCCGCGGCTGCCGCAGCGCTATCAGCGATCATGCGCGTAATATCCCGCTACTCAATGGTATTCACCACGTTGATGACTTTCGCGATGACCGGAGCGACCGCGGCCTTGGTCGGTGCGATCGCGGCGATCCGAGTGCAAGCTATCGGCGCAGCGTTCGCGGCGATATCGTTGGCGATGGTCGAAGCATCGGCACCGGTGTCGATCATGCTTGCGCGGCTGTCTCCACTGACGGAGCCCACCGCAGATGCGCCATTCTCCAACCCACATCGGCTGAACGCCAAAGCAATCCGCGCCCACATCTGGCTTACCGGCTTGATCGTGGCCTTCTCGGCCTCGGCCGCGCTGGGAGCTATCGGCGCGGCACTTGGACCGTGCCTGGCGGGTGGGCCACGCTTACCCGGTCTTGTGTTCGCCACCCTAACCGGCGGAGTGCTGCTATTGCGGGCGCGCACACACCGAGACCCGGCAAGATCTGCGCCGCTCATCATCTCTGGAATGGCCGTGCTAGGCGCTGTTCTCCTCGCCGCTGCCGCAGCGTATCCGGGCCAGATGCCTCGCATCGCCGCAGTGTCGGTGATGCTGGGCGCCGTCGCGCTGTGTCTCGGTTTCGTCGACGACGCGACGGCGGTGTCTCCGATCGCGCGGCGAAGTGTCGAACTTCTGGAGTATTTTGCGTTCGCCGCCGTTGCGCCGTTGGCTTTTTGGCTCTGCGGATTGTATGGCGCTGCACGTGGCTTCAACCTCTCGTGAACACTGCGCGATGGCGAGTGCGCCATTGCGGGACAGTTGCGGTAGTCGCCGCGCTGGCGCAATGCACAGCATCACCCGCGCGCGCGGTGTCTCCGCCGCCGATCGACGACAGCCGGCTACCCCAGCCGGCACCGGCAAGCCCACCGCGGCCAACCGTGCAGCGGGAAATCTGCGCATTGCCGTCCATGACCCGCGACACCAACCCGTCCGACGACGCCTCCCAACTCACCGGGCTTGACCTGCCACAGGTTTGGAAACTCACCCGCGGTTCCGGCCAACAAGTGGCCGTTATCGACACCGGGGTTTCACCACACCCGCGACTGCCACGAACAGTGGCCGGTGGTGATTATGTCTTCAACGGCGACGGCACCCAGGATTGCGATGGACACGGCACCGCAGTTGCCGGGATCATCTCCGCCACAACGGATCTCAATCACAGCGATGGTTTCAGCGGAGTCGCGCCGGCCGCCGATTTGATCAGCATCCGGCAATCCAGTACGAAATTCGGCCCCGCGACGGATCCTTCCGGCGCCGGGTTCGGGGACGTCGAGACAATGGCGCGAGCGGTACGAACCGCCGCTGACCTAGGCGCCTCGGTCATCAACATCTCCTCGGTCGCCTGCACCCGTGCCGAGTCACCGCTCGACGACCGTGCACTCGGTGCGGCGCTGTCCTACGCCGTCGACGTCAAGAACGTCGTCGTGGTGGCCGCCGCCGGTAACACTGGCACCGGCCAGTGCCCCGCTCAGCAAGTCGAGGCCACATGGGACAAGGTGACGGTGGTCGTGAGTCCAGCTTGGTACGACGATTACGTCCTGACCGTGGGCTCGGTGAACGCTCACGGCGAACCGTCGGCGTTCACCCTCGCCGGGCCGTGGGTGGATGTCGCCGCACCCGGCGAAGGCGTGATATCGCTGAGTTCGTCGGGTGATGGATTGGCCAATGCGCTTGATGGACAGCAGGGTTCGACCCCGCTGGCGGGGACTAGTTACGCCGCGCCGATAGTCAGTGGCCTGGCAGCACTGGTCCGATCTCGATTCCCACTGTGGACGGCTCGTCAGGTGATGCAACGCATCAAGGCCACCGCGCATCATCCGCCCGGCGGATGGGATCCGCGGGTGGGCGCCGGCCTGGTGGACCTGCTTGCCGCCATCAGCACCGACGCCTCGGCGGCCCCGGCATCTCCGCCCGCCCGTAAGACGGCGCCTGTCCTTGAGCCTGCGCATCCCGCGCCGCCGGATCACCGCGCGAGGAATACGGCGTTCACCGGAGCTGCAGTCTGCGGTGGCTTATTGACGGCGGTGCTGGCACTCACCGCG
The DNA here is from genome assembly GCA_963733755.1 of uncultured Actinomycetota bacterium. Taxonomy (GTDB): domain Bacteria; phylum Actinomycetota; class Actinomycetes; order Mycobacteriales; family Mycobacteriaceae; genus Mycobacterium. The sequence goes on from CAVTEZ010000030.1 coordinate 336,478, forward strand.
ATGTCGAAGCGGTTACGGCGAACTCCGATCCGACCTACTCGCGACGGCCGGAACATCCTGGGCGACTGACGCATTAGCCCTGCTCAATTCCGATCCAGCAGGCAATGCGGCCAGCACTGGCCAAGGCGCGGCGATCATCGTGTCAGGCAGTCCGAGGTCGTGCGCCGCGTCGTCATCGTGGACCGCGTATCGGACCCCGTTGTCGGAGACCAAATATCGCGTACCCGCCCGAACATTGCTGCCGGAGAGGCCGGTAGCGCGAACATAAGCACAACGCCCGGGTGGGAGATAGACGGCGTCGACGGCTGGACCCTTTCCGTCGGCCTGCGTCAAGGCCACCGGCTCCTGACTCTCCGGCAGGGGTAGTCCGCCGAGGGAGAACGAGATCTCGACATTGCCTGACGCGGCGTGCGTCCACCCGACGCACAGCGTCGCACCGTCGGCGGGCGGCGGAGCCTTAATCCGGTCGGGAAAGGCAGATACCGGCAGTCGCGTCACCACCGCAGCGCCGCGGATCACATCGGGCGCGACCGCGATGGCGGTGCGAGAGCCCTGCGAGTTGGTGAATCTCAGGAGATCGGCTGCGAATTGTCCGACGTGCTGAACGCCGTCGCTCAGCACCACGTAATACTCGTCGCCGCCGGTGCGATTCATCCGCAGCACGTTGCCGACCGGGAAACCCGAGAGCGAGCCCGGACCCCGCCTGCCGGCGTCAGGAATCCGCGGCGCGGTGAGAGGCGGCGTCTCTGGGATGAGGTTCAGCAGCAGCGGCGACACCGTGACCGGAATCTGACCCTCGATCGCCAGTGCGCGTTGGACCGCGGCGTCGTCCACGTTCACAACAGCGCGGCGACCGTCGTAGAGCAGGTAGGTCGATCCTCCCGACGACGGCCTGACAAGCAGCGTCTGGTCGCGCGCAAGGACATGCCGTTGCGGACCGTCGGTGCGTCCGACCACCACGGTCGTGGCGTCGCGGCTGTCGCAGACCATCCACCGCAAATCGTCTTCGGCGAGCGGCGTGCCCAAGAACTGCGGTGCGCCGGGGATGCCAAGCAGCGGACCTCGTCTGCTGTGACGGAGCGCCGACTCAGCTGTCGGCTGGGGGTCGGCGTTTGCTTTCACGATCAACCTCGCTGACGCCAGGTTCAGCACCGGATGCAGGGTTTCGCCTAATCGAACGTAGAGGGCACCGGACTGTCTCTCCATCAGGATCGGTCCGGTAGCCGACCCCGGTTGCGGGCCCAAGAAGGCAAGCACGACGCAACCGGCCAGCAGGATGATCGTGAACACCAGGCCGGCCATCATCGAATGCGCAGGCGCGCGGATCGGCTCATTGAAGGCGCGGACGTCCCTGCCCAGCAGTGCACACTCGATGCGGCCCCGCAGAAATCGGTATCCGCTGACGTGCAGCCTCGTGGTCGGTTGCCATGCCATCCGCTGACGATAAGTACTGGTCGCGCCGCACTCTTTCAGCAATCCACAGGCAGAGTGCCCGAAACCGTGGATGTGACCGCCAGCCCGAAAATCGGTAAACTCACCTGGTGAGCATTAGCCGCAAGAGCCATTCCGCATTCCTTCGTGCCTGGTCACGCGCCTTCAGCGTGGTCGCGTCCGCATTGCTGGCCGCGGGCGTGCTGCTGGTCGCACCCAGCGCGGTGCCGTCGGCCAAAGCCGACAACTGCCCGGACGTCGCGGTGACGTTCGCCCGCGGCACCGACGAACCGGCCGGGCTGGGACGAGTCGGTGATGCGCTCGTCGACAGCCTGCGTCACAACACCGGCAAGAACATCGACGCCTACCCGGTCAACTACCGGGCCACCCTGCTGCAGCTGCACGGCAACGACGGCGCCAAGGACGCGATCAAGCACATCAAGGACGTGGCCGACAAATGCCCGGCCACCCCGCAGGTGCTCGGCGGATACTCGCAGGGCGCGTCGGTGGTCGACATCGTCACCGGAACGAATATCGGCGGCGTCGGCTGGGGCGATTCGCTGCCGCCGCAGTACGCCAGCCACGTCATCGCGGTCACCACGTTCGGCAACCCGGCCGACCGTAGCGGCGGAACAATCGCGGCTCAGAGCGCGATGTTCGGCGCCAAGGCTGTCGACTACTGCAACCCCGAAGACCCGATCTGCCACGCCGGCCAGGGCAACCAGTGGAGCGGGCACACCGACGGCTACGTGCCCGTCTACACCAACCAGGCCGCCAGCTTCGTGGCCACCCGCTTGCTGTCGATACTCCCCCCGACCAGCCCCGACGGGCCGCTGGGCGTTCCACCTGGCTCCGGGTATCTCGGCGTCCCGCCCGGACCTGGTCAGGGTCCGCTGCCCGGTCAGGGCCCGCTACCTGGTCAGGGTCCGCTGCCTGGGCCCAGCCTCGACGTCCCGGGTCCGACCGTGGTCAGCCAGACCCAGCCCACCGCTTTTCACTGATCAGACAGTCACCACGCTGATCTTGTGACCGCTACTGTCGTGTCATGAAGCTGCGCTCGATAGCCCTCGCGTCACGGTCGTTTCGGGGCGTATGCGCCGCCGCCATTCTCGCCACCGGTTTGATGCTTGCGCCCGCGACGCTGATCCCGACGGCTTCGGCCTCGTGCTCGGACGTCGAAGTGGTGTTCGCCCGCGGACGGCTGGAGTCGCCCGGCGCCGGGATCGTCGGTAACAACTTTGTCAGCGCGCTGCGATCCAGGGTCCATCGGAACGTCAACCTCTACGCGGTGCGCTACCCCGCCGACACCGAGATCGACGTCGGCGCCAACGACATGAGCGCCCACGTCCAATCCACGATCAACGGATGCCCCAACACCCGCATGGTGCTGGGTGGCTACTCGCTGGGCGCGGCGGTCACCGACGTCGTGGTGGCGGCTCCCATCGCGGCATTCGGCTTCACCAATCCCCTGCCGCCGGGCGCCGATCAGCACATTGCGGCGGTCGCACTGTTCGGCAACGGCACCCAGTGGGTCGGGCCGATCACGAATTTCAACCCGATCTACGCCGACCGGACCATCGACTTGTGCCACGGCACCGACCCCATCTGCAACCCGGCCGACCCGAACACCTGGCAAGGCAACTGGCCGCAGCACTCTGGCAACCTGTATATCAGCGACGGCATGGTCAATCAGGCCGCCGACTTCGTCGCTGGCAAACTGGCATAGCCAACCGCGCTGGCCGAACGCTCAGGTCGCTCACAGCGGGGCAATAGGTTTACTCCCTAGCGTTTGCTCATGCGATCTGGCCGGACCCGCTTAGCAGTAGCGGCGTTGGTCTCGGGCGGTTTGCTGAGCGCCCCCGCCGTGATTCCCTTCTCGACGACGCCGCTTCCGGTCGCCGCGGCGGCGTGCCCGGATGCCGAGGTCGACTTCGCGCGGGGCCGTGAAGAACCACCCGGCGTCGGCCTAATCGGCCAGTCCTTCATCACCGCGCTGCGGAATAAGGTGCCGCACATGACCGTCGGCTCCTACGGGGTCAACTACCCCGCCAACACCGAGGTCGACGTCGGTGCCAACGACATGAGCGCACACGTTCAATCGATGGCGGCCAGCTGCCCGAACACCAAGTTGGTGCTTGGCGGTTACTCACTGGGCGCCGCCGCGGCCGACGTCGTAGTCGCATTGAACAGACCCGGGTTCGGTTTCACGAATCCGCTCCCCCCGGCATTGGATCGGCACGTCGCCGCCGTCGCGCTGTTCGGCAACGGCACCCAGCGGGTGCTCGGCCCGGTCCCCAATTTCAGTCCAGCGTTCGCCGGCAAGACCATCGACCTGTGCGCTCCCGGTGACCCGATCTGCACCAGAAGCTTCCGAAATTTGCAATGGGATGCCCATCTGCAGCCGTCATACGTCGGCTCGGGGTTGGTAAATCAGGCCGCCAACTTCGTCGCCGGCAAGCTGTAGATCAGTCGCGGGTGCGCAGGTCGCGGGTGATCAACGTCCGCGCCTGCAGTTCGCCGTCCGGCGGGTAATCCACTCCGACCAGCGTCAGGCCCCGCGCCGGCGCGGCGGCGAAGTCGCTGGACCGTCGGGTGTCGGTCAGCAACTCAGCGCACCAGGTCGCGGTGCGCCGGTGTTCACCCACCGCCAGCAGCGCGCCGACCAGCGATCGCACCATTGACCAGCAGAACGCGTCGGCGGTGACGTGCGCGGTGATCAGATCGCCGTCTCGTTCCCAGTCGAACCGCTGCAGGTCGCGGATCGTCGTGGCCCCTTCACGGTGACGGCAGAAGGCGGCAAAGTCATTCAGGCCCAATAGATTTCGCGACGCCGCGGCCATCTCCTCGACGTCGAGCACTCGTGGCCAACCGGTGACGTAGCGGGCCTGATGCGGCTCCACGCCGTAGGCGGCGGTGGAAATCCGGTAGACATAGTGGCGCCGCAGCGCCGAGAAACGCGAGTCGAAACCCGCTGGCGCACGGATGATCCGGCGGACCCGGACGTCGGCGGGTAGCAGTCGGCCCAATCGCCGGACCAGCGGCTCAAACTCGGGCTGATTCGGCCGCGGTGAACGCGGATAAGCATTGGGGAGCGCGTCCACCGGAACGTCGATATGGGCGACCTGACCGGTGGCATGCACACCGGTGTCGGTGCGGCCGGCAGCGCGCAGCGGCAACGGGCTGCGAAACACCGTCGACAGCGACTCCTCGAGGACACCTGCGACCGTGCGCTGACCCGACTGCGTCGCCCACCCGGCGAAATCCGTACCGTCATAAGCGATATCGAGCCTAAGACGAACGCACCCGCCATCGGAGTCGATGGCGGGCACGTCGTTCAACGGCAAATCGTCAGGACTCGTCAGCGTCCTCGCCCTCAGCTTTCGCCTCAGCGGCTTCCGGCTCGGCGGCTTCCACTTCGGCGGCAGCCTCCGGCTCGGCGCTTTCAGCCACAACCTCGTCGGCCTCTGCGGCCTTCGGCTCGGCCGGAGCGGGCGCGGCCTTGGCGGCCTTCGAAGCACCCACCCGCCGCGCGCGGTCGGCTTCGGAGGTCACCGTCTTCTCCTGTACCAGCTCGATGACCGCCATTGGGGCGTTATCGCCCTTGCGGTTCTCCACCTTGATGATGCGGGTATAGCCGCCGTTGCGGTCGGAGAAGAACGGCCCGATCTCGGCGAACAGGCTGTGCACCACGTCCTTGTCGCGGATCTTCTTGAGCACCTCACGCCGGTTGTGCAGCGTGCCCTTCTTGGCGTGGGTGATCAGCTTCTCCGCGTAGGGCCGCAATGCCCGAGCCTTGGTTTCGGTCGTCTTGATCCGGCCGTGCTCGAACAGCGCCGTCGCCAGGTTGGCCAGAATCGCCTTCTGGTGCGAAGACGACCCGCCGAGGCGAGGGCCCTTGGTGGGCTTGGGCATTGCGACTTCTCCTAAATGGGGCCGGTCCCCGTATCAGGTAGGACCAGGACGGAATTCTTTAGAGCTGTTCGGTTTCGGCGTAGTCCGTGTCGTCGTAGCTGCCTTCGGCGGACCAGGTGCCGGTGGCGACGTCGTAGCCGGCGACCTCGGACGGGTCGAAGCTGGCCGGGCTGTCCTTGAGCGACAGACCCAACTGGTGCAGCTTGACCTTCACCTCGTCGATCGACTTCTGACCGAAGTTGCGGATGTCGAGCAGGTCGGACTCGGTGCGCGACACCAGTTCTCCGACGGTGTGCACGCCCTCGCGCTTGAGGCAGTTGTACGAGCGCACGGTCAGGTCCAAGTCGTCGATCGGCAGCGCGAACGACGCGATGTGGTCGGCCTCGGCCGGCGACGGTCCGATCTCGATACCCTCGGCCTCGACGTTGAGTTCCCGTGCCAGACCGAACAATTCGACCAGCGTCTTACCCGCCGACGCCAGTGCGTCACGGGGGCCGATCGAGCTCTTGGTCTCGACGTCCAGGATCAACTTGTCGAAGTCGGTGCGCTGCTCGACACGAGTCGCGTCTACCTTGTAGGTCACCTTGAGCACCGGCGAGTAGATGGAATCGACTGGGATACGGCCGATTTCAGCACCCGACGCCTTGTTCTGCACGGCCGGGACGTAACCGCGGCCACGCTCGACGACGAGCTCGATCTCGAGCTTGCCCTTGTCGTTCAGCGTCGCGATGTGCATCTCCGGGTTGTGCACCGTGACGCCGGCCGGCGGCACGATGTCACCGGCGGTGACCTCGCCCGGGCCCTGCTTGCGCAGGTACATGGTCACCGGCTCGTCCTCCTCCGAGGACACCACCAGGCCCTTGAGGTTCAAGATGATGTCGGTGACGTCTTCCTTGACGCCCGGCACCGTGGTGAACTCGTGCAGCACACCGTCGATGCGGATGCTGGTGACGGCCGCGCCCGGAATCGAGGACAGCAGCGTCCGGCGCAGCGAATTACCAAGCGTGTAGCCGAAACCCGGCTCCAACGGCTCAATGACGAACTGCGAACGGCTGTCGCTGATGACCTCTTCGGACAAGGTCGGTCGCTGTGAGATCAGCATGTGTTTCTTCTTCTCCTTCTCGACACCCGCTATTTGATGCCGTTTAGGTGCTGCCACCGCGGATGCGGTGGCGGGGCACTGTCTTTACTTCGAGTAGTACTCGACGATCAGCTGCTCGGTGAGCGGCACCTCGATCTGAGCGCGCTCCGGCAGTTGGTGGATCAAGATGCGCTGCTGCTCGCCGACGATCTGCAACCAGCTGGGGGTCGGGCGGTCGCCTGCGGTCTCGCGAGCGATCTGGAACGGCACGGTGTTCAGCGACTTGCCCTTGATATCGATGATGTCGTACTGCGACACCCGATAGCTGGGGATGGTCACCTTGACGCCGTTGACCGTGAAGTGGCCGTGGCTCACCAGCTGGCGGGCCATCCGACGGGTGCGCGCAATGCCGGCACGGTAAACGACGTTGTCCAGCCGGCTTTCCAGGATCTGCAGCAGCTCGTCACCGGTCTTGCCGGGACGGCCGGCCGCTTCTTCGTAGTAGCGGCGGAACTGCTTCTCCATGACGCCGTAGGTGAAGCGGGCCTTCTGCTTCTCCTGCAGCTGCTGGCGGTATTCGCTCTCCTTGATCCGCGCACGGCCGTGCTGGCCGGGTGGGTAGGGACGCTTCTCGAAAGACTGGTCTCCACCGACGAGATCGACGCCGAGGCGGCGCGACTTGCGGGTGACGGGTCCGGTGTAACGAGCCATTGTTCTGTTCTTCTCCTAGACCCGACGACGCTTGGGCGGACGGCAGCCGTTGTGCGGCTGGGGGGTGACGTCAGCGATCGCGCCGACCTCCAGGCCGGCGGCCTGCAGCGACCGGATCGCGGTCTCGCGGCCCGAACCCGGACCCTTCACGAACACGTCGACCTTGCGGACACCATGCTCCTGCGCCTTGCGGGCAGCGTTCTCGGCGGCCAGCTGCGCGGCGAACGGCGTCGACTTACGCGACCCCTTGAAGCCGACGTGACCCGACGATGCCCAGGCCAGGACGTTGCCCTGCAGGTCGGTGATCGTCACGATCGTGTTGTTGAACGTGCTCTTGATGTGGGCGGCACCGTGCGGGACGTTCTTCTTTTCCCGACGCCGGGTCTTCTGGCCCTTCTTCGGCGCAGCGGCGGCAGCCTTCTTAGCTGGGGGCATGACTTACCTGGCCTTCTTCTTGCCGGCGATGGTGCGCTTGGGGCCCTTGCGGGTACGCGCATTGGTCTTGGTGCGCTGACCGCGCACCGGCAGCCCGCGGCGGTGCCGAAGGCCCTGGTAGCAGCCGATCTCAATCTTGCGGCGGATGTCGGCTTGCACCTCACGACGCAGGTCACCCTCGACCTTGAGGTTGGCTTCGATGTAGTCGCGCAGATGGGTCACCTGGTCGTCGGTGAGGTCCTTGGTGCGCAGATCTTTGTCGATCCCGGTAGCGGCCAGGATTTCGTTGGAACGGGTACGGCCAACGCCGTAGATGTAGGTCAACGCGACCTCCATGCGCTTGTCGCGCGGGAGGTCAACGCCCACTAGTCGAGCCATGGGTGGCATTCCTTCTCTATGCGGAGGTCTGTTCTCAGCCCATTCCCTGGCCCAGAAAACAACTCAGGGCTCCGGGGTCCGGCCTCCGTTCCGGACGAAGCCAAGCGAGCCCATCTCTAAAGATGCCAGCCGCTTAGTGGTGCTGGGAGGTCTGCATTCAGTTGTGTGGGCTTACGATCGCCGCTAGCCCTGGCGCTGCTTGTGGCGCGGATCAGAGCAGATCACCATGACCCGCCCATGCCGACGGATCACCCTGCACTTGTCGCAGATCGGCTTGACGCTCGGGTTCACCTTCACGGCTGGTTGATCCTGTTCTGTCTCTCGTCGGTTAGTTCTTCGGGTTCTTACTTGTATCGGTACACAATGCGGCCACGGGACAGGTCGTAGGGAGACAACTCCACCACCACCCGGTCCTCGGGCAGGATGCGGATGTAGTGCTGCCGCATCTTGCCGCTGATGTGGGCAAGCACCTTGTGGCCGTTCTCCAGCTCGATGCGGAACATCGCATTGGGCAGGGGCTCGACCACGCGGCCCTCGACCTCTATGGCGCCGTCCTTCTTGGCCATAACGTTTCTGAAATCCTCGTCTTTTGGTTTCGTTGCTTCTACGCCCGGATCAGCGCAGCATTCGCTGGCTTTGCAACGTGAGCCAGTGACAGGAAATTCCTAAGACAGGGCACGCGAGAAACCAGCGCGATGACGCACCGTTGCTCCACGATACCCGCTGATTCGTGCTGGCCAAAATCGCTGTCAGAGAATTTAGGACCGCCGCCGTCGCCCCCGCACGGCAGCCCTGACAAGCGCATACTTAACGCTGATGACTAGCCCCGCGCGCGCCGATACCGCATCCCGCAAACCGGTGATGCTGACCGTCGACGACGATCCCGGGGTGTCCCGGGCCGTTGCCAGGGATCTGCGGCGCAAATACGGCGATGCCAACCGAATCGTGCGGGCGGAATCGGGCCCGGACGCGCTGGACACCCTCAAGCAGCTCAAGCTGCGAGGTGAAACGGTCGCGATGCTCGTCGCCGACTACCGGATGCCCCAGATGACCGGTATCGACTTCCTAGAGGCGGCGATGGACCTCTATCCGGCAGCCAAGCGGGTGTTGCTGACCGCGTACGCCGACACCCACGCCGCCATCGACGCCATCAACGTCGTCGACCTGGACCATTACCTGCTCAAGCCGTGGGATCCGCCCGAGGAGAAGCTGTACCCCGTCATCGACGAGCTGCTGGAGGCCTGGAAGCGAGCTCCGCAGCGCCCGATCCCGCACACCAAGGTGATCGGTCACCGCTGGTCGGCGCGATCCTGGGAGGTCCGCGACTTCCTGGCCCGCAACGGGCTGCACTACAACTGGTTCGCGTCCGACGAGCCGGTCGGCGAGCAACTGCTGCAAGCGGCCGGCGAAGACGGCAAGCGGCTCCCGGTCGTCGTCACCGAACACGGTGACCCGCTCGTCGAACCAAGCAACGCCGAACTGGCCGACACATTGGGCCTGACCACGACGCCGTCACAAGACTTCTACGACCTGATCGTGGTCGGCGGCGGGCCCGCGGGCTTGGCTGCCGCCGTCTACGGCGCTTCCGAAGGCCTGCGCACGGTGCTGATAGAGACAACTGCGACGGGCGGGCAGGCCGGCCAGAGCTCGAGGATCGAAAACTATCTCGGCTTTCCCGACGGGGTATCCGGCGGCCAACTGGCTGATCGCGCGCGCAGGCAGGCGGAGAAGTTCGGCGCGGAACTCATCACCGCCCGCACGGCCACTGCCCTAGAGATCAGCGGACCAAAACGCACGATTCGGTTCGCCGACGGCGGCTCCATCGACGCGCACGCGGTCATCGTCGCCACCGGCGTCGCCTACAACGAGCTAACGGCGGACGGCTGCGAAACGTTGAAAGGTCGCGGTGTGCACTACGGGGCCGCAGTGTCCATCGCATCGGAATGTGAGGGCGAAGAGGTCTACGTGATCGGCGGGGCGAATTCGGCGGGCCAGGCCGCGATGTACCTGTCCCGCGAGGCCAAATCAGTGACGATCGTGGTGCGCGCGCCGTCGCTGGAGGCATCGATGTCGCACTACCTGATCGAGCAGATCGAGCAGCGACCCAACATCACCGTCCGCACCTGCACCGAAGTGCAGTGCGCCACCGGAAGCGATTACCTCGAACGACTGACCCTGATCGACAACCGGACCGGGCAGACCGACGACGTCACCTGCGCCCGGATGTTCATCTTCATCGGCGCCGCACCGCGCACCGAGTGGCTCAAGGACGTGCTCGCCCGCGACGACCACGGCTTCATCCTCACCGGTCCGGACTTGCGCAACGTGTGTGGCTGGACACTGGACCGGCCCCCGCACCACTTGGAGACCAGCGTGCCGGGGGTCTTCGTCGCCGGCGATGTGCGCTCCCAATCCGCGAAACGGGTCGCGGCCGCGGTGGGGGAAGGATCGATGGCCGTGATGTTGGTTCACCGTTACCTGGCGGAGTCATGACTGCCCAGCTCCCCTGCGACGCAGACGAATTGCGCACCCTGTTCCTGTTCGAGAAGCTCTCTGATGAGCAGCTCGAGACCCTGTGCGTCAACGGCCATATCCAGGAATTCCAGCCGGGACCGATCATCGTTGAGGGCGATCCGGCGACCTGTTTCTACGTTCTGATCGAGGGCGAGCTGGCGATGTCGAAGCTCTCCGGCGGCCAGGCCATCGAGACGAACCGGACATCACAGCGCGGCGTGTATTGCGGTGCCTGGCGGGCGTTCACCGGCGGGAACCAAAAGCTCTACGACGCGTCGGTGCACGTGACCAAGCCGTCGCGGTTCTTCGTCATGGAGGCTCCGGTGTTCGCCCAGTTCATGCGGGATCAGTTCCCGATGGCGGTTCACCTGCTCGACGGGATCGCGGTGGGCACTGACCGGACCCGCCGGATCATCGACAACCGGGAGAAGCTGCTCGCGCTGGGCCGGTTGTCGGCCGGGCTGACCCATCAGCTGAACAATCCGGCCGCGGCCATCGCACGGGCCGCCGACGAGCTGCGCGGCCGGATCTCCCGGATGCGCGGGAAACTGGTGATGCTCGCCGACGGCACGGTCAGCGCTGAGACGCTGAACGCATTGGTGCGGTTGCAGGAGGCGGTCGCCGAGCAGGTCGCCAAATCGGCGTCGCAGCACCTGACCGCGATCGAATCCACCGACCGCGAGGACGCCGTCGGCGAGTGGCTCGAGGACCACGGCATCGACGGCGGGTGGGACATCGCACCGACACTCGTCGAAGGTGGCGTCGACACCGACTGGCTGGAGCGGATTGCCGCAACCGCCGAGGAATTGGATGCTTCGGCCTCGGTGGAGGAGGCGGTCCGCTGGATCAGCTACACCATCGAAAGCGAGCTTCTGATGAACCAGATTTCGGAAGCGAGCAAACGGATTTCGGCACTGGTCGCCGATGCCAAGCAATATTCCCGGATGGACCGGGCCCTGTTCGACGTGGCCAACGTGCACGAACTGCTGCGCAGCACGCTGGTGATGTTCGCCGACCGATTCGGCAAAGACGGCAGCAAGAACGGCAACGCGATCACAGTGGTCAAGGAATTCGACCAATCGCTGCCCGAAATCCCTTGCTTTCCAGGCGATCTCAACCAGGTCTGGACCAACATCATCGATAACGCACTGGCGGCGATGCGCGAGAAGGGCGGCACACTGACCGTCCGCACCGGCAGGGAAGGCGAGAAGCTGGCCCGCATCGAGATCTGCGACACCGGGCCCGGTATCCCCGATGAGGCGCGCGAGCACATCTTCGAGCCGTTCTTCACCACCAAACCGGTCGGCGAGGGCACCGGCCTCGGGCTGGATTTGGCGTGGAACATTGTCGTGAAAAAGCATCGCGGAGATTTGCGCGTGGAGTCGGTGCCGGGCGATACCCGCTTCATCGTGTTGCTGCCGCTGGAAAAACCGCGCGTCGAGGATTTGGCGGATCCCGAGCTTGATGCAGAACTGGCGGAATAGACCCCATCACGCGACCGGTTAGACCAACCATGACCGATACTGCTGCGAGCAAGCCCAATCTTGGCCGGTTCGGATCGTTCGGACGCGGCGTCACGCCTGCACAAGCCAAAGACATCGAAGCCCTGGGCTACGGGTCCGTCTGGGTCGGTGGTTCACCGCCGGCCGAACTCGAGTGGGTGGAGCCAATTCTCGAAGCGACGACGACGCTGCAGGTAGCAACCGGCATCGTCAACATCTGGTCGGCGGCGGCCAAACCGGTGGCGGAGTCGTTCCATCGCATCGACCGCGCCTACCCGGGTCGTTTCCTGCTGGGGATCGGCGTCGGGCATCCCGAGGCGATCACCGAATACCGCAAGCCGTACGACGCGCTGGTGCAGTACCTTGACCAGCTCGACGAGTACGGGGTGCCCGCCGATCGCCGGGTGGTCGCGGCCCTGGGCCCGCGGGTGCTGAAGCTTTCAGCGGAGCGCAGCGCCGGCGCGCATCCATACCTGACCACGCCGGAGCACACCGCACATGCCCGCGAGCTGATCGGCCCGTCGGCGTTCCTGGCGCCCGAACACAAGGCGGTGCTGACCACCGATCCGGAGAAGGCTCGCGCTGTTGGCCGCAGGGCGCTCGACATTTATTTCAACCTGGCCAATTACCGAAATAGCTGGAAGAGGCTCGGGTTCTCCGAGGAGGAAGTCAACCGGCCGGGCAGCGACCGCCTGGTCGACGCAGTGGTGGCCTATGGCACGCCCGAGGCGATCGCGGCGCGACTGAAAGAACACCTCGACGCCGGTGCCGATCACGTACCTGTACAGATCCTGACCAAAGATGAAAACCTGGTGTCGGCTCTGGCCGAACTGGCGGGGCCGCTTGGACTGAATCCGGCGTGACGGCACAGAGGGGGACTAGATGGCCGAGGGCGTTTCACTCAAACCCGAGTTGGGTCGCTACGGCGTCTGGCTTCCCAATCGATCTATCAGCCCCAACCTCGCTAAGCAGATCGAATCGCTGGGCTATGGGGCCGCCTGGATCGGCGGATCCCCAGACGCCGACCTCACGTGGGTGGAACCGGCTCTGGCGGAGACGTCGTCGCTGCAACTGGCGACCGGGATCATCAACATCTGGTCGTCGCTGGCCGCCGACGTCGCCAAGTCCTACCACCGCATCGAAAGTGCTTACCCCGGACGATTTTTACTGGGGATCGGGGTAGGTCACCCCGAACACACCGGCGACTACAAGAAGCCCTACGACGCACTCGTCGAGTATCTCGACGAGCTCGACGGCGCATCGGTGCCGACCAGCCGGCGGGTGCTGGCTGCGCTGGGCCCCAAAGTGCTGGCACTTTCCGCGGAACGCAGCGCCGGCGCACACCCCTACCTGACCACGCCGGAACACACCGCGCACGCACGCGCGCTGATCGGCAACACGGTCTTCCTGGCCCCCGAACACAAAGTGGTACTCACCACCAATGCCAACCAGGCTCGTGAAATCGGCCGCAAGACCGTTGACTTCTACCTCGGCCTGAGCAACTACGTGAACAACTGGCACCGGCTCGGGTTCACCGATGCCGACGTGCGTAAACCGGGCAGCGACAAGCTGATTGACGCAGTGGTCGCCTACGGCACGCCTGAGCAGATCGCATCGCGCCTCAACGAGCATGTTGAGGCCGGCGCCGATCATGTGGCGATCCAGGTGCTGGGCGGACCCGACGGCAAGCTGGTGGGTGTGCTGGAAGAGCTGGCCGGGGCGCTGGGGTTGACGCCTCCGAGCTGAGAGCCGGGCTAGGGTTTCTCCATGCGGTTGCTGGTCACCGGCGGTGCTGGGTTCATCGGCGCCAACTTCGTGCACGCCACCGTGCGCGACCATCCGGACGACGCGGTGACGGTGCTGGATGCCATGACCTATGCGGGCAGCCGCGAATCACTGGCGCCCGTCGACGATGACATCAGGCTGGTGCAGGGCGACATCGCCGACGCAGAACTGGTTTCCCAGCTGGTCGCCGAGTCGGACGCGGTGGTGCACCTTGCGGCCGAAACTCATGTCGACAATGCACTGGCCGATCCTGCCCCGTTCCTGCAGGCCAACGTGATCGGGACGTTCACCATCCTGGAAGCGGTACGCCGGCATGGGGTGCGACTGCATCACGTCTCCACCGACGAGGTCTACGGCGATCTCGCGCTCGACGATGCGCAGCGATTCACCGAGTCGACGCCCTACAACCCGTCGAGCCCGTACTCGTCGACCAAGGCGGCCTCCGACATGCTGGTGCGAGCGTGGGTGCGCTCGTATGGTGTGCGCGCGACAATCTCGAACTGCTCCAACAACTATGGGCCGTATCAGCATGTGGAGAAGTTCATCCCGCGGCAGATCACCAACGTGCTGACCGGTCGACGACCGAAGTTGTACGGCACCGGGGCCAACGTCCGGGACTGGATCCATGTCGACGACCACAACGACGCGGTCCGCCGCATCCTCGAGCGCGGTCGGCCCGGGCAGACGTATCTGATCGGTGCCGACGGCGAATGCGACAACCTTTCGGTGCTGCGGACTCTGCTCGAGTTGATGGGACGCGATCCCGAGGACTTCGACCACGTTGTCGACCGCGCCGGCCACGACCTCCGGTACGCGATCGATCCGACTCAGCTGAGCAGTGAATTAGGTTGGGCGCCAAAGCATACCGATTTTGCCGAAGGCTTGCGCGTGACCATCGACTGGTACCGCGACCACGAATCCTGGTGGCGGCCACTCAAGGACGCCGTCGAGGCCCGCTACGAGCAGCGGGGTCAATGACGTGGCAGTTCGTGAACTCGACATTGCCGGAGCATGGGAAATAACGCCGGCGGTGCATCCCGATTCCCGTGGGCTGTTCTTCGAATGGCTGACCGACCGCGAGTTCACTCAGTTTGCGGGTCATAGCCTGGATGTCCGGCAGGCCAACTGCTCGGTATCGGCGGCCGGCGTGCTACGCGGCTTGCATTTCGCTCAGCTGCCGTCGGGCCAAGCCAAATACGTGACCTGCCTGTCTGGCTCGGTCTTCGATGTCGTTGTCGACATCCGGGTGGGGTCGCCGACGTTCGGCCGCTGGGACGCGGTGGTGCTCGATGATCGCAGCCGGAAATCGGTCTACCTGTCCGAGGGGCTGGCGCACGGGTTCCTTGCGCTGGAAGATAATTCGACGGTGATGTACCTCTGCTCGACGGAGTACAACCCGCAACGCGAACACACCATCGCACCCACCGACCCGGCGTTGGCGATCGACTGGCCCAGCGGGCACGAGCTGGTGATCTCCGACCGCGACGCTGCCGCGCCCACCCTGGACGAGGTGCGCGCCGCCGGCCTCTTGCCGAGCTGGGACGAAGCCCGGGCTTTCGTTGAGAAACTACGTAACCGTTAGAACGGCGGTTTGATTCAGGCTGTTTGGGGTATTTCAATCCGGGGTTTCACACGGGTGACCCCTTTGGTGTTGAGGAGGTCATCGATGCTTCATCAACTGTTACTGGCCAGCTATAGCCAGCCGGAAGCCGCGGGCTTTATTCTGCGCGGAATCAAGGGCATTTTCGTCGCCATCGGCAGCGTCATCGCGGCCATCGTTTGCGCGCTCATCGCAGGGACCAAGGGCCGCAACCCATTCGGCTGGGGCATCCTCGGATTGTTCTTCAGCATTCTGACGCTGATCGTGGTGATTGTGATCC
>CAVTEZ010000031.1:0-124398 GCA_963733755.1 uncultured Actinomycetota bacterium
CGTTGGCCGCGGGCACCGCGAGTTCGGAGCGGCGCAACAGCGAGGTCATCTACCGGGCTCCTCTCACAGCACACCCCGACTATGCAGGTCGTCGATGTCGCCGCCGGCCATCCCGAGCAGCTCGCCGTACACCTCGGCGTTGTGTTCACCGATCCGTGGGCCCAGGTGTTGCACGCGACCGGTCGCACCGGAGAAGCGGGGCACCGGAGCCTGGACGGTCATCGCGCCCAGTTCGTCGTCGCCGACTTTGACGAAGACTTCGCGGTGCGAAAGTTGCTCGTCTGCGAGCAGATCGGTGATGTCGTAGACCGGTGCGGCGGCCACCTCGGCGGCGTCAAAGATCTCCATCGCCTCCGCCAGCGTCTTGGTGACCACCCAGTCGGCGACCACCTGGTCCACCTCGCGGGCCCGCGCCAGCCGGCGCTGCGGATCGGAGAAGTCGGCGTCGTCGACCAGATCCGCGCGCCCGATCGCGCGAAACACCCTCAGTGCCAACGTCGGCGAGCTGCCCGACATCGCCAGCCAGCGATCGTCGGCGGTGCGGTAGGTGTTGCGCGGCGCCGAGATGTCCCAGCGGTTGCCCGCTCTGGTCGGCACCAGACCGAGTTGGTCGTAGCCCAGCAGGGTCTGCTCCAGCAGCCGCGCCAGCGGATCGATCAGGTTGATGTCGATCAACTGCCCGGACGCGCCGTGCACGTCGCGGTGGTAGAGCGCCATCATCACCGCGTAGGCGGCGTTGAGCGACGCCACCCCGTCGGCAAGCATGAACGGCGGCAACGTCGGCGGTCCCCCGGCCTCGCCGGTGATGTTGGCGAAGCCGCTCATCGCCTCGCCCAGCGTCCCGAATCCGGGCCGCTCGCTTTTCGGCCCGGTCAGCCCGTAGCCGGTGATGTGCAGCATCACGATCTTGTCGTTGACCGCGCGCAGCGCTGGATAGTCCAGGCCCCACTTGCGCAGGGTCGCCGGCCGGGTGTTGACGATCACCACGTCGGCCTGCTCTACCAGTCGCCGCAGCAGCGCCTGGCCTTCGGCGACCCGCAGATTGAGAGTGATCGATCTCTTGTTGCGCGACAACGACTTCCACATCAGCCCGACGCCGTCGACCTGGTTTCCCCAGGTGCGGATCGGATCGCCGCCGTCGGGTTGCTCGATCTTGATGACATCGGCTCCGAACTCACCGAGATACGTGGCGGCCAGTGGCGCGGCGGCCAGCGTCGCGACGTCGAGAACCCGGATGCCTTCGAGCATCATGCTCCGACAGGCACGCAGGCCGGTCGTTGCAGCCCGAGGTGATCGCGCAACGTCGACCCGCTGTAGGAGTCGCGGAACAGACCGCGGCGCTGCAACTCCGGGATCACCATTCGGACCACGTCTTCGAACGCGCCTGGCAAATGTGTTGCGGCCAAGACGAACCCGTCGCAGGCGCCGCCATTGAACCACTCCTCCATCTGATCGGCGACCTGAGTCCCGGTGCCGACGAAACGCGGGCCCTGCAGCAGCGTGGCTCGGTGGCCGGCCAGATCGCGCAGGGTGATCTTGTCGCCGATGTGGGCGCGCAGGTTCTGCACCAGCCCGCGAATCCCCGACACCGATTCGATGAGCTCGTCGGTGATCGGGTCGTCGAGGTCGTGCTTGGCGAAGTCGTAGTTCATCAACTCCGAGAGTAGGGTCAGCGACGCCATCGGGTGCACCAAGTCGTTGAGGAAGACCTGTTCGCGTTCTTTGGCGTGGTCTTCGGTCTCACCGACAACCGCGTAGGCCATCGGGCAGAGCTTAACCGACTGCGGGTCGCGGCCCACGGCCTCGATGCGCTCCTTCTGGTCGGCATAGTGGCTGCGGGCCACTTCGACGCCCGGGTCGCCGGTGAAGATCAAATCGGCCCAGCGGGAAGCGAATTCACGCCCACGCCCGGACGATCCGGCCTGGATGAGCACCGGCCGTCCCTGCGGGGTACGCGGTACGGTCAGTGGCCCACGCACCGAGAAGAACTCGCCGGCATGGTTCAGCTCGTGCACCTTGTCCGGGTCGGCGTAGATGCCGTTGACCCGGTCGTGCAGGATGGCGTCGTCTTCCCAGGTGTCCCACAACCCGACGGTGGCTTCGAGGAATTCCTCAGCCCGGTCGTAGCGGGCGTCGTGGCCCAGATGTGTTTCCAGCCCGAAGTTCTGGGCCTCGCTGTCGTTGACCGAGGTGACAATGTTCCACGCCGCCCGACCGCGGGACAGGTGATCGAGCGTGGCGAAGGTGCGCGCGATGTGGAACGGCGTGTAGTACGTGGTGGAACCGGTCGCGCCCAGGCCGATGTGCGACGTCGCCTGCGCGAGCACACCCAACACGATGGACAGGTCCAGCTTCACCGGCCGTGCGCCGTATTTGACGGCGTCGGCGACCGAGCCGCCGTAGATGCCGGGCATGGCGAGCCGGTCGTCGAAGAACATCAGGTCGAAGCAACCTTCCTCGAGTTGCCTGCCGATCTTGGCGTAGTACGAGGCGTCGAGGTAACCGTGCTCGGTGGCGGGGTGACGCCACGAACCCGCGTATACCGAGGTGCTGCCGGCTTGCATGAAAGCGACGAGGGCCATCTGTCGTGAAGTCATAACTGATGTCTAGCATCTGATATATTAGATTTCAAGTGCGAGCCACCCAACAGCCCTAAGGTCACGTCATGGCCCTGAACGACGGCGTCGATATCGCCGGCACGGTGCGTGAACGCGCCGCTCGCGAGCTACGCGATCGCATCCTCACCGGTGCTTTGCCAGCCGGCACCCGGCTCGACCTGGACGCGATCACCAAGGAATTCGCCACCAGTCGCACCCCCGTGCGCGAAGCCCTGCTCGAGCTGTCCTACGACGGGCTGGTGCGCGTCGCGCCGCGCAGCGGCATCACGGTGATCGGCATGAGCCCCGAGGACGTGCTCGACAGCTTCACGATTCTGGGCGTGCTGACCGGTCAGGCCGCCGCGTGGGCCGCCGAACGGGTCACCGACGACGGCATCGAGCGCCTGCGGACGCTGGCCACCGATGTCGAGGCGCACGCCGGAGAGGGCGGCATCGTCACCGCGAATTGGAACTTTCACCGCGAGATTCACCGGGCCGCCCATTCACGACGGCTGATGGCGCAGATCCGTCAGGCCGTCCGGGTCGTCCCGTCGAATTTCTTCGCGATGTTCCCCGAGCACGAGCACAACGCGCTGGACGAGCACCAGGCGCTGGTGCGCGCCCTGGCCGATCGAGACGCCGACAAGGCCCGTGACATCGCCGAGCGCCACGTGCTGGATGCCGGTCGGTCGCTGGCCGGCTGGCTGGAGCAAACCGCAGATCAGTAGCCGCCGCGCCTGATCTTGTTCGATCGCGGCACCCACCTGATCTAACCGGCATACCGTCACCACCATGAAGCGAGGATTCGCACGGCTGGCAGCGACTGCGCTGTTACCCGGCGGTTTGGCGCTGGCCGTTCTCGGACCGGGCGCAGGCACCGCCCAGGCCTACAAATACGGACCATTTCAATGGTGTCCCGGGCAAGCCATGCCGAATGACCCACCGCGCGCGGATACGGACCTGGTGTGGGACATGGGTGTCTGCCACACCTACTACTTCGAATACGACGTGCGGACGCATGCTCCGGCGCATTACTGGGAGGGGCCCAATCTGTTTCCGACGCCGATCCCGCCACCTCCCCCGCCGGCGAACCCGCCGAACATCGCCGATCAGTGCCCCGGACTCATACCCTTCGTCAACTGCTTGCCTGGCCTTTAGCCGCGCGCTTGCGCCGGATGATCGCGCGCAGCTTTTCCAACCGGGCGGCGATATCACGCTCGGCGCCGCGACCGGTCGGCCGATAGTAGTCGACACCGACGACCTCATCCGGCGGATACTGTTGCGGCACAACGCCATCCGGGTCGTCGTGCGAGTATTTGTAGCCCTGCGCGTTGCCCAGCGCCGCGGCGCCCGAATAGTGCCCGTCACGCAGATGCGGCGGAACCAATCCGGCCTTGCCCGCTTTGATGTCGGCCATCGCCGCGCCCAGCGCCGTGGTCACGGCGTTCGACTTGGGCGCGGTGGCCAAATACGTGGTGGCATGCGCCAGGGTCAGCTGAGCTTCCGGCATGCCGATCAATTGGACGGTCTGCGCCGCGGCGACCGCGGTCTGCAACGCGATCGGGTCAGCCATGCCGATGTCTTCGCTGGCCAGGATCACCAGCCGGCGCGCGATGAATCGCGGGTCCTCACCGGCCACCAGCATGCGGGCCAGGTAGTGCAGCGCGGCGTCGACGTCGGAACCGCGCACCGACTTGATGAAGGCGCTGATCACGTCGTAGTGCTGATCGCCGTCGCGGTCGTAACGGACGGCGGCCTTGTCCAGCGACTGCTCGATGGTCTCGACGGTGACCTGCTCGCCCGCCTCGGCGGCCACCTCCAATGCGGTCAGCGCGCGGCGGGCATCGCCGGCGGCCAGCCGGACTAACAGGTCGACGGCCTCCGGTGTCACGGCAATCTGGCCAGCCAGGCCGCGCGGATCCTCGATCGCGCGCTGCACGACTGCGCGGACGTCGTCGGAGGACAGCGGGTGCAGCTGCAGAATCAGCGACCGCGACAGCAGTGGCGCGACGACGGAGAACGACGGATTCTCGGTCGTCGCCGCCACCAACAACACCACCCGGTTCTCCACGGCGGCCAGCAACGCGTCCTGCTGGGTCTTGGAGAATCGGTGCACCTCGTCGATGAACAACACGGTCTGTTCGCCGTGCGCGGCGGCGCGCCGCGCGGTCTCGATGACGGCGCGGACTTCTTTAACCCCGGCCGATAGCGCCGACAGCGCCTCGAACCGGCGGCCGGTGGCCTGCGAGATCAGCGACGCCAGCGTCGTCTTACCACTGCCGGGCGGGCCGTAGAGAATGGCGGACGCCATGCCCGAACCCTCGACCAGACGTCGCAGCGGCGAACCGGGTTGCAGTAAGTGATCCTGTCCGACCACCTCATCAAGACTGGCCGGGCGCATCCGCACGGCCAATGGCGCGGCCGAACCGCCGTGCGCGCCCTCGCCGCGATCGGTCGCGTCGGGGACGTCGAACAGACCGTCGGACACGGTGTCAGGCATACCACGTCAGCACGACACCTCGGCGCGCAGTGTGAGCTCTCAGCGGCGACGCCGAATACTTGCTAAGTTCTCGAATGCGAACGCCTGGACAACTCCCCGACGACGAGGCAGGAGCGGCTATGAGCCAACCTCCGGAGCACCCTGGCAACCCGAACGACCCGTACGGGGGTAACCCCCGTCCGGGCGACTACCCGCCACCGCCCGGCTACGGGCCTCCGCCTGGACCGCCGCCGGGTTATGGACCAGCACCCGGGCAACCGCAGCCCGGATACGGACCGCCGCCGGGTTATGGCGCACCCCCGCCGCCTCCCGGCTACGGGCCGCCGCCGCAACCCGGTTACGGCCCGCCCCCCGGCTACCCTCCGCCGCCGGGCTATGGACCCCCTGCCGGCTATCCGGGCGCTGCGGGCTACGGTCCGCCTCCCGGGTCGGGTTTCAACATCGGTGACGCGGTCCGCTGGGCGTGGGATCAGTTCAAGAAACACGTTGGGCCGCTGGTCCTTGCGGCGCTGATTTACGCCGTGATCGGTGTGGTCGTACATGGCCTGGTGTTCGTGCTGCTGGGCGGTGCCACGGCGAACACGACGGGCGTCGACGGCGACTACGGCGCGTCGTTTAACGCGGGCCTCGATGCGGTCGGCACGCTGGTGTTGTCCATCGTGTCCTTTGTGTTCGGCATTTTCGTGCAGGCCGCGTTCCTCTCCGGTGCGCTCGACCTCGCTGACGGCAGGCCGGTCACCGTGAGCTCGTTCTTCAAGCCGCGCAATTTCGGCAATGTGGTTCTGGCCGGCGCACTGCTCAGTGTGATCAGCGCGGTCTTGGATCTGCTATCGCTGCTGCCGAGCTTTCTGTTTGCGTTCTTGGCGTCCTTGGCGATCGCCGTGTTCACCTTTTTCGCGCTGTTCACCATCGCGTTTGCCACAGATCGCGCGCTGGCGCCGGTCGATGCGTTGAAGGCCAGCATCAGCACCGTCCGGACGCACATCGGTGAGACGCTGCTGTCGTTCCTGGTGCAGGGCCTGCTGGTGGTGGCGGGCCTCTGCGCCTGCTTCGTCGGCATTCTCGCGACCGGCCCGATTGCCCTGCTGGTCCAGGTGTACACCTACCGTCGGCTGTCCGGCGGCCCGGTCGCGCCGCCGACGCCCTAGTCACACCCGCTGCTGGTCACGGCTGGGTGACGAAGTCGATCAGCTCCTCCACCCGGCCGATCAGCGCCGCGTCGAGGTCCGTCCAGTCGCGGACCCGGCCGCGGATGCGACGCCACGCCGCAGCGATGTCGGCCTGGTCGGCGTGCGGCCAGCCCAGAGCCTGACAGATCCCGTGCTTCCACTCCGTTCCACGTGGGATGACCGGCCACTGCGACAGCCCTAGGCGAGCCGGTTTGACGGCTTGCCAGATGTCGACGAACGGATGGCCGACGACCAGGGTGTGCGCGCCGCCGGGGCCGCGATCTACCGCCTCGGCCAGCCGCGATTCCTTCGAGCCGGGCACCAGGTGGTCGACGAGCACGCCCAGCCGTCGCTGCGGTCCCGGACGGAATTGCTCGACGATTCCGACCAGATCGTCGACGCCGCCGAGGTATTCGACCACCACTCCCTCGATCCGGAGATCATCGCCCCACACCTGCTCGACGAGTTCGGCGTCGTGGCGGCCCTCCACGTAGATCCGCCCGGTCCGGGCCACCCGCGCACGTGCTCCGGTCACTGCCACCGAGCCTGACGCCGTCCGGGTGGCGGCCTTGGCCGCAGGACGTCGCGGCGCGGTCAGGATGACCGGTCTGCCGTCGACGAGATATCCCGGGCCGACCGGGAACGGCTTGCGCCGACCGTCCCGGTCCTCGAGCTCCATCCGGCCGTACTCGACGCGAACCACCGCGCCGACGTAGCCGGTCTGCACGTCCTCGACAACCATGCCGAGTTCTATTGGCAATTTGGCCGATTGGGGCTTGCGCGAGTTGTGCGGGTCGCGAGCCAGAACGTCCGAGCCGTAACGATCATCCACCTCGAGCGATACCTAGCAAATCGTACGACTCCGTATCGATCTCGCAGGATGCGTCCCTCGGCATCGGTCACCTTGCCGGTGAACATCAAGATTGCTCGATCAACGGCCATATCCAGCCGGCGATCCCAGGGTGAAGAGAGTGATCCAAGAAAAGCTGCGGATCCGGTCACGCTTGCACGCGGACAAAGGTCGCCTAGCGTGGTGCTGTACTGCGGCTGTATCGGTCTTGTGATGAGATTCGGTTATGACCATCAAAGTGGCGCTGGAGCACCGCACCAGCTACACCTTTGACCGGCCGGTCCGGGTGTTCCCGCACGTCGTGCGGCTGCGCCCGGCGCCTCACTCACGCACGGCGATCGAGGCCTACTCACTGCGGGTCGAGCCGGCCGACCACTTCGTCAACTGGCAGCAGGACGCGGTCGGCAACTTCGTCTACCGGTTGACGTTCCCGAATCCGATGAGCCGGCTGACCATCACCGTCGGGCTGATCGCCGACCTGAAGGTGATCAACCCCTTCGACTTCTTCATCGAGGACTGGGCCGAGACGTGGCCGTCGGCCGGGTTCGCCTACCCCGAGCCAACGGCCGAGGACCTCAAGCCGTATCTGCGGCCGGTTGACGAGGACGGTCCCGGGTCAGGCCCCGGCGAGCTGGTGCAGGCATGGGTGCACACGTTCGCGATGGCGCCAGGCACCCGCACGATCAACTTTCTGGTGGAGCTGAACCGAAGAATCAACACCGACCTCGGCTACAGCGTGCGGATGGAACACGGCGTGCAGACACCGGATTACACGCTGCGAACCGGGGTCGGCTCGTGCCGCGACTTTGCCTGGCTGCTGGTGTCGATCCTGCGCCAGATGGGTCTGGCCGCCAGGTTCGTGTCCGGCTACCTGGTCCAGCTGGCGTCCGATGTCAAATCGCTCGACGGGCCATCGGGCCCGGCCGCCGACTTCACCGACCTGCACGCCTGGGCCGAGGTGTACATCCCCGGTGCGGGCTGGATCGGATTGGACCCGACATCGGGGCTGTTCGCCGGCGAGGGCCACATCCCACTGGCCGCGACGCCGAGCCCCGAGAGTGCGGCGCCCATCACCGGCAACACCGATCCCTGCGAATCTGTGTTGGAATTCTCCAACACCGTCACCCGTATCCACGAGGACCCGCGCGTCACACTCCCCTACACCGACGAGGCGTGGGCGACCATCCAGGACGTCGCCCGTGACGTCGACAAGCGGCTGTCCGCCGGTGATGTCCGGCTAACCATCGGTGGCGAGCCAACTTTCGTGTCGGTGGACAATCAGGTCGACGACGAGTGGATCACTGCGGCCGACGGGCCGCACAAGCGCCAACGCGCCTCCGACCTGGCCGCGCGATTGAAAGCCCAGTGGGCACCGCAGGGGCTGATCCACCGCGGGCAGGGCCGATGGTATCCCGGCGAACCGTTGCCGCGCTGGCAGATTGGGCTGTATTGGCGCACTGATGGGCAGCCACTGTGGCCCGACGACACACTGTTGGCGGATCCCTGGAGCACCGATCCGGCCGGCCCGCCCGCAGATAGCACGACGGCGCATGAACTGCTGGCCGCCATTGCCGAAGATCTTGCCCTACCCCTTTCGCAAGTACGGCCGGCGTACGAGGACCCCCTGTCGCGGCTGGCGGCCAAAGCCCGTCTGCCCGAAGGCGACCCGGTGCGCCCGAATGATGACCTGGACCCCGAGGCCGGCAGCGACACCGCCGAAGTCCGCGCCGAGCTACTGGCCCGCCTCGACGAATCAACCACGACCCCAACAGCATTCGTGCTTCCACTGCACCGACGTGACGACGACCTTGGCTGGGCCAGCGCCGACTGGCGACTGCGCCGAGGGCGGATCGTGCTGCTGGACGGCAACTCGCCCGCAGGTTTGCGGCTGCCGCTGGATGCGATCAGTTGGAAGCCGCCGCGGCCAATGTTCGACACTGACCCGACAACCGTCGGTGACGATCTGCACACATCGACCACCGAAGCGAAGCTCGAGAACCCGGACGACTCCGAGACCACTCCGATCACAGCCATGGTCGCCGAGACGCGCGGCGGGCTGCTCTATGTCTTCCTGCCGCCCACCGAGGCGCTGGAACATTTCGTCGACCTGACCGCACGTATCCACGCAGCGGCGGCAAGAATCGGCCGCCCGGTGGTGATCGAAGGTTACGAGCCACCGCCAGACCCGCGGCTCAGGTCGACGACCATCACCCCGGACCCCGGGGTGATCGAAGTGAACGTCGCGCCGACCGCGAGTTTCGCCGAGCAGACCCGGCAGCTGGAAACCCTCTACGAGCAAGCCAGATTGGCCCGCCTTTCTACGGAGTCATTCTCAGTCGACGGCAGCCACGGCGGCACCGGCGGGGGTAACCACATCACCCTTGGTGGCATCACTCCCAAGGACTCCCCGCTACTGCGCCGCCCCGACTTGCTGGTGTCGCTATTGACGTACTGGCAGCGACACCCGTCGCTGTCCTACTTGTTCGCTGGGCGATTCATCGGCACCACGTCGCAGGCGCCGCGAGTCGACGAGGGCCGCGCCGAGGCTCTCTATGAACTCGAGATCGCATTCGCTGAAATCGCCCGGCTTACTTCGGCTTCCGGAGGCGGCAGGGTCAAACCATGGGTGACCGACCGCGCGTTGCGCCACTTGCTCACCGACATCACCGGCAATACCCATCGCGCCGAATTCTGTATCGACAAGCTCTACAACCCGGATAGCCCGCGTGGCAGGCTGGGCCTTCTGGAGCTTCGCGGCTTCGAGATGCCGCCACATCTGCGGATGGCGATGGTGCAGTCGCTGCTGGTGCGTTCGCTGGTGGCCTGGTTCTGGGACGAACCGCTGCGGGCGCCCCTGATCCGGCATGGCGCGAACTTGCATGGGCGATATCTGTTGCCGCACTTCCTTATTCACGACATCGCCGATGTCGCGGCGGATCTGCGCGCGCACGGTATCGCTTTTGAGACAAACTGGCTGAACCCGTTTACCGAATTCCGTTTCCCGCGAATCGGCACCGCGGTGTTCGACGGCGTCGAGATCGAGTTGCGCGGAGCCATCGAGCCGTGGAACACCCTGGGCGAACAGTCCACCGCCACCGGCACGGCCCGCTACGTCGACTCGTCGGTCGAGCGCATCCAGGTGCGCATCATCGGCGCCGACCGACACCGATATCTGCTGACCTGCAACGGCTATCCAGTTCCGTTACTGGCCACCGACAATCCCGACGTTCACGTCGGCGGTGTCCGGTTCCGAGCCTGGCAGCCGCCCAGCGCGCTGCATCCGAGCATCACCGTCGACGGTCCGCTGCAGTTCGAGCTGGTCGACCTCACCACCTCGACGTCGCGCGGCGGCTGCACGTATCACATCGCCCACCCGGGGGGCCGCGCCTACGACGAACCGCCCGTCAACGCTGTCGAAGCCGAGTCGCGCCGCGCCCGGCGCTTCGACGCCACCGGATTCACTCCGGGCAAGCTCGAGCTGTCTGACATTCGAGAGATGCAGGCGCGAATTTCCACAGACATCGGCGCGCCGGGCATCCTCGATCTCCGACGCGTGCGTACTGTTCTGCGGTAATGGCTTCGGCAGATATGGCAGTGCATTCCAGCGACGCGTCGGCAGCTGCCCATCACCGCACCGACGTCGACCGGCTGCTGGCCGGGTACCGCACGGCACGCGCCCAGGAAAGCCTGTTCGACCTGCGCCCACCCGACTTGCAGGGCCCGGTGGCCGGCTACGACGAGTTCTTCGACGAGGCCGGCAACGTCCGCCCGGCGTGGACCGAGCTCGCCGACACCGTCGGTGATCGGGGCAAGGCGGGGTTGAGTCGGCTGTGCTCCGCGGTGCATCAGCTGGTGGACGACGACGACATCACCTACACCCGTGTCGATCCCGCCCAAGCGCCGGTCGCCGGCGGCCACGGTGAAGCGCGGCTGTGGCGCCTGGACCCGCTGCCACTGGTGCTTTCGGCTACCGATTGGGAAGTACTCGAAGCCGGGCTGGTCCAGCGGTCGCGGGTGCTCAACGCCGTGCTCGCCGATCTGTACGGTGGGCGCCGCTCGCTCACCGAGGGTGTGCTACCACCGGAATTGCTGTTCGCTCACCCCGGCTATGTCCGCGTTGCCAACGGAATCGAGGTGCCGGGGCGCCATCAACTCTTCATGCACGCTTGCGATGTCAGCCGACTGTCCGACGGCAATTTCCAGGTGAATGCCGACTGGACCCAGGCACCGTCGGGGGCCGGTTACGCGCTCGCCGACCGACGGGTCCTCGCGCAAGCGCTCCCTGATCTGTACGAAAAAGTCGGGCCGCGGCCTACGACACCGTTCGCCCAGGCGCTCCGATTGGCACTGATCGATGCGGCACCCGACGGCGTGCAGGACCCGGTGGTGGTTGTGCTCAGCCCGGGTATCTATTCCGAAACGTCGTTCGATCAGGCGTATCTCGCGACTCTGCTGGGTTTTCCGCTAGTGGAGAGCGCGGATCTGGTGGTGCGCGACGGCAAGTTGTGGATGCGCTCGCTGGGTACGCTCAAACGCGTCGACGTGGTGTTCCGCCGCGTCGACGCAACCTACACCGACCCGCTTGATCTGCGCGCTGATTCGCGGCTCGGGGTGGCCGGCTTGGTCGAGGCGCAGCACCGCGGAACGGTGACTGTGGTCAACACCGTTGGCAGCGGCATCTTGGAAAGTGCTGGGCTCCAACGGTTCCTGCCTGAGTTGGCTGAGCGGCTGCTCGGCGAATCGCCTGTGCTGGCTGGCGCGCCCAGCTATTGGGGGGGCATCGACAGCGAGCGCTCCCACCTGCTCGCGAACCTCGCGTCGTTGTTGATCAGGCCCACCATCGGTGGGCAGACGCTTGTCGGACCTACTCTTTCGTCGGAGCGCCTTGCCGAGCTGGCTGCCTGCATCACCGCGATGCCGTGGCAGTGGGTCGGCCAAGAGCTGCCACAGTTTTCGTCGGCGCCCACCAGCACCGCCAGTGAATTGTCCGCAGGCGGTGTGGGCATGCGATTGTTCACCGTGGCCCAACGGGGCGGTTACGCACCGATGCTTGGCGGCCTGGGCTATGTACTGCCATCGGGTCCGTCCGCATACACTTTGAAAACTGTTGCCGCAAAGGATGTCTGGGTACGCCCCACCGAGCGGTCACGAACCGAGGCCGTCACGCTGCCGACGCCGGAGCCACCCGCAAAGGCGGGCGCGGGGACCCTCACAGTCAGCTCGCCGCGCGTGCTGTCCGATCTGTTCTGGATGGGACGCTACGGCGAACGGGCCGAGAACATGGCCCGGCTGCTGATCGCTGCCCGCCGACGCTACCACGAGTTCCGGCACCGCCAGGACATCGCCGAAAGCCAATGCATCCCAGTATTAATGGCCGCGCTGGGCCGGATCACCGGGACTGACCCTGGGCCAGATGATCAGGCCGAGACGATCGCGATCGCCCCGTCGACGCTGTGGTCGCTCACCATGGACCGCGATCGGCCGGGCTCGCTGGTGCAGTCGGTGGACCGGCTGGCGCTGGCCGCCAGGTCGGTGCGCGACCAGTTGTCCAGCGACACCTGGGTGGTGTTGGCCGGCGTCGAGCGCGCGCTGGCGCACAAGTCCGAGCCGCCGGATTCCCTCGCGGAGGCCGACGCCATACTCGCGACAGCACAGTCGCAGACATTGGTCGGGATGTTGACGCTGGCCGGCGTGGCCGGCGAGTCGATGGTTCAGGATGTCGGCTGGACGATGATGGACATCGGCAAGCGCATCGAACGCGGCCTGGGATTGACCGCGTTGCTGAATGCCACCGTGACGACCGTCCGGGACCCGGCAGCCGAGCGAACTATCATCGAATCAACCTTGATTGCAGCCGAATCCGCAGTCATCTATCGCCGCCGCACTGCGGGCCAAGTCAGCGTGGCGGCCCTGGCCGAATTGATGCTCTTTGACGCGACAAACCCGCGGTCGTTGGTGTATCAATTGGAGCGGCTGCGGACCGACCTCGGCGACCTGCCCGGGTCATCGGGGTCGTCGCGCCCGCAGCGGATGGTCGCCGAGATCAGCACGCTGTTGCGGCGGTCGCATCCGGCCGAACTCGAGGCGGTCGCCCGCAACGGACGCCGAACGAGACTCGACGAGTTGCTGACCGCGGCGCATACCGCGTTGCGTGAGCTGGCCGAGGTCATCACCGCGACCCAGTTGGCGCTGCCCGGCGGCATTCAGCCGCTGTGGGGTGGCGACGAGCGGCGGATCGTGCCGTGACAACGGGTGAGGTTAGGCGCGCACCGGGTCGCGTTTACCGCTGAGCGCCGTCACCTCGTCGATGACATTGTGGATGAACTTCATCTTCTCCAGCACCGCGACCGGCAGTACGAACGGATAAAGGTCGTCGCGACCCATCGACCGGTTCACCATGTTCAGTGACCACGACACCGGTAGCCACATGTCGATGATGGTGTTGAAAGCGCTGGGCCCCAATACCGGTCGGTCAAAGGTTGCCGTCGCCGGTGCGAACCCCGACCAGGCCGCGGTGTCCAGCGTGTCCCGGATGTGCAGGTAGTGCGCGAACGTCTCGGCCCAGTCCTCGGCCGGATGCATGGTCGCATACGACGACACGTACTTCTTCTGCCAGCCCTCGGGTGCGCCCTCGCTGTAATGCCGGTCCAGCGCTTCCTGGTAGTCGGCATTCGCGTCGCCGTACAACGCGGTGAACCGATCGACGTACTCGGTGGACGGCGTGATCAGCCGGTAGTAGTAATAGTGACCGATCTCATGACGAAAGTGACCCAGCAGGGTCCGGTACGGCTCGTCCATCTCCACCCGCAACTGCTCGCGGTGGACGTCGTCCCCCTCAGCGAGATCGATTGTGATGACGCCATTTTCGTGACCGGTCAGCACCTTCTCATGTGCGCTGGACAGCAGCCGGAATGCCAAACCGTAATTGGGATCCTGATCGCGCCCGACGATCGGCAGCTTCAGTTCGTGAAGTTCCACGACGAGTCGACGCTTGGCCGCCTCGGCGCTGGCGAACTCAGCAAGGCCCGCAGCGTCGGCGTCGTTGGGCCGCTCGATGGTCAGCTGGCAGGACTCACAGAGCCCGCCGGAATGAATTGGTACCAGCCAATTGCATTCGGCGACATACCGGTTGGCGCACAAGTCGTAATCACTGGCGCTGACGAAGCCGGCGTGGTCGGCATCGTCGCCCGTCGTGATCACCAGCAGGGCCATCTCGGCGAGCGAGAATCCCAGGGCGCTGCCGCACGCCAAACATGCCGAGTTCTCGAACGTCAGACGCTGACCGCAGTTGGGGCAGTGGAAGTCACGCATACAATTCGTCACCTTCGTAGGGCTCAACATCGACCGCGACGTCGATCACGCTGTTCTTGGAGTTGGTGTAGATGATGCCCCGCAACGGCGGCACGTCGGCATAGTCACGGCCGCGCCCGACGATGACGTAGCGCTCGTCGACCATCTGGTTGTTGGTGGGATCCAGCCCGAGCCACTCGAATCGGCCGGGCGGTTGCGGCGTCCAGACCGCGGCCCAGGCGTGAGTGGCGTCGATACCGATCATGCGATCCTTTCCCGGCGGCGGGTTGGTGGCCAGGTACCCGGACACGTAACTGGCTGCCAGACCATTGGCGCGCAAGCAGGCAATCGCCAGCCGCGCGAAGTCCTGGCATACCCCTTCGCGGGCCGCCAGAACCTCATTGACTCCGGTGGACACCGTGGTCGACCCTGAGCGGTAGGTGAAGTCGGCGTAGATCCGCGACGTGAGGTCATGTAGCACCTCGGCGAGTGGCCGTTCGGTGGCAAAGCTCGGCGCGGCGTACTCGCGTACCTCATCGGTGATCTCGGGCGGATTCAGATCGAGAGCGAACTCGGTGGCTAGGGCACCGCGCGCGCCCACCGGACGGGCCAACTCCCAAGGAGCCAGTGCCGGGCCGCCACCCCAGCGCTCCGGTGGCGACGGATACACCTCAACGATCGACTCGCTGGTGATCGTTAGCGTCTGATGTGGTTCGGTGACGTGGAAATACGAGCTGACGTTGCCGTAGCTGTCCAGGCTCGTTGAGCTGTCTGCGGGCGCCGGCGTGATCGTCAGCTCGTGGAACAGACAGCGTTGGCGCAGCAGGTCCCGCGGGGTCAGGAAACCACGACCGTAGGAACTGGTCACCACATCCGAGTAGCGGTACTTGGTGCGATGGGTGATCCGGTAGCGAGCCCCCGGGCCGGGCGGGTGTTGATCCGGGGACGTCACGCTGCAACAGTAATGAGCCGCAAGATTGCGCGCAGCCCTGCAGCGTGATCCACCCCTTGGGTGGCATCCGGGGAGCACAATAAGTCATGGCCACCTGGGACGATGTCGCCCGCGTCGTCGGCGAGCTGGCACTCACCGACGAGCGGTCGCCGCACGAATGGCGGGTCGGCAAGAAGCTGATCGCCTGGGAGCGCCCGCTGCGCAAGCCCGACCACGAGGCGCTGGCGGCGCTCGGGCTGGAAGCGCCCGAGGGCGACATCCTCGGCGTCCGAGTGGCCGACGAGCGCGTCAAGTTCGCGTTGACCGCCGACGAACCCGCGGTGTACTTCACCACCCCACACTTCGACGGCTACCCGGCCGTGCTGGTCAAACTTGCCGCGATCGACGAACGCGGGCTGCGGGAGCTGATCGTCGAGGCTTGGCTGAGGCAAGCCCCAAAACGCCTGGTCCAGGAGTTTCTCGGCGAAGTCAAGTGACCGCCTGGGACCGCACCCTTGGGTGCCTCACTAGTCACTCAGGTAACAGAAACATCACACGTCACTCTAATTCACTGCATCACGACAAGATAACTCGAGTCACATATCTCACTCTAGTTATTAACTACACCAATAGACTTTTTCTTTAACTCTAATAATCAACAGCAACATAAAACGCGGCCTTATCAATAATCTCACTAAATTGCTAAAGCCCCACACATTGACTCTTTTCACGCATGTTTGTTAGAAGTGTTAAATGAGTCATTTAGGTGGGCTACTGAGCACGATGTGCAAGCACCTGGTGATCGCCGCATTGGTCGCCCTGGGCATGACGCTGCTGGTCAATCCGACCACTGGGGTGGCCTACGCCGAAGGCATGAACTGGGACGCCGTGGCGCAGTGCGAATCGGGCGGCAACTGGCACGCCAACACCGGCAACGGCTTCTACGGCGGGCTGCAGTTCAAGCCGTCTACCTGGGCGGCGAACGGTGGCACCGGCGATCCGGCCATGGCGTCGCGGGACCAGCAGATCGCCGTGGCGAACCGGGTGCTTGCCACCCAAGGGCCCGGGGCGTGGCCCAAATGCGGCGGGAACGGGCAGCTCTTCCCGATCCAAATCGTCAACATCCTGCTGCACCCGCTGCACGGCACCCTGCAAACGCTGTGGTCGCTGGTCCCGCACTAACGCATTTACCGGCGACGTGACCACCGCGTGATGGTTAGCGAGATCGCCCCGTGATCAGGCGCGACAGTTGGTCGGTTGACGGGCTAACTACCCGGCGGGGCTAACTCGCCGGCTGCAGCTCGAAGACCGGGATCACCCGCGTCGTCTTTGCCTGATACTCGGCGAAACCCGGAGCGGCAGCAGTGATCTTGGCAAAGAGCTGGTCCCGCTCGGCGGACGGCAATTCTCGCGCGGTGACGTCCGAAGCATCGTTGCCGATCTCGACCTGCGCTGACGGGTTCGCCCGCAGATTGTGTACCCAGCCCGGGTTGACGTCGGCCCCGGCGAAGGAGCCGATGACGATCAGCTTGCCGTCGATCCGGAAATAGGCCAGCGGGGAGACTCGCGGCTGACCTGATTTGGCGCCCGTCGTTGTCAGCAGTAGCAGGTTAGCGCCCTCGAACTGGCCGCCGACCTTGCCGTCGTTGGCCCGGAATTCGTCGGCGACGGTCTGGTTGAACGCTTTGATCGAGTCGGTTGCAGGAAATTCTTGAGCCATGACCCGACAACCTAGCCGGTGCCGGGGTCTATTCCGGTTTGGCGGGCGCAGCCTTGAGTGTCCGGGCCGCCTCGGGCACCACGTCGATACCCGACTCCTTGCGCTGCTGTGCGGTGATCGGCGCCGGGGCGTTGGTCAACGGGTCGACGCCGCCGCCGGACTTCGGGAACGCAATCACCTCGCGGATGGAGTCGGCCCCGGCCAGCAACTGGACGATCCGGTCCCAGCCGAACGCGATGCCGCCGTGCGGCGGAGCACCAAAGGTGAACGCGTCCAACAAGAATCCGAACTTCTCCTGCGCCTCGGCCGCGCCGATGCCCATCATCGCGAAGACGCGTTCCTGGAGGTCGCGACGGTGGATACGGATGGAACCGCCCCCGATTTCGTTGCCGTTGCAGACGATGTCGTAGGCGTCGGCCAGCGCGTTGCCCGGGTCGCTGTCGAAGTCGGTCTCCGACTCGGGTTTGGGCGAGGTGAACGCGTGGTGCACCGCGGTCCACGCGCCACTGCCCAGCGCGACATCGCCGGCAGCGGTGGCCTCGTCCGCCGGTTCGAACAACGGGAAGTCCACCACCCAGGTGAACGCCCAGGCGTCGGGATCGATCAGGTTGAGCCGATGCGCAATCTCCACTCGGGCCGCACCCAGGAGCATGCGCGACGCTTTGGCCGGACCCGCCGAGAAGAAGATGCAGTCACCGGGTTGGGCGCCGACGTGTGCGGCCAGACCGTCGCGCTCGGCGTCGGACAGGTTTTTGGCCACCGGCCCGCTCAGCGTGCCGTCGTCGCCGACCAGCACGTAGGCCAGCCCCTTATGGCCACGCTGCTTGGCCCACTCCTGCCAGCCGTCCAATGTGCGGCGCGGCTGCGAGGCACCACCCGACATCACCACCGCACCCACGTACGGTGCCTGGAACACCCGGAAAGTGGTGTCGGAGAAGAACTCTGCGCATTCGACCAACTCCAGCCCGAAACGCAAGTCGGGTCGATCGGAACCGAACCGTCGCATCGCATCGGCGTAGCTGATGCGCGGCACCGGCAGCGGAAGGTCGTAGCCGATCAAGGCCCACACCGCCTTGAGCACCTGTTCGGATATCGCGATGACGTCGTCGGCCTCGACGAAGCTCAACTCCATGTCGAGCTGAGTGAATTCCGGCTGACGGTCGGCGCGGAAATCCTCGTCGCGATAGCAGCGGGCGATCTGGTAGTAGCGCTCCATGCCGGCCACCATCAGCAATTGCTTGAACAGCTGCGGGCTTTGCGGCAGCGCGTAGAAGCAACCGGGCTGCAGCCGGGCCGGCACCAGGAAGTCGCGCGCCCCCTCCGGTGTCGAGCGGGTCATCGTCGGCGTCTCGATCTCGACGAAGTCGTGCGCGGCCAGTACACCGCGCGCGGCCGCATTTACCTTGGAGCGCAGACGAATTGCGTTTCCAGGGCCGTCGCGGCGCAGGTCGAGGTAGCGATAGCGCAACCGGACCTCCTCGCCTGCGGGCTCGTCGAGTTGAAACGGCAGCGGTGCGCAGTCCCCCAGCACGGTCAGCGACGTCGCGTTGACTTCGATCTCGCCGGTGGCGATCTCCGGGTTGGCGTTACCTTCCGGACGGACCTCGACGACGCCCTGGACTGCCACGCAGAACTCGGCGCGCAGGCGATGGGCCTGAGCCAGCACGTCGTCGGCGCGAAACACCACCTGGGAAACCCCGGTGGCGTCGCGCAGGTCGATGAAGATCACCCCGCCGTGGTCGCGCCGGCGCGCGACCCACCCGGCCAGCGTCACCTGTTGACCGGCGTCGGTGGCCCGCAATGAACCCGCGGCGTGGCTGCGCAGCACAAATACTCCTCATCGAACGGTGGGAACGACAGCCCAGTCTAGAGGCGGTAATTTCGGGGATAACCATGGATGTCGATGGAGATGTGGCAGTTGTTGGTCCGGGAGCGGTCGGCACAACGGCCGCCGCTTATCTGTACGCCGCCGGTAACCCCGTGCTGGTTTGCGGCCGAACGCCGCGATCGCAGATCGAATTGCGGCCTGACGGCGCAGATTCCATCACGGTGCCGGGCCCGGTCTGCACCGATCCTGCCGAGATCTCCGGCGCCGTCGGGGTGGTCCTGCTGGCCGTCAAAACCACCCAGAACGCCGAGGCGGCCCGCTGGCTGGCCCGACTGTGTGCTGAACACACGATCGTCGTCGTGCTGCAAAACGGCGTCGAGCAGGTCGAGCAGGTACAGCCGCTGTGCTCCTCGTCGACCGTCATCCCCGGCATCGTCTGGTTTTCGGCGGAGACCCAGCCCGAAGGCTGGGTGCGGCTGCGCGGGGAAGCCCGACTGGCCCTGCCGACCGGCCCCGCCGCAACGACGTTCGCCGACTTGTGGCGCAGCGCCGGGGGCGCTGCCGACTGCGACCCCGACTTCACCACGGCGGCGTGGCGCAAGCTGCTGGTCAACGCGGTGGCCGGTCTGATGGTGCTCACCGGCCGACGCTCCGGCATGTTCCGTCGCGACGACCTGGCCGACCTGGCGAACCGGTATGCCGCGGAGTGCCTCGAGGTCGCCCGCGCCGAAGGTGCACGGCTGGATGACGACGTCGCCAGCGGCACGGTGGAGATGTTCCGTCAGGCGCCCGCCGATATGGGCACCTCGATGCTCGCCGACCGGGAAGCCGGCCGCCCGCAGGAGTGGGACACCCGCAACGGGGTGATCATCCGCAAGGCACGCGCCCACGGGATCGCGACTCCGCTCAGCGATGCGTTGGTGCCGCTGTTAGCCGCGGCTAGTGACGGCCCAGGCTAGAGGCGTGTCTGCTCTGAACCTGGCCTTTCGCCGGTTCTTGTCAAACATGCGCCGCTACACCGACAAACGTTTCGCCACAACGCCGTAGCGGCCAACTGCGTCGAAAGCCGGCGTAAGTGCTCTCAGGCTTGGTGTTTCGGGACGTCGGCCGCCGCAGCCGAAGCGTTGGCGGGGTTGCTCGACAATCCGTACGCGTCGTAGACGAAGGCAAGGTCGCGGCGTATCCGTTGGGGGTCGAGCCCGAATTTGTCAGGTGAATGCTGGTGGCGGCTGGTGTAACCGCGCTGCTTCTCCGCCTGCTGGCGCAATTCCTCTTCGAACTTCGCGCCGGGGGTGATCTCGATGAAGTCGAGGATTCGCGCCATCGTCGGCTCGAGGTTCGTCAGCAGGTCTTCGTAGCGCACGACGCACAAGTTCTTCTCGGGGATGCGCCCGTCCAGCTCGGCGTCGCGGAAAACTCGCAGCATGTCACCGGAGGCTTGGTAGAGGTTTTCCAGCCACTTGTCCTGGTCCTCTTTGCTGGTGCGGTTGAACGCGTCGAAGCCGTTCTCCAGCACGCTCGCCAGCAGCGACATCCCTGACGGGATCACCTCGACTGGGTCGCGAACGATGTACACCAACTTGGCGTCAGGATAGCGACGCAGCAGCGCGTCCAACCGGAACGTCAGCATGCTCGACTTGACCAGGATCCGGTTGGCGCCCTTGGCCGTAAGATTCCGTCGCCATACCGCCTCGTAGTACTTGAAGAACCGGTTTTCCTCTTTGGCCGACACACCGTCGATTCCGAACGTACGCCGCGAGAACGCGCTCCCCCAGGTGTCGCACCATGCAGTGAAATACGCCCACGCGAATGGACCGTCCATCGTGCGGAAAAACCATGCCACGTCATCGGTTTCGATGCCGCGGAGGCTCGTGTCATGGACGTCCGACGGGTGATACTGCGCAGGGTTGAGCTTGTCCAGGCGCGGCACGATGCCGCCGAGCAGCTTGCGGGCTGTGATCGCCGGAAACAGCATCTCCCATAGCTCCAACGCGGCCATGTCGCCGGCACCCAGCAGGAAGCGATGCAGGAATGTCGTGCCGCTACGGGGATTTCCGATGATGAAGATGGGCCGGTCGATCGCCTGCTTACGGTGCCGCGGGAAGAAGACGTAGTCCAGCCCAAGCGTCATCGCCGAAATAACTTGTCGCACTTGCAAAAGTGTGAAGGCACCCAAAGGCTTGAACCACGACCCGAACGTCTTGCCGATCACCCCATAGACGCGCAGGTAACGACCCACCTAGCTCTCCCACACGGCGGAGGCGCACACCACCGTGAAACCGGATGCGGCGCTGCCGATCACGAGCTTGTCGCCATTGTTGACGGTGCCGTGCTTGAGACGGTGATTGAGAGCGACCGCCCACGTTGTGCTGGCGCTGTTCCCGTACAGCGAGTGAGTGTGCACGCAAGCCTCGGGCCGCGCGCCGAGGGCGTCGAAGACACGCTCCAGAATCGCCTGGCTCGGTTGGTGGAAGATGTAGTGGTCGACGTCTTCGGCCGCCCATCCCGAATCCGCGAGCAGGCTTTGAATCTCCGGCAGCGCGTGAACCGAGAGGGCGAACAGCTCTTTCGAGCGTGAGATGAAATGCCCGTCGACCGGCGCCGAGCACAGGTCGTAGTGCTCGGAGAGGGTCTTGTGCTGGAAGCCCAGCAGCCGAGCGCTGCCCGCCGGCAGCGACTCGCGAGTCACCAGAAATGCGGCGGCGGCATTCCCCAGCGTCAGGCCGGCGGCCAGATTCGCGACATCCTCGAGTGACTGGAGGTCATAGGTGACGCGGTCGCGCCAGAGTTCGCCCGCACAGACCAGTGCGGTCTTGATCTCGGGGTGCAAGGCGAAGTAACCGGCGACCACGTGTATCGCCTCGATGAGCCCGGCACACGCGCAGGTCACATCGAACGCGTGCAGCGGGGTCGCACCCAGGCGCCCCGCCACCTCGGCCGCGGTTGCCGGCTCGAAGTTCGCGCGGGCAATTCCCCCATAAACCAAAAGATCGACCTCGGACACATCGACGCCGTTCTCGAAGAGACAGGCAGTCGCCGCGCGGGACGCAAACTCGCCGGGCGAGAGCGTCTGGTCCGGGTCGATATAGCGGACCTGGGTGTTACATCGGCCAAGTACGTACTGGACGCCTTGCTCGATTGGCTCCCATTCGGATTCCGGCCCGCGGAAGGACTCGCGGACGCGGGACAATACCATTTCGTTGTCGACAGCGGTATCAGGAATGACGACCGCCGGCCTGGACAGATACATACGCGGAAGCTGAGAAACTCCGCTGGATTTTTGAGACACGTCGGCCCCCATTCCGTCGAGGCCCTCTTGGGCGTGGCCTCGTAGTCGAGGCCAAAGTTACTACCTAGAACAGGTTTCAGCGACCGATATGAACAAAATTTTGCTCGACGATGCTTCTCAGCACACGTTTGTCCAGGTTACGAGATTGACTGCCATGCTGAGCGCCGGTTCTCGTCGGGATCATCCAGATTTGCATCTGAGCGAGATCGGATGATATGGGTCGCCCGGCGTCGGGTGTCGTAGCGTGGCCAGTAGTTCGACCAGGGTTGGACATCGGACCCGGCCGCGCCGGCGAAATCCAGCCAGGTCCGCTGCATCCGACGGCCCACCGCGGGCATCAGCCAGCTACCCAGCGGGTGCAGCCGTCGACCTAGGTGCGAGTCGTAGGTGTGCAATATGTGCACGATCTCGCTCCCGTGCACCGCGCCCAGGCCGGTCGCCCGCAGCGTCCAGGACGTGTGGTCGAACCGGTACGCATAGGTCGGTGCGAGTGCGCTGTAGACGTCGGCGAACGCCCATGTCGGGGCGACGAACATCGCGTCCGCACCGAAATCCTCCAATGCGCGGCGCCGCGGATAGCGAGGATAAGCGGCCAGCACCCGCGCCTTCGTATCCGGTGCGAATCGGGTGAAATAGCGATCGACGTTGCCCGGCGTCGTCGGCAGCATCGGCGTCTTGTCCCTAGCGAACAGCGACGCCTCGCGGCGATTTGTGCCGATTACCAATGGAATCCGAGCCGTTGCGCCCGCCCGCGCTGCCTCGATCGGATGTAACGGAAGAAGATCGACCCCGTAGGTCAAACCGTGCGCCAGCGTCGGCGTTGTCCCCACACTTTCGAGCTGTAATTCTCCTGCAGCGCGGCGCAATTCGCGCTGAGGCAGGGTCTTCAACTCCCCGGCCGACACCCCGAGCCGACGGAGAAATCGCTGCGCCTGTTCGGCGCGCGCCGCACGGTTGGCCATCAGTGGCAGAGCAGGGCTTTGCGCAATCGCTTGGCAGAAAAGACCTTCGGCGGCCGGGCTGGCCAGCAGCGCCAATACCGAAGTGGCGCCCGCGGATTCGCCGAAAACCGTGACGCGGCTGGCATCGCCGCCGAAGGCCGCGATGTTGTCGCGCACCCAAGCCAGCGCCGCGATCTGGTCACGCAGGCACAGATTGTCGTCAAACCCCTCGCCGAGGTCACCGAGCTCGAAACCGCCGAAAACCCCTACCCGGTAGGTGACATTGACGACGACGACATGGCCATTCGCCGCCAGCCTCGACCCGTCGTAGAGCTGCAGCTGTCCGGCACCGTTGAGGAACGCACCACCCGGGATCCACACCATCACCGGCAGTGAGCCAGAGACGTCCGGCGACCACACCGTCACCGTCAGGCAGGCCTCGTCGCGGATTTTCGGGTCTCTGCGATCGCGCGCGACCATCGAGCGACTCTGCAGCGGCAGTGGGCCATTCTCGAGGGCGTCGCGCACACCTGTCCAGGGCGACAGTGCCACCGGAGCGGCGAATCGACGCTCACCAACGGGTTGCTGCGCATACGGCACCCCACGCCAGACGGCGACGCCGCCTTCGACGGTGCCGCGAAGATCGCCAACGGACGTGCGCGCAAGGGCAGGAACTTCGGCAACCGCGGGCACGCCTGAATCGTAGTGTGCAAAGCTGATCTCGCCGGGCTACCAGCCACGCCATAAACCGCAACGGAGAGTGCGATGACCTTCAACGAGGGTATGCAGATCGACACCAGCACGACGTCGGCATCCGGTGGCGGTGGCGGACGCGGAATCGCGATTGGCGGCGGATTGGGCGGATTGTTGTTCCTCGTGGTGGCCCTGCTGCTTGGGGTCGACCCCGGCAAAGTGGCCACCCAATTGCCGGCGCCGAGCGCCAGCCAGGACGTCGCACCCGGATTCGATCTGAGCAAGTGCCGGACCGGAGCAGACGCCAATCAATACGTGCAGTGCCGTGTGGTCGCCACCGGCAACTCCGTCGACGCGGTGTGGAAGCAGCTGTTGCGCGGATACACCCGCCCCCGGGTCCGGCTGTTCACCGGCCAGGTCAACACTGGGTGCGGAGCCGCGACCACCGAGGTCGGGCCGTTTTACTGCCCGGTGGATCAAACCGCTTACTTCGACACCGGCTTCTTCGACGTGCTGCGCACCCAATTCGGTTCAAGTGGAGGACCATTGGCGCAGGAGTATGTGGTAGCGCACGAGTTCGGGCACCATGTACAGGATCTGCAGGGATCACTCGGCCGTGCTCAGCAGGGCGCGCAAGGCGCCGGCGGCAACGGCGTGCGCACCGAGCTGCAGGCCGACTGCTATGCGGGGGTATGGGCCCACTACGCCTCCACCATTAAGCAGGAACGTACCGGCGTGCCGTTCTTGGAACCGTTGAGCGACAAGGATATTGCCGATGCCCTGTCGGCGGCGGCGTCGGTGGGAGACGACCGCATCCAGAAGGCCGCCACCGGCCGTACTCACCCCGAGTCCTGGACTCACGGCTCCTCGGAGCAGCGGCAACACTGGTTCACTGTCGGGTACCAGACCGGTGACCCCAACCAGTGCGACACCTTCCGCGACCCAAACCTCAACTAGCTCAGAACAGCGTCGGATGTACCGTCTCGATGGCTCGCGGCGGCGGGGCCGCATCGAAGCGCCGTTGGTCGCCGGCGAGCCCGTATTTAATGATCAGCGGTGCAGCCGTCGCGCGGAGCTCGTCGCGGTATGACGGCGGCAAATACGCTCCGCGCCGGTACAACTCGCGATACCGACTCATCAGTTGCGGATAGGTGCGTCCCAGCCACGACATGAACCAGCCACGGGTCGATCCGCGCAGGTGCAGGCCGAACACCGTGACGCTGGCGGCCCCGGCCGCGGCGATCTGACTGAGCAGTCCGTCGAGATGATCGGCGGAATCCGTCAGATACGGCAGCACCGGTGCCACCATCACGTGGCAGTCGAGGCCGGCCTCGCGGATTGCCGTAATCAGTCCGAGGCGGGCTTGCGGGCCAGGCGTACCGGGTTCCACCTGTTTGTGAAGTTCAGGGTCACCGACCGCAAGTGAGACGGCGAGGCTGACCGGCGCCTGTTCGGCAGCCGCGGCGATCAGCGGCAGATCACGGCGCAACAGTGTGCCTTTGGTCAGGATCGATAGCGGGGTACCCGATGCCGCGAGTGCGCTGATGATGCCCGGCATCAACGCATACCGGCCCTCGGCGCGTTGGTAAGGGTCGGTGTTGGTACCCAGCGCGACCGTGTCTCTGCACCACGAGTGCCGGGCCAGTTCGCGGCTCAGCACCTCGACGACGTTGGTCTTGACGATGACCTGGGTGTCAAAGTCGTTGCCGCAGTTCAGATCTAGATATTCGTGGGTCGGGCGCGCAAAGCAATAACGGCAGGCATGCGAGCAGCCGCGGTACCCGTTGACGGTGTACTGAAAAGGCAACGCCGCGGCGCGCGGAATTCTGTTCAACGCCGACTTGCACAAGACCTCGTGAAATGTGATGCCATCGAACTGCGGCGTCCGCACGCTACGGACCAAACCTATGCGCTCCAGCCCGGGCAGCGCGCCGTCGTCGACTTCGATGTTCTGACGGTCCCATCGCATACTCTATTCGAACGCTTGTTCGACTCAATGTCAACCCCGATTGCTGATTGGTTCGAGTCTGCGATCCCGCTGCTCGACGCCAATATGCCTGCGGTGGGCGGGTTGTCATTTAAGCTGGATCATCGTGACGTCTTATACTGACGGGCCAAAAGACAGCAAAAATCTCAAGTGGGCAATGGGCGGGGTGGCCGCGGTCGCGGTGCTCGCAACCATCGTCGCAGCGGTATTGCTGTTCGGGGGGGATTCGGGAGCGCCGAAAGGCGGCTCGGATAGCGGTCCGGGCCAGGAGACCGCCGCTGTGGCCAGCGCGAAAGACACCGGGCCCGTTGCGGTGATCACCGACGATCCCAGTTGCACGGCGTGGACGGCGATCAACAACTCGTTGGCGAACAGTGGTCAGGGGCTTTGGAACGACCGCGATCGGTCGGTGCCCGCTTCGGCGTGGACGCCGAAGCAACGGGCGCAGTTCCTCGCAGCCGGACAGTCGATCCGCGGCGCCGCGGCGCAAACGATCGGCTTGGTCAAGCTGACCCCGCACCGGGTGATGCGCGAGCTCTACCAGCAGTTCATCGCATACGCGCGGGCCTACTCCGATCGGATCCCCAAATACACGCCGGCGGACAATAATCTGGCCGGCGCCGCGTACAGCGCTTCGTCTGCGCTCGGCGCGATCTGCGCCGCCATCAGCGACGGTGCGGCCGCGGCCCGCGGACCGCTGGTGTTGCCGGCGCCGCCGCCGTCCGACATCTCCCCGGTGGGCAACCTGGCGAACCCGCAACCCATGCTCACTAGCGACAACTCCGCTTGCGCCGACTGGAAGTCGGCTTTGGACGAGTTCGGCAAGCAGACCGCCGCCTGGCAGCAATTGGATCCGAATGTCCCGTCGATCTATTGGAATAAGGAGCAGAAGGCGGTCAACTACGCAGTTGGCCCGGTGATGAACTCATATTCCGGCAAACTGGAACAGCTTGGCCGGCAAAGTGATAACGCAGTTTGGCAGGATCTGGCGAACCTGTCAGCTCAGTATCGTCGCGCGTTTGTCACTGCGTTGCCGACCTACACCCCGACCGATAACCATCTGGCCAATGCGGCCAACTTCATCTCCACGACGATCCTCGGCGCTTGCATTGCAGTGAGTGAGTAGGCGCCAAAAAAACACACCGGGCATCGTGATGCCCGGTGTGTTTGACCGCTACGTGGTGAAGGTGTCAGGCCCAGCTGGAGCCGACGGCGGAGTCAGTGGACGACATGTTGTTGCCGGCGGTCTGCACGCTCTGGCCGTGGGCGTTGGCTTGTTCGTAGATGACCTGGAAGTTGCGACCCAACTGGGTGATGAACTCCTGGCAGGCCACCGAACCCGAACCACCCCAGAAGTCACCGGCAGCCAGCACATCACGCACGATGCTCTGGTGCTCGGCCTCCAACGAGGCGGCCTGGGAACGGATCATCGCGCCGTGGGCATCGACATCACCGAACTGGTAACTGATCGACATTTATCTGTCCTCCTGTGTGTGAAAGCTTACGCTGGTCAGCGAGCTAGTGGCCCAGAATCTGCTGGGAGGCCTGCTCTTGGCTCTCGTAGTTGTTGGCGTCGCGGATCAGGCCGTCGCGCACCCCGTGCAGCATGTTGACGATGTTGCGGAACGCGGTGTTCATCTGGCCCATGGTGTCGTAGGACGTCATCTGCGCGGTACCACTCCAGCCGGCACCGGCAATGTTCTGCGAGGACGCCCACATCTTGCGGGCCTCGTCCTCAACAGTCTGGGCGTGCACGTCGAAACGGCCCGCCATCGACCGCATCTCGTGCGGGTCAGTCATAAAACGCGTAGGCATATCTCTCTCCTTATCTAGATGTCATGTCACGGGTTAATGCGTGGTGCAGCAAAGGCATCCCCCACTTCTCATCCGCCGGCAGGCGTGCGAGTCTCAACTTTCACGGACTGCGTCTTGGCCGCCTGCGTGGCCATCCCGCGCCCGTTGAGGGAACCCATGAGCGCTTGGGTGAACGGGCTGTTGGGCGTTCCCGCGGACAACAGCGGCGCGGCGACGCTGTTGGTCGGCAGCACCGGTGCCGCGCGGACCATCTCGGGAGCCGCTTGCGCCCAACCGTTCGGAATCGACAGCCCACCCAGCCGGCCCGCTGATGCCAGCTGAGCGGTGATCTGCGATCCAAACCCCCGCATCTGGCCGGA
Organism: uncultured Actinomycetota bacterium; assembly: GCA_963733755.1. Taxonomy (GTDB): domain Bacteria; phylum Actinomycetota; class Actinomycetes; order Mycobacteriales; family Mycobacteriaceae; genus Mycobacterium. Next base: position 27,970 of record CAVTEZ010000031.1, read on the forward strand.
TATGCCTCCCAGCAATGCCTTCATCTTTTCGTCGAGCAGCGAGGTGACGTCGGCCAGCATGGCCTGTTGGCCCGCCTGCATCGCCTGGCTGGCACCCATCGAGTTGCCCAGGCTGATCAGCATCTTGGCAGGCATGGTGGCCACCATCGTCGCGTAATAAGTCAGCTGGACGGGCAAGATCGAACTCACGGCCGAATTGGCGGCTGTTGACGCCGCCGAACTCAGCGTGCTGGCCCCCGTGCTGGCCCCCGAGGTGGCGGCGGCGGCATGAGCCCCCGAACTCGCGCCAGTCAGATTGGTCATGGCTGACGACAGAGCGGACGACAGGCTGTTTGTCGAGGTGCCCAGGGTGGAGTTCCCGCCCAATAGCATTTGCATGGCCGTTTGCATGGTGGTGGTCAAATCGTTCACGAGGGTGGTGATGGAGTTCTCGAGGGTCTGAGCCGCAGCGGCCGCATCGGCGGACACCCCACCATCGCTGGTGTTGGGAGCGGGGGTCTGCTCAGGCAACACGACGGCCTGCTGAGAGGTGGTCGCGTAGGTGTCCATCGTGAGGCCGTCCTGGAACCACATCTCCACGTAGTGCATTTCGGCGGCCGCGATCGCCGGCGAGTTCTGGCCGAGGAAGTTGGTGGCGACCAGCGCCGCCAACAGGGCCCGGTTGGCGGCGATCACCGCAGGCGGAACCGTCGACGCGAACGCACTTTCGTAGGCAGCGGCGGCAAACCGGGCTTGAGCTGAGGTCTGGGCAGCTTGGCCCGCGGTGTCTGCCAGCCAACCGACGTAGGGCGCCGTCGCCGCCGCCATCCGCGCCGAGGTCGGTCCCAACCACGTGACCTCGATCAATTGCCCAAGCACCGTTTGGTACGCCGCGGCGGTCGCCTCCAGATCGGCGGACAGCTCGTCCCACGCCGACGCTGCCGCCATCAACGGCCCCGACCCCGCGCCGCTGTACATCAGGCCGGAGTTCACCTCCGGCGGGAACATCATGAAACTCATCGACCCAGGCCCCCCTTAGCCGGCAGCTGCTGCGTTCGCAGCCTCGGTCAGCGCGTACGCTCCCGCCCCGGAACGCAACGCGGCAACCAACTGTTCGTGCACTTCCGCCGCTTGGGCGGCAATCTGCTGATACGAGGCGCCGTGCCTGCCAAACTGCGCGGCCGTCGTAGCCGAAACAATATCCGACGCCGCCGGTGCCAGACCGGTTGTCGGCGTTGCCGCGGCGGCGTTTCGCGCTGCCATCGCATCGCCGATACCCGCCAGATTGCCCGCGGCTCCGGACAAGTCCTCCGGTTGCGCAGTTACGAACGACACCGACCCTCCTTCAGACAGGCGTCAGACCCCTGGTCGGCCCCTGGACAAGTTAATGCAATTAACTAATCGCAACGAGCGCACGTTTGAGGTCTGACAGTTGCGCAATCTTAAATCACAAACGCGCATCTTGTGCTGAGAAAAACCAAAGAGGCATTCAGCTCGACACAATTTTTCTGGGGCCCTATACAGGAAGTTCCCAGGGAAGCCAAGTGTACGCGTAAACCACCAACAGACGACGGCGCTATTGTACACAAGCCAGTAGCTTCCCTGGCGCGAACGCTCGCCTGCTGTCGGGCGGGTCAGATGATGAGCCCGCCGCGTCGATCTGAGCGCCACCCGGCAAAGCCACCCGCACCTCCGCGGCAACCCGTCGGATGGCCGGACCGGCCTGTAAACGCTTTGCTGACTTGATAATTGGCGCGCGAGATCGGCACCGTTAGCGGGCGCCCGCCCCGGGCGTACGCCGCCCAGCACGGCTGTACCACCAACCGGCGCCGCTCGTTCGCGGCGTGTTCAGACGCGACGCGATCATCGGCACAGAATGACCCCGGTCGGCAACCCATTCGTCACCGCCAGGAAACGTCTGCCGAAAGCGGCGATTTGCAATTGCGCGGTCGTTCTTGGCGGCAAACTTATCGAGCCGTTAATAACGGGCTGTCGCAATCATGATCCGAATCTCGGGCGGGTCACTAAGCTGAGAAAAAGCTTAAAAACCGCGCGTTCTGAAGTCTGCGGCGCACCGCTGACCGTCGCTGGGGTGGCGCCCCGAGAACGTCGATGTTATGCAGCGTCGGTGAGCGAGCTGCTGTTCTCCTACGGGACGCTACGCCAACGCGACGTCCAAGTTGCCACCTTCGGCCGGGTATTGGAGGGCGACGTCGACGCGATCATCGGCTATGACCTGGACTACGTCACGATCACTGATCCGCAGGTCATCGCCACCAGCGGCAGCGACCGGCATCCGATTCTGCGGCCGACGAATCGGCGGGACGCCCATGTCGACGGGACCGTCTTCGTTGTCAGTGAAGCCGAACTGACCGCAGCTGATGAGTACGAGGTCGACGACTACCAGCGCATTTCTGTGCCGTTGCGGTCGGGCCCGCATGCCTGGGTCTACGTATTCACCGGTTAGCGGTTAACCGGCCGGCGCCCCGGCGGAAGGTATGAAAGAAGCATGGTCGACGCACCGCAACCGTCAGCCGAAAAGGCCCCGCCAACGGGCATCAGCCGCCGAAGGCTACTCACCACCGGCGCGGCCACCACACTCGTCGGCGCGGGCCTCGGCGCCGGCGGTGTGGCGCTGCTCGGATCGCCCGATCACGGACCCAGCCTGTGGACCCAGCCGAGCCAGAGCGGCGCGCAACCGGTGGGCGGCCTGCATCTGCAGTTCGGTAAGGACGCCTCCACCGAGGTCGTCATCTCGTGGCACACCACCGATCCGGTGCACAACCCGCGGGTCATGCTGGGCACCTCGACCTCCGGTTTCGGCCGCACCGTACAAGCCGAGACTCGCACCTACCGTGATGCGAAGTCGAACACCGAGGTCCGCGGCCACCATGCGCGGCTCGACAACCTGACCCCCGACACCGACTACGTCTACGCGGCGGTTCACGACGGTACCAATCCCGAATTGGGGACCGTTCGAACTGCTCCATCCGGGCGGAAACCGTTGCGCTTCACCAGTTTCGGGGACCAGGCCATCCCGACGCAGGGCAAATTCACAAACCCCATCTACGGCATCCACGACCTTGGCTCCCCGGCAGCCGGAGATATCACGACCGCGATCGAACGTCTCGCTCCACTGTTCAACCTCGTCAACGGCGACCTGTGCTACGCGAACCTCGCCGATGACCGCATTCGCACCTGGTCGGACTGGTTCGACAACAACACCCGCTCGGCCCGCTACCGGCCATGGATGCCGGCGGCGGGCAACCATGAAAACGAATTAGGCAACGGGCCAGTCGGTTACGCCGCCTACCAGACCTACTTCGCCCTGCCCGACTCTGGATCCGACGCGGAGGTCCGCGGGCTGTGGTATTCGTTCACCGCCGGGTCGGTGCGGGTGATCAGCCTCAGCAACGACGACATCTGCTTCCAGGACGGCGGCAACTTCTACGTGCACGGCTACTCGGGCGGCGCGCAGAGGCGTTGGCTGGAAACCGAACTCGCCGACGCACGAGCAGATCCGCGAGTCGACTGGGTGGTGGTGTGTATGCACCAGACCGCGATCTCCACCGGAGATCGCACCAACGGGGCCGACCTGGGTATCCGCCAGGAGTGGCTGCCGCTGTTCGACCGCTACCAGGTCGACCTGGTGGTGTGCGGCCACGAGCATCACTATGAACGCTCACATCCGGTACGCGGAACGCTAGACAGCGAAACCAGAATGCCAATACCCGTCGAAACGCGTGCCGGGATCATCGACACCAGCAAGGGCACCGTGCACCTCGTTATCGGCGGTGGTGGCACCTCAACACCGTCGAACACCCTGTTCTTTCCACAGCCCAGGTGCCGCGTGTTGACCGGCGTCGGGCCGTTCGATCCGGTTATCCGGCGCAAGGCGCCGGTTTACGTCGTCGAGGAAGCGCCGTGGTCGGCATTCAGGGATAGCCAAAACCCTTACGGCTTCGTCGCTTTCGACGTCGATCCCGGCCCGCCGGGCGGCAGGACGTCGATCAAGGCGACGCATTACGCCGTCGACGGCCCTTACGGCGCGATCAAGGTGGTCGAGCAATTCACGCTCACTCGGCCCCGCGGCGGCTGAACTTTTTCTACCCTTGGGCGATGACCGCTACCGATCTGCCGTTGGCCGGCAAGGTCGCCTATGTGACGGGCGCCGCCCGCGGCCAGGGTCGCTCGCACTGCATCAGGCTGGCCAGAGCCGGCGCCGACGTTGTCGCGATCGACGCTTGCGCACCGGTGACCGCGTACAACGGATATCCCCCGGCTCAACCGGAGGACCTCGCCGAAACGGTGAGCCTGGTCGAGGGCGAGGGACGCAAAATTCTCGCCTCGGAGGTCGACGTCCGGGACGCTGCGGGCCAGCAGCGCGTCATCGGCGACGCCGTCGAACAGTTCGGCCGCCTCGACATCGTCGTCGCCAACGCCGGCGTACTGAACTGGGGCCGACTCTGGGAGATCTCGGCCGAGCAGTGGCGGGACACCCTCGACATCAATCTGACCGGGCTCTGGAACACGATCAAAGCGGTCGTGCCACCGATGATCGCCGCCGGGAACGGCGGGTCGATCATCGCCATCAGTTCGGCGGCGGGCATCAAGGCCGTTCCCGGCTGCGGGCATTACTGCGCCAGCAAGTTCGGCGTGGTCGGGTTGACCAACTCCCTCGCCGTCGAACTCGGAGAGTTCGGCATCCGGGTCAACTCCGTGCACCCGTATGGCACGGACACGCCGATGGGTAACGACGTCTCGATGTACCAGGTGTTCGCCGACCACCCGAACTACATCCACAGCTTCTCTCCCGGCGCGCTTCCGACGGAATCGCTCGCCGCCCCGGACCTGATCTCCGACATTGTGGTGTGGCTGGCCAGCGACGCCTCGTCGCTTGTCACCGCGGCTCAAATCCCGGCCGACAAAGGGTATTTGAAGATCTGACCACGGTCCTTCGAGGGACGGCTCAGCGCGCCGGGCCTGCTGGTAATGTCATTACCGGTTTTGCTTAATGAAACTCTCGGAAGGCGTCATATGACGGAATCGGTGGCGCAGTTCGCCGAGCGGGCCCGCGCATGGCTGTCCGACAACATGCCCCGCATCGCTGACCCGAGTGATCCGCCATATGCCGACCGCGGCGAGGCGGACTCCTGGCAACACGTCCGCCAATTACAGCGACGCCTCTACGACGGCGGCTTCGCCGGGATCTGCTTCCCCACCGAATACGGCGGGCTCGGCCTGGACATCGCATATCAGAAGGCGTTCGACGACGAGAGCGCCTGCTACGAGATGCCGCTGATCCTGAACACCCCGACGTTCACCATCTGCTGTCCGACCATCCTCGATACCGGCAGCGAAGAACAGAAACGGCAACACATTTCGGCTGCCCTGCGCGGTGACGAGGTGCTGGTTCAGCTGCTGTCGGAGCCCAGCGGGGGCTCGGATCTGGCCGGCGTGATCACCCGCGCCGAGCGGCGCGGCGACAAGTGGATCATCAACGGCGCCAAGACATGGAGCACCGGCGCCTTCGCCGCCGATTACGGGCTGCTGTTGGCCAGGACTAACTGGGAGGTGCCCAAGCACGAAGGCCTAACGATGTTCCTGGTACGCCTGGACAGCCCGGGCATCACGTTGCGCAGGATCACACAGGTCAACGGGTCGACCGAGTTCTGCGAGGAGTTCTTCGACGACCTCGAACTCAGCGACGACGCGGTGGTCGGCGAGGTCGACAAGGGCTGGGAGGTGGCGTCCCGCCAGCTGTATCACGAGCGACGCGCCGTCGGCGGCGGCTCGGAGTTCGCCAGCGGCAGCGGCGCTGAGAACAATCAGGAACAGGCGCCCGACTATCACGCGATGATCCGCGCGGCCGGGCTGACCGACAACGAGCGTGCACGCGAGTCGGCCGGCCGCGCGCTGACCCATCGCGCGGTGTGGGAGCAGTTGATCGACCATGTCTATCGGGGCGTGCTGGACGGATCGCTCCCCCCGACGGGCGGTTCGCTGATCCGGCTGTTCCAGGCCGAGGAAGTTGCGCTCGAGGTCGATACCGCATTGGCCATCACGGGCAGCGCCGGCGTTGTTGACGGGCCCACCGAATTGATGTTCGTTGGCGAACGCTATCTGTCCCGACAAACCGCTGCGCTCGGCGGCGGTACAACTGAGATGGCGCGCAACGTGATTGGCGAGCGGATACTGGGCTTCCCGCGCGAATTCGCCGCCGACCGTGGTGTGCCGTTCAATCAGGTCAAGCACGGCCGCACCTGACGGCGACCTCGAGGCGTGTGCCCAGAAAACTCGAGCTCAAGCGTGAAAGCACCTCACCGACAACGGAATCAGTGGCCACGTCGACCTGCTCCCCCGTCGTCAGGTCCTTCACCCCGATCGTTCCTGCGTCGATGTCGCGGTCGCCGGCCACCAGTGCCACGCGGGCACCGGACCGGTCGGCCGCGCGCAGTGCGGCCTTGAGCCCACGGTCGCCGTAGGACAGGTCCACCCGTGCACCGGCCGCGCGCAACTGCGCGGCCAGCACCGCCAGCCGTAATTTGGCCTGCTCGCCCAGCGGTGCGCCGAACACGTCGCATCGCGCGCTCGGCCCGACGTCTTTGCCTTCGGCCCGCAGCGCCAACAGTGTGCGGTCGACACCAAGACCGAAACCGATGCCCGAAAGGTCCTGTCCGCCAAGCTGACGCATCAGACCGTCGTAGCGACCGCCGCCGCCGATGCCAGACTGGGCGCCCAGTCCGTCGTGCACGAATTCGAACGTGGTCTTGGTGTAGTAGTCAAGCCCGCGAACCATCCGCGGGTTGATGACGTAGGGCACGCCGACGGCATCGAGGTGCGCCAGCACGGTCTCGAAATGCTGCTTGGCCAGATCGGAGAGGTGGTCGAGCATCACCGGGGCGTCGGCCGTCATCGCCTTGATCTCGGGACGCTTGTCGTCGAGCACCCGCAGCGGATTGATCTCGGCGCGCTTTCGGGTTTCCTCGTCAAGGTCAAGCTGAAATAAGAAGTCCTGCAACAGTTCCCGGTATTGGGGACGGCAGGTATTGTCGCCAAGCGATGTGAGTTCCAACCGGAACCCATCCAGGCCCAACGAGCGGAAGCCGGCATCGGCGACGGCGATCACCTCGGCGTCCAACGCGGGGTCGTCGACACCGATGGCCTCCACACCGACCTGCTGCATCTGGCGGTAGCGGCCGGCCTGGGGCCGCTCGTAGCGGAAGAACGGGCCCGCGTAACACAGCTTCACCGGCAGCGCACCGCGGTCCAGGCCGTTCTCGATGACCGCGCGCACCACGCAGGCGGTGCCCTCGGGCCGCAGCGTCACCGAGCGATCACCGCGGTCGGTGAAGGTGTACATCTCCTTCGTCACCACGTCGGTGGACTCGCCTACGCCGCGGGCAAACAGGGCGGTGTCTTCGAAGATCGGCAGCTCGATATCGCTGTATCCCGCTCGGCGCGCAGCGTCCAGCAGCGTCGAGCGGACCGCGACGAACCCCGCCGAATCCGGTGGGGCGTAGTCCGGGACGCCCTTGGGCCTCGAAATCGCCGAGAACTCAGTCAATGGCGCCGCTCCTCGCCAATTTCCCAGATCGCACTGCCCTGTTCATCGTCGCCGGCGCGCTCACGGGCTGAGCCCCTCGATGAAGGGATTGAACTGCCGTTCGGCACCGATGGTGGTGGAGTTGCCGTGTCCGGGTAGCACCACTGTCTTGTCGTCGAGGACCAACAGCTTGTCGACGATCGAGCGCAGCAGGTCGCGACCACTGCCGCCGAACAGATCGGTGCGGCCCACCGAGCGTTCGAACAGCGTGTCGCCGGTGAACACCAGATCTTTGTCGCCGGCTACTCGGAATACCACCGAGCCGCGGGTGTGGCCGGGTGTGTGGTCGACGGTGACGCTGATCCCGGCCAGGTCGATCTTGTCGCCGTCGCGATCCAGTTCGACCACCTGCTTGGGCTCACGGAAGATCGCCGCGAGCAACAACTGCCCCAGCTTCGGCCCGAAGTCCTTGATCGGGTCGGTCAGCATGAAACGGTCCTCGGGATGGATGTATGCCGGGCACCCGTAAGTGTCGGCCACCTTCTGCGCCGACCAGATGTGGTCGATATGGCCGTGGGTGAGCAGCACCGCAGCCGGCGTCAGCCGATTTTTGTCCAAAATGCGTCGCAACTGGCCCATCGCGCGCTGGCCTGGGTCGACGACGATGGCGTCGGCTCCGGGGTGCGGCGCCAGCACGTAGCAGTTGCACTGCAGCAACCCGGCGGGAAATCCGGTGATCAACACGATCTCCAGTTTCCCATCCGAGCGATAGGGGACGGGTCGCGCCACCCCTATTCAGCGTGAACTGGCACACTCGTGCTGACCCAGCCCGCGAGCATGGAGGGATATCGGCAGTGCCGACCAATGAACAGCGGCGTGCGAATGCCAAGCGCAAACTGCAGCGGCAGCTGGAACGCCATGCCCGGCAGGCTCGTCGTCGTCGGACTCTGGCCATTGTCGGAGGGTCGGTCGCCGCGGCGATCGTGGTCGCCGCGATCGTGTTCAGCGTCGTCCTGACCAACAAGGAACACAACAACAAGCAAGCTTCGGCCGGCGGAAGCGCGTCGACCACTTCCACGTCGGGCCCGGTGGCGGGGGCGGCGTTACCGGCCTTCAAGCCGGCCGCCGACCTGGGCGCCAACTGCCAGTACCCGCCGGCGCCCGAGCCGTCCAGCAAGCAGGTGAACCCGCCCAGGCACGGCAAGGTGCCCACCGACCCGGCTCAGGTCAGCGTCAGCATGGTCACCAACCAGGGGCATATCGGCCTGCTGTTGGCGAACAACGAATCGCCGTGCACGGTCAACAGCTTCGCCAGTCTTGCGCAGCAGAAGTTCTTCGACGGCACCAAATGCCACCGGCTCACCACCGGAGATGCATCGTCGATCCTGCAGTGCGGTGACCCGAGTGCCGACGGCACGGGCGGTCCTGGCTACCAGTTCGCCAACGAATACCCGACCGACCAATACAAGCCGAATGACGCCGCGGCCCACGAGCCGGTGATCTATCCGCGGGGCACCTTGGCGATGGCCAACAGCGGGCCCAACACCAACGGCAGCCAGTTCTTCATGGTCTACAAGGACACGCCGCTGCCGCCCGAGTACACGATCTTCGGCAAGATTCAAGACGATGGCCTGGCCACCCTGGACAAAATCGCCAAGGGCGGCGTCGCCGGCGGCGGCGCCGACGGCCCGCCTGCCACCGAGGTGTCCATCAAGTCGGTACTGCTGGACTGATGACGATGAAACTCACCCGGATCGCCGCCGCGCTCGGGATGCTCACCCTGGCGGTGACGTCATGCACCCACCACACCGCCGGTAACACCGCCGCCACAACGTCAACCAGTACGGCAGCGACATCGACGCTGGCCCCGGTCGCCCCGGTGGCTGGCCCGCACCTGCCACCCTTCGCCCCGTCCGCGGCTGTCGGAGCCAACTGCCAATACCCGCGCTCCGCGGACCCGGCCGCCAAAGCGGCCCCCGCTCCGCACAATGGCAACGCGTCGACCGATCCTGCTCAGGTCGGGCTGACCGTCGTCACCGACCGCGGCCGGATCGGCCTGCAACTCGCCAACAACGAGTCACCCTGCACCGTCAGCAGTTTCGTCACCCTGGCCCAGGGGTCATACTTCGACAACACTGAATGCCACCGGCTGACCACGTCACGTGCGTTGTCGGTGTTGCAATGCGGAGACCCCAAAGGTGACGGCACCGGCGGACCGGGCTACCAGTTCGCCGACGAGTACCCGACCGATCAATATCCGGCCGGCGATCCGGCGCTGAAGCAACCGGTCGTATACCCAAGGGGCACACTGGCGATGGCCAATGCCGGACCCGGAACCAACGGCAGCCAGTTCTTCATGGTCTACCGCGATTCGCTGCTACCACCGGCCTACACGGTGTTCGGCTCGATCAACCAGGCAGGACTGGCGGTACTGGACAAGATCGCCGCGGCCGGTGTCTCGGGCGGCGGCGACGACGGTCCGCCCGCCAACGAGGTCACCATCACGTCCGCACGCCGGGACTGACTTCGGCCTGACGCTCGACGTAAGCGCGTGCCGCCCGCTGGATCGAACCTTCGGTTGGCGTTGGATGCCAGCCGAGTTCGCGCGTCGCCTTGGCATGACTGGCCGGTGAGGTCAACTCGATGAGCCGGGCGCTCTGCATGCTCACCGGGAAATCGCGGTGCATCAGCGATCCAACAGCGTCAGACAATCGGGCAAACGCATACATCACCGCCATCGGAAGCCCCAGCCGCGGCGGCCGCGCCCCGACGGCCTGCGCGGCGGTGGTGACCAGGTCACGCTGAGTCATGTAACGCTCAGAGATGATGTAGCGCTCGCCGACTCGTCCCCGTTGGGACGCCAGCAGTAACGCGTCGGCGACGTCTTCGATGCCGACCACTTCCGAGCCGACGCCGCGAACATAGAACGGCATCTTCCCCTGGGCCGCGAGCTTGACGAACATCCCTTGGCGCGGTTGCCAATCGGGCGGGCCGTACGGATTCGACACGTTGGTCACCACGGCGGGCAGACCATGATCGGCCACATAGGAGAGCACCAGACTCTCGGCTGCGCGCCGCGACTCGATGTAGCTGCCTGCTCGGTCGGCCCAGTTGAACGGGGTGTCCTCGTCCACGGATTCACCGTTTGCCCCAACGGCGATGGTGCCGATGGTGCTCAGGAAAACGAACCGCTGAAGGTTCGCATGCACCGCCACGTCGAGGACGTTGCGCAGACCTTCTACGTTGGTCTTGAAGAGCGGAGCGGGATCTCTCAACTCCGCCCTGGTGTCGACGACGCAGTAGTAGACAATGTCGCGGTCCGCCATAGCGGCGGCGACAGCCGCAGTGTCAAAAAGATCGCCGTAACACCGCTCGACGTCCAGACCGTCAATCCCCTTGGTGGAACTCGACTTCCGTAGCAGCACCCGAACATCGGCGCCGCCGGCCGCAAGATGACGGGTTACGCACGCGCCGACATTGCCGCTGGCACCCATGACCAGCGCCCGCTGGCCGGCTACCGCTATGGGGTCACTTTCTAGCGGCATAGCTTCGGCCGCCTAGGCCGCTGACGTAACCCGGTAGACGTCGTAGACGCCTTCGACATTGCGCACCACGTCGAGCAGGTGCCCCAGATGTTTGGGGTCGCCCATCTCAAAAGTGAAGCGGCTGATCGCCACTCGGTCACCAGCGGAGGTGGTCACCGACGCCGACAGGATGTTCACCCGCTCGTCGGCCAGCACCCGCGTCACGTCCGACAGCAGCCGGTGCCGGTCGAGCGCCTCGACCTGAATGGCCACCAGGAACACCGACGACGGTGACGGCGCCCAGTGCACCTCGATGATCCGCTCGGCCTGCTGCTGCAGCGAGGTGGCATTGGTGCAGTCGGTGCGGTGCACGCTGACTCCCCCGCCGCGGGTGACGAAACCCAGGATCTCATCGCCTGGTACCGGCGTGCAGCACTTGGCCAACTTGCTCAGAACGCCCGGAGCGCCCGGCACCGACACCCCGACATCGTCGCTGCGCGGACGGCGCGGGACCGTCGTCGGTGTCGAGCGCTCGGCCAGATCCTCCTCGGCCTGGTCGATGCCGCCGAGCTCGGCCAACAGGCGTTGCACCACATGCTTTGCCGAGACGTGCCCCTCACCGACCGCGGTGTACAGCGCCGACACATCGGTGTAGTGCAGCTCGTTGGCCAGTGCTGTCATCGAGCCGCCATTCACCAAGCGCTGCAACGGAAGTCCGCCACGACGTACTTCGCGGGTGATCGCGTCTTTGCCGGTCTCGAGCGCCTCCTCGCGACGCTCCTTGGCAAACCACTGGCGGATCTTGGTTTTGGCGCGCGGGGACACCACGAACTGCTGCCAGTCCCGCGACGGCCCCGCGGTGGCGGCTTTCGACGTGAAGACCTCGACGACTTCGCCGTTTTCCAGCTTGCGCTCCAGCGCGACCAGCCGACCGTTGACCCTGGCGCCGATGCAGCGATGACCCACCTCGGTGTGCACGGCGTAGGCGAAGTCCACCGGGGTGGAGCCGGTAGGCAGCGTGATCACGTCGCCCTTCGGGGTGAACACGAAGATCTCCTGTACCGCAAGGTCGTAACGCAGCGATTCCAGGAACTCACCAGGATCGGCGGCCTCTCGCTGCCAGTCGAGCAGCTGACGCATCCACGCCATGTCATCAATCTCGGCGGCGGCATGCAAATGCGGGACGCCGGTGCGGCCCTTGGTTTCTTTGTAACGCCAATGCGAGGCGATGCCGTACTCCGCGGTGCGGTGCATGTCGCTGGTTCGGATCTGCACCTCCAGCGGTTTACCCTCCGGCCCGACGACGGTGGTGTGCAGCGACTGGTACACCCCGTAACGCGGCTGGGCGATGTAGTCCTTGAACCGGCCCGCCATCGGCTGCCACAGCGAATGCACCACGCCGACAGCGGCATAACAGTCCCGGGTCTCGTCGCACAGGATCCGGATGCCCACCAGGTCATGAATGTCGTCGAAGTCGCGGCCCTTGACGATCATCTTCTGATAGATCGACCAGTAGTGCTTGGGTCGTCCCTCCACCACCGCGTTGATCTTCGATCCGGTGATCGCCGCGACGATCTCGGCGCGGACCTTGGCCAGGTAAGTGTCGCGCGACGGCGCCCGGCCGGCGACCAGTCGCACGATCTCCTCGTACTTCTTGGGATGCAGGATCGCGAACGACAGATCCTCCAACTCCCACTTGACCGTGGCCATCCCCAGCCGGTGTGCGAGCGGGGCAATGACTTCCAGTGTTTCGCGGGCTTTGCGAGCCTGCTTCTCCGGCGGCAGAAAGCGCATGGTCCGCATGTTGTGCAGCCGATCGGCCACCTTGATCACCAGCACCCGGGGGTCGCGCGCCATCGCGGTGATCATCTTGCGGATCGTCTCGCCCTCGGCGGCGCTGCCCAGCACCACCCTGTCCAGCTTGGTCACCCCGTCGACGAGATGACCGACCTCTTCGCCGAAATCCTGCGAGAGTGCCTCCAGGCTGTAGCTGGTGTCCTCGACGGTGTCATGCAGCAGGGCGGCCACCAGCGTGGTGGTGTCCATGCCCAGCTCAGCGAGAATGTTGGCCACCGCCAGCGGATGGGTGATGTAAGGGTCACCGGAATGCCGTAGCTGGGTCGCGTGCCGCTGCTCGGCCACTTCGTAGGCCCGCTGCAACAACGACAGGTCGGCCTTCGGGTAAATCTCCCGGTGCACCGCCACCAGCGGCTCGAGCACCGGGCTGATCGTGCTGCGCTGAGCGGTCATCCGCCGCGCCAGCCGGGCGCGGACCCGGCGCGACGCACTGCTGGGGGCCTTCAGGCCGATCCCGGGCTCACTCGATGGCGAAATGTCGGCGAGCTGGAGCGGCTCGGTGGGCGGCTGGATCGCCGTACCCTTGTCGTCCGCCACGTTCTTCACCTCCGGAGCCTCAAGGATATCGTCCGCCGCGCTGTGCGCTAGAGGACCGCAACGCTGTGCACTGGCAGCGGCGCGAGCTGCTCGCGGCCGCCCAGCCCGGCGAGTTCGATCACCACTGCGGCCGCTGTCACCTGTGCGCCGGCCTGCTCGAGCAGCCGGTGTGCCGCCGCCAGCGTACCGCCGGTGGCCAGCACGTCGTCCACGATGACAACGCTGCGGCCAGCCAATTCGATCCCGTCGGCGGGCAGTTCGAGACTCGCGGTGCCGTACTCGAGCTGGTAATGCTCGGTGCGCACCGGCGGCGGCAGCTTGCCGCCTTTGCGGATCGCCAGCACGCCGGTGCCGAGGCGGGTGGCGACAGCTCCGCCGATCAGAAATCCACGAGCGTCGATGGCGGCAATCAGATCGGCACCTGCCGCCACATCGGCCAGCGCATCGGTCACCGTGGCCAGCCCGCGCCGGTCGGCGAACACCGGGGTCAAATCCTTGAACTGGATTCCGGCCGAAGGGAAATTAGCGACTTGTCGGGTCAAAGACGTGACCAGATCGGCTGCCGAGTCGCGGTCGGCGGTATTCACCGCACCAGAACCCATCGGTCCATGTTCCAGCCGGCGCCCCAACGACTGGGGTTGGTGCCGACGGCGTACATCTTCTTGGACGCCATCAAAGTCCGCTGCTGGCGATACAGCGGCAATGTCGGCATGCCGGCCCACAGCACCGGTGCGCTCTCGGCCAACAACCGGACCAGGTCCGCGGGATCGGCCGACACCACCAGCGCGGCGATGATCCCGTCGATCTGGCCGTTGTTGTAGCCGGACAGGTTGTTCCCGTTGCCGGCGTGCAGGGCGTAGGCGTCGATCGCCGACGACCCGGTCGAACCGCTGCCGGTGGCGCCGCCAGTGCTGGCCAGCAGCACGTCGATCTGGCCGTCTTTGAGCGCTTGCGGGCCGACGGAGTCCGAGGTGACGTCGGAGACGGCGATGCCGGCCGGGCCGCAGCCCTTGGCGATCGCGCCGACGATCGCGGCTAGTCGCGCGTTGGGCCCCCGATAGCCGATCTTCACTGCCAGCGGCTTCCCGCCCAACGCCGCGCGCGCCGCCTCGGGGTTCGATTTGATGAATTGCCCTGCCTCAGGGATGTTTTCGGCCTGGCCGATGGCGTCGTCGACGGTGGTGTGCAGCCGCGCGTTCGCGACCGGCGCCGCGGCGTCTCGCGCAATGACATCACGCGGGGTGCACGACGCGAGCGCGCGGCGGGCCGCAACGTCCGCGAGCGGGCCGCGGGGCGCGAAGATCAGCTGCTCGATGCCATCCGATGGCGCATCGGTGCGGCTGTAGGTATCCGGCGTGGCCAGCGCTCCCGACGAGCCGGCCGCGACGTCGACGACATCGGCGCTCTTGTCGTTGACCCGGTCCTGGATGTCGGCTTTCTGCGGCCACACGGTGACGCGTTTAGTCATCGGTTTGGCGCCCCACCACCGGTCGTTGGCGACCAGGACCACCGCGCCGCCGTCCAACACCGACTCGACCTTGTAGGGTCCCGACGACGGGAAATGCTTGGCGATTGCGCCGGAATCCGTGCCCGGCTTGAGGTTCCAGGTGGTGTTCCACAGCTGCGCGATGCGCGCGATGACCGGCTGGTTGTTGCCAAGCAGCGCACCGGTCAGATCGACGCCCAACTCCTCGGCAACGACGTGCGACGGCATGATCGCGGTGGCCGTGAACAGCTGGTTGTAGTCGACGATGTTGCGGTCAGGGGCGAATGACACCCGCGCTTTCTTCTGCCCAGGTTGGCAGTCGATCGAGGTTATGTCGACGTACCCCGCCTGGCTCGCGGCGTCGAAGCCGGGAAACCGGCCGGACTGCGCCGCCCAGGTCAGCACTAAGTCGTCGCAGGTGACCGGCTTGCCGTCGGAATAGATTGCGTTGTCGGCGATTTGGTAGTCGAGCACCAGCGGCGAACCACCGACTATCGAGATCGCGCCGAAGTCGCGGTCGGCAACCACCTGGCCGTCGGGGCCGTGGTAGCCGAATCCGGTGAGCGTGCGGGCGAAGGCCTGCGCTCCCGCGGAGGCCGCGCCGCTGACCGTGTTGGTGTTGTAGGTGTCCAGCGCGCCATCAACGACGTAGTCGACCTGCCCGGCGGCGCTTCCCGAACACCCCGTCAACGCGCCCGGCACGGCTGCCGCCAGCGAGACCACCAGCGCGCTGACGGCCGCACGCCGACGCCAGGCCACCATCGGGGCTAGCGTTTGTTCTGCTTGCCGGTCGGACGCGCATGGCGGCCGGCGGACTGCCGTGCGGGTCGCGCGCCCGGGGCAGGCTTAGTCGGCGCTGCCTTACCGGTGGCCGCGAGCGATGCGCTCGCCTGCTCGGTGCGGCCGACCTCGTCTCCCGACTCGGCGCGCACCCGAACCCGCTCCTGCCCCTTATCCGGCGCCTTTCCCGAGGCCGGCCCGCGGCGCCGGAGAACCCGACGGGTGTGGGTTTGCACCAGCTCGGTGCGCTCACGCAGCGTGACCAGCAGCGGGGTGGCAAAAAAGATCGACGAGTAGGTGCCGACGACGATGCCGACCAGCTGCACGAGCGCCAGGTCCTTCAGCGTGCCCACGCCCAGCAGCCAAACGGCCACCACCATCAACGCCAAGACCGGCAGCGTCGAGATCAGGCTGGTGTTGATCGACCGCATGAATGTCTGGTTGACCGCCAGGTTGGCCTCTTCGGCGAAGGTGCGCCGGGTGGTGTGCTGGAAGGCGTGCGTGTTCTCCTCGACCTTGTCGAAGACGATCACGGTGTCGTACAGCGAGAAACCCAGAATTGTCAGCAGGCCGATGACGGTGGCCGGGGTGACTTCGAAGCCCACCAGCGAGTAGATCCCGGCGGTGACGGTCAGGTCGAAAACCATGGTCGTCAGCGCGGAGATCGCCATGTAGCGCTCGTACCGGACGGTGATGTAGAGGCTGACCAGCACCAGGAACACCACCAGGGCGATCACCGCCTTCTTGGTGATCTGCCCGCCCCACGTCGACGACACCGCCGAGTCAGAAATGGCCAGCTTGCTGGGCTGACCGTCGGTGCCCTTGGGGTGGTACTTGTCGAACAGCGCGTTGCGGAGCTTTTCGGTCTTGTCGTTGGACAACGCCTCCGACCGAATCTGCACGGTTGCCGACGAGCCGCTACCGACGATGACCACAGATTCCGGGTCGTGGCCCAACGTCTCGCGGAAGACCTGCTCGACCTGGCTGATAGTCGCATCTCCGCGCTGGAACGACATCGTGGTGCCGCCCTTGAAGTCGATGCCGAAGGTGAATCCGCGGATCAGGATGCTGGCGATCGCGATCCCGACGATCAACCCACTGATGCCGTACCACAGCCGGCGACGACCGATGACCTCGAACGCGCCAGTACCGGTGTAGAGGCGCGACAGGAAGCCGTGGTGCGGCATCAAGCCGGTGTCATCTCCGCTCGGGCGAACCTCTCGTGCGCTGTCCGTGCCGATTTCGACGGCAGTCGTGTCGTCGGTGCCGGTCGTGTCCGCCATCTCGCTACCCCCGTCCAGTCGAGTAGGCCCCGGCGGTCGCGGCCCGCCGCTCGCGGGCGACCTGCTGGACCGCGCCGAGTCCGTTGAATGCCGGCTTGGCCAGCGTCTTGGAGTTGCCCGCCAGGTATAGCAGCGGCCAGGTCACCAGGAACACCACGACAGTGTCGAGCGCCGTGGTGAGCCCCAGGGTGAACGCGAACCCTTTCACCTGGCCGATGGCCAGGAAGTACAGGACGGCGGCGGCCAGGAACGTGACCGCGTTACCCGACAGGATCGTCTTGCGGGCGCGCCCCCAGCCACGGGGAATCGCCGACCGGAACGATTTCCCTTCGCGGATCTCGTCTTTGATGCGCTCGAAGAACACCACGAACGAGTCGGCGGTCGTGCCGATACCGATGATCAGACCTGCGATACCGGCCAGGTCCAGGGTGTAGTTGATGTATCGCCCGAGCAGTACGAGTATCGCGAAAACCATTGCGCCAGAAGCGGTCAACGACAAAGCCGTCAGCAGTCCCAGGGCGCGGTAGTACAGCAGCGAGTACACCAAGACCAGCCCCAGTCCGATGGCGCCGGCAATCAGGCCCGCGCGCAGCGACGTCAATCCCAGTGTCGCCGAGACAGTTTGGGCTTCTGACGACTCGAACGACAGCGGCAGCGAGCCGTATTTCAGCACGTTGGCGAGCTCACGCGCCGAGCTGGCGGTGAACGGCGGGTCTCCGCCGGTGATCTGGGTGCGGCCGCCGGGAATGGCCTCGCGGATCTGCGGCGCGCTCACCACCTGTGAGTCCAACGTGAACGCGGTCTGCGTGCCGATGTGGGAGGCGGTGAAGTCGGCCCAGGTGTTGGCCGCCCCGCTCCTGAACTGCACGTCGACGATGTAGCCACCGCTGTGCTGGTCCATCCCCGAGCTGGCGTTCTCGATCTGGTCGCCGCTGATGATCGACGGCGCCAGCAGGTAGGCCTGCTTGTGTTGGGTGTCGCAGGTCACCAATGGCAAATCGGGATCGTCGTTGCCGGCCAGGATGTCTTCCTGGAAGCATCGGGTGGCTTCGTACTGCAGTGCCAGGAACTGCACGCCCTTGTTGGTGCTCTGACGCCACTCACGTTCTTTGGCGATGCGCTCGGCGAGGTCTCTCCGCGGATCAGGCGGCCCCGGCTGTATAGGGGGAAGTAACGGGGCTTCCTCCGGCGCCGCCGCGTCCGACGGGGTCGGCGCGGGCGATGGCGGAGTCGGGGCGGGCGACGGCGCGTCCTGCGGATACGGCCTGGGCTGCGGCGGGACGAGCGGCAGGCCGCCGTGCGCGCCCGGTCCCCCTGGGCCGGTTCCGGAAGGCAGCGCGGTCCCGTGGCCCGGCGACGGCGCGGCACCTGGTGCCGGCGCGTGCGGGATCAGGCCTGGTGCACCCGGTGCGGGTGCACCAGGTGCGGGTCCGCCCGGTGCTCGACCATTGGGCAGCTTCGGGTTACCGCGCGGCGCAGGCAACCGTGGGCCTCCCTGCATCCCAGCGCTGTCAACAGGAAGAGCGTTGATCACCGGACGGATGTACAGCCGCGCGGTCTGGCCGAGGTTGCGGGCCTGATTGCCGTCGGTTCCCGGGACGGTGATGACCAGGTTGTCGCCGTCGACGATGACCTCAGAACCGGAGACGCCCAGACCGTTGACGCGGGCGCTGATGATCTGCTGCGCCTGCGAAAGCGCCTCGCGGGTCGGTCGCGACCCGTCCGGCGTCCGTGCGGTCAGCGTGACCCGGGTGCCACCTTGCAAGTCGATGCCGAGCTTCGCGTCGGCATGCTTGTCGCCGGTGAGGAACACCAGCAGGTAGACGCCGATGAGCAGAACCAGGAACACCGCGAGGTAGCGGCTGGGGTGCACCGGCGCCGAAGGCGATGCCACGTGTTGAGTCTCCTCCGCTCATGCGCGATGCGCGCTTCCTGCAGGTCGTCACCCGCCGTTCACCGCTCGCGCGCCGATCAGTTCGACCGCACCGAAAAGGGTACGTGGCGGGCCGTCGACCTCAGTCGTTGGGCAGTCGCCCCGGGTCGTCGGCCAGATCGCCAGCCTCGTCGGCCTCGGTGTCCAGGTCTTCTGGCTCGACGCGGTCCCTAATCGCCAGCTTGACCCAAGTGGTCACCACGCCCGGAGCGATCTCGAGGTCAACCGTGTCGTCGGTGATCCGCCGGATGGTGCCGTGCAATCCGGAGGTGGTCTGCACCCCGTCCCCGACACGCAGCGATTCGTGCAGGTCGATGGTGGCTTGCATCGCGCGCTTCTGCCGCCGCGATGCGAAGTACATGAACACCCCCAAGACGACGAGCATCGGCAAGAAGGTCAACGCTTGGTTCATGACGCCAGAGATTCTTTCCTGTTGGTCGGGTGACGCTCACCAGTGTGCCATTAGGCCGTCGTGATGCTGGACCATTGACCAATGGAACTGACCGACGCGTTGCGCAGCACCGGGGCTGTTCGCGACTTCACCGACCGGGCGGTCGACGACGCTGTGCTGGCCCGGGTGCTCGACACCGCACGCTTCGCACCCAGCGGAGGCAACGCGCAGGCGTGGCGGGTGGTGGTCGTCAAGGACGCGGCGAGCCGCCGCCGGCTGCGTGATTGCTACCTGCGAGGTTCCAGGGACTACCTGGCGTTGGCCGCCGCCGGTTTACGGCCGTGGTCACCGACCAACGACCGCGACGCCGAAGCTCGTGCACTGGCTGCTGAAAACACGGCAACGCCAGGCGGTTTCGCAGAGCGGTTCGACGAGACCCCGGTGTTGCTGGCCTTGTTCGCCGACCTGTCGATGTTGGCGGCGATCGACCGCGACGCCGGCCGGTACACATTCGCCGCGGGGGCGTCGATTTACCCGTTCGCATGGAACGTCCTGCTGGCAGCGCGCGACGAAGGTCTGGGCGGCGTCATCACGACGATTGCGATCCGGGAGGAGGCGGAGGTGAAAGCTGTTCTGGGAGCGCCTGACCCGCTCGCGCTCGCCGCGATCATCGCGCTGGGGTATCCGGTTAAACAGCCAGGTCGACTTCGCCGCGAACCGGTCGGCTCCTTTGTTACCGTCGATTCCATCGGCGGCCCTGTCTTTGGTGCGCCGTGAGGTTAGGGATGACGAAAGGTGTGCAGATGAAGATGTTGTTTCGCCGTCTAGCGCCGATCATCGCAGTAACAGCGATGCCGATGGCAGCGGCCATGATTGCCTTGCCCGCCACGAGCTCGGCTGACCCGGCTAACTGTGACCCCGGCCAGTGGTGGGATCCGACCGCGAGTGTGTGCCGACCGCTCGGCCAGGGGCCGGAGCCGCTGAACTGTCCCGCCGGCCAATACTGGGACCCGACGACCAATGTGTGCCGGGACTTGGGGCACACGGCAGCCGGTTAATTTTGGGCTCGTAGCCGGGGCTTGACGCAGATAGGCTGCTGTCGTGTCTGCCGTCGAACAGAGCCGCCACCTCGTCACCGAAATCCCCGGTCCGGCATCGCTCGAGCTAAACCGACGCCGCACCGCGGCAGTGTCAGCCGGCGTGGGCAAGACCATTCCGGTGTACGCCGTCCGCGCGTCGGGCGGAATCGTCGAGGACGTCGACGGCAACCGACTCATCGACTTGGGCTCTGGCATCGCCGTGACGACGATCGGCAGCTCGGCGCCGCGAGTGATCGACGCGGTGCGCGCTCAGGTCGCCGACTTCACTCACACCTGCTTCATGGTGACGCCATATGAGCAGTACGTGGCCGTCGCCGAACAGCTCAACCGGCTCGCGCCGGGCTCGGGCGAAAAACGCTCGGCGCTGTTCAACTCCGGCGCCGAAGCCGTCGAGAACGCGGTCAAGATCTCGCGCGCCTACACCGGTAAAGACGCGGTGGTGGCGTTCGACCACGCGTATCACGGCCGCACCAACATGACGATGGCGCTGACCGCGAAATCCATGCCGTACAAGAGCGGGTTCGGTCCGTTTGCGCCGGAGATCTATCGCGCGCCGCTGTCCTACCCTTTCCGGGACGGCTTGATCGACAAGGAGATGGCGACCGACGGCGAACTGGCCGCCCGGCGCGCCCTCGACGTCATCTCCAAACAGGTCGGCGCCGACAACCTGGCCGCCATTGTGATCGAGCCCATCCAGGGCGAAGGCGGCTTCATCGTGCCGGCCGAGGGATTCCTGCCCGCACTGCTGGCCTGGTGTCGGGAAAACAACGTGGTCTTCGTTGCCGACGAGGTGCAGACCGGGATCGCCCGGACCGGGGCCATGTTCGCCTGCGAGCACGAGGGCATCGAACCCGACCTGATCTGCATCGCCAAGGGCATCGCCGATGGGCTGCCCTTGTCCGCCGTCACCGGCCGCGCCGAGATCATGGACGCCCCACATCTCGGCGGCGTCGGGGGCACCTTCGGTGGCAACCCGCTGGCCTGTGCGGCGGCGCTGGCCACCATTGAGACGATCGAAGCCGACGGGCTGCTCGAGCGCGCCCGGCAGATCGAACGACTGATGAAGGACCGGCTCTTGGCCCTGCAGGCCGGCGACGAGCGCATCGGCGACGTGCGTGGCCGTGGCGCGATGATTGCCGTCGAGTTCGTCAAGCCCGACACCGCCGAACCCGACGCCGCGTTGACCAATGCGCTGGCCACCGCGGCCCATGCCGCCGGGGTCATCGTGCTGACGGCGGGCACGTTCGGCAACGTCGTGCGCTTCCTGCCACCGCTGACGATCAGCGACGAGTTACTCACCGAAGGTCTCGACGTGCTGGCCGGTCTGCTGGCCGACCTCTAGACACTCGCTGCGTAGGGCCGGTGCAATCAGTCACAGTCGTCGCTTTTCGGTTAGACCTGGAATATCGTTACCTTTGCTAACGTAGTACACATTAGGTGCAGCGTCGCACCGACAAATTTCCCAATTCGCACAGTTTGAGGTTCTGACATGTCGAGTGAGGTTCAAGAAGACCAGGAACGTCGCACCGCAGAGTTGACCGCCAACGACCCGGAGTTCGCGGCCGCGCGACCCGATCCCGTCGTTGCCGCTGCCATCGAGGCCGCGGGCACACGATTCCCCCAGGTGGTCAAGGCCGTGCTGGAGGGCTATTCCGACCGGCCCGCGCTGGCTCAGCGGGCGTACGAGCTGATCAAAGACCCGCAGACCGGGCGCACGTCAGCCAAACTGATGCCCTGGTTCGACCAAGTTAGCTACGGCGAGCTCGCCCACCGCGTCGGTGATGTCTCCCGCGCGTTGGCCGCCGGCCTGGTGTCGGCCGGTGACCGGGTCACCGTTTTGGGCTTCACCAGCGTCGACTACACCACGATCGACATCGCGCTGGGCATCGTCGGCGCCGTCTCGGTTCCGCTGCAGACCAGCGCGGCGATCACACAGCTGCAGCCGATCATCCTCGAAACCGAGCCCACCGTCTTCGCGGCCAGCGTCGACTACCTCTCGGACGCCGTCGACGTGATCCTCGCGGCCGCCGGGGCGGGCCACACGCCCGGACGCCTGGTGGTCTTCGACTACCGCAGCGAGCTTGACGAGAACCGCGAGGCGCTCCAGAGCGCCCACGAACGGTTGGTCGACCTGCCGCTGACCATCGAGACTCTCAACGAGGTCCGCGAGCGCGGCGCGAAGTTGCCCGCCACCGACGCCGTTCAGCCCCGCGAGGACGACCCGCTGGCCCTGCTGATCTACACCTCCGGCAGCACCGGCGCCCCCAAGGGCGCGATGTACCCGCAGAGCAACGTCGCCAAGATGTGGAACAGGTCGACCAAGAACTGGTTCGGGCCAAGCGCGGCGTCGATCAGCCTGAACTTCATGCCGATGAGCCACGTAATGGGCCGCGGCACCCTTTACGGCACGCTCGGCAACGGCGGCACCGCCTACTTCGCTGCCAAGAGCGACCTGTCGACGCTGCTCGAGGACCTGCGCCTGGTGCGGCCCACCGAGCTGAACTTCGTGCCGCGCATCTGGGAGATGCTCTACAGCGAATACCAAAGTGAAGTCGGTCGACGGACCGGCGAAGGCGCCGATCGTCAGGCCGCAGAGTCGCAGGTGCTGACCGAGTTACGCCACGAGCAGCTCGGCGGGCGCTTCATCTTTGCGATGACCGGCTCTGCCCCGACCTCCCCGGAGCTGCGGACCTGGGTCGAGTCGCTGCTCGAGATCCATTTGGTGGACGGCTATGGCTCCACCGAGGCCGGAATGGTGTTGTTGGACGGCGAGATTCAGCGTCCGCCGGTCATCGACTACAAGCTGGTCGACGTCCCGGACCTGGGGTACTTCGCCACCGACCGGCCGCATCCGCGGGGCGAGCTGCTACTCAAGACGCCCAACATGTTCCCCGGTTACTACAAGCGGCCCGAAACGACCGCGGGTGTGTTCGACGACGACGGCTACTACCGCACCGGCGACGTCTTCGCGGAGACCGCGCCCGACCGGCTGGTGTACGTGGACCGACGCAACAACGTGCTGAAGCTCGCGCAGGGTGAGTTCGTCACCCTGGCCAAGCTCGAGGCAGAGTTCGGCAACAGCCCGCTGATCCGGCAGATCTACATCTACGGCAACAGCGCCCAGCCCTACCTGCTGGCTGTCGTGGTACCGACGGACGTCAACACGTCAAAGTCGGCTATTGCCGAGTCGTTGCAGAACGTCGCGAAAGCGGCGCGCCTGCAGTCCTACGAGGTCCCGCGTGACTTCATCATCGAGACCACGCCGTTCAGTTTGGAGAACGGGCTGCTGACCGGAATCCGCAAGCTGGCGTGGCCGAAGCTCAAGCAGCATTACGGCGAGCGCCTCGAACAGCTTTACGCCGACTTGGCCGAAGGCCAGGCCAACGAGCTTTCCGAGCTGCGTCGCAGCGGCGCCGATGCGCCGGTGCTGCAGACCGTCAGTCGGGCCGCCGCGGCAATGCTCGGTGCTTCCAAGTCTGAGCTGACACCCGATGCCCACTTCACCGATCTGGGTGGAGACTCGTTGTCCGCGTTGACATTCGGCAACCTGCTGCACGAGATCTTCGACATCGACGTGCCGGTGGGTGTGATCGTCAGCCCGGCCAACGATCTGCAGGCCATCGCCAAATACATCGAAGGCGAGCGACAGGGCACCAAGCGGCCGACCTTCGCCGCGGTGCACGGCCGCGACGCCGTCGAGGTGCACGCCGCCGACCTCACACTGGATAAGTTCCTCGACGAGGCCACCCTGGCCGCGGCGGCCGACCTGCCGAAGGCCGGCAGCGAGGTGCGGACCGTGTTGCTGACCGGCGCGACCGGCTTCCTGGGCCGCTACCTGGCGCTGGAATGGCTGGAGCGGATGGACTTCGTCGACGGCAAAGTCATTGCGCTGGTACGGGCGAAATCAGATGAAGATGCGAGGACGCGCCTCGACAAGACCTTCGATAGTGGCGACCCGAAACTGCTGGAGCACTACCAGCAGCTCGCCGCCGACCACCTCGAAGTCATCGCCGGCGACAAGGGCGAGGCCAACCTCGGCCTTGACCCGCAGACCTGGCAACGGCTGGCCGACACCGTCGACCTGATCGTCGACCCCGCGGCCCTGGTGAACCACGTGCTGCCGTACAGCGAGCTGTTCGGTCCGAACGCGCTGGGCACCGCCGAGCTGATCAAGATCGCGCTGACCACGAAGATCAAGCCGTATACCTACGTGTCGACTATCGGTGTGGGCGACCAGATCCAACCCGGAAAGTTCGTTGAGGACACCGATATTCGGGAAATCAGCGCCACTCGCCAGATCAACGACGGCTACGCCAACGGCTACGGCAACAGTAAGTGGGCCGGCGAGGTGTTGCTGCGCGAGGCGCACGACCTGTGCGGTCTGCCCGTCGCGGTGTTCCGCTGCGACATGATCCTGGCCGACACCAGCTACGCGGGTCAGCTGAACCTGCCGGACATGTTCACCAGGTTGATGCTCAGCCTGGTCGCCACCGGCATCGCGCCCGGCTCGTTCTACGAGCTTGACGCAGAAGGCAACCGTCAGCGCGCCCACTACGACGGGCTGCCCGTCGAATTCATCTCCGAGGCCATCTCAACTTTGGGGGCCCAGGCGGTAGACGGGTTCCAGACCTACCACGTGATGAACCCCTACGACGACGGCATCGGTCTGGACGAGTACGTCGACTGGCTGATCGACTCCGGGTACTCGATCCAGCGGGTCGGGGACTACGGAACGTGGTTGCAACGGTTCGAGACCACGCTGCGGGCCCTGCCCGAGCGGCAGCGTCAGTACTCCTTGCTACCGCTGCTGCACAATTACCAGAAGCCGCAGACACCGATCCATGGATCGATGGCGCCGACCGATCGGTTCCGCGCCGCGGTACGAGAGGCGAAAATCGGTCCGGACAAAGACATTCCGCATGTCTCGGAGCCGGTGATCGTCAAGTACATCACCGATCTGCAGTCGCTCGGACTGCTCTGACACAAAGCTGAGGCCGATCGCCGGCTATCCGGCGGCGATCGGCCTCATCGTGTCAAGACCAGGTCGTCAGTGGCTGGGCGCGCGACCGAAAATGCCACCCTTACTTGCGCGCCGGTGCCGCTGCGGCTCCGGGGACACTATCTCGGTTTGAGCCGCCGGTGCGTCGAAGTCGACAAAAGAATCCGTCGACGAATCCAGCTCGGCTTGGTGCGCGAGTTCCACGTCACGCGCCGTTCGGATCGTCACTCGCGCCAGCACGGCACCGCCCAGGAACACGATCAGTGCGCCCAGCCCGGAGAACGAGGCGATCTCGATCACCGCGCGCTTGGCATCCGTTGCAGCGATCGGCTGGCCGACGTCGCCGAGCCGAAGTGTCGACGCGAGCGTGCGGCCGACGACGAACCATGCGCCGGCGATGACGGCGAGCCACCCGCCGAACATCGCGGTCGCGCGGTTTCCTGAAATCAGCAGCAGAAAACCGCCCAATGCGGTGACGACTCCGGGAAACACCTCCAGCCATGCGCGTGCCGTGCTCCACACCCACGCCTGATCCGGCGGGTATGCAAAATGGAAGTAAGGCCCGATGAAGGGGATCAACGCTCCCCATACCCCGAGGATGAGTAAGAGCAGTCCGCTAACCGCACCACGGCTGCGCGGCATGTGCAAGGTGCCGAAACTTGACCGTGAGTCATTCATTTTTCGAGTTCTCCTCAAACAGTGACACCGAAGTGTCAAGCGCGTGCTGAGTGCCCCCGCGCGACGACGCAACACCGATGCCGTCAGCGCGCGCGTCACGCTAGCCGCCGCGCCTTAGATCCACCTCAGAGGCAACGAAGTCCGATGCCGGCGGGCAATGACATGATGTGGCGCCACAACGGATAGTCCACGCTTTACGAGGCAGGTAGCCGAACTCAGCAACTGCTGAGTTTATTCAGGATCAGGCTAATGAAGTCCCGCGACAAGTAGCACAACGGCGATCGCCGGGAACGTGCCCTGCGTCAGCGCCGCCCGTGCCTTGTCCGGCGCCGACGCCAGCAACACGACCGCCGCCGCGGCCATCGACCCAACACCGGCGAAGATCAGTGCGGCACCGATGCCCTTGTGTCCCAACTCGATTGCGCCAATACCCACACCCGTGACGATCGCCAGGAACAGGTTGTAGAAGCCCTGGTTGAACGCCAGCAGCTTGGTGGTTTCCGCTTCCTCGGCCGTCGTACCGAAGGCGGCGCGGGTGCGCTTACTGGTCCAGGTCAGCGACTCCATCGTGAAAATGTAGACGTGCAGCAAACCGGCCAGCCCGGCGAATACCAACGCGGCGGTGATCATGGCGCCCTCCTACTCTGTGGTGTCGACCCGCTTCGCCCGGCTCGCGATCGCCACTACTCAAACAGTCCCGGCTGCCCTAAACCGCTGGCCCGCGGGGGTGGTGTCATTCCTAAGTGCGTCCACGCCTGCGGGGTGGCGACCCTGCCGCGCGGCGTGCGCGCGATCATCCCGGCCCGCACCAGAAAAGGCTCGCACACCTCCTCGACGGTGGTGGCCTCTTCCCCAACTGCGACCGCGAGCGTCGACACCCCGACCGGACCGCCGCCGAAGCTGCGGGTCAGCGCCGACAGCACCGCTCGGTCCAGCCGGTCGAGGCCGAGCTCGTCGACGTCGTAGACCGCCAGCGCGGACTTGGCGACGTCGCGGGTAATCACGCCGTCGGCGCGTACCTCGGCGAAGTCACGTACCCGGCGCAGCAGCCGGTTGGCGATCCGCGGCGTGCCCCGCGACCGGCGGGCGATCTCGGCGCCGGCCTCTGCCCCCAGTTCGATACCCAGAATCCCCGCGGAGCGGGCCAAGACCCGCTCCAACTCGGCCGGCTCGTAGAAATCCATGTGTGCGGTGAAGCCGAACCGGTCGCGCAGCGGGCCGGTGAGCGCGCCGGACCGGGTGGTTGCACCGACCAGCGTGAACGGCGCCACCTCCAACGGAATCGATGTCGCCCCAGGGCCTTTGCCGACAACCACGTCGACCCGGAAATCTTCCATCGCCAGATACAGCATCTCTTCGGCGGGCCGGGCGATGCGGTGGATCTCGTCGATAAACAACACGTCGTGCTCGACGAGGTTGGACAGCATCGCGGCCAGGTCGCCGGCGCGTTCCAGTGCCGGACCTGATGTCACCCGCAGCGATGTTCCCAGCTCGGCGGCGATGATCATCGCCAGCGACGTCTTACCCAACCCGGGCGGGCCGGACAGCAGGATGTGATCCGGTGTGCCGCCGCGGTTTTTGGCGCCCTCCAGGACCAGCTGCAGCTGTTCGCGGACCCGCGGCTGGCCGATGAACTCCCCTAGCGAGCGCGGCCGCAGGCTCGCATCGACGTCTCCCTCACCGACGGTCAAGGCAGCCGAGACCTCCCGGTCGTCGGCGTCCTCGTCGTCGGAGTGGCTCACTTCGTCTTCCCCAGCAGCGACAAGGCTGACCGCAGCGCCGTGGATGTGGTGGCTTCCTCATCGGCCGCCAGTACCTTGTCGGTGGCCTCCTCGGCCTGCTTCGCCGCAAAGCCAAGTCCCACAAGGGCTTCCACCACCGGGCTACGAACGCTATGGCCGTTGACGGCCGCACCTGTCGACGGCAAGACCGGCCCGATCTTGTCGCGCAACTCGAGCACCAGCCGTTCGGCGCTGCGCTTGCCGATGCCCGGCACCCGGGTGAGTGCGGTGACGTCGCCGTCGGCGAGCGCCTGCCGCAGTGCGGTGGCGTCGTAGACCGCGAGGGTGGCCAACGCGATCTTGGGACCGACCCCGGAGACGCCGAGCAGCGTCAAGAACAGGTCGCGGGCATCAGCGTCGGGAAAGCCGTAGAGCGTCTGCGAGTCTTCGCGGACAATCATCGCGGTGATCAAACGAGCTTCACTGCCGCGGCGCAGTGTCGCGAGCGTGGACGGAGCCGCCATCAGCTTGTAGCCGACGCCCGCCGCCTCGATCACGACGTGGTCGAGGGCGATGTCGATCACCTCACCCCGCACCGATGCGATCATCTGGCCGCCTTCACTTTCGCGGCGAATCTCTTGCGTTGTTCGGCGGCCTTGGCCTCGGCTTCGGCCATCCGCGCGATCATGGGCGCGCGCCAACAATGACAGATAGCCAGCGCCAGGGCGTCGGCGGCGTCAGCGGGCGTCGGTTTCGTTTGTAGCGCAAGGATTTTGGTGACCATCGCGGTGATCTGAGCCTTGTCGGCCCGGCCGTTACCCGTCACGGCGGCCTTGACCTCGCTCGGAGTGTGGAAGTGCACGTCGATGTCGCGTTTGGCCGCCGCGAGCGCGATTACGCCGCCGGCCTGCGCGGTCCCCATCGCGGTATTCGCGTTCTGATTGGCGAACACCCGCTCGATTGCGATGACGTCCGGCAGGTGGGTGTCCATCCAATGGTCGACGGTGTCGCTGATCATGAGCAGCCGGCGCGCGAGTGGCTCGTCGGACGGAGTGCGCACGACGTCGACATCGAGTGCGGTGACCTGGCGGCCATGGCCACTCTCGATGACCGACAGCCCGCAGCGGGTCAACCCCGGGTCGACTCCCATCACCCGCACGCGGCCTCCTAGTTTGCGAACGCTTGTTCGATAAACACTAACGGGCTGGCCAACAGTTTCAGGTAGGACACGCGGTAACCATGCGGGTTCCACGTCTTCAGGGTCGCTAGCTGCGGGCGGACCCGGCAGGAAGCCGATCGATGCCTTAGAAGCCAATGACATTCGCTCGAACCTGAGAACTCGCCCTAAATACTTAAGTAACTGATCCGTAAATTATCTGGGCTCACGGCCCGCCAAAAGATGGGCAACTAGCTGCGGAAATGTGTTTCAAGATCGATTCACAAAATTTTTCAAGATCATTTATCCGTTTCGCTTCCGTTACGACGACCTGAGGTTTAACTTAGCGCAACCTGAGAAGGTCCAACCACGCTACAGAGGGGGATAGAGAATGGCGGGCAAGCACAGCGCCAAGGGGAATCGTCAGTCGCGGAAGGCAAAGGGCCGCCGTCGCGCGCGTTCGATCGGCCTAGGCGGCAGCGCCGGCGCGTTTTTGGCGTTGGGCCTTGGCCCGCTGGCCAGCGCACCGGCCGCGCACGCCGATGACTTCGGCATCCTCGACACCATCATCGGTTCTCTGTCGTCCGCGGACCCCGCGCTTGGCTCGGGTCTGGACGGCTGGCTGGCAAGCCTCGACTCTGCGCTGGGCGGTGTTTCAGCTGCCGACCCGACGTCGGGTCTGGACGCCGCGCTGGGCGCGGCTTCAACCGCCGACCCGACGTCCGGTGTCGACGCCGCGGTGACTGGGGCCTCCGTGCTCGACACGACCTCGGCGACCACTCCGTTCACCGAATTCATGAACAACCTGGAGCAGGACTGGATCAACAGCCCGTTTGGTACGCACGTCGACACCGTGCTCAACACCTGGGCGGACCACGCAAATCCCGCCCTTGCCGTCTCTGACTCCTGCGGTGTGATCTGCAACGGCACGCCCGGGACCGCTATGGACCCCAATGGTGGAGACGGCGGGACATTGTTCGGTAACGGCGGCGCGGGCTACACGTACACCGCCGCCACCGATCCGACCCCCGGCGCCGCAGCGGACGGCGGAAACGGCGGTGACGCGCTCGGGCACGGCAACGGCGGCGCCGGCGGCAACGGATTCGACGGCGGCAACGGCGGCGACGGTGGTGCCGGCGGAATGACCCACGGCAACGGCGGCGCCGGCGGCAACGGAGCGGCCGGCACCGCTACGAATCCCGACGGTGGGTCGGGTGGCACCGGCGGGGACGCATTCGCCAAGTTCTCCCACGCTGGCAACGGAGGCGAGGGCGGCAAGGGCGCGACCGGTGTCGCCAACACTAACGGCGGCGACGGTGGCACCGGCGGTCAGGGCGGTAACGGCGGCCTCGACACCGGAAAGCACGGCACGGACGGCAACGGCGGCAACGGCGGAGCAGGCGGTAGCGGCTACGAGACCGGCACGGACGCCACCGCCGGAGCTGGCGGAGCCGGCGGCGCCGGCGCCGTGCACACCGCAGCCGGTCCCGGCTTCGGCGGCGGCGGCGGCGGCGGCGGCGGCGGCGCCGAAATCACCGGCACCGGTGCCAGCGGCACCGCTCTCGGCGGGCACGGCGGGGCTGGCGGCGCCGGCACCGCCGGGGCCGACGGCAGCGCCGGCGGGACTGGCGGCACCGGCGGCTACGCCAGCATCACCACCGACAGCGCACCAAGCGGCGTCGCTAGCGGCAGCGCCACCGGTGGCGCCGGCGGGGCCGGCGGCGGTGACAGCGCCACCGGCGGTAACGGCGGCGACGCCCAGATCAGCTCCACCGGCGGCGGTGTGGCCACCGCCACTGGCACCGGGGTCCGCGGCGGGGCAGGTGGCTACGGCACCGCCGGCGGCCAGGGCGGCTACGGAGGCGGCGGCTACGTCTTAGCCGACGGTGCTAATTCCATCGGCAGCGGCACCGCGACCGCCGGCGCCGGCGGAAACGGCATCGACGGCGGAGTCGGGGGTAACGGCAGCTTCGCCGAAGTCGGCGCCAACCGCGCGGACGGTACCGGTGTCGGCACCGCCACCGGCGGTAACGGCGGGACCGCCACGGGCATCGGCAGTCAGGGCGGCAACGGCGGCCCGGCTGGGGTCTACTCCGGCTACTACTACGACACCGCCCTCGGTGGTGACGCCACGGGCACAGCCATCGCCGGTAACGGCGGGGCCGCCAGCAATGGGGGCATCGGTGGTTACGGCGGCTACGGGGTAATTATGTCTGAAGGAACCGGCGCCACGGCTACCAACAGCACCGCCATCGGTGGCGACGGCGGCTCGGCCAGCGGCTCCGGCGTCTTGGGCGGTAATGGCGGTAACGCTCAGGTGGCCGGCAACTACGGCACCACCACCGACAGCACCGCCCTCGGCGGATCCGGCGGTGACGGCGATGGTGGTAACGGCGGTAACGGCGGTTACGCGTGGGCGACCATCAACAACGACACCGGCCCAGAAGGCACCACGCTCACCGACGGCACCGCCATCGGCGGCAACGGCGGTAACGGCGGGGTCGACGGTACGGGCGGTGCGGTCGGCGGCAAGGGCGGTGACGGCGGTATTGGACGGCTCATACCCTACGGCGGCGTTCACTCCGACAATGTTGTGGCCTCGGCCGGCAACGGCGCCGACGGCGGCGCCGGCGGCAGCGGGGTCGACGGTGTCGGCGGCCTCGGCGGCAGCGGCGGCAGCGCCCAATCGTTGGGCACCACGGACGCGTTCGCGGCTAACGGCACGCCCGGCGGCCCCGGCGGCGTCGATACGCCCGGACTGGCCGGCCACAGCGCGCCGAGCGTCAACACTCCCTAGTCGCGCCCCGGCCACGGCCCGCAGCGGGTGGAGGCCCGCTGCGGGCCGTGGCGTGCAGCAGTGGTGTGATGCGCGGCGGTGCACCCCGAGTGGAAATTCACGCGCCTCACGTCGCACGCAAGTAATGTTTTTCGTCATCAACTGGCCAGATTCCGCACGCAACGCCACGAAGCGGCGTTAGGGAAGGGAGCGCCCATGGAATCCATCCATTTCATCTCCGGCCTGCCGCGTTCGGGTTCAACCTTGCTAGCCGCGTTGCTGCGGCAAAACCCGCGGTTCGAGGCCGCGATGTCGGGTCCGCTGGCCGGCCTGTGGGGTGCCCTGGTGCGCGAGATGAGCGGACGTAACGAGTATTCGGTGTTCATCGACGACGCCAAGCGGGAGCGCATCCTGCATGGGTTGTTCGACAACTTCTATGCCGATTGCACTGCCGAAGTGATTTTCGATACCAACCGCGGCTGGTGCGCGTGGATGCCGGCGATTGCGCGGCTGTTCCCCGATGCGAAAGTGATTGCCTGCGTGCGTGAACTGCCGTGGGTGGTCGACAGCATCGAGCGCCTGGTCCAGCGGAATGTCTTTAGCCCGTCGGCGATTTTCAACTACAGCGCCGATGGCACGGTCTATAACCGCGCCAATGACCTCGTAGCGCAGGATGGCATGGTGGGTGCTCCCTACAATGCGCTCAAACAGGCGTGCTACGGCGGGCAACGGGAACGTTTGCTCCTGGTGCAATACGAAACCCTGACCGCCGACCCGGCCAAGACGATGCACACCATCTACGCGTTTCTCGGTGAGCCGCCGTTCGAGCACGATTTTGACCACATCGATTACGACGTCACCCAGTTCGACCAACGGCTCGGCACACCGGGGCTGCACACCGTGGGCAGTAAGGTCAAAGTCGAACCGCGTGACACGTTGTTGCCGCCGGATCTGTTCAAACGTTTTGTCCACGACGACTTCTGGAGCGATCCGGAGAAAATTCCCGCCGGGCTGCAAGTCGTGTGAGGTCTCGTCGAGGCAAGCTTGGCAACCCACAGACATGAACGACGATCCGCGTGCCGACGTTGTCTCCCGCCAGTACGAGCGGTACCGGTACCCCCCACCGATACAGGATCTCGAGGTATGGCTCGCTAACAGCTGGGAAGGGTTCGACCCCAGCCACGCGCACCGGGTTTTGTGGCCGGATCAGGAATACAAGCCCAACCTTGACATTTTGATTGCGGGCTGTGGCACCAACCAGGCCGCAGCTTTCGCGTTCACGAATCCGGATGCCAAAGTGGTGGCGGTCGACATCAGTCAGCCGTCATTGGATCATCAGCAGTACCTCAAAGACAAGCACGGACTGTTCAACTTGGAGTTGCATCGTCTTCCGATCGAGGAGTTGCCCACGCTGGGACTCGATTTCGACCTGATCGTGTCGACCGGTGTGTTGCATCACCTGGCCGACCCGCAGGCGGGAATGAATGCCGTGGCGGGTTGTCTGCGAGCCGGTGGCGCCATGGGCGTGATGCTGTATGCCAAGAACGGCCGCATCGGGATCGAACTGCTGCAGTCGGTCTTTCGGGATTTGGGGCTGGGCCAAAACGAGGCGTCGATCGCGCTTGTCCGGCAGACGCTTTCGTTGCTGGCAGCCGAGCACCCGGTGCAAAGCTATCTGAAGGTCGCACGGGATTTACAGTTCGACGCCATGCTGGTCGATACGTTGCTGCACGGTCGAGAGCGCAGTTACACCGTCGATGACTGTATCGACCTTGTCACCTCGGCCGGGCTCGTGTTTCAGGGGTGGTTGAACAAGGCGCCGTATTACCCGCATGATTTGTCCGCGCAGCCCAACGAGGTCTATCTGGCGATCAATGCACTGCCTGAGCCAACGCTATGGTCGGCAATGGAGCGTCTCCACACGGTCAACGCGTGCCATTTCTTCATGGCATGCCGTCCAGAACGACCGAAAGCATCTTACGCAATTGACTTTTCGACGCAGGCCTGCCTCGAGTACGTGCCCTTGATGCGGATGCGCTGCGGCCTGTTCGGCAATGAGATTTACCGGTCGGACTGGCGGACAACGCTGAATTCGGCCCAGTTGCCTTTCGTGCAACAGGTCGATGGTCAGCGCACGATTCGAGAGATCGCCGCCTCCGTGCACGCGGAAGCTTCGTCGCGTGGCAGCGTGGCCGACAGGGAGAATTTCGCTCGCAAGCTGTTCCAGGCACTCTGGCGCTTGGACTTCCTGGCCGTGGCCGTTAACCACTAACCGATCACACCACCCTGGCTTGCGCAACATTTGTCGACTGCAACCTCCCGCAGACCCATTGCAGCCAAAGTCATTTCGACAATGCGCTACCAACACCAACGGCGCGCGATATCCTTGGCCAATGTCTGACAGGCCTCTCGGAGAGTCCGCCCACACCGGAAGCCAGAAGCACGCCTCCTCCGAGGAGGAACCTTCTTCCAAGAAGCCGGCGCCCGTCCCACGCTGGTCAGATGCTTCGCGGTGGCCCGCGTACGTGGCCCTGGCAATCGCTGTGATCGCCGCGGCTCTTGCCGCCCTGGCGTATTTCCATCCGGCACACAACGGTGCCACCCGCGCCCAACAAGGCGGCGACGCGAAAGCGAACGTATGCTCCGCCTACGCCGCCGCCCATAAAGCCGTCGTGATCAATACCCACCTGCAAAGCCCAAACCCAGACCTCCAACTCGCTATTGCCGCCAATGCACGTTTGGCCCTGATAGGGGGTGGCACGTACCTGCGGGATCGCCTCGACGCAAATACCGCGGCTCCCGCTGATCTCGCCAACGCCGCCAGCGCCATGGCCAATACAATCGAACAGCTGGGCATCAACTACCTGACCGACGCGGCGCCTGATGTTCAAAATCCAGTCCGGAAAGACTTGGACTCTGAAATCGCCCAGCTCGAAAAGTTGTGCGCATAGCCGATAACCCGACGGCGAGCATTTTCCGGAATCTGCTGTGGCCGAAGGTTTTCCATCATCAACCGATTGTCTCGCCTCGTTCTGGCACGGGGCTGCGAGCGATCTCGCGAAAGCCGTTGAATACTCGGTCGATAACCCTCCCCCGTTTGTGGAACTACCTTGACGGCAACTGGAAAATAGTCCGCTCCCATGGAGGTAACCGATGACTCGCAGCTGTGTCACGCGGAATCGCAGATCACGCAACGTCATTGCATACCGCCCCGTAAGCCTGGGTGCTGCTGCCGGCCTGATCCGGGCTGCTGCGATGACTTCGCTGGGTGCCGCGCCTACCGCCTACACCCTCAGGGGCCCAGCCATCGTCGATGCCGGTGGTAACGGCGCGGCCGCCGGCGGCAATGGCGGCAAAGGTGGCGCCGGCGGGGCGGGCGGGCACGGCGGCAACGGCGGAGCACCCGGGGCCCGGCGGTCAGCCCGGCAAGGGCGGCCAGGGGGGGCGCCGGCGGTGCGCCCGGCTCACCTGGCGGAGCCTCCGGCGAAGCTGGGCAGCCCGGCCAACCCGGCGGCTGAGACCGGCGGAGTCAGGCTCAAGCGGCGAACACGCTCGAAAACCGCTCGCCGATCTAGATCGCTGTACTCCGCCCTGACCCGGCAGAACCTGTTAACTTGAACCGCACTATCGATCACGCCGCGCTGCGGTCATGCGGAAAGGTTGCGCATGGGAACGGTGCTGCTCGTGCTCGCCGCCGTGCTGTTCATCGCGGCGATCGTCGTTTTCGTCGCCGCGCTCCGGCGCCCGAAAAAGCCGCCCGTCGGCCGCCAGGATCCCCTGGCGTTCACCGCCGCAGCACCGGAATTCGGGCCTCGCCAGCTGGGACCCGGCGCGATCGTCAGCCACGGCGGCGTCGACTATGTGGTGCGCGGCTCGGTCACCTATCGCGAAGGCCCGTTCGTTTGGTGGGAACACTTGCTGGAAGGCGGCGACCAGCCGATCTGGTTCAGCGTTGAAGACGACGACGGGCGGCTCAAGCTCGCGATGTGGACCAGCCGCAAAGATTTGCAGCTCGAACCCGGCGGCGAGCACATGGTCGAGGGCGTGACTTATCACGAGTCGGAGCGCGGTCACGCCGGCTACACCACCGAGGGCACGACGGGCCTGCCGGCCGGTGGCGACATGGACTTCGTCGACTACACCAGCCCCGACGAGACCGCGCTGCTCTCCTTCGAGCGCTGGGGGCCGGGCATGCCGTGGGAGGTTTCCACCGGCAAGTCGGTGGTGACCGGCGAGCTCACCGTGTACCCGGCCCCACCGCCGGCATCAGAGTAGGGGCTCGCCCCGTGCCACTTCATCAGCTGTCGGTAACCCCTGTCGACGTCAGCGGTTCGGGGCTCGGGCTGGCGCTCAACGCACCCGCGCCGCTCCCCCTGGCCACCAGCCGCCTGGACCACCCCGACGGCGGGACGCTGGTGCTGGGCGTGCTGGGGGCGTCACACGTCATCACCGTCGAGCACGCCAATACCCGCTTCTCCGAACAAGTCTCGTGCCATTTCGGCGGAGAGCTACCCGAGGACACTCGGGCGCCCGGCTATCACCTCGAATCTCGAAGCGACCTGCACGACGAGGTCGCGTTCCGCGCGCTCGCGGATCAGCTGCGCCAACGGTGCGCAACCGAGAACGGTTGGCTGGGCGGCACATTCCCCGGCGACAACGCGGCGCTGACCGCGCTGGCAGCCGAGCCTGACGGTGCCGGCTGGCGTTGGCAGACCTGGCATCTCTATCCCGCCCCGCCCGGCGGCACCGTCGTCTACACCGCCAGCCGGTGGCGCCCATGAGCCGCAACGGCCTGTTCATGTTGGCCATTGGATTGGCTGCCTCTTCAATCGCCAGCCTCGTATTCGGAATATCGTTGCAGCACAAGGATATCCGCTCTTATCTCGCTGCCCACTACCAGGAATATTCTCGCGACGCCGGCGGGACCCGCTATCTGTGCACGGGATCGCCCACCCAGGTTTCCAACGCCATCGGCACCTACCAAAGTCCCGCGGCGCGCGCCTCCAGCGCCGGTACCCAATACCTGCGCTACGACGACGCCATCGTGTCGGTCGGACCCGACGGCACACACCCGTGCAGCATCCGCGTCGAGGACCTGGCCGCCGGCTACAGCCACGGCGCGTTCATCTTCCTCGGCCCCGGGTTCTACCCCGGATCTCCGGCGCGCGGCTCGGGTGGCAGTACGGGTGGCCCGGGCGGAACCAAATGACCTCTAACCGAACGCAATCCGCGTAGAAGCGAAAAGGAGACAGTCATGTACCTGGCCGTCGAGTTGGGAACTATCGACCTCAATCCGGTCTTCAAAGGCGCCCTGGCGACGATCTTGTATTTCCTGGTCGGCACCGCCGTCCTGGTCCTCGGCTTCTTCGTGGTCGACGTGCTGACGCCGGGGAAGCTGCGGCAGCTGGTCTTCATCGACCGCCGCCCCAACGCCGTCATCCTTGCCTGCGCGAACTACATCGCGCTGGCCGCGGTCATCATCAGCGCGATCACCAACAGCTACAGCCAACTCGGCCAGGGGCTGGTCGGTGTGGCGGTGTACGGGCTGATGGGCGTTGTCCTGCAAGGGATCGCAATTTTGAGCATGCACTTCGTGATACCGGGCGACTTCCATGAACACATCGACGAGCCGGAGCTGCACCCGGCGGCGTTCGCCACGGCCGTGATGCTGCTGGCCGTGGGAGGAGTGACCGCCGCCGCGCTATCATGACATCGACTGAGCAACAGAGCGATTCGCCCGCCCTAGAGCCGGTCGCAACCACGCGCTGGCGAGCGGTGCTGCTGGCCGCGGTCTCGGCGTGCGCGGCCTGCGGCATCATCTACGAGCTAGCGTTGCTGACCCTGTCGACGAGCCTGAACGGCGGCGGCATCGTCGCCACCTCGCTGATCGTGGCCGGCTACATCGCCGCGCTGGGCGCCGGCGCGCTGTTGGTGAAGCCGTTACTGAACTGGGCGGCAATCAGTTTCGTCGCAGTCGAAGCGCTGCTGGGCATCGTCGGTGGGTTATCCGCCGCCGCGCTGTACGTGGTGTTCTCGTTCGTCGGCGGATCCCTGCTCATGCTGGCGCTGGGCACCGCCTTGATCGGCGGTCTGGTCGGCGCCGAGGTGCCGCTGTTGATGACGCTGCTACAGCGAGGCCGCACCTCCGGAGCCACCGATACCGGCCGGACGTTGGCCAACCTCACCGCCGCCGACTACCTGGGCGCGCTGGTCGGCGGGCTGGTGTGGCCGTTCGTGCTGCTGCCCCACCTGGGAATGATCCGCGGGGCCGCGGCCACCGGAATCATCAACCTGCTCGCGGCGGGCATCGTCTCGGTTTTCCTGCTGCGGCGGGTGGTCAGCGCACGGCAACTGGGCGCGGCGCTGTGCGCGCTGGGCCTCGCGCTGGCACTGCTTGTCACCTTGCTGCTGCGCGCACAGGACATCGAAACGGCCAGCCGCCAAAGGCTTTACGCCGACCCGATCATCGCGTTTCGGCAATCCGCCTACCAGGAGATCGTGGTCACCCGTCGCGGAAACGACATGCGGCTGTACCTCGATGGTGGTCTGCAGTTCTCCACCCGCGACGAATACCGCTATACCGAAAGCCTCGTCTATCCCGCACTGGGCGACGGAGCACACTCGGTGTTGGTGCTGGGCGGCGGCGACGGGCTGGCGGCACGTGAACTGCTGCGAACGCCGGGCGTCGAGAACATCGTGCAGGTCGAGCTCGATCCCGCTGTCATCGAATTAGCGCGCAGCACAATGCGTTCCGCCAACGGTGGTTCGCTGGACAACCCGCGTGTACACATCGTGACCGGCGATGCGATGAAGTGGCTGCGCGATACCAGAACCGCCTTCGACGCTGTCATCGTGGATCTGCCCGATCCCGATACGCCGGTGCTGGGCCGGTTGTATTCGACCGAGTTCTACACATTGGTGTCCCGCGCGCTCGCCCCGGGCGGGCTGATGGTGGTGCAGTCGGGCAGCCCGTACTCCACCCCAATGGCGTTCTGGCGCGCGATTTCCACCATCACCGCCGCGGGTTACGCTGTGACGCCCTACCACGTCTACGTCCCGACCTTCGGCGACTGGGGCTTCGCGCTGGCGCGCCGCGCCGCCAAGGCGCCGCGACCAACCCTGCCGCGTAACGCGCCGCCGCTACGTTTCCTCGATCAGTCGGTGCTGGACGCTGCAACGGTGTTCGCCACCGACGTGCAACGCCGAACGTTGGAGCCGTCGACGCTCGAGCATCCGCGCATCGTCGAGGACATGCGCCACGGCTACGACTAGCCAGCCTGCCGCAGAGACTCACTCAGTTTGGTGTCGTCTTTGACACCGATCGGGCTTGGTGCGCATCGATGCCGGGATGCCGCCAGAAATCAATCAAAAATGTGTGCGCAAATTCTGTTTCTCAACGCGCTTCTGAGGTCTAACTTAGCCAGTGCTGAAGGATTCCCATTTAGGGGGGGTTGGGCGATGACTGCTCGCAAGCGTTCGCAGAGTGTTGGCCGATCGCGCAGGTCGAAGGCCCGCCGTCGCACACGCGTGATCGGCCTGGGCACCAGCGCGAGCGCGTTCTTGGCGTTGGGCCTGGTCCCGCTGGCCGCTGCGCCCGCGGCCCACGCCGACGACTTTGGGCTCGACAACATCCTCGAGCCGATCATCACATCGATGACGAATATCGACCCAGCGCTCAGCGTGGGCCTGGACCACTGGGCCGCAAGCCTCGATGCCGCGTTGAGCTCGTTCTCCTCCGCTGACCCGACGACTGGTCTGGACTCGACCCTCGCCGCGGCCTCGTCGACCGAGACATTGGGCTCGTTCTCCTCCGCTGACCCGACGACTGGTCTGGACTCGACCCTCGCCGCGGCCTCGTCGACCGAGACATTCAGCTCGTTCTCTCATGAGCTGCAACAGGATTGGATTAACAGCACCTTCGGCACGCATGTCGACAACATGCTCAACGGCTGGTGGTTGGAGCACGCCAATCCGGCCGCGGCAGGGGACTCCTGCGGAATGATCTGTAATGGCGCACCTGGGACCGCTGCCGACCCCAATGGTCAAGACGGCGGGACGATGTTCGGTAACGGCGGTGCGGGCTACACCTTTAACTCCACCACCGATCCGACCGGCATTGCGGAGAACGGCGGAAATGGCGGTGACGCGCTTGGGCACGGCAACGGCGGTGCCGGCGGCGACGGATTCGACGGCGGCAACGGCGGCGACGGCGGCGCCGGCGGCCTGACCCACGGCAACGGCGGCAATGGCGGCGACGGCAGCAATGGCTCCGCGACGTACGGCCCTGGCGAGGGCGGCAAGGGAGGCGACGCCTTATCGAGGACTGGCCGTGGCGGCAACGGCGGCGGCGGCGGTGACGGCTACAAGGGCGCTACCGGCTCCTTCGCCAACGGCGGCGACGGCGTAGGCGTCGCCGGCCAAACCGGCGCCGAGGGCGGTGCCGGCGGTGACAGCGTGAACGGCGCCCCCGGCAGCGGCGGCGACGGCGGAGCGGGTGGCGCCGGCGGAACCGGTGCTACCGGCACATTCGCTAACGGCGGCAACGGCTTCGGCGGCGCAGGCGGGGCCGGGGGGAATGGCGGTGAGCACGGCGCCGAAGGCACCTCAATGCGCGGCGTCAGTGGCCGGGGCGGCCTCAGCGGCGCGGGCGGCGCAGGAGGCGCAGGAGGTACCGGCGCCGCATCCGGCACCGGTGCAACGGGCGGCGCAGGTGGTGCGGGCGGCGCAGGCGGTGCCGGCTTGGGCGGTCCTCTCAACCAGCAGTCGATCGGCCTGGGCGGCGGCGGTGGAGGCGGCGGCGGATATGCCGAGATCTCGTCGACGGGCGGCGGCAATCTCAGCGGGAGCATCGCCGCGACGGGCGGGGCCGGTGGTGCCGGCGGAGCCGGCGGCACCGCGAGCCAAACCGGAGTTGGGACGACCGCTGGGGTCGGTGGGCAAGGCGGTGGCGCCGAGGTCTCGGCAGGCGACGGCGGCGCCATCTCCGGCGCTCACGCAGTCGGCGGGGTCGGCGGCGCCGGCGGCGCGAACGGCGCCCTCGGCGGTAATGGCGGCAACGGCCTGATCGAGTCCAACGGAGTCGGCAGCTTGGCGAGTGGCACCGCCACCGGTGGCGCAGGCGGGGCGGCCGCCGCCAGCGGCGACGGTGGCGCAGGCGGCAGCGCCGACATCCTGGGAGGCACTGCCGATGGCTCCGCGCCTGGTTCCGCCATCGGCACCGCTACCGGCGGCGCCGGCGGCACGGCAACCGGTGCGGGCAGCGTCGGTGGCGCTGGTGGCCAAGGCGCCATCACCGCCGCCAGCGGCGAGGGTCACAGCGGCGTCGCAAGTGGTACCGCCACTGGCGGCGCCGGTGGTAATGCCAGTGGCGGCGGCGACGCCGGGGCCGGCGGGGCCGGTTCGCTGTCGGCCGGCAACGGCTCCGTCACCAGCGGCGGCGCGATCTCCAGCGGCACCGCGACCGGTGGGGCCGGCGGCGCTGGTGTAGCCAGCGGCGCGACCGGCGGCGCGGGCGGCGCGGGCACCGTCTCGGTAACGGACAACGGTAGCGCCACAGGCAGCACCGGCATCGGCGGCGCGGGTGGCGCCAGTGGGACCGCTGCCAGTGGGACCGGTACCGGCACCGCCGGTGACGGCGGCGCCGGCGGCCAAGGTACGACGACGGCCGACGCCACGACGATCAGCGGCGACAAGTCCACCGGCGGCGCCGGTGGTGCCGGCGGCGCCGGTGGTGCCGGTGGCACGACCACTACCGGTGGCGCCGGTGGTGTCGGCGGCGCCGGCGGTAATGCCGAGAACCTCGCGGGCACCAGCAACACCGCCCTCGGCGGCGCCGGCGGTGCCGGTGGTGCGGGCAGTGCAGGCGGTACCGCTGCCGGCAACAACGGTGGCGCGGGCGGCATCGGCGGCAGCGCGACCATCGGTGAAGCCGGGTCTGCCGGCACCATCAGCAGCAGCACCGCGACCGGCGGCATCGGCGGCGCCGGCGGGGCCGGTAGCGCCACCGCAGCGGGCGGTGTCGGCGGCACCGGCGGCCTGGCTTCCATCGACGCGCCCGCCAGCGGCGACTCCGTGGCGAGCAGCACCGCGACCGGCGGCATCGGCGGCGCCGGCGGCACGGGCCTCGGGGCCGGCGGCAACGGCGGCGAAGGAAGCATCAATGCGACCACCGGTGGCGCGATCACCAGTGCCCACGCCACCGGCGGTGCCGGTGGGGCGGGCACTACCGGCGGCCAGGGCGGTGCCGGCGGCGAGGGCCAGGTCGCGGCGTCGGGGACGAGCGGCACGGCGACGGGCACCGCGACCGGCGGCGCCGGCGGCATCGGCGCCGCAGGTCACAACGGCGGTGGCGGCGGCGGCGGCACGATCAGCGGCGCTACCGGCGGCGACGCCAAGGGCACTGCCCTCGGCGGAGCGGGTGGCGCCAGTGGGACCGGTGCCGACGGCGCTGACGGTGGCAGTGGTGGAACGGGCTTGTCTGAGGCGACGGGTAATGGCACCGCACACAGCGCCACCTCGTCGGGCACGGCGACCGGCGGCGCCGGCGGCGCCGGCGGAAGCGGCAGCACGGCCGACGCTCCCGGCGGACAAGGCGGTACCGGCGGCAACGGCACAATCAACGGCGGCAGCGCGAACGCCACTGGTGGTGCGGGCGGAGCCGGCGGCGCCGGTGGAACCGCATCAGGTGCCAACGGCGGCGGCGGCGGCACTGGCGGAAACGGCACCGCGACGAGCACTACTGCCGGCACCGGCGGCAGTGGGGGGTCCGGCGGTGCCGGGAGTACCACCGGCACCGGCGCCGGCGGCAGCGGCGGCGGCGGCGGCAATGGCACTGGGGCGACTGGAGGCAACGGCGGCAACGGCCAGGCGGGCAGCGGCAACACCAACGGGATGCCCGGGAGCAACGGCGCCAACAAGCCTTAGCACGGCTAGGCCGAGATCGACGGCCGCACGAGGAAGTGTCAGAGGCGGTCGCGCTGTCATCGATCTGGGCGCTGCCGCCACGCAGCGGGAGCTGCGACACGGGCTTGGGCAAAACCTGCGTCGAGAAGCAGCAATCGCAGCCAGGTCTCCTTCGGCGATGCGGCACCGCCGTCGTTCAGCGACAGTGCGGCTCTGAAGTTCCGCACACCGCGTGCACCCTTGTGGCGCAGCGGGAGCGCATCCACATCGGCAACCGAAAACGGCCGGGCCCGCATCAGCGCATCCGGTCGCGCGACTGCCTCACTTCGACCCGTGATGCATGCCTTCACCGGAGGGCGTCTTCCCGCCACCCGCACCGTCGCAGCGCGGAAAGTGCGCCTCGCTAGCGTCGATCTCGGCTCCAATAACGACTAGTTACTCGTCGTCGAGCGCGGCCAATACCTCGTCGGAGAGATCGACGTTGGTGTAGACGTTCTGCACGTCGTCGCTGTCCTCCAGCGCGTCGACCAACTTGAACACCTTGCGCGCTCCGTCGAGATCCACCGGCACGCTGACCGACGGCTGGAAGCTGGCCTCGGCGGAGTCATAGTCGATGCCAGCGTCCTGCAGGGCGGTCCGCACTGCCACTAAATCGGTTGGCTCGGAGATGATTTCGAAACTCTCACCGAGATCGCTCACGTCCTCGGCCCCGGCGTCCAGCACGGCGGTCAGCACGTCGTCCTCGGTCAGTCCGTTCTTTTCCAGGGTCACCACGCCCTTGCGGGAGAACAGATAAGACACCGACCCCGGGTCGGCCATGCTGCCACCGTTGCGGGTCATCGCGACCCGCACCTCACCCGCGGCACGGTTGCGGTTGTCGGTCAGGCACTCGATCAACACTGCGACGCCGTTGGGTCCGTAGCCCTCGTACATGATGGTCTGCCAGTCGGCGCCGCCGGCTTCCTCACCCGCCCCACGCTTGCGGGCCCGCTCGATGTTGTCGTTGGGCACCGACGTCTTCTTGGCCTTCTGGATGGCGTCATACAGCGTCGGGTTGCCCGCGGGATCACCGCCACCGGTGCGCGCGGCGACCTCGATGTTCTTGATCAGCCGGGCGAATTCCTTGCCGCGGCGGGCGTCCTTGACGGCCTTTTGATGCTTGGTGGTGGCCCACTTTGAATGGCCGCTCATCGGTTACTACCTCTTCTGTCGCTCTCAATTCGCCTGCCGAGTCTACGTGGGCGTTCCGATCACGACGTCTCAGCGGCTCGGCGCGGGGCTACTCGCTTAGCGCGGCTTGATCCAACGCCACTGCATCGAACCCCACGAGCACGCATCGGGCAGTGTGTCGCTGACAGCACGCACCACCCCGGGCCACCATTCGGCCTGATAATCGTCTCCGGACAACCAGCCCCCGGCTGTCACCTTGGGTGCCCACGCGTTGATATCCGCAACGACGCTCTCGTAGTCGTGGCGCGCGTCGATGTGCACCCACGCAACCGATCCATCGGCGAACAAGTCGGCGGCCGCGACCGAGTCGCTGATCACCAGCTGGATGGTTTCGGCCAAACCGCAGTCGACGACATTGCGGTGCAACAGGCCCGCAAAAGTGCCGCCACCGTAGTCGACAGCTTCTCCGTGAGCGTCGTTCTCGCCGCGGCCTTCTGGGCCGCTGCCCCGCGCAGTGTCGACGCCGACTATTCGAGTGTCGAGCCCCGCCTCGCGCACGACCTCTCCCAACGAGCAGATGCTGCGCCCCAGGTAACAACC
The DNA here is from genome assembly GCA_963733755.1 of uncultured Actinomycetota bacterium. Lineage (GTDB taxonomy): Bacteria > Actinomycetota > Actinomycetes > Mycobacteriales > Mycobacteriaceae > Mycobacterium. The sequence goes on from CAVTEZ010000031.1 coordinate 72,388, forward strand.
CACCTCGACGAACCACTGTGCGTCACGAAAGTGCGCGGCGGCTTCCTCTTGATGACGACGCCACTGAAACCAGCCCGGAATATCGCGCCAGGTGTACACGCGTTCGTCGAATTTGCTGGTCGCCGCGCTGCCGGCAGATGGGTTCATGGGCAGCTTTTACACAGCAACGCGCCATTTCAAACACCGCACCACGGCGGCGCCGTTGACCGGCGGTCAGCGGTGCGGCGCGTTGGAGATCGGATTGTCGGGACTGCCGACTGTCTGGCAGTACATCAACGCTCTTCGGCGCGATACCTTGAGTTCCATCGCGCTCGGGTCGGCGCCGTTTGCGTCCTTCAGCATTTTGGTGACTTCGGAGTCTTGCTTCTGTTCGTCCTGCGTCACAAAGTCTTTGCATTTGGTGCTGCCGCCGGTGTTGACGACTTGTGAGGCAGAGCAACCACTTATCGACAGCGCGGCGATCACGATCGCGGCGGCTACATTGCGCTTCATCGTTGACCTTTCTGGACCCGAACTGTCATTACACCCCGAACACCGCCATCAAACACTGCATTAACCTGAAAATGGTGACGACGCAAAACCCGCTGCAGGCGGTACGGGACGCTCTGGGCAGCAGCCTGTTCGAGATGGTCGCCGGCCCCGACGGCCCGGCGGAGCGGGTGCGCATCCACCACACGCCTGGCCCGCGCTGGTTTGCCGAACACCGCCCGATACGCCGGGTTCATGCCGACGCCTCGATGTTCGTCGGCGGGTTGCGGGCCCTGCTCCTGCAGTCGTTGCATCCCTTGGCCATGGCCGGTGTGGCCGAGCACTCCAACTATCGGGACGACCCGTGGGGCCGCCTGCAGCGCACCAGCACGTTTTTGGCCGAGACGACATTCGGTTCCGCGGTCGACGCCCAGCGCGCCGTCGATCGCGTCCGGGGAATCCACCGGCGGGTACACGGGATCGCCGCCGACGGCCGGTCGTATACGGCCACCGATCCGCACTTGCTGGAATGGGTGCATGTCGCCGAGGCCGACAGCTTTTTGCGGGCATACCAGCTTTACGGCGCCGCCCCGCTGGACCAGGCGGGCAGAGACGAATATGTCGCCGACATGGCCGATATCGCGGCCAAGCTCGGCGTGGTCGACCCACCGCGCTCCGAACGTGCACTGGCGCAACGGCTCAACGCATTTCGATCCGAGTTACGCAGCACGGCGGCCGCGCGTGACGCGGCCCGGTTCCTGCTGTTGACGCCGCCGCTGTCGTTAGCGGCGCGGGCCCCCTATGGCGTTTTGGCCGCGACGGCGGTCTCGATGTTGCCGTTGTGGGCTCGCGTACCGCTGCTGCTGCCGTACTTTCCGCCGGTGGAACTCACCGTTGTGCGCGGCATCGGCCGTGTTCTGGTCGGCGGCATCCGGTGGGCGCTGCCGGCCCCCGGTATCAACGTCGACCGTTGACGATGTCGACAAACAACCGGTGAATCCGCCTGTCCCCCGTCACCTCCGGGTGAAACGCCGTGGCCAGCACCCGACCCTGCCGAACCGCAACCGGGTGATCCGCGGCTCGAGCCAATACCTGCACACCGTCGCCGACTCGCTCCACCCACGGCGCGCGGATGAAGACCGCATGCACCGGGCCGTCTAAACCGTCGAACGCAATATCACCTTCGAATGAGTCGACCTGACGCCCAAAGGCGTTGCGCCGCACAGTGATATCGATGCCAGACAACGACAGCGCCTCGCGGCCGGCCGTTCCCGCGTCCAGGATCTCGCTGGCCAGCAGGATCATGCCCGCGCATGCGCCGTAGGTCGGCAACCCGTGGGCCAGCCGGGCGCGCAGCGGCTCCAGCAAGTCGAGTTCGCGTAGCAGATGGCTCATGGTGGTCGACTCGCCACCGGGAATCACCAGCGCGTCGACCGCATCGAGTTCGTCGCGGCGCCGGACGGGCATCGATTCGGCGCCGCAGTCGCGCAACGCCGCAAGGTGTTCGCGAGTATCGCCCTGCAGCGCCAACACCCCGATCCGCGCGGCGCTCACCGGTGCTCGCTCGGGAAGCGAGTCAGCCCCTCCTGCATGACGGCAGCGACCATCTCGCCGTACTGATTGAAGATCTTGCCCTGGCACAGCGCCCGGCCGCCGCAAGCCGACGGTGAGGACTGGTCATAGAGCAGCCACTCGTCGGCGCGGAACACCCGCATGAACCACATCGCGTGGTCCAGCGAGGCCACCTGCAGGTGCTCGCGCTCGTCGAGATGGGTGACCTGCGCTGAGCCCAACAGGGTGAGGTCGCTCATGTAGGCCAGCGCGCAGATGTGCAGCACCGGGTCGTCGGGCAGCGGGTCACGGTGGCGGAACCACACCTGCTGCTGGGCCGCCTTGCCCGGCAAGCGGTGCAGTTGATCGCGCGGCACGATGCGGATGTCCCACTCCTGGAACTGCCTGAACCCGGCGTCGTCGAATACCTTCATCGACTTCAGCCCCGGCAGGTCGTCCGGTGGTGGCGCCGACGGCATCACGTCCTGGTGGTGGATGCCCTCCTGATCGGTCTGAAAGGACGCCGACATCGAGAAGATCGTCTGGCCGTGCTGGATCGCGTTGACCCGGCGAGTGCAAAATGAGCCACCGTCGCGCAGCCGCTCGACGATGAAGATCGTTGGCGCCGACGAGTCTCCGGGCCGGATGAAGTACCCGTGCAGCGAGTGCACCAGGAAATGTGGATCGACGGTCCGTACCGCGGACACCAGCGACTGGCCGGCCACCTGGCCGCCGAAGGTGCGCTGAAAGTTCCCCGATTCGGGGCTGAACACGCTGCCCCGGTAGATGTTGACCTCGAGTTGCTCGAGATCAAGGATCTTTTCGATCGACACGGGGTGTTTTTACCAGCCGCGCTGGGCCAGGCGATGCGGCTCCGGGACCTGCTCGACGTTGATGCCCACCATCGCCTCGCCTAAACCGCGCGACACCTTGGCCAGCACATCGGGGTCGTCGTAGAAGGTGGTGGCTTTCACGATCGCGGCGGCGCGCTGCGCCGGGTCCCCGGACTTGAAGATGCCCGAGCCGACGAACACCCCGTCGGCGCCGAGCTGCATCATCATCGCGGCGTCAGCCGGTGTGGCGATACCGCCGGCGGTGAACAAGGTGACCGGCAACTTCCCGGCTCGCGCGACCTCGACGACAAGATCGTACGGCGCAGCCAATTCCTTTGCCGCCACATATAACTCGTCCTCGGACAGCGAGCCCAGTCGCCGGATCTCTCCCCCGATGGCACGCATGTGCGTGGTCGCATTGGACACGTCGCCGGTGCCCGCTTCGCCCTTGGAGCGAATCATCGCCGCGCCTTCATTGATGCGCCGCAGAGCCTCACCCAGATTTGTCGCACCACAGACGAAGGGAACGGTGAACTTCCACTTGTCGATGTGGTGGGTGTAGTCGGCCGGCGTCAGCACTTCGGATTCGTCGACGTAGTCCACACCGAGGCTCTGCAGGATCTGCGCTTCGACGAAATGGCCGATGCGGGCCTTGGCCATCACCGGGATGGTGACCGCGGAGATGATGCCCTCGATCATGTCGGGGTCGCTCATCCGCGATACCCCGCCCTGCGCGCGGATGTCAGCGGGTACCCGCTCCAGCGCCATCACCGCAACGGCGCCGGCACCCTCGGCGATCCGGGCCTGCTCCGGGGTAACGACGTCCATGATCACGCCGCCCTTGAGCATCTCGGCCATGCCGCGCTTGACCCGCGCGGTTCCCGTCCGCCCAGTGCCGTGCGACGACGCGGCGCTATCCACTGCTGATCTCCTTCAACTGGTGTCACCCAATTCTAGTGGTCAACGCCAAATCGTATTTTCCACCGCATCGCGCCCTCAGCGGATGGACTGCAGCTGCCCGGGCCGATCAGGCGAGCCGGCCAGGGCAACTGCCTGAGTCAGCAGCTCGGAGAGCTGCAGCGGATACACCGTCTCACCGGCTTCGGCCAGTGCGGCGATGTCGGCAGCGTTACACCAACGGTGACCGTGAATGTAGCGGTTCTCCAGCTCGGTGCGCCCGACGGTGGACGGCTCGAAGCGCCTGGTGCGGTGGACGAAGAAGAATTCCTCGCTGTCGATTGCTGCGCCGTTGAAGTCGAACACCGCGTCGCGCCGCCACATCGGTCCGACCATCTCGGCGGGGTCGACCTGTAAGCCGGTCTCCTCGGACAGCTCTCGAGCCGCGGCCTGCGTCAAAGACTCCCCTTCGCCGACCTGACCTCCCACGGTGAACCACCACCGTGGCGCCGCGGCACCGGCGGTCCCGGGCGCCGCGGGGTCAGATCCGCACAGCAGCAACACCGCGCCGGTCTCGTCGATCAACACCACCCGCGCCGACGTGCGCCGGCCGGCGGCGGGGTGATCGGCGTGGCGTAGCGCCTGTGCCCGTTCGGCGATCTCGAAATAGCTTGGCAGCGCGGCTGTTCCAGCCAACCGGAACAGCCGGACCAGACGTCTTTCTCGCAGCGCGAGCGTGTCGCGGACAGCATCGTTGTGGAATCGGCGGGCCAGCACGACGCGGGCTTCGGCGTCGGCCAACTCCGCGATCAGGCCCGCCGGAACCGCGGCCGAGTCGACCATCGCCAGCGCGGCCGACAGCTTGTTCTCGCATGCTTCACGCCCCGTCCGAGGGGAGCCTTCTGCAGCGTCGGCCCGCGCCACCAACTGCCTGGCCTCAGCGTCCGACGGGCCGCCGAACGCGCTGGCCGCGACCGCGCGAGCCACCACCGCCCGGCGGCCCAGCGCGGCATCCAGAGCCTGCCAGGACAGGTCGTAGCGCACGTGCAGGCGGTCCAGCCGATTGGCGGTGCGAAACCCCCAGGCGCCGAACCCGAGCACCACCAGCAGCAGTAACAGCAGTGCCACGACCAGCACAATCGTCCACCACATCAGCTCGCCACCTGCACCTTGCTGCCGGTCACGGCGACCGTCTCGTAGACCCGCATGATCTGATTCGCCACCACTGGCCAGTCGTAGCGGCACACCGCCTCTGCGCCGGCCGCTGCGTAGCGCTTGGCCAGCGGCTCGTTCTCCAGCACCGCGATCAGACCATCGGCCAGTGCAGCGCTGTCGTCGACGGCAACCAGCCGCCCGGCCTGCCCGTCGCGAAGCACTTGGCGGAACGCGTGCAGGTCGCTGGCCACCACCGGAGTACCGGCGGCCATCGCCTCGACGAGCACGATGCCGAAGCTTTCCCCGCCCAGATGCGGCGCGCAGTACACATCGGCGCTGCGCAGTGCCGACGCTTTGGCGGCGTCGTCGACCAGGCCGAGGAATCGCAGATGGCCGGCCAATCCGCCGACTTTGTCGCGTAGTTCGTCCTCATTACCGCGGCCGACGATCAGCACCTGCAGTCCCGGAAAGTGTTCGACCAGGCTGGGCAGCGCATCGACCAGCACCGCCATCCCCTTGCGGGGTTCGTCGTAGCGGCCCAAGAACAACACCGTCTTGGCGGGGCGTGGATAGCCCTCGAGTAGCGGTGCTGAGGCGATCGCGGCAACGTCGACGCCGTTGGGAATCTCGACCGCGTCCGAGCCCAGCGCCTCCATCTGCCAACGTCGGGCCAAGTCGGACACCGCGATGCGGCCAACGATCTTCTCCTGCATCGGTCGCAGCAAGCCCTGAACTACCGACAGCGTCAGCGATTTGGTGGTCGAGGTGTGAAAGGTGGCCACAATCGGCCCCTCGGCAATCCGTAACGCCCACATCGACAGGCTGGGCGCATTCGGCTCATGCAGGTGCAGCACGTCGAAGTCGCCCTCGGTCAGCCAGCGCCGCACCTTGCCGTGCACGCTCGGGCTGACCTGCACACGGGCCACCGAACCGTTGTACGGAATTGGGAGGGCCCGGCCGGCCGACACCACGTACTCGGGCAGCGACACATGCGGCGATGACGGCGCCAGCACGCTGACGTCCTCACCGCGGGCCCGCATCACCTCGGCAAGCTGCAACACGTGCGATTGCACCCCGCCCGGGACGTCGAACGAGTACGGGCACACCATCCCGATCCGCATCAGCTCTCCGCCAATCGGGCCTGGCGCTCCTGGGACAGATCCGCCAGCCATTGCGGCTGGAGCATGTGCCAGTCGGCGGGATGGTCGGCGATGTTGCGAGCGAAGACGTCGGCCAGCGCCTGAGTGACGACGCCGACGTCGCCGCTGGCGCAGTCCAGCGGCGGGTAGAAGCGGACGCGGGTCCCGTCACTCTCGTACCAGCAATGCACTGGCAGCAGCGCCGCGCCGGTGGTGATCGCCAACTTCGCCGGACCGGCCGGCATCCTGGTCGGTTCGCCGAAGAAGTCGACTTGGACCCCGGTGCGGGTCAGATCGCGTTCGGCCATCAGACATACCAATTTGTTGTCCCGCAGGCGTTCGCTGAGCAGCTCGAAGGGTGGCTGCTCGCCGCCGGACAGCGGGATCACCTCGAATCCCAGGCTTTCCCGGTAGTCGATAAACCGCCGGTACAGCGACTCGGGTTTGAGCCGTTCGGCGACGGTGGTGAATCTGCCGTACTGCTGGACGAACCACACCCCGGCCATGTCCCAGTTTCCGCTGTGCGGCAACGCCATCACGGCGCCGCGGCCGGCGGCCAGCGCCGCATCGACGTGCTCGTTGCCTTCTACTACTTCAGCCAGCCGCTCGCCGAGCGCGCGGTGATCCATCGTCGGCAGCCGGAACGCCTCCCGCCAATAGCGGGCATAGGACTCAAGCGACGCGCGCATCAGGCTGTCGGGCACGTCCTTCGGCGCTACGCCGGTGACGCGCGCGAGGTTATTGCGCAGTTGATCCGGTCCCCCATTACGCGACGCGTATAGCGCGCCGGCGTCAAAGACGTTGCGCGCGGCGAACTCCGGCATGGCACGCACCGTCAGCCACCCAGCCGCAAAACCCAGGTCGGTCATTCGACTGCCCAGCGAAAGACCGCTGACCCCAGGCAGTTTCAAACCAGCCGGGAAGATCACGGGTCGCCCTCTCCTGACTTCCCCGGTGCTGGCAGCGGATTGGCCGCACCGGTCGAGTGGCGCACGGTGTGTAACCGCTGAGCACAGGTGACCATGCTGGCCACGGCCAGCAACCACATCGCCACCGGCAACGCCCACGGCAACGGAAATATCGGCAGGTCCGAGAGTCCCGCCCCGACGAGCACGATGATCAGCCGTTCGGGCCGTTCGATGAAGCCGCCGTCACCGCGCAGCCCACTGGCTTCAGCGCGCGCCTTGATGTACGAGATCACCTGCGAGGTGACCAAGCAGATCAACGTCGCTACCACCAGCGGCCGGCTGCCCAGTCCGAACGCCGCCCACCACCCCAGCCCGCAGAACACCGCGCCGTCGCTGATCCGGTCGCAGGTAGCATCCAGCACCGCGCCAAACCTGGTGCCGCCGCCGCTTTCTCGCGCCATCGCCCCGTCGACCATGTCGAACATGACGAAGAACCAGATCGCCAAGGTGCCGGCGAACAGCTTGCCGACGGGAAACAACGTCAATGCGGCCAGCACCGCGGCGGCGGTGGCGATGATGGTGACCCCGTCGGCGGTGAAGCCGGCATGCAGAAACGCCCGCGCCACCGGGTTGGTGACCCGGGCTACTCCCTCACGGGACAACAGCTTGCTCACGACTGCCTGTCCCACTCGGTGGCCAGCAGGCGGCGGGTGTCGCGCAGCAACTGCGGGATCACCTTGGAATCGCCGATGATCGTGATGAAGTTGGCGTCGCCACCCCATCGCGGCACCACGTGTACATGCAGGTGCTCGGCTAGCGAGCCGCCCGCCGACTGACCCAGGTTGACCCCGACGTTGAACCCGTGCGGGCGCGACACGTTCTTGATGACGCGAATCGCCTTCTGGATGAACGCCATCAGCTCGCTGCTTTCCGACTCGGTCAGATCCTCGAGTTCGGAAAGCCGCCGGTACGGCACCACCATCAAATGCCCCGGGTTGTACGGGTAGAGGTTCAGCACCGCGTAGACCAGTTCGCCGCGGGCCACGACCAGGCCGTCCTCGTCGGACAGCTGCGGGATCTCGGTGAACGGCTGGTCCCGGTTGTCGGTGTCCTGCTTCAGCGGCCCCTCGGCCAGGTAACTCATCCGGTAGGGCGTCCACAACCGCTGCAGATGGTCGGACTCACCGACACCCCTGTCGACGATCGAGTCGTCCTCAGCCACGGCTACTCACCTTGACCAAATCTGCAGTCGGAACGTCATTTTCACGGTCGGCGATCCATTGCTTGATGACGGCTACCGCCTCATCGCGAGGAACGCCGTTGATCTGCGTGCGGTCACCGAACCGAAAACTGACCGCACCGGCCTCGACGTCGCGGTCGCCGGCCAGCAGCATGAACGGCACTCGCTGGTTGGTGTGGTTGACGATCTTCTTGGCCATCCGGTCGTCGCTGGTGTCCACGTCAACCCGAATGCCGTGTGACTTGAGCTGAGCAGCAACATCCTCCAAATACAGCACATGGCCATCAGCAACCGGAATGCCGACCACTTGCACCGGCGCCAGCCAGGCCGGGAACGCGCCCGCATAGTGCTCGGTGAGGATCCCGAAGAACCGCTCGATCGAACCGAACAGCGCGCGGTGGATCAACACCGGACGCTTCCGTGAACCGTCGGCAGCCGTGTACTCCAGGTCGAATCGCTCCGGCATGTTGAAGTCGAGCTGAATGGTCGACATCTGCCAACTACGACCAAGCGCATCCTTGACCTGCACCGAGATCTTCGGGCCGTAGAACGCCGCGCCGCCCGGGTCGGGAATCAAGTGCAGACCCGAGCCCTCGGCAACCTCGCTCAGAATCTCGGTCGCTTCATCCCACACCTCGTCGGAACCGACGTATTTCTCCGGGTCCTTGCTGGATAACTCGAGGTAGAAATCGTTGAGGCCGTAGTCGGCCAGCAGGTCCAGCACGAAACGCAACAACGAAGCCAACTCGTCGCGCATCTGCTCGCGCGTGCAGTAGATGTGGGCGTCGTCCTGCGTCATGCCGCGCACCCGGGTCAGGCCGTGCACCACACCGGACTTCTCGTAGCGGTAGACGGTGCCGAACTCGAACAGCCGCAACGGAAGTTCGCGGTAGGAGCGGCCGCGCGACCGGTAGATCAGGTGATGCATCGGGCAGTTCATCGGCTTGAGGTAGTAGTCCTGCCCGGGCTTGCGCACCGTCCCGTCCTCGTTGAACTCCGCATCGATATGCATCGGCGGGAACATGCCCTCGGCGTACCACTCCAGATGGCCCGAGGTGATGTAGAGCTGTTCCTTGGTGATGTGCGGGGTGTTGACGAACTGGTATCCGGCCTCGGCGTGCTTCCGCCGCGAATAGTCCTCCAGCTCGGTGCGTACCACGCCGCCTTTGGGATGGAAAACCGCCAGGCCCGAACCGATTTCGTCGGGAAAACTGAACAGGTCCAGCTCAACGCCCAGCTTGCGGTGATCGCGACGCTGAGCTTCCTCCAGCAGCTCGAGGTGGCGGTCCAATGCTTCCTGCGATTCCCACGCGGTTCCGTAGATCCGTTGCAGGCTGGCATTTTTCTGGTCGCCCCGCCAGTAGGCGGCCGAACTGCGGGTGAGCTTGAACGCCGGAATGTGCTTGGTGGTGGGGATGTGCGGACCGCGGCACAGGTCGCCCCAAACCCGTTCGCGGGTGCGGGGATTCAGGTTGTCGTAGGCGGTCAACTCGTCGCCACCGACTTCCATGACGTCGGGATCGCCGGATTTGTCGTCGACCAGCTCGAGTTTGTAAGGCTCGCCGGCCAGCTCGCCGCGGGCCTGATCCTTGGACTCGTAGACGCGCCGGTCGAACAGCTGACCTTCTTTGACGATCTGGCGCATCCGCTTTTCCAGCTTGCCCAGGTCTTCCGGGGTGAACGGCTCGGCAACGTCGAAGTCGTAGTAGAAGCCGTCGACGACCGGTGGCCCGATGCCAAGCTTGGCGTGCGGGAACAGATCCTGCACAGCTTGGGCCAGAACGTGCGCGGCCGAGTGCCGGATGACGCTGCGCCCGTCGTCGGTGTCAGCCGCCACCGGGATGACGTCGACGTCAGCCTCGGGAATCCAGCTCAGGTCGCGCAGTTTGCCGTCGGTGTCGCGCACCACCACGATCGCGTCGGAGGCACCGCGGCCGGGCAGACCCGCGTCGCGCACCGCGGTCGCCGCGGTCGTCCCGGCGGGCACCCGGATCGGGGCTTGCGGTGACCGCAAACCCGGCTCAGCCGGGTGCCGCGGGTCACCGCCATCGGACCCGGGGGCGGGGTGTGCGGGGGCGGTCATCGACGCGGTCTCCATGGCTTTCGGGTGTTCAGAGGGACCCGACCATGCTATCGGGATGGCTTCAATCCCCACCAAGCCCAGGGTTCAGTCCTTAGGGCTGGCCCGGTTTGAGGAGGACGAACAACGCCTCGGCATCGGTGAGCACGCTGTCGCCGTCGCTGAGGCGGCCGGATACGAAGATCTTTCGGCCCTCCACCCGGTCTACTCGCGCGTCGACCTGTAGTTCCTTGTCGATCGGGACGATCTGGCGGTAGTTGACGTGTAGGTACGCGGTGCGCTGGCGTGGACCGCCGGTGATCACGCCCGACGTCATACCCAAGACCGAATCGAACAGCAGCCCCAGCGCCCCGCCGTGGACGGCGCCGTTGCGGCCCAGGTGGAACCGGCGAAAGCGGGCCCAGCCCTGGATGCGGCCGTCGTCGGTTCGGTGCACCTTCATCGGCACCGGGAGGATATTGCCGCGGTTGGGTAGGTCGATGCGGCGCCCGGACGGGGTCGCCCATTCGTCGGTGTCGAAGGGACCGAGTAGATCCGACACCTTTTCGATCAGGTCGGCCGCTTCGCTGATCACCTCGTCGGGCGCATCGACGGCTCGGGCGTGGTCCTGCAGGGTGCGTATTGCTTCGATGAACCGGCCATAGTCCGGGCCGCCCTTGGTCGTCGGTTCAGGTGGGTTGAATCCACCGCCTGGATGTCGCGCATGTTCGCCGGCCACCAGAACACCGTATTGCCCGGCATCTGGCGTCGTCGTCGGGCTAGGCGTTCTGTTCGCCGAGCGCGCTGAGGTTCGCGAACTCGTCGTCGCTGAGCTCGATCTCCGCCGCCGCGACGTTCTCCTCCAGGTGCGCCACACTCGATGTCCCCGGAATCGGCAGGACCACCGGTGACCGTTTGAGTAGCCAGGCCAGCGCCAGCTGCGAGGGTGTCGCATGGCCGTGCTCGGCGCCGAATTTGGCCAGCGGGCCGTCCGGCGCAGCCAGCGGGCCTGCGGCCAGCGGGAACCACGGGATGAACCCGATCCCTTGTTTGGTCGCCTCGTCCAGCAGGGTTTCGGCGGTGCGGGTGGTCAGGTTGTACAGGTTTTGCACCGAGACAATCTGCGCGATCTTTTGCGCGGCGTGCAGCTGGTCGACGTTGACCTCCGAGAGACCGATGTGGCGGATCTTGCCCTCCTGCTGCAGCTTGACCAGCTCACCGATCTGGTCTTCCAGCGGGAATTTGTCGTCGATGCGGTGCAGCTGAAACAGGTCGATGGTGTCCACGCCCAGCCGTCGCAGGCTGAGTTCGGCTTCTTGCCGCAAATAGGCGGGAAATCCCAGCGGAATCCACACGTCGGGTCCGGTTCGCAGCAGCCCTGCCTTGGTTGCGATCACCAGCCCGTCGTAGGGATGCAGCGCCTCCCGGATGATCTCCTCGGCGACGTAGGGGCCGTATGAGTTCGCGGTGTCGATGAAGTTGACACCGAGCTCGACCGCGCGCCGCAGCACGCGAACCGCTTCGTCCCGGTCGGCTGGTGGGCCCCAAACCCCCTTACCCGTCAGGCGCATCGCGCCGTAGCCGAGGCGATTGATCGTGAGATCACCGCCGAGAGTGAAGGTTCCGGATGCCTGGGCGGGAGCTTGGGTAGTCACATCGCCGACCGTACGCCAGCCGACAAAAACCGGCCACGTCCGCGTGGCAAGCTGGGCCGGTGGATTTGCACACGATTGCTCAATTGCCGTTCACCTATCCGGAGGTGGGTGCGACGGCCGGCCCGATGCCCCCGGGCTACAAGCACATCGGCTACTCAGCCCATATCGGCATGGGACAACTGCGCTTCGAACAGGCCGCCGATGCGGTCATGCACTGGGGCATGCAGCGTGGTTCCGGCCTGGGAGTGCAGGCCAGCAGCGAGTTCATCACCGTCGGCACGGTCGTCGTCGTGAAAATCGGCTTCCTGAAGGCGCCTTGCCGGGTGGTGTACGTCGTCGACGAGCCGCACGTCCGCGGATTCGCCTACGGCACGTTGCCCGGCCATCCCGAATCCGGCGAGGAGCGTTTCGTGGTGCGCCACGACCCCGTCACCTCCGCGGTGTTCGCCGAGGTATCTGCGTTCTCCCGGCCGGCGACGTGGTGGAGCAAGGCCGGAGGTCCGTTCACCTCAGTGCTGCAGCGCGTGATGAACAAGCGTTACGTGCGGGCTGTCTGAGGCAGGCTCTCTCTCTTCGACCCCTCGATGTGTATCGGTTCAGCCCCACCCCGCGAGTAGCTTTTCGGCGCCGGCGCAGAGCTCATCGATGACTTGGCCGACCGGCACGACGCCGGTGACCATCCCGACACCCTGGCCCGCATCGACCGCCGCGATTCGGCGGTCGTCGGCGGCGATCGCGATAGCGAGTTCGGCTTCAGCATCGGCATCTTCGGCCAGCGCGTCCTCATGCCCGGTCCATCGCGCGACGAAGTCGTTGCGCAGCACGCGTGACGGGAACCGCTCCGCCCACGGCAGATGACGGACGATGTCGTACACCCGGGTGCTGGCGGTATCGGTCTCGCGGGCCGCGACCAGCGCGCGGCGTCCGGCGTCGGTCGTCAGCGCCTCCACTGATGCCGACAGGCACGTCCCCAACCAGGCTCCGCTGGCGCCGGCGGCTAGCACCGCCGCGAGGCTGCGCGGCGACGCAATGCCTCCCGCCGCCAGCACCGGCACCGACACCACGTCCAACACCGCGTCGAGCAACGGCAGCGTGCCGATCGTCGCATCGCCGTGGCCGCCACCTTCACTGCCGCGCGCCACGATCAGGTCGACCCCGGCGTCTTGTGCTCTGCGTGCCTCCGCACCGTTGTAAACCTGTGTGGCAGCGTTGATTCCGGCATCGTGGACCCGCCTGACCCAGGACAGGTCGGTGCCGAAGCTGACCGAGATCAGCACCGGCTGCGCGGCGAGGGCTGCCTCGAACAGGCCCGCTTCTTTTCGCATAACCCAGTCCACCAGGCCGATTCCGAATGTCCCTGTCACATAGGGCAATTCGGCATGCAATGACGTCGTCGACCCGGCAGTGCCCATGCCGACCATACCCAGTCCGCCGGCGGCGCTGACCCCGGCTGCGAGCCGCCCGCCGGCAACACCGCCCATGGGGGCATTGACGATTGGCACGCGGAGGCCCATTGCCCGGGACCAGGGCGTCGACAGCATCTGACTACCCGGAAGGCAGGCTTTTGAAGACGGTCAGCATGACCACCGAATCGTCGATCGCCTGAAGGGAGTGCCGTTGCGGAGGGATGACGACGTAGTCGCCGGTCTTGCCGTCCCAGCTATCGTCACCGGCAGTCAGGTGCACATGTCCTTGCAAAACCTGCAGTGACGCCTGTCCGGGACTGTCGTGTTCGGAGAGTTCGTGCCCGGCAAGTAACGCCACCACGGTCTGCCGCAGTTCGTGGGTATGCCCGCCATGCAGTGTGTGCGAGGCGCGACCACTGTGCGCCTGACGCGCCGCGGTGAGCTGTTCTGCGGCCATGGTGGTCAGCGAAATGGAGTCCATCATCAGTCCTTCGGTCGGCCTTGAAAGCCCATTAGTTGGATAGTAGAAGAATTCCGCCCGCGGCCAAGGCGGTTATAGCGAATCACGTTGACCCTCAGCGTCATCGAGTACTCGCTGCGCAACGCGGAACGCGGCGTTGGCGTCCGGCACTCCGCAGTACACCGCCGCCTGCAGCAGCACTTCTTTGATCTCCTCCCGCGTCAGCCCGTTGCGCAGTGCGCCCCGAAGGTGCAGGGCAAGCTCGTCGTGGTGGCCGCGGGCGATGAGCGCTGTGAGCGTGATCATCGAACGGCTGCGACGGTCCAAACCCGGCCGCGTCCAGATTGTGCCCCAGGCGAATTCGGTAACGATCCGCTGAAAGTCCTCGGTGAAGTCGGTGGTCCTGGCGTTCGCCTGCTCGACGTAGCTGTCGCCGAGTACTTCGCGGCGCGTCGCCATGCCTTCGTCGTAGCGGCCATTGGTCATTTGGTTCCCAATCTCCTCAACTTCGCCAGCACGTCCGCGATCCGGTCGGGCTGCTCTGCCGGTGCGAGGTGAGCGGCCTGGGCCACCTGGACGAACCGTCCGCGAGTGACGTGGCTGGCGATGTAGCGCAGCGACGCTGGGGGCGTAGCGGTGTCATTTGCACCGGCCACGGCAATGACCGGGGTGTCGATTTCGCCAAGCCGATGACGGGCGTCGAACTCGGCGAGCGCCTCGCAGGTGCGGGCATACCCGTCATCGTCGGCTCCGCGCAGGGTATCCAGCAGCGCACGGGCCGAGGTGGGATCGCGCTCGAAGAAACCGGGAGCGAACCAGCGTCGTATCGACAGCGCTACGACTTCGCCCGTCCCTGCGGCGCGAACGACGTTGGCCCGCGAGTGCCAGTCGTCTGGGTCACCGATTCGCGCTCCCGTGCAAATCAACGCCGCCGATATGATGCGCTCCGGATTGCCAAGCAGCAGTTGCAGTCCCACCGCACCGGCGACTGAGACGCCGGCATAGGTGAACGGCCGCCGGCCGATCTTCTCTTCGACCAGTCTGAGGACACCGGTGGCCAGGTCGTCGATGCTGAACGCGTCCTTCGGTCGGGGGCTCGCGCCGTGACCGGGTAGGTCCCAGCCGATGATGTGATAGACGCCCGCCAGTCGCCGCGCCACGCCGGACCACAGCGCGGCCACGGATGTCCCCAGCGACGGGCCGACAACCAGCGTCGGCAGATCCGGAGAGCCGGCCAGATGCGATCCGCGAATTCGGGGAACGCTCACCGACGGTCCTTGACTATTTGTCGGGCACGATCCACGCTCTCCTCGATCAATGCGTCGATTGCACCGAAGTAGTTGCCGGACGGTGCTTTTTCGGCCAAGTCTGCAATGTCACGTTGCTCACCGAGCACGTCGGCGCCGTCGAGATTGCCCGCCATCCGAGTGGAATGGACCTTCAGACCGGCCAGCAGTTCACCGCACTGAGAGCCGGCAACCACCGTCCGGCGCGCCAGGGTGCGCAACGTCTCCCACTCGGCATGCCACGCCCCGTCGGGCCGCTCGTCGTTGGCCAGCGCGGCAGCGCTGTGCAGGGTGGCGCCCAGTGCAGGCGCGCAGATTCCGGCGCGGCGGATCAGGATGGACAACACCGGATTACGCTTCTGCGGCATGCTCGACGATCCGCCGCGCCCCGCGGGTTCGCTCAGTTCACCGATCTCCGGGCGAGCCAGGGTCACGACATCGGACGCGATGCGTCCCCACGCGTCGGTGCACGCGACGAACGCATCACCGACGGCCGTTACCGGTGCCCGGGCGGTGTGCCACGGCAATCGGGTGTCCAAACCCAATGTGGCTGCGACGCCGTGCGCCAGCTCGGTCGAGACTTCGATGCAATCGGCGCCGCCCGCCAAAACGGCTAATTCCGTTGTCGCGGCCAGAGTTCCGCCCGCACCGCCGACCTGAACCGGAATGCTGACCGCGCTGAGTTGCACGTATGCATCGACAACTCCGTTGAGCCACGATGCGGCTTTAGCCCCGAAGGTGGTCGGGACGGCGTGCTGAGTCAGGGTACGGGCCACCATCCGGGTGCCGCGGTGGGTCGTCGCGAGTGCAACCAGCACTGAAACCTGTTCGGCAATTTGGGATATCACCGCGTCCACGACCGCACGCACGGCCAGCATCAGGCCGGTGTCGATCACGTCCTGGCTGGTCAATCCCCGGTGGATCCAGGTGCCGATCTCCGCACTCGCCCGGTCACGAAGCAGGGCGACAAGTCCGATGACGGGGTTGCCACCGCCCTCAGATGCGACGGCGACTCGCTCGCAGTCGCCGTCGCTCAGCAAGCCGGCAAGATCGGCGCCGCCGCATTCGCCGGGCGCCAGGCCCGCCGCAACCAGCGCGTCCAACCAGGCTGATTCCACGGCGACCATCGATGCCAGCAGCGCGGCATCCGACATCAGGTCGCCGGCACGCTCGTCTCCGGGCCACAGTAGGTTCGTCATCCCGGGTCACCGTCGTAGGTCAAGAAGACGGTCTCGAGTGCGCCCTGCAGGTGGATGTCGAAGCGGTAACCGCCGGTTTCGGCGTTACATATCAGGGTTTTCCGACGTCCGGGATCGAGGTCGCGGATCAGCCGATCCGAGTCGAGGTCGCCGTCGGGCAGATAGGCGCGGGTGAACACCCGGTTCAGCAGCCCGCGCGCAAAGATTGTCAGCGCGAAGAACCCCGCTCGTCCGTCCGACGTTCCGGGCGTCAGTGTGCTGAAGCTGTAGTGGCCGGCGCCGTCCGTTGCGCAGCGACCCCAACCCGTGAACTTGCCGTCCCGCCGCAGCGAGCCCGTCTGGCGGACCAAAACGGCCGTCCGGTCCGGGCTGCGACAGTTCGATCAACGCGTCGGGCACAGCGTCACCGGCACCGTCATAGACCGTGCCGTGCAATCGGACGGCCCCGGTGTGCTCGGCGCTGATCAATTGGCGGTCGCCGGGATACGGCAGCGCGCGGGCAAAGAATGGCCCGACGGTTTGGCCCGGGGTGCAAGCTAATTCAGCCATCGCCACCATCTGTTTCGGTCCAGGTTCGCCGCCCGCCTGCCAGGACGATGTCCCACCGGTAGCCGCTCGCGTAGTCGGGCTCGGTCAGGTCGTGGTCGTAGGTGGCGATCAGCCGTTGGCGGGCCACCGGGTCCACGATGGACTGATAGATCGGGTCCAATGCCAATAGCGGGTCACCCGGAAAGTACATCTGGGTGACCAGTCGTTGGGTGAAAGAGGTCCCGAATACCGAGAAGTGAATATGGCTTGGGCGCCAGGCGTTTTGGTGATTTCGCCACGGATACGGGCCCGGCTTGATCGTCACAAACCGGAATGTTCCGTCCTGCGCCGTCAGGCAACGGCCCGCTCCGGTGAAGTTCGGGTCGAGCGGCGCCGGGTGCTGGTCGAGATCGTGGTGATAGCGACCGGCCGCGTTGGCCTGCCAGATTTCGACGAGCTGGCCCACAACCGGGCTGCCCGTCGCGTCAAGCAGCCGCCCGGTCACAACGATCCGTTCGCCGATGGGCTCGCCCGGGTGGCCGGCGGTGAGGTTGGCGTCGCGGGATTCCACTTCGTCGTCACCGAAGCACGGGGCCCAGCTTTCGACCTCGTCCGGGTTGACCCGGACGAATGGCGACTGCGGATGCCGCAGCCAGCTGCTTCGGTACGGCGGGTAGTCCAGCCGCGGCTGACCGTCGACTGTGCCCTGGTAGTCAGCCGCGATGCGGGCGATCTCCGCGTTGATGACGCGCTGAGATGCATCGCGGGCCGACTCTGCTTCAGCCTTCATCAGAAGCTGACGCTAATGCGAGAATCTGCTGCCCTCAACCATCTTCGCGGGATTTCCTTCGCCCTCGCGCGCTAGTGCGCCCGCAGCATCGAATTTCTGCCCTTGACCCGCAGCTTGGGGAACCGGGACCATGTCGCGTTTCTCCTCGTCGGCGGCCCCTGACCCGGGTGTTGACCGTGCCGGGGTGGCTCCGGCATTCTCTTAGAAGCAGAATTATTTTCTGTATTACAGAGTGTATGGGCAAGTTGGGAGGTGGTCATGGCCGATCATCGCCATGCGTCTGACCAGGTCCTCGACAACGTGCGTCGCGGCATGATCCCGGCGCACATCTACAACGACAAAGAGCTGTTCGACCTGGAAAAGCAGCGTCTTTTCAGCCGGTCCTGGATGTTCGTCGCCCACGAGTCCGAGATCCCGCAGCGTGGCGACTACGTCGTGCGGCGAGTACTCGACGACTCGTTCATCGTCACTCGCGACGACGACGGGCAGATCCGGGCGATGTTCAACATGTGCTTGCACCGGGGCATGCAGGTATGCCGCGCGGAGATGGGCAACGCCTCGAATTTCCGGTGTCCCTACCACGGCTGGACCTACCGCAATGATGGCCGGCTCACCGGCCTGCCTTTTCACCGAGAGGCGTACGGCGGGGACGAAGGATTCCTGAAAAGCGACCAAACCTTGTTGCCCGCACCGAAACTCGCGGCCTATAACGGCCTGATTTTCGTCAACATGGACGCTCACGCGCAATCGCTGGAGGACTTCCTCGGCGACTTCCGGTTCTACCTGGACTTCTATACCAAGCAGAGCACCACCGGACTGCAGGTGCGAGGCCCGCAGCGGTGGCGAATCAAGGCCAACTGGAAAATCGGCGCCGAGAACTTCGCCGGGGACATGTACCACACCCCACACACCCACGCCTCGATCGTCGACATCGGCCTGTTCCGGGAGCCGAAAGCGCAGAAGCGCAAAGACGGAGCCACATACTGGGCGGGGTGTGGCGGCGGGACCACGTACAAGCTTCCGCCGGGCAACTTCGAGGAAAGAATGCGCTACGTCGGATACCCCGGCCAGATGATCGAGCGGATCGAACAGGTCTGGACGCCGGAGCAACAACAGTTGGTCGGCGAGGACGGATTCATGATCTCGGCCGCATCCTGTTTCCCGAACCTCAGCTTCGTGCACAACTGGCCCAAGGTGCACGACGGAGCCGACGACGACGTTCTGCCGTTCATCTCCATCCGGCAGTGGCAACCGATCAGCGAAAACGAAACCGAAGTGTGCTCATGGTTCGCCGTGGACGCAGCGGCCCCAACCGAATACAAACAGAACTCCTACAAGGCCTATCTGATGTGCTTTGGTTCGACCGGGATGTTCGAACAGGACGACGTGGAGAACTGGGTGTCGCTGACCACCACCGCCGGCGGATCAATGGCCCGAAGGCTGCTGTTGAACAGCCGGATGGGGTTGCTGCGCGACGACCGCCCAGTGGTCGATCCACTTCCTGCCGGCGCGTTCCACGGACCCGGACGCGCACAGATCGGCTACAACGAGCACAACCAGCGCGAGTTGCTCCGGTTGTGGGCCGACCACCTCGAATTGCCACCGGTGCCGACCACGACGGCAGCCCTCGGCGCGGCGGTCACCATATGACGCTTACCCGGCCAGTTGGAAAACCGTTGCTATTCAACGACGATCGGCACCTACAGGCGCATCAGTTCTTGGTCGACGAAGCCTATCTGCTCGATGCGCAGCACTATGAGGCGTGGCTGGACACCCTCACCGACGACATTCGTTACCTGATGCCAGTGCGGGTCACCACCGCACGGGGCGCGGGGTTCGATACATCCCCGGGCATGGCTCATTTCGACGAGGACAAGTACTCGTTGAGTCGGCGGGTTGCACGATTCGCCACAGAGCATGCCTGGACCGAAGATCCACCGTCTCGGATGCGGCACTACATCACCAACGTGCGCACATTCGCGTGCGACGACGATGCGCACCTTGCCGTCGAATCGGCGGAGCTGCTGTTCCGTAGCCGCGGCGATGTCAACGAGGCCGCGCTGGTGTCCTGCGGACGCACGGACGTGTTGCGTCGGTGCGACGGCGAGTGGAAGCTCGCGCGCCGCACCATCCTGGTCGACGAATCGGTGTTACGGATGCAAAACCTGGCGGTGTTTCTGTGAACGAGCAACTGGCTGACTTGCTGACCGGCGCAGTTGGCGAACCGATAACGCTGGCAAACGAATTCAGCGAAGTAATGGTTCGCCGCGTCGATACCCGTAACGGATCGCGACTGGTGGTATGGGCGCCGAGGTCCGGTCGGTGGATCAGCCTCGACGCACTGGAGGTCGAGGCGCTGACCCGGCAGAACGCGCGCACCCTGGCCGCGATGGTCGGTAGCACCGGCGGCCCGCTGCTGCCCGACAACGGTGTCCAACCATGACCCAGTGGCTGGACGGCAAGCGTGCCCTCGTCGTCGGTGGCGGATCAGGGATCGGCAGGGCCGTCGTCGACGCCTTCCGTGACGAGGGTGCGAAAGTCGCTGTGCTAGAACGAGATGCGGACAAGTGTGACGCGTTGCGACACGATTTCAAGAAAGTTCCGGTGGTCGAAGGCGACGCGACCACCGGCGCCGCCAATGATCTGGCGGTCGCTACTGCGGTCGAGACCTTCGGCGGACTCGACACACTGGTCAACTGTGTCGGGATCTTCGATTTCTACCGGGGAATCAGCGATATTGATGCCGAGGACCTGCCCGCCGCGTTCGACGAGATGTTCCGCACCAACGTGCTCAGCCAGCTGCAATCGGTCAAAGCCGCAATACCGGCGCTACAGGCCGAAGCCGGATCGTCGATCGCGCTGACCGAGTCGGCGTCGTCGTTCTATCCCGGGCGGGGCGGGGTGCTCTACGTGGCGTCGAAGTTTGCGGTGCGCGGACTGGTCAGCACGCTGGCTCACGAGCTCGCGCCGCAGATCCGGGTTAACGGCGTGGCACCTGGCGGCACCCTGAACACCGACCTGCGGGGTCTCGCCAGTCTCGGGCTGGATGACGTCCGGCTTGACGACTCCCCTGACCGTGCACGCGATCTGGCGGCTCGAACCCCGCTGAACGTCGCGCTCGACGGCTCAGACCACGCGTGGAGCTTCGTCTTTCTGGCCTCCGACCGTTCACGAGGGATTACTGGCGAAACCGTCCGTCCGGACGGCGGATTCGGGCTTGGGACGCGGTCGTGACTTTCGAGCAAGAACGCGCATTGATCGCACAGGCGTGCCGAGTCGCCGCGAGCCGCGGTTTGGTCGACGGCATCCTGGGTCATCTCAGTCTGCGGGTCGACGCAGAGCGACTACTGGTTCGATGCCGCAGCGCCACCGACGCCGGCGTCGCATTCACTCGGCCCTCTGACATTCGCCTTATCGAATTCGACGGCAGCCCAGGCGCTCCCGGAGAGCTGGACGGCTACCGGGTTCCCAACGAATTACCGATCCACGTCGAAACCATGCTGGCTGATCCGCAGCACCGCGCCGTGGCGCATCTGCACCCGCCCGCCGTCGTCGCCGCCGATCTCGCCGGCATTGCCATCAAGCCGATCGTCGGCGCCTACGACATACCCGGAGCATGGCTGGCTCGTGGCGGCGTGCCCGTCTACGAGCGTGCGGTGCTTATCCGAAACGCCAAGTTGGCCAAGGAGATGGTCGCAGCGATGCACGGACGGCCGGTCGTGATCTGCCGTGGGCATGGCATCACGAGCGCGGCGGACACTGTTGAGCGGACCGTGCTGCAGGCAATCAGCCTCGACGCGCTGGCACAGATGTCACTACAGGTACGCGCCGCGGGCGGCACGCTGCGCGATATCGACGACGCGGACTGGGATGAGCTCCCGGATCTGGGCGCCGCGTTCACCACCGAGGCGGCCTGGCGGCATGAGGTCGCGCGTCTGGGCGATCAGCCGAGCTGATCGCCAATCTCCTTGGCCGACTCGATAAGTGCGCTCGCGACCGAGCCGTAGAGCGAGCGGCTGAGCCGATGTTGCGGAGCGGCCGCGTTGAGCGCCAAACGTAGCCCCGGCGCCCGGGTGGGAATCGGCACCGCTATCGACGCGACACCCTCTTCACTTTCTTCACGATTGACCGCGTAGCCCTGTTCGCGTATCCGCGCGAGCTCGGCTTCCAGCTTGTCGCGGCTACCGATCGATCGCGCGGTGATGCGCACCAAGCTCTCCGCCGGCAGCAGCTGATGCAATTCCGCCGGCGGTAGCTGAGCCAGCATCGCCTTGCCGGTCGACGTGCAATGAGCGGGCATGGTGCGCCCGAGCCGCGACGCCACCCGCACCGCGGACGGACCCTCTACCGCGGCTACGAAACGCACGGCAGCGCCGTCCAGCATCCCGACATGCACCGTCTCGCGCAGGCGTTCGCTCAGCCCCCGCATGACTGGGGTCACGGTTCCGGCGATGTCGATACGGCCGAAAATGGCGAACGCCACACTGGTTAACGCGGGGCCGGGCAGATAGGCCTTCGACACCGGGTCCTGGCGGACGAAACCGCGGTAGGCCAGCATCGCCAACAATCGGTGCGCGGTCGAGGACGCTACGCCGAGATACCGGGTGGCCTCGCTTAACCGAATCTCGGGCTGCTCCCCCAGCAACAGAAGTAGTTTCAACGCCTTGTCGACCGACTCGATCGGGTACTGAGGCGCAAGCGAATCGGTGGCCGTCCGCCGCGCCTTTTTCTGCATGACAGAAAAGGTACCTGCGATGCGGCACAAAACGTATGAGTTATCACCCGTAACGGCTGGTTGCCGCAGCGTCTCCTGACCGGTCGGGCATCCTTAACCCATGACCGTGGATGCGCTCTTGCAGTCGATCCCCCCGCTGGCGGTATACGGCATGGTTGGCGCCGTCGTCGGTGTGGAGAGCCTGGGCATCCCACTTCCCGGTGAAATCGTTCTGGTCAGCGCGGCGCTGCTGTCGTCACGGCACGAGCTGGCGGTCAACCCGGTCGGTGTCGGTGCTGCCGCGGTGCTTGGCGCCGTCATCGGCGACTCGACCGGCTACGCCATTGGCCGCCGCCTGGGGCTGCCACTGTTCGACCGGCTGGGCCGGCGCTTCCCAAATCATTTCGGTCCCGGACACGTGATGTTCGCCGAGCGGCTCTTTGACCGCTGGGGCGCCCGGGCGGTGTTCTTCGGGCGGTTCATCGCGCTGCTGAGGATATTCGCTGGGCCGCTGGCCGGGGCTCTGAAAATGCGCTACGCAAGGTTTTTGCTCGCGAATATTTCTGGCGCTTTGTGTTGGGCCGGCGGCACTACCGCACTGGTGTACTACGCGGGCATGGCCGCCGAACGCTGGCTGACACGCTTCTCCTGGATCGCATTGGTGGTCGCCGTCGTATGCGGGGTGATTGCTGCAATCGTGCTGCGCGAACGCACATCTCGCGCGATCGCCGACCTCGAGGCCGAGCACTCCGGCGAATCCGATCACAGCGCCGCGTGAAACTTGCGCAATTTGCCGCCTTCGGCCGCGCGGTCCGCATGCGTCTTAGCAAAGAATGCGCCCAGTATTTCAATATCAAAATGAGAATCGGCCGTAAACTACCGCGTCGCATTCAGCGGTTTGCCGGAGTGCTACCTAGCCGACTCTTTAGGACCAATCGGCCGCGATGCGGGGGTCCGACCGACCTGCTGAAAAACCTTGTTCTTATTCGTCTTTCGTTGGATAAGAGCCAATCGCGCTGGTTGCCGGCCGCCGATGCGGGAAAGAAAGCTATACCCGCTAAGAATTCGAGCGAAACTTTGCCTAAAAGGTCTCCAGCTCCGCACGTTTCTCACTCAATTCTCAGGCGGATCGCCGTGGACAGGATCGATGCCGTTCTGTTATAAATATATATCTGCTAACTGACGTCGGTCTTAAGCTTCCTAGGGCAGGCATCCATATCAAGGCGCACAGCGCCTGTGGATCACAGGAGCGCTATGAGTACTTTCGCTATTGCCGACCCATCTTTCCATCCGCTGATGCTGAGCGGTCGGCTGATTTCTGAACTGGCCCAAGCACGCAGCACCCTACGAGCGACCACCGAGCGTTGCGACATGGCCGTCATCGTCAGCACCGGCGGTGAACTAGACGCATCCAACGACGCCGTCTGGCGGCGCCTGCTGAGCGAGGCGGCGGCCGCCGCTGGTCCTCCGGGACCGCTCGTCGTGGACATCAGCGGTTTGGACTTCATGGGGTGCTGCGCATATTCCGCGCTCGCCGAGGAGGCAGAGCTTTGTCGGGATCGCGGGGTCGAGATGCGGCTGGTGAGTAACCAGCCGGTGGTCTCGCGGATTCTGGAGGCGTGTGGCCTCAGCGAGGCACTGCCGGTCGACAATAGCGTGGACGCCGCGCTGTCGTCGTGCCTCCTCGTCGACTGACACGCGTTCGCTTTCTAGCCGCAAATGCGCTGGGCCAGAAGCTCTTTGCCGGGCCCAGCCAACTGATTGAATGCATCCGGCCGCGCGGCCATGGCCATCAACAGTGCCTCTGCCGGGCCGGTGACCTCGAGCCCCTCGCCGTGAGCCCAGTCCAGGTCGGTGGCGACCAGTCGCACGCCGCGGGTTCGGCGGGCGCCGCGGGTCGCCGGCGAGGTCAGGGCGTAGTTCAGCACCCTATGCAGGCGGTCCGGCGGGATCTCGCGCCGGAGACCGAGTGCCCGCCGGATGTCCTGCTGGTGGATCATGCCGTCGACCAAGGCGATCATGCCGCCGAATGCGGACGTGAGGCCCCGCGGCGGAATGGAGGTACGCATCAGCTGCGTGAGTTGCTTGGGCGAGCGTGGCGCGTATTCGGCGACACCGATCGCGTTGATACGCCGGGGTAGCAGCGTGCCTTTGGCGAACCGACGCACCAACTGCCAACGGCTGAGCTCCTCATAGCTGACGACGTGAGCGACGACGTCATGCACTCGCCAGAGCTCGCACAGGCTAGGTTGCTCCCATTGCTCCGCCGATAGCCCGTCGAGGAAATCGACGAAATCCTGACGTTCCTCACACGCCAACTGCATCGTCGTTTTGTCCTGCATCCGAGCTCCTCCTCAGCTGGGGAGGCCGAAGAGCCGAACCACCCCATGATCGCGGCCCGCGGTGTAGCCACCGTCGACCGCGATGGCCTGGCCGCTGACGAATGACGCATCGGGTGACACTAGAAAAGCGGCCATTGCGGCGATCTCCTCTGGCCGGCCCATCCGTTGCAGAGCATGCTCTTCGGTGACCGAGGCCCGGGGACCCTCCATCCCGGGAAGACCGAAAACGCTTTCGGTCAACGGGGTTTCAATGAAGCCCGGGCAGACGGCATTGGCTCGGATACCACTTGGCCCGTAGTCGAGTGCGATGTTCTTGGTAAGCATCACGACACCGCCCTTGGCCGCGTTGTAGACACTGCCACCCGCTGTACCTTCCAGGCCTTCGATGCTGGCCAACGTCACGATCGAACCCCGCTCGCCATCGACCCGGGGTTGTTCGATCATCCGGGCCAGGGCCGCCTTGGCGACGAGGAACGTGCCGGTGAGATTGATCGCGATCACCCGTTCCCATTCGGCGCGATCCAGCAGGTGGACCGGACCGCCACCGGCAACCCCTGCGGAGTGGACCACCCCGTCGAGCCGGTCCGGCACCGCAGCCAGCACGGCATCGATCGCGGCCTCGTCAGTCACGTCCGCCGCTACGAACCGGAAGTCCGGGCCAAGGTCGGGAGGTGCCGCCAGGTCGGCGCCGACGACGCTGCCGCCCTCGGCCAGCAAGCGCTCAGCTGTAGCCAGGCCGATGCCGGAGGCGGCACCTGTGACGAGGAATGTGCGTGAACGGGCGCGACCGGCGTTCACCATGGCTGATCCTCTCGAATTGGGCTGACGCGCAATCAAAGTCCGAACTGGTCGTCGATGAGACCGAGCCAGATCTGCGCGACGTCCATCGCCACCTTTTCGCTGATGAACGCGTGCTGAGTGCCGGTGTAGATGTCGCGGAACGCGCGCTCGAGTCGACTGCCCTCGCGGATCGCGGTGGTGCCGGCCGCGAGGTGGGCCCACTCGGCGGCGGCCCTGGCCGTGTCAGTTGCGTACACCGCCGCCACTCTCATGTCGGCGCGCAGTCGCGGCGTCAAGTCGTGGCCCGACTCCACGGCGGCCTCGGCTGTCGCGAACGCGTCGAGCACGAGCAGTCGCGCGGCGCGCCACGCCGCGACATGGTGGGCGAGCCCTTTTTGGAAAGTCTGCCGGCTGGCCAGCGTTGCCATGTCGCTCATACGCACCTTGGTTGCCGCGATTTCTTCGACATCGTCGAGCATGCTTTTGGCCACCCCGAGCGCAAACGAAGCATGACCGGCGGCGGTGACGGGCATCAGGCCCATCCGGCTTGCCGCCGAACTCCCCCGGACGGGCTCGCGAATAAACAGCGGAATGGTTCGGTATTCCGGCACGAAGACATCGGCGACGTTGTAGTCGTAGGAGCCGGTTCCCTTGAGCCCCTGGACATGCCATCCGTCGGTGAAGGTGACCTCCTCGCGAGGCAAGAACGCCACCCGCATATCCGGAATGCCCTCACTGACCCAACGCATTTCACCGTCATCCATCGGGAAGAAGCCGGCGCCGATATAGGCCGAGTGTCCGGTGCCGGAGCCGAAACTCCACGCACCGTTCAACCGGTAGCCACCGTCGACTGCTGTTCCCTGACCGTTGGGAAAATACTGACCACCGATGGTGATGCGGCTGTCGTTCCTGGTGAATATCTCGTCGAAGCCCTCGTCGGAAAGGTACGTGGCCGCGGCGAACGTCGACGGCAGGTTGGCGATCCCGATCCAGCCGAAAGAACCGTCCTGCCATGCCATTTCGATCCAGGTGTCGATCATCTCCTGGAAGGACGGCTCGACTCCGCCGGCCGCCTTAGGGTTGAACGCCACCATGAGGCCAGAGGCCCACATCTCGTCGACGATCGCCGGCGAGAGCGTTCGTAAACGTTCCGATTCCGCAGCCTCGGCGGCGACCAGGTCGCGCATCCCACGGGCTCGACCCACTACCGACACGTCACCCACCAGCGCCGCTCCTCTCGATCAGCTGCCTTACATCATCGGCGATGAAGATCGATTCGCGTCACTGATTGGCTTCCGGCCATCTTTCGCTAGGTGGGAACACTCCCTGCTTACGCCCCGTCCAATCCTTTACTCGTGCTTTTTCCGCTGCCTTCGCCTTGGCCGCTGCCTTTTTCCGTGCCTCGAAGGTGTCGTCGTCGTCATCGTCTTCTTCTTCATCAGGGTTGTCGTCGACCTCGAAGAGGACCTCGTACCACCGTTTGTGGGGCTGTACCCGCGTTTCGACGTCGCCGGTCGGAGTCGCTCGCCTGATCAGTACATTTTCCAGGCTCGGATCGCGTCGGCTGATGAAGGCCTCCAGTGCCTCCGCCAACTGGGTTCCAGTGAGACTGATGTCTGCGAGCGCCCTGCCTTGGTACATAGCCACGCCGGACATTCTTGCATCGGAATCTCGTGGCATGCATTCTTTCCGGCCATGCAGCGGCGTCTGGGGCCGTGTCCGTGAAGCCCGACAATGACGACGGACCTCACGCCTTCCATGGCGGTTGCATTGAAGGCGAGAGGTCAGCCGTGTGACGGTGTGGTCAGGTCAGTACAGCGGAATCCAGTTGCCGAAGAACCAGTAGCCCCATCCACCGAAAAACGGGTTGAACACCGGGATGGCAGTGAAGCCGTTGTAGGCGAACGGCCCGAAATCGGCCTGTGCCAAACCGATGTCGCGCGGCGGCCCGTCCCACCGACGGTTCCAGCCGCCAGGAGGTGGCGGCCCGTTCCAGCCGCCAGGAGGCGGTGGGCCATCCCAGTTAGGCGGCGGACCGCCGGGCGGAGGTCCATCGTTCCAGCCGAAGCCGTGTTGCGGCGGAGGAGGCGGCGCGCCGTGATTCGGCGCGCTGAACCCGTGCGGTGCGTCCCGGGGGCCACCCCACTGCGGGCCACCCCGGTCGTAGAAACCGTGTTGGACATACGGGGGCGGTGGCGGTCCACCTGGGCCGCCGGGTCCGCCAGGACCACCCGGCCCATGAGGTCCGGGTCCGCCAGGTCCACCCGGTCCAGGACCACCAGGTCCACCAGGTCCACCAGGTCCACCAGGTCCACCAGGTCCACCCGGCCCCCCGGGGCCACCCGGCCCGTGAGATCCACCCGGTCCGCCAGGTCCGTTTTGACCAGGACCACCAGGTTGGCCGGGTCCACCCGGACCATGACCGCCGGGCCCGCCGGGCCCACCCGGCCCGCCAGCACCAGGACCGCCAGGTCCCCCCGGACTGCCTGGCCCACCGGGACCGCCAGGCCCAGCACCGCCAGGCCCACCGGGTCCACCAGGACCGCCCGGTCCGTGAGCTCCGCCCGGACCGCCGGGTCCACCAGGACCAGGACCGCCAGGCCCAGGCCCGGGACCGCCAGGACCGCCCGGACCGGGACCGCCCGGTCCGCCAGGACCACTCGGTCCGTGAGCTCCGCCCGGACCACCGGGCCCACCAGGACCAGGACCGCCCGGTCCGGGGCCAGGCCCAGGCCCAGGCCCGGGACCAGGCCCGGGTGGGGCGTCAGCAATCGGCCCGTGGCCCGGCCCCGCAAGACTGGGTCCAAAGTCGGTGTAAGTCGGCGCCGGTTTGGCGGGAGCGGCCTCGGCAACTCCCGCGCCGACCGCCAGTCCCGACACACCAAGGGCTGCCGCGAACGCCGCGCCCGCGACGCGCTTCACATACATACCTGTCAGTCCCTTCCGAGCTTGAAGAACAACGACATCTGATAGCGCCGACGTGAATAGGCCGCCGTTAGGGACAAGTCACGTCTATCTCGAACGATTTGCTCAGGGCTTGCTGCGGATTGGCTGAGTTGGTCCCCGTCGCGGTGCCCTTGATCGTGTAGGAATTGCCGCTCTTGGTGGCCTGAGCGTTGCCTTGATTCGGCGCGCCAGCCGAGTAGCCCAACGTGACACCGGTGAGGTTTCCCAATCCGACCGCCTGCACAACTGGCGGGTCAGCGTTGGTCACCACCGCCCCGATGCCGGTTGTCGGATCACCGAAACCGATGCTGAGGTTGCCGTTCACTTGGGTGCAGCTGACTTGACCGGCGACGTTCTGCGCCTGGCCGTCGATGCTGACCTTGTTGCCGCCGGCCGCCGGTGAGCTGCTGCTTGCGCTGGTGCCCGTGCTGGACTTATTGCCCGAACAGCCGGCCAGGCCCGCCACCACGGTGGCCGCGGCCGCGATGCCAACCAGAATCCCGTGTTTTGCCACTGCACTCCTCTGCCTTGTCGCGACGGTTGATGGGTGCGCGCTGGAGGAAATCGATGCCGTGTCATCCGAGACAACACGGGCGACGGCTTCGCTCCGTTCGCGACACTACGCTCCCGGCGGCTGGGCATGCAGTAACTCTTGATTGGTCGTTTCACGCACAACGCTGTTCGGCGGCGGAAACCCAAATGCCTACGCGGCGCTCAAAAAGGATTGAATTGCGATGATCTAGAGGTGGTCCCGGCTGGGTTCGAACCAGCGACCTCCCGCGTGTGAGGCGGGCGCTCTTCCGCTGAGCTACGAGACCAGTGCCGCAGGCGAACGACGTCGAAGGTTAGCACGCGTAAGCCGCTCGGCAGAACGTGCTGCCGGTGTCAAATAGCGGCGCGCCTATCGATCCGAGAAATTTGTGTGGTCCCGCTCAGGTGGACTATCGTCGTGCTTCGCACCGGGCGACGATCTCGTCCGTTGCGCGCGGATGTAGCGCAGTTGGTAGCGCATCACCTTGCCAAGGTGAGGGTCGCGGGTTCGAATCCCGTCATCCGCTCGAGGGTGTGATATCAAACCCCGCGGTGGAGTGGCCGAGTGGTGAGGCAACGGCCTGCAAAGCCGTGCACACGGGTTCGATTCCCGTCTCCACCTCTGTTTCTTGACCGGGCGCGGTTAGCTCAGCGGGAGAGCGCTTCCCTGACACGGAAGAGGTCGCTGGTTCAATCCCAGTACCGCGCACCACAGTTTGTGCAGATGAGGCCCGGTTTCTACCGGGCCTTCATCGTCTCCGCGCAACAAACGCGCAATAAGGCCGGTGGGTTACACCAAGCACCGGAGGACAGCCAAATGACGCAAACCACCAGCACTCCCGATATGCCACCGCCCGCGGACGCCACTTTTATCGGCGACTGGGACGCATGCGGTGCGGGCACGTCGTATAGGTTCATCACCTTCGCGGAGCGGACTGTCACCGACCATCCGGCCCGGGTGTCGCTGCACGCATTCCAATGGGCCAACGGCAGCCTTGCTGGCAGCGGCGAGGAAGCGCCAGGCATCGCCATCCTCGATGCCAGCATCCAACCGCTAAACAGCGACCAGGCCCGCTGGCCGCCGCCGCCGAGCTCGACACTCTTCGACTTGCGCAAGAGACCGAATCGCCCTAGCGCACATCTAAATATGACGTCGGCCCGCCCCGTTCTCTCCTCAGGGCGGGCCGATGGGGCTGTCCGGCTCAGCGCAAGAAAAGGGTAGACCGGTGAGCTATTCAGTCGGGTGAGTCAAAGCAACCTATTACGCCGGCCCAGGATGCGGCCGCCACGTCGACCTATCATGCCGGCGTCCCGACGCCGCCCCAGGATGCCGGTACGCCGACCCATCACGGATTCGTAGATCGCGATGAGCGCGATGGCAGCGGCGACTCCGATGAACAGTGGAATCCATGCGATTCCGCCATTGGCGTTGTGATATCCGAATTGGCTGGCCACGGCCGAGCCGATCAAGCCACCTAGGGCCCCAATTATTACCGTCGGGACCATGGTGATGTCTTGCTTGCCCGGCATGATGAGACGCGCCACCAGGCCTATGACCGCGCCCACGATGAGGGCGAGGATTATTGATTCGATCATTGCAGCTCTCTGGTCACAGCGCCCTGAGCGGACGCCACTCTCGCGCTGCGGGTTCCCCGATCCGCCCGGCTTGTAACACACATGTCCAGCAAGAAATTGTGTGGAAACCGGCGCGGCTGATCCCATTTCTTAATAAGAGAGCGGGCCGCCCCGACTCTCCTCGGGGCGGGCCGAATCACGAAGGGTGTGCGTTCGGCGCAGACCCCCGTTGGTCGAGCAACTCTCACCGTTTGGCCGCGATGTGGAACGCCGCCATATACGGGTTCGCGATCCGCGCCAACGAGCCGCGCTGTACCTATGCGGCGGAAACCAATTGGCCCACGCCGTGCACGACCGCGCGACGGAACTGAAATCGCGCGGAAACCAGGTCCTCGCGCAGCTGCAACCGTGCGTCGATGACGGCCTTGACCAGAGGGAGCCGGCTGACCACTGGATGGACATCAACGAACCGCCGCACCGCGTCGATCGCCGCCTTGCGGCGGGTTTCACTCGCCGTCAGCATGTCTACTCGGAATTGCACCCAGGGGGGAGTGCCTGGCTGCTGCTGGATTTCTGTCATTGTGCAACTCCTGTGTGATCGTCGAGAGACATTGCACTACGGATTCTCCGACTAAATCACCCGTCGTGCCAGCCGCCGGGAACCGGGTCTTCGTAGACCAACACTTTGCGGCCGTGACAAGATTTTGGTATGACCGGAGCCGTTGAGAGAGATGGCGAACCCGTGCTGACACGCGGCCCATCTCGCGGCTCGGTGAAGCAACCGAATGAGGCCCATGGGGTCGATTGGCTTGGGTTTTTCAACTCTCAGCTGAGCCAACCGCCGTTCTCCGGCCACCACAACGGCAGTGAAATCGTCGTGGAGTGCTGGCCGGAGGATGAGCCCCAGCTGATTGACAAGGTGGATGCGGCCATCGATTCCGCCAACCAGCGGTTAAGGGACATGTACAGCTGAGGTGGATGTGCCGGTGTACACATTCTTCAGATTTAAGGGCGGCGCCAGCGGGTGCTGCACAGCCGCAAAAATAAGGGTTGACCTGGATGTCAGCTGGTAGTAAAAACTAATTGCTCCGTACACCCCCGGGCGTCACGCCCCCGTCGCGCAGATGTTTTCGCGGCGAGGATTTGATGTTGCAGAGGTTGCCGAGCACACAAATTCGCAGAGGGTATTCCGCAAAAGGGGTATGCCATGCAACAAGATCGGGAAGACCACAATCAGATCGCCGTTGACCAATCCAGCGGCGGCGACAGCAAGGTTGATGACGGGCAGGCACTAGCCGGCGGCGGACCACACCGGGTGGGCTGGTTCCGCTTCTACTTCGACGACGACCGCTGGGAGTGGTCGCCGGAAGTGGAAAAGATGTACGGCTATTTGCCGGGGTCGATAACCCCAACCACCGAGATGATATTGGCTCATAAGCATCCCGATGACTATCGGCAGATCGCCCACACCCTCGCACTGATCCGCCAAACTCGCCAACCATTCAGCAGTCGACACCGCATCATTGACGTCGAAAGCCGGGTACATCACGTTGTGGTCGTGGGCGACCTTCTGCGCGATGACGACGAGACTGTGATCGGCACCCACGGCTTCTACATCGACGTCACGCCTTCCGAACGGGCACGCCAAGATCAGGTGACCGCAGCCGTCACCAGAATCACCGAGAGACGGTCCGGCATCGAGCAGACCAAGGGCATGTTGATGATGGTCTTCGGAATTGATGAACCGACCGCCTTCGAACTGCTCAAGTGGCGATCCCAGGAGGCAAACGTCAAATTGCGGCCCCTGGCCGAGCAAATAGCCACCGAGTTCCGTGCACTCAGTGGCGGCGAGACGTACCCTCCTCGATCGGCTTACGCCAACGCACTGCTGACCGCACATCGTCGGCTCGACGCAGAAACCCCATCGAGGGACATGAGCGTGCTGCCGTCGTCAGAGGAGACAGGATAGGCACCGCTACCTGAATGTTTTGCCGGGGTTGCCTGTCGGACTACCCGGGTATGACTTCCCAATGGCCGATCCGTGCCGTGACCATTTCCCGAACAATTTCGTCGGCGACCTGGTCGCGACCGATCTGCCGCAACCTCCTGGGACCAAACCGAGCTGCTCGAAACCAGCGTCGCGCCGACGCCTGATCTGGCCTGGTCGGCATCGGAAGACGTCGCGACCGCGAGTGAGGTAGCGACTGGCCGCGCCGGCGGTCGGGCCCGGCAGTATTTAGGTCTACGAACTTAGCTTCGTGCAAAAAACATGCAATAGCTGCCTTGAGTGGCACCCGCGCGCGCCCGTGGATGGGGTCGTCCTTCGCCAAGGCAAAGGGCCTGCTAAAGCAATTCTAGAACGGAGAAAGGTACAGCCATCCATAACGCGGCATCCCAGGCTTGTGGCCGGTCTCTGTGAGGGGACTCGTTAGGGGGTGCCGTTAACGCCGGGCTGGCCCGGGGGATTACCTGAGCCCCCGAAGCCACCAAGACCGCCATGGGCACTCCCCCCAGCAGCGGAAGCATCACCGCCATCGCCGCCATGGCCGCCGCCGCCGGGTGTGCCGTCGCCACCGTCGCCGCCGCCACCGCCGATGGCGTTTCCCTGTGCGGAGTTGGCCGCATCACCGCCGTGGCCGCCAGCCCCGCCGGTGACGTTTGCCGTCGATCCGACGTCGGCGTACCCTGCTCCGCCGGTGCCGCCCTGCCCGCCGACGCCGGTGGTGCCGGTGCCGCCTGCTCCGCCAGTGCCGCCGGTGGCGTTTCCAGTTCCTCCGTTCACTTCCGCATATCCGCCGGTGCCGCCGTTTCCGCCGGCGATGCCGTCGCCACCGGCGCCACCAGCCCCGCCGGTGATGTTTCCCGTCGAGACGCTGTTCCCGAAGTACGCAACGCCGCCGTCGCCGCCGGTCCCGCCGCCGGCGCCGGTGGTGCCGGTGCCGCCTGCCCCGCCCTCACCGGGGGTGGCTTTTCCGAATCCAAGGGTGCCGCCGACCCCGCCCTTGGCGCCGTCGGCCGGGCTGTAGCCGGCCCCGCCGGTGCCGCCCTGACCACCATCACCGCCGTCGTCGCCCTTACCGCCGACACCGCCAGCACCGCCCTTACCGCCGGCCCCGCCCGCGGTATGAGACGCGGTGCCCGCCCCGCCGTCACCGCCATCACCACCGGTGCCGCCCTCACCGCCCAGGCTGCCGCCTCGGCCGCCGGCACCCCCAGCGCCGCCGTGCCCGCCGAACTGGCCATCACCGCCGTTGCTGCCGTTACCGCCAGACCCGAACACCCGCCCCGCATTACCACCGTGAGCACCGTTCGCGCCGTTAATCGGGCGCTCGGCCGCCGCCGGGCCCGAAGTGCTCGGATCCGCCGAGGCGCTGTGCTCCACCGAGGTCAACGCAGCAGGATCGGCGGCCCCGCCGTCAGTGGCGCTGCCGGCGTCCCCGCCGTTGGCCATGATCCAGCCGGCATCCCCGCCATCCCCGGTCGGGCCATAACCGTTGCCGCCATCCCCGAACAACAACCCGGCATCGCCGCCATCCGGATCAGCCGCATTCCCATCGACACCATTACCGATCAGAAAATGCCCCGAAACGTTGTTGAGGAAGTCATCGACCCGCGTCCCAAACGGGCTGTTAATCCAGTTCTCCATATCGCTGTGCAGAGGCAGGTAGACGTTTTGGTCAAACCACTCCCCATGCCCCCACGAACCCACCGCCACGGATCCGACACCGGGACGCCGCCCCCAACGGATCCGGGGACGACGCCGACGCCGCGAGCGCCAGCGGATCAGACAACGACGGCCCAGCCACATCACCAGCTGGGACCACGTCAAGACTGCCGGCCAGATCGACGGCACCCACGCCCACAGCACCCGGGTCCACCAGACCACCCAGGTCCAAACCCGCCAGAACGGCGGCCGGATCCACACCCGCCACGGCATCCAGACCCGCGGTGGGGTCGATCACCGACACCGCATCGGCGACCCCGGCCACGGCCTGCTGCAGCGGCTGGGTAATCGGATCAACAACCACATCCAGGATGTCCGCGCCGGCCGACGGTGCGCTGCCCAGCGGGCCCATCCCAAACGCCAAAAACGCCCCCGCGCTGGCACTCAGGCCGACCAGGCGACGACGACGCGCCTTGGCGTGGTGCCACCGACTATTCGTGTGGTGCCATGCCGACGAGCCATCGCCAAACCCCTTCGACACAGACGAGACCAGATTTCTTAAG
Source organism: uncultured Actinomycetota bacterium (assembly GCA_963733755.1). GTDB lineage: Bacteria > Actinomycetota > Actinomycetes > Mycobacteriales > Mycobacteriaceae > Mycobacterium. The sequence continues at coordinate 107,077 of CAVTEZ010000031.1, forward strand.
TCTTCCTAACGAAAAACTCAGGAAAATCTCGGGCAACGCTACGTAGGCCCCACCTACAGCGATACAGGGGATTTCCCTGTAATTCGAGCCCCCGGAAGCGCCCGATAAATCGACGCGACGGGTAGCCATCGTTACTTCTCCGGTTGGTCATGGCCCGCACAGTGGCAAGCTGCCGGCCGCGAGCAGCCGAGGCTCATCTCCAGCAGGACACCCGCCACCACACTGGGCGATCCACTGGGTAGCGCAGGTGTCACCGCCTGCTGTGGGCAGGTTCGCCGTTAGGGCGGTTTTGTCGATTACCAGGGAAATCCCTGTATCCCCCGGCGCCTCGATCGTCCTACCGTCTGCATGGTGGGGCGACAGGGGTCGCCTCCGGACGGTGAAGGAGCCCTGACATGAAGACCGCGCGGATCGCGATCCTGGCCGTAGCGATGGCCGGCGCAGCGGTCGGGCTGGCCGGCCCGGCATCGGCTGAACCACTTAGCGGCGCCTACACCGCGATCATGTTGGATGGCGGCGGGGCATATAAACGCGGGAGTACAACGACGTGGACGCTGACCCCGTGTGGTCCGGACTGCACTCACGTGGACACAGGAGCTGGGACTCCCAGCGATCTGCACCTGCAAGGCAATACCTGGAATGGGCCCTTCGGCGTTTCCGACACCGGAGACGTGTCCTGTACAGCAACGCTGGATAACAGCTCGCTTGTTCTTACTTCTCATTGCCCGGGCCACCCCGACATGGTCATCGGGCTGACCAAGAACGGCTGACGTGGGCCTCTAGCCGGTAGTTGGCAGGCGGCAGAAAGCCCCGAACGCCGTGGGAAGACGAACAAAGCGGTTGATCGGGCCGTTCCTGTCTCTACTTGGGCACGGCCCGACTGCGTTTGATAGGAACCCCCATGACCGACGAGCCGCTTGTACCCGAGGGTGCGGAGGTGCACGGCGGCTGGCAGATGACACCATTCGGAAGAACGCGCGTACTTAAATGGGGCAACATCTCCCCGGAATTGCCCGACGAGAACGGCGAATACGAGTGGCTCGTGCGGATCGTCGCGAGGCAGCATGCCACTGGTCACATCGACACGTTCGAAATCGAAATCGGCCCCGCGGGCACATTCCCGCCCGGCCAGGCTGCGATATTCGCCGGCTCGATCGAGCACGCCATATACGAGATCGCGAAGTTGCAACAGGTGTACGGCGAGCTGTGACGCGCCGAGATGACTTCCCCAACAACTTCGTTGGGGATTTTGTCGAGACCGAGCGTCGCTGGGTCGTCGTGCCGCCCTCGAACTAGTGGAAAGACGTCGCTGCGGGCTTAGCGGCCGGCAGGGCACAGCCAGGGTTTCTTCCAGCAGATCGGTGACGTGCCATCAGTGGGTGGGCTGGTTGAGATGACGTGCAACGCGATCGGCATTGTCGCGGTTGCGGTCAGGCCGTCGGCGTCGGTCGCCTCGACCGTCACGGAGCCGGTAAGCAGTTCACCCGCCGCGGCTGAGGCGCTGAATGTCACGGTGGCGGTGGAAGTGTCGTGGACGTCAGTAGCGACATGGTCTAGGTGTCCGTCGCTGCTCCACTGGTAGCTGACTGGCTTGAGCATGTCGTAGGCGACCGCCTGGAGTGCGACAGTAGCGAAACCGCCTTGCGCGATAGCCACATTGAGCGGCGGATACCCCGAAAACTGCGGTATCGCTGTGGGCGCTGGAGCGATGAGCACCTTCGGCTGCGCTGCTGCGTGTACAGGACACCGCCCGCCACTAGTCCCCCGGCGCCCACTTCACAGCGCGTGTAGGTGAAGCACAGATCTAGGCCCCCAGGGATGGGGAGCTGCGTCGGCAGACCGGCGGCCACGGCGTATCCGACACCGGTCAGTGTGGACGGCCCCCCGCTCATGGCGATCACGACCTCCTCAACGCTGAAGAACGCGTAAGACAACGCCGCCAACGGCGGCCAGACCGACCCCACCAGCGCGGTGACGAACACTTCGACTGCGCTCATCCAGGAGGTGTCAGTGACGAGCTTCGAGGTGGCGACGTCAGTGATGACGTCGTCCTTGAGGCTGAGGCTGTCAGTAAGGGTGAGGGTAAAGGGGACGTCGGGCCACGGGGTGGTGTCGAAGCCGGTGATGACGGTCGCCACCGAGGAGGTCTCGGGTGCGAATTCGACGCTGATGCCGGTTAGGTGTATCGGGCCGTTCGCGTCTAGTTCTCCGCCGCTGCTATAGATGTTGGGTGTGCTGGCGTCGAACGTTTCCTGGGCCAGGATGCGGATCCCCGCCGACGGAAACATGAAGGCAAACATCTCGTCAGATTTGATGAAGTCGAGGTTGTGAAGGGCCTTCAAGATCTCGTCGTCCTGGGCCGGGACCCCGTAGACCCAGACCCCGATCGAGGTGGCGTCGTTGTCACCGTTTTGAAAGTGGCGGCACATCCCCTGTGCGTACGCGTGCGGTGCAACCGCGGACTTCACACCGCTGATGAATTGATCGCGCTGATCGTCATTTAAACAGTAGGGCGCCTCCGCCTCACGCACTTGAATGGCGATATCCATGATCGGCGCGACGATGGGAACCGGTGGCCCGGTCGGCGGTGGTATGCCGCCGTGCCCTGGCGGTATTGGAGCCACGGCGGTGCGCCGTCGTGGAGTGTTGGGTGGCTGCGTCATAGCTCTCTCCTTCGCCGGTTACCGCGCGACTGGTCAAACCCCTGAAAACTCTGGGCTGCCTTCATCTCCAGGAAGGCTCGGAGAATCCCCGATTCGACCATGACCGCGTGCGCCGGCGGCTCGTCATCCCGGCGATGCTGAATCAGGTAGCCCCGCTCGTTGTCAGTCAGCGACGCCGAATTCCACCACGCGTCAAGCTTTTTGCGAGCATCACATAGCAGCAGTGCTGACGGTTCGGCAAGCGTCCAGCGCGCATCATCGCTGGAGGCCCAGCGACGGAGCACCCGGCGCCGTATCGCCGGTTGTTTGCCAATTCTGGCGACAATGAGAAAGGCGACCTCTCGGCGGATCGGCTGGTGCGGATCGCGAAGAAACGCGACCTGGTCATCCATGGCCAGACCGTAAAACCAAAGCAAGTCACTACGCGTCTCGGCGCCCCCGAGCATGATCGAATGCTAGTTTGCCCGACTTGCCTATATCTGGTTTCCGCCTATTACATTTCGATCCAATACCGCCACCCGAATACGCATCCACTTACCGCGGCGGCGGAGTGTCGAATCATGTTGCTCCAAAATTGGTTTCACGATTATTGTCATAGGATCAGTACTGCGAGTGCAGCGCCACGGGCGCTGACATTCTGCCCGAATGACATAGCTACGACGATGTACTCGCGGAGTTGGTGGGAGCCGCCATCGATTCTTTTCAATGCGTCGACGCGCGCTGCGCGGGGAGAATCTCAGCGAAAGCAGCCAGCAGGTGGGACGAAGCGCCCGCTGGGGTGGCGAGGCTGAGACCGACCCGCACCGATGTGTGGGCGGCGGCCCCGAGGTCGTCGCGTTCGTGCCCGAAACCCACGCTCGGCGGCCGGTTTTCCGGTTAACCCTGGCTTTGCTGTTCGTTCTCGCCGCGGCCAGGCGTCCCCGCTTCTGCGGAGCTTTGCTGGCGCCCTTCGTAAGGCGGCACAGCAGGTTCAGTGCCCTGCGGAGGTATCAATTTCGGATCGCGGTCCACGTCTGTCTTCGTCGGATCTGTCAGCGGCGCATTGGCGCCCTCGGCAACCGTGCCTTCCGGTCGATCCGTGCCTTCGCTGAACTCGTGCTTCCCGGTTTCGTGCGACTTGTCATGTTCTGTGGTGCTCATCTTGACTCCTAGAAAGCCTCCGCAAGCTGCGGTGCTCGCATTGAGGTTTACCCAGGAAAGACCAACCGAAACACGTTCTGAACAGGCGTGTAACGCCATTCAACTCTCGCGGGGCTGCGAGGGCGTGGCCTCCAAACCACGAATCACAGACAGCCAGAAGGGAATTCAACCATGACAACTTTCATCGCTTCGGGGCGCGCACGCCATTTTTCTTGGGAGGTTCGCCGGCGAATTTGTGCTCACAGATGGACACTTGCGTCCTTTGAAGCGGCAACAGGGGGCTACCGCTGGGGTCTCAACGATACGGTCACCTTCACCTATCGCCTGACAGAGGGACGCAGACGTGACCAATCCCAGTCCCCTGCTAACTGTCGGGATCCCCGTCGGCCGTTGCCGTCAAACTGATTGATCGTCACCCGGCTGCCAGTCGCGTGTGGTGTCGTCGATTTCGATCTGCAAATCGAGGGCGTCCATCCACACCGGTGGCAGACCGGCACCGGCCACTATGCTGCTGCGTGGAAGGAGGCGACCACGCAGTGGCAAGCACAACTCACCTGGCCGAACTGGAGATCGAGGGTACTGACGTGGTCGGTGCGTGGAACGCCCTCGAACCCGTGTTCGCGGATTGTGCGGGGTTGCTTGGGACATCCGCCACAAAGAGCGACTACTACGTCGGCCACTCGGATGAGCAGGACACCGTGGCCGGGGCTGATCTTCGTGATTGCCTCGAGCGCGTGGAGAGCCCAACATCGATCTCCGTTACCTATACAGCGAGGAGCAGCTCGGGCCCTGATCCTCAAAGCATCGAGCTGAGGATCGTGCGCTACCGGCGTTTCAAGGAGCTGAATGTGCACATTCGCGTCACCGGACCTACGGACGTGCAAACGTTGGGCTTTTTCGAGCGGACCAAAACGACGTTGGCCGGCGCGATTGATCGCTTGAACGAATCGTAAAGCCCTCAGGACTCCTTCGTTCTGACCTGACTATCGGAGGAGCAAGGTACGACTTCGCGGTAGTTGAACCTCGTCGCCTAGTCCACGTCTGAATAGTTACTCGGCTTTCTCGTCGCGCGCCGAGTCGCTTTCAGCGCCATGCTCGCCTATCCGCTATTCAGGAACTAGTGTTCGCTCATGACCGGCGGGTCTGCGGCACCTGTCAGCCTCTCGTGGCTACGCGAGCTGGCGATAGAGGACCAAGTCGCACTGTTGAAGTATCCGCGGCGGACAATCTCAGGTGAGATTGCCGGCCACGTCGCCGACATCTTGGGCGCGTACGCCGTGGTCACTCAGCTGCACGGGCCTTCGGATCGCTGGAAGCTGTCCGAACCGATAGCACGCCAGCTAAGCCTTGTCCGCGAAAGGCTCGATAAATGGTGGAATTCGAATTCGCTCGCCGATAGCGAGCGCAGCTACCTCATCGAACACCGCGGCGACCCCGAACCACCACCGCATGCGGTCAGGGCCGAGCCGACCGTCATCCGCGCTTATCTCGAGATGAAAGTGCGCGAAGCGCCGCCGCTTTAAGTCCCGAACCTTGCGACCGGCAGCAAGATCGACAATGACAAGATCCGGCACAACTTGGCCGACCGCCGCGTTGTGAAGTGTTCCGCGCCCAGCGAATGGCTTGTGCAGCCTTAGCTTTCGCTGTGATCTTCGACCTTGGCGTTGGTGCGACTCTGGGGCTTTCAGCTGGCCTTTTGAGCTTGCGCCATCGCATTGCCGGCCTGGTCCGGGCAGTGCTGACGGATCGTAGTGCCGGTCAGCACGCCTGCGTTTGTTGCGTTGTAACCGCGCGCCTCAAGAGTGGTTTCGATCGAGGCGAGGCTGGTGCCGTCGCGCAGGGCCGCGCAGATGTCGAAGCGGGAGTCGATGGTGGCGGCCTGAGCCGGCGTGGCAAGTGTGAGCGCCGCGACCATCGCGACGCCGGCCGCCAAAAGAGACGAACGGATGGTGCTGGGTTCGCTGCTGGAGGTTTGCCTCATGTCAGCCTCGCCGGGTGTCGAGGTCACCGTCTGGTTTAGTGGCCGTTGCCGTTTAGCAACGCAGGAGCACCCCGTCGTCTGCCCGATATGTGGCGATGGTGACCCATTTCACGACCGCAGCACCTAAGCTGGAACCCGCCCGAAGTCGCCTACCGCGACCCACTGAGAGGCCCGGTATGACAAGGTTTCTTCGCCATCTGGCCACCACCGCGACGGTGGCATCGATTCCGCTGGCGGCCGTGTCGGTCGCAACATCAGCGGTCAGTTCGGCCGCTTGCGACCCGAATTGGTCGCGCAATGTCTGGACTAACGAATGCCATCCGCCACCGGCGCTACCCGACTGGTACGTAGTCCGGCCGGACTACGCGCCGCCGTACGCACCCGTCGACGTACCGCCGCCGCCTCCTCCGCCGCCGTGGGCGCAGCAGCTGCAGCCGCGATGGGACGAAGGCGGCCAGCATTGGGTCTGGACCCGGCTCTAGAGGCGCACTTCGCCCTCTGCGGCAAGCAGATTTACAGCTTGCGAACGCCGCGCAGAACTTTGGCGAACGGGTTGCCGGCTGCGATACCCCGGCGAAGGCTCGGCTGCAAGGTACTCAAGTTCCCCAGGACCGGGTAGCTCAGCCCGTGATCGCGCCAGTCGGCGAGCTGATCGACAATTTCCTCGTGTGTGCCTTGCAGGCACGCATCTTTGAGCAGCGACAGGGGCACGTTCGAGGTGTACTTCAGCACCGTCTCCTCATCGAAGACCTGCGGGATGATGTCCTGTGAACCGGTGAAGTCATCGCCGAGCGGATGCGAAACGCCATGGCGCTTCCACAATTCGGCGGGGGCGTTCAATGCGAACGTTTTCATTGCGGTTGATTCCAGCGCGTCGTCGATCTCTTGCCGGTTGCGCCCAGTGACGACGAAGAAATAAGTCGCGGCGGCAATCGACTGCGGATTTCGTCCTGCGTCCGATGCGGCTGCGCGAACCGCCTCCAAGCCGCGGGCGTAGTCCGCGGGTGAAAACACCGCTGCGGGGAACCACGCGTCGGCGTATCTGCCGGTGGCGCGCAACATTCTGGGTCCGTGCGAGGCGATCCAGATCTCGGGCCACTTACCGCGATAGGGCCACAAGTCGAACACCGCGTTATGCAGCGGGAAGAACGGCGAGTCGCGGGTGACGAGCTCTCCACCAGAGTTCCATAACGCCCGGATGGTGGCCATGGCCTCCTCAAACCGTGCCACCGGTTTGGACCAGTCAACGCCGTACGGTTCGTTGCCTTCGCGCTCGCCGGTTCCGATGCCCAGGATCGCTCGTCCGCGAGTCAGCAGGTGCAGGGTCGCCGCCGCTTGCGCGGTGACTGCGGGATTGCGCCGAGCGGTATCGGTCACGCCAATTCCAAGTCGCACCCGCCCCAACCGGTTTCGGGCGGCAAGATGCCCAAGCACCGTCCACGGTTCGAGGTTGGCATCGATCTTTGGGACCAGTCGTGCGCCGCCGATGTATTCCGGCTTGGCCATCGACCGCGGAAACAAGGAGTTCAAATGATCGGCCAGCCAGAACGAGTCCGCGCGTGCGGTCACGGCGGAAAGGTAACTAAATCGCGTCACCGCCATCGGCGAGAAACGCATGGGCAGCGCCTGCGCCGCCACACCGACTTTCACAACTGACCCCCAGCGGCCGTCGACCTATTGCTGACCACCCGATACTCCCATCCCGTCTCCCGGAGACGGGGATGGGCTGTCGCCGTTGTCGGTGGCGCGGTGCAGGTGCTGCGGACAATAGGCACTGGCCGCGATCGCGGTGAACTTGGCCGCGCTGACGGTGCTGATCCCCGAATTCTGTTGCACCACAAGCTGAACAACGTCAATTTGCGCCTTCCCCTGGTCCATCAAGTCGCACGCGGCTTTGCCTGCTTTAACAGCACTTTTGGAATCGTTGAAAGTGATGCCTGCCTTGTTCAGTGCGTCGACGAAGCTTGCGTCGACATTCGGATCGGCATGCGCCGGTATCGCGATGCCCACTGACGCGGCAGCGCAAAGCAACACCAGGAGGCGTCTCACCGCCCCATCATCGCTCAACGTCTAACCGTTGTTGGGCGCGGCGGTCGTCACGCCACCATGGTCGCCGGCGCGTTGGAGGAATTGCGGGCAGTAGGCGCTCGCCGCGATCGCAGTGAACTGCGCAGCCCTGGTCGTGTCCAAGCCCGGATTCTGCCTCGTCACGAGCTCGACGACATCGAGTTCCGGCCGACCTTGCGCCATCATTCCGCACGCCGCCTTCCCAGCCTTGACCGCGCCCGCTTCGCTTTTGATGGTGATGCCCGCCTTGACGAGCGCGTCGAGAAAACTCGCATCAAGGCCCGGATCAGCGCGGCCGGGGTTCGCATGCGCGGTCACAGCCACGCACAACGCGGTGGCTGCGACCAGCAACGTCAGCGGACGTCTCATCTGCCCATCGTCGCGCACGCCGACATCTTTGTCGCGGCTACCGAACCGCCACACCGACGCGGTTGTGCTGTCAAGATCTACCGAATGGCCGACAGAATCGAAGTCCAGCGCACGATCGCCGCACCCGCAAGCGACATCTTCGCCGTTCTATGCGATCCGCAAGGTCACGTCGCCATCGACTCGTCGGGAATGTTGCAGGACGCCGACGGAGCGTCCGTTGCCGCGGTCGGCGACAGCTTCGTCGTGCACATGGACCGGGAGGCTCTCAACGACTTTCCGGAACTCGGTCGATACGACGTGACAGTCACCATCCGCGAATTCGACCAGGACCAGCTGATCGCGTGGACGGTTCTTGGTCAGATCCGGCCGCAGATCGGCCACGTCTACGGATACCGCCTTGAGCCAGATCAGCAGAATGAGGGCACCCTCGTCACGTCGTTCTACGACTGGTCCGAGATCGACGAGAAGTGGCGGGAGGCCGGGATATTCCCCGTTATCTCCGAGGGCGCGCTGCGGGCGTCGCTGGGCATCCTGGATCGCACGGTCCGGCGCGGCTACCCGAAGGGCTGACCCGATGCGGAGCGCGTCAAGGCCGATCTGGCCGCCGTCGCGAAGTCAAAGGCCGCCGACAAGAAAAACTGAGGGTTGCACAAGCCGACGACGTGACCGCCGCCGTGTGCCATCATGCGATGGTCGCCGAGGAGGAAAGATGCGCCGCTGCCTGGTTGCCGTGATTACCGTCGTCGCGGCCACACTGATCGCGATCCCCCGCGCGTCGGCCGGCGACGCACCGATCGGCCATCTCGGCGACACGTTGCGGGTCGACACCGGAAAAATGATCGCCGACATCACCGTGAGCAGCGTGCAACCGGTCGATCCGCCGCCGGGATTCGGCTACAACCGCGTCGGTGTCCCGGTCAAGAGTTTCCCGAACAGCGCGGTCATGCGCGCCGACGTGGCAGTCCACGCGGTTCGGGTGCCGAACCCATATCAGATGCTCACCGATTTCACCTTCGACGGGGTCACCCCGTTCGGGGACGCGTACAAGTCCCGCGCGTCCGACGCTCCCGATGCGCTGGATGCCGCGTTGGCCAATGCGCCGGCTGGCTCGATCGTTCGCGGCGGGGTGTACTGGGAGGCCTACCGCGACCCGGTCGCCAATGTTGTTCTGCTGGACAAGAAAACGGGCTATCACCTCGCGCAGTGGAACCTGTAGTCCGGATCGCCTCAGCGAGTATCGTCGACGCTGCTGAATTGGCCGCGGTCGCGGCACGCACTTTTCCGCTGGCCTGTCCCCCGTCGGTCGCGCTCGCAGACGTCGCGTCGTTCATCGACGCCAACCTGTCCGACGCACGCTTCGGCGAGTATCTCGCCGACCCGCAGCGGCGTATTTTCACCGCCGCTCGCGAAGGCCGAATCATTGGTTACGCCATGCTGATCAGCGGAGTCAACGACGATCCGGAGGTGCAGCGGGCGGTGGATATTCGACCGGCCGCAGAGCTCTCGAAGATGTATGTGTTGGCGGCACACCACGGCTCGGGGGCGGCGACGGCATTGATGGACGCCGCACTCGCGGCCGCCGCCGAATGGGGCGCCGGATGCGTATGGCTCGGTGTCAATCAGAAAAACGAACGCGCTCAACAGTTTTACAGGCGGTGCGGTTTCACCGTCAACGGAACGCGGAGCTTCCGGTTAGGCGCTCACACCGAAAGCGACTACGTCATGGTCCGCCCGTTGGACGCGGCCTAATTCAGCGATGCTCGTAGCGCTACGCTGCCGCACAACCTGAGGTCACAGCTTGCCCGAGGCATTTGTGACGCGTATATAAAACTGCCGACGAGTCCGCGGCACAACCTGGGCCGTTTCCCCGGTGGTGTCCGGGCGATTCACGGGACCGAGCATGGGGTCCGAATTCGGACTGGAACCGGTGTCACGTTAATCCGGTTTTGCCACTGCCTGGTCCCGTCGTACCGGAACATCATTTTCGTCACCCAGGCGGACCTGACCACCCCGGCGGACCCGGCGGAACAGGCGCACCCGGCGGCGGCGGTGCTGGTGGCGGAGGCGGCGGACGCCGACGCGCTTAGGCGTTGACGGCTGCGCTGAGCGCCAACAGCCGCGAGGTGGCCCGCAGATATTTCTTGCGGAAACCGCCGGCCAGCATCTCGTCGCCGAAGATGCGGTCGAGCCTCTCCCCCGAAGCCAGCACCGGTATGCCGGCGTCGTAAAGCCGATCGGTCAAGGCCACCAGTCGTAGCGCGACGTTCTGATCGTCGACGGTGTGCACACCGGTTACACAGACCATCGTCACACCGTCGACCAGCGCCAGGTAGCGCGACGGATGCATGGTGGCCAGATGGGCGCAGAGCGCGTCGAAGTCGTCCAGGGTCGCGCCCGCCACGGTCGCAGCACGAGCGGCGACCTCGTCGTCAGACGGCGGCCGCGGCGCGGGTGGCAGGCCGCGGTGCCGGTAGTCGGGCCCATCGATCCGGACAACCTCGAATATTGCTGCCAGCGTGCTGATTTCGCGCAGGAAGTCCTGTGCCGCGAACCGCCCCTCGCCGAGTTGCTCGGGCAGGGTGTTGGAGGTAGCGGCAACAGAGACGCCACGCTCGACGAGCTGGGTAAGCAGTCGTGAGATCAACGTGGTGTTGCCGGGGTCGTCCAGTTCGAACTCGTCGATGCACAGCAGCGTGTAATCGGCCAGCAGATCGATGCATTCGACGAAACCGAACACCCCGGCAAGCTGAGTGAGTTCCATGAACGTCGCAAACGCCTTGGGGTGGGCCGCATCATCGGGCAGCTGACGGTAGGCGGAGGCCAACAGATGCGTCTTACCGACGCCGAATCCGCCGTCCAGGTACAGCCCGACACCCGGGGAGGCTTCTCGTCTGCCGAAAAGCCTCCTGCGGCCGCGACGGCGTTCGACCGCCTTCTCGCAAAAGCGTTGGCATGCCACAACGGCGGTCGACTGGGTCGGCTCGGCGGGATCGGGGTGATAGCTCGCGAAGCTCACGTCGGCGAATGTCGGTGGCGGTGTCAGTTGCGCGATCAGCCGTTCCGGCGACACAGTCGGCTGTCGGTCGACCAGACGAGCAACCCCGTGCATGCAGGCACCCTACCGACGTGTTGCAATCATCGGCATGGCTGACATTGCAGCTGACAACGCCGGCGGGTTGCAGTTGCGGCTGCTCGGTTCCACCCGCGACCTCGACGGCAGCGACCTGCCCGACCTGTACGACTACCCCGCCGCTCGCGACGGAGTGTGGCTGCGCGCGAACTTCATCGCCAGCCTCGACGGCGGCGCCACCTTCGGCGGGAAATCCGGTCGGCTGGGCGGGCCCGGTGACCGGGCAGTGTTCAGCGTGCTGCGCGAAGTCGCCGACGTGATCCTGGTCGGCGCGGGCACCGTGCGGGCCGAGGGCTACTCCGGCGCACGCCCAACCGTCGCCCAGCGTCAACGCCGGCAGGCGCGCGGGCAAAGCGAAGTCCCGCCGTTGGCGATCGTCACCAGATCCGGGCACCTCGACCGGGATTTGCCGGTGTTCACCCGCACCGAGGTGCCACCATGGTGTGCACCTGCGCGGCGGCGGCCGACCAGACCCGGCGCACGCTGGCCGGCCTCGCTGACGTGGTCGACTGTTCGATCAACGACCCGGCCGAAGTCGACTCCGCCGCGGTGCTCGCGGCGCTGGCCGAACGCGGCGTGCCGCGGGTGTTGACCGAGGGCGGGCCGATGCTGTTCAGCTCATTCGTCGAACACGGTCTGCTGGACGAGCTGTGCCTGACCATCGCGCCGACCCTGGTCGGCGGTCAGGCCGGCCGCATCGCCACCGGCCCGGAACAGGTGCTGACCGGGATGAGGCGCGCGCATGTCCTCACCGACGACGATGGCTACCTGTACACGCGCTACGTACGAGACGACGCCTGACTTCTGATCGAGCAACCAATGGCTACTGTGGTCGGCATGAGTCGGCGCGCCACATTCACCACGTCACTGATCGTGGTGACCGCAATGCTGGCCGGCTGCGCACCTGGCCTGGCCGCCAACCCGCGGTTTGCCACCAACGCCGGCGCCCGGCCGCAGGGAAAGGCAACGAAGACAACGGCGCCCAACGCCCCGTCGCCGATTGCCAAGCCAAAGAACGAATTGTCGTGGCACGACTGCACGTCGCGGGGGTTCGGCGACGCCGCGGTCCCGGCCCCGGTTGGCGTGAAGCTGGAATGCGCAAGCTACGACGCCGACCTCGACCCGGTCAACGGCGCTGCCGGGACGCTGAGCATCGGGGTCATGCGCGCGCGCTCAGCCCAAACGCCGAACGATGCCGGCCCCCTGGTCTTCACCACCGGTTCGGACCTGCCGTCGTCGCAGCAACTCCCGGTCTGGTTGGGGCACGCGGGCGCCGATGTGCTGCAAAAACATCCGATCGTCGCCATCGACCGCCGCGGGATGGGCTCGTCGAGTCCAGTCGACTGCCTCGATCAGTTCGACCGCCAGGAGATCCACGACCAGGCGCAGTTCGAGTCGGGCAACGATCCGGTCGCCAACCTCGCCGACATCGTGCAGAATTCCACCACCAGCTGCACCGACACCATTGCGCCCGGCGACTCGGCCTACGACAACACACACGCCGCCACCGATATCGAGCGGCTGCGCAGCACCTGGGACGTGCCAGCGCTGGCGCTGATCGGCATCGGAAACGGCGCCCAGGTGGCGCTGTCGTACGCCAGCGCCCATCCCGACCGGGTCGCCAGGCTGGTCCTCGACTCGCCGGTGGCGCTGGGTGTCGGCGCCGAAGCGGCAGCCGAGCAGAAGGTCAAGGGTCAGGAAGAGTCGCTGGACGCGTTCGCCGCACAATGCGCGGCGGTGAATTGCCCTCTGGGGCCCGATCCAAAAGGCGCAGTGAGCTCGATGCTGGCCGACGCCCGCGCCGGCCATGGTCCGGCTGGCGCATCAGTGGCCTCCATCGCCAGAGCCATCAACATCGCGCTGGGTTTCCCCACCGGTGACCGGGTCGGCACCACCAACGGCCTGGCCGCCGCGCTGAACAGCGCTCGTTCCGGTGACACCAACCTGCTGACCAGCCTGATCGACCGGGCACAGGCCACCACAGGCACCGACGGACAATTCGTCAACTCCTGCAGCGACGCGGTGAACCGACCCACGCCCGACCGGATCCGCGAATTGGTGGTCGCATGGGCAAAGCTCTACCCGCAGTTCGGCACTGTCGGCGCCCTCAATCTGGTCAAGTGCGTCTCGTGGCCGAGCACCTCGCCGCCGCAACCGCCGAAGATGCTGAAGGTCAACGTGCTTCTGATGGGTGTGCAGAACGATCCCATCGTCGGTTCGGAGGGCGTCTCGGCCACCGCAGCCACCATCATCAACGCGACCGCGGCCAGCAAGCGGGTGATGTGGCAGGGCATCGGCCACGGCGCCAGCATCTACTCGTCATGCGCGGTCCCCCCGCTGGTCGGCTACCTCGACAGCGGCAACTTGCCCTCCACCGACACCTACTGTCCCGCCTGATTCTTCGGGCCGTATAGGGTGCGCTCGTGACGGCAGTTGAATCCCCTCATGGCGGTCTACTCGACCGGGTATACGCCATCTTCGCGCCCCGCACCGCCGCCGCGAGCACCGCGACCGTCTTGCGCGTGGCGCTGTGGCCGTTGGCCATCATGGCGGTGATCCACCGCACCATCGTGTTGCCCGCCAACGGCAACATCACCGACGACTTCAAGCCGGTCTACCGCGCGCTGTCGAACTTCCGGCACGGCTGGGACATCTACAACGAGCATTTCGACTACGTCGACCCGCACTACCTGTATCCGCCCGGCGGCACGCTGATCATGGCGCCCTTCGGTTATCTGCCGTTCGCGGAGTCGCGCTACTTGTTCGTCGCGGTCAACGGCGCCGCCATCGTGCTGGCCGGGTACGTGCTGCTGCGGATGTTCAACTTCAGGCTGACCTCGGTGGCGGCCCCAGCCTTGCTGCTGGCGATGTTCTGCACCGAATCCGTCACGAGCACACTGGTTTTCACCAACATCAACGGCGTCATCCTGCTGCTCGAGGTGTTGTTCTTGCGCTGGCTGCTCGACGGTTCGGAAGCCAACAGCGTCAGGCATCAGTGGTGGGCCGGCATCGCGATCGGTCTGGCTTTGGTGGTCAAGCCGGTGCTGCTACCACTGCTGCTGTTGCCGTTCCTGAACCGTCAATGGCGTGCAGTGCTGGCCGCCCTGGTGGTGCCGGCGGCGTTCAATCTGGCCGCATGGCCTCTGGTGGTCCACCCGATGGACTTCGTCACCCGCACCCTGCCCTACACGTTGGGCGTCCGCGATTACTTCAACAGCTCGATCGAAGGCAACGGAGTCTACTTCGGGCTACCTTTCTGGCTGATCCTGTTTCTGCGAATCCTGTTCACCCTGCTGGCCATCGGCAGCTTGTGGCTGCTGTATCGCTACTACCGGACCCGTGATCCGCTGTTCTGGTTCACCACATCGTCGGGTGTGCTGTTGCTGTGGTCGTGGCTGGTGCTGGCACTGGCCCAGGGCTACTACTCGATGATGCTGTTCCCGTTCCTGATGACGGTGGTGTTGCCCAATTCGGTGATTCGCAACTGGCCGGCTTGGCTGGGCGTCTACGGCTTCCTGACGATGGACAAGTGGCTGCTGCTCCACTGGATGTACATCGGGCGGCCGCTGGACTACCTGAAGATCACCTACGGCTGGTCGCTCTTGCTGATCGTGGTGTTCACCGTGCTCTATTTCCGCTACTTGGATGCCAAGTCCGAAAACCGCTTGGACGACGGGATCGATCCGCCCTGGGTGACGCCTCCGCGACCTCGCGCTAGCGTGGAGGCATGACTTCCTCCGCGCCAAAGCTGCAACTCAGCGACGACGAGTGGCGTCAAGACTCAATCCGCAAGAGTTCGACGTGCTGCGACGCGCGGGAACCGAGCGCCCGTTCGTCGGCGAGTACACCGACACCAAGTCCGAAGGCGTGTACCAGTGCCGAGCCTGCGGCGCCGAACTGTTCCGCAGCTCCGAAAAGTTCGAATCCCATTGCGGCTGGCCGTCATTCTTCGACCCGGCGGACTCCGATGCGGTGATACTGCGCCCCGACCATTCGATGGGCGCCGTCCGCACCGAGGTGTTGTGCGCCAACTGCCACAGCCATCTCGGCCATGTGTTCGCCGGGGAGGGCTATCCGACCCCGACGGATCAGCGCTACTGCATCAACTCGATCTCGCTGCGGTTGGTGCCAGCCGGTTCCTGAGCCCGGCGGCGGCGTCATCCACAGCGATGGTCGAACTATCCATGCACGGATTTCTCAACCCGGTCATCGCCGTCGACGGTGACCGCGCGACCGGATCGTGGCTGCTGTGGATCGCCTCGGTCCTTGACGACGGCCCAGGTGCCGCCTACCTCAGTGCCGACTTGAGCTACCTGCGCACCGCGGCGGGTGGGCGCATCGATTCGGTGCACGTCTGCGACGGCATCCGGATCCCGGGGTCGCGCACCTAGTCGACGCGGGTGGCGTGCATCTCCCAGAACGGGCCGTGTGCCCGCCCATTGGGCAACCACGACTGGATCAACCGGAACCGTTCCCTCTCGGACTTGAACTGCTCGGCCTTATCGGGATTGCGCGCGATCATCATGTCAAAGGCTTCCACGCTGAGGTTGACCTGATATGTGGTCAGCCATAAATACGTGATTTCCCAACCGGCGTTGGGGAACACCTGCAGGAAGTCGTCCATGGATAGCGACCGCGGCGCACCCACGCCGTTAATATTACCGGGGCCGTGCTCGAACATGTAGAGCCGCGCTCCGGGCTTCGTCGCTCGGCGCAAAGTCTGGGCATACAACCTCTTGAGCTCCATCACGTCCGAAAAGAGGTGATAGAAAGCGCAGTCGACGACGGTGTCGAAGCGGTTCTCCAGACCCTCCAGTGTCATCGCGTCGGCCACCTGGAAGTTCACCGACACCCCGGCCTTCCGCGCGTTCTCCTTCGCCCGCTCGATTGCGGTCGGTGAGGAGTCGATGCCAGTCGCCGAGTACCCCTGTGACGCGTAGTAAATGGCGTGGTGGCCCGGGCCGGTACCCGGGTCAAGAACCTCGCCCTTGATCGCCCCCAGCGCGACAAGTTGCTGTATGACGGGCTGCGGGCCACCGATGTCCCACGGAGTGGCTGCCGGCAAGCCGTGCGAGACCTGCTGATCGGCATACATCTTCTCGTAGCGGGTGGGATCGACATGTATTGGCTGGCCCATCCGGTAACGATAAAGCGTTTGTCCATGCGACGCTCGGCTCGCCGTCGACGTCTCGCCGGCCTAATCCACTCGAGTGGCGTGCATTGCCCAGAACGGGGCGTAGGTCCGGCCGGAGTTGAGCCACGGTTCGATGAACCGGAATCGCTCGACGAGCGGCTTAACCTGGTCGGCCATGTCGGGGTTGCGCGCGAGCATCAGCTCAAGGGTTTCCACGCTCATGTTTATCAGATACGTGGTCGGCCCCAAATACGTTATCTCCCAACCGGCGTCGGGGAACACCTGCCGAAAGTCGTCCTCGGACAACGATCGTGGCATCTGGAAGCCGTTGACATTGCCGGAGCCGAATTCGAACATGTAGAGCCGCGCTCCGGGCTTGGTCGCCCGATGCAACGCCCGCGCATATGACCGCTGCAGCTCCGGCTCGGCCGAAAACGTGTGATAGAAGGCGCTGTCGACGACCGTGTCAAAGCGGTTCTCCAGACCTTCCAGCTTCGTCGCGTCGGCCAGCTGGAAGTTCACCGACACCCCGGCATTCCGCGCGTTCTCCTTCGCCCGCTCGATTGCGGTCGGTGAGGAGTCGATGCCGGTGGCCGAGTAGCCGTTTGACGCGTAGTAAATGGCGTGGTGGCCCGGGCCGGTACCCGGGTCAAGAACCTCGCCCTTGACCGCCCCCAGCGCGACAAGTTGCCGTACGACGGGCTGCGCGCCACCGATGTCCCACGGAGTGGCTGCCGGCAAGCCGTGCGAGACCCGCTGATCGCGGTACATCTCCTCGAATCGAGCGGGATCGTTCGGATCGAACTGGTTTGTCATGTCTCCCCTCGTTTACGGTGTA
>CAVTEZ010000032.1:0-35160 GCA_963733755.1 uncultured Actinomycetota bacterium
GATCGACGCCCTGCTGGCCACCCTGGGTGGTCAGACCGCGCTGAACACCGCCGTCGCGCTGTACGAGAACGGCGCGCTGGAGCGCCACGGCGTCGAACTGATCGGCGCCGACTTCGACGCCATCCAGCGTGGTGAGGATCGGCAGATGTTCAAGGACATCGTCGCCAAGGTCGGGGGCGAATCGGCCCGCAGCCGGGTGTGTTTCACCATGGACGAAGTCCGTGAGACCGTCGGTGAACTCGGCCTGCCGGTGGTGGTGCGGCCGTCGTTCACCATGGGCGGCCTGGGCTCCGGCTTGGCGCACACCGCCGAAGAGGTCGACCGGATGGCCGGTGCGGGGCTGGCCGCATCCCCGAGCGCCAACGTGCTGATAGAGGAATCGATCTACGGTTGGAAAGAATTCGAGCTCGAGCTGATGCGCGACGGCAAGGACAACGTGGTGGTCGTGTGCTCGATCGAAAACGTCGACCCGATGGGCGTACACACTGGCGACTCGGTGACGGTAGCGCCGGCGATGACGCTGACCGACCGGGAATACCAGCGGATGCGGGATCTGGGCATCGCCATCCTGCGCGAGGTCGGAGTCGATACCGGCGGCTGTAACATCCAGTTCGCCGTCGACCCGCGCGACGGTCGGCTGATCGTCATCGAGATGAATCCCCGGGTGTCGCGGTCAAGTGCGTTGGCCTCCAAGGCTACCGGCTTCCCGATCGCCAAGATCGCAGCCAAACTGGCCGTCGGCTACACCCTCGACGAGATCCTCAACGACATCACCAAGGAAACCCCGGCCTGCTTCGAACCCACCCTGGATTACGTGGTGGTCAAGGCGCCGCGGTTCGCATTCGAAAAGTTCCCCGGGGCCGACCCCACGCTGACCACCACGATGAAATCGGTCGGAGAGGCAATGTCGTTGGGCCGCAACTTCGTCGAGGCGCTCGGCAAGGTGATGCGGTCGCTGGAGACCAAACGTGCGGGGTTCTGGACGGCCAGCGACCCAGAGGGCGCAGAAAATCAGGCCGAGGATGCCCTGGAGCGACTGCGGACACCCACCGAAGGCCGGCTCTACGACGTCGAATTGGCACTGCGCCTGGGTGCTTCGGTGGACCGGGTAGCCGAAGCCTCCGGCATCGACCCGTGGTTCGTCGCGCAGATCGCCGAGCTGCTGGTGCTACGAGAAGAAGTCACCGATGCCGCCGTGCTCGACGCCGACCTGCTGCGCAGGTGTAAGCACAGCGGGCTGTCGGACCGTCAAATCGCGGCGCTGCGACCAGAATTGGCCGGCGAGGACGGTGTGCGCTCGCTGCGGCGGCGGCTCGGCATCCATCCGGTGTACAAGACCGTGGACACCTGTGCCGCCGAGTTCGAGGCCAAGACGCCCTATCACTACAGCAGCTACGAACTCGACCCCGCCGCCGAGAGCGAGGTGGCCCCGCAGACCGAACGGCCCAAGGTGCTGATCCTGGGTTCGGGGCCGAACCGGATCGGGCAGGGCATCGAATTCGACTACAGCTGCGTGCACGCCGCAACAACGCTGTCGCAGGCGGGTTTTGAGACCGTGATGGTCAACTGCAACCCGGAGACGGTGTCCACCGACTACGACACCGCCGACCGGCTCTACTTCGAGCCGTTGACGTTCGAGGATGTTCTGGAGGTGTTCCACGCCGAAGAGCTCTCGGGTGCCGGCGGTCCGGGCGTGGTGGGTGTCATCGTGCAGCTGGGCGGTCAGACCCCGCTGGGGCTGGCGCAACGGCTCGCCGACGAAGGTGTTCCGATCGTGGGCACCCCGCCGGAGGCCATCGATCTGGCCGAAGACCGTGGCGCGTTCGGCGATCTACTCTCGGCGGCCGGCCTGCCGGCTCCCCGGTACGGCATGGCGACGACGTTCACGCAGGCCCGGCGGATCGCCGCCGACATCGGCTACCCGGTCCTGGTTCGGCCGTCCTACGTGCTGGGCGGGCGCGGAATGGAGATCGTCTACGACGACGAGACGTTGCAGGGCTACATCGCCCGTGCCACCGAACTGTCACCCGAACATCCGGTGCTGGTGGACCGTTTCCTGGAGGACGCGATCGAGATCGACGTTGACGCGCTCTGCGACGGCGAGGAGGTCTACATCGGCGGCATCATGGAGCACATCGAAGAGGCGGGCATCCACTCCGGCGACTCGGCCTGCGCGCTGCCACCGGTAACCCTGGGCCGCAGCGACATTGAGAAGGTCCGCAGTGCGACGGAGGCGATCGCGCACGGTATCGGTGTGGTGGGCCTGCTCAATGTGCAGTACGCGTTGAAGGACGACGTGCTCTACGTACTGGAGGCCAACCCGCGTGCCAGCCGCACGGTGCCGTTCGTCTCCAAGGCCACCGCGATACCGCTGGCCAAGGCATGCGCCCGAATCATGCTGGGCGCCAAGATCTCGCAACTGCGTAGTGAGGGATTGCTGGCGGCTGCCGGTGACGGCGGCAACGCGGCGCCCAACGCGCCGATCGCCGTCAAGGAGGCGGTGCTGCCGTTCCACCGGTTCCGCCGCGCTGACGGCTCGGGCGTGGACTCGTTGCTGGGCCCGGAGATGAAATCGACCGGCGAGGTGATGGGCATCGACCGCGACTTCGGCAGCGCATTCGCCAAGAGCCAGACGGCCGCCTACGGATCGTTGCCGGCCTCCGGGACGGTGTTCGTGTCGGTTGCCAACCGGGACAAGCGATCGCTGGTGTTCCCGGTGAAGCGCTTAGCCGATCTGGGCTTCCGGGTGCTGGCCACCGAAGGCACCGCAGAGATGCTACGCCGCAACGGAATCCCCTGCGACGAGGTGCGCAAGCACTTCGAAGAGGCGCAACCGGGCCGTCCGCCGATGTCGGCCGTCGATGCGATCCGCGCCGGCGAGGTCGACATGGTGATCAACACGCCGTACGGGAATTCGGGACCACGCATCGATGGCTACGAGATCCGCTCGGCCGCAGTCGGAGTGAACATTCCCTGCGTCACGACGGTCCAGGGCGCCTCGGCCGCCGTCCAGGGCATCGAGGCCGGAATCCGCGGCGACATCGGCGTGCGCTCGCTGCAAGAGCTGCACAGCACACTGAACAACGGCGGTCAGTAGTGGCGTCCGGGTTCGGTGCCCGGCTGGCCGACGCGGTATCCCGTCGCGGGCCACTGTGTTTGGGCATCGACCCGCATCCCGAACTGCTGCGGGCCTGGAACCTGCCGGTCAGCCCAGATGGCCTGGCGGCATTCTGCGACATCTGCGTGCAGGCATACGCCGACTTCGCCATCGTCAAGCCGCAAGTCGCGTTCTTCGAAAGCTACGGCGCCGCAGGGTATGCCGTGCTTGAGCGCACCATCGCCGCATTAGGCGAGGCCGGCGTGCTCGTGCTGGCCGACGCCAAGCGCGGCGACATCGGATCGACGATGGCGGCCTACGCAGCCGCCTGGACCGGCGACTCGCCGCTGGCCGCCGACGCCGTAACAGCCTCGCCCTATCTGGGTTTCGGCTCGCTCCAGCCGCTGCTGGACAGCGCCGCGGTGCATGGGCGTGGGGTGTTTGTCCTGGCGGCGACGTCCAATCCGGAGGGCGCGAGTGTGCAGCGCGCCGACGCCGGCGGCCGTCCGGTGGCCCAGCTGATCGTCGACCAAGCCGCGACGGCCAACCGCGCGCTAGGGCCCGGCGTGGTGGGCGTCGTGGTCGGTGCGACATTGACCGAGGTGCCCGACGTCAGCGATCTCGGTGGACCGGTGCTGGTACCTGGGGTCGGCTTCCAGGGCGGTCAACCCGATGCGCTCAGTGGCCTGGGTGGGGCCGCTCCCGGACAGCTGCTGCCCGCGGTGTCGCGCGAGGTGCTGCGGGCCGGGCCGGACGTTGGGGCCGTGCGTGCGGCGGGTGAGCGGATGCGTGACGCGGTCGCCTATCTGGCCGGCTGAGCCGTTGACGACCGGTGTGGGCGGGCCTACGACACGGCGTCGTTCACTTTTCGGGCGGATGGGCTGTTCGGGGCGACACGCGCGACACGCCGCGACATTCCTAACCGGCGCAGAATCGGCTTTTCGGCCGGTTCGAGTCATCCGGGTCGGGGTCTTCCCTAGGGCTGTTCGAGAGCGGTGCACTCTGGAAAATGCCTGGTAGGAGCCACGGAATGGCGGCGGAATGGGCCGTAGGAGAGTCGCGAACCCCTGGCTTACAACCTCGGTCGGGGGCATCCCGGACCGCCCCTTCTCGACGCCACAAGCTGGGCCTTTGTAGCTTCAACCAGGGGGGCGGGTTAGATTTCGTCTGGAGGCGTGGGTACGGTCGGCAACGCTGGCTGGACTACCTAGCCCGAGACAAACAAAGATTGATAGCTGTTGATGATTGATACGGAGGAATCGTGGCCCTTCCCCAGTTGACCGACGAGCAGCGCGCGGCAGCGTTGGAGAAGGCTGCCGCCGCACGCCGAGCGCGAGCCGAGCTCAAAGACCGGCTGAAGCGCGGCGGCACCAATCTCAAGCAGGTGCTGAAGGACGCCGAGACCAATGAGGTCTTGGGCAAGATGAAGGTCTCCGCATTGCTGGAGGCGTTGCCGAAGGTGGGCAAGGTCAAGGCGCAGGAGATCATGACCGAGCTGGAGATCGCCCCGACGCGCCGTCTGCGCGGCCTCGGCGACCGTCAGCGCAAGGCTCTGCTGGAAAAGTTCGACTTCTCCTAAGTCCGGCGACGATGCAGGCCGAAGGGCCTGAGGTGCTGCCGGGTTATCAGCCCGGCTTCTACCAGGAGAGTCGTTGAGCACCGACGGGGGACCGGACGGCAGTCGTGCGGCCGCTACAGGGCGCGTGGTTGTGCTGTCCGGTCCATCCGCGGTGGGTAAGTCGACGCTGGTCCGCTGTCTGCGTGAACGCATCCCGGACCTGCATTTCAGCGTCTCGGCGACCACCAGAGCACCCCGGCCCGGCGAAGTCGACGGGGTCGACTACCACTTCGTCACGCCCGAGCGCTTTCAGCAGCTGATCGACGACGGCGCGCTACTGGAGTGGGCAGAAATTCACGGCGGTCTGCACCGATCGGGCACCGTGGCCGGCCCGGTCCGCGAGGCCGTCACCGCCGGGCACCCGGTACTGATCGAGGTCGACCTGGCCGGGGCCCGGGCCGTCAAGCAGGCAATGCCCGAGGTTCTCACGGTGTTTCTGGCTCCGCCGAACTGGGAGGCGTTGGAGGCCCGCCTGGCCGGTCGCGGGACGGAAACACCCGAGGTCATCGAGCGCCGGCTCGCCACCGCACGCACCGAATTGGCGGCTCAGGACGACTTCGACGAGGTCGTGGTGAACCGTCAATTGGAAACAGCGTGCTCAGAATTGGTATCCTTGCTGGTGGGCACTTCGCCGGGAACGGCGTGACTCGTCCGGACTCGATTCAGCTCTGATCGCACACCGCTTGTAAGCCGCCAGGAGAACATCTACGTGAGTAATTCGCACACCGACGCATCGTTAGCCGCCGTCCCCGACCAGTTCGATCCGTCGGCGGGTGGAATCGGCGCCTACGACACGCCGCTGGGTATCACCAATCCACCCATCGACGAGTTGCTTGCGCGCGTGTCCAGCAAGTACGCCCTGGTGATCTACGCGGCCAAGCGTGCCCGACAGATCAACGACTACTACAACCAACTCGGCGAGGGCATCCTCGAGTACGTCGGCCCGCTGGTCGAGCCGGGGCTGCAGGAGAAGCCGCTGTCGATCGCGATGCGCGAGATCCACGGCGACCTGCTTGAGCACACCGAAGGCGATTAGCGGAATCGAGGCGGGCTTGTGATGAGCCTCTCGGGTGAGAAGCGGACGGACCGCAAGCGGATCGTCGTCGGCGTCGCCGGTGGTATTGCCGCGTACAAAGCCGCCACCGTCGTTCGTCAACTCACCGAGGCGGGCCACCAGGTCCGCGTCATCCCCACCGAATCCGCGCTGCGGTTCGTCGGGGCCGCCACCTTCGAAGCGCTGTCCGGCGAACCGGTACAGACCGGGGTGTTCGAGGACGTTCCGCGGGTGCCGCACGTCGCCATCGGCCAAGCGGCCGACCTGGTCGTCGTTGCCCCCGCCACCGCCGACTTGCTCGCCCGTGCCGCGCACGGCCGCGCGGACGACCTGCTGACCGCGACGCTCCTCACCGCGCGATGTCCCGTGCTGTTCGCGCCGGCGATGCACACCGAGATGTGGCAGCACCCGGCGACCGTCGACAACGTGGCCACGCTGCGGCGCCGAGGCGCCGTGGTGCTTGAGCCGGCATCCGGACGGCTCACCGGGGAGGACAGCGGCGCGGGCCGGTTGCCTGAAGCCGAGGAGATCACCACCTTCGCCCAGCTGCTGCTGGAACGGCACGACGCGATGCCGTACGACTTGGCCGGCATCAAGATGCTGGTGACCGCGGGTGGCACCCGCGAGCCGCTCGACCCGGTCCGTTTCATCGGCAACCGCAGCTCGGGCAAGCAGGGCTACGCGCTGGCGCGGGTCGCCGCCCAGCGCGGCGCCGAGGTCACCCTGATCGCCGGGCACACCGCCGGCCTGATCGACCCGGCCGGTGTCGAGGTCGTGCACGTCAGCTCGGCCCAACAACTCCGCGACGCGGTGTCCAAGCATGCCCCCGACGTCCACGTACTGGCGATGGCGGCCGCCGTGGCCGACTTTCGGCCGGCGCACGTTGCGACTGCGAAGATCAAAAAAGGCGCCGAGGAGCCGCAGTCCATCGATCTCATCCGCAACGACGACGTGCTGGCCGCGGCCGTGCAGGCCCGCGCTGCCGGGCAGCTGCCCAATATGCGGGGGATCGTCGGCTTCGCCGCCGAAACCGGCGACGCGAACGGTGACGTGCTGTTTCATGCCCGGGCGAAGTTGCAGCGCAAGGGATGTGACCTGTTGGTGGTCAACGCCGTCGGTGACGGTAAAGCCTTCGAGGTGGACAACAACGACGGGTGGTTGCTGGCCGCCGACGGCACCGAGTCGGCGCTGCAGCCCGGCTCGAAGACTCTGATGGCCAGCCGTATCGTGGACGCGATCGTCACGTTCTTGCAGAGGGGCGCTGGGGACGCCACCTAGCCTTCCTGCTCCGTAGACCGGCCGGTAGCATTTACCGGCTGGCGGATATGGTTTGTCTAACTAACGTTTTTAACATGGGCTGAGAAGGGTGAGGGCGTGAGCGAAAAGGGTCGTTTGTTCACCAGCGAATCGGTGACCGAGGGGCATCCGGACAAGATCTGCGACGCGATCAGCGACTCGGTGCTCGACGCGCTGCTGGCGGGCGACCCCCGCTCACGTGTCGCCGTCGAGACGCTGGTGACCACCGGGCAGGTCCACGTGGTCGGCGAAGTGACGACGTCAGCCAAGGAAGCCTTCGCCGACATCACCAACACCGTTCGTGAACGCATCCTCGACATCGGCTACGACCACTCGGACAAGGGTTTCGACGGGGAGACCTGCGGCGTCAACATCGGCATCGGCCGTCAGTCGCCCGACATCGCTCAGGGCGTCGACACCGCGCATGAGACGCGCGTCGAGGGCGCCGCGGACCCGCTGGACTCTCAGGGCGCCGGCGACCAGGGCCTGATGTTCGGCTACGCGATCAACGACACTCCCGAGTTGATGCCGCTGCCGATCGCACTGGCCCACCGGCTGGCGCGTCGGCTGACCGAGGTACGCAAGAACGGCACGCTGCCCTACCTGCGCCCGGACGGCAAGACGCAGGTCACCATCGAGTACGAGGACGATGTCCCGACCCGACTCGACACCGTGGTGGTATCGACCCAGCACGCCGACGGCATCGACCTGGAGAAGACGCTGGATCCCGATATTCGCAAGCACGTGCTCGAGACCGTCCTCAAGGAACTCGCTCACGAGACGCTGGACTCCTCGTCGACGCGGGTGCTAGTGAACCCGACCGGGAAGTTCGTCGTCGGCGGCCCGATGGGTGACGCCGGCCTGACCGGCCGCAAGATCATCGTCGACACCTACGGCGGCTGGGCCCGCCACGGCGGCGGCGCCTTCTCCGGCAAGGATCCGTCCAAGGTGGACCGGTCGGCCGCGTACGCGATGCGCTGGGTGGCGAAGAACATCGTCGCCGCCGGCCTGTGCGAGCGTGTTGAGGTTCAGGTGGCCTATGCGATCGGTAAGGCCGCCCCGGTCGGCCTCTTCATCGAGACGTTCGGCACCGCGATCGTCGACCCGGTCAAGATCGAGAAGATCGTGCCCGAGGTGTTCGACCTGCGTCCCGGAGCCATCGTGCGCGACCTGGACCTGTTGCGGCCGATCTATGCGCAGACGGCCGCGTACGGCCACTTCGGCCGCACCGACATCGATCTGCCCTGGGAGCGTCTCGACAAGGTCGACGACCTCAAGCGGGCCATCTAGCTTCTTCGGCGAGCGGGTGGATTCGCGTCTGGCCGGCGTGGCTGGCCCGCGATAAATTGACTAACGATGTCAATTACTGGGCAAGCCGGCACGTTCGCGGACGTTCGGGCGGCTAGGCAAGCGCTACACGCGAAATTTGAGCCTTCGTTGCTTCTCTACGTGGCGTGGGGGGCCGTATTCGCCCTGTTCTACGGGTCGAAGTCGGTTCTGTTGACGCTGGTCGCCGCGGCCATCCTGCCGACCGCTTCGGTGGCGGCGGCGTGGTGGCAAGCCAGGCGGATGCGACTTATCTACCCGCGCCGGATTCGCCTCTTCTCGCGTCGTATTTTCCTTCTGACGAGCCTGCTCGGCCTGCTCAGTATGGTCATCGTGTTGGCGATCGTCGGCGTGGCGGTCGCAGGATCATTGCATTGGTGGAGCGGGCCGGCCGCGAGCGCGCACCGCGGGACCCCGATGTCCTACCTGCTGCCGTTCGTCGTCTTTATGGCGCCGGTGATAGCTGCCGCATGGCTGCCCTGGCTGATGGATCCGTACGGCATCGACGCGCGACCAATGCGGAAAACGCCCGATCAACCGGCGGTGGGGGACCCGGTGATCGAGCCCCGACAGCAGACCATAGTGTGTGCGATGCTGGCCGGCGTCGCGTGGATTGATGCCGGATTCCTCGCCAAGACGATGGAGTTGAGCGAAGACGAACTCCGCCGGCAGACCTCAGACTCGTTGCGGCACAGTACATTGACCTGCATGCGCATAACGGCCGGTGGTGGTTCGGCTTTACCGCGGTCGGTCGCGCGGCCTACCGCCGTCATCTGCGAGCCCTGCAGCTCGCGTTGGGTGAGCCGCTAACCGAAGCTGCCGACGGGTCTTTCTAACCGGTGAATCGGTAGTCGTCGAGATCGAAGCGACGGCTGCGCCAGTACACCTCGAACGTGTTCGCGGGCCGCAGGGCCACGTCGCCGTTCTTGTCGAAGTAGTAGCTGTTGGCCGTCCGGCAGCTGTCCTGCCAGAACACCTGACGGTGCCGGCGGCTCAACTGCTCGGCGAGATAGCGGGCGTTGGCCTCCTCGGAGATCTCGACCCGGGTGGCGCCGCGCTGCCTGGCGCGCTTCATACAGCGCAGCATGTGGTGTGTCTGTGCCTCAATCAGGGCGAAGAACGACGACCCGACGTAGCCGTACGGGCCTATCGCGCTGAACAGGTTGGGAAAACCGGGAATTGTGGTGCCCTCGTAGGCCTGCGCCCTGTTCTGCTCCCAGAACTCGGTCAGCGTCAGGCCGCCGCTGCCGGTGACCGCAAAGGTCGGCATGCTGTCCGAGTCGAACACGTGGAAACCGGTGGCCAGCACCAGCACGTCGACCTCGTGGTCGGTGCCGTCCGTGGTGGCCACCGCCGACGGCGTGATCTTGTCGATCGGCTCGGTCACCAGCCGGACGTTGTCGCGGTTGTACGTCGACAGGTAGCTGTTGTGGAAGCCAGGCCGCTTGCAGCCGATCGCGTACCGCGGGGTGAGCTGCTCGCGGACCGCCGGATCCCGCACCTTCAGGCGCAGATATGCGCGGCCCACCGACTCCATCCACCTGGCCAGCGGGTACACCGTGAAGTACTGAGCGGGCAGCGGAAAGGTCACCTCGACGTAGGTCTGGCTGATCAGCCGCTGCAGCGTCTTCGCGCCGGGCGCACGCAGCGCCCACTGCGCCGGCTTGGGCAGCGGCACGTCGAACTTCGGGAAGCACCAGATCGGCGTGCGCTGAAATACAGTGAGCTCTTTGACAATTGGCGCAATTCGCGGGATCAGCTGAACTGCCGAGGCGCCGGTGCCGATTACGGCAACCCGCTGACCGGTCAGGTCCAGGTTGTGGTCCCAGCGGGCGGTGTGCACGGTGGCGCCGCCGAAAGAGTCGACGCCGTCGATATCCGGCGGTCTGGGCACGGTGAGGACGCCGCTGGCGTTGAACACAAAGCGGGCGGTGATTTCTCCCCCGCAAGTCTGCACCCGCCATAGTGAGCACTCGTCGTCGAACTCGACGGCGAGGACCTTGGTGTTGAACCGGATCTTCGACCGGATCCCGTACTTGTCGGCGCAGTGTTCGGCGTAGGCCTTCAGCTCGTTGCCACGCGCGTAGGTTCGCGACCAGTCCGGCCGCTGCTCGAACGAGTACTGGTAGGACGACGACGGAATGTCTACGGCGATACCGGGATAGGTGTTCCAGTACCAGGTGCCGCCAACGTCGTCACCCGCTTCGATGATGAGGTAGTCGCCGAATCCCTCTTGATCGAGCTTGATCGCGGCGCCGATGCCGGAGAACCCCGCGCCGACGATCAAACAGTGGTAGTCGGGCCGATCGTCGTCCACCGATACCTCCATCGCGAGCCGCTACTGCCGGTTAGTCGTTACCGACGGTACCGGGTGCTGCGAGCGGACCGGTTACTGTAGCGCCGCTTTCAGGGCGGCAAGCCCGCGGTCCATGGCCTCCGTCGCGGCGGGAACCACCCCGGCATAGCCGAGGTACCCGTGAACCATCGACTCGGCGTTGTGCACCTCGACGGGAACGTCGGCGGCGGCGAGCAACTCGCCGTAGCGCATCCCGTCGTCGCGCAACGGATCCAGGCCGGCGACGGCGATGTAGGCGGCCGGAAGATCGGCCAGGTTCGCGGCCCGGCCCGGCGCCATCCCGGGCGGGGGATCGAACAGGTCGATCTCGCCCGCGTAGTAGCGGCTGAATGCGGCGACGGCCGCGCTGTCCAGGACGGGTGCGCCGGCGTTTTCGCTGAACGAGGGCAGCGACGAATCCCACAGCGTGGCCGGATACCACAACAGCTGGAACCGGATTGGCGGCCCGTCCTCGTCACGGGACCGCTGGGCGATCACCGCCGAGATGTTGCCGCCCGCGGAGTCTCCGGCCACCGCCAGGCGACTCGTGTCGGCGCCGATCTCGCTGCCGTGCTCGGCGACCCACAGCAGCGCGGCCCAGGCGTCGTCGATCGCGGCGGGGTAAGGATGCTCGGGTGCCAACCGGTACTCGACCGAAACCACCACCGCCGAGGCGCCGACGGCGTGCTGCCGGCAGGTGCCGTCGTGAGTGTCGAGATCTCCGACGACGAAGCCGCCACCGTGGAAAAACACCACCACCGGCGGCATGGCGTCACTGGTTGGCGGCCAGTAGATCCGGATGTTGATTGGCCCGGCCGGCCCGTCGATGGCACGGTCTTCCACCCGAAGCTCCGGGTGGAAGGAGCGCCGCGGCAGATCCCGCAGCTGACGGCGGGCCGCGTCGACGCCGTCTTCGGCGGACATTCGGAACGGAACCGCGTCCAGTACCTTCTGCAGGATGGGATCGATAGCGGATCCAGGATCGTCGACGCTGGGCATGCAGACACCGTACGCACCGCGGGTCGTGCTCGGTGCCTGGGTGGCCGCCGGATGGGCCGGCCTGGCCTACGGGGTGTTTCTGACCATCACGGCGTTACGTCTCCCGCCGGGTGCGGAGTTGACCGGGCAGTGGGCCGCACAACCGGCGTTCAAGGCGTCGATGGCGCTGTTGCTGGCTTTGGCGGCGGCCGCGCATCCGATTGTTCGCGAGCGACGCTGGCTGATGCTGGCGCTGCTGTTCTCGGCGGCCGGCGACCTGCTGCTGGCCATTCCGTGGCTGGCGGCGTCATTCGTGCTCGGGCTGGCCTCATTTCTGCTGGCGCACTTGTGTTTTCTCGGTGCGTTAGTTCCTCTGGCGCGAGCGTCGCGCCGGTCGGATCGGTCGCGTGCCCGTTGGGTCGCGGTGGCGATGATGTGCGCGGCCTGTGTGGGGCTGCTGTTGTGGTTCTGGCCGCAACTGGGTCGGGACGGCCTGACCGTTCCGGTCACGGTGTACATGCTCGTGCTGGCCGCCATGGTGTGTGCGGCGCTGCTCGCGCGGCTGCCGACGCTGTGGACGGCGGTCGGCGCAGTGTGCTTTGCGGGCTCGGACGCGATGATCGGCATCGGGCGGTTCGTGCTGGGCAGCGAGGCGCTGGCGGTACCGATCTGGTGGTTCTACGCGGCGGCGCAAATCTTGATCACGGCGGGCTTCTTCTTCGGTCGGGTGTCGACCGTCTCTGCTACACCGGGCGAGTGACCACCCGGACCCGGCAGCCCGCTGCTTTCGAGCCGATCGCACGGGTGTTGCCGATGTTGTCGGTGCCACACCTGGACCGCGAATTCGACTATCTGGTGTCCGTCGAGCAGTCCGACGACGCCCAACCCGGTGTGCGAGTGCGGCTTCGATTCCACGGCCGGCTGGTCGACGGCTTCATCTTGGAGCGCCGCACCGAAACCGATCACGTCGGCAAGCTGGCCTGGCTGGACCGCGTGGTGTCGGCAGAGGCAGTGCTTACCCCGGAGATTCGTCGGCTGGTCGACGCCGTCGCGGCGCGCTACGCCGGAACCCGTGCTGACGTGCTACGGCTGGCGGTGCCCCCGCGACACGCCAAGGTAGAGCGTGAAAACCGAACGTCGCCAGAGCTTTCCGAAGTCGCCGTCGTCGACCGGGCCGGGTGGGAAGCCTACGGCAGCGGTGGGCAGTTCCTGACTGCGCTGGCCGAGTCGCGTGCCGCCCGCGGCGTCTGGCAGGTGCTGCCGGGTGACTCGTGGGCCGATCGGATGGCTGAGGCCGCCGCGCAGACCGTGCACACCGGGCGGGGGGTGTTGGCCGTCGTGCCGGATCAGCGGGACGTGGACACGCTGTTTCGGGCCGCGACGGCGTTGCTCGACGAAGCCGGGGTGGTGGCGTTGTCGGCGGGCCTGGGTCCGGCCGCCCGCTACCGGCGCTGGCTGACCGCGCTGCGAGGCGACGCACGGCTGGTGATCGGCACCCGCAGTGCAGTGTTCGCGCCGGTATGCAACTTGGGCCTGGTCATGCTGTGGGACGACGGCGACGACACGCTGGCCGAGCCACGGGCCCCGTACCCGCACGCGCGCGAGGTGGCGATGCTGCGCGCCCATCAGATGCGGTGCGCCGCGCTGATCGGGGGTTATGCCCGCACCGCCGAAGCCCATGCGCTGGTGCGCAGCGGCTGGGCGCACGACGTAGTCGCGACGCGGCCGGTGGTGCGGGCCCGCTCGCCGCGGGTGGTGGCCCTCGACGACGGTGGATACGCCGACGAGCGCGATCCAGCGGCGCGCACCGCACGGTTGCCGTCGGTGGCTCTGCGCGCCGCACGCTCGGCATTGCAGGCCGAGACGCCGGTGTTGGTGCAGGTGCCACGGCGCGGCTACGTCCCCTCGCTGGCCTGCGCACGCTGCCGGACGATTGCCCGCTGCCGTCATTGCACCGGCCCGCTGTCGTTGGCTGACCGCGATGGCACGGCCCCGGTATGCCGTTGGTGTGGCCGGGCCGACGCCGCGCTGCGCTGCGGCCGCTGCGGGTCAGACGCGGTGCGCGCTGTCGTGGTGGGCGCCCGGCGGACCGCCGAAGAACTGGGCCGCGCCTTTCCCGGTACTGCGGTGATCACCTCGGCGGGCGAGGCGATGGTGTCCGATGTCGACGATCGGCCGGCTCTGGTGGTGGCCACGCCCGGTGCCGAACCCGGTGCAGTCGGCGGTTACGGGGCGGCCCTGTTGCTGGACAGCTGGGCGCTACTCGGGCGTCAGGATCTGCGCGCGTCCGAGGACACCCTGCGGCGCTGGATGGCCGCCGCGGCGTTGGTGCGGCCCCGCGACAACGGCGGGGTAGTGGTGGTCGTCGCCGAATCAGCCGTTCCCACGGTGCAATCGCTGATCCGCTGGGATCCGGTCGGCCATGCCGACGCCGAGTTGGCCGCGCGCACCGAAGTCGCCTTACCGCCGAGTGTGCACATGGCCGCTCTCGACGGCGCCGGTGAGGCGGTGACTGGATTGCTCGACGAACTCCAGCTGCCCGGCAGTGCAGAACTTCTCGGCCCGGTGCCATTGCCTGCGGGTGCGCGTCGACCACCCGGGATCGCGGCCGACGCCCCGGTGATCCGGATGCTGGTGCGGGTGCACCGCGAGCAGGGCCTGGCTTTAGCGGCCGAGCTGCGACGCGGCGTGGCCGTGGTCAGCGCCCGACAAGTTCACGAGCCGGTCCGGGTGCAGATCGACCCGCTGCACATCGGCTAAGCAACTGCTCGCACTAGTCGGCTGCGCAACGTGTGTCGGTGAGCGAAGTCCAGGTATTCCGTGCGACGATGCGAGTGTCGGCCGAGCGCCAACGACGCCCACCGGTCTTTCTTTCCCGTGTCGAGGGAGGTCAGATATGGCAACGATCGCAGACACCACACGAATCGGGCGCTGCCTTGTTTTTGTGCGCGATCACCTCAACCAGGCCCGCGCCGCCGGCGACGAGATCCGGGCCATGCAGTGGCACGCGGTGATGGATGAGTTCATCGACGCGTGGCCTCGGTCGGCGTGATCATCGATCCCGTCCACTGCACCGAGATCGGCTGCGCCTGTCCCGGCAATCGCTGGTGGAGCGGCTGGATCGGACCCCGTGAAATCCATGTCGTCCCCATCGACGATCTGCAGCCACATCGCGTTGAGGAATGCGGCTGCGAACCACAGATCACGCTGCATGTCGCAGGCGACGGATTCGCGTCGTGGCGGGTGATCCACGACAGCTTCGATCGCCGCGAGCTCAACGAGAAGGCGGTTGATCACTGCTGAGCGACGTCACGCATGCCGGGCTGCCTCTTGAACTAGCTGCACGCGCGAGGTCAGGCCGAGCTTGGTATAGACGTGGGTGAGGTGTGTTTGCACGGTACGGGGTGAGATGAAAAGCCTTGCGGCGATGTCATTGTTGGCCAGTCCTTCGCTGACGAGACCGACCACGTCGAGCTCGGCCGGCGTGAGTGAGGCCCAGCCACTGGTGGGCCGTTTGCGTTGGCCGCGGCCGCGTTGCGCGTAGGCGATCGCCTCCTCGCTGGACAACGCCGCACCTTCGGCCCACGCGGAGTCAAAGTCCTTCTGACCCATAGCGTTACGAACCGCCGCCACCGAGGCTTCGTAGTCGGCATCCCACACTTTGAAGCGAACCGCCCCCGTGCGCTGGCGGATGGCGCGGGCCGCACCGAAGAGGCGAGCGGCTTCACGGTGACTGCGCCCGTCCGTCGCCAGAACGGCGAGACATTCGAGGATGTCTGCAACACCGAGCTGCGCCCCGAGTTCTGCGGCGCACGCCAGTGCGTCGTGGGCGTCGCGCTCAGCCAGATCCGGCTCATCCTGCGCGAGCGCCACCCTCGCGCGGGTGATCGAAGCCCACATCGAGTACCACCCCGCCGCCGTCGTGATCGCCTGATCGGCGGCGCGCCGCGCCGCGACAAGGTCTCCGTCGGCCAGTGCTGCCTGGGCGCTGAAAGCGCGGGACAGCGCCGTCATCCCGGGCGGCGCACCCGTGGCGTGCAGGCAGGCCTCATCGGTTGCGTTTCGCGCGGTCGCGGCGTCCCCGGCCGCTAGCGCCGCCATACCCAGTGCCGTGTTGGCGAGACCGGCGTTTAGGCTGCCGAGCTCGACGTCGCCCTCGAGGGCCTCATTCGCCGCGGCTCTTGCCCCGGCGACGTCACCCTGCCATGCGAGTGCCACTCCCTGGAAGGCCAGTGTGTACTTTTGAAAGTTCGCATAATGACCCGCTTCGGCAGCGGCGCCGGCTGTGCGAAAGTGTTCGACTGCTCCGGCGCAATCGCCCTGCGCCAGCTGTGCCAGTCCGAGGTACCAGCGGCACCGGACAAATCCGGCGCGGTAACCAATCGACTCAGCGAGATCGCATCCCTCTTGCGCCGCCGCACGTTTCGCGATCACGTCCCCGGTAAACGATGCCACGAGCGTCTCAATGCTGAGGATGTGGCTGAGTCTCAACCGATCGCCCAATTTCCGAGCGATGCTGATCGCTTCCGCGCGATAGCCTTGGGCCGTCGGGGAGTGGAACCCGATCAATCCCGAGGCGGCCAGCGCGCGCGCCAGCAGGGCCGGGTTATCGAGCTGGCGCGCAATTGTGAGCGCCTCGTCAGCCTGACCCGGGAGGTTCGAGTACCACCCGATATTGGCGGCCAGCAAGACCCTGTCGGCCAGCGCCCGGGCACGCACAGCCGGAGCCACGTCGAGGTGGTGCGCGTTGGCCTCGTCAAGGACCATGTCGAGCCACGCAACACCCTCTGCGGGTCGCGGCTGCCACAACGGCGACAAGGACGATGCCAACGCCAAAGCGCGCTCAGCGTCACCGTTTTCGCGGCTCCATGCGAACGCTGCCCGCATGTTGTCGATCTCGGTTTCGGTCTGCTCGACACGCTGGCCGTAGTCGTTGCCTGCCGGGCCATCGAGCAGCGCCGCCATCGATGTGTAGTGGTCACGGTGACGCGTGCGCACGTCATCGGCTTCCCCAGACTCGCCGAGCTTTTCGGCCGCGTATTGACGGACGGTCTCCAGCAGCCGGTAGCGGGTGCGCCCGCGGGTCTCGTCGGCGACCACCAACGATTTGTCCACAAGGAGAGTGAGCAGGTCCATCACCTGGTATCGCGGCATGTCGCCGCCGTCTGTTACCGCTTGGGCTGCGTCGAGGCCGAATCCGCCCATAAACGCGGCCAGCCGTCGAAAAAGTGTCCGTTCGGCTTCGCTCAGCAGGGCGTGCGACCAGTCGACCGAGGCGCGCAATGTCTGTTGGCGGCGTACCGCGGTGCGTGCCCCGCCGGTCAACAGCCGGAACCGGTCGTGCAACGTGTCCAGGATTTCGGTCAGCGACAGGGCACGTACCCGCGCTGCGGCGAGCTCGATCGCCAGCGGCAAGCCGTCGAGGCGCGTGCAGATCTCGCCCACCGTCGCGACGTTGTCATCGGTGACGGCGAACTCGTGCCGGGTGTGGCGGGCCCGATCGGTGAACAGCTCGATGGCTTCGTCGGTCAGCGACAGTGACGGCAGCCGCCAACTAACTTCGCCGGCAACACCGATCGGCTCCCGGCTCGTCGCCAAGAAGGTCAATCCCGGACATGCTTTCAGCAGTGCCGCCGCCAAAGCGGCGCTGGCATCGAGCAGGTGCTCGCAGTTGTCCAGGATCACCAGTATCTGGCGGTCGGCGATAAATCGGGTCAGGGTGTCCATCGTTGAACGCCCGGGCTGATCGGGCAGCCCGAACGCGCGGGCTGCTGTGGTCGGCACCAACTCGGCGTCGGTGATCGGCGCCAGATCCACATACCAGGTCCCGCCGCTGAACTCGTGTGCGAGCTGACCCGCGATCTGTATGGCCAGCCGGGTCTTACCTACGCCGCCCGCACCAGTCAAAGTCACCAGCCGGTTCTCACTTAGCAGCTCCCGCGCCTGACTCAGCTCCGCTTGGCGCCCAATGAAATTCGTGAGTTGCATCGGAAGATGCTGGGATACAGGCGGTTTAGAGACACGTAGGGGGGCGAACTCGTTGATTAAGTCGGGATGGCACAGCTGCGCAACCCGCTCCGGGCGGGGGAGATCCCGCAGCGGGTGGGTGCCCAGATCGGTCAACCAGGTGTCGGGTGGCAGCCGGTCGGCCACCAAATCTTCGGTAATGCCCGACATCAGCGTCTGTCCGCCATGGCCGAGATCGCGCAGCCGTGCGGTGCGGTTGATCGTCGGGCCGGCGTAGTTGCCTTCGTCGCGAAGCTGGATTTCGCCGGTGTGCACGCCGATCCGCAACCGGATTGGGGCCAGGGGAGCGCGTTGCATCTCCAATGCCGCCGCCACCGCATCTGACGCACGGGCGAAGGCGGCCACGAAGCTGTCGCCCTCGCCCTGTTCGACTGGCCGCACCCCGTCGTGTTCGGCGATGATCTCCGACACCGTCTGATTCAGCCGAGCGATGGCCGCGGTCATCTCCTTGGGCTGGGTCTCCCAGAGCCGCGTGGAGCCCTCGACGTCTGCCAACAGCAACGTCACGGTGCCCGTCGGCAACGGCCCGCTCACGTCTAGCTGACTCCAGTCCATCAGGGGCGTGTCGACGTGTGGATCGATCTCGCTGATGTTAGCGAGGATGCTGGCCGATATACCGGGATCAACTTTTTAAAACCGGAATTTAAAGCCGCTTTATCGGATATCTCTTTCAGTTTGTGGCGATGTCGTTGTTGGCCAGCCATTGGCTGACCAGTCGGACGACGCCGCGTTCGGTCGGCGTCAGTGAGCCCCAGCCGCTGGCGGGTCGTTCGCGTTGGCCGCGGCCGCGCTGGGCGTAGGCAATCGCCTCGTCGCTGGACAGCGCAGCGTCCTCGGCCCAGACGGAGTTAAAGTCGCTGTCGCCCCTGGCGTCTCGCAGCGCCGCCACCGACGCCTGGTAGTCGGCGTCATAGATCTTGAAGCGGACTGCGCCGATGCGTTGCCGACTGCCGTCTGCCGCGCCGAACAGCCGGGCCGCTTCGCGGTGACCGCCAGCGTCGCCGGCCGGAGTGCCGTCACATTCCAGAATGTCGGATGGGTACCGCTAGTTTGGTTGGCGGCGGCCTGGCTGGTCGGGGCCGCGCGGAACGAGCGGTCGGCTCGCGGCGACGTGAGCGCATTGTTTCTATGGCTCGGTGGTTCGTTCGTAATGGTGAGGGAGACGCGATGCCAAGAGATGTCAAGATTCCACCCGCCAAAGTGGCCCGTATCGTCGAGCGTTTTCGCCACCATCTCTATCGACTTCATCAGCGGTCGACCCCCGCGGCGGCGGCGATGTTCGAGATGATTACCGGGGCATGGGTAGCGCAAGCCATCCAGGTGGCCGCCGAACTAGGCATCTCCGACGCCCTCGCGGACGATCCACTGCCCTTGGATGATTTGGCAGACCGCGTCGGCGCGGACCCCGATGCCCTCAGGCGACTGATGCGGGCGTTGATCAGCCGTGGCATATTCCGCCAGCGCCGCGACGGCCGCTATGACCTGACCGCGCTCGCTGAAACCCTGCGCTCGGACGTCCCATTCTCGATGCACGGGTATGCGCGCTTAATCGGTTCGCCGCAACACCGGGAACATTGGAGTCTGTTGGTTGAGTCGGTCAAGTCCGGCAAGGCGATCCTTCCACAGCTGCGCGGTAAGGACGCATTCGACTATCTCAGGGATGAACCCGAGCTTGCGAAGCTCTTCAACGACGCCATGACTGGCACCGACGGCCTGGCGGCGATCGCTGTCGTTGCCGGTTACAGCTTCAGTCCTTACCGCACGATCGTCGATGTCGGCGGGGGGCGCGGGGGGCTGCTGTCCACCATCTTGGCGGCAACACCGAACGCGCGGGGCGTGCTCTACGACCTGCCTGAAGTCGTCGCGGGGGCGTCCGCGCTGCTGCGGCAGCAGGGAGTTGAAGACCGGGTCCGCGTCGAGGGTGGGTCGTTCTTTGACAGCGTTCCGTCCGGCGGCGACGCCTATGTCCTCAAAAACGTCGTCCACGACTGGCCCGATCGGCAGGCCGTCGCGATCCTCCGCAACGTCCGCGTAGCCGCCGGCGCCGATGCGACGGTGCTGCTGGTGGAGGCGGTGCTCCCCGAGCACGACCGCGACTTCGCGGGTAAGTGGGTGGACCTGGAGATGCTGCTGGAAGCAAATGGCCGCGAACGCGACGCCGCGGAATATCGAGACCTGCTCAGACAAGCCGGATTTCGGATGACCCGGGTAGTGCAAACCGCCGCACCGTACAGCATCGTCGAAGCAACACCTGCTTGAGGACACTAACCACGAGCCGCGGATCAATCTACGACTTGGCGGCTGCGGCTCCTTGGGTCTACGTCTGTGCGGCCCTGGGGACGGCGCTTTGTTCTGCCTCCGGCGACTGTCGTCGCTGCTGGCGGTAAGTTGGCAGCAGAGTGTCGCGCCGAATCGTCAAGAGCCCCAAGGACTCGAGACTCCGACAAATGAGGAAGCCCAGATCGGGTTCGAACCACCGGTAGCGAAGCCGCGCGGAAGCCGGCGCGTAATGGTGGTTGTTGTGCAAGCCTTCCC
Source organism: uncultured Actinomycetota bacterium (assembly GCA_963733755.1). GTDB lineage: Bacteria > Actinomycetota > Actinomycetes > Mycobacteriales > Mycobacteriaceae > Mycobacterium. The sequence goes on from CAVTEZ010000032.1 coordinate 20,267, forward strand.
CGAACGTTGCGATCGCGACCGGCAGGGAGTTGTGGGAGTTATCCGCGGTGTCGAAGTTGCGATGTCCGTGGGCGTGGCATAAGGAATTGACCAGCCAGCCCACTGCGGGATGGCTCATGAGCCCGACCGCGAATGCCAGACCGAGGTACCACGCCCCGAGGAGCCAAGCGACCGTCACCGCCACAAGTGGGCATGGAAAGGCCGGGAGATACCACACCCGGTGCCGCGAGGCCCACGAGACGGGCTCGGGTATGTCGGCGACGACGCTGACGTAGTCGTCCTTGTTCTTGACCAGTCCGAAGAGGACGCCTGCGTAGCTCTTGTGTTGCGCGAGAAAGAACCGAGCATTCCCACTTCAACAGGGCTGTGTGGATCGCCTGGCACGTCGGTGGTCTGGTGGTGCATCCGATGCATGCACGCCCACCCGCGAACATCGAGCCCGGTCAACCAGGGGCCGGTCAGCAGGACGAACCGGCGCACCGAGGGATTCAGCTCCACCGCGTTGTGGGTGAAGCCGCGGTGGTAGAACACCGTGATGTACATCATGCTGAGCGTGTAGCCAAGGACGAACGCCAGCAGTGTCGCATCGACTCCGATCCATGACATCCGGCGATCCCCGATTTTCAAGATCGTCAATTCATCTGGCAATCGACGCTACCTTAGCCAGGCGACGGGTGGAGAATAAAGGACCGCTTTTGTGCGTGGGTCGTTCTTTGACAGCGTTCCGTCCGGCGGCGATGCCTATGTCCTCAAGAACATCTGTCCCCAAGAACGTCGTCAAGGACTGGCCCGATGGGCGGGCCGTGGCGATCCTCCGTAACGTTCGCGCAGCTGACCGGCGCCGATGCGACGGTGCTGCTGGTGGAGGCGGTGCTCCCCGAGCACGATCGCGACTTCGCGGGTAAGTGAGTGGATCTGGAGTTGCTGCTGGAAGCAAATGGCCGCGAACGCGACGCCGCGGAATACCGAGACCTACCCAGACGAGCCGGATTTCGGATGACCCGGGTGGCGCAAACCGCCGAACCGTACGGCGTCGTCGGATCCGACGTATCCGGGTGCCCGGCGAGGCCCGGCTCGGCCCCATCAACTTCGGCGGCACGTGCACCAGTTCCTGCTCTGCGGTGAGCAGGTTGCGCTCCCGCGGGGCCGACGGATGTGTGCGTCATCTCGTCGTGCGGCGGTGGCGCCTGGTTAGACTGGCGCAACCACGCCGGACCCGAAGGGGGTCGTTTGCTGCAGGGAATCGCTCGACTCGCCATCGGTGCACCGCGGCGCGTTATCGCCGTGGTGTTGCTCATCATGGTGGGCACCGCGATGGCCGGTATCCCGGTATTCAAGAGCCTGTCGGCCGGCGGCCTGCGTGATCCGACATCGGAGTCCTCGCAGGCCACAAAACAGCTGTCGGACAAGTTCGATCAGGGCGACATGACGATGATCGTCACCGTCACATCGAATGAGGGCGTCGAGAGCCCCGCGATCCGCGCGGTCGGCACCGACATCGCCCGACAGCTGCAGACCTCACCGCACGTCGTCCACGTGACGTCAGCATGGACCGCCCCCTCTGCACCCTCGCTGATCAGCGAAGACCGCAAGACGGGGCTGGTCGTGGCCAGCATGTCCGGCAGCGATAAGGAGGCACCGAAGTACGCCAGACAACTGGCTGACGAACTCCCGCATGACCGCGACGGCGTCACGGTGCGGGCTGGCGGCGAGGCGATCGTTTACGACCAGGTCAACGGCCAGAGTGGGAAAGACCTGCTGTTCATGGAATCGCTCGCGATTCCGTTGAGCTTTGTCGTGCTGGTGTGGGTGTTCGGCGGCGTGCTGGCGGCCGCGCTGCCGATCGCGGTCGGCGGCTTCGCGATCCTCGGGGCGATGGCTGCGCTGCGTACGATTTCGCTGTTCACCGATGTCTCGACCTACGCGTTGAATCTGACCGTCGCGATGGGCCTGGCGCTGGCGATCGACTACACACTGCTCATTCTGAGCAGGTTTCGAGACGAGCTGGCCGAGGGCGCTGACCGCGAAGAGGCGTTGATCCGCACAATGACAACCGCGGGCCGTACCGTGCTGTTCTCGGCGATGACGGTCGCGCTGTCGATGGTGACGATGGTGCTGTTCCCGCAGTACTTCCTGATGTCGTTTGGCTACGGGGGCGTTGCGGTGGTCGCATTCGCCGCGGCCGCTGCCGTGGTCGTTACACCCGCGGCGATCGTATTGCTTGGCGAGCGCCTGGACTCGCTGGATGTGCGCCGGTTGCTTCGCCATCTGTTGGGCCGCCCGGAGCCAACGCCCAGGCCGGTCGAGCACACGTTCTGGTATCGCTCGACAAAGTTCGCGATGCGCCACGCCCTGCCGGTCGGGGTCGCGATCATCGCGCTGCTGCTTGTCCTCGGCGCGCCGTTCCTGGGTGTGCGATGGGGCTTCCCCGACGATCGTGCGCTGCCCGAGTCGGCATCATCGCGCCAGGTTGGCGATCACCTGCGCACCGACTTCGCGGTCGACTCCTTGAGGAATGTGACCGTGGTGCTTCCCGACGCGTCAGGCGTGACGCCCGAGGAGTTCACCCGCTACGCCACCGAGCTCTCACGCGTACACGATGTGTCGTCGGTATCCGCACCGGGCGGCACGTTCGTCCACGGCGCACCGGCCGGACCTTCCTCCGCGCCGACCGGTGTGAAGGATGGCAGCGCGTTCTTGACCGTGACGAGCACCGCGCCGCTGTTCTCGGACGCTTCGGCGAGCCAGCTCGATGCGCTGCACGCCGTCGCAACCCCGGCCCACAAGACCGTGCAGATGGCGGGAGTCGCACAGGCTAATCACGACAGCGTGCACGCGACCACCAGTCGACTGCCCCTGGTGCTCGGAATCATCGCCGGCATCACGGTGGTGCTGTTGTTCCTGTTGACGGGCAGCGTGGTGTTGCCGGTCAAGGCCGTGCTACTCAACATCTTGTCGCTAACGGCCGCGTTCGGTGCGCTGGTGTGGGTCTTCCAGGACGGTCATCTCGGCGCGCTCGGCTCAACGGTGACGGGCACAGTGGACGTGGACATGCCGGTGTTGTTGTTCTGCATCGCATTTGGGCTATCCATGGACTACGAAGTGTTCCTGATCTCGCGGATCCGTGAATACTGGCTCGCATCGGACCGCACACCGGCCGCCAACGACGAGAGCGTCGCGCTTGGCGTCGCGCACACCGGCCGGGTGATCACCGCGGCCGCGCTACTGATGTCGATATCGTTCGCCGCGTTGATGGCTGCGCGGCTGTGCATGATGCGGATGTTCGGCCTCGGGCTCACGGTGGCGGTGCTGATGGACGCGACCCTGGTTCGGATGCTGCTGGTGCCTGCATTCATGCGTGTGGTCGGCCGCGCGAACTGGTGGGCCCCCAAACCGCTTGCCCAACTGCATCATCGGTTCGGCCTCGGCGGGACGGTAGGGCATGGCACACCCGATGCTCAGACGCTCCGCGAGCCCGCTTAGCGGGGTCGCCAGTTACCGCGAGCCTTGTTTCTCGGAATCGATCAGTGCTCGAGCGCTTTTCCGGCGCAGCTTGCCCGACGATGTCTTCGGCAAGGTTCCGGCGGGGAACAACCGTACCTCGCGCGGGGCGTGTCCAACGTGGTGGTTCACCCGGGCTGTGATGTCGCGGCTGATACGCAGGCGCACGTCCTCCTTGTCCGCGTTACGCACCTCGGCGAGCACCGCGAAGCCCTCCGGCTCGGCGTCGACCCGCAGCGCGATCACGCAGCCCTTACGCACACCGTCGACGGTCGCGGCGGCGCGCTCGATATCGTCCGGATAGAGGTTATTCCCCGCCACCACGATGAGGTCCTTCGTGCGGCCACACACATAGATGCGCCCCTCCTCGTCGAGGTAACCCAGGTCGCCGGTGTCGAACCAGCCGTCATGGCGGGCGAGTGGAACCACGCCGTGCACCGTAAGATAACGGCCGGCGACCGCAGGACCGCGAAGTTCGATGGCGCCAATCTCTCTGGGCCCCTGCACCGTTGCGTCCCGGATGATGCGCACGTCCATGCCCGTGAGCGGGAATCCCAAGCAGACGATGTGCTGCGCGTCCTCCGAGTCATCCGGAACCGGCTCCGCGCGGTTGGCCCCCGAGACGGCCCGCCTGGATACTGTGTCGAAGATCGGCGGCTCGTCATGCGCGCTGAAGGACACCGCCAGCGTGGCTTCGGCGAGCCCGTAGCTCGGCATCGGCGCGCTCGGCCGCAGCCCGAAACGGGCACCCACCGCCGCGAAGTTCTTTACGTCGCGATGATCGAGGGGCTCGGCTCCGTTGATCGCTACCCGCAGCGACGAGAGGTCAATGGCGTCCGTGTCGGCTAACTCCAGAACGCGGGCTAGTACGGAGTAGGCGAAATTGGGGCCCGATGTGATGGTCGCCCGGTGCCTGCTGATCAACTCGGCCCACACAATCGGCCGCCGCAGGAACTGGTCGGACGTGACCACGACGGTTTCCAGCGCCAATTGCATGGGGAAACAGATAAACCCGATCATGCCCATGTCGTGCGACAACGGCAGCCAACTCAGCACTACGTCCCGGTCAATGTCGATGTCTACCCCTGCGCTCATTGCCGCGGTGTTCGCGGCGAGATTCCCGTGGCTGATCTCCACCGCCTTCGGTATGGCGGTCGTCCCCGAGGTGAGCTGCCGCAGAGCGATATCCGCCTCGTCGGCGTCCTCCGGCTCGATCGGCCTGGCACCGCGCAGCGACTCCACAGTGCAGACGGCCACATCGTGGGCCGCCAGGTGATCCAGCGCCATCAGGAAGGGCTCCCCGACGACAACCACGTCGGCACGGATCATCCGGATCGCCCGAACGGTGTTGTCCAGCCAGACCGCCAGGTCGGCGCGTGGTGTCGGTTGCTGCAGCATCGTCAGCGCGGCGCGGCGCATCCAGATCGCCTGCCCTAGCGGTGCGACATCCGCAGCGTCGGCGGCCAGCACCGCGACCGAGCCGTGGGGGCCAATCCGCCTGGCGGCCAGGCATCCGGCCATCCGCTTCGCCTGGTCATGGACTTCGCGCCAGGTCAACCGCACGGGATCGGCGACCGTGCCGACGTTCAAGCCGTGCGGTGACGATGCCGCAGAGGCGAATACTTCGCGGGTAAAGGTGCTCATCGGCTCAGATCCTTTCCAGCGTCAGGTCTTCGAGAATGCGTGCGCCCAGGGCCGCCAGCGCCCGCGCAGCGGAAGGAACGACGCCGACCCGCCGCCGGCGTGGCGGAAGCACACCAATTCGACGGGTGTCATCGGGCCACGCCTGCCGGATCGAGCCGATGCATCACGAAGTCAACGAGATCGCCGACGCAGTGCATGTTCGGCAGCACCTCGGCGACGGCGATGTGTTCCAGTTGGGTATATTCCGTCCGCAGCCGATCGATGAGGCGAAGTTGCAGCAGCGAGTCATAGCCCAGGTCGTCACTGAGCCGGGTGGACCGGGGAAGCCGGCCGGCTGAATAGCCGCCGACTTCGGCGATCACAGCCACTACCGCGCTCTCGAGGCCGGCCGGTACCCGCGCCGGCCGTTCTCGCTCGGCGACGGGCGTGACCGCCGCGGGCTTGGCCGTCGGCGGCACGGCGGCGACCCCGCCGTCGAACCAGAACCGACTGGAGGTGTCGAAGACGTAAGGCGGAATCCGGTGCAGTGGGCCCGCGGGCCGGCCGTACAACGGCGACAGGTCGGGCGAGTACCCATCGCGCATCAGCGTCGCAGCTACGCCCAACAGTTCGGTTCCATCGGAATCGGGTCCGGCGCACAAGGCCAGCGACCGGGTCTGCGGCGGCAATCCGCACTGCCGGGCCAGCCCGAGCAGCGTGGATCGCGGACCGGCCTCGGCGACATAGTCGGCGCTTGCCGCATTCATGGCGGCCTGGACCGCGTCGAAAAACCGCACCGGCGAACAGATCTGGCTGGCCCAGTAGTCGATGTCCATTTCGTGACCCTCGACTTCCCTGCCGAGCACGGTGGAAAAGAGCCGGAACTCCGCTGGACCCGGCGCCAGCCCACACAGCTCGCGCCGGAACTCCGCCACCACGGGCTCCATCAGCGGCGAGTGAAAGGCGTGCGAGACCGCCAGGTTCACCGCTCTACCGCCGTGCGCGCGAACCGCGGCGTGGGCCCGCGCCACCGCGTCGGCGGTACCGGAGATCACCACCGAGCGTGGCCCGTTGACGGCCGCGATCGCGCACCCGGGCTCGTCGGCGACCAGTGCCTCGGCCTGCTCGACGCCGAAATCGACCGCGGTCATCGCCCCACCGGGGGGCAACGCACCCATCAGCCGTCCCCTGACCGCGACGAGCCTGGCAGCATCATCGACTGACAGCACGCCCGCCAGGCAGGCGGCGGCGACCTCGCCGACGCTGTGGCCGATGCCGAATACGGGACGGATCCCGCTCTGCAGCAATGTCTTTCCCAGCGCGTAGGAAACCGCAAACAACGCCGGCTGCGCGAGGCTGGTGTGATGGAGGCCGGGATCGTCGCCGAGGACCGCCACGAGCAGGCCCGAAGGCAGGTGCGGGGCGAGGGCGGCCGCCGCGGCATCCAGATGTTCCCGATACACGGGATTGGCGTCGTAGAGCGGCCGTGTCATGCCCGCGTACTGAGTTCCCTGCGCTGAGCACAAGAGCCCAACCCCGGCAGCGACCTTGCGCGTCGGGGCGGACGACGCCAGGTCGGCGCGGGTACCGGCGAGAAACTCCGCCAGCCCATCGACCAGCGAGCCGCGGTTGCCGTCCAGCACCAGGCGATGCCGATGCGATCGCTTCACCACGTTGGTGGCGCGGCACCAGGAGGCTACCCATTGATCATCGAGGTTGTGTAGCGCGGTGGCGATCGAATTGGCGTTGCGCCGCAGCGCCTGCTCGGAGGGCGCCGAAAGCGTCAGCACACCGGTCGCGCCTGGGTAGGGTACCGCCGCGGCCGGAGCCGACTCCAGCACCGCGTGCGCATTGCTGCCGCCCAGCCCGAATGAGCTCACCCCGCCAAGCGCATTGGCCGGCAACGGCTCTGGGCTCTCCACTAGCCGCAGCCCCTGCGCGTCCAGCCGCAATCCCGGATTGGCGATGTCGCCGAACACCGTCGGCGGCAGCACGCGGTGGTGCAACGCCAGGCACCCCTTGATGAACGCCGCAATCCCCGCGCTGCCCTCAGTGTGCCCGATGTTTCCCTTGACCGAACCCAGCAGACATGGGTCGCCGCCGCGCGTCTTGTGGACATCGCCCAGAGCGTTGGCCTCGATCGTGTCGCCGAGAAAAGTGCCGGTGCCGTGTGCTTCGACGAAGTCGATCTGGTCGGCCTCGACCTCTGCGAGACTGAGCGCGCGGCGCATCAGCTCGACCTGCGACTGGCGGCTCGGGGCAGTGATCCCGTTGCTGCGGCCATCGTGGTTGGCGACCGAACTTTTCACCACAGCGTAGATCGGCTGGCCGTCGGCAACGGCGTCATCCAGTCGGCGCAGCACCACCGCGGCCACCCCCTCACCCCGGCCGATGCCGTCGGCGTGCTGTCCGAACGGTTTGCAGCGACCATCCGGCGCGGAGAGCCCAGCCTGGGTGTAAAAGATCGAAAGCGCAGGTGTAAGAAGCAGATTCGCACCGGCGGCGACGACAGTGTCGGTGTCCCCGGAACGCAGCGCAACACAGCCTTGGTGCACGGCCATCAACGATGACGAGCAGGCGGAATCGATGGCCATGCTCGGTCCGGTGAGGTTCAGGTGGTATGAGATACGGTTGGCCGTCATGAAGTAGCCGCTGCCCGCACCACGAAATGTGGTGACCCCGGCAAAGTCGAGCATCTGAAGGCTGCTCCACTCACTGGACATCATTCCGACGAAGACCCCCGCTGGCGTGCCGGCCAGCGATCGGGGATCGATTCCGGCATCTTCCAGTGCGCGCCACGAAGCCTGTAGCAGCAGTCGCTGCTGCGGGTCGAACGCCGCCGCCTCGATCGGCGCGATGCCGAAAAAGTCATAGTCGAATGCGTCGACGTCGTCGATGAAATGGGCGCGTCGGGTGTTCATCGACCCGGCGACACCATCGGGGTGGTAGTAGGCGTCGATATCCCAACGCTGCGAAGGCACTTCGGTGTCGGTGACGACGCCATCCATCAGCAGTCGCCAGAACGCGTCCTTGTCGGGCGCACCCGGAAAGCGGCAATCGATGCCGACCACGGCGATGGGCGTCACGTCGCCGCTTGCTCAGCGGACAGATAGGCCGCGATGGCATCGATGGTCGGGTGGTCCCACACGATGGTGGTTTCGACAGCGAATCCCCTCTCGTACTGCAGGTCCGCGCACAGCTTCATGGCTAAGACGGAGTCGATCCCACAATCGGCCAATGGGGTGTCGACGTCGATCGTGTCCGGCGGAACGTTGAGGTACCCGGCCACCTTCATGGTCAGCCAGTCGGCAAGTTCCTGAAACTCCAAAGCGTCAGCGGTCATCGGCTCACCACCTGGTCGACCGCTGCCCCGCCGGACGAGATTCGGAGACGCACGAAAGCGCTTACGCCCCTGTTGAATCGCGCCCCGCCGACGAGTGCCGCGCATCCGATCAGCGGCAGACCGACCGCGATGCCGATTCCCAAGCCAACCACAAAGATTGCCAAGCTCGCGGCCTGCGCCACCGCGCCAAATCGCCGCGCCGATCTGACCGCCGCGCCCCACCTGCGAAACACCTTTCCCGCAAGGAGATCCGCCGCCGCCAGGGTGGGCACGATGGGCGCCGCGTCTTGCGAACACTGCCCCGACTCGGCGATGCGTCGCCCCACACCGGCGACCCGGGCGAGTTCCGCGGCACCGACCCCGGCCCGCCCGAACCACAGGAAGGGTTCGCGCCTGCCGGTCAGCAGCCAACGCAGCGTGGTCACGAGCGACGTCGACTGCGGCCGTGTGTCGGTCGCCGCGACCACCTCGACGCACCGAGCACCCGCGGACCGCAGCAGCCCGGCCACCTCGATCGCCGCCGAGTACCACATGTTGCGGCACGCGATCAGGGAGACGACCCTCCGATTCCGGAAGGCCTCGGGATGCGTTTTCAGCAGCGACCGGATGGGAAGTGAGGGCGCCAGATACCACACCTGGTAGGCCAGGATCACCAATTCCTCCGGCTTTGTTTCGAAGCCGGCCGGCGGCTCGACGAGCTCCACGAGCGCCTCCGGATCCACCGCAGCGGGGAACACCCCAAAGAATCGCCGAATCGGCCACGGAAACGGAAATGCCACGCGCGGTTGGACGTCCACCCAGCGGATGTCCCACCCGCGAGCGACCAGCGGAGCGGTCAACGCTTCGGTGACCTCGCGCAGCTGTCCGGTCTGCGAATAGAGGTACACGACCGCCCGAAGGGGAGACTGCTCGGCAACAGGGGGGACCTCCGACGCCCGGGTCATGGCCGGGTTTCCGACACCGAAGCCGCCGACACCGCAGTGAGATGCATGAACGAGACCACGAACCGGCCGGATTCCGGCACCATGCACAACAGCGTGTCACCGTCCTTGATCAGGCCGTCCGTCATCATCTCGTCGAGGATGACGAAGATGGCTGCGCTGCCGATGTTTCCGACTCTCGTGAGGTTGCTGTACCACATTTCGGGACGGCCCATGGCGACGCCGCGCCGGGATAACTCGCCGAACATGAGGGACTTCATGCGTTCGCTCGAGTAGTGCGCGGGAAACCACGTCACCGTGTTCGGGTCGAATTTGCCCATGGCGCACAGGCGTTGGTATTCGTCGATTCCGACGCGTACCAGGTGCGGCAACAGGGAGAGCTTCTGCCGCGCAGCGAGCGCACCGTCGGCCGCGGCTGCCGCGGCGGTCGGGTAGTCACCCCAGGTCTTCGAGCATGCGTTGTCGTTGCTGCCGAAGTACATGCACGCCTTTTCTGTGTTCGCATACGACGTCAGCGAGATCCAGTCGATGCGAAGGCTGATCCCCGATGTCGCGGGAGCGTTCTCGACCACCGCGGCGCCCGCGCCATCGGAGAGCATGTAGCGCAGGAACGCGGTTTCCATCGGCAACGACCCGTCCTCCGAGATCGCCTTCATCTCGTCGTAGCGGCTGCTCTTGAACCCGCGTGATGCGAACTCGCTGGCGACGCAGATCGCGTTGCGCTTCTCGCCGATCGCCACCTGCAGGTACGCGTTCTTCAGCGCCATCATCCCGCAACTGCAGATGCCGTGTGCGGTCGCGATCTCGAGCGGGCCGTAGCCCAACTCACCGTGCACCATGCTGGCATGCCCGGGACCCATTAGGTCCGGCAGCGTCGTCGCCGCCGTCAGCAGTTCGACCTCGTTGGGTCCGAGTCCGGCGCGCTCGGCGGCGTTGCGCACCGCACTGGCCGCCATTGCCGCATTCGACATGACAGTTTGCTGATTCTTGTCGATCGCGTAGTGGCGCGTCTTGATTCCGCAGTTCGTGAGAATCAAGTCCTTCAGGTCGGAGGACGCGCGTCCCGCCTTTCCGATGTAGTCCTCGATTTCGTCATTGGGAACCGGGTAGCCGGGGAGAAAAGCGCCCGTGGCCGTGATATAAGCACTCATCCAGACGTGGCTCCAATGATCGGGTTGTCGACGAGTCCGCGCGGGCCGTCAGGCCATTTCGGCTATCTTCAACGCGATGAGATCCTTGAAGTCGGAGAGTGTGCGCACCCCCGCGATGCGCTCGTCGTTGAGCGAAATGCCGTACTTGTTCTCGACGATGTCCGCGATGGCGAGAACTCCGAGCGAATCGACTCCCAGATCCTCTAACGTGGATTCCTCGGTGATCTCATCGGGTTCGATGCTGTAATGCGCACCCAGGTACTCGGCGATGTCGCGTTCGACTTCGTATTTGATCAGCATGTCAGTTTCCATACTCCCTTCGCCCGACCCTCTGTCCAGGCGGATCGCGGTACCACCGCAACCGGGTACATGGGCTGCGAATCCGCCCTGATGGTAGCTGGCGGTGGTCGCCTCGGCACGATTAGCGGGCTGCACGATGCGTACTCCTCTACAGGAGGAGTACGAGTAGCAATCCCAATTGGTTCAATTACTCGCCGAACCGACCATTGCGTTTGCGGGAGTGGCCTCGGTGATCGCGACCGCTGCTCGGGATAGGGCTTGGGCACGGCTCCTTCGACGAGCGTCGTCGCCAGAATTCAAGCAAACCGACTCCGTGCAAACCAGTGCACATCCAAGTGCGCACGAAACCGGGGACGAATCAGCTTCAGATATAGACTCCGGCAATCGCGGGTTGGAGGGGTAGGGGCGATGACGATGGATCCCGGGACACACTGGTGCCTGGCGTGATGGACACGGAACTCAGCGCAACCCGGTAGTGACATGAACACATCTCGGGTCCTGATCGTCGGTGCCGGTCCGGCCGGAGCGACAGCCGCGCTGCTGCTCGCCGAACACGGGATCGACACCCTCGTCGTCGAACGACGCCTGGCCCCGTCGACCCACCCGGCCGCGCATGTGCTCTCCACCCGCACACTGGAGATCTTCCGCGAACTGGGCCTCGAACACGATGTGCGCCGCCTCAGCTCGCGGATGTACGAACTGCGTGACGTCATTTATGCCACGAGTCTGACCGGACCCGAACTGGGCCGGATCACGATTTACGACCCCGAATCGACTGAATCCCAATTGCTTCAGACCCTGAGCCCGACTCGGGCCGCAAGCCTGTCGCAACACGTACTTGGCCGGCTGCTGTGGGATCAGCTCGAAGCGTGCACGCGGGTCGAGTTCCGGCGGGGCAGCATGTACCAAGATCACCGCGAAACCTCCGATGGCGTTGAAGTTCGAGCCACCGGCCCAGGCGGTGAGGGCGAGTGGGTCGCGACAGGTCGGTATCTGATCGGCGCCGACGGTGCGGGTAGCCATGTCCGGCGCACATGCGGACTCCAGATGCGCGGCCCCGTACTTCAACACGTGATCAGCGTTCACTTCAGCGCCGACCTGCGTTCTTATCTGTGGTCACGCCGAGCCCCCGTCATCTGGACCTTCACCCCACGCGGGCTGGGAAACATCATCGTGCACAGCTCACCTGGTGACTTCGTCTTCCAGTTTCCCTACTTCCCGCCGGTTCAGCGTCTCGAGGACTTCACCGCCGACGATTGCCGGCGCAGAATCCGAGATGCGGTGGGAGACAGGGATTTGGCCGTCGAAATCCACTCGGTGCAGAGCTGGGCGATGACGGCGCAGGTCGCCAATCGATACCGTAAAGGACGTACATTCCTGATCGGCGACGCCGCGCACCGCTTCCCGCCGACCGGCGGTCTCGGACTCAACACCGGCGTGCACGATGCCCACAACCTGGCCTGGAAACTGGCGTGGGAAATCTCTGGGCGTGCTCCGGCTAATCTGCTCGACACCTACGAGGCGGAACGTCGACCGATCGGCATCGCCAACACCGAGCATTCAGTGAAAAACTTCGACGGTCTGATGGACGTTTTCGCCGCGTTCGGATTGCCTCGATCAGGTATGCGCGCGCTGCAGGCTCTGGCCGGGTCCCGACTGATGGCTGCGCTGCCGCGTCCAGCGTCACGCCGGATACTAGCCGCCCTCATGGTGGTGGGAATGCAGCGGATTGGCTGGGTGACTTCCCGGGGTCGCATCGGAGCTCGCATCCGTTACATGGTGCAGGAGGTGATCGCCCGCCAGGGCGGCCATTACCGAACGTGGGGCCTCGATCTCGGTGTGCACTACGGCCACGGTTTCCTCATCGACGGCGACATGTCCGACGACGTCGCGGACATCGAGCTTTATGCGCCGATCGTGCGCGTGGGGGGGCGGTTACCACATGCGTGGGTCCAGTACAACGGAGCGAGAGTCTCCACTCTCGACCTGCCGGCGCGCGACACGCTGACGGTTCTGACCACGTCGCAACACGAGTCGAGTTGGCGTGACGCGCAGACGGCAGTCGGACACCCACTGACGGTGATCGGTGTCGATCTCGCGGCGTGCAGAGAGCCGCTGTGTGAGCTGGCGGCAGGGCAGGCGCTACTGCTGCGCCCGGATTCTCACATCGCCGCAGTGCTCGACCCATCGAGAAGTGGGTACGTCGAGGCGTTCGGTGCGGCACTCGATCAATTAGGTCTGACGGCCACCGCGAAGGGGAGCTATGAACCCACGCCTTGACGAGATTGTCTTGCTGACCCACGAGTGGGATTCGATGCGAGCCTGGTGGGGTGCCCTTCTCGGCACGGATCCACATGCAGTCGGTCCTCGAACCGCGGTCGTCGAGACAGCCGGACTGCGGGTTGTTATCGAACATTCCGACATCGCGATGAACGCCAATCCCGAAGTCGCTGGGGTCATTTCACTCACCGTTTCGGCCCCCTCCGCGATCGCTGCCCTCGACACCCACAGGCGACTCGTCGCAATCGGCTCCCGCCACCACCGCGCCACGAACGACGCCGGCGGAGTGCGCCTGTGGTACCGCGACCCCAATGGCACCGACGTGGCAATCCGCTTACCGATCGATGCCGACGCGAACAACCGGCCTGGCCAGGAGATCGATCCCGATCACATCGTCACCCGGCTGCAAGCGGCCGCAGAATCAGCGAAAGAGGTACACGCCAACGGCGAATAGGACTATGCGTAGCGCCGTCGAAGTGACCCACCACGAATTGAGTCAAGTCCGTGTACTTTCGCCCGTTTCGAAACAGGCGCATCGGCCCCTAGCTTTTGCCGCGACCGTGTTCAGGCGTGGCGGCCCGCTTCCTGGGCGAGCTGCACGCGTGAGGTGAGCCCGAGCTTGGTGTAGACGTGGGTGAGGTGGGTTTGCACGGTGCGGGGTGAGATGAAAAGCCTTGTCGCGATGTCGTTGTTGGCGAGCCCTTCGCTGACCAATTGGACGACATCGAGCTCGGTCGGAGTGAGTGAGGCCCAGCCGCTGGCAGGGCGTTTGCGTTGGCCGCGGCCGCGTTGCGCGTAGGCGATCGCCTCCTCGGTGGACAGGGCGGCGCCCTCGGCCCAGGCGGAGTCAAAGTCGCTGTCGCCCATGGTGTCTCGCAGCGCCGCTACCGATGCGTGGTAGTCGGCGTCAAAGATCTTGAACCGCACCGCGCCCATCCGCTGCCGGATGGCGTGAGCCGCGCCGAAGAGGCGGGCGGCTTCGCGGTGACTGTCGTCCTGGCCGACCAAAGCGGCCAGACATTCGAGGATGTCCGGGATCATCAGGTGCGCCTTGAGTTCGGCAGAGCACGTCAGCGCGTCCTGGGCGTCGCGCTCGGCCTGGTCCGGCTCACCCGCCGCGATCGCTACCCGAGCGCGCACCGTGAGCGCCCACGTCTGCCACCAGCCGGTCGTTGTCGACGCGACCTCGTCGGCCCAGCGGCGCGCGGCAGCGAGATCCCCCTCTGCCAGCGCGACTTCGGCATTCCAGAGGCGCACAAATAGCGCAGTGCTACCACTAACGACATTCACCTGCTGGTTGATGGCCTCGCGCGCCTCGTGCGCCGCTGCACGATCCTGGGCGGCCAGCGCCGCGAACCCCACCGCTGTGTGCCCGAATACCGCGTACCTCTCGGAAACCTTCGCGCCGCGCTCAAGGGTCGCCTCGGCCGCCGCTCGGGCCGCGGTCGCCTCACCCCGGTATGCCAGTGCCATGCTCTGGCCGACGAGGCTGGTCAGCGTCGAGATCTCGTCGTGACCCGCATCGGCCTCGGCGGCCAGCTCGCCGAACTGTGTGACGGCTCCGGCTAAATCGCCGCTCATCATCTGCGCCGAACCGAGGCAAAAGCGGCACTGGCGCGAGTTGAGCTTATGACCGATCGTGTTGGCAAGGTCGCGCCCTTCCTCTCCGGCCGCGCGTACCGCGCGCGGGTCACCCGCGGTGTGGGCGCCCATCGCCTGCAGGGTGAGGATCTGGCTGAGCCGCCAACGATCGTC
>CAVTEZ010000033.1:0-112105 GCA_963733755.1 uncultured Actinomycetota bacterium
AGGCACGGGCCAGGCCGATCGCCTCGGCGAAGCATTCCCGGGCCAGCTCGACGTTATAGCCCTGGTCGGCGATGAAGCCACAGGCGGTAAGCGTCTGGGCCAGCAGGGCCGGGTCATCGAGTTCGCGGGCGATGGCCAGGGCCTGCTGAGCCTGATCGAGGCCGTCGGTGGCGTCCACCCGGATGGCGAGCAGGGCTCGGTCGGCAAGCGCCCGCGCCCGCACCGCGGGCGCCACCCCGGGGTGCGGGGCGCCCAGGTCGGCCAGAGCGGCGTCGAGCCACACCCCCCCTTCCCGGATGCGGCCCCTCCCGAGCCACAGTGGCTGTAGCGAGGACGCCAGCGTCAACGCCAGCTCGATAGCGGAGTTTTCCCGGCTCCACCCGAACGCGGCGCGCAGGTTGTCGATCTCGAGGTCGGCCTGCTCGATGCGCTCCTCATAATCACCGCCTGCCGGGGCGTCGAACAGGGCGGCGATCGCCGTGTAGTGGTCACGGTGCCGGGACCGCACGGCGTCGGCCTCGCCGGACTCGCCGAGTTTTTCCAGCGCGTACTGGCGCACGGTTTCCAGCAGCCGGTAACGGGTGCGGTCCCGGCTGTCGTCGGCCACCACGAGCGACTTGTCCACCAGTAGCGTGAGCTGGTCGAGCACCTGATAACGCTGTACGTCGCCGCCGCCCGCGACCGCCTGGGCGGCGTCGAGGTCGAATCCGCCCAGAAACACCGCTAGCCGGCGAAACAAGACCCTTTCGGGTTCGGTCAACAGCGCGTGCGACCAGTCCACCGAGGCGCGCAGGGTCTGCTGGCGGCGTACCGCGGTGCGCGCGCCGCCGGTCAACAGCCGGAACCGGTCATGCAGGCTGTCGAGGATCTCGGCCAGCGAGAGGGCACGGACCCGTGCGGCGGCCAGCTCGATCGCCAGCGGCAACCCATCGAGGCGCGCGCAGATCTGGGCTACGACTGGGGCGTTGTCGTCAGTGAGGGCGAAATCGGGGCGGGCATGGCGAGCCCGGTCGGTGAACAGTTCGATGGCTTCGTCGGTCAGCGACAGTGATGGCATCCGCCAGCTCACTTCGCCGGGCACACCGATCGGCTCACGGCTGGTCGTCAACAGGGTCAACCCCGGGGCCGCCCCGAGCAGCGCATCGACCAGTGCCGCGCTGGCGTCCAGTAGGTGTTCACAGTTGTCGAGCACCACCAGCATTTGCCGGTCGGCGACAAAACGGGTCAGGGTGTCCATGGTTGAGCGGCCTAGTTGATCAGGCAGCCCAAAGGCGCGGGCAGCGGTGACCGGCACCAACTCGGGGTCGGTGATCGGTGCCAGATCCACATACCAGACCCCGTCGGCGAATTCGCCGGAAACGCGGCCTGCGACCTCGATTGCCAGCCGGGTTTTACCTGCACCACCGGCACCGGTCAACGTCACCAACCGGTTTCCGCTTAATATCTCGCGTATCTGAGTCAGCTCTGCTTCACGGCCAACGAAACTCGTCAACGACTTCGGGATATGCTGCACTGCAACGTTTTTCAGCGTCCGTAACGGCGGAAATTCGTTACACAGATCCGGATGGCACAGTTGCACGACCCGTTCGGGGCGAGGAACACCGCGCAATTCATGTGAGCCCAGATCGGTCAGCCACGCGTCGGGCGGCAGCATGTCGACGACTAATGCCTCAGTGGTGCCCGACAGCAGGATCTGGCCGCCATGCCCGAGATCGCGGAGCCGCGCCGTTCGGTTGATGGTGGGGCCGATGTAATTGCCTTCATCGCGCAGCTGCACTTCACCGGTGTGCACACCGATGCGCAATCGAATCGGCGCCAACGGGGCACGCTGCAGGTCCAGCGCACAGGACACCGCATCACTGGCTCGCGCAAATGCAACGACGAAGCTGTCGCCCTCACCTTGCTCCACCGGCCGCATCCCACCATGGGCGCCGATCAGATCCGATCGTGCATCATCCAGCCGCGCGAACGCTGCCGTCATCTCGTCCGCTTGGGTTTCCCACAGCTGCGTGGAGCCCTCGACGTCGGCCAACAGCAAGGTCACAGTGCCCGTCGGTAACAGCCCGCTCACGCTCAGCTCGCTCCAGTCCACCAGCGGTGCATCCGCACAAGGCTCGATCTCGCTCATGCTAGCCAGCATGCGGCCACGACGGACCGCAAAACATCGGCGAAACCGCGTAGATCCCGATCGCGCACCGAATTATTGGTGACGGGCTGCTTCCTGGGCGAGTTGCACGCGGGAGGTCAGGCCGAGTTTGGAGTAGACATGGGTGAGATGGGTCTGCACAGTGCGGGGTGAGATGAAAAGCCTCGCGGCGATGTCGTTGTTGGCCAGCCCTTCCGTGACCAGTCGTACGACGTCGCGTTCGGTGGGAGTGAGTGAGGCCCAGCCGCTGGCGGGTCGTTTGCGTTGGCCGCGGCCGCGTTGCGCGTAGGCGATCGCCTCCTCGGTGGACAAGGCCACACCCTCGGCCCACGCGGAGTCAAAGTCCTTCTCACCCAAGGTGTCTCGCAGCGCCGTCACCGAGGCTTCGTAGTCGGCGTCATAGATCTTGAAGCGAACCGTGCCGGTGCGTTCCCGTATGGCCTGCGCCGCGCCGGAGAGCCGGGTAGCTTCTCGGTGCCCCCCGGCGGCCGCCGCCAGATCGGCGAGGCATTCCAGAGTGTCGGGGATTTGCAAATACGCTGCAACCTCGACGGCACATGCGAGGGCGCCATCGGCGTCGGGGTGGGCTTGTTCGGTCTCGCCTTGCGCGATCGCTACGCGGGCGCGCGTCGTCAACGCCTGCGCCAGATACCAGCCGCCGGTCCCACTGCTCGACGGCTTCATCGGCCCGGTGGCGTGCCTCGAGCAGATCCCTGTCGTCAGCCCGATCTCCGCTCGAAGTGCGGAGACGCAGCGCCTCGATGTGGGGCAGGGCACTCAAGTGCGGGCGGCCTCGTTTGCCTTCTTCGCGGTCGCGACATCCCCAGCGGCGAGGGCCGCGATAGTCAACGCGGCGTAGGCGGCGCCCCGTGTATCTCGGCCAGCGCGGATGTGGCGTCGATGGCCGCCTGGGCGGTGGCGCGGGCCGCGCGCGTGTCACCTTGGTACGCAGAGCGAGGCGCCCAGAAAGGTCAGACTATTCGCTTCGACGAGGGCATCGTGGGCTGTTTTCCCTCGGTCACCAAATCGGTGAATTGTGCGGCGGCTGCTGCCAGTTCCCCTGGATCAACTGTGCCACCCCGAGGTACACCAGCGGCACACGCGCGAGATGAACCGGTCACCGATCGTATCGGCGAGATCGCGTCCCTCTTCGCCGGTCGTGCGCCCCGAGCACGTCACCGCGGCGAGCTCGCGCTGCGCTTTCCAGGCGAGTACCTGGCTGAGCCTCCACCGTCGCCGACTGCCCGGGCGAGGTCGATCGCCTCGGCGAAGTAGCCCGTGGCCGACCGCGGGATTAGTGAAGGCGGCGATATAGCCACAGGCGGTCAGCGCTCGCGCCAGCAGCGCCGGGTCGCCGACATCGCGGGCGATCGCGAGGGCTTGCTCAGCTTGATCGAGGCTGTCGGCGGAGCCCATTCGGATTGCGTGCGTTGCCTTGTCGGCGAGCGCTCGCGCCCGCACTGCGGGCGTCACCCCAGGGAGATTCGCATCAAGGTCGGCCAGGGCGGCGTCGAACCAGCCGAGGCCCTCTCGCAGGCGGCCCCGCGCTTGCCAGAGCGGCTGCAGCGAGGACGCCAGCGTCAACGCCAGTTCAATGTCGGAGTTTTCGCGGCTCCGCGCGAACGCGGCGCGCAGGTTGTCGATCTCGGTTTCGGCCTGCTCGAGCAGTTGCTCATAATTACTGCCTGCTGGCGCGTCAAGCAGGGCGGCCATCGTTGTGAAATGGTCGCGGTGGCGTGCCCGCACGGCGTCGGCTTCGCCGGACTCGCCGAGCTTTTCCTGGGCGTACTGGCGTACCGTCTCCAATAACCGGTATCGCGTTCGGCCCTTGCTGTCTCGGCCACTACGAGCGATTTGTCGACCAGTAAGGTGAGCTGATCGAGCACCTGATAGCGCTCAACCTCACCATCGCTGGCGACTGTTTGGGCGGCGTCGAAGTCGAAGCCGCCCTGAAACACCGCCAACCGGCGGAACAAGACCCGCTCGGGTTCGCTCAGCAGCGCGTGCGACCAGTCGACCGAGGCGCGCAGGGTCTGCTGGCGGGGCACTGCTGTGCGTGCCCCGCCGGTCAGCAACCGGAACCGGTCATGGAGGCTGTCGAGGATCTCGGCCAGCGACAAAGCCCGCACTCGTGCTGCGGCGAGCTCGATCGCGAGCGGCAAACCGTCGAGGCGGGTGCATATTTCGGCCACGACTGCGGCGTTGTCGTCGGCGACGGTGAAATCGGGCCGAGCGCGTCGAGCCCGATCGGTAAATAACTCGAGCGCCTCATCGGCAAGCGACAGCGACGGCACCCGCCAACTCACTTCACCGGCCACCCCGATCGGTTCACGACTGGTCGCCAACAGCGTCAAGCCCGCCGCAGCGCCGAGCAGTTCATTGACCAGCGTCGCGCTCGCATCCAGCAGGTGCTCGCAGTTGTCCAGCACCACCAGCATCTGCCGGTCGGCGACAAAACGAGTCAGGATGTCCATGGTCGAACGGCCGGGCTGGTCGGGCAGCCCGAATGCGCGCGCCACGGTTAACGGCACCAACTCGGGATCGGTGAGCGGCGCCAAATCCACGCACCACACGCCGTCGCCGAACTCGCCGGAAAGTCGGCCCGCGACCTCGATTGCCAGCCGAGTTTTACCCGCTCCACCCGCACCGGTCAGCGTCAGCAGTCGGTTCTCGCTCAGTAGCTCGCGCACTTGAGCCAGCTCGGCATCGCGACCCACGAAACTCGTGAGCTGCGCCGGAAGACGTTGGGAAGTAATGGTTTTCGAAACTCGCAGCGGCGGAAACTCGTTGACCACATCGGGATGGCATAGCTGGATCACTCGCTCGGGTCGGGGTAGATCCCGCAGCGCGTGGGTGCCCAGATCGGATAGCCATGCGCCGGAAGGGAGCCCGTCGAGCACCAGTGACTCCGTCGCGCCCGAGAGCAACGTCTGGCCGCCGTGGCCGAGATCGCGCAGCCGCGCCGTGCGGTTGATGGTGGGGCCGGCGTAGTTGCCTTCATCGCGCAACTGGATCTCGCCGGTGTGCACGCCAATCCTTAGCCGGATCGGCGCCAACGGCGCGCGTTGCATTTCCAACGCCGCCGCTAGCGCGTCACGATGCGCGGGCGAACGCTGCGACGAAGCTGTCGCCCTCGCCCTGCTCGACCGGGCGCACGCCGTCGTGGGCGGCGATCACGTCAGACACGATGCTGTTGAGCCGAGCCAGCGCGGCCGTCATCTCCTTGGGCTGGCTCTCCCAGAGCCGCGTCGAGCCCTCGACGTCGGCCAATAGCAACGTCACGGTGCCCGTGGGTAACAGCCCGCTCACGCTCAGCTCGCTCCAGTCCACCAGCGGTGCATCCGCAAGAGGATCGATTTCGCTCATGTTAGCCAGCATGCGGCCACGCACGGGCCGCAAAACATCAGCGAAACCGCGCAGATTTGCGGCCAACGGAATATACGACCCCGATTGGCGCAGATCTACGCGCCTTGGCCGACGTTCTGAGACTCGTGGCGCCGGATAGTCGAGTCAATCGCCGGACCCAGCGGATTTAGGTAGTGCACTACTTATGTCCTCAGGGCTGGGCGTTGACACAGTTAGTTTTCCAGAAAGGTTGACGGCCATGCTTCAAACGCCGGTACCGATCGATGTCGCCGAACTGCCCTTGGCGCCGAAGAATCCGCTGCGCTATCGGGACCAGCTCAGGGCCGTGCGGTCGCTGATCGACGGGCACCAGGAGTTGCTCGATGCCGGCGGCCCCGTCACCCGAATCGTGCTCGGGCCCAAATGGCTTTTCCCGACGGTGGTGTTGATCGCATCGCCGCAGGGCGCGCGGGACGTTCTGGGCCGCACCGACGAGATCGCCGATCGCGGCGGAACGACGACGGCGATTCAGCTGCGCCGGCTGATGGGTGGCAATCTGCTGGTCCTGCCGCACCACGAATGGTTGCCGCGGCGGCGAACCCTGCAGCCGATGTTCACCAAACAGCGCATCCCGCGCTACGCCGGGCACATGGCCGCGGCCGCGCAGTCCGTGGTCGATGGCTGGCGCGACGGTGCCACGATAGATCTGGACACCGAATGCCGCACCCTTACTTTGCGGGCGCTCGGCCGGTCGGTGCTCGGCATGGACCTCGACGCCCGGGCCGATGCCATCGGGCAGGCATTGCGACCCGCCCTTTCATGGATCGCGGACCGCGGGACCCGGCCCTTCAATCTGCCGCAATGGGTGCCCACCCCCTGCCAGCAGCGGGCGCGTAAGGGCAATGCGACTCTGCATCAGCTCGCCGCCGAGATCCTCGCCGCGGTGCGAAAAGATCCCGACCGGGATGCGCCACTTGTGCGTGCCTTGATCACCGCAGCTGATCCGCAAACGGGACAACCGCTTTCGGACGATGAGATCTGCCACGAGCTGGTGCTGTTCATCCTCGCCGGCCACGACACCACGTCGACCACTCTCGCGTACTCACTCTGGGCGCTTGGCCGCCACTCCGAAATCCAAGACCGAATGTTCGATGAGGTCAGTGCACTCGGCGACCGGCCGCTGACCCCGACGACGTGCCCCGGCTCGGTCACACCGTGCGGGTGCTGCACGAGGCACTCCGACTGTGCCCGCCCGCTGCCGGAACGCCCCGCATGCTCAACAAGGATGTGGCCGTCGACGGCTATCGGCTGGAAGCCGGCACCATGGCGGTGGTCAGTTTCTACGCTATGCACCGAGACCCGCAACTGTGGGATCACCCGCTGAAATTCGACCCGGATCGGTTCCTGCCGGAGCGATCGCAGGGCCGAAGTCGTTGGCAGTACCTGCCTTTCGGCGGCGGACCTCGCTCATGCATGGGCGACCACTTCGCCATGCTGGAAGCCACCCTCGCACTGGCCACCATCGTCCGCGGCGCCCGGATCGAATCGCTCAAGGGCGACTTCCCCCTGGCCACACCCTTCACCGTCGTCGCCGCCGAGCCGATCGATGCCCGTGATACGCACGGAGATCCAGCTAGGGAATCAGATCAGCTTCACGCGTGACGCGGCCTGCCTCCTGGACCAGTTGCACGCGCGAGGTCACGCCGAGCTTGGCGTAGACGTGGGTGAGGTGGGACTGCACGGTACGGGGTGAGACGAAAAGCCTTGTGGCGATGTCGTTATTGGCCAGCCCCTCGCTGACCAGTCGCACGACGTCGAGCTCGGTCGGCGTGAGTGACGCCCACCCGCTGCTGGGTCGTTTGCGTTGACCACGGCCACGCTGCGCGTAGGCGATCGCCTCATCGGTCGACAAGCGCCACACCCTCGGCCCACGCCGCGTCAAAGTCATTGTCGTTCATCGCATCTCGCAAAGTCGCCACTGATGCCTCGTACCCGGCGTCATAGACCTTGAACCGGACCGCACCCATGCGCTGACGGATGGCGTGTGCCGCGCCGAAGAGGCGAGCGGCTTCGCGATGACTGCTGGCATCGCCGGCCAGAGTACCGAGGCATTCCAGGATGTCGGGGATGAACAGGTGCGCCCCAACTTCGGCGGCACGCACGAGCGCGTCCTGGGCATCACGCTCAGCGTGGTCTGGCTCACCTTGTGCGATCGCCACGCGGGCGCGCGTCGTCAGCGGGTCCGACAGCAGCGTGCCCGTCGTTGCTGATGCGGCATCGTCGGCCCAGCAGCGGGCCGCGACCAGATCCCCGCGCGCCAATGCGGCCTCCGCATCGAGGGCTCGTCCCACCGCCGTCGTCCGGGGCAGGGCACTCACG
Organism: uncultured Actinomycetota bacterium; assembly: GCA_963733755.1. Lineage (GTDB taxonomy): Bacteria > Actinomycetota > Actinomycetes > Mycobacteriales > Mycobacteriaceae > Mycobacterium. Next base: position 7,871 of record CAVTEZ010000033.1, read on the forward strand.
TGTGGCCTGGCCGCCTCGGTCGCGTTTCGCGCCGCTGCAGCATCGCCGGCGGCCAGCGCGGCTATCGCCAGCGCATGGTAGGCGGCGCCCGCCTTAAGCCCGCCAAGCTCGGCAGTGGCCTCGATGGCCGCGTCGGCCGCGGCCCGGGCCGCAGCGATATCACCCTTGTACGCCAGCGCCACGCTGCGGCCGAAAAGACTATCCACCCTCCAGATCTCGTCGTGAGCCGCCTCGGCCTCGTCGGCCACCGCGGCGAATTGTGCTACCGCTCCGGTCAGATCACCCCGATATAGCTGTGCGACTCCGAGATACCAGCGGCACCGGCGCGCGTCGAACCGGTCACCGATCGCGTCGGCGACATCGCGCCCCTCCTCGGCGGCCGCGCGCGCCGCGATCGGGTCACGCGCCGCGAGTGCCGCTACGACTTGCGCAACGAGGATCTGGCTCAGCCTCCACCGGTCGCCCAAATGCCGGGCCAGGCCGATCGCCTCGGCCAAGTACGCCGGGGCCGCCTCTGCGTCGAAATAGGCGGCGATGTAGCCGCGGGCGGTGAGCGCCCGGATCAGCAGAGCTGGGTCATCGGCCTCGCGGGCGATCGCCAGGGCCTGCTGAGCCCGATCGGGGCTGTCGGCGGCGCCGGCCCATAGCCCGAGCGTGGCGCTGTCGGCGAGAGCGCGCGCCCACACCGCGGGCGCTACCCTGTCCTGGTGAGCGTCGAGGTCGGCCAGGGCCGTGTCGAACCAGGTCAGCCCCTCCCGGAGGCGTCCCCGCGATTGCCATAGCGGCTGCAACGAGCACGCCAGCGCCAGCGCAACCTCGATATCGGCGTGTTCCCGGCTCCAAGCGAACGCGGCGCGCAGGTTGTCGATCTCGATGTCGGCCTGCTCGAGGCGCCGCTCATAATCATCGCCGGCCGGCGCGTCTAGCACGGTGCCCAGCGCCGTGTAGTAATCGCGGTGACGCGTGCGCACGACGTCGGCGTCGCCGGACTCGCTCAATTTCTCCAGCGCGTATTGCCGCATCGTCTCCAATAGCCGGTAGCGCGTTCGGTTGCTACTTTCGTCGGCCACTACCAGCGACTTGTCCACTAATAAGGCGAGTTGATCGAGCACCTGATAACGCTCTACATCGCCACCGCCACAGACGCTTTGCGCCCCGTCGAGGTCGAAGCCGCCCATAAACGCCGCCAGCCGACGGAAGAGCACCCGCTCGGGTTCGGTCAGCAGTGCGTGTGACCAGTCCACCGAAGCGCGCAGGGTCTGTTGCCGGCGTACTGCTGTACGCGCACCGCCGGTCAACAGTCTGAATCGATCGTGCAGGCTGTCGAGAATTTCGGTCAATGTCAACGCCCGCACCCGGGCCGCCGCCAACTCGATCGCCAGCGGCACTCCGTCGAGTCGAAGGCAAATCTCGGCCACGGTGGCGGCGTTCTGGTCATTGACGACGAAGTCCGGTCGAGCGCGGTAAGCCCGATCGACGAACAGCTCGATCGCCTTGTCGGCTAGTGGCAGTGAGGGCACCCGCCAGCTCAGTTCACCGGCGACGCCGATTGGCTCACGGCTGGTCGTCAACAGCGTCAATCGTGGGCAGGTTTCCAGCAGCGTCAAAGCTAGTGCGGCGCAGGCATCGAGCAGATGTTCGCAGTTGTCCAGAACCACCAGCATCTGGCGATCGGCGACGAACCGGGTCAACGTCTCCAGCGTGGAACGGCCCGGTTGGTCTGGCAGGCCCAGAGCACGCGCGGTGGTGATCGGCACCAGATCGGGGTCGGTGATCGGAGCCAGATCCACATACCAAATGCCATCGGCGAATTCGTTCGCGATCTGACCCGCGATCTGAATCGCCATCCGCGTCTTGCCCACTCCGCCGGCGCCGGTCAACGTCACCAACCGGTTCTCGGTGACCAGATTCTGTACTTGGGTAATATCCGCATCACGTCCGACAAAGCTGGTGAACTGTATTGGAAGGCGTTGAGGAACAACGGCTTTGGGCTCCCGCAGGGGTGCGAAGTCGTTGACCAGATCTGGGTGGCACAGCTGCATCACCCGCTCGGGGCGCGGCAGGTCACGCAACGGGTGGCTGCCCAGATCGGAAAGCCAGGCGTCGTCGGGAAGGCGGTCAAGGATCAGTGATTCGGTGGTGCCGGAGAGCAGGGTCTGGCCGCCGTGGCCCAGATCGCGCAATCGTGCGGTGCGGTTGATGGTGGGGCCGGCGTAATTGCCTTCGTCGCGCAGCTGGATCTCGCCGGTGTGCAGGCCGATCCGCAGCCGGATCGGCGCCAGCGGGGCACGCTGCAACTCCAACGCACAGGCGACCGCGTCGGAGGCGCGGGCGAATGCCGCGACGAAGCTGTCGCCCTCGCCTTGTTCGACGGGGCGCACGCCGTCGTGCGTGGCGACGGTTTCCGTGACCGCCCGATTCATCCGGGCCATGGCCACGGTCATCTGCTCGGGCTGGGATTCCCAGAGCCGGGTGGAGCCCTCGACGTCGGCTAAGAGCAACGTCACGGTGCCGGTTGGCAATAGCCCGCTCACGCTTAGTTCGCTCCAGTCCACCAGGGGCGTGTCCGCGCGTGGATCGAATTCGCTCATGCTAGCCAGCATGCGGCCACCGCAAACCGGAAACATCAGCAAAAACGCGTAGATCGCCGCCGATCGTGCACCGATGTGCACCCGCGAGGTGAGGCCGAGTTTGGCGTAGACGTGGGTGAGGTGCGTTTGCAAGGTGCGCGGTGAGACGGACAGCCGGATCGCAGGCGTATATACGACCCCTCGTTGTGCAGATCTACGCGTTCTGACCGATGGTCTTAGCCTCGCACCTCCGGATAGTCGACTTGGTCGAATCCGAGGAGGCCACCATGACCGTCGACGCCATCGGCACCAACAGCCCCACCGTCTTTGATGCCGAGCTGCCGCCCATTGCATATGAGGACGCGGCCAATCCCGAAGAAGCGCATCAGTTCATTCGTCAGGCCCGTCAGCAGGGGCCGATCGCGCTGGGGCCGCACGGGCCGGAAGTGTTGAGCTACGAGCTGGTCCGGACTGTGTTGCGCGATCCCCGATTCCGGATGCCCAAGGGAGTTGCGCTTGCCATGCAAGGCATCACCAGCGGCCCGCTCTGGGACAAGGTCACCGCGGGCTTGTTGAGCCGCGACGGTGCCGATCACAATCGGCTGCGTCGACTCGTCGCCAAGGCATTCACACCACGCTCGACCGCACGACTGAAGACCACGATCGTCGCGGTCATCACTGAGCTGGTCGACCCGGTGACCAGCACGGGGCGCTGCGACGTCGTGGCCGACATCGCGCGCCGGTATCCGATTGCGATCATCAGCGGGTTGCTTGGCGCCCCGCGCCAAGACTGGCAACTGTTCTCGGACTGGGCCGACGACATCTTCAAGTTCCTCACCTGGAACGTCGCCAACGACGCACCGGTCATCATGGCGGCCTTCGACGAACTCGACGCCTACATCGAGGAGATGATCGCCCGGCGGCGCCGCACCCTCACCGACGACCTGATCTCTGAGCTGATTCGCGCCGAAGACGATGGGGACCGGCTCACCGCCTACGAGCTACTCATGCTCGCGGAAGGCCTGCTGATGGCAGGTACCGACACCACCCGCAATCAGTTGGCCGCCGCTGTGCAGGATTTGTGCGACCACCCCAAACAGTGGGCACTCCTGGCTGAGCATCCCGAACTCGCACCGCAGGCAGTCGAGGAGCTCATGCGCCATAACCCTGTCATCTTCGGCACCATCCGCCAGGCCGTCGAGGACGTCGAACTCGACGGCGTGCGGGTGCCCGCCGGCACGTACGTGGTCATCAACACCGCCGCCGCCAATCGCGACCACACCGTCTACGACGATCCTGACCGCCTCGACATCACCCGCGAGGGGTCACCGGCCATGCTCACGTTCGGCGGCGGCATCCACTACTGTCTTGGAGCACATCTCGCCAGAGCCGAACTCGCCGAAGCCCTGACCGTCATCACGCGCCGCATGCCCAACCCGCGCCGCAGTGGCCCCGCCCCATGGAAGCCACTAATGGGGATCACCGGCCCGACAACCCTGCCCATCGAATTCGATGCCGGACACTGAGTTCGCTGAAGATCACTACTGCGCCGCTGGTACGGCCCACCACCACCCCGATTCGTTGACGGTATGCTCGCCAACGCGTCGATCCGCGAACGCGTCGTGAAGCCAATCCGACAGGAGCCAGTGCAATGAAGCGCACGCTGGCAAGCACCGGTACGACGATTGCCGTCGTCGCGATAGCCGTCGGCTTGGCCGGTTGTGGTTCGTCGCCGAGCAGCAAAAATGCGGCGGGCAAAAGCTCGACCGCTGCGACCTCGGCCACTGCTGCCACGCCGCAGTCGAAGGTGGCGCCGCGCATCACCGCCCAAGGTCCCAACCCCTCCATCGCGAGCTATTTCGACCAGAGCCACATCACCGCGACACCGGTTCACAAGGGCGACCCCGGCGCGCCGACCATCAACTTTCCGATCCCGGACGGCTGGGCCGACGCCGGCCCCGACACCCCGGCTACGGCCTACTGGGCCATCGTCGACAACGGTCCGGAAGCGGCCAAGTACATCCCCAGCATCGTCGCGACGCTGTCCAAGCTCGACGGCGATGTAGACCCGCAGAAGCTGATCGAACTCGCTGCCGGCGCAACGAAGAACCTGCCCGGTTTCAAGCAGATGGGCGACGGCAACGAGGACAACCTGGGCGGTTTTCCCGCCTACCAGTTGGGCGGCACCTGGACACAGGACGGCCAGACCAGGGCGGTCGCGGACAAAGTTGTCGTCATCAACGGAAACGACAACATTTACCTGCTGGAGCTCAACGCGTACTGCCTCCCAGACCAGGTCGAGAAGGCGCTTCCCGCAACGGTCACCATCGACGAGAAGACGACGATCAACGTCTAGGCACCACGCTCGGCGGCCAACGTATGGGCGCTGACATATCGGGGTATGCCTTGGTGACGGTTGGTTGTCACGTCGCTTAGGACTTCGCTATGTCTTCGCTCAACGTCGCTCGGAAACTGATCGAGTCCCACTTGGAATCCGGCGAGATGACGCCGGGTGAAGAAATCGCCCTCCACATCGACCAGACCCTGACCCAGGACGCGACGGGCACGCTGGTGATGCAGGAGTTGGAGGCGCTCGGGCTCGACCGCGCCCGCACCGAGGTGAGTGTGCAGTACGTCGACCACAACCTGCTGCAGACCGACGAGAAGAACGCCGAGGACCACGAATATCTGCGGACCGCCGCGCAGCGATTCGGGCTGTGGTTCTCCAAGCCCGGCAACGGGGTCTCGCATCCGACGCACATGCAGCGGTTCGGAATTCCCGGCAAGACGATGGTGGGCTCGGATTCACACACCCCGGCCGCGGGTTCGCTCGGGATGCTGGCGATCGGCGTCGGCGGACTGGAGGTTGCACTGGCCATCAGCGGCCGGCCGCTGCATATCCGGATGCCCGAAATCTGGGGCGTAAAGCTCGAAGGCGAACTGCCGCAATGGTGTTCGGCCAAGGACGTGATCCTGGAGATGCTGCGCCGCCACGACGTCAAGGGCGGGGTCAACCGGATCATCGAGTATTACGGGCCTGGATTGGACAGTCTGACCGCGATGGACCGCCACGTCATCGCGAATATGGGAGCCGAACTCGGCGCCACCACAACGGTTTTCCCGAGCGATCAGACGGTCCGCGACTTCCTGCGGGCCGAGGACCGCGAGGACGATTGGGTCGAACTGATCGCCGACGACGGCGCCGACTACGACGTCGAAGACACCATCGACCTGTCGGAGATCGAGCCGTTGATCGCCAAGCCGTCGTCGCCGGGCAACGTGGTGCCAGTCCGCGAGGTGGCGGGCGAGGACATCGCCCAGGCGGTGATCGGATCGAGCGCTAATCCCGGCCTGCGCGATTTCGCGATCGCCGCCGCGATGGTGGCCGGACGGCAGACGGCACCCGAAGTCAGCTTCGACATCAACCCGACGTCGCGAGAGATCCTTACCGATCTGACCAAGATGGGAGCGACCACCGAATTGGTAATCGGCGGCGCTCGGATCCATCAAGCGGGGTGCATGGGGTGCATCGGCATGGGTCAGGCACCTGCCACCGGACGGAACTCACTGCGGACGATGCCGCGCAACTTTCCGGGCCGCTCTGGCACCAAAGAGGATTCGGTCTGGTTGTGCTCACCGGAAACTGCTGCGGCATCGGCGTTGACAGGTGTGATCACCGATCCGCGGGACTGGGCGCGCGACGCCGAGATGGATTATCCCAAGCTGGATCTGCCGCATCAGTCAGCGGTGAACACCGCGATGCTGGTGCCGCCGCTGGACGCCGAAGAGGCGCAGAAAGTTGAGCCGGTCAAGGGGCCCAACGTGTCGAGCCTGCCGGAGTTGTCGCCGTTGCCCGACGACATCGAGGCGCCGGTGCTGCTCAAGGTCGGCGACAATATCTCCACCGACGAGATCTCACCGGCCGGGGCACGGGCGCTGCCATATAGGTCGAACATTCCCAAGCTCGCGATGTTCAGCTTCACTCAGATCGACGACTCGTATCCCGAGCGGGCCAAGGAGGCCGACGAGACCGGCCACATTATCGTCGGCGGCGAGAACTACGGCCAGGGCTCATCGCGAGAACACGCCGCTATCGCACCCCGTCACCTAGGACTTCAGGTCGTCATCGCCAAGTCGTTCGCCCGCATTCACTGGCAGAATCTCGCCAACTTCGGTGTCTTGGCGCTCGAGTTCGACGACGCCGACGACTACGACAGCATCGATCAGGATGACACCCTGCGCATCGCCGGTGTGCGCGACACGCTGGGCGACAAGGACGCCCTGCAGGTCGACAACGTCACCAAAGATACGTCTTTCACTGTGCGACACCGCCTTTCGCCGCGACAGGTCAAGGATGTACTGGCCGGCGGCCTGATTCCGCGGCTCGCCGAAGATGAATAGACGGAGGCTTCTCGGTCGAACTGCTGGCCAGGTCACGGCGATGCGACAAAGCTGTGGCCATGTCAGATCGTTTTACGCCAGCCGTGGGCCGACGCCACCTTATCGGGATTTCAATATCGGCGGCCGGTGCATTGGCACTGTCGGCATGCAGTAGCTCGCCCCCCAAGACACGCCCTGTGGATGATGTGCCAGTCACACCGCCCGAGGACCTTATGCGCGAGCATGGAGTACTCAAGCGCATCTTGCTGATCTATCGAGAAGGCATCCGCCGCCTGCAGGCCGACGAGCCGAATCCATCGCACGCGCTGAATGAAAGCGCAACCATCATCCGAACTTTCATCGAGGACTACCACGAACACCTTGAAGAGCAATACGTCTTCCCCAAGTTGGAACAGGCCGGGCGCCTAGCCGATATCACCAGCGTGCTGCGAACTCAGCACCAGCGGGGGCGTGTTCTCACGGACCGAATGCTCAGTGCCACCGCTGGAGCGGCTGCGCTTGATCAACATGTGCGAGAAGCGTTGGTGCAAGACATGTCGGCATTCATTCGGATGTATGAGCCGCACGAGGCGCGCGAAGACACTGTCGTCTTCCCAGCATTGCGGGATGTGCTGCCGTCCAAGGAGTTCAGCGAGCTCGCGGAAACCTTCGAAGACGAAGAGCACCGGCGGTTTGGTCCGGCCGGTTTCCAAGGAGTGGTGGCAAGAGTCGTAGATATCGAAAAAAGCCTCGACATCTACGACTTGAGCAGATTCACTCCGACCTGATTACGGTTTGCTCGACTTGGTCAGTTCGTTGCCCCACACGGACTGTGCGCCGGAGTCACCGATACGCACTATCTGCACGATCGAGGCGGCGCCCACCACGATGGCGACGACGGCGACCACCACCCGGACGGCCAACCCGGGTGCGGCGGCGCGAACCTCCCGCCAGTGCACCAGTGCCAGCACGACGGCCACAACGAGCAGCGCGATCGAGAAGTAGATCATCCATCCGGCGCGCTCGGCATGGGTGTTCAAGATGTCGCGGTGATGGTGTCCTGGTCGTAGAGCCACCCGCCGGCATTCGCGGTGATCGGCGTCAGCGCCGCTGTCACCACGGCAAAGGCGAGCACCAGCCAGACCAGGTGCCGCCGCGCCGCCAGCCATAGCGCGCACAGAATTTCCAGCAGCGCCGTCAGCGGCGCCACCACCACCATCGCGTGCACGAGCAGTGCGTGGGCGGGGAGTCCCGAGATGGTGGTCAACGTCATCGGCCGCTCCTCAACCAGCTGATTCGATCTTTTGCCGCGACTACTTCCTACACTGTGCCGGTGCGTCTTGTCTTCGCCGGAACCCCCGAGCCCGCGCTGCCCGCGTTGCAGAGCCTCATCGACTCGCCGCGCCACGACGTGATCGCGGTGCTCACCCGGCCGGACGCCGCCTCGGGTCGTCACGGCAGGCCGCAGCCGTCGCCGGTGGCCCGGCTGGCCCTCGAGCACGAGATCCCGCTGCTGCGCCCGGCTGGGCCCAACAGCGAGGAGTTCGTCGCGGAGCTCTCGGAGCTGCAGCCCGACTGCTGTCCGGTGGTGGCCTTCGGCGCGCTGTTGCGTGGCGAACTGCTCGCGGTGCCGGCGCGCGGCTGGGTCAACCTGCACTTCTCGTTGCTGCCCGCGTGGCGGGGGGCGGCACCTGTGCAGGCGGCGATCGCCGCCGGCGACACCGTGACCGGGGCGACCACGTTCCAGATCGAATCCGGCCTGGATTCCGGGCCGGTCTACGGTGTGGTCACCGAGGCGGTGCGGCCGATCGACACCGCGGGGGATTTGCTTGAACGGCTTTCGATTTCGGGTGCGGCACTGCTGTCAGCCACTCTCGACGGCATCGCGGACGGGACGCTCACCCCGGTCCCGCAGTCGGCCGACGGTGTCAGTATCGCGCCGAAGATCACCGTCGAGGAGGCTCGCGTCCGCTGGGACCTGCCGGCCGAGGTCGTCGAGCGACGCATCCGCGCGGTGACGCCCAACCCCGGCGCATGGACCCTGATCGGTGACCTGCGGGTCAAACTCGGACCCGTCTACCTCGACACCGACGGCCAGAGCCTGCCAAAGCCGCTGTCGCCCGGTGAGATTCATGTGGACCGCCGCAGCGTTCGGATCGGTACCGCCTCGCAGCCGGTGCGGCTGGGCCAAGTGCAGGCGCCGGGCAAGAAGATGATGAACTCCGTGGACTGGGCCAGGGGAGCCCGCCTCGAGCCTTCCGTGCGTGCCTCATGACCCCGCCACCGGACAGACCACGCCGCGACCGGCCGCCCGCGCGCACCCCGCAGCGATCGGCGCGGCCGCCGAGGCGCCGGCCGCTGGATTCGGCACGCCGCGCCGCGTTCGATGTACTCCGAGCCGTGAGTGAGCGCGACGCGTATCCCAACTTGCTGTTGCCGGTCCTGTTGCGCGAGCGGGGGATCAGTGGCCGCGACGCCGCATTCGCCACCGAGCTGACCTACGGCAGCAGCCGCATCCGCGGTCTGCTGGACGCCGTCATCGGCTCGGCCGCTGATCGGGCACCGGAGACCATCAACCCGATACTGCTGGACCTGCTGCGGCTGGGGACATATCAACTGCTGCGCACCCGCGTCGAGGCGCATGCCGCCGTCTCGACCACCGTGGAGCAAGCCGGAATCGAATTCGATTCGGCGCGTGCGGGTTTCGTCAACGGGGTGCTGCGCACGATCAGCACCCGCGACGAGCAATCCTGGGTCGACGAGCTGGCGCCGGACCGGGCGGTCGATCCGGTGGGGCATGTCGCCTTCGTGCGGGCCCATCCGCGCTGGATCGCGCAGGCGTTCGTCGACGCGCTGGGCGCCTCGGCCGGCGAGCTGGACGCTGCACTGGCCGCCGACGACGAGCGCCCCCATGTGCATTTGGCGGCGCGGCCGGGGGTGCTGACCGCCGACGAGTTGGCCGGCGCCGTCAACGGCGAGGTGGGCCGATATTCGCCGTATGCCGTTTACCTGCCATCGGGCGACCCCGCGCAAGTGCCTGCGGTCCGCGACGGCCAGGCATTGGTTCAGGACGAGGGCAGCCAGTTGGTGGCCCGCGCGCTCACCCTGGCCCCGGTCGCCGACGACACCGGGCGATGGCTGGACCTGTGTGCGGGTCCCGGCGGCAAGACCGCGCTACTGGCCGCGCTGGCTGCCGGGTCCGGTGCCCGGGTCACCGCGGTAGAGCCCGCCGAACACCGGGCCGACATGGTTGTCCAAAACACCCGCGGCCTTCCGGTCGACGTGCTGCGGGTCGACGGACGCAGCACCGGGCTGGACTCGGGTTTCGACCGGGTCCTGGTCGACGTGCCGTGCACCGGTCTGGGTGCGCTGCGCCGCCGCCCCGACTCGCGGTGGCGACGACAGCCCGCCGACGTTCCGGCGCTGACTCGGTTGCAACGCGAATTGCTGGCTGCCGCAATCGCGTTGACCCGTCCCGGCGGCGTGGTGTTGTATGCGACCTGCTCGCCGCATCTGGCCGAGACGATCGGGGTGGTCGGCGACGCGTTGCGCCGTCATCCGGTGACCGCGCTCGATACCCGGCCGTTGTTCGAGCCGGTGCCCGATCTGGGTGACGGCCCTTACGTTCAGTTGTGGCCGCATCGGCACGGCACCGACGCCATGTTCGCCGCGGCCCTGCTCAAGTTGGACACCTGAGGACATGCCCTCGACGTGATTACAGTCGGGCGAGCAGCTCCGCCTTCTTCGCGGCGAATTCCTCATCCGAGAGAATGCCGCGCGCATGTAACCCAGCCAGAGACTCGATCGCCGCGACGACGGTCGCCGGATCTCCTGACCCGCCGTGGCCGCGTTCGGCTGCCTGCACCAAAGGTGCTGATTTAATCGACGGCCCGGACTGGTATTGCCCCTGGTATTGAGGGGAGGGCGCGGCGGTAGGAGTGCCGGCCACCTCTCGGACCCCAAGCTCGGACAGACTTGATACCGAGAATGTGCCGAGCTGGCTGGTGAAGCCCACCGAGCCGTATCCGCCGCCCTGTTGTTGTTGCACGCCACCGATGTGGTGCTCCCCGGTGTCGAATACCTTTGTCACGCCATTGATCTGGATTGCCAGCCGTCGAGTGCTCGGGAAGATGGCGTAGCGGGCATTGTTCTGAGCGCCGGTCGCGCTCGGAACGCCGAGGTCAGCTGGCCACCAGTTAGCCGAGGTAAACCCGGTCGTGGAACTCGTGGGCGAGGCGGGAAATACCGTCGTAGTAGTGAGCAGTTGGGCCAGTTCACCACAAAGCGCATCGACCCGCGCCTTGAGCGCGTTGTCGAACATGTCGCCGACCATCGTCATCCCACCCCGCATCCACTGCCCGGAACCGCCGAGCTCGGGGATGGAGAACTGGGCCATGGTGCCGCCGCCGGCGTGGATGGCGAACAGCATGGCAAGCACCGCCTCGCGGGAAAGCCCGTGGCGCCGGGCGATGTCGCCGATGGCATTCTCGGCTTCGGGGGTGACCGTTGCCTTCGTCATTGCATATCTTTCGTCGTGGGTACCAGATCGAGATTACGCAATGTCGGCGGGTCGGACGACGGTTGGCAATCGCGACAACTAGCTCGCTCGCGCGGGCAGGTGGCGATGCGCCTCGGACGCTGCAGGCCGGTCTCGCCGCCCGACTAGGCTAATGCGCATGTCAGGCAAGACCGATCGGCCGCTGATCGCGCCGTCGATATTGGCCGCCGATTTCGCCCGGCTGGCCGACCAGGCCGCCGCCGTCGAAGGCGCCGACTGGCTGCACGTCGACGTGATGGATGCACATTTCGTGCCGAACCTCACGATCGGGCTGCCGGTGGTGGAAAGTCTGTTGGCCGCCAGCGACATTCCAATGGATTGCCATTTGATGATTGAGGACCCGGACCGCTGGGCGCCGCCGTACGCCGAGGCGGGCGCTTACAACGTCACGTTTCACGCCGAGGCGACCGATAACCCGGTCGCTGTCGCCCGCGACATCCGCGCCGCCGGCGCGAAGGCCGGACTCAGCATCAAGCCCGGCACCCCGCTGGACCCCTACCTGGGGATCCTCAAAGACTTCGACACGTTCCTGGTGATGTCGGTGGAGCCCGGCTTCGGCGGACAGAAGTTCATCCCCGAGGTGCTGAGCAAGGTGCGCGAGGTGCGCAAGCTCGTCGACTCCGGTGAGTTGACCATCCTGGTCGAGATCGACGGCGGCATCAACGCCGACACGATCGAGCAGGCCGCCGAGGCAGGTGTCGACTGCTTCGTCGCCGGATCGGCCGTCTACGGCGCCGATGATCCGGGCGCCGCGGTCGAGGCATTGCGACGACAGGCCGGTGCCGTGTCACCGCACCTACGCCGATGAGCCGCCGGTGAGTACGGAGGCGTCCATCAGCTACGACGGCGCTATGCAACTGGCCGTTGAGCAGGCCGAGCTGGTCAAGGGGAAGACCTATCCCAACCCGCCAGTCGGCGCCGTCATCCTGGATCGCGATGGCCGCGTCGTTGGCGTCGGCGGTACGCAGCGGCCGGGCAGCGCCCATGCCGAGGTAGTCGCACTGCGCCGAGCGGGCCGGCTGGCCCAGGGTGGCACCGCGGTGGTCACCCTGGAACCCTGCAACCACCATGGCAAAACCCCGCCCTGCGTGGATGCGCTGCTAGAGGCCGGCATCGCAGCGGTGATCTTCGCGGTCAGCGACCCGAACCCGACCGCGGCCGGTGGTGCGGCCCGACTTGCCGCCGCCGGGGTCCGCGTCGTCGGCGATGTTGAAGCCGATCTGGTCACGGTCGGACCGCTGCGGGAATGGTTGCACAAGCAGCGCACTGGCTTGCCGCACGTGACATGGAAATATGCCGCCAGCATCGATGGCCGAAGCGCCGCGGCCGACGGGTCGAGCCAATGGATTACCAGCGAAGCCGCGCGCGCCGATGTGCACCGGCGGCGGGCGACCGCCGATGCGATCGTGGTCGGCACTGGCACGGTGCTGGTCGACGACCCGACGTTGACCGCACGGTTGGCCGACGGCGGCCTCGCCGAGCGCCAGCCGTTGCGGGTAGTCGTGGGTATGCGCGACATACCTTCGGAGGCAAAGGTTCTCAACGACGATTCCCGCACCATGGTGATTCGTACGCACGAGCCGTCCGAGGTGCTCAAAGCGCTGTCCGATCGTACCGACGTGCTGCTCGAGGGTGGGCCCACGCTCGCCGGAGCTTTCTTGCGGGCCGGGACGATCGATCGGATCTTGGCTTACGTCGCGCCGATCCTGCTCGGCGGACCAATCACCGCGGTCGACGACGTCGGAGTGCCGAACATCGCGCGGGCACTGCGCTGGCGCTACGACGGTGTCGAACGGGTGGGTCCGGACCTGGTGCTGAGCTTGGTGCCGCGCGAGCCTGCGACCGGGTCGGTCAGGGGCGACCGCCCAAGCCCGGGATCAGCATCGGAACGCGGCGACGGTAGTCGCGGTACTGCTCCCCAAACAGGCGGATGAGGTCGCGCTCTTCGAATCGAACCGCGACCAGGATGTAGCCGGTCATGGCGGCCGCAAACAACAAGTGCCCCAACGTCATCCGTGGTGTCATCCAGAACGCGATCAGAAAGCCCAGATATAGCGGGTGTCGAACCGCACGGTAGAAGAACGGCGTGGTGAACTGGTGCTCGGCAAGCTGCCGGCCGCGGAGCCGGGCGAACACCTGACGCAGGCCGAACAAATCGAAATGATCGATCAGAAGAGTGCTCAGCAACACAATCGCCCACCCGACCAGACCGGTGACTGTCAGCAGAATTCGCCAGGGCTGGGCTGTGACCCGCCAAACGTCGTGGGTGATCGGGTACCAGCCCGCGAGGAGAGCGATCAGACAGATGTTTGACGCCAGGACGTACGTCGACCGCTCCGCGCTGGCGGGCACGATGCGGGTCAACCAGCGTTTGAAGCCTGCCCTGGCCATAATGCTGTGCTGGACCGCGAACAGCGCGAGCAACGCTGCGTCGATCACCACCGCTGTGACGGTGAGAGTGCCGTCGCCGAGGCCGCCGCGATCGATGGTCTTGCCCACGACATGCACGCTGCTGACCATGAAGTCGGCGTCGGCGACGAATCCGATCAGGTACAGAAAAGCGAGCAGAAACATCACGTACGCAGATATGCCATAGACCGCAATCAGGACACCGCCGGCGGAACTGCCGGCGGGCTGCGATAGCGAATCATCGCCCCGCGCCACATCAGAGATTGTGCTCCGATTTTCGGCACAAATACAGCAGCGCGGGCGGATTCATCCGGACGCTGCGTTAAACGCCGGGCGAAACGGATTCGGGCCGCAGGGTTTCGGACTCGTCGGCATGCACGCTTCGACTGCCGATCAACAGACCCAACAACGCACCCACCACGCAGACGACCACGGTGACTTTGAAGATTCCGCCGTACATCTCGGCGAACGCCTGGCGGTACATGGTGGCCTGATGCAGAACGCGCTCAGCAAGGCTGGCGTCGGCCGGCACCTCTGAAGCCAATTTTGCGACGAGTTGCGGCAGTTGGTAAAAGCCCCACGCGCTCAACGAGGCGACCCCGATCAGCATGCCGGTCATGCGAGCCACCACCACCGCCGCCGAAGCGATGCCGTGCTGTACTGAGGGCACCACCCGCAGGCTGGCCGATGTCAGCGGGGCGATCACCAGACCCAACCCGATGCCGGCAATTGCCAGATCGGTGTCCAATGCGGGTAGTGACAGCCCAAAGATGTTGTGGCGGATGCTCAATAGATCAATTGACCACTTCGAGATGAACCAGTAGCCACCGGCAGCGATCAGCAGCCCCACGAACGCCACCGCTCGGTCGCCGATTTTGGTCGCGATCGCGCCGCCAACCAGCGCGCCGATCGGCAGCGCTGCCAGGAACCAGAGCAACATCATGGCGGCCTGGTCTTGGTCCTTGCCAAGTACGCCTTGGGCGAAGAGTTCCACGTCGACCAGCGTCACCATCAACGCGGCACCGGCGCATAGTGACGAGCCGAGCGCGGACAGGAACGGCCGGAAGTGCACCCCGGCGGGTTCGATCAGCTTGGTCCGGGAGAACCGTTCCCACACAAAGAAAATCACCGCGAATGCGACCGCCGCGATGATCAGCGGCGGGCCGTAGCTGGGTAGCGCGTGCTTGCCATCGGGATTGGCGTTGTACAGACCGATGACCGCCAAACCCAGAGTGATCGCCAGCAGCAAGCCACCGATTATGTCGATCTTTTCCGGCTCGGCGCTGCGGTCCCGCGACGGCAGGCTGAATTGAATCATCACCATCGCGGCCAGCGCCAACGGCACGTTGATCCAGAACACGTCCTGCCAGCGACCGGTCAGCCAGACGATGAAGATTCCGTAGAGCGGGCCGAGCACGCTGCCCAGCTCCTGCGCGGCGCCAATGCCGCCGAGGACTCCGGCGCGATTGCGCTGGGCCCAAAGATCCGCGCCGAGCGCGAGCGTCACCGGCAACAATGCACCACTGGCCACGCCCTGGATGGTGCGGCCCACCACCAGCACATCCAGATTGGTGGACAGCGCCGTGATGACCGATCCGATCAGGAAGGTGGCCAGGCTGACCTGCAGAAGCAGCTTGCGACCGAATCGGTCGGAAGCCCGGCCCAGCAGTGGCATCGCCGCGATGTAGCCCAGCAGATACCAGGTGATGATCGGGGTGATGCGCTGCAAGTGATTGATCGGGATGCCGATGGTCCCGATGATGTCGCGCATGATGGTGACCACGACGTAGGTGTCGAGGGCACCGAGCAGTACGGCAAGGCTGCCCGCGCTGATCGCGACGCCGCGGCCTGCATGCCGGGGTGCCGTCACGGGGCGACAGGGGGCTTAGTGACCTGCACCGGCGCGTTCCAGTTCGACAGCGTCATCTGGACGGAGTTGCCCGGGCTTTGCTCCAGCTGCACTTGGGCCAACTGGTAGTCACCGTTTTCCTGGATCCAGACAGTGGTCGGGGCAGGCTGGGTGGCCTTCAGTTGCGGCGCAAGGCCATTCACCGCGTCCGCTGAGGCGGTGCCGGTGATCTTGACCGTGCTTTGCCCGTTGACGGTTTCGCGTGAATCGGATTTGGAATTGCTGATGTTGGTCAACACGTTGGCCAGACCGGCGTTCGGGTTGAGGATCTCCGACGGGTCATAGATGGCGGCCGCCGGACCAAAGCTTTCCCATTGGCCTGGGCTCAGCGCCGCGTACAGGGTCCCGTTGTCGACCACGAACTGGGCATCGATGTCGGAACCGCCGAACGTGATGTCGGCATTGCCCTGGGCGGCGGTGTCCGGTGTCGTGGTCAGGTCGCCGGTCAGCGTCTTGACAGGCAGATGCTTGATCTTGCCGTTCACCGAAAGCACCAGGTGCACGCTCTTGACGTTTCTGGTGGTCAGGTTGGACTTGGCGAGCAGCGTGGGCGCATCCGGAAGTGGTGCGGCGGATTGCTTGGACGACGAGCAGCCGCCGACCAGAGCGGCGGCGATCGAGAGGGCGGCAACAACGGCGAGGATTGGGCGACGCGTCTGCATGACTTGCAGCGTAGCGGGTCGCGCTGAGTCGACTGCGAAGCGCAAGCTGGCTGCGACCTCGCGCGGGGGAGCGACAATCACTAGCCTGAGGCGGTGTTCACCGGAATCGTTGAGGAATTGGGCGAGGTCGTCGGTATGGATGACCTGGGCGATTCCGCTCGCTTCACGATCCAGGGTCCGCTGGTCACCGCCGACGCCGGTCATGGCGACTCGATCGCCGTGAGCGGTGTGTGCCTGACGGTCGTTGAGGTGCTGCCCGGCGGCCAGTTCACCGCCGACGTGATGGGCGAGACGCTGAGCCGGTCCAGCTTGGGCCGGCTGGCCGCGGGCAGCCCGGTCAACCTCGAGCGAGCTGCGGCCGTGAACAGTCGGCTCGGCGGTCACATCGTGCAAGGCCACGTCGACGGCACCGGGAAGATCCTGTCCCGTTCACCTTCCGAGCACTGGGAGGTGGTCCGCATCGGCATGCCCGCCGAATTGACTCGCTACGTCGTCGAAAAGGGCTCGATCACCGTCGACGGCATTTCGCTGACCGTCTCGGGACTCGGCGACGACTGGTTCGAGGTGTCCCTGATTCCGACGACTCGCGAGTTGACCACGCTGGGTCCGGCTCAGGTCGGAACGCCGGTAAACCTCGAGGTGGACGTCATCGCCAAGTACGTCGAGCGGTTGCTGACGCACAAGTAACGGCAGCCTGCACCAAGGACTTTCGGCGCTAGCGGACTGGATCGCCGATGTGACGGTGGTGATGCACGGGCGGCGCCTGGTTGGCGTGACCCTGGTTCGGTCCCTCGACACCCGGGATGGGGTCCGGGGGTAACGGCGGTGCCGGCTCCTCAATCGCCAGGACTGGCGCAGAAGCCGAAGCCGATCCCGCAGGCTTTCCCATCGCAGCGGGCCCGACAAGCATCGCGCCGGTGAGTACACCGGCGCCGACCAGGCTCACCGTCACGGCGCGCGCGCACGGCATCGAGTGCAGCGTCGCCATTTCCCCACAGTAATGCTCGACATCGGCGATGTTTCCGAAATTTGCGCGTCGCCGCTCAAGCTGCATCGTGTTGTGGGCAAACCGTTACCCGGCGGCTAGGCCCAACTGCCACCAAACGGGCAACGCCCGCTCCGCCAATCGGCGAAGCGGGCGTCTGGAGAGGTGGCTCTTTACAGCGGGATCCAAACTCCGAAGAAGTTGAAGCCGAACTGATTGAACTGCGGGTTCCAGAACGGGGTCTCCTGGTAGCCCCAGTAGTTGATCGGCCCGTCATTCCACCGCCCACCGGGTGGCGGAAGCGGCCTGTCCCAGGCCGGCCGCGGCGGCTCACCGGGACCCCAGGGTGCCGGCCCGTCTCCCCATGGAGCGCCGTGGAAGTAGCCGCGGTGGTCGTCGCCGTGCCACGGTCCGCCGGGACCACCCTGCCCGTGGAATCCGGGTCCGTGGTCGCCGGGTCCGCCGGGTCCGTGGTCGCCGGGTCCGCCGGGTCCGTGGTCGCCGGGTCCGCCGGGTCCGTGGTCGCCGGGTCCGCCGGGTCCGTGGTCGCCCGGTCCGCCGGGTCCGTGGTCGCCGGGTCCGCCGGGTCCGTGGTCGCCCGGCCCACCAGGACCTCCCGGTCCACCGGGTCCATGGTCGCCTGGTCCACCCGGCCCACCTGGGCCACCCGGGCCGTGGCCCCCGCCGCCACCCGGATCACGGGGTGCGGGTCCGGCGTGGTTCACTGCGGGCGCGCCATGGCCACCGGGCTGCGGCCCGGGAGCGGCGCTGGCCGCACCGGCCCCCACGCCCAACGCAGCTGCCCCGAGGGCGCCGGCGACGGTCGCTCCGGCCATCAGTTGCTTGAGTTTCATGGTCCTTCACCTGTCTACTTGGGTATTCAGCGGACACTTGCCCCCCGACGTACTGAACGCTAAATAGCTTGGCTATGAATTAGCTACGAGAGACCTCTGGAAACCTTTTGTGCATTTACTCGCTGCGAGTCGCCGTAATGCGCGGTCCGCTCAGTGAGCAGTGGCAATAACCAAGGCGACGTGGTGGTTCATACTGAATGCAACACTCGAGGCCTTCGGGTGGGATCTTCTGACGAGGTGGCTGCGATGACGAGGTTGGACTCGGTCGAGCGCGCGATCGCCGACATCGCGGCCGGCAAAGCTGTCGTCGTCGTGGATGACGAGGACCGGGAGAACGAGGGCGACCTGATCTTCGCGGCCGAGAAGGCCACGCCGGAGCTGGTCGCGTTCATGGTGCGCTACACATCGGGTTACCTGTGTGTACCCCTGGACGGAGAGATCTGCGACCGGCTCGGACTGCTGCCGATGTATGCGGTCAACCAGGACAAGCACGGTACCGCCTACACCGTCACGGTCGACGCGAAAAACGGTGTGGGAACAGGGATTTCAGCGTCGGACCGCGCGACGACCATGCGACTGCTCGCCGACCCGGACAGTGTCGCCGGCGATTTCACCCGGCCCGGACACGTAGTTCCATTGCGCGCCAAGGACGGCGGAGTGTTGCGGAGGCCCGGCCACACCGAAGCCGCTGTCGACTTGGCCCAGATGGCCGGACTGTCGCCGGCCGGGGCGATCTGTGAAGTCGTCAGCCAGAAGGACGAAGGCGCGATGGCGCAGACCGATGAGTTGCGGGTCTTCGCCGACGAGCACGATCTGGCGCTGATCGCGATCGCCGACTTGATCGAATACCGCCGCAAGCACGAGAAGCACATCGAGCGGATCGCCGAAGCCCGGATTCCGACCCGGCATGGTGAATTCCGCGCGGTCGGGTACTCCAGCATCTACGAAGACGTCGAACACGTGGCATTGGTCCGCGGTGAGATTGCCGGTCCTAACTACGACGGCGACGACGTCCTGGTCCGCGTGCACTCCGAATGCCTGACCGGGGACGTGTTCGGCTCACGCCGCTGCGATTGCGGTCCACAACTGGACGCTGCAATGGCGATGGTCGCGCGCGAAGGCCGGGGCGTGGTGCTATATATGCGCGGCCATGAAGGTCGCGGCATCGGCCTGATGCACAAGCTGCAGGCTTATCAGCTGCAGGACGCGGGCGACGACACCGTCGACGCTAACCTCAAACTCGGATTACCAGCTGACGCAAGGGATTACGGCACCGGGGCGCAGATCCTGGTCGACCTCGGGGTCCGCTCGATGCGTCTGCTGACCAACAATCCGGCCAAACGAGTCGGCTTGGACGGCTACGGGCTGCACATCATCGAGCGGGTGCCATTGCCGGTGCGGGCCAATGCGGAGAACATCCGGTATCTGATGACCAAACGTGACCGGATGGGTCATGACCTGGTCGGGCTGGATGACTTTCACGAATCCATCCATCTGCCAGGCGAATTCGGTGGTGCTCTGTGATTCTGGAGCGGCGGCGCCTATGAGCGGTGCCGGTGTACCCGACATCGCGTCGCAGGACGCCTCCGCACTTAAGCTCGCGATCGTGGTGAGCACGTGGCATAAGCAGATCTGTGATGCGTTGCTGGACGGCGCCCAGCGAATCGTCGACGAGTGGGGCGTCAAGAACCCGACCATCGTGCGGGTTCGCGGTGCGATCGAGATTCCGGTCGTCGCGCAGACCGTAGCCCGCGACCACGACGCCGTCGTTGCGCTGGGCGTGGTTATCCGCGGGCAGACACCGCATTTCGACTACGTTTGCGACGCGGTGACCCAAGGGCTGACGCGGGTCTCGCTGGACGAATCCACTCCGGTCGCCAATGGCGTGCTGACCACCAACGACGAAGCGCAGGCCCTCGACCGCGCGGGACTGCCGGACTCTGCCGAGGACAACGGTGGCCAGGCGACGGCTGCGGCGCTGAGCACCGCGCTGACCCTGCGCCATTTGCGCGGAAAGTCGTGACCGCCAAGCCCGACCAGGACACCTGGGATGTGCAACTGCGGCCCCACCTGACGCCCTATGTCGCCTATGCCGCGGCGTTCGTCATCATCGCAGCACACATTGCGATCGGCCTGCTGCTCAAGATCGGGTCCACCGGCGTGATCTTTCAGACCTCCGACCAGATTGCGATGGCGGGGCTAGGCGTCGTTCTTGCCGGGCTCGTACTGCTGTTCGCCCGCCCCCGGCTGCGAGTCGG
Organism: uncultured Actinomycetota bacterium; assembly: GCA_963733755.1. GTDB lineage: Bacteria > Actinomycetota > Actinomycetes > Mycobacteriales > Mycobacteriaceae > Mycobacterium. The sequence continues at coordinate 28,456 of CAVTEZ010000033.1, forward strand.
TGCGGCAGGGCTGTCGGTGCGCAACGTGATCAGCGACCGCCTGGTGCCGTGGGACGACGTGGTCGGGGTGTCGTTTCCCGTCGGCGCACGCTGGGCGCGAGTCGATCTGCCCGACGACGAGTACGTCCCGCTGATGGCCATTCAGTCCGTCGATAAGGACCGCGCCGTGGAGGCGATGGATACCGTCCGGGGTCTGCTGGCGCGCTACCGGCCCGACCTGCCGTCGCACTAATTGTCGGAAGCCCGCCCTATAATCGAACCTATGTTCGAATCGTGGTACGCCTCGCGACCTACGCCGGAGTCGGCTGCGCTCCTGGATCGAATTCGTGAATCGGGTCGGTCGGAGGCTCAGGCAGCCGCGCGGCGGTTGGTTGCCGTCGGCGAGTTGTTCGTGTCGCGTCTCCGGGATTCGGGAGAGCAGGCTGACTGGGCCATCGACACCTGGGAGGCGGTCGCCGCCCAGGTGGCCGCCGCGCTGCAGTGCAGCATCGCGATGGCCTCGAGTTATCTACGTTATGCGATGGCTCTGCGTGACCGGTTACCCAAGGTGGGCAAAGTATTTCAGGCCGGCGAAATCGATTATCGTGCGTTTCAGACCGTCGTGTTCCGGACAGACTTGATCACCGATGCCGATGCGCTGGAGCGAGTGGATACGCTTTTGGCGGTGCGGATTTCGCGGTTTCCGTCGTTGACACGCGGCCGGCTGGCCGCAGAGGTCGACCGGGTGGTGGCCCAGGCTGACCGGGACGCGGTCCGGCGGGCGAAAGAGCTCGTTAGGGATCGCTTTGTCGACGTCGACACCGCGGAAACGGGCATGGCGTTTGTGACGGGAAGCGTTATGGCCACCGCCGGACGTGTCCTCGACCGTCGGCTGGATGAGTTGGCGCGTACGGTGTGCGACGCCGACCCGCGGAGCCGCGAGCAGCGCCGCGCGGACGCATTGGGCGCGTTGGCCAGCGGCGCGGACCGGCTGGTGTGTGGCTGTGGATCCTCCGATTGCGATGCCGCGGGGCGTGCCTGCAGTAGCAACGTGGTGATTCACGTGGTCGCCGAACAGGCCAGCGTCGACGGTAGCGGGAAGACACCGGGCGTAGTGCTTGGCGCCGAAGGCTTGATCTCGCCGCAGATGGTGGCCGAACTGGCTAGGAGCGCGAGCTTGCAGCCGGTGATTCCACCGGTGAATGTGCCCGAGCCACGCTATATACCGTCGGCCAAGCTTGCTGACTTCGTACGGTCTCGCGACCTCACCTGTCGTGCCCCGGGCTGTGACCGTCCGGCCGTCGACTGCGACTTGGACCATACTGTCGCCTATCACAACGGTGGCTGGACGCACGCGTCAAACCTGAAGGCCCTCTGTCGAAAGCACCACTTGCTGAAGACTTTCGGCGGCTGGCGCGACAAGCAGTTACCCGACGGCACCGTGATTTGGCTCCTTCCCGACGGGCGTACGTATGTGACCACGCCGGGCAGCGCGTTGCTGTTTCCGATTCTTTGCGCGCCAACCGGCGACCTGCCTCCGACGCGGCCGACAAGTATCGGCCAATGCGGCAACCGCGAGATGCGGATGCCGATTCGGACACGCACCCGCAGGCAGAGTCGCGCGCAACGTGTCGATGCCGAGCGAAGGCACAATCGCCGGCTCCGCCACGTCATGGAGACCGCACCTGTGCTTGACACCGCACCACCGCCCTTCTAACGGCGACTAGCCTTAGACACCGTGGCTGATCCCGCGACTTACCGCCCTGCTCCCGGGTCCATCCCGGTCGAGCCCGGCGTGTACCGATTCCGGGATCAGCACGGACGCGTCATCTACGTCGGTAAGGCCAAGAGCCTGCGCAGCCGATTGACCTCGTACTTCGCCGATATCGGGAGCCTGCATCCGCGCACTCGGCAGATGGTGACCACCGCCGCCAAGGTGGAGTGGACGGTGGTCAACACCGAGGTCGAGGCGCTGCAGCTGGAATACAACTGGATCAAGGAGTTCGACCCGCGGTTCAACGTCCGCTACCGCGACGACAAGTCCTACCCGGTGCTCGCGGTCACGCTCAACGAGGAGTACCCCCGGCTGATGGTCTATCGGGGCCCACGCCGAAAGGGTGTCCGCTACTTCGGGCCCTACTCGCATGCCTGGGCTATCCGGGAGACCCTGGATCTGCTTACCCGCGTCTTCCCGGCGCGCACCTGTTCGGCCGGAGTGTTCAAGCGGCACAACCAGATTGACCGCCCCTGTCTGCTGGGCTATATCGACAAGTGCTCGGCACCATGCATCGGGCGAGTCAGCGCCGAGCAGCACCGGCAGATCGTGCTGGACTTCTGCGACTTCCTGTCTGGCAAAACCGACAAGTTCGCCCGCGGTTTGGAACAGCAGATGCATGCCGCGGCAGAAGAGTCTGGACTTCGAACGCGCCGCACGGTTGCGCGACGATCTGGGTGCGCTGAAACGGGCGCTGGAGAAACAGGCGGTCGTGCTCGGCGACGGCACCGATGCTGACGTCGTCGCTTTCGCCGACGACGATCTGGAGGCCGCCGTACAGGTATTCCATGTCCGGGGCGGACGCGTTCGTGGTCAGCGTGGATGGATCGTTGAAAAGCCCGGCGATCCAGGTGATTCCGGCGATGCGCAACTGGTCGAGCAATTCTTGACGCAGTTCTACGGCGATCAGGCTGAACTCGACGGTGCCGCCGACGAGTCTGCCAATCCAGTGCCACGTGAGGTGCTGGTGCCGTGCCTGCCACCCAACGCCGAGGAATTGACTACCTGGCTCTCCGGGTTGCGCGGGTCACGAGTGAACTTGCGAGTTCCGCGACGCGGCGACAAGCGGGCACTGGCCGAAACAGTGCAACGCAACGCCAAAGAGGCGTTGCAGCAACACAAGCTGAAGCGTGCCGGCGACTTCACCGCCAGATCTGCTGCGCTGCAGAATATTCAAGAGGCATTGGGTTTGGCCGACGCACCCCTGCGCATCGAGTGTGTCGACATCAGCCACGTCCAGGGGACCGATGTGGTCGGGTCGCTGGTGGTCTTCGAAGACGGGCTGCCGCGCAAGTCTGACTACCGCCACTTCGCGATCCGGGAAGCGGCCGGCCACGGTCGCTCCGACGACGTCGCGTCGATCGCTGAGGTGACCCGTCGTCGTTTCGTGCGGCACCTCCAAGATCAGGAGGACCCAAAAGTCCTTTCACCGGAGGGAAAGTCACGTCGATTTGCGTACCCTCCGAACCTCTATGTCGTCGACGGCGGCGCGCCGCAGGTGAACGCTGCCAGCGCAGTACTCGACGAACTGGGCATCACCGACGTCGCGGTGATCGGCCTGGCCAAGCGACTAGAAGAGGTGTGGGTACCGTCGGAACCCGACCCGATCATCTTGCCGCGCAACAGCGAGGGTCTGTACCTGCTGCAACGGGTGCGCGACGAAGCCCACCGGTTCGCGATCAACTACCACCGCAGCAAGCGATCCAAGCGGATGACCGCGTCGGCGCTGGATGCGGTGCCGGGCTTGGGTGAGCATCGCCGCAAGGCATTGGTTGCCCATTTCGGGTCACTGGCCCGCCTCAGGGAGGCTACGGTCGACGAGATCACCTCCGTTCCGGGTATCGGGGTTACGACGGCAACCGCGGTACTCGACGCGCTGCGGGGCGGCGCCACCGGATCGGATACTGCGATGGAAGACCGGATCGATGAGCGGGCATCGGGATGACGGGCGAGGGGATGGACGGGGCGAATCAGGCTGGGTCGTTGGACCAGGCCGACAATCATGGTGGCACAAGCGAATCGGGAATCGACGTCGTTCTGGTCACCGGTTTGTCGGGGGCCGGGAGAGGCACCGCCGCCAAGGTTCTCGAGGACCTCGGCTGGTATGTCGCTGACAACCTGCCGCCTCAGCTGATCACCCGAATGGTGGACCTCGGGCTCGATGCGGGATCCCGGATCACGCAGCTGGCCATCGTGATGGACGTCCGTTCTCGCGGATTCACCGGTGATCTGGACTGGGTGCGTCACGACCTGGCAACCCGAGACATCACCCCGCGGGTCTTGTTCATGGAGGCCTCCGACGACATGTTGGTGCGCCGCTACGAGCAGAACCGCCGGAGCCATCCGTTACAAGGGGCGCAGACGCTGGCCGAAGGCATCGCCGCCGAGCGCGAGATGCTGGCTCCGGTGCGCGCGACCGCCGACCTGATCATCGATACCTCGACGCTGTCAGTGCGCGAACTGCGGGAAAGCATCGAACGAGCCTTCGGCGGCGAGACCGTCGCTCAGACCAGCGTTACCGTGGAGTCTTTCGGGTTCAAGTACGGTCTGCCGATGGACGCCGACACCGTCATGGACGTCCGATTCCTGCCCAATCCGCACTGGATCGACGATTTACGTCCGCACACCGGCCAACATCCCGCAGTTCGCGACTACGTGCTTGGCCAGACTGGCGCGGCGGAGTTCCTAGAGACTTACCATCGGTTGCTGTCCCTGATTATCGACGGCTATCGCAGGGAGGGGAAGCGCTATATGACCGTGGCGATCGGCTGCACCGGCGGTAAGCACCGCAGCGTCGCCATCGCCGAGGCTTTAGCGCAGCTGCTTGAGTCCGACAAGCAGCTGACGGTGCGAGTGTTGCACCGGGATCTGGGCCGCGAATGAGCCGGCGGATTGTCGCCCTTGGCGGAGGCCACGGCCTGTACGCGACGCTGTCGGCGGCCCGGCGACTCACGCCGCACGTCACCGCCGTGGTCACCGTCGCAGACGACGGCGGTTCATCGGGAAGGCTACGCAGCGAACTCGACGTGGTGCCGCCGGGCGACCTACGAATGGCATTGGCCGCCTTGGCTTCTGACAGTCCGCAAGGGCGACTCTGGGCGACGATCATGCAGCATCGCTTTGGCGGCAGTGGTGCTCTGTCGGGACACCCGATCGGCAACTTGCTCCTCGCCGGCCTCAACGAGGTGCTCGCCGATCCGGTTGCAGCGCTCGACGAGGTCGGCCGGATTCTGGGTGTGCGCGGTCGGGTGCTGCCGATGTGCCCGATCGCGCTCCAGATCGAGGCCGACGTCTCCGGTCTGGAAACCGATCCACGGATGTTCCGGGCCATCCGCGGGCAGGTGGCGATCGCCACCACACCGGGAAAGGTGCGTCGCGTGCGGCTGCTGCCCGGCGATCCGCCGGCGACCCGGCAGGCGGTGGACGCGATCATGTCCGCCGATCTCGTGGTACTGGGCCCCGGCTCGTGGTTCACCAGCGTGATTCCGCACGTTCTGGTGCCCGGACTGGCCGCGGCGCTACAGGCGACGACGGCCCGACGCGCGCTGGTGCTCAACCTGGTCGCCGAGCCTGGGGAGACGGCCGGGTTCTCGGTAGAACGCCATCTGCATGTACTCGCCCAGCATGCGCCGGGTTTCACCGTGCACGACGTGATCATCGACGCCGAGCGGGTGCCCTCTGAACGGGAACGTGAGCAGCTGCGGCGCACGGCAACTCTGCTTCATGCCCAGGTTCAGTTCGCAGACGTGTCCCGGCCTGGTACACCTTTACATGACCCGGGCAAGCTGGCCGCGGCGCTGGATGGGGTGAGCGTGCGCGACACGGTTCCGCCGCCGGCTGCGACGTCTGCCGACGCGATAGCGATCGAGCAAGAACGTGAGCAAACCGGCGCAGATAGACCGGGTCGCAACGGACCGAGGGGTGACGACGCGTGGCGATGACGGCCGAAGTCAAGGACGAGTTGAGCCGCCTGGTGGTGAGCGCGGTAAGCGCGAGGCGCGCCGAAGTGACCTCACTGCTGCGCTTCGCCGGCGGTCTGCACATCGTGGCCGGCCGAGTAGTCGTCGAAGCCGAAGTGGACTTGGGCAGCATCGCGCGGCGACTGCGCAAGGACATCTTCGACCTATACGGCTACAACGCGGTGGTGCATGTATTGTCCGCCAGCGGAATTCGCAAGACCACGCGATACGTGTTGCGCGTCGCCAACGATGGTGAGGCGCTGGCGCGCCAGACCGGGCTGCTCGACCTGCGCGGCCGGCCTGTGCGGGGCTTGCCCGCCCAGGTCGTCGGGGGGAGTATCGCGGACGCTGAAGCTGCGTGGCGCGGCGCATTCTTGGCGCACGGCTCGCTGACCGAGCCGGGCCGCTCGTCGGCGCTGGAAGTCAGCTGTCCCGGCCCGGAGGCAGCGCTGGCGTTGGTGGGTGCGGCACGGCGGCTCGGGATCAGCGCGAAAGCGCGCGAGGTGCGCGGCGCCGACCGAGTGGTAGTGCGTGATGGTGAGGCCATTGGAGCGCTGCTGACCCGGATGGGCGCCCAGGACACCCGGTTGGTCTGGGAGGAGCGGCGAATGCGCCGTGAGGTTCGGGCGACGGCTAACCGGCTGGCGAACTTCGACGATGCCAATTTGCGGCGCTCGGCTCGTGCCGCGGTGGCCGCCGCTGCCCGCGTCGAACGGGCGCTGGAGATACTCGGCGACGGTGTGCCCGACCATTTGGCCGCGGCCGGCAAGTTACGCATCGAACACCGACAGGCCTCATTGGAGGAGCTGGGCCGGCTGGCCGACCCGCCGATGACGAAAGATGCTGTAGCAGGCCGGATTCGGCGACTGCTGTCGATGGCGGACCGCAAGGCGAAGGTCGATGGTATTCCGGACACCGAATCCGCAGTGACCCCCGACTTGCTGGAAGACGCCTGAGCCTGCTGCGCCAGTTCCACCCGCTGGCCTGGTGATGCCGCTAGATTGTTCTCGCCAACGGTGGCACACCTGAAACGAGGCCGTCATGGGATTCATCACCCCGGACCTTCCCGAGGTCGACCCCGAAACCTGGCATACCCGCCCGATGGCCGACCGGATGCAGGTGGTGACCCGGCATTGGGTGGAGCATGGCTTCGGTACCCCGTCGGCGATCTACCTGCTGTACGTATTCAAGATGGCCGCCTACGCGGCCGGCGCTGCGGCGGTCATCTCGCTGACCCCGGGTCTGGGCGGATTGGGCCAGATCGAGGCGTGGTGGACGCAGCCGATCGTGTATCAGAAGCTGATTGTCTTCACGCTGTTGTTCGAGGTGCTGGGGTTGGGTTGTGGCTCGGGTCCGCTCACCGCACGGTTCTGGCCGCCGATCGGCGGATTCCTGTATTGGCTGCGGCCCAAGACAATTCGCCTGCCACCCTGGCCGCATGAGGTTCCGTTCACCCGTGGCGACACCCGCACCTTTTTTGACGTCGGCTTGTACGTGATCGTCCTGGCGTCCGGCGTGTGGGCGCTGCTGGCGCCCGGCCATGGCGGACCGGTAACGGGGAGTGGCGATCTCGGATTGATCGATCCCATGCTGGTAGCGCCGACGATCGTCGCCCTGGCGGTGTTGGGCCTTCGCGACAAAACGATCTTCCTTGCCGCCCGCGGTGAACACTACTGGCTGAAACTCTTGATATTCTTCTTCCCGTTCACCGACCAGATCGCCGCCTTCAAAATCGTCATGCTCGGACTATGGTGGGGCGCAGCGACTTCCAAGCTGAATCACCATTTTCCCTACGTGGTGGCGGCAATGACGAGCAACAACGCGTTGCTCCGCGGCCGGGCGTTCAACTGGCTGAAGCGCAGGCTCTACCGCGACCCGGTCAACGACATACGCCCGACGTGGATACCGAAGCTGATGGCCCATGGCGGCGGCACCACTGCGGAATTAATCGTGCCGGCGGTGCTGGTCTTTGTCTCCGACAATCACCCGTGGCGGTGGGCCTTGATCGCCTTCATGGTGATCTTCCACCTCAACATCATCTCCAATATCCCCATGGGAGTTCCCCTGGAGTGGAACATCTTCTTCATCTTCTCGCTGTTCTACCTGTTCGGGCACTACAGCAATATCTCGATCTACGACCTCAGTTCACCGTTGTTGCTTGCCATGCTGATGGCGGCGCTCGCCGTGGTTCCGATTGTGGGAAACATGTTCCCGCAGCAGATTTCATTCCTACCAGCATTGCGGTATTACGCGGGGAACTGGGCGTCCAGTGTGTGGTGCTTCCGCGCGGGCGTCGAGGACAAGATCGAAGCCGACGTCGTCAAAAGCTCGGCGCTGACGGTCAAGCAGATTGCCAAGCTCTACGATCCGGCCACCGCCGAGATCATCAGCGACAAAGCCCGGGCGTTCCGGTCCATGCATGTCCATGGCCGCGCGCTCAACGGACTAGTGCCCCGTGCCTTGGGGAAAGAAGCGACCGAAGCGGAGTACGTGATGCGGGAAGGCGAGGCCGTCGCCGGGCCACTGATCGGCTGGAATTTCGGCGAAGGCCATCTGCACAACGAGCAGTTGGTGGAGGCGATACAGAAACGCTGCCAGTTGGACGAGGGTGATCTGCGGGTGATCATTCTGGAAGGCCAACCGATTCACACGAAAAAGCAGTGGTACCGCATCGTGGATGCGAAGACCGGTTTGATCGAGGAGGGCTACGTCGCCGTCGATGACATGCTGGCGCGTCAGCCCTGGCCCGAGGACGATGACGAGTTGCCGGTCCACTTGCTATGACCACCGCGGTCGTCGTCGGTGCCGGACCCAACGGCCTAGCCGCTGCAATCCATCTGGCGCGCAATGGTATTGACGTGCAAGTGCTGGAGGCCGCCGAGATGATCGGCGGGGGAGCGCGGTCCGGAGAGCTGACGGTGCCCGGCGTCATCCACGATCACTGCTCGGCCGCTCATCCGCTGGGGGTGGGTTCACCGTTCTGGAAAGAGATCGACCTCGGCCGCTATGGACTGACCTGGAAATGGCCCGAGGTCGACTTCGCACACCCACTCGATGACGGCAGCGCCGGGGTGCTGTATCGATCGATCGAGAAAACCGTGACCGGCATGGGATCCGATGGTCGCCGATGGCGACTCGCCGTCGGCGACCTTGCTACCGGATTCGACGAACTGGGTCAGGACATGATGCGCCCGGTACTGCATGTGCCACATCATCCCGTCCGGCTCGCCGCCTTCGGCCTACGCGCGATATTGCCGGCCACCGTGATGGCGCGTTGGTTTCGCACCGAGCAGGCGCGCGCCCTGTACGGCGGTGCCGCCGCGCACATGTTCACCCGACTGGACCGGCCGTTGACCGCAGCGATGGGACTGATGTTTCTGGCCGGCGGGCACAGCTATGGGAGCCCGGTTGCGGAAGGCGGATCGGGGTCGATCATCGCGGCCCTTGCCGCCGCGCTGCGCGCGCACGGTGGCACGATCACTACCGGTGTCATCGTCACTAGCCGCCGCGACATACCTGACGCCGACATCGTGATGCTGGACCTGAATCCGGCAGCGGCACTGCGGATCTACGGCGACGCGATGCCAGCGCGGATCAAGCGGTCTTATCGGCGATATCGCCAGGGGTCATCGGCCTTCAAGGTCGACTTCGCCATCGACGGCCACATCCCGTGGACCAATGCCGACTGCCGACGAGCCGGGACCGTCCACCTGGGCGGCACGTTCGCCGAGATCGCCGAGACCGAACGGCAGCGTGCAGCGGGCTGCATGCCGCAACGTCCGTTCGTCCTCGTCGGTCAGCAATATCTGGCCGACCCGTCGCGTTCGGTCGGCAACATCAACCCGATCTGGTCCTACGCTCACGTGCCGTTCGGTTATACCGGCGACGCGACCGCGATGGTCGTCGAGCAGATCGAGCGGTTCGCGCCGGGGTTCCGTGATCGCGTCGTCGCCACCGTCACCAAGAGCACCGCCGAACTGGAGGCCTACAACCACAACTACGTCGGCGGCGACATCATCGGCGGCGCCAACGACCGGCTGCAGGTGGTGTTCCGCCCGCGGGTGGCCGTCGATCCCTACTTCACCGGAGTGCCCGGGGTCTATTTGTGCTCGCAATCCACCCCGCCGGGCGCCGGTATCCACGGGCTGTGCGGTTATCACGCCGCGCAAAGGGCGCTGCGGCGGCTGCGCCGATGAGTCAGCGGCCTGCTCGACGTGACCTAAACCACCGGATTCGCGGCGCATTCCCGCAGCTACTAGGCTGGCAGCGAGCATTCGTCAGCCACGAAGGAGAGACACGTGACGGTCCGGGTAGGCATCAACGGCTTCGGTCGAATTGGACGCAACTTCTACCGGGCCTTGCTGGAGCAGCAGGCCGGGGGCGCCGACACCGAGATCGAGTTGGTCGCGGCAAACGACCTGACCGACAACGCGACACTGGCGCACCTGCTGAAGTTCGACTCGATCCTGGGCCGGCTGCCGTACGACGTCAGCCTGGAAGGCGAGGACACCATCGTCGTCGGCAACGCCAAGATCAAGGCGCTGGAGGTCAAGGAAGGCCCGGCCGCGTTGCCCTGGGGTGACCTTGGCGTCGACGTCGTCGTCGAGTCCACCGGCATCTTCACCAATGCCGCTAAAGCCAAGGGCCACCTGGACGCCGGAGCCAAGAAGGTGATCATCTCCGCGCCGGCCACCGACGAGGACATCACGATCGTGCTGGGTGTCAACGACGACAAGTACGACGGCAGCCAGAACATCATCTCCAACGCGTCGTGCACCACGAACTGTCTTGGGCCGATTGCCAAAGTCCTCAACGATGAGTTCGGCATCGTCAAGGGCTTGATGACCACGATCCACGCCTACACCCAGGACCAGAACCTGCAGGACGGTCCGCACAAGGATCTGCGACGGGCCCGGGCCGCGGCGCTGAACATCGTGCCGACCTCTACCGGCGCGGCCAAGGCGATCGGCCTGGTGCTGCCCGAACTGAAGGGCAAGCTGGACGGATACGCGCTGCGGGTGCCGATCCCGACCGGCTCGGTCACCGACTTGACCGCCGAGCTGTCCAAGGCGGGCACCGCGGAGCAGATCAACGCCGCGATGAAGGCCGCCGCCGAAGGCCCGATGAAGGGCATTCTCAAGTACTACGACGCCCCGATCGTCTCCAGCGACATCGTCACCGACCCGCACAGCTCGATCTTCGACTCCGGCCTGACCAAGGTGATCGATAACCAGGCCAAGGTGGTGTCCTGGTACGACAACGAGTGGGGTTATTCCAACCGCCTCGTCGACCTGGTGGCGCTGGTCGGCAAGTCGCTGTAGCCGTGGCTATTCACAACCTGGACGATCTTCTCGCGCAGGGAGTTTCGGGCCGTGGCGTGCTGGTCCGATCCGATCTGAACGTACCGCTGAACGACGGCGTCATCACCGATCCCGGCCGTATCACCGCGTCGGTGCCCACGATCAAGGCGCTGGCCGATGGCGGCGCGAAAGTGGTCGTAACCGCCCACCTGGGACGGCCCACGGGTGAACCCGATGTGAAACTGTCGCTGGCCCCGGTCGCCGCGGCGCTGGGTGACCAGCTGGGCAAGGACGTGCAGTTGGCCGACGACGTCGTGGGGGCTGACGCGCGGGCTCGTGCCGGGCACCTGGCCGACGGGGACGTTCTGCTGCTGGAAAACGTCCGTTTCGACCCGCGGGAAACCAGCAAGGACGACGGGGAGCGGCTGGCGCTGGCCAAAGAGCTCGTCGAATTAGTCGGGCCGACAGGCGCTTTCGTCTCCGACGGATTCGGCGTGGTGCACCGCAAGCAGGCCTCGGTTTACGACGTCGCGACGCTGCTGCCGCACTATGCGGGCAAGCTGGTCGCCGAAGAGGTCGGTGTGCTCGAGCGGCTGACCGGTTCGACGAAGCGGCCCTACGCGGTGATCCTCGGCGGCTCCAAAGTCTCCGACAAGCTCGGTGTGATCGAGCAGCTGGCCACCAAGGCCGACAGCATCGTGATCGGCGGCGGCATGTGCTACACATTCCTTGCCGCAATGGGCCTTTCGGTGGGCACGTCGCTACTGCAGACCGAGATGATCGACACCTGCAAGCAACTGCTCGATACCTACGCAGACGTCATCCGGCTACCGGTGGACATCGTGGTGGCCGACGAGTTCGCCGCCGATTCGCCGTCGAAAGTTGTTGCTGCCGACGCGATTCCGGAAGGCAAGATGGGTTTGGACATCGGACCGGGGTCGGTTATCCGGTTCACCAAACTGCTGGGCAACGCGGAGACGATCTTCTGGAACGGCCCGATGGGGGTTTTCGAGTTCCCGGCATTCGCCGCGGGCACCAAGGGCGTGGCCGAAGTCATCGCCGCCGCGACCGCCAAGGGCGCATTCAGCGTGGTGGGCGGCGGTGACTCGGCTGCCGCGGTGCGGGCGCTGGGCCTGCCCGACGACGGCTTCTCGCACATTTCCACCGGCGGTGGGGCATCGCTGGAATACCTTGAGGGCCAGACGCTACCCGGCCTGGAAGTGTTGAGTACCTGAGTAAAGGACGACGATGACCCGCAAGCCGCTGATAGCCGGCAACTGGAAGATGAACCTCAACCACTTCGAGGCCATCGCGCTGGTACAGAAGATCGCCTTCTCGCTGCCGGACAAGTATTTCGACAAGGTTGACGTCGCGGTCATTCCGCCGTTTACCGATCTACGCAGCGTGCAGACCCTGGTCGACGGCGACAAGCTTCGGCTCACCTACGGCGCCCAGGATGTGTCGCAGCACGAGTCCGGCGCCTACACCGGCGAGATCAGCGGGGCTTTTCTGGCCAAACTGGGTTGCCACTACGCCGTCGTCGGTCACTCCGAGCGGCGTACCTACCACAACGAGGACGACGCGCTGGTGGCCGCGAAGGCCGCTGCCGCGCTCAAGCACGAGCTGACGCCGATCGTGTGCATCGGGGAACACCTGGAAGTTCGGGAGGCCGGTGAACACGTCGAGTCACTGCGAAAACCAGCTGCGTGGATCGCTGGCCGGGCTGTCGGCCGAGCAGATCGGTCAAACCGTCATCGCCTACGAACCGGTGTGGGCGATCGGTACCGGCCGGGTGGCCAGCGCCGCCGACGCCCAGGAGGTGTGCGCGGCGGTGCGCAAGGAGCTGGGGACGCTGGCGTCATCCCAGATCGCCGATACCGTCCGGGTGCTCTACGGCGGCTCGGTGAACGCCAAGAACATCGGCGACATCGTCGCGCAGGAGGACGTTGACGGCGCTCTCGTCGGCGGCGCGTCGTTGGACGGCGAGCAGTTCGCGACGTTATCCGCCATCGCCGCCGGGGGGCCACTGCCGTAACCAGTGGAGCGGGCGGGGCTGGCGGGTTGCGGGCCTGTCGAGTTGACGGTTCACAGCGTTTAGCTTATAGAAACCTGAGAGACACACAGGTTGGTTAAGTTTTGTGTGGTTACGCAGCTCTACCCACCGTCCGGGAAGGCAACTAAATGGCTGTTCGCGACAGCAGCAAAGGCAACAGCGGTCAGCAGACACCACGGCGCACCGGCGCCGGGTGATCATCATGGGTGGGGGCATCGGGGGTTTGCTTGGCTGCGGCAGCGATGGCGACCGGCTCGGCGGTCACCGCAGCTCCTGCGAACGCCGACTTCGAGGACCTGATCGACCCAATCATCCAACCCATCCTGACTCACGTGGCCGACGCGCTTGCCGGCGTCGATCCCACCGCCGGCGCGGATCTGACCAGCTGGACCGACAGCGCGCTCGCGCAGCTTGAGTTCGGTCGACTCAGCGGCCGCGCTGTCCTCGACCTCGGACGGCGGTACTCCGCCTCGACGACATCTGACGCGACATCGGGCACCTACGATATTCCGATAACCATCCAGGAGGACACCGAGCCGAGCGTGCAGGCTACGGTTGACGGATCGAATACGACATTGCTGGTCGATACCGGATCCGGTGGCCTTGTCGTCCCCTTTCAAGACTTCGGGTCGACAACGCACGAGGCGATAAGAGCGCTAAACGAGTCCGGTGCCCACTTCGAGAAGGTCGGCCATAGCGGCTACAGCGGTGGGGTCGAGTACAAATATCGCGAGTACGACGAGGTCACGGTCAGCTATGGCAATGGGCAGCTGACCACTACGAATACCCCTATCGATGTCGTAATGCACTCACACGGGACAACCGCAGCGCCGGACCGCACGCAACTTCGAGCAATTTCTCAAAGATGACAATGTAGGAGGCATTCTCGGCATCGGCGACAATACCGCGCGGTCCGACCGAGAGCCCGTTGGAGGCGACGGGCTTCACCGGTGTGACCGTCGATGTGCCCGGCGTCAGCACTGGCGTGTCCGGCCCCGATCTGGTCGTCGGTGACAACCCGGACGCGAACGGCAGTGAGGTCACGGTAACCGGGGCCCCGATCAGCTCGCTATCCGAATCGCTCAATGGTGGACCAAAGTAGCGGTTACCGACGATGTCGATTCCGGCGGCGTGTACGGAACCATCCCGTCATCCTTGGTATCTGGCGGCACCGTGCCAGAACAGCACGATCTCGGTCTACGACGGCAATACGTGGCTGTACTCCTACACCGCCGGGACCGACAGCCACGGCGACAGCGACCGCGCCGATCGTCGGTGTCGGGAACCTCGATAGACAGCGGTGTCACCCTTCCTTGAACGAGCCGATTTACATCGACTACGCCCACGACACGTTGAGCTTCGACAATCCGTAGTAACGCGGCGCCGGTTCTAGCCAGCTGATCATCGGCCGGTATGGTGGTGGCCATGCAATTGGCCCTGCAGATCACCCTGGTGGTCACCAGCGTCTTGGTGGTACTGTTGGTGCTGTTGCACCGCGCCAAGGGAGGCGGTCTGTCGACACTCTTCGGCGGTGGCGTGCAGTCAAGCCTGTCCGGGTCGACGGTGGTGGAGAAGAACCTCGACCGACTGACGTTGTTCGTGGTCGGCATCTGGCTGGTCGCCATCGTCGGCGTGGCGCTGCGCATCAAGTACAACGCCTGACCCCACGAAAGGCGCAGACAGCCAACCGCCCTGATACTGGTAGGTATGGCTGAAGCACCCGACTCTCTGGAGCCCGTTCGGCGCGGTACAACGCACTCGAATAGGCCGCGAAGCCACCGAGCCGATGCGCGAAGACATTCGGCTGCTTGGCACGATCCTCGGCGACACCGTCCGCGAGCAGAACGGCGACGAGGTCTTCGACTTGGTCGAGCGCGCCCGGATCGCATCCTTCCGGGTGCGCCGCTCGGAGATCGAGCGGGCTGAGGTGGCGCAGCTGTTCGACGGCATCGACATCGGCAAGGCGATCCCGGTGATCCGTGCGTTCAGCCACTTCGCGTTGCTGGCCAACGTGGCCGAAGACATCCACCGCGAACGCCGTCGCGCCATCCACATCGCGGCCGGCGACAAGCCACAAGACAGCACCCTGGCCGCCACGTATCAGAAGCTGGACTCCGCGCACCTGGACGCCGAAACGCGTCGCCGACGCGCTGACCGGCGCGCTGGTGTCTCCGGTCATCACCGCCCATCCGACCGAGACCCGCCGCCGGACGGTGTTCGACGCTCAGCACCGCATCACCCAGCTGATGCGGCTACATGCGCACGGCGTGACCGAGACCGATGACGGCGGCGACATCGAAACCGAGCTGCGGCGCCAGGTCCTCACGCTGTGGCAGACCGCGCTGGTCCGGCTGTCACGGCTGCAGATCTCCGACGAAATCGCGGTCGGCCTGCGCTATTACCAGGCAGCGTTTTTCGACGTCGTGCCGAAGGTCAACGCCGAGGTCCGCGAGGCGCTGCGCAACCGCTGGCCCGACGCCGACTTACTCATCGAACCGATCCTGCGACCGGGGTCGTGGATCGGCGGCGATCGCGACGGCAACCCGAACGTCACCGCCGAGGTCGTCCGATTGGCCACCGGCAGCGCGGCTTACACCGCGCTGGGTCACCACCTGGCCCAGATGAACGCCCTGGAGCAGGAGCTGTCGATGTCGGCGCGACTGGTAACGGTCACCGACGAGCTGACCAAGCTGGCCGAGCACTGCGAAGAGCCGGCCCGCGCCGACGAGCCCTACCGCCGCGCACTGCGCGTCATCCACGCCCGGCTCACCGCCACCGCCGAACGGATCCTCGATGAGCAGCCGGCCAACTTGCTCGACCTCGACTTACCGCCCTATGAGACGCCGGGGGAGTTGCTCGCCGATCTCGACACCGTCGACGCCTCACTGCGGGCCAACGGCAGCACCTTGCTGGCTAATGACCGACTGGCCCGGCTGCGGGAAGCTGTGCGCGTCTTCGGTTTTCACCTGTCCGGCCTAGACATGCGACAGAATTCCGACGTCCACGAAGAAGTGGTCGCCGAGTTGCTCGCCTGGGCCGGGGTGCATCCCGACTACGGCTCGCTGAGCGAAGACGAACGGGTCAACATACTCGCCAACGAACTGGGCACCCGACGGCCACTGGTCGGCGACCGCGAGCAACTGTCTGACTTGGCTCGCAAAGAACTGGCGATCATCAGCGCCGCCGCACGTGCTGTCGACATCTACGGTCCACCCGCGGTGCCCAACTACATCATCTCGATGTGCCGCTCCGTCTCCGATCTGCTGGAAGCGGGGATCCTGTTGAAGGAGTGCGGGCTGCTCGATGCCTCCGGCGACGATCCGTACTGCCCGGTGGGCATCGTCCCGCTGTTCGAGACGATCGACGACCTGCACCGCGGTGCATCGATTCTCGAAGCGGCACTTGACCTTCCGGTCTATCAGCGCATCGTGCGTTCCCGTGGCGACAGCCAAGAGGTCATGCTCGGCTACTCCGACTCCAATAAGGACGGCGGCTACCTGACCGCCAACTGGGCGCTGTACCGGGCCGAACTCGATCTCGTCGAATCGGCGCGCAAAACTGGAATTCGGCTGCGGCTCTTCCACGGTCGCGGTGGCACAGTAGGCCGAGGTGGAGGGCCAAGCTATGAAGCCATCCTGGCTCAACCGCCGGGAGCGGTAAACGGGTCGCTGCGCCTGACCGAACAAGGCGAGGTGATCGCCGCCAAATACGCTGAGCCGCAGATGGCTCAGCGCAACTTGGAGACGTTGCTGGCGGCCACCCTGGAGTCCACCCTGCTCGACGTCGAAGGGCTCGGTGATGCGGCCGGCCCAGCCTACGAAATTCTCGATGAACTTGCCGACCGCGCCCAGCGTGCCTACTCCGAATTAGTCCACGAAACAGAAGGTTTCGTCGACTACTTCCTGCAATCCACCCCGGTCAGCGAGATCGGTTCGCTGAATGTGGGCAGTAGGCCGACGTCACGCAAACCGACGTCGTCGATCTCAGACCTGCGGGCGATTCCGTGGGTCATGGCTTGGAGTCAGTCACGGGTGATGCTGCCCGGCTGGTACGGGACCGGGTCGGCTATCGAGGGCTGGATCGCCGGCGGCGACGGGCGCCTCGAAACACTGCGCGACCTATATCAGCGCTGGCCTTTCTTCCAGACCGTGCTGTCGAACATGGCGCAGGTGCTCGCGAAAACAGATCTCGGCCTGGCCGCCCGCTACGCCGAGCTCGTCGAGGACGAATCGCTGCGGCGGCGGGTGTTCGACAAGATCGCCGCGGAGCATCAGCGAAGCATCAACGCGCACAAGCTGATTACCGGCCAGGACAATCTGCTTGCCGACAACCCGGCGCTAGCCCGATCGGTGTTCAATCGTTTCCCCTATCTGGAGCCGTTGAACCACCTGCAGGTGGAACTGCTGCGGCGTTACCGCTCCGGCGACGACGACGAATTGGTGCAGCGCGGCATTCTGTTGACGATGAACGGTTTGGCCAGCGCGCTACGCAACAGCGGCTAGGGCGTGTCTGACAAAGGTTGGGCGTGCTGGCTTCCACGCGGGCGAGCAGCTCCGGTTAATTATCAGCGCGCATAACGCGCTGGGAGCGATCATGCCCGGCACCCGCGACTACATGCCGCAGAACAAGGGAAAGCACGTCGTGCACATCGGCGGATTTCGCTCGTCTTATCTGCAGCTGTGACCAGTGTGGCCACTCAGTGCGCGACGTAACTCAGCATGCATGGACCGTCGGCCCGTGCCACACCGCCGATCTGGGCCGGGACAGGTCGCGGGTGCGTCGTCCAACTCGGTGTCATCTGATAGCAGCCGAACAGCCGGCTCATCGCTGCAGTCATGGCCGACAGCGAAAATGGCTGTGCCGGACACGAATGCCGCCCGTGACCGAAGGCCGTCACCAGCATCGGCGAGGGGAGCGACTTCTCGTCGGTCAGCCGGTGCCGCGTCCATCGATCCGGGTCCCAGCGCTCGAGTCCGGGTGCGACGGAGGTGTTCAGCAGGGGGAGCAGCGTCGCAATGGTCCAACCGGGCGGCACGTGGTAGCTGACCTCGCCGGTGTCCAGCACCACTGGCGAGAGCACGGCGCGAGACATGATGGACCGCTGAGCCAGCCGCGTCGATTCCAGCGCACACCGCTGCGCCAAGTCTCCATCGCCGGCGACGACTCGTGCCAGATGCGCCGGGTGTTCGAGGAGGTCGACCAATGCCCAACCCAGCGCGGCGGCCAGGTTGGACATCGAAGCGATGTGGATCAGCGCGACGTCGAGGGCGATGCCGCGAATCCGGTTGTCGTCCAACTCGTTATCCCACGCGTCGACGATCCTGTCGAATAGGGTCTCATCGCCGGAGTCACCTTCGTCGCGGCGGCGCACGGCGTCGGCGACGATGCCGACGACCTCGTCCAGGGCGCTACGCTCGGCCCGCTTCTCCGAGGCCGCGACCGCTGCCATCGCGTCGGGATGCACGAAAGCATCGGAGCCGTCGAGGGTGTCGAAGGCCCGCGCCAGACGCGCGAAGGCCTCGCCGCGGGCCGATCCCGGGCCCGCCCATGAGGCCAGCCCCATCCGGTGGCCGAGGCGGCGGGTCAACTCGAAAACGTCGACGGATCCCGTCGACCCCAATTCGGCGGTGGTCTCGTCAAGCGCGCCATCGAGATTCGCCAGATAACCGGCGACATCGTCGCGGCGAAACAGTGTGCTCGGCAGCAGGCGGCGTCCCTCGAAGATCTCGTCGGGAAGTTTCCGGCGCAGCATCAGGTAGTCGGCGACGCCCTTGCTGGCTTTCTCCTCGGGCAGCCGGTAGAACGACTCGACACCGGCAGCGGAGAACGTGAACAAGTAATGGTCACGCCCGCTGCGTACGGCGAACGTATCGCCGTACGCAGACCGGGCCGCCGCAATCGCGGCGACGGCGTCGGTGACCGAGACATCCCAAGGCAGGCCGGTGCCCTCGGCGTATGGCGGATCGGGAACCGGCTGGAGATGCGGCACGGCCTAGCGGCTACCGCGATTGCGTAAGGCGTTGAAAGCGTTGCGAACTGCGTGCTCGGTCACCGACAGCGGCGACATCACGGTCTCGCCGACGCCGACCATGTAGTCGATGCGTTCGACGATGGCCTCGACCGGCGCGACGAGCGTGACCAGTCGCTTCATCAGGTCGTCGATCCGGCCGAGGGTGGCCTCGAAGTGGTCGAGCCCATTGTCCAGACGGTCCACGGCGTTGTTCAGGTTCGAGAGCGACGTGTTCAGGTCGCCCAGGGTCTCGCCCAGGCCGCCCAACACGTCTTCGAGCTGGTTGACGGTGACGTCGGCGTTCATCGCCGCCTGGGTGAGCGTCTTGATCCGCTGCCGCGCTGGGCGATCACCGGCGCTTTTGTCTGCCATGCCGCTCATTATGGCGGTCGCGTGGAACCGCCGGGAGCGGATACCCATCTGATCGGGTATGCATCGGCGAGATTCGGACAACTACTGCGCGGCGGCGATCAGGCGCACTCCATCGGCCAACATCGTCCACCGGCTACAGGACTACCAGCGCGGGTATGCGGACGGGCAGGCCGAGCGGCGGGCCTAAGATGGCAGCTCGCTGGCCGCCCCGGAATCGAGAAACCAGATGGTGTGCTCGCGGCCGATGGCGCCGGCCGCCGGTATCGACACCGGGTCCGCGCCACCGACGGCTGCGGCGACCGCTTCGGCTTTCTCGGCCCCCGACACCAGCAGCCATACCTCACGGGAACGCTGGATCGCCGGAAGCGTCAACGTAATTCGTTGAGGCGGCGGCTTGGGCGAATCCTCGACGTCGACCACCATCCGGGTTGTCTCGCGTACGGCGGGCGTGTCCGGGAACAGCGAATTGATGTGTCCTTCGGGCCCCACGCCAAGCAGATGAATATCGAAATTCGGTGCAGGATCGCCGGGCTCGGCATTCGCGGCCAGGATCTGCTCGTACGCCAGCGCTGCGGCGGCCAGATCGTTACCGAATTCGCCGTCGGCGGCCGGCATGGGGTGCACGTTGCGGGCCGGAATGTCGACCTGATCCAGCAGTGCCTCACGGGCCTGCTTGTCGTTGCGTTCGTCGTCATCTTCGGCGACGTACCGATCGTCGCCCCAGAACACGTGCACCTTGGTCCAGTCGACTCGGCCGGGCTGAGTACCGAGGAATCGCAGCAGCCGGTTCCCGTTGCCCCCGCCGGTCAGCACCACTAGCGCCTTCCCCCGGGCGGCAATCGCAGCCTCGATCACGTTGATCATTCGCTCGCCGGCCGCGGCAACCAGTCCGTCGCTGTCGGTGAACGTCTCTGTCGATGTGCTCATGCGTACTCCACCCGATCGATGCCCTCCAACGCTGCGAAGTAGATCGTGTCCGCATCCAATCGACGGAGATCTTCGGCCAGGCATTCTGGCACATCTCGGCGTTGCAAGGGAACCAGCGCGTCGGGCTTGCCGGTGCGGCTCAGCGTCGCGGTCTGTCCTTGCTGCGGTCTGCGGAGTGTGACAGTCTCGGTCCGACGCACGAGTTCGACTTTGAGCTCGCCGACGACGCGCCGGACCGACCCATCGATGCGGGCGGCCAGCCAGCCGGCGAGGATGTCGAGCGCGGGTTCGGTTTTCAGCCCAGAAACGACTGCCGAGGTGATCGGCTCATGCGGCGGCTGGTCGATGGCCGAGGCAAGCAGCGCGCGCCAATAGGTAATGCGGCTCCAGGCCAGATCGGTGTCGCCGGGGGTGTAGCCGGGCAGCCTGCTTTTGATCGCGCTCAAGGGATCGACTCCATTGGTGGCATCGGTGATTCGACGAATCGCCAACTGGCCCAACGGATCCTGCGCAGGCACAGCCGGGGCAATATCGGGCCACCACGCCACCACGGGAATGTCGGGCAGCAGGAACGGCACGACGACGCTGCTGTTGTGCCCGGCCAGCGGGCCCGAAAGCCGAAGGACCACGACTTCACCGACCGCGTCCTCGCCGCCGACCCGCAGTTGAGCATCCAGCCGCGCATCGGGGGCATCGGCGTCGCCGGCCATCACCACGATCACCCTGCTGGGGTGCTCGTGGCTGGCCGCATTGGCGGCCGCAATGGATTCCTCCAGCAGGGCGTCGGTGTCGGGTGCTATCACCAGCGTCAACACCCGACCGAGTGTTACCGCACCGGTCTTCTCGCGAAGTTCGTTGAGCTTCTTGTTGATCTCGGTGGTGCTGGTGTCCGGCAATTCGACAATCACGGTCGCCGCCATTCTCGGCCGGTGCGGCGCAGCATCTCGAACGCTGCTGCCGGGCCCCAGGTGCCCGCCTCGTAGGGATCGGGTTTGCCGTGTTCAGCCCAATGGTCGAGCACGGGATCCAATACTTCCCAGGCCAATTCGACTTCGGCGTTCACCGGGAACAGTGAAGGCTCGCCCAGCAGGACATCGAGAATCAGCCGTTCGTAGGCCTCGGGGGAGTCCTCGGTGAACGCCGAACCGTAGGAGAAGTCCATGTTGACATCGCGGACTTCCATGCTGCCGGGCACCTTGGACCCGAATCGCAACGTGACACCCTCATCGGGCTGCACCCGAATCACCAGGGCGTTGGTGCCCAACTCTTCGGTCATGGTCGCGTCGAACGGAAGATGAGGCGCCTTCTTGAACACCAAAGCGATCTCGGTAACCCTGCGGCCCAGCCGTTTTCCGGTCCGCAGATAGAACGGTACTCCCGCCCAACGGCGGGTGTTCACCTCCAAAGTGATGGCCGCGAACGTCTCGGTGGTCGAATCTTTGGAGAAGCCAGCTTCTTCGAGCAGTCCGACGACATGCTCGCCGCCCTGCCAGCCAGCGCTGTACTGCCCCCGGCAAGTGGTTTCGTCCAACGGCTCTGCCAGTTGAATGGCCGACAACACCTTGATCTTCTCGGTCTGCAACTCGGCGGGGTGAAAGCTGACCGGCTCTTCCATCGCGGTCAATGCCAGCAGTTGCATCAGGTGGTTCTGAATAACGTCACGCGCAGCGCCGATTCCGTCGTAGTAGCCGCCGCGACCACCCAGGCCGACGTCTTCGGCCATCGTGATCTGGACGTGGTCGACGTAGTGCGCGTTCCAAATCGGGTCGAATAGCTGATTGGCGAAGCGCAGCGCCAAGATGTTCTGCACCGTCTCCTTGCCCAGGTAGTGGTCGATGCGAAAGACCGAATCCTCGGGAAAGACGCTGTTGACCACTTTGTTGAGATCGCGGGCACTGTCCAGGTCGTGACCGAACGGCTTCTCGATGACAACCCGGCTCCAACTGTCGTCGTGAGCTTGGGCCAGCCCGGACTTGTCCAGCTGCTCGCAGACCGTCGGGAAACTCTTGGGCGGAATGGCGAAGTAGAACGTGTGATTGCCGCCGATACCCCGCTCCGCATCGAGCTTGTCCAAGACCTCGGCCAGCCGCGCGAACGCGGCGTCATCGTCGAATGTGCCTTCCACAAAACGACATCCGTCGGCGAGCCGGTCCCAGATCGTTTGCCGGAATGGTGTGCGGGAATGCTCCTTGACGACCTGCAGAACCTCTTCGGCGAAGGCCGCGTCGTCCCAGTCGCGGCGGGCGAACCCCACCAGGGCGAAGTTGGGCGGCAACAACCCGCGGTTGGCCAAGTCGTAGATGGCCGGGACCACCTTCTTGCGGGCCAAATCGCCGGTCACGCCGAAAATCACCACCGCGCACGGCGGGGCAATTCGAGGCAGCCGCTTATCGCACTTGTCCCGCAACGGGTTTTGCCATTGCCCGGAGTTAGCCCGGGTTCCGGCTGGGCTCATTTGTCGGCTGAGTGGAGCTGCTTTTCGGTCTCGTCCAGCAGCTCTTTCCATGAGGCCTCGAACTTCTCGACGCCTTCGTTCTCCAGGACCAGGAATACATCGGTCAAGTCGATGCCGATGGCCTCGAGCTTGTCGAAGACTTCCTGTGCCGCCGATGCGGTCCCGGTGACCGTGTCGCCGGTGATGACCCCGTGGTCGGCGACCGCGTCAATGGTGGGCTCCGGCATGGTGTTCACGGTGTTCGGAGCCACCAGCTCGGTCACGTAAAGCGTGTCGGAGTAGCCCGGGTTCTTCACGCCGGTCGATGCCCACAGCGGCCGCTGGACCCGTGCACCGTCGGCCTCGAGCGGTGCGAAACGATCGCCACCGACGAACACTTCCTGGTAGGCCGCATACGCGAGCCGGGCATTGGCCACTCCGGCTTTGCCGGCCAAGGCCTTTGCGTCGTCCGAGCCGATCTTCTCGAGGCGCTTGTCGATTTCGGTGTCGACCCGCGACACGAAAAACGATGCCACCGAGTGGATCTTGGACACGTCATGCCCCGCCGCCTTGGCAGCTTCGAGCCCGGCCAGGTAAGCGTCCATCACTTCGCGGTGACGTTCGACGGAGAAGATCAGCGTGACGTTGACCGAAATGCCCTCTGCCAGAGTCGATGTGATGGCAGGCAGTCCCTCCTTGGTGGCCGGGATCTTGATCAGAATATTGGGCCGGTCGACGATCTTCCACAATTCGATGGCCTGCGCGACGGTCTTGTCGGTGTCGTGCGCCAGCCGCGGGTCGACCTCGATCGACACTCGGCCGTCGACACCGTCGGAGGCTTCCCACTGCGGCCGCAGCACGTCGGCTGCGTTGCGGACGTCGTCGGTGGTGACCGTCCGGATGGTGGCGTCCACGTCGGCGCCGCGTTCGGCGAGCTCGGCGATCTGAGCGTCGTAGGCGTCGCCTTCGGCCAGCGCCTTTTGGAAAATCGACGGGTTGGTGGTGACACCGACGATGCTCTTGGTGTCGATCAGCTCTTGCAGGTTGCCGGACTGCAAACGCTGCCGGGACAGGTCGTCGAGCCAGACCGATACGCCCGCGGCGCTCAGAGCGGCAAGGTTGGGATTCTGAGTCATCGGATTTCCCTTCGGTTAGTTGTCTAGTGTTCGTTCGGCGGCGTCGACGACGGCTTCGGGGGTGAAACCGAATTCGCGGAACAACGTCTTGGCATCGGCGGATTCCCCGTAGTGCTCGATCGAAACGATCTCGCCGGTGTCGCCGACCAGCTTGTGCCAGCACTGCGCGACGCCGGCCTCGACGGCAACCCTCGCCGACACCGACGGCGGCAGCACGCTGTTGCGGTATTCGTCGGACTGGGACTCGAACCATTCGACACAGGGCATCGACACCACGCGGGCAACAATGTCCTTAACCGCCAACAACTTCTGCGCTTCTACAGCCAGCTGAACCTCGGAACCGGTGGCGATCAACACCACGTCGGGCTCCCCATCTTCCCGGCCGTCAGCCTCTTTGCCCAGGATGTAGCCGCCCTTGGCCACGCCCTCATAGTTCGTGCCTTCGAGAATCGGCACACCCTGGCGGGTCAGGATGAGGCCCACCGGACCGCTGCCGTTGCCGCGGGCCAGGACGGTGCGCCAGGCGTACGCGGTCTCGTTGGCGTCCGCGGGGCGGACCACCGACAACTTGGGGATGGCGCGCAGTGCCGCCAAGTGTTCGATCGGCTGGTGCGTCGGGCCGTCTTCGCCGAGCCCGATCGAGTCGTGCGTCCAGACGTAGATGGTGTCAATGTCCATCAGTGCCGCCAGTCGCACCGCCGGCCGCATGTAATCGGAGAACTGCAGGAATGTTCCGCCGTAGGCGCGGGTCGGGCCGTGCAGCACGATGCCGGACAGGATCGAACCCATCGCATGCTCGCGAATGCCGAAATGCAGGGTGCGGCCGTACCAGTCCGCCGTGTAGTCCTTCGTCGAAATCGACGGCGGGCCAAAGGATTTCACGTTATCCATGGTGGTGTTGTTGCTGCCCGCCAGGTCGGCCGAACCGCCCCACAACTCGGGCAGGTGCGGGCCCACCGCATTCAGCACCTTGCCGGACGCGGCGCGGGTGGCGAGATCCTTGTCGCCCACCTCCCATTTCGGAATGTCGGCGTCCCAGCCGTCGGGCAGCTCCTCCGCGGTGAGCCGGTCCAGCAGTTTCTTGCGCTCAGGCTCACGCTTGGCCCACGCCTCGAAATCGGCGTTCCACTTCTCGTGGGCGTCCTTGCCGCGCTGCACCAGCTCGCGGGTGTGGGCGATCACCTCGTCGCGGACCTCGAACTTCTTGTCCGGATCGAATCCGAGGATCTTCTTGACCGCCGCCACCTCTTCGTCGCCGAGCGCTGAGCCGTGTGCCTTGCCGGTGTTCATCAACTTCGGCGCCGGGTAGCCGATGATCGTCCGCACCGAGATGAACGATGGCTTGTCGGTGACCGCCTTGGCCTCCGCGATGGCCTCTTCGATAGCGACGACGTTCTCGCCGCCCTCGACGTGCTGCACGTGCCAGCCGTACGCCTCATAGCGTGCGGCGGTGTCCTCGCACAACGCGATGTGGGTGTCGTCCTCGATCGAGATCTCGTTGTGGTCGTAGAACACGATGAGGTTGCCCAACTGTTGCACGGCTGCCAACGATGACGCCTCCGAGGTCACCCCCTCTTCCATGTCACCGTCTGAGGCGATCACGTAGATGTGGTGGTCGAACGGACTGGTCCCGGGTGCGGCGTCCGGGTCGAACAGGCCGCGTTCGTAACGGGCCGCCATTGCGAAGCCGACAGCAGATGCCAAGCCCTGGCCCAGGGGCCCGGTGGTGATCTCGACACCGTCGGTGTGCCGGAACTCCGGGTGGCCCGGCGTCTTGGACCCCCAGGTACGTAGTGACTCGATGTCGGACAGCTCGAGCCCGAAGCCGCCCAGGTACAGCTGCAGATACAGCGTCAGGCTGCTGTGCCCACACGACAGCACGAATCGGTCGCGGCCCAGCCAATGGACGTCGCTGGGATCGTGCCGCATCGTCCGCTGGAACAGTGTGTAGGCAAGCGGGGCAAGGCTCATAGCCGTGCCGGGATGGCCGTTGCCGACTTTCTGGACCGCGTCTGCGGCCAGCACCCGGACGGTGTCCACGGCGGCTGAATCGAGGTCGCTCCAGTCGTCGGGGTGATGCGGGTGGGTCAGGGTCGAGATGTCTTCGAGTGTGGTCACGTACTGAAGTCCTCGGGCTCGGCAGAATGGTCCTGTTCTTACCCTAATGCCGGAACGTTGCGGGCGTGTCAAAGGATATTCGACCGCTGATTGTTCAGGCGCCGTCAACTGAGCGTTGTGCCTGGATGGTCGCCGATTGGCTGTCGATAGGCCCTGCGGTGCATGCTGGGCAAGTTGTCCGGTCTACCATCGTGCGTAGTAGAAGCTGCGCGCTGCTGTGATCCGAGGAGTCCTTGCGTGAGCATTCGCGAGCGCGTTGCGCCGAGCCGAGTCAGCACGATTTTGCTGGCCTATTTGGCGTTGACCAAGCCGCGAGTCATCGAGCTGTTGCTGGTCACCGCAATTCCGGCGATGTTGCTCGCCCACCGCGGCAGTGTCGATCCGCTGCTCATCCTCGACACGTTGGTCGGGGGGATGCTCGCTGCCGGTGGCGCGAACACGCTGAACTGCGTGGCCGACGCGGACATCGACAAGAAGATGAAACGGACCGCGCGACGTCCGCTGGCGCGTGACGCGGTGCCGACCGGACACGCGCTGGCGTTCGGGCTGATCTTGAGTGTCGCTTCGTTCTTCTGGCTGTGGTGGACAACCAACCTGCTGTCCGGCCTGCTGGCGGTGGGCACCATCGCGTTCTACGTGTTCGTCTACACCCTGCTTCTCAAACGCCGCACCTCACAGAACGTGGTGTGGGGTGGCGCCGCCGGTTGCATGCCGGTGATGATCGCCTGGTCGGCTGTCACGGGTACGATCGCGTGGCCGGCCCTGGTGATGTTTGCGATCATCTTCTTTTGGACGCCGCCGCACACCTGGGCGCTGGCGATGCGCTACAAGGACGACTACAAGGCGGCTGGCGTGCCGATGCTGCCGGCCGTTGCGACGGAACGTCAGGTCACCAAGCAGATCCTGATCTATACCTGGCTGACCGTGGCCGCGACGCTGGCGCTGGCGCTGGCCGCCGGGTGGCTCTACACCGCGGTGGCGGCGGTGGCCGGAGTCTGGTTCTTGGCGATGGCGCATCAGCTCTACGCGGGCGTGCGCCGCGGTGAGCCGATCAAGCCGCTGCGATTGTTCCTGCAATCGAACAACTACCTGGCGGTGGTGTTCTGCGCTTTGGCGCTCGATTCGGCGCTGGCGCTGCCGACACTTTTGCGGGTCTAAGTGTCGCTCCCAGGTCCTGGACCTGCGAATACCCCATACCCCGACGGGGTCTTGCGACTACGACACGGCGTAGTTTTCAATGCCGTTGTGACCTCATCGACGGCTGATGGCAAGCACAGTCTGGTTGGCGGCGGCGGGCCGAGCATGCCGATGTTGCCGAACACCTGGTTGCCGGGGCAGTGACGGTCCTGACCGGCCGATACCCCCTACCCGCATCGGGTCTTGTCCTACGACGCAGCGTCGCATTGAATGCGGTCGTGATATCACCGGTTCGTGTCGGCTCGGCAGCGGGCTGATGACGGCGCCGGTGTGGATGGCGTCGCCGCCCGAGATGCATTCGGCGATGCTGAGCAGCGGCCCCGGCCCCGGGCCGTTGTTGGCCGCAGCGAGCGCGTGGAGCTCGTTGAGCGGCGAATACGCCGAGGTCGCTGACGAACTCAGCGACGTGCTGGCGGCGGTGCAAGCCAGCGCCTGGCAAGGCCCGAGCGCCGAGCGGTACGTGGCGGCCCACGTGCCGTACTTGGCCTGGTTGATGCAGGCCAGCGCCAAAAGCGCCGCCGAGGCCAGCCAGCACGAGACGGCGGCAACCGCCTACACGGCGGCCCTGGCCGCGATGCCGACCATGCCGGAGCTGGCCGCCAACCACGTGGTGCACGGTGTGCTGGTTGCAACGAATTTCTTTGGCATCAACACGATTCCGATTGCGCTGAACGAGGCCGACTACGTGCGGATGTGGATCCAGGCGGCCGCCACGATGACGACGTATCAGGCGGTGTCCACCGCCGCGTTGGCGGCCTCGCCGCCGACCGATGCGGCGCCGCAGATCGTGAATTCCACTAACGCCCGACCAGCGGATGGGGAGTTCGGCGGCCACGGCGATAAATCGACCCTGCCGATCGTCGACAACGACTCGGGCAACCCTTACGAGCTGAGCTGGTGGATCAACCGATTCCTCGAGGTTCCCGAGACGTTGTCCAGAGACATCAAGCTGATCGAGCAAAATCCGGTCCAGGGCCTCACGCAGCTATGGTCCGACATCGGGGGACTGACGGCAGACGAGATCGGTCACGCGGGCCAGGTCTTGCAAGCTTTTCCCGAGCTCTACGCGATCCCGTTGATCGCGCCAATCGGCTTGGCCGGTGGCGTCGGCGGCCTGGGCGGGCTGGCCGCAATCCAGCCCGACGCACCGCAACTCGCCGCCGAGATTCCACGCAGCGCCAGCGCCCCACACCTCGACTCTGCCCGCCACCAGCAGCCCCGTCGCGATAGGCGCCCCAGGCGCGCCGACGGCAGCGCCGGCGTCGGCGCCCGTTTCTCCCGCCAGCACGGTCGCCACGTCGGTGCCGACATCTCCGCCTCCCCCGGCGGCCGGGCCCGGCTTCGCCCCGCCGTACGCGGTCGGTCCGCCCGGCATCGGCACAGGTTCGGGGATGGCCAGCACCGCCGGCGCAGGCGACAAGAAAAAAGCCGCTGAGCCATTCGCTTCGGCGGCGTCGGCCGCGGCAGCCGCGCGCGAGCACAAACGGTCCCGCCGACGCCGGCGCGCGGGGATGCGCGAGTACTCTCACGAGTTTATGGAAATGAATATCAATGTCGATCCTGACTGGGATGGCCCGGACGGCGGATCGACGGCGACTTCCGACCAGCGGCGCCGGGCCGTTGGGTTTTGCCGGCACCTCGCACCAGAAGGATTGGGCTGCAACGGGTTTAGCTACGCTTGCCGACGACGAGTTCGGCAATGGGCCGATAATGCCGATGGTGCCGGGTACCTGGAACACAGATGAGCGCGGCGGGCGATAACGCCGAGTTGTCGCTGGCCTGGTTGCTTGAGCCGCTTTCCGTCGAGACGTTTCTCGACGAGGTATGGGCCAAGAACCATCACCACATCCAGCGAGCCCGCCCTGACTACTTCGACGGCCTGTTACCGGGACCAGCGACAGTCGACGAACTCCTGGCTGCGCTTCGCCATGATCCGTCCGTGCTGCGGCTGGTGCGGGGAGAAGACAAGAAGGGGCCCGACAGCTACCGGCTCGTTGACGGCAGCCTCGATATTGCCGGCGTTCGCAACGACTTCGCCGACGGTTACACGATCGTCGTGGACGGCATCGAGCAATACGTCCGGACGGTCGGACAGTTGGCCCGTTCGCTCGAAGTGCAGCTGAACTTTCCGACGCAGGTGAATACCTACGTCACGCCACCGGAATCCTCCGGACTCGTCCCGCACTACGACGATCACGACGTCTTGATCCTGCAACTTAAGGGTTCCAAGACCTGGCATTTGTACCTCGGCGCCGACCGGCCGCCGCGCGAGATCCAGCGCGATCAAGACAAAGCCGTTGCGCTGGAAGGTCTGCCAGCGCCAACTGATGTGCGGCTGGAAGCCGGCGACGTGCTGTACGTGCCGCGCGGCCGCGTGCACTCAGCCCAGACGCACTCCGAGCCGTCCATCCATCTGACCATCGGTATTCACGCGCCGACCGTGCTCATGCTTGCGATCGGAGCGCTGTACTCACAGAGCTTTCATGATGACCGTCTGAACGCCCGGCTGCCGGCGCGACACCTCGACGACGCGGATCTGGAGGCGGCAGTTCGGGAGCTCGTGCGGGAAGCCATTGGCGGAGTGGATGATTCAGACGCACTGGTCGACGGTTTCGGCCTACTGGCGGATGTCTTGGTCCGGCGCGGCACATGCCCGCCAATCGGACCGATCGCCGCCGCCAACACAATTGACGTGCACACCCGCGTGGTGAAGTACCAACCGCTGTATTCGCGGGTGAAGGCCGTTGATGGCGGGGTGATCCTGCAATTCGCCAGCCTGTCCATCAATGCCGGTGCTGATCACGAGTCCGCAATGCGGTTCGTCTCCCGAAGCCTCGAGCCGTTTCGAGTCGGCGATCTGCCCGGCCTGCTGCCGCAACAGCAGACAGACCTGGCCCGCACGCTGATCGTAAGCGGTTTCCTGGTCCGGTTGCCCGACGGGGGAGCAGATAGGGAACATGACTGAATGCCGCAGCGCTCACCGGGCGTCGACCCCGAATTGTCACTCGCCTGGTTGCTGGCGCCGCTGACCGTCGAGACCTTTCTCACCGAGATATGGGGGCGGACTCACTATCACGTGAGCCGAAGCGGCCCCGAATATTTCGGCGGGCTGCTCGACGAGTCCGCCTCAGTTGATGATTTGTTGGGTTTCTTTCGGCCGGATCTGTCATTGGTGCGCCTGGTCCGGCAGAACGACAAAAAAGAGCCGTACGTCTACCGGCGTCCCGATGGCGGCTTCGACGCCGCAGCCATCGGCAGGGACTTCGCCGACGGGTACACGATCGTTCTGGAAAGTGTCCATCGATATGTGCGTGCGATGGCCTCGCTGCTGCACGCCATCGAAGTCGAGCTGAACTTCGCGACCCAGGTCAACGCCTACTTCACGCCACCGGAATCGCAAGGCTTCATCCCGCACTACGACGAGCACGACGTGCTGATCCTGCAGATTCGGGGATCCAAGATCTGGCACTTGTACGACGGCGCTGATGTCGCCCCGTGCGACATGATTCGCCATGAGCCGGTTGCTGCGGACGCACTCCCGGCGCCCACCGACGTGCATCTGGATGCCGGCGACGTGCTCTATCTGCCGCGCGGACGTGTCCACGCAGCCGAAGCAACCTCAGAGGTGTCGGTCCACCTGACGCTCGGCTTCAACGCACCCACGCTGTTCATGCTCGTCACGCGGGCGCTCAATGCACTGAGCCACACCGATAATCGCGTCCATACCCAGTTGCCGCCGCGGTATCTCGACGACCCAGACGTCCAGGCCACTCTGAACGGCCTGGTCCGCGACGTCGTCGACGCCCTGGAGCAGCCGAGTGTGATCTCGGAAGGGCTCGGGTCGCTGGCCGACGACCTCGTCAAGCGTGGCCAGAGCCCGCCGGTCGGGCAGGCGATAACGAACGCCATCGGAATCGACGGTCGTACCCGAGTGGCGAAGTACCAACCGCTCTATTCGCGGGTAACCGAGACACCCGACGGCGTTGCGCTGCACTTCGCACAATTGGTCGTCAGCGCAGGCCCCGACCACAAGGACGCATTGCAATTTCTCGCCAAAAGCACTGAGCCCTTTTGGGTTTGCGACCTGCCCGGCTTGTCTGAGGCGCAGCAGACCGAGCTAGCCCGAACCCTGATCGTGAATGGGTTCCTGGTCCGGCCGACGGACGACTGATGGAGATTGCCGACCTGGCGCGCTGGACGCCGGTCAGATTCAATTTTTTGTCCGGCCCCAGCCCGACGGTCGACTGGGCCGATCTGTCGGCAGAACGATTCGTCGAGCCGTTCTTCGACCAGACCGTCGCCCGTTGGTCCACAGGTCCGGGGGCGCAACCACTCATCCGGTCCGGACTCGACGCGCTTCTCGCCCTCGATGACCAACCGTCGCTGAATCCGTCGGGCATGATCTTTCACCTGTCGCGGTGCGGGTCGACGCTGGTATCCCGATTGCTGAGCACGCTTCCTGGCGTCGTCGTTGTCGCCGAGCCCTCGCCGCTGAACGCACTGCTTGGACTCGACCCCAGCCGTGTCGATGGGCCCACACTGGTTCGAGTGGTGCGGGCTTTGGTGCGGGCGCTGGGCCGACGCCGACACGGCGACGAACAGCACCTGGTGCTGAAGTGCACTAGCTGGAATGTCCGCCGCCAAGAAATCCTGGCCGCCGCCTTTCCCGAAACACCGTGGGTATGGGTGCAGCGCGACCCGACGCAGGTCGTGGCGTCGCTGCTGGCCAATCCGCCGGGCTGGCTCGGACAACAGACCGTGCCCGCGCAGACTGCGCTGCGTTTCGGCATCGATCCGGTGGCGCTGCCGACCATGACGCGACCCGAGTTCACCGCCCGCGCGCTCGGCGCGATGCTGTTTTCGGCCGCGGCCGGCCCCGGACGGCGGATCAGCGTCGACCACTCCGAGCTGCCCGCCGCGGTGTGGCAACGGGTGGCAGCGCATTTCGGGATCGAGATCGACTCTGCCGCAATTGAATACATGACCGAGCAGGCCCGCTTCTACTCCAAGGACTCAGAGCCCCGACCCTTCTCCGGCGACCTTCCCGAGCATCGGCCACTGACCGATGCGATGCGGGAAGCCGCCGAACTGTTCGCCGAGCCCGGCTATCGCGCGCTCGCGTCGCAGACATAGGAGCACAACGCGCAACTTTTTGTCGGCTCGTCGAGTTTCCAACCCCACAGCGGTGTGGTAAAACTGCTAATGAAAATCATGTTCATCTCGACATCCGGAGGGCTGCTATGACGTTGCGCGTCGTTCCAGAAGGTCTCGTAGCTGCGAGCGCGCGCATCGAAGCATTGACAGCGCGGTTGGCGAGCGCACAGGCAGGTTCGGCGCCGTTGATCACCGCGGTGATGCCGCCAGCTGCCGACCCGGTGTCATTGCAGACCGCGGCCGGCTTCAGCGTTCGCGGTGTCCAGCACGCCGCAGTCGTCGCCCAGGGCGCCGAAGAACTCGCTCGCTCCGGCGTCGGGGTCGCCGAGTCGGGGGCAGGCTACGCCGCGCGGGATGCCACCGCGGCGGCGTCGTATCACGGCGCCTGGGGCTGAGGGTGACGGCGCCCGTCTTCATGGCCGCGCCGCCCGAGGTGCACTCGGCGTTGTTGAGCACCGGCCCCGGGCCCGCCTCGTTGCTCGAGGCAGCCGGGGCGTGGAACTCGTTGAGCGCCGAATACACCTCGGTGGCTGAGGAACTCAGCACGGTGCTGGCCGAGGTGCAGGCCGGTGCCTGGCAGGGCCCGAGCGCGGAGTCCTACGTGTCGGCATACGTGCCGTATCTGGCGTGGTTGACGCAGGCCAGCGCCGACAGCGCCGCGGCGGCCGCTCAGCACGAGACCGCTGCCGCCGCTTATACCGCCGCGTTGGCGGCCATGCCCACGATGCCCGAGCTGGCCACCAACCACATTGTGCACGGTGTGCTGCTGGCCACGAATTTCTTTGGGATCAACACGATTCCGATCGCGGTCAACGAGGCCGACTACGTGCGGATGTGGGTCCAGGCCGCTACCACGATGAGCACCTATCAAGCCGTAGCCGACACCGCGGTGACCGCGACCCCGGCCACCGACCCCGCGCCGCCAATCCTGAAGTCACAGGCTGCCGAGAGCGGCGATCCCTACGGCGGACTCAGCCACGACAACCCGCTGGGCATCCCACAGTGGCTGCGGAATCTCCTAGAAAAATTGGGCATCGGAGACAGCCAGCTTACGCACGACCCGACGATCGACAACGCCTTCGACAACGTCATTGCCCAGTGGCTGCAGAACTTCGGCTACAACTGGCAACCCGCCGCGGGCACGCTCAATGGGGCCACCTACGACACCTACGTCAACCCGGCAATGGCATCGTTCTGGGTCGCACGGACCCTCGAACTCACCGAGGACTTCCAGTATTTCGGGCATCTACTTGTGACCAACCCGGTGCAGGCGTTTCAGTGGCTGATCAGCTGGGAACTGTTCGATTTCCCGATCCACATTGAGGAAGTCGCGATATTCCTCAGCCAGAACCCGGCGATCTTTGCATTGGCCGCTCCGGCGCTGGCGCCACTGGCTGCCGGCGGCGCGGGACTGGCCGGGCTGGGTGCTCTCGCCCACCCCGTCATCCCGCTGCCGCCTGTCGAGTCGGTGCCCGCGCCCATGCTGTTTCCGGTTGGCGGGCCGGCGCCGGCCGGATTCGCGTCGTCGGTGGCGCCCGGCGCTCCGACTCCGGCGCCCACGCCTGCTAGCGCCGCAAGCGCGCCGGCCGCGCCGCCGCCACCGACAGCACCTCCGCCACCTGCCGCTGGTCCGGGGTTCACACCTCCGTACCTGGTGGGTGGCCCGACGATCGGGTCGTGGATGAGCACGCAAGCCAAAACGCAGGAGCCGACGTCGCGTGGCGCGTCCAAGGCACCCGAGGCCGCGGCGGCGGCGGTTGCGGCGGCGGCGCAAGAATCGGCCGCGGCGGCGGCGGCGTGCGCTGCAACTCGACCACGCGGATGAATTCGCCGACATGAACATCGATGTCGACCCGGAGTGGGGTGCGTCGACGGAGGCGTCCAACCAGGGCGCAGGGCCGCTAGGCTTTTCCGGCACGGTGTCGAAGGGCAGTGAAACGGCGACCGGATTAGCTACCCTTTCGGATGACGGTTACGGAAACGGGCCGAGTATGCCAATGCTGCCCAACACGTGGTCGCCGGAGGGGCAGGACGAGGACGGCTGAGTGTGTTTGTGTGGCAACGGTAATCACATGATGAAAGGATTTTGAGGATGAGTCTTTTGGATGCTCATATTCCGCAGTTGGTGGCGTCGGAGTCGGCGTTTGGTGCTAAGGCGGGGTTGATGCGCTCGACGATTGGTCAGGCTGAGCAGGAAGCGATGTCGTCGCAGGCGTTTTTCGTGGGCGATGGTGCGGCGGCGTTTCAGGCTGCTCATGCCCGGTTTGTGGCGGCGGCGACCAAGGTGAATTCGCTGCTGGATATTGCGCAGGCCAACCTTGGCGATGCCGCGGGCACCTATGTGGCTGCTGACAGTGCTGCGGCCGGCAGTTACCCGGGTTTTTAGATCCACTGAGTGCCTGAGGGAAGGGATTTGTGATGTCGCAGATCATGTACAACTATCCGGCGATGCTGGCGCATTCGGCTGATATGGCTGGTTATGCGGGCACGTTGCAGAGTTTGGGTGCAGATATCTCTGCGGAGCAGGCTGCCTTGCAGGCGGGCTGGCAGGGTGACACCGGGATGAGTTATCAGGCGTGGCAGGCGCAGTGGAATCAGGCCATGGAGCAGTTGGTGCTGTCCTATCGTGCGATGGCGGGCACCCATGAGAACAACACCACGTCGATGCTGGCCCGCGACCAGGCCGAAGGCGCCAAATGGGGCGGATAGAGCACTAGGGCGTAAGCACAATCGAACCGACCGTCTGACGGCCCTGCAAGTCGCGGTGTGCTTGGGCGGCTTCGGCCAGTGGATAGCTGCGACTCACCGTGACGTTCAGCGAACCGTCGGCGATCGCGTCGAACAATTCATTTGAGCGCCAAGCGAATTCCTGGCCAGTGCGGGTGAAATGCACCAGCGCCGGGCGGGTCAGGTACACCGACCCGGCCGCGTTGAGCCGCTGAGGGTCGACCGGCGGAACCGGCCCGCTGGACGCGCCGAACAGCGCGAGGGTTCCCCGCACGGCGAGGCTGGCCAGGCTGGCGTCGAACGTGCTGGCGCCGACGCCGTCGAAAACCGCCGCCACACCGGCCCCCGCGGTCAGTTCTCGGATACGCCTGCCGAACTCGGTCGCATCGTCGCCGGGGTAATCCAGCACATCGGTCGCGCCGGCCTGCCGCGACAGCTCAGCCTTCGCCGGCGTCGACACTGTCGTGATCACCCGAACGCCCAGACTCGTCGCCCACTGTGTCAAAATCAGCCCGACACCACCCGCTCCGGCATGGACCAGCACCGCGTCGCCGGACTGGACCGGATACACCGATTTGATCAGGTAATGCGCCGTCATTCCCTTCAACAATGCTGACGCGGCGACGTCTAGGCCGACTTCCGATGGCACATGTGCAATCAATTGTGCTGGTGCGGTGGTGAATTCAGCGTAGGCGCCGGATGCCGCGGCGGTCACTACCCGGTCGCCGACGCTCAATCCTGAAACGCCGTCGCCGACGGCGGCCACCGTGCCGGCCACTTCGGTGCCCAGCACGAACGGCAGATCGCGAGGGTACGTCCCGGAGCGAAAGTAGGTGTCGATGAAATTCACGCCGATCGCCTCGGCTTTGATCAGGACCTCACCCGGCCCCGGCGATGGTTGTGGCCGCTCGACATAGCTCAGGACTTCCGGACCACCGATTTCCGCGACCTCGATTGCGTGCATGGTGACTATCATCCGCAAGCATGGAGTCCGCATGAAGTTGGCCCGGCCTGACATTCGTCATCCCCGAATCGTGCTGGCCGGTTCATCGTGCGGCGACGACGACGGCCTGGTGTCCGCGCTGCGCAATCGGGGACTGCATGCGCGGTGGGTTTCCTGGGGTGACCCGGAGACGCTGAACGCCGATCTGGTGATTCTGCGGGCCGGCACCGATTACGCCGACCGGCGCGACGAGTTTCTGGCCTGGACACGGCGGGTGCCCAATCTGCTCAACGCGCCCGCCGTCGTCGCCTGGAACGCCGGGCGGCATTACCTGCGCGATCTTCGTACTGCGGGAGTGCAGACCCGCCGCTCGTCCACCCCGACAGCCCACACGGCGTTGGTTTTTCTCGGCGGCGTCCAATCCCACGCATTCACGGGCAAGGCAGCGGTCGAGGCCGACTTCGAATTGTGGGATCTCGGGCAGGCCGCGCTGGAGGCAGCTGCCGAGCAGTCGGGCATCGATGCCGGAGAGCTGCTGTACGCCCGCGCCGACGTGGTCGGCGAACCCGGTGCTGCCGAGCTGGTGGCGCTGAATCTGGTTGCGCCGTCGTTGGGTTGGCGGCTGCTCGACCACCACGCCCGCGACGATCGGCAGCGTCAGTTCGCGGTGTGCGTCGAGTCAGCCTTGGACCGGCTCGGGCTCGGTCCGCTCTCGCATCGAGGCCCATAACGCCGCAGTGGCCGCCGTGCAAATCGCGGCCCCGGCGACGTGCACCGCCACCAGCGCCGCGGGAACGCCGGTGAAGAACTGCACGGTCCCGACCGCGGCCTGGCCGAACACCACCACCAGCAGCACACCCAGCCGCAGTAGCACCGGGCGCGGTGCGCGCACCGCCAGCAGCCCGAAGCCGAGCCCGACAAGCAGGGCGAGATAGGCCACCAGCAGCGACGAATGCGCATGCACCAGCGTGGTGATCTCGATCCGCAGCCGCGGCACGGTTCGACGGGGGCTGGTGTCGCCGGCGTGTGGACCCGCGGCTGTGACCAGGGTGCCGGCCACCAGGACCGCGGCCAGCGTCAGCGCGCTGAGCAGAGCGAGTGCGCGCAGTGGACTGACCACCCGATGATTGACGACCCCGTCGTCGGGCTCACCGACCTTGACGAACAGCAGCACCGAAAGCCACACCATCGTCATCGATGTCAGCAGGTGAATGGCCACCGTCCACCAGAGCAGCCCGGTACGCACGGTGATGCCGCCGATCACCGCTTGCAGCACCGTCGAGGTCGGCATCAACCAGGCGTAAATCAACACTTCGGTTCGGCGCCGGGCCCGGTAGACCACCAGCACCGCCAGCGCCGCGGTGAGGACCACGGCGAAGGTGATCATCCGGTTGCCGAATTCGACGGCCTGGTGGATTCGGGGGACTTCGGAAACGGTGACCGGAGTGAAGCTGCCTGGAAAGCACTGCGGCCAGGTAGGGCAGCCGAGTCCTGAGGCGGTGACGCGAACGATCGCGCCGGTGACCGCGATACCGCCCTGCGTCACGATCACCGCCGCGGCGACGATCCGTTGCGCGCGATGGCTGGGTTCGGGCAGTAGGTCCACTATCCGCCGCACTAGTCGCCCGACAGGCATCGCCCGATCGTAGGACAAACTACGCCGCGTAGTAGGACCGGGTCAGGTGAACCGGAACCAGCGCAACGCGGCCAACCCGGCCAGCGTGCCCCACCCGACGAGCACCCCCACGCCGAACCAGTCCACCGATAGGCTCATGGCGCGGGACAGCGCTTCGGTCAGCGCCCCGGCCGGGGTGAGCCGCGCCGCCCACTTGACGGCCGAACCGACCATCCCGAATTCGATGGTCAGTGCACCAAGCCCGGCGAAGACGAACCACAACAGGTTGGCCACCGCCAGCACGATCTCGGCGCGCAAGGTACCACCGAGCAGCAGACCCAGGGCCGCGAACACCGCGGTGCCCAGGGCGATGACCACCGCACCCAACGCCAGCCCCGCCGGAGGCGGCCGCCAACCGAGCGCAAAACCGATGGCGCCCAGAATGATTGACTGCAGGAAGACGACGGTGACGACCGCTGCCGACTTACCGGCGATGATGCCCCACACCGGCAGTGCCGTCGCGCCCAGCCGTTTGAGCGCGCCGTAGCGGCGGTCGAACGCGACCGCGATCGCCTGGCCGGTGAACGCGGTCGAGATCACCGCGAGCGCCATGATCACCGGGACGAACGTGGCGGCCCGGTTGTCGCCGAACGATCCGAGCGGCAACAACGTCAAACCGACTAGCAGCGTGATCGGGATGAACATGGTCAGCAGCAGCTGCTCGCCGTTGCGCAGCAGCAGCTTCAGCTCCAGCCGGAACTGCGCGGCCAGCATCTTCGGTACCGCAGCGGGCTGCGGGTTGGGCGTGAAAGTGCCTGCAGGAAAATGGGTTTCAGTCACGAGCGCAACTCCCGGCCGGTCAGCTCAAGAAACACGTCTTCCAGGCTGCGTTGTTCCACCCGCAGATCGGTGGCCAGCACGTTGATCTGAGCGCACCACGCCGTCACGGTGGCCAGCACCTGCGGGTCGACCGGGCCTTCCACCAAATACTCGCCCGGCATCGACTCGGAGACCTGATAGTCCTCGGGCAGCGCCGACACCAGCAGTGACAAATCGAGCCGCGGCGGCGCGCTGAACCGAAGCTGGCCTTTAGCGCCGCTGCGGGTCAACTCGGCCGGCGTGCCAGCGGCCACGGTCACCCCGTGGTCGATGATGACCAGCCGGTCGGCGAGCTCTTCGGCTTCTTTGAGCTGATGGGTGGTCAGTACCACCGTCACGCCGTCGCGGCGGAGCGCATCGATCAACTCCCACACCAGGATTCGGGCCTGCGCGTCCATGCCGGCAGTCGGCTCGTCGAGGAAGACCAATTCCGGCCGGCCGACCAGCGCGCAGGCCAGCGCGAGCCGCTGCTGCTGCCCGCCGGAGAGTCGGCGGTAGGTGGTGCGGGCCGCGTCGGTCAGGCCCAACGTGGACAGCAGCCACTGAGGATCTAACGGGTCGGCGGCGTAGGAGGCCACCAGGTTGAGCATCTCACCGGCCCGGGCAGCGGGATAGCCGCCGCCGCCCTGCAGCATCACGCCGATGCGCGCCCGCAGCTGGGCGTTGTCGGCGATCGGGTGCAGCCCAAGCACCTCGATCGTGCCGGCATCGGGGCGGACGAACCCCTCGCACATCTCAACCGTCGTCGTCTTGCCTGCGCCGTTAGGGCCGAGCAGTGCCAACACCTCAGCCGGATGCACGTCGAGGTCGAGGTGGGAAACGGCAGTAGTCGAGCCGTATTGCTTGCACACCCCGCGCAACCGCACGGGGATGTCTGACGCCGGGCTCACGAAGATTGAGCGTAAGCGGCGGACTGCGGGGTCTGGCCGGTGGGCGATGGATCCGGTGCTGCCGCGTCCCGGGTGAGCTCGGTGACTCGCAATGGCCGCCACGGCAGGCGGTCATAAGTCGCGGCGATGAGCAGCACCACGATGACGGTGCTGGCCACGGTGGCGTCCACGATCTGGAACAGCGCGAACCGATCACCGTTGGCCGTTGGGCCGAAGATGCCCACCACGATCGTCACGATGATCACCGCGATCCGGAAACCCGGCCGGGTGGCCCAAGCTGCCAACGGGATGATGGCCCACAGCAGGTACCACGGCTGCACCACCGGGAACAGCAGCACTGTGCCGCCCAGCGCGACACCGAGCCCGCCGACCGGATGCAGCCGGCCGCGCAGCACGGCCATCAGCAACCAGGCGACCATGACGGCGATGATCAAGACGCCGATGCCACGGGTCAGCGACAGCACCGCGGTGGTGTGGTCGCCCAGGCCCAGCAGAATCCCCACCTGCCCGGTGCCCAGGGCGATCAGCGTCGGCGGCGACATCCAACTGCGCACCACATTGGCGGTGCCCAGGGTGTAGATCCAGCCGAAACCGAGCCGGCTGGCCGAGCCGACAGCGGCCATCACGGCCAGCGACAAGCCCGCCATCAGGCTGCTTGCCAGCAAGAATGACCGCAGGTTGCCGCCGTAGCGCTGGGCCAACGCCATCGTGACGAAGCCCAGTGCCAGCAGCGATGGCAGCTTGATCTGCGAGGACAGCACGATCAGGATCGCCCCGGCCAGCAGCATTCCCAGCGGCGCCCAGTCCGCCCGGTCGCCGCTTGCCCGCGGCCACGGTCGTGGCCACAGCGGCCGCGCGGAGTCGATACCGCGCAGCGCGAACTCGGTGCCGGTCAGCATGAGCCCGAGCATGGCCGCCTCGTTATGGATGCCCGCGACCAGATGCATGATCAGCAGTGGGTTGGCTGCCCCCAACCACAGCGCGCTGACTTCAGCTACGCCGCAGCGACGGGCCAGTCGCGGTGTCGCCCACACAATCAGGCCCACGCCCACCAGGACCACCAGCCGGTGGCAAAGCACCGCGGCGACGATGTTTTCGCCGGTCAACGCCGAAATACCACGGCCGATCCACAAGAACAGCGGCCCGTAGGGCGCCGGCGTCTCCCGCCACAGACTTGGCACCGACGAGGTGAAGACGTGGTCCAGGCCCAGCCCGGTCGCCGGGCCCACCCGGTAGGGGTCGAGGCCCAACCGGCAAATTTGGCTTTGCGCCAGGTAGGAGTAGACGTCCTTGCTGTACATGGGTGGCGCGATCAGCAGCGGCAGCACCCACAGCAACAATGTGCGGTCCAGCTCACCGCGCGACATTCGCCGCTTGCCCAGCGCGAATCGGCCCAGCATCAGCCAGGCCAGGGCCATCATCACAGCACCGGTCGTCGTCATCGTCAGCGACACCGTCTGGATCCGCGACGGGAGGTTGAGCAGTCGGACGCCGAACGTCGGGTCTTGAACGACGGGCCGGGCTCCGGCTCCGAGGGCTCCGATGCCCATCAGCACCGTGCCGGTCGCGCCGAAAACCCGGGTGCGACGAAGCGCGACCAGCTCGCCGTCGTTCAGCGGCTGGCCCACCGCCAGTTCGTCACCGTGCAGGCTGGCGATCGACGAACTGAGAGTGTGGTGGCGGGCTGCCATCACAGCAGCGTAACTGCCGCCAGGCAAGGGCCGAACCGGTCAGGTGTGACCAGTGCAACGCCGGCAGAGGGTAGCCTTGCTGGACCCGTTGCTGGAATTGCGTCACACTGGTGTTGTGAAATTCTCGCCGTCCGTCCAAGGTGCCGAAGCAGCAGCGGCTGCTGCGACCCATGACGGTCAGACCCGCAGCGCCGTCGTGCGGTTGCTGCTGGAGTCCGGGTCTATCACCGCCGGCCAGATCGGTGAGCGGCTGGGTTTGTCGGCCGCCGGGGTGCGACGTCACCTCGACGCGCTGATCGAGATGGGTGAGGCCGAGTCGGTTCCCGCCGCCCCGTGGCAGCAAGCCGGCCGCGGCCGCCCCGCCAAGCGATACCGGCTGACCGCGACCGGTCGCGCGAAGCTGGACCACAGCTATGACGAT
Organism: uncultured Actinomycetota bacterium; assembly: GCA_963733755.1. Classification (GTDB taxonomy): domain Bacteria; phylum Actinomycetota; class Actinomycetes; order Mycobacteriales; family Mycobacteriaceae; genus Mycobacterium. The sequence goes on from CAVTEZ010000033.1 coordinate 70,035, forward strand.
CTGGCGTCCGCGGCGATGCGGCAGCTTCGTGAGATCGGCGGCCAAGAGGCGGTCCGCAGCTTCGCCCGCCAGCGCATCGACGCGATTCTGTCCGGTGTCGAAGCGGCTGCGTCGTCCGCGGACGACGACGTCGAAGCGGCCGCAGAGCAGGTCGCCGGCGCGTTGAGCAAGGCCGGTTACGTCGCCACCACCGCCCGCGTCGATGGCCCAATCCACGGCGTGCAGATCTGTCAGCACCACTGCCCGGTGTCCCACGTTGCCGAGGAGTTTCCGGAGCTGTGCGAAACCGAGCAGCAGGCGATGGCCGAGGTGCTCGGGACCCACGTGCAGCGGCTTGCGACCATCGTCAACGGTGACTTCGCATGCACCACCCACGTGCCGCTAACTCCCACCGAGAAGCCGTCAACCCTTCGACGCTCAGCCCGCGTCGAAGCCACCGCAAGCAAGCAAGGAGCGTCGTCATGACGACCACCCCTGAGATCCAGAAGTTGGACGCACCGCTGACACAGGACGAGACCATCGCCTCGCTGGGCCGTTACGGCTACGGCTGGTCGGACTCGGACGTGGCCGGTGCCAGCGCGCAGCGCGGGCTGTCGGAGGCTGTGGTCCGCGACATCTCGGCCAAGAAGAACGAGCCCGAGTGGATGCTGGAGTATCGGCTGAAGGCGCTGCGCATCTTCGACCGCAAGCCGATGCCGAACTGGGGCTCCAACCTCGAGGGCATCCACTTCGACAACATCAAGTACTTCGTGCGCTCCAGTGAGAAGCAGGCCGCGACCTGGGACGATCTGCCCGAGGACATCAAGAACACCTACGACAGGCTGGGCATCCCCGAAGCCGAGAAGCAGCGCCTGGTGTCCGGCGTCGCCGCGCAGTACGAGTCGGAGGTGGTCTACCACTCCATCCGTGAGGATCTGGAGAAGCTCGGCGTCATCTTCCTGGACACCGACACCGCGCTGCGCGAGCACCCGGAGATCTTCCAGAAGTACTTCGGCACCGTGATCCCGGCCGGTGACAACAAGTTCTCTGCGCTGAATTCCGCCGTCTGGAGTGGGGGATCGTTCATCTACGTCCCGCCGGGCGTGCACGTCGACATTCCGTTGCAGGCCTACTTCCGGATCAACACCGAGAACATGGGCCAGTTTGAGCGGACGCTGATCATCGTCGACGAGGGCGCGTACGTGCACTACGTCGAGGGCTGTACCGCGCCGATCTACAAGTCTGACTCGTTGCACTCCGCGGTCGTGGAGATCATCGTCAAGCCCGGCGGCCGTTGCCGTTACACCACCATCCAGAACTGGTCGAACAACGTCTACAACCTGGTCACCAAGCGGGCGCGCGCCGAGGCCGGCGCCACCATGGAGTGGGTCGACGGCAACATCGGGTCCAAGGTCACCATGAAGTACCCGGCGGTCTGGATGACCGGCGAGCACGCCAAGGGTGAGGTGTTGTCGGTCGCGTTCGCCGGCGAGGGCCAGCACCAGGACACCGGCGCCAAGATGCTGCACCTGGCCCCGAACACGTCGAGCAACATCGTGTCCAAGTCGGTCGCCCGCGGCGGCGGGCGCGCCTCCTACCGTGGCCTGGTCCAGGTCAACAAGGGCGCGCACGGATCACGCGCCAGCGTGAAATGCGATGCGCTGCTGGTGGATACAATCAGCCGCAGCGACACCTATCCCTACGTCGATATCCGCGAGGACGACGTGACGATGGGCCACGAGGCGACCGTGTCCAAGGTCAGCGAAACCCAGTTGTTCTACCTGATGAGTCGCGGGCTGACCGAGGACGAGGCGATGGCGATGGTAGTGCGCGGCTTCGTCGAGCCGATCGCCAAGGAACTGCCGATGGAGTACGCGCTGGAGCTCAACCGGCTGATCGAGCTGCAGATGGAAGGCGCGGTCGGGTAGTGACGAGATTGACTGAAGCGGTTGAGGGTTCGTCCCTCGCCGCTGCCAATAAGGGCGAGCAGTTCGCGTCTTTCGACGTCGACGCGTTCGAGGTCCCCGGCGGACGCGACGAGCTCTGGCGGTTCACCCCGCTGCGCCGGCTGCACGGCCTGCACGACGGCTCGGCGCACGCGACCGGGAGTGCCCCGATCAGCGTCAGCGAACGCCCCGGGGTGCGAGTCGAGACCGTGCGGCGCGGTGACGAACGGCTCGGACAGGGCGGTGTCCCCGCTGACCGGGTTGCCGCACAAGCGTTTTCGTCATTCAATACCGCGACGGTCGTCACCGTCGGTCGCAACACTCAGATCGCCGAGCCGGTAGAGATTGCGATCGAAGGACCCGGTGCGGGAGCGGTGGCCTACGGGCACCTGCAGGTGCGCGTTGAGGAGCTTGCCGAAGCGGTCGTCGTGGTCGACCATCGTGGCAGTGGAATCTACGCCGACAACGTCGAATTCGTCGTCGACGATGCCGCCCGGCTCACGGTGGTCTGGATCGCCGACTGGGCCGACGGCGTCGTGCATGTCAGCGCACACCACGCCCGGCTGGGCAAGGACGCCGTGCTCCGTCATGTCGCGATCACGCTCGGCGGCGAGGTGGTGCGGATGACCGGCAACGTGCGGTTCGGCGCACCTGGCGGCGACGCCGAGCTGCTCGGCCTGTACTTCGCCGACGACGGTCAGCACCTGGAATCGCGGTTGCTCATCGACCATGCGCAGCCGAACTGCAAATCCAACGTGCTGTACAAGGGTGCGCTGCAAGGGGATCCGAAATCGGACCGCCCGGATGCACATACCGTTTGGGTGGGCGACGTGCTGATCCGGGCCGAGGCCACCGGCACCGACACCTTCGAGGTGAACCGCAACTTGGTGCTGACCGACGGCGCACGTGCCGACTCGGTGCCCAACCTGGAGATCGAGACCGGCGAGATCGTCGGAGCCGGACACGCCAGCGCCACCGGAAGATTCGACGACGAGCAGCTGTTCTACCTACGTTCCCGCGGGATCCCCGAAGAACAGGCCCGCCGATTGGTGGTGCGCGGGTTCTTCAACGAGATCATCGCCAAGATCGCGGTCCCCGAAATACGCGAACGCCTGACCACAGCCATCGAACACGAACTGGCCATTACGGAATCGAGAATTACCGCCTCATGACAACTCTGGAAATCAAAGACCTGCACGTCAGCGTCGAGAACGCATCCGACGGCGACGAAATCGGCATCCTCAACGGGGTCAACCTGACGGTGCGCTCCGGTGAAACCCATGCGGTCATGGGCCCCAACGGATCTGGCAAGTCGACCTTGTCCTACGCCATCGCTGGACATCCGAAGTACCGCGTCACGTCCGGTTCGATCACGCTCGACGGGCAGAACGTCCTGGACATGAGCGTCGACGAGCGCGCCCGCGCCGGCTTGTTCCTGGCCATGCAGTACCCCGTCGAGGTGCCCGGCGTCTCGATGTCGAACTTCCTGCGGTCGGCCGCGACCGCCGTGCGCGGCGAGGCGCCCAAGCTGCGGCACTGGGTCAAAGAGGTCAAGGCTGCGATGGAGGAGCTGGACATCGACCAGGCCTTCGGCGAACGCAGTGTCAACGAAGGCTTTTCCGGTGGCGAGAAGAAGCGCCACGAAATCCTGCAACTGGGATTGCTGAAGCCCAAGATCGCGATCCTCGACGAGACCGACTCCGGCCTGGACGTGGACGCGTTGCGCGTGGTCAGCGAGGGCGTCAACCGCTATGCGGAAACCGAGCGCGGCGGAATCCTGCTGATTACGCACTACACCCGGATTCTGCGGTACATCCACCCACAGTTCGTCCACGTCTTCGTTGGCGGCCGGATCATCGAATCGGGTGGTCCGGAGTTGGCCGACGAGCTCGAAGAGAACGGCTACCTCCGCTTCTCCCCCGCAAGCGGGAGGTACCCCCATCAGACGGCCGCTTCGGGGGCCTGACATGACGGTTTCGGCCACTCGACCCGCGGCGCTGGACCTCGCGGCGATCCGGGCCGACTTCCCGATCCTGTCGCGGGTCATGCGCGGCGGAAAACAGTTGGCGTACCTGGATTCCGGGGCGACGTCGCAGCGTCCGTTGCAGGTCCTCGACGCCGAGCGCGAGTTCCTCACCACGTCCTACGGCGGGGTGCACCGCGGCGCGCATCAACTGATGGAAGAGGCCACCGACGCCTACGAGCAGGGCCGCGCCGACATCGCCGCGTTCGTCGGCGCCCATGCCGATGAGCTGGTGTTCACCAAGAACGCCACCGAATCGCTGAACCTTTTGTCGTACGTGCTGGGGGACAACCGCTTCGAACGTGCGGTCGGACCGGGCGATGTCATCGTCATCACCGAACTCGAGCACCACGCCAACCTGGTCCCGTGGCAGGAACTGGCCCGCCGCACCGGTGCCAGCCTGCGCTGGTACGGCGTCACCGACGACGGTCGCATCGACCTGGGCTCGCTGCAACTCGACGAGAACGTCAAAGTCGTTGCGTTCAGCCATCACTCGAATGTGACCGGCACGGTGGCCCCGGTCGCAGAACTAGTCCAGCGGGCCAAGGCTGTCGGCGCGCTGACCGTGCTGGATGCCTGCCAGTCGGTGCCGCACCAGCCGATCGACTTCCACGCCCTCGACGTCGACTTCGCCGCATTCTCTGGCCATAAGATGTTGGGCCCCAATGGAATCGGTGTGCTCTACGGCCGCAGCGAGCTGCTCAATGCGCTACCGCCGTTCCTCACCGGCGGCTCGATGATCGAGACGGTGACCATGCAGGCCACCACCTACGCCGCGCCGCCGCAGCGATTCGAGGCCGGCACCCCGATGACATCGCAGGTTATCGGGCTGGCCGCAGCGGCGCGCTACCTCGGCAGCATCGGCATGCCCACTGTCGAAGCACACGAGCGCGAGTTGGTGGCGGCTGCGATCGACGGCCTGTCCGGCATCGACGCGGTGCGGATAATCGGCCCCACCACCTTGGAAAATCGTGGCTCACCAGTATCTTTCGTCGTTGACGGCGTGCACGCGCACGATGTCGGTCAGGTTCTCGACGATGAGGGCGTCGCGGTGCGGGTCGGACACCACTGCGCGCTGCCGTTGCACCGCCGGTTCGACGTCGTGGCCAGCGCGCGCGCATCGTTCGCGATTTACAACACGCTTGACGAGGTCGACCGGCTAGTCGCCGGGGTGCGCCGGGCCATCGATTTCTTCGGCAGGGCGTGAGTCGTCATGCGTCTCGAACAGATGTACCAGGAAGTGATCCTCGATCACTACAAGCATCCGCAGCACCGCGGCCTTCGCGAGCCGTTCGCCGCGGAGGTCTATCACAAGAACCCGGTCTGCGGTGACGACGTCACTCTGCGGGTCACGCTGTCCGACGACGGGGAGACCGTCGTCGACGTCTCCTACGACGGCCAGGGCTGTTCGATCAGCCAAGCTGCCACTTCGGTGCTGACCGAGCAGGTGATCGGTCAAAGCGTCGGGCAGGCGTTGAAGACGGTCACCGCGTTCACCGAGATGGTGTCGTCCCGCGGAAATGTCGCCGGTGACGAGGACGTTCTGGGCGATGGCATCGCGTTCGCCGGCGTCGCCAAGTATCCGGCCCGGGTCAAATGCGCGCTGTTGGGCTGGATGGCTTTTAAGGACGCGCTGGCGCAAGCGAGCGGCGATTTGGAGGAGGTCAAAGGATGAGTGAAACCGCGGTGCCGGATAACGAGCTGCTCGGCGACATCGAGGAGGCGATGCGTGACGTCGTCGACCCCGAATTGGGCATCAACGTCGTTGACCTTGGCTTGGTCTACGGTGTCAACCTCGAAGAGGCCGAGGAGGGGACCGTCGCGCTGATCGACATGACGTTGACATCGCCGGCCTGCCCGCTGACCGACGTCATCGAAGACCAGTCGCGTAACGCGCTGATTGGTGCGGGTCTGGTCGATGAGCTGCGGATCAACTGGGTGTGGAATCCACCGTGGGGCCCGGACAAGATCACCGAAGACGGCCGCGACCAATTACGCGCGTTGGGCTTCACGGTCTGAACTGTAAACGTCCTGTTAAGGACCCGGTCTTTGCTGGCTAAAAGTCGCGCGAGCGCGACACTGCCCGCAAAATCATAAGACCGGACTGAAAGGATTCGCCCTGTGACGAAGAAGCTGATGATGATCGCGGCGTGCGCGGCCGCCGTGCTGATGGGCAGCGGTGTCGCTCAAGCTGACCCCGCCCCCGCCAAGCCCGGGCCTGACCCGAACGGGCCGAAGTGTTGGGTAATCAACGATGAGGGGCATGCGGCAACTCACGCCCTGCGGCTGGGCGTATTCGGACGGGACGGGCTGGTATGAGGTTCCTCCGGGGATCCTGGGCATCGCGTGATCAGGCGTCCTATCGTCTGAAGCTGCCCGCGAATTTCATCGGATTCAGTGTTCATCTGCGCATGGTGTGAAACCGACCAGCCTTCGTTACGATCGTAAACGTGACGGATGCTGCGGTAGCTCAGGGAGCTAAGCAAAACAAAAATGGCGCGGAGCCTCATGTCGTCGTAATGTTCGGGGCCACAGGCGATTTGGCTCGCCGAAAGCTTTTACCGGGTCTGCTTCACCTGTCGTGCTCGAAGCTCGCCCCTGAGATGCGCGTCATCGGAACGTCGCTCGACGAAATGGACAGCAAGACGTTCCGCGAAGAAGTGGCGCACAAGGCCTGCAAGGAGTTCGCCCACCACACCGATTCCGATGAACTCTTCGAGCAATTCGTCGCCAATTTGACCTTTGTTTCCCAGCAAGACGGCCCGGAGGCTCTGGCGAGCGCGGTGGCCGAGCAGGTTGAGGCACTCGGCGGCGAGGCTCGCTTGCTGCACTACCTGAGCGTGCCGCCGAAGGCAGTGATGGCCGTGATGGACACGCTGCACAAGGCGGACTTGGCGGCGAACTCCCGGGTCATCATGGAAAAGCCGTTCGGCATGGATCTGGCTAGCGCGCGGGAGCTCAACAGGGCGATCCACGAGCGATTCGACGAAGAACAGATATTCCGGATCGACCACTTCCTGGGCAAGGAGGCGGCGCAGAACATTCTCGCTTTCCGGTTCGCCAACGGACTGTTCGAGCCGATTTGGAACCGCCAGTTCATCGACCACATCCAGATTGACGTGCCGGAGAGACTCACCTGTGAGAACCGGGCCGGCTTCTACGAATCCGTGGGGGCATTCAAGGACATGGTGGTCACCCACCTGTTCCAGATCCTGGCCTTCGTCGCGATGGAGCCACCCACTGAGCTTGCGTCAGCGGCGATCAGCGACGAAAAAAACAAGGTCTTCCGCTCGATGCGTCCGCTTGACCCACGCAAGGTGGTTCGCGGGCAATACCGCGGCTACCGTGGCGAACACGGGGTCGCTCCGGAATCGGATACCGAGACGTTCGTCGCGCTCAAATGTGAGATCGACAACTGGCGCTGGGCGGGTGTCCCGTTCTTTCTGCGTACCGGCAAGGGCCTGGCCGAGGGGCAGCGCATCATCTCGATCGCGTTCCACGAGCCGCCGCGGAGCATGTTCCCTCCCGGATCGGGTGTCGGACAAAAGGGTCCGGATCACTTGACCTTCGACCTTGCCGACGTGTCCAGGATGTCGCTGTCGTTCTACGGCAAGCGGCCCGGGCCGGGAATGAAACTGGACAAGCTCAGCCTGCAATTCACCATGGAGGAGACCGCCCACGCCGGCGATGTCCTCGAGGCCTACGAGCGGCTGATTCTTGACGCGATGCGCGGCGACCGGACGTTGTACAACACCGCGGAAGGCATCGAGCGACTCTGGGAGGTCTCCGCCCCGTTGCTGGAGGATCCACCACCGGTGCACAGCTACGACCTCGATTCGTGGGGCCCCAATGCGGTCCATCCGTTGATCGCGCCGCGGGCGTGGCGGCTGCCCTTCGAGCGTGGCTGGCGCGGCAAGAAGTAAGAGCGCTTCAGCGCCAGGGCAGATCGCTGTTGTCGCCCCGCCATCGTGACGGGGGAATCATCGGCGCCCCGCGCAGTCCCGACGCCTCGACGTGACGCAGCGCAGCGTTGAGATGTTGCTCCATGCGGTGCTGCGCCTTTTGAGGATCCTTCGCAGTGATGGCGGCGGCGATCGCGCGATGCGATTTGGCGGCCTCGTCGCGGTCGTACTGAGTGATGTTCTGCTCGGACGCAGCCCAGCGAACCGCCTGTTCGATCGCGGCCAAAACCGTTGTGAGAAGCGGATTATCGCTGGCTTGCACTAGCAGTTCGTGGAATTCGTGATATCCGGTCCCGTCGGGTGCGATCCCGCGCTCGGCGACAGCGGCGATTCGCCGGCGCTGTGGCCCGGTGGCGTGCTCGGCGACGTGGGCCGCGGCGGCGGGTTCGAGCATCGAGCGAAAAGCCAACAGGTCACCCCAGGTCGCGCCGGTAAGGGTGAACAACTGCACCAATGAGCGCGCAACGCGCTCGGGTTCGGGGTGACGGATACGCACACCGCTGCGTCCCTGGCTGGTAGCGGTGAGCCCCTCGGCGTCCAGCAGCCGGAGCGCCATGCGGACCGTTTCACGGCTGACGCCGAGTTGGCTGATCAGTTCGCCCTCGGAGGGCAGCCGATCGCCGGGTGCGAGTTCGCCGGAAAGAATCCGTCGGCGCAGGGTCGCGGCGACCACATCGGGCGCACGCGAGGGTCTTGTCATCGTCACGGCACTTAGTATACTAAGTCGCCATGGTGACTGTCCCGAATACCGCCGTGCTGAGCGGGGCCTTCCGACCGATGCGGTTCGAGGCGACCGTCGAGGACTGTGTGACAACCTTCGGCGAGATCCCCAAAGAGCTGTGCGGCGGCTTTTATCGGGTCGGGCCGACGTTCAAGCGGCCCACCCGGCAGGGCGCGAACGGGCTGCTGGCGATGGATGGCATGGTGCAGGGACTCACCTTCGACAACGGCCGCGCCGACTTTCGTAACCGCTGGGTCCGCACGCCCAAATATCTGCTGGAAGACCGGCATCGGCGTGGAATGTTCTGCTGGTCCGACGGCGATTGGACCGACTGGCGCAATATCGGCTTCGGCGCCGCCGTGCCCGACGAGCACACCCGGGGAATTCCCCAGGGCACCAACAACATCAACTGCTTTCCGTTCGCGGGGGAGATCCTCGCGTCAGGCGAGCAGGGCAGCCCGCCAGTGGCCCTGGATCCCATCACCCTGCAGACCCGCGGCGTGGTGGCGTGGTCGCCGCAGCTGTCACGCGGCATCTTCGATCGGGCCGGCTACGGTGACGCGGCATTCACCGCGCACCCGAAATGGGACAGCGCCAGCGGCACGCTGTATGGCTGGGCCTACAGCAATCACAAGCCATACGTCACCGTCCATGTCGTACAACCCGACGGTGCGGTCGCATCCCGCGAACTCTGGGATGCGCCCTATTCGTCCGAAGTCCACGACATGTGGCTCACCCCGGACTACATGGTGTTGCCGTTTCAGGGTTTCGTCTTCGACCCGGACCGTATTGAGCGCGGGCAGTCGGTGCAAGGGTGGCATCCGGAGCTGCCGACCATGTTGGCGCTGATACCACGCGACGATATCGAGAACGGCGAGATCCGTTGGATCACAGCGGAAATCGAGCCGCAATACATCATGCACACCTTGGCCGCCGACGTCGACGGTGACACGCTGAGCTTGGAAGCCCCGATCTTCGAACGCCCGCCTTTCCCGCTGGACATCGACGGCTTCGAAGGGGAGGACGTCGCACTGTTCTTCAACTTGGCTCGCAGCACGCTTGGACGGTGGACGGTTGACCTGGCCGCCGGAAGCGTGAAATCCGAGATGCTCGATGACCAGCCCTGCGAGCTGCCCAAGGTCGACGAACGTTTCTACGGGCACGGTCAGCGTTGGGGATACCTGATCGGCGGCGACGCCAAAGGAACGGGCATGCGGATGCACAGCCTGGTCGTGCGCGACCGGCGCAGCGGCGACGAGCAGCGGTACCGGCTGCGCGACGAACGTCCGTCGCTGGTGATGGAGCCGACCTTTGTGCCGCGCACTCCCGATGCTCCAGAAGGCGACGGCTATCTGATGGTTCCGATCTCGCGGTGGACCGAAAACCTCGGTGAATACGCGATTTTCGACACCGACGACGTGACCGCGGGACCGATCTGTCGCATCGAGATCCCGTTCCTGCTCGGCTTCACTCCGCACGGACACTGGATGGACTTCCGATGAGCCTTTCCGAGATCGAAGAAGCAGAGCTGCGGGCTTCGGTCCACGGGATAGTCGCCGGGTTCGGCAACGACTACTTCACCCACTGCAGCGAGACCCTGCAGCATCCCACCGAGCTGTGGGACGCCTTGGCGGCCGGCGGATTCGTCGGCGTCAACCTGCCCGAGGAATACGGCGGCGGCGGAATGGGATTGAGCGCGATGAACGTCGTCGCCGAGGAAGCCGCCGCGGCCGGCTGCCCGCAGATCATGCTGATGATCTCACCCGGCATCGTCGGCAGCCTGCTGGCGCGGCACGCCAACCACGAGCAGAAGCAGCAATGGTTGGCGCCGATGGCGGCCGGGACGATGAAGATCGCGTTCGCGATCACCGAACCCGACGCCGGATCCAACAGCCACCAACTGGCCACCACCGCGCACCGCGAGGGTGACAAGTACTTCATCAGCGGACAGAAGACCTACATCACCGCCGCCGATCAAGCTGACGCGCTGCTCGTCGTCACCCGCACCGGCACCGACACCCAAGGCCGCGCGGAGCTTTCGCTATTCCTCGTCGACCGTGACACGCCCGGTATCGACATGCACCGCATACCGATGACGTTCGAAATCACCGACAAATCGTTCACGGTGTTCTTCGACAACGTTGCCGTCCCGGCTGATCGGCTGGTCGGAGGCGAAGGCAACGGATTACGGGTCGCGTTCGACGGTATGAACCCCGAGCGGGTGATCATCGCCGCGATCTGCAACGGCGTCAGCCGCTACGCGCTCGACAAAGCGGTGGCCTATGCCCGCGAGCGCCGAGTGTGGCAGGTGCCGATCGGGGCGCACCAGGGCCTCGCGCATCCCTTGGCGGAAGCCAAGATTGCCCTCGAGGCCGCGCGGCTGATGACTCGTCACGCCGCAACCGGCTACGACTGCGGGGCCGACGCCGGCGAGCACAGCAATATGGCCAAGTTCCTGTCCGCCGACGCCGCCATCCGCTGCGTCGATCAGGCCATCGAGGTGCACGGCGGCGCGGGCTTCACTCGCGAGGTCGCCCTGGCCAACATGTATGAGTTCGTCCGGTTGTTCAAGACCGTGCCGATCAGTCGCGAGATGATCCTCAATCACGTTGCGCAGCACAGCCTCGGGTTGCCCCGGTCGTACTGAAGCGACGGCAGGCTAGTGCCGGTGATGCGTACCGCCGGGTTGCGGGCAGCTGCCGTTGTCGGCCTGTTGAACGCTGATGGTCGTCGCCTGCAGCGTGCCGCCGCCGTCCTTGGTTCCGTGGGCCGCGATGCACTTGCCCTGAGCGATCGCCTGCGCGTCAGCGGTCGTCTGCTTGGTGTACTTCGTGGTGTCGGTGACGGTGATGCTGGACGAGTTGGCGCCTTGGTCAGCGCTATTCAGCGTGATGGTGTTGCCCGCCACGGATGCGACCTGCCCCTGTAACTGGTGGTGATTCGCCTCGCCCGCCGGCTGGTTGGGCTGCGGGCACTTCCCGTCGACAGCGGTGCTGACGCGCACCGATCGAGCGGTGATTGCGCCACCTTGTGTTGAGGCGCCGTGGCGGTCCGGATGCACACTGATGCAGCTGCCCGCGGTGATGTCGGTGAGTTGAGCCGCGGTGAGCTCGGAGACTGCGGTCGACGGGGTGAAGTCGATGGTGGCAGTCCCGGATCGCTGGCTCACCTGAATTGTGTTGCCCGACACCGAATCGATGAGCCCGTTCACCCAGTCCTTTCCCTTGGCCGATGCCGACGGCGACGACGAGGAGGGAGCGGAGCCGGTCGGATTCGCCGAAGTGGGCTTCGCGGTGTTGGATGCGCCGCACGCGGCGACCGACAGCACGGCGGCGCCGGTGAGCGTCACGATCGCCAATCGGCTCGGCCGGACGGGTGGGGAAGTGACAGACATTGAAGATCCTTTCCACTTGACGGCTGCGCTGAGCAGGCCTGCCGAGCAACATTTCTCACGATCGGCGGCGCAGCTGAGTGCCGCCCAGCACCCGATTATGAACCAACTGTGTATCCGGCTAGCCCGCGCGAAAGCGGTTGAACGAGTCGCGTTTGGTCCTAATGGTGATGATGATGCAGCAACCATGGGAGGTGGAAATGGTGGTGCGGGCCGCCCATCGGCGGGCATGGTTCGAGGTCGATCGTCGCAGCGCGCAGCACACTGCCGTCCTTGGTTCCCTGCGCCGCCATGCACTTACCATTCTGGACCGTTTGGGCATTAGTAATGGCGTGCTTGGTGTAGGTGGTCGTGTTGATGACGTTAACGGTGGTATGCGTTGTTTTGCCGGTGAGATCAATGGTGTTGACCTTGATGGCGTTGCCCGCGACGGAGTCCACCGTGCCGTAAACCGCGGCGGCGGGCCCCGGTGGCGGCGGGCACCTGTGGGCTACCGCGGGGCTGATCTCCACAGATTCCGCAGTGATCGCCCCGCCGGGCGAGGCGCTCTGCGGCGCGGACCTGATGTCGACGCAACTGCCGGGCTTCACGTCGGTCAGCGCAGCCGAGCTGAGCACCGTAACCATCGTCTGCGGGCTGAAGTCCACCGTCGCGGCGCTCCGGTCCCGTTGGGTGAGCTGGATCGCATTACCTGACACCGATCTGACCAGGCCCTCGATGTGATCCTTGCCCACCGGCGGTGGTGGTGGCGGCGGTGGCTTGGGCGCGGAGCTCGGTTGGCTTGCCGCGGTGCCGTGCTGTGTGGAGTTCTGGTTGTTCGATGTGCCGCACGCGGCGATTGACAAAGCGGTAACTCCGGCCAGTAGCGGGATTAACAACCGAGTCCGCGAGGGACCCGAGAAGGTGACGGTCATCGACGCTTCTCCGATCGCGAGCATTAGCCGTGGCGGGGATACCCGCTGCAGCGGGCGCTTAACGCGCGCTGTGTATACCGCAGTCGTCCGGCTGTACTGCAGCGCCGGCGAATTAGAGTTGTGCCATGTTTTGGCTGTGCAGAACGTGCGGTGTCGAGCACAGTACCGCATCGGGTGTGTGCGCGATCTGTGCCGATGAGCGGCAGTGGGTTCCCAGCGAAGGTCAGCTGTGGGCGACGCTGGACCAACTGGTCGCGCGAAGGAATGCGGTCGGTGGTCTGGGAAGTCGAAGACGGGTTGGTGGCGATCGGCAGTTCTCCGGCGTTGGGAATCGGGCAGCTGGGAAAGCTGGTGTGCTCCGACGCCGGAAACGTGTTGTGGGATCCGTCCGGCTTCGTCGACGACGACGCGGTGGCCGCCGTCGCCGACCGCGGCGCCGTCATCGCGATCGTCGCCAGCCATCCGCACATGTTCGGCGCACAAGTCGAGTGGAGTCGCCGGCTGGGCGGGGTCCCGGTGTACGTCAATGCCGCCGACGCCGACTGGGTGATGCGCCCCGACCCGGTGATTCAGCAGTGGTCGGACACCTTGGCGCTGACGCCCTCATTGACGGTAGTCCGGGTGGGCGGGCATTTCCCGGGCAGTTCGGTCGCCTGCTGGACCGACGGCGCCGACGGCCAGGGCGTGCTGCTCGCCGGGGACACCGTCTTTCCCAACCCGGACCGCCGCACGGTCGGCTTCTTGCGCAGCTATCCCAACCGTCTTCCGCTCTCTGCCGCCGTGGTGCAACGGATGGCGGCCACGCTGGCCCCGCTGCACTTCGACCGCATTTACGGTCTCTTCACCAATGCCATCGACACCGACGGCAACGCCGCGGTCCAGCGATCGGCCGAGCGCCACGCCGCCTGGGTCCGCGGCGACTACGACCACCTGACCTGATCGCGGGAACACCGCGGCAGGTCGCAGCGTTGAGCTGGTCGTGACTACCCAAGACCTCACCGCCGCGCAGTTCAACGAAACGATCAACGGCAACGACATCGTGCTGGTCGACTTCTGGGCATCCTGGTGCGGACCGTGCCGCCAGTTCGCACCCACGTTCTCCGCATCGGCGGACAAGCACCCTGACGTCGTGCACGCCAAAGTGGACACCGAAGCCGAGCAGGAGCTGGCCGCGGCCGCTCAGATCCGATCCATCCCGACACTGATGGCTTTCAAGAAGGGCAAACTGGTCTTTAACCAGGCCGGTGCACTGCCGCCTAGCGCGCTGGAAGATCTGGTTCAGCAGGTCAAAGACTTCGACGTCGACGCGGCGATAGCGGCGCACGAAGACGACCAGTCCTGAACTAAACCCGCGCGAGGTCGGGTTACCGTTCAACGGTGAGCATGGTCCTCGTCGAACATCCGCGGCCGCACGTCGCGTTGATCACCCTCAATCGGCCCGAGCGAATGAACTCCATGGCGTTCGACGTCATGGTGCCGCTGAAAGAGGTTCTGGAGAACATCAGCTACGACAACGCGGTACGGGTGGTCGTGCTGACCGGCGCTGGCAAAGGCTTCTCGTCGGGCGCCGACCACAAATCGGTCGGCAGCGTCCCGCACGTTCAGGGTCTCACCCGGCCCACCTACGCGTTGCGCTCGATGCAGATCCTCGACGACGTCATCCTCGCGCTGCGACGGCTGCACCAGCCGGTGATCGCCGCGGTCAACGGCGCGGCGATCGGAGGCGGACTTTGCCTGGCGCTGGCCGCCGACATCCGCGTCGCGTCGCACGGGGCGTATTTCCGGGCCGCGGGCATCAACAACGGGCTGACCGCCAGCGAGCTGGGTTTGAGCTACCTGCTACCGCGGGCGATCGGGTCGTCGCGGGCTTTCGAGATCATGCTGACCGGGCGCGACATCGATGCCGAGGAGGCCGAGCGGATCGGGCTGGTGTCCCGTCAGGTCCCCGACGACCAGCTGCTGGAAACCTGCTATGACATGGCCGAGCGGATCGCTGCCTTCTCGCGGCCGGGCGTGGAGTTGACCAAGCGCACACTGTGGAGTGGACTGGACGCCGCTAGCCTGGAAGGGCACATGCAGGCCGAAGGTCTGGGACAGCTCTTCGTCCGCCTGCTCACCGGCAACTTCGAAGAAGCGGTTGCCGCGCGCGCCGAAAAACGGCCGCCGGTGTTCACCGACGACAAATAGCCAGGTAACCCAGGGCGATTCTGCACAAGGAGAGTGACCGTGATCACGGCTACGGACCTCGAGGTCCGCGCAGGCGCGCGCACGTTGCTCTATGCCGACGGCCCGGCGCTGCGGATACAGCCGGGAGACCGCATCGGGCTCGTCGGGCGTAACGGCGCCGGCAAGACCACCACCTTGCGCATCCTCGCGGGCGAGGGCCAGCCGTACGCGGGAACGGTGGCACGCACCGGCGAGATCGGTTATCTGCCGCAGGATCCCAAGGAGGGTGACCTCGACCTCCTGGCCCGCGACCGGGTGCTCTCCGCGCGCGGTTTGGACACACTGCTTACCGACTTGGAAAAGCAGCAGGCGTTGATGGCCGAGGTCGCCGACGACGACGCGCGCGATCGTGCCATCCGCCGCTACGGTCAGCTCGAGGAGCGCTTCGCCGCGCTCGGCGGCTACGGCGCCGAAAGCGAAGCGGGCCGTATCTGCGCGAGTCTCGGACTGCCCGACCGCGTGCTCACGCAGCCGTTGCGCACCCTGTCCGGCGGCCAGCGCCGCCGCGTGGAGTTGGCCCGGATCCTGTTTGCGGCCTCTGACACCGGTGCCGGATCGGCCACCACGTTGTTGCTCGACGAGCCGACCAACCACCTCGACGCCGATTCGGTGGGCTGGCTGAGGGATTTCCTGCGCAACCACGCTGGCGGGCTGGTAGTCATCAGCCACAACGTCGACCTGCTCGCCGACGTCGTCAACCGGGTGTGGTTTCTGGACGCGGTGCGCGGCGAAGCCGACGTCTACAACATGGGGTGGCAGAAGTACCTCGACGCCCGCGCCACCGACGAACAGCGCCGCCGCCGCGAACGCGCCAACGCCGAGCGCAAAGCCACCGCACTGCGTGCCCAAGCCGCCAAGCTCGGCGCCAAAGCCACTAAAGCCGTTGCGGCACAAAACATGTTGCGCCGTGCTGATCGGATGATGGCAGCACTCGACGAACAGCGGGTGGCAGACAAGGTGGCCCGGATCAAATTCCCAACGCCCGCCTCGTGCGGTCGCACGCCATTGACGGCATCCGGGCTGACGAAGACGTACGGGTCGCTGGAAATTTTCACCGGGGTAGATCTGGCGATCGACCGCGGCTCTCGGGTGGTGGTGCTCGGGCTCAACGGTGCGGGCAAGACGACGCTGTTGCGGTTGCTGGCCGGCGTCGAGCAACCCGATGCCGGATCGATGGAGCCCGGACATGGTTTGAAAATCGGTTATTTCGCCCAGGAACACGACACCCTCGACGACGCCGCGACGGTGTGGGAGAACATTCGCCACGCCGCGCCGGACTCCGGGGAGCAAGAGCTGCGCGGTCTGCTCGGCGCATTCATGTTCAGCGGAAGCCAACTCGAGCAGCCGGCCGGCACACTGTCCGGTGGAGAGAAGACCCGGCTCGCGCTCGCTGGCCTGGTGGCCTCGACGGCCAATGTGCTGCTGCTCGACGAGCCGACGAACAACCTCGACCCGGCGTCGCGCGAGCAGGTGCTCGACGCCCTACGCAGCTATGCCGGAGCGGTCGTGCTGGTCACCCACGACCCGGGCGCCGCCGAAGCGCTCGACCCGCAGCGCGTCGTGCTGCTGCCCGACGGGACCGAAGACCACTGGTCCGAGGAGTACCGGGATCTCATCGAGTTGGCCTGACCGCTTGGACGCCCCGGTGTAGCAACAGATTTCGTCAAAGCGGCCCGCCAGCCGACCCGGCTTCCTACTCTTTGTGCTTTGGGGATCGAAGTTCAAGCGGGGAGGGGCCGATGAGGAAATCGAAAAAACCGCGCGATCTGGTGCTGCGCGAATTGCGCAATGCCTACGAGGGCGGAGCCAGTATCCGTACCCTGGTCGCCTCGACTGGTAGGTCGTACGGATCTATCCACAGCATGCTGCGCGAATCCGGCACCACGATGCGCAGCCGCGGCGGGCCCAACCACCGCACCCGAACCCGCTGACCCCGCGTCGGCCTAGCGCTGCCGCACCGAGCCCTCGACCAGATCGAGGACAGCGGTGAGCAACTGAGTGTCTTCACCGGAAGCGACCTTGGCGACCAGCCCGTCGAGAACCAGGTCGAGGTAGCACTGCAACACATCGCTGGGAATGTCGTCGCGCACTCGCCCGGCTGACTTCTGTCGACGCAACCGCTCGATCGTCGCCGCCGCCAACTCCGCTGACCGATCGGTCCATTCCTTGTTGAACGCCGGGTCGTGGCGCAGCTTGCGCGCAATCTCCAATCGGGTGGCGAGCCAGTCGAACTGCTCGGGCGCCGCCAGCATGTCACGCATCACCTGGACCAGTCCCTCGCGCGAGGCGACATCGGCCATCCGCTCGGCGTCCTCATGCGCCAGCTCGAAAAACAGTGTGTCCTTGTCGCGGAAGTGGTGGAATATCGCACCCCGCGACAAGCCGATCGCCCGCTCGAGGCGGCGCACCGTAGCTCCGTCGTACCCGAACTCGGCGAAGCAGCGGCGCGCGCCGTCAAGGATCTGACGGCGCCGGGCCGCCAGATGATCCTGGCTGACCTTGGGCACGGCCCGCTAGATCCTCACGTGGCGACTCGCCGCGCCTGCGATCTTCACTGGCTCGACCTGAGCATGTTGCGTAACACGTACTGCAAGATGCCGCCGTTCCGGAAGTAGTCGGCTTCACCGGGAGTGTCGATGCGCACCACCGCGTCGAATTCGACTGCCTTACCGCCATCTTTGGCAGCCTTCACGTGCACGGTCTTCGGCGTCTTGCCGTCGTTGAGCTCCTCGATGCCGGTGATGTCGAACACCTCGGTGCCGTCCAAGCCCAAGTCCCCGGCCGACTTGCCCTCCGGGAACTGGAGCGGGATCACGCCCATGCCGATCAGGTTGGATCGGTGGATGCGCTCGAAGGACTCGGCGATCACCGCGCGAACACCCAACAGGCTGGTGCCTTTGGCCGCCCAGTCGCGGGACGAGCCGGACCCGTATTCCTTACCTCCGAGGACTACCAGCGGAATGTCTTGTGCCGCATAGTTTTGCGCCGCGTCATAGATGAAGGCCTGTGGAGCGCCATCCTGGGTGAAGTCGCGGGTGTAGCCGCCCGAGACGTCGTCCAGGAGCAGGTTGCGCAGCCGGATGTTGGCGAAGGTGCCGCGGATCATCACTTCGTGGTTGCCGCGCCGCGAGCCGAACGAGTTGTAGTCCTTGCGCTCCACACCGTGCTCGTCGAGGTATTGCGCGGCAGGGGTTCCCGGCTTGATGCTGCTGGCGGGGGAGATGTGGTCGGTGGTCACCGAGTCGCCCAGCAGTGCAAGCACCCGGGCACCGGTGATGTCGCTGACGGGTTCCGGTTCGGCAGGCATTCCGTCGAAGTAGGGCGGCTTGCGCACGTACGTCGAATCATCGGCCCACTCAAAGGTATTGCCGCTTGGGGTGGGCAGGTTGCGCCACCGTTCGTCACCCTTGAACACGTCGGCGTAGTTCTTGGTGAACATCTCCTGGTTGATCGCCGACGCGATGGTGTCGGAGACGTCCTTCTGTGACGGCCAGATGTCCTTGAGGAAGACGTCGTTGCCGTCCTCGTCTTTGCCGAGCGACTGCTTCTCGAAGTCGAAGTCCATGGTCCCCGCAAGCGCGTATGCGATCACCAGCGGCGGTGATGCCAGGTAGTTCATCTTCACATCGGGATTGATACGACCCTCGAAGTTCCGGTTACCGGACAGCACCGCGGTCACCGCAAGGTCGTTGTCGTTGATGGCCTTCGAAATCTCTTCGGGCAGTGGGCCGGAGTTGCCGATGCAGGTGGTGCACCCGTAGCCGACCAAGTAGAAGCCGAGCTTCTCCAGGTAGGGCCACAGGCCGGACTTGTGGTAGTAGTCGTTGACCACCTGCGAGCCCGGAGCCATCGTGGTCTTTACCCACGGCTTGGAGGCCAGCCCCTTTTCGACGGCATTGCGGGCCAGCAGCGCCGCGCCCAGCATCACCTCGGGGTTAGAGGTGTTGGTGCACGACGTGATCGCGGCGATCACCACCGCGCCGTGGTCGAGGACGAACTCGCCCCGTTCGTCGGATTTCACCGTCACCGGATTGGTCGGGCGGCCCTTGGAGTGCGCGGCCGCCGACTGCACGGCCGGCGCATCGTCGGCATGACCGTTGGCCACTTGGCCAGGGTCACTGGCCGGGAACGTCTCGTCGAGTTCCTGGTCAAGCTTCGAGTATCGCGGCGTGTTGGAGTCGCCGTCGACGTAGCTGGGAATCGTCTCGCGGAAGGAAGACCTGGCTTCCGACAAGATGATTCGGTCTTGCGGACGCTTCGGTCCGGCGATCGAGGGGACTACCTCGGACAGGTCGAGTTCGAGGTACTCGGAGAACTCGGGTTCGTGCGTGGGGTCATGCCAGAGGCCCTGCTCCTTGGCGTAGGCCTCGACCAGCGCCAGCTGCTCTTCCTTGCGGCCGGTGAACTTCAAGTAGTCGATGGTTTCCTGGTCGATCGGGAAAATGGCTGCGGTGGAACCGAATTCGGGACTCATATTGCCCAGGGTGGCGCGGTTGGCCAACGGCACCTCGGCAACACCTTCGCCGTAGAACTCGACGAACTTGCCGACCACGCCGTGCTTGCGCAGCATCTGGGTGACTGTGAGCACCACATCGGTCGCGGTCACGCCCGGCTTGATCTCGCCGCTCAGCTTGAAGCCGACGACCCGGGGGATGAGCATCGATACCGGCTGACCGAGCATGGCGGCTTCGGCTTCGATGCCACCGACACCCCAGCCCAGCACGCCGAGGCCGTTGACCATCGTGGTGTGCGAGTCGGTGCCGACACAGGTGTCGGGGTAGGCGACCCCGTCGCGGTTCATCACCACACTGGCCAGATATTCGATGTTGACCTGGTGCACGATGCCGGTGCCCGGTGGCACCACCTTGAAGTCATCGAACGCGCCCTGCCCCCAGCGCAGAAACTGGTAGCGCTCGCCGTTGCGTTCGTACTCGATCTCGACGTTGCGCTCGAAAGCGTCTGCGGTACCGAACAAGTCGGCGATCACCGAGTGGTCGATCACCAGGTCGGCCGGCGCCAGGGGATTGACCTTCTCGGCGTCACCGCCCAGATCGCCGATGGCCTCTCGCATGGTGGCCAAGTCGACGACGCACGGCACGCCGGTGAAGTCCTGCATGACCACGCGGGCCGGCGTGTACTGGATTTCGATGCTGGGCTCAGCTTTGGGATCCCACTGGGCGATCGCCTGGATGTGGTCCTTGGTGATGTTGCTGCCGTCTTCGTTGCGGAGCAGGTTCTCGGCGAGCACTTTCAGGCTGTAGGGAAGCTTCTCGGTGCCCGGAACCGCGTCTAACCGATAGATTTTGTAGCTGTCGCCGGCGACCTTCAAGGTGTGCTGGGCTCCGAATGAATTCACCGAATCTTTGCTGCTCACATCAACTCCCGTATTTAGTTCTGCTCGCCGACGGGCCGTGTCGACGCGCGCTATCGAGTCTAACAGTACGCTTGTCCTGCATTCAGGCGGACCCGAGAACTTCCTTTTCTCTTTCCCCGACCACCTGCTGTAACGCTCGCGTCGCCAGGCGGTACGGTTCGATCCGTGACCACCCCGCATGCGCCGCTCTACATACCCAGCGAAGTCTGCGGCACTGTGGGTGCCGACCCGACGAGCAACCCCGATCAGTGCTTGGCGATCGTCCAGCACCAGGTCGCGGCGGGCAACATCAGCGCACCCCCGTCGGTCGCGCCGGCGCTGCTCGACTTGGTAGCCCAGGCGCACGAGCACGGCATTGATCTCAAGATCGTCGTGCTCGACCACAATCCGCCGAGTGACACCCCGCTGCGCGACATCGCGACGGTCGTCGGTTCACAACACCCGGATGCGACCGTGCTGGTCCTCAGCCCCAACTTCGTCGGTACCTACAGCACCCACTTTCCGCGCGCCACTCTGGAGAACGGCGAAGACAACGCCAAGACCGGCAGCACGGTGGTCTCAGCACAGAATTTTCTGCATCAACTCGAGACGCCGCAGTTTCCCTGGACCGGATTCAGCATCGCTCTGCTGATCGGGGTGGTGGCGGCGGTGGTCGGAACCCGATTCATGCAACTGCGGGCCAGGCGTTCAGCAACGTCGCGCGAGAAACCCCAGACCGCCCCAAAAGAGGCTGATCGTAGCGTTTAACTCGCTCTATTCGTCTCGTGTCGGATAGCGCCGGCACCGATACCGCCGCCGCGGGCAAATTGGTGATGTCACCATAGGGTCACAGTTGTCAGAAGAACAGACTTGTAATTTGTGACTTACGTTTCCACTGGGTCAGATGTGACTTACGGTGCAAGGGATGCATTTGGTTTATTCGTGCTTCCAGTGATTGCTGGGGCCGACGCCGTCCGCCCGCGTTGAGCCAAGGAGACCCGAGTCGAATGAGACGCAACTGCCGCGACTCGTCTTTCCGAGTGGCTACCGCGTTCACCCACCGCGTGGGTCCCGCGATGATCAGCGTCGCTCTGCTACTGGGTACAAGCGGTCTGGCCAAGGCCGACCCGGACACGATGGCTAAGCTGATCGCCGACGTGGCCCAGGCCAATCAGCGTCTGCAAGACCTCAACGCGCAAATCCAGACCGAGGAAGAGAGCGTTAACAAAGCGGTGGTCGACGTCGAAACCGCGCAGGACAACGCGAGCGCCGCACAACATGACGTCGAAGCTAGCCAACAGTCGGTCAAGGAGGCGGACGCCTCAATCACGACCGCCCAGAAGCGATTTGACCACTTCGCGGCGGCCAGTTACGTCAACGGCCCGTCGGATAGCTACCTTACCGCGGCTGGCCCCGACGACATGATCGCGACCGCGGCCGCTGGCCAGGCCCTGACCGCCAGCTCGCAGCAGGTGATGGACAACCTGCAGCGGGCTCGCACCGAGCAACTGAACAAGGAGTCGACCGCTCGGCTGGCCAAGCAGAAGGCCGACAAAGCCGTTGCCGACGCTCAATTCAGCCAGAACGCGGCGGTGGCGGCCCTGACCGCCGCACAGCACAAGTTCGGCGAGCAGCAACAAGAAGTCACTCGACTGGGCGATCAGCGTAATGCCGCCCAAGCCAGACTCGACGCCGCCCGCAATTGGTCGGCATCCGCGGGCGGACCGGATGCCGGACAGCGGGCGGCGTCGTCTGACCGATGGGACCCGGGCGCGCCGGGTTCACCCGACCGGCCGCAGGGCAACAGCGGAAACTGGGACGGCGCATGGGATCCCACGCTGCCCCAAGTGCCCAGCGCCAACGTGCCCGGTGACCCCGTCGCGATTCTCAACAAGGTCCTCGGGACGATGTCGACGTCGTCGGAAGTCACGTCCAACATGGGTCGCAGCTTCCTGCAGCAGTTGGGATTGGCTCCCACGCCAAGTGGCTTCACCAACGGCAAGATCCCGCGGGTCTACGGGCGGCAGGCGTCCGAGTACGTGATCCGCCGCGGGCTGTCGCAGTTGGGTGTGCCGTACTCGTGGGGTGGCGGTACCGCCGCCGGGCCGGGCAAGGGCATCGACTCAGGTTCAGGCACAACCGGCTTCGACTGTTCTGGTCTGGTGCTGTACTCCTTTGCCGGGGTGGGCATCAAGTTGCCGCACTATTCGGGTTCTCAGTACAACTTGGGCCGTAAGATCCCGGCCTCGCAGATGCGCCGCGGTGACGTCATCTTCTACGGACCCGGCGGCAGTCAGCACGTGACGATCTATCTCGGTCAGGGGCAGATGCTCGAGGCCCCCGACGTCGGTCTGAAGGTCCGGGTCGCGCCGGTTCGCACCAGCGGCATGACGCCGTACGTGGTCCGCTACATCGAATACTGACGCGTGAAAGGATCCATGCGCCAAGGGTTTACCGACTGCAAAGGTTTGCGCCGGGCCAGGCTGGTCTGTTCCGTGCTGGCTGCCTTCAGTCTGCTGATCGGACTGACCGTCCCGGCGAACGCCGAAGACGGCTCCTGGGACCCGACCCTGCCGCCGGTGATCAGCGCAGGCGCGCCGGGCGACCCGGTCGCCATTGCCAACCAGTCGCTGCAGGCCACCGCCAACGCCACTCAGACGACGCTCGGCCTGGGGCAGCAGTTCCTCAGCGGCCTGGGAATCAACCTGGGTCCTAAAACAACCAGCGCGAACGGAATACCACGGGTCTACGGCCGGCAGGCGGTGGAATACGTGATTCGCCGGGGGTCGTCGCAGATGGGCGTGCCGTATTCGTGGGGTGGCGGCACGCCCAACTCGCCGAGTAAAGGCATCGACTCCGGCGCCAACACCGTCGGCTTCGACTGCTCGGGACTGGTTCGGTACAGCTTCGCCGGGGTGGGCGTGCTGCTGCCGAGGTTCTCCGGTGACCAGTACAACGCCGGTCGTCATATCCCGCCCTCGCAGGCAAAGCGCGGCGACCTGCTCTTCTACGGCCCGGGCGGCGGCCAGCACGTCACCATCTACCTGGGCAACGGCCAGATGCTGGAGGCGTCGGGCAGCGCCGGCAAAGTCACGGTCAGCCCGGTCCGCAAGGGCGGCATGACGCCGTTCCTGACCCGGATCATCGAGTACTGAGCCGGCGCTGCGGGGCTTTATTGCCCGGCTCCTCGCCAGGCCGCACGCGGCCTGAATCGTCGCCGGGCGGTGGCCACGTCGACGGATGCCGGGTGGCCTGGAATAGTTGGACAAGGGCACGCCGCTGCCCCGCGACGTTCGTCGTGCGAGCAGTCGTGTCTGATTGAGCCTTGGAAGGTTGAGCCGTGGAGGGTAATCGATGACATCAGCAGGCGGGCCGCCCCCGGGCACCAGCGGTTACTCGGGTCCGGGCAGCTCCTCAACGGCCCCTGCGCACGCGGCCCCGAGTGGTGGCGGCAACGGGCTGGCCGCCGAGGTGCACACCCTGGAACGGGCGATCTTCGAGGTAAAGCGCATCATTGTCGGCCAGGACCAGCTCGTCGAGCGGATGCTCGTGGGCCTGCTGTCCAAAGGTCACGTGCTACTCGAAGGTGTGCCCGGCGTGGCCAAGACCCTGGCCGTGGAAACCTTCGCCCGGGTGGTCGGCGGGACATTCGCCCGCATCCAGTTCACCCCCGACCTGGTGCCCACCGACATCATCGGTACCCGTATCTACCGGCAGGGCAAGGAGGAGTTCGACACCGAGCTCGGCCCCGTCGTCGTCAACTTCCTGCTCGCCGACGAG
Organism: uncultured Actinomycetota bacterium; assembly: GCA_963733755.1. Lineage (GTDB taxonomy): Bacteria > Actinomycetota > Actinomycetes > Mycobacteriales > Mycobacteriaceae > Mycobacterium. The sequence continues at coordinate 94,330 of CAVTEZ010000033.1, forward strand.
ATCAACCGGGCCCCGGCAAAAGTGCAGTCCGCACTGCTGGAGGTCATGCAGGAACGTCAGGTGTCAATCGGCGGTAAGAGATTCCCGTTGCCCAACCCGTTCCTGGTGATGGCCACCCAGAACCCGATCGAGCACGAGGGCGTCTACCCGCTGCCAGAGGCGCAGCGGGACCGCTTCTTGTTCAAGATCAACGTCGGCTACCCCTCGCCGGAGGAAGAGCGCGAGATCATCTACCGGATGGGTGTGAAGCCGCCGGAGCCCAAGCAGATCCTGGCTACCGGTGACCTGCTGCGGCTGCAGGAAATCGCGGCGAACAACTTTGTTCACCACGCGCTGGTCGACTACGTGGTGCGCGTCGTCACCGCCACCCGTCATCCCGAGCAGCTGGGGATGAACGACGTCAAGAGCTGGATCTCGTTCGGCGCATCGCCACGCGCGTCACTGGGCATCATCGCCGCCGCGCGGTCGCTGGCGCTGGTGCGTGGCCGCGATTACGTGATCCCGCAGGACGTCGTCGAGGTGATCCCCGATGTGCTGCGGCACCGCTTGGTGCTCACCTACGACGCGCTTGCCGACGAGATCTCTTCGGAAATCGTCATCAACCGGGTGCTTCAGACTGTCGGTATGCCGCAGGTGAATGCTGTTCCGCAGCAAGGTCATTCAGTGCCGCCGGCGATGCAGGCTGCGGGTGCGGCCAGCGGTCGGTGAGCGATAGCAACTCCGCCCCGGAGCAGCCCGTGGCTACCCCCCCGCCGTCGATGCAGCGCGGGCAGATCGACGATCCGAAGCTGTCGGCGGCTCTGCGCACGCTCGAGCTCACGGTCAAGCGCAAGCTCGACGGTGTCCTGCACGGCGACCACCTGGGCCTGATCCCGGGCCCGGGCTCAGAGCCGGGGGAGTCGCGCGAGTACCAGCCCGGCGACGACGTGCGCCGGATGGACTGGGCGGTCACTGCGCGCACCACGCACCCGCACGTACGGCAGATGATCGCCGACCGCGAGTTGGAGACCTGGCTGGTGGTCGACATGTCGGCCAGTCTGGACTTCGGTACTGCGGTCTGCGAGAAGCGTGACCTGGCGGTGGCTGCGGCAGCCGCCATCACGTTTCTCAACAGTGGCGGGGGTAACCGGCTCGGAGCGCTGATTGCCAACGGCGAGAAGATAACTCGAGTCCCGGCCCGCTCCGGCCGCCAGCACGAGCAGACGATGCTGCGCACCATCGCGACCATGCCCAAGGCGCCGGTTGGGGTGCGCGGGGATCTGTCGGTGGCCATCGATGCCTTGCGTCGTCCGGAACGACGCCGCGGGATGGCGGTGATCATCAGCGACTTCCTCGGCCCGATCAACTGGATGCGTCCTCTGCGAGCCATCGCCGCCCGGCACGAAGTGCTCGGCATCGAGGTGCTCGACCCTCGCGACGTCGAGTTGCCTGACGTCGGCGACGTGATCTTGCAGGACGCCGAAACCGGGCGCTCCCGCGAGTTCACCATCGACGAGCAGTTGCGCGACGACTTCGGCAAAGCCGCTGCAGCGCATCGCGCCGACGTGGCCCGGACCTTGCGAAGTTGCGGGGCACCGCTGTTATCGCTGCGAACCGATCGCGATTGGATCGCCGACATCGTCCGATTCGTCGAATCCCGCCGTCGCGGGGCACTGGCGGGGCGCCAGTGACTCGCGCTTCTCAGGAGCCGGGCCTCAACATCAGGACGGGTCAGCTATGACATTGCCGTTACTTGGGCCGATGACGCTCTCCGGCTTCGCCCACGCATGGTTCTTCGTGTTCCTACTGGTCATCCTCGGGCTGGTGGCGCTCTACATCATCGCCCAGGTGGCCCGACAGCGCCGGATGCTGCGCTTCGCCAACATGGAGTTGCTGGAAAGCGTTGCGCCCAAGCAACCCACCCGGTGGCGACACCTGTCGGCGATCCTGTTGGTGGCGGCGCTGGTGCTGTTCACGATCGCGATGGCCGGCCCGACGCACGACGTCCGGATTCCGCGTAACCGCGCCGTCGTCATGCTCGTCATCGACGTGTCACAGTCCATGCGGGCCACCGACGTCGAACCCAACCGGATGGCGGCGGCCGAAGTGGCGGCGAAGGAATTCGCCGGGGAGCTGACCCCCGGCATCAACCTCGGGCTGATCGCCTATGCCGGGACGGCGACCGTTCTGGTGCAACCGACGACCAACCGCGACTCGACCAAGGCTGCGCTGGACAAGCTGCAGTTCGCCGACCGCACCGCAACTGGCGAGGGCATCTTCACCGCGCTCCAGGCGATCGCCACCGTCGGCGCCGTGATCGGTGGGGGCGACACCCCGCCGCCGGCGCGCATCGTGCTGTTCTCCGACGGCAAAGAGACGATGCCGACCAACCCGGACAACCCCAAGGGCGCGTTCACCGCCGCACGCACCGCCAAGGACCAAGGCGTACCGATCTCGACGATCTCGTTCGGCACCCCGTATGGCTTCGTGGAGATCAATGGCCAACGCCAGCCGGTCCCCGTCGACGACACCACAATGAAAAAAGTCGCCGAGCTGTCCGGCGGCAACCATTTTGACGCTACCAACCTGCAGGAGCTCAAGCAGGTCTACGCGTCGCTGCAGGAGCAGATCGGTTACGAGACGATCCGCGGTGATGCCAGCGTCGGATGGCTGCGGCTGGGTTCGCTGGTGCTGGCGCTGGCCGCGTTGGCGGCGTTGCTGATCAACCGGCGGCTGCCGACCTAGTTGCGTTGCACAGCAACGCCGGGCGATTTCGGCGATGCTGCGGTCAAGCGATAGGTTGTCGGGGTGACTGACGAAGCCACCGAGCTTGCCGCCGACAGCGGCAAACCCGCATTCGTATCCCGTTCAGTGCTGGTCACCGGGGGAAACCGGGGGATCGGTCTGGCGATCGCCCAGCGGCTGGCCGCCGACGGCCACAAGGTGGCTGTGACGCACCGCGGATCCGGGGCGCCCGATGGCCTGTTCGGCGTCGAGTGTGACGTGACCGACAACGACGCCGTCGATCGCGCCTTCACAGCGGTCGAGGAGCATCAGGGTCCGGTCGAGGTGGTGGTGTCCAACGCCGGCGTTTCCGCCGACGCGTTTCTGATCCGGATGACCGAGGAGAGATTCGAAAAGGTCATCGACGCCAACCTCACCGGAGCTTTTCGGGTGGTCCAGCGCGCATCGCGCAGCATGCAGCGAAAGCGGTTCGGCCGGTTGATCTTCATCGGGTCGGTGTCAGGCAGTTGGGGCATCGGCAACCAGGCCAACTATGCGGCCTCCAAGGCCGGTGTGATCGGTATGGCCCGCTCGATTGCCCGAGAGCTGTCCAAGGCCAATGTGACGGCCAATGTGGTCGCCCCGGGCTACATCGACACCGACATGACCCGCTCGCTTGATGAGCGGATTCAGGAGGGCGCACTGGACTTCATCCCGGCGAAGCGGATCGGTACCGCCGCCGAGGTTGCCGGGGTGGTCAGCTTTCTGGCGTCAGAGGATGCGAGTTACATCTCCGGTGCGGTGATCCCGGTCGACGGTGGCATGGGCATGGGCCACTGACGTTTACACAATCGAAGGACGGATATGGCAGGACTGCTCGAAGGTAAACGGATCCTGGTCAGCGGGATCATCACCGACGCGTCGATCGCGTTTCACATTGCCAAGGTGGCCCAGGAACAGGGTGCGCAGCTGGTGTTGACCGGATTCGATCGGCTCCGGCTGATCCAGCGCATCGCCGACAGGCTGCCGGAGAAGGCTCCGCTGATCGAACTCAACGTGCAGGATGAAAAGCACCTCGACACACTGGCCGAGCGCGTGACCGCTGAGATCGGCGAGGGCAACAAGCTTGACGGCGTCGTGCATTCGATCGGCTTCATGCCGCAAACCGGGATGGGTGTCAACCCGTTCTTCGATGCGCCCTACGAGGATGTCTCCAAAGGCATTCACATCTCGGCCTATTCGTATGCCTCGCTTGCCAAGGCGCTGCTGCCTATCATCAACCCCGGTGGTTCCATCGTCGGGATGGACTTCGACCCGACCCGGGCGATGCCGGCGTACAACTGGATGACGGTGGCCAAGAGTGCGCTGGAGTCGGTCAACCGCTTCGTGGCACGCGAAGCCGGCAAGCAGGGCGTGCGCTCCAATCTTGTTGCGGCGGGCCCGATCCGGACGCTAGCGATGAGCGCTATCGTCGGCGGCGCACTCGGTGAAGAGGCGGGCGCCCAGATGCAGCTGCTCGAAGAGGGCTGGGACCAGCGGGCGCCGATCGGATGGAACATGAAGGACCCGACGCCGGTGGCCAAGACCGTGTGTGCGCTACTGTCCGAGTGGCTGCCGGCCACCACCGGGACGATCATCTACGCTGACGGCGGCGCCAGCACCCAATTGCTCTAGCACACAATGGATTTCGACGCCGTCCTGCTACTGTCCTTCGGTGGGCCGGAAGGACCGGAGCAGGTGCGGGCTTTCTTGGAGAACGTCACCCGCGGCCGGAATGTGCCACCGGGGCGCCTCGACGACGTGGCGCAGCACTACCTGCACTTCGGCGGGGTGTCGCCGATCAACCGGATCAATCGGGATCTGATCGCCCAGCTGGACGCTGAATTAGACGTGCCAGTGTATTTCGGCAACCGCAACTGGGATCCCTACGTCGAAGACGCTGTCGCAACGATGCGCGACAACGGTATTCGGCGGGCGGCGGTGTTCACCACATCGGCCTGGAGTGGATACTCCGGCTGTAGTCAGTATTCCGAAGACCTCGACCGGGCGAGGCAGGCGGCCGGGCCGGGTGCGCCCGAACTGGTCAAGCTGCGCCGTTATTTCGACCACCCGCTGTTCGTCGAGATGTTCGCCGACAACATCGCTGTCGCCGCGGCCAGCGTGCCCACGGACGCACGGCTGGTGTTCACCGCGCATTCGATTCCGGTGGCTGCCGACGACCGCCTTGGTCCCAAGCTGTACAGTCGCCAAGTACGTTATGCCGCAGGACTTGTCGCCGCGGCAGCGGGTTACGCCGACTACGATCTGGCCTGGCAGTCGCGGTCGGGCCCGCCACAGGTGCCGTGGCTGGAGCCGGACGTCGCCGACCACATTGCCGCGCTCACCGAGGCGGGCACCAGGGCAGTCATCGTCTGCCCGATCGGGTTCGTCGCCGATCACATCGAGGTGGTGTGGGATCTCGACACCGAGTTGCGCGCACAAGCCGACGAGGCGGGCATCGTGCTCGCGCGGGCCGGTACCCCCAACGCCGACCCGCGATTCGCCCGGCTCGTGGTGGACCTGATCGACGAACTACGTTGTGGCCGTGCGCCTGAGCGGATGACAGGACCGGATCGGGTGCCGGGCTGCGCCGCGGGCATCAACGGCGAACCCTGCCGTCCACCGCACTGTGCCGCCGAGGTCTGGCCGGGCTAGCTCTGCCACGCGGCGTGCAGAATCGCGCTCAGCGCAGCCATTCTCGCCGATCGCACCACCGCGGCCAGCGGCCGCAGCGCATCGGTGGCGATCTGAGCCTCGGACAACGACTGCGGGCCGATTCGGCTGAGCCCGGCGCTGACCGTGATGATCGCGTCGACGTGCGCCGCGTTCTCGAGTACCCGTAATGCGCGCGACGGGGCAGGCTCGGGAATTTGGTGGTGCCGAGTGGATTCCAGTAGTTGCTCCACCAGCCCGCGCGGATCGTCGACGTCGACACCGAGGGAGCCCAGCCCGATCGTGCTGAGGGCAGTGGCGGCGGATCGCACGGCAGACTTCAACGTGTATTCGGCCTCGCCCAAGTCGATGTGGTCGATCACCGGAGCGCCGGGTAGCGAATAGACCGTCCACGACAGCGAACACAATTCGGGCATCGTCGACTCGTCGTCAGAATCGTCGTAGTCGAATTCGGGCACCAGGCCGACCGCCACGCTGGGGTCGTCGGGATGCGTAACGATCACCGCCTCGCCGGCCGCCAGCGCGTCGCGCTCGAACTGCGTGCCCGGGGCCAGCCCGCGGACGTCGCCGGGGACCGGCAGCACCACCCTGATCGACGGTGTGCCCGTCACGGCCCGTCCGGCCGCCGTCCGCAGCGTCTGCAGCAGCGTTACCGCACCTGCGTCCTGGATGTCCGGCCACGGTAGCCCGGTGTGCCCCGCCGCAACGGCATCGTAGGCGGTAACGGAATGCGTTGGAGCCCAGCAAGATAACGCGTCGAGGACATCGTCGGGCGCGGCCTTGCCGGCAAGCCAGGCGTTGGCCCAGACCAAGAGCGTTGCACTGGGGCACCACATGTTTTCGCAGTCTAGTTGTTCGCCGTGGCCACGGCCGATCACGCGTTATCCTGACGGCATGTCTGCGGCCGTGATCTGGCTGATCGTCGCGTTGGGGCTGGCCGGCGCTGAGGCGCTGACCGGCGACATGTTCCTGCTCATGCTGGGTGGTGGCGCGCTGGCCGCGGCCGGATCCAGCTGGCTGCTCGATCTGCCGATCTGGACTGATGGCGCGGTTTTCCTGGTGGTTTCCGTGCTGCTGTTGGTGCTGGTACGACCCACGCTGCGGCGGCGTCTGACCCCCGCGGAGAGCTTGTCGACGGGCATCAAGGCGCTGGAGGGTAAAAGCGCGCTGGTGCTCGATCGCGTGGCCCGCGACGAGGGTCAGGTCAAAGTCGACGGTCAGGTATGGACCGCGAGACCATTGAATGAGGGTGACGTGTTCGAACCCGGCGAACGCGTGACCGTCATGCATATCGATGGGGCCACTGCGGTGGTCTGGGTCCCATAATCCTCTGGAGCAATAGGAGAATTCCATGCAAGGTGCAACTGCCGGGCTGTTTTTGTTCGCTGTATTGGTGGTGTTCGCAATCATCGTGGTGGCCAAGTCGGTGACGCTGATCCCGCAGGCCGAAGCGGCGGTGATCGAACGGCTGGGTCGCTACAGCCGCACGATCAGCGGGCAGCTGACCCTGCTGATCCCGTTCATCGACCGGGTCCGTGCCCGGGTGGACCTGCGCGAACGGGTGGTGTCGTTCCCGCCGCAGCCGGTGATCACCGAGGACAACCTGACCCTGAACATCGACACGGTGGTGTATTTCCAGGTCACCGTTCCGCAGGCGGCCGTCTACGAGATCAGCAACTACATCGTCGGCGTCGAGCAGCTGACCACCACCACCCTGCGCAACGTCGTGGGTGGGATGACGCTGGAGCAGACCCTGACCTCCCGCGACAAGATCAACGGTCAGCTGCGCGGCGTGCTCGACGAGGCGACTGGCCGATGGGGTCTGCGGGTGGCCCGGGTGGAGCTGCGCAGCATCGACCCGCCGCCGTCGATTCAGGCCTCGATGGAAAAGCAGATGAAGGCCGACCGGGAGAAGCGGGCGATGATCCTGACTGCCGAAGGGAACCGGCAGGCCGCGATTACCGAGGCCGAAGGTGCCAAGCAAGCACAGATCCTGGCCGCTGAGGGCGCCAAGCAGGCCGCGATCCTGTCCGCCGAGGCCGGCCGGCAGTCTCAGATGCTGCGCGCTCAGGGTGAGCGCGCAGCGGCCTACATGCGGGCGCAGGGGCAGGCCAAGGCAATCGAGAAGACGTTCGCCGCGATCAAGGCCGGCCGGCCCACCCCGGAGATGCTGGCCTACCAGTATCTGCAGACCCTGCCGGAGATGGCGCGCGGCGACGCCAACAAGGTGTGGGTGGTGCCCAGCGACTTCAACGCGGCGTTGCAGGGTTTCGCCAAGCAGCTGGGCACTCCGGGCCAGGACGGGGTGTTCCGGTTCGAGCCATCGCCCGTCGACAACACCCCGCCGCCAGAGCACGACGACGAGGACATGGACGGCTGGTTCTCCACCGAGACCGACCCGGCGATCGTCCAGGCGGTAGCCAAGGCAGAGGCGGACGCGCGTCTGACGGCGGACGGCACCCTGCCGCCGCAGCACGAGCTGAGGCAGTGATGTGGGCGGCCTGACGTCGCCGAAAACGTATGCGGCCCTTGCGGCTTTCCAGGCCGGGGATGCGGTTGCATGCGCGATCCCGGTGCCGCCGATCGCGAGAGCCCTTGACACGTTGGAAGTGCCGCAAAACATTCGGTGGCTCCTGCCGGCATCCAAGGCCGCTTCTGTCGTCGGTCTGCTTGCCGCTGGCAGGATCCCGGCATTGGCGCGCCTCACCACGGCGATGCTGACGCTGTATTTCGTGCTCGCGGTGGGCGCACACCTCCGCGTCCGCGACCGGATCGTGAATGCGATTCCGGCGGCGTCGTTTTTGGCCACCTACGCCGTGCTGACCTGGAAAGGACCAGACCAGGGTTAGTGCGGGGTTAATCACTATCGCGTTCGAATCGGCAGGTAATGGGTACCTGACCAGCTGATGAGCACTGCGCGCCGGCTTACCGGTCTGAGTCGGCGGCGGCGCCGTCGCTGGACCCGTGACCAGATCCAGGTCACCGACCCCGAAGTGATGCGCCGGTCCATCAAAGGTGCCTCGATCGGCAACTTCATGGAGTGGTACGACTTCGGGGTCTACGGCTACATCGCCACCACGATTGCGCAGGTGTTTTATCCCGGCGACAGCGTCAGCGCGGTTCACCTCATCGCCACCTTCAGCACCTTGGCGGCGGCTTTCGTGGTGCGTCCGGTGGGCGGGTTCATCTTCGGTCCACTCGGCGACCGCATCGGGCGCAAGCGGGTGTTGGTGATCACGATCGTGCTGATGACGATCGGTACGACCGGGACGGGTTTACTACCGGGCTACAGCACTATTGGCGTCTGGGCGCCGATTCTGCTGGTTGTTGCACGGGTGTTTCAGGGTGTGTCGACCGGCGGCGAGTATGTCGGTGCGATGACGTACATCGTCGAGCAGGCCCCGGACCGCAAACGCGGGATGGTGGTCGGGTTTCTGCCGCTGGGCAACCTGGCCGGGTTCATAGCCGCAGGATTGATAGTCACCGGGTTGCAGACTTGGCTGCCAGCCACGACATGCTGACCTGGGGATGGCGGATCCCGTTGCTGCTGAGCGCGCCGCTCGGGCTGGTCGCGGTGTTCATGCGGATGCGACTCAAGGAATCGCCCGCCTACCAGGGTGAGAGTCAGCAAGCGGCTCCCGACGACGATCCGCGGCAATACCGGCGCACCATCGCCGAACAGTGGAAACCCATGCTGATCTGCGCGGCTCTGGTATACACGTCAAACGCGGCTGACTACATGCTCACCGGGTACCTGCCGACCTACCTAAAGATCTTGGTCCACATCGGCCCCACCGCCGCGCTCGCGATGATCACGGCGACGTTGACCATCCTGGCCATTCTGCTGGTCTTCGTTGCGGCGCTGTCCGACCGCATCGGCGTGAAACCGGTCATGTGGACGGGCTGCGGGCTACTGATCGTCGCGTCGATCCCGGCGTTCCTGCTCATCCGCCATGGCAGCGGCATTCCGCTGATCTTCATCGGGATATTGCTGATCGGGTTGATGGAACTCTGCTTCGACAGCACCTCGCCCGCTACGATGCCGGCACTGTTTCCGACCAATGTCCGCAACGGCGCCCTGGCCATCTCCTACAACGTCGCGATATCGGCCTTCGGCGGAACCACGCCACTGATCGCTCAGGCGCTGGTGTCCGGAACCGGTAACGCCATGGTGCCGGCCTACATGCTGATCGTTGCGGGGGTGGTCGGCGCGGTGACGCTGTTGTTCACGCCGGAAGTCGCCGGCCGGCGGCTGCCGGGATCGCCGCCCACGGTCGAGACGCCACAGGAGGCCCGCGAGTTGGCCGCGGACATGGAGTAGCAGCGCGCCACGGACGTGGGCAGCAGAAGACTACGGAGTTTGCGTCATGCTGCCGCCACCGCTGTGAGGTCCACCACCGCCGCTGTGCGGGGCGACCCCTGTCGTCGGTGCCATGTTCATGCCAGGCATGTTCATGCCAGGCCCGCCCGGTGCCGGCTGGGTTGGGGACGGGGGTGGATCCAACGGCGCGGCGCTGACAAGGCCCACCCCGAACATCAGTGGTGATATGGCGACGCCGGCAGCTATTGCCGCCGTGCTGGCCACGCGTTTGAGATTCATGGGCTTTCACTTCCCTTGGAGGTCTTCGTTGAACTTGCTGGTCAGGCGGGTACCCAGGTAACGCTCGAACCAACCCCGCAACGGCGCGCAACGATGTTGCCATCGGATCAACTACTGGCCGTTACGGTGTCGGTCCACATGCCGCGCGGCGAGAAAAAGACTCGAGCGCTCAGCCCGGCGGCGCTGGCGGTGCGGTACCAACGGGGCACTGTGGCAGGTATCCCGGCATACCGCCGCCGCCGCGGGGGCTTCCCCCGCCACTGCGCCCGTATCTCCAGCATTTCTCGGCTGGAATGCCCGGCGGGGGCCCGCCCGGATCCTGGTGGAAGGCCGGGGCCGATGGGGGTGTGTTCCACGCTGTGGCGTTGACAACCCCTAACCCGCTCGTCAACGTCGACAGGACGACACCGGCGGCGATCACCGCCGCGGCGGTCAAGTGCTTTGGGTTCATTGTGCGTGTGCCTCCCCGGAGTCGCACCACGCTGGTTACTAGCTGCCTAGTCGGCTACGCGGAAGACCACCAACAGCGAACGCGTCGCTACCGGCTTGCCGAATGAATTGTTAAGAACCCCAGTCTATATATGACCCGCATCTATTGCGAGGATTGGTCGAAGCGAAACTCGCAGGTCCGGAGCCAACCCGAGCCTGGAGCCGATCAGCCGCGAAGCGCCGCCTCGGGGGCCTCGTCGACGTCTGTCACCGCGGCCCGGTGATGTCGGCGGTATTGGCGAATCTCGTACGCCAACAACGCGAGCCCGACCAAACCCGTGCACAGCGACACCAGAAACAGCAACGGGCTGACGTCACCGGTGAGCGCGTCGCCCAGGATCACCACAGCCGCAGTGCCGGGAATCAGACCCGCGACCGTCGCCAACACATACGGCAGCACCCGCACGCCGGACGCGCCGACGGCGTAGTTCAGCGGCGCGAACGGCAGCACGGGGATCAGCCGCAGCGATAGGACCGCAAGCCAGCCCCGCTCGCGCAGACGGGTGTCGACCCTGTCGACAGCCCGGTGACGAACCAACCGACTGAGCTGCCAGCCGGCGGCCCGGACCAGCACCAGCGCGATCATCGCGCTGGCAGTGCTGGCGGTGACCGCCAACGTGATCCCGAGCAACGGCCCGAACAGCAATCCGGCGGCCAGGGTGAACGCGGTACGGGGAAACGGCAATACGGTCACCACGATGTGAGCGGCCAGAAACGCCAGCGGGAACCACGGGCCCATCGACGTCGACCAGTCCCGCAGTTCCACCGCCGAGGGCAGCGGAACAAGCAGCGCGACCGCGACCAGGATGGCTATCACCGCGCCGGTCAGGATCATTCGGCGCCTGGACACTTGACGTGCGGTAGCGACCACTGCGGAGACCAGCGGACGCAGCGCGTCGGCGATTCTGCTGCTGGCGCGCCCTGTCACAGGGTGCAGCCTACGGTCCGACGGTGAACAATGCGTCAGCGGACGATCAACGACAGCAGCTTCTTGCCGAATGGCACTGCTGCTGAGCTGTTTTCGCTGCTTACTGTGATTTTCGACCGGACCGCCGCCGCAGCTCGCGCTGCAAGTTGTCGTGCAGGGTGCTGGCGGCCGCCGGGCAGCCGCGACACGCGCCCAGTAACCGGACGTTCACGTGGTCGCCCTCGACCGACACCAATTCGATCGAGCCGCCGTGTGATTCGGCGAGCGCGCCGATCGGTCCGGCGAGCAACTCGGCGGTTATCGCGGCCAGCCCGGTGGTATCGTCGGGCGCGACATCCACCCGCCAACCGGCCGGATCCAGCAGCGCGTCGCACAGGGCCTCGCGCACGTCGTCGCCCAACTCGCGCCAGCTGTTGCCGGCGCGCAGCGTGATCAGCACATCGGCTGTGCGGACCTCGATCTCGTCGATCACCCCGCCGTCGAGCATGGCGCCGAGGCGGCCGGGAGCCTGACGCACCGTGCCCCGGGCCGGCAGCCGGTCTTCGGCGACCACCCAGCGCAGCTGTTGCGGATTCGCGGTGGCGGTGGCGTGGATCGGAATCATGCGCCCAAACCGATCGCAATCGACCGCGCGGCGAACGCCATCACCCAGGCGAGGGCAAACATGTAGCCGAACGCGAAGGCGGGCCAACGCCACGAGTTGGTTTCGCGGCGCATCACCGCGATCGTCGACATGCACTGCAACGCGAACATGAAATAGACCATCAGCGCGATGACCGTGGGCGCGGTGAAGATCCGATGGCCGTGCTCGTCGGTCATGCGCGGCCAGCGCCGCATGCGGATGGTCGGGATCTGTCGCCGCCGATACCTGGCCCAGGGTCGACACGAAAACTTCTCGCGCCGAGAGTGATCCGACCAGAGCGATATCGGTCCGCCAATCGAAGCCCAGCGGAGCGAACACCGGCTCGACAGCGCGGCCCACGTCGGCGGCGTAGCTGTGATTCATCACGTATGCGGTGGCGTCGGTCGCGGACATCCCGCGGGTCTGCGCCTCGCGGACGGGCAGACTGAGCAGCGCCCACAACACCAAAGAGGTGGCCAGGATGATGGTTCCCGCCTTGCGCAGAAACACCCTGGCCGCACTCCACATCGCGGCCAGCATCGCCTGCGGGGACGGGAGGCGGTAGGGCGGGAGCTCCATCGTGAACGGCAGCAGATCGCCGCGCAGGATCGTCGACTTGACCACCAACGCGGCGATCAGCGAGGACATCCCACCGCCCAGGTAGAGCAGGAACATCGTGACGCCCTGCGCGCTCAGTCCCCACCATCGTGTTTGCGGTGCCACCAGCAGACCGACCAGCAACGTGTACACCGGCAGCCGCGCCGAGCACGTCATCAGCGGCGCAGTGACGATGGTGGCGATCCGGTCTTTCGACGACGGCAACGTCCGGGTCGCCATGATGCCCGGGATCGCACAGGCAAACGACGAAAGCATCGCGACGAACGCGCGGCCCTCCAAGCCGGTCTTGGCCATCACCCGGTCCATCAGGAACGCCGCCCGCGACATGTAGCCGACGCTCTCGAGGAACGCGAGCAGGCAGAACAGCAACACGATCTGCGGGATGAACTGCAGCACGGTGCCGACGCCGCCGATGATTCCCTGGCTGAGCAGTCCGCGGAGGACGGGATTGCCGACGTGCTCGGCGACCTGTCCGCCGAGCCAGGTCAGCGCGTTGGCGATGCCGTCCCGCAGTGGGGCGGCGGCGGTGAATAGGACCTGGAAGAAGTAGAACATCACCGCGAAGAAGGCGACGGTGCCCCATAGCGGGTGCAGCAGCACCCGGTCGATTCGGCGGGTGCGCTGATCCGGTTGCGGCGCAACATAATCGGCCGCATCGAGCACGGACTGGCCCCATGCGTCGATGGCGTCCTGGCCGGGCGGGGGGAGCACCGGCGGGCGTTGCCACTGCTCGAAGGACGCCAGCTGGGCCCGCAGTTCGTCGATTCCCGACCCGTGGTTGCGCGACGACCGCGGCTACCGGGATGCCCAGCGCCGTCGACAACGCCTCGACGTCGATTCGGCCGCCGCGGGAGGTCAATTCGTCGCCCATGGTCAGTGCCAGCAGGCATGGCAGGTCGAGCCTGAGCACCTGGCCGATCAGCAGGATCGACCGGCGCAGCGTGGTCACGTCGGCGACCAACACCACCGCGTCCGGCCGGCCGATGTCCGGATAGTTGCCGGCCAGCAGGTCGGTCACCACCTGCTCGTCCGGGCTGATCGGGTCGAGGCTGTAGGTGCCGGGCAGGTCTTCCACGGCAATCGCGACGCCATCCACGGTGGTGGTGCCGACGCTGCGTCCGACGGTTACTCCCGGGTAGTTACCGGTCTTGGCGCGCAACCCGGTCAGATGGTTGAAGACGCTGGTCTTGCCCGCGTTCGGACTGCCGACCAACGCCACCCGCCGGATGCCGGCAAGGGCAACCGGGGAGTCGGTGACGTCATGGCACGCTGTCATCGGTCCGCTTCGGGAACGACTTCGATGAGCTGGGCTTCGCGGCGGCGCAGGCACAGCTCGGTGTCTTGCACGCGATAGATAGTCGGGTCGCCAAGCGGTGCCCGGCGGATCACGTCGACACGGGCTTTCGCGCGAAACCCCAACTGCCCCAATCGATTCGCCACCATCGGGTTGGCTTGCGCGACTGTGCCCACGATCGTTGCCCGCTTTCCGGGTGTCAGCTGGGCAAGCACGATCACCGAGCCGGTCTGATCGCGTGCGCCCTGCGGTCGAGTACGCATGATCGCCCTAACGTTAGCCGGTCTACCTTAGTAAGGTACTCCTTACTTGGGCGGGCCGACGTGGCTCGTCAGACCCGGCGCCGCAGGGTGTGCGGTGACGCCGCCGAGCATCATTTAGCCTGGTTGTCGGGTGACAGACCAGTGTCGGGTTGTCACGTGCTGGGACAAGGAGCCGCCGGTGTCAGTCGATGTGTCCGCTGAACCTGCCGATCTCGAGCAGGGACGCGCCAGATGGCGCACGGCGGTGGCCGGGGTGCTGGCCAAGAGCACGCGGCGCGATGCGGACGAACTCGGGCCGGAGCCCGAGCAGATGCTGGAAACCCCGACCTACGAGGCCGTCGCTATCCGGGCGCTTTACACCGCGCTCGACGAGCTGCCCGAGCCTCCGCTGCCGGGCGAGTGGCCCTACCTGCGTGGCGCCGACGCGTTGCGGGACGTCAAGTCCGGCTGGAAGGTCGCCGAGGCCATTCCGGCTAACCGGGTGGCCGGGGTGGCGGCGGAGGAGGTCAACTCCGCGGTGCTCGCCGGGCTCGCCGAGGGCGTCAGCGCACTGCTGGTCCGGGTGGGGGAGTCCGGTGTATTGCCCGCACAGCTGGAGAAGGTGTTCGAGGGCGTTTATCTGAGCATGGCGCCGGTGATTCTCGATGCCGGCGCGGATTACCAGGCCGCCAGCGACGCCTTGCTCGAATTGGTGAGCCGCGTCGAGCCCGATCAGCGCGCAATCCTGTCGATCGACCTGGGGGCCGACCCACTCACCGCGTCGCTCAGCGATCGTCCGGCCGCAACGCTGCGGGAAGTCGTCAGCATGGCCACCCGGGTGGCCGACGACCACGGTGTGCGGGCGATCACCGTCGACGGCCCCGCGTTCCACAACCTCGGCGCCAACGCGACGTGGGAGCTCGCCGGCAGCATCGCCGCCGCGGTGGCCTACCTGCGGGTGCTCACCGAGTCCGGCCTGCCGGTGGCCAAAGCCTTGCGCAGATCAGTTTCCGGCTGGCCGCCGACGACGATCAATTCCTGACGATCGCCAAGATCAGGGCGCTGCGCCGGCTGTGGGCACGAGTCGCGGAGGTTGTCGGCGAGCCGGACAGCGGTGCGGCCGTCGTCCACGCCGAAACGTCGCTGCCGATGATGACGCAGCGCGACCCCTGGGTGAACATGCTGCGCACCACGCTGGCCGCCTTCGGCGCCGGTGTCGGCGGCGCGGACACCGTGCTGGTGTTCCCCTTCGACGTCGCGATCGAAGGCGGATTCCCCGGCATGGCCGCCAGTTTCGCGCGCCGGATGGCTCGCAACATTCAGCTGCTGCTGCTCGAGGAGTCACACGTCGGCCGGATCCTGGACCCGGCGGGTGGGTCGTGGTTCGTCGAGGACCTCACCGACCAACTGGCCAACCAGGCCTGGCAGACCTTTCAAACCGTCGAGCAGCACGGCGGCTTCGTCGACGCGCACGACTACATCGCGGGCCAGATCGCTGAGATCGCCGCCCGGCGCACCGACGACATCGCCCACCGCAAGACGGCGATCACCGGCGTCAACGAATACCCAAATCTCACCGAACCGGCTCTGCCGCAGAGTGATTCGTCGTATTCACCGCTCGCTGCGGGCAAACTCATCCGCTACGCCGCACAGTTCGAAGCGCTGCGCGACCGTTCCGATGCCTACCTGGCCCGCACCGGGTCGCGTCCGCAGGCGCTGCTGTTGCCGCTGGGTCCGCTGGCCGAACACAACATCCGTACGACATTCGCGTCAAACCTGCTTGCCTCCGGCGGCATCGAGGCGGTCAACCCGGGGACCGTTGATGCCGACGGTGTCGCCAAGGCGGTCACCGACGCGGGGTCACCGGCCGTGGCGGTGCTCTGCGGCACCGACACTCGTTACGGCACCGAGGCGTCCGCGGTCGTCGAGGCGGCCCATAGCGCGGGGGTGTCCCATGTCTGTCTGGCCGGGCCGCCGAAAGCGGTGGCCGAGGCAGATCACCAACCCGATGAGTTTCTGACTGCGAAAATCAATGCGGTGGAGGCTCTTTCGCATCTGCTCGACCGGTTGGGGGCTTAGCGACGATGACGACCACCACGCCTGTAGTAGGCAGCTTCGCCGATATACCGCTGCACAGCGACCGCAGCGTCGCGCAGCCGACCGAAGACGCCGTGGAACAGCACGTTGCGGCGGCTGCGGCCGCGCACTGGTACACACCCGACCAACTGGTGTGGCACACACCGGAAGACATCGACGTCAAACCGGTGTACATCGCCGCCGACCGCGCCGCCGTCGAGTCCGGCGGATATCCGCTGAACACCTTCCCGGGCGAGCCACCCTTCGTCCGCGGCCCCTACCCGACGATGTATGTCAACCAACCCTGGACGATCCGGCAGTACGCCGGGTTCTCCACGGCCGCGGAGTCCAACGCGTTCTACCGGCGCAACCTCGCCGCCGGACAAAAAGGTCTGTCGGTGGCCTTCGACCTCGCCACCCACCGCGGGTACGACTCGGACCATCCGCGCGTGCAGGGCGACGTTGGAATGGCCGGGGTGGCAATCGATTCCATCCTCGACATGCGCCAGCTGTTCGACGGCATCGACCTGTCGACGGTATCGGTGTCGATGACGATGAACGGCGCCGTGCTGCCGATCCTGGCGCTGTACGTGGTGGCCGCCGAGGAGCAGGGGGTGCCGCCGGAGAAGCTGGCCGGCACCATCCAGAACGACATCCTCAAAGAATTCATGGTGCGCAACACCTACATCTATCCGCCGAAGCCCTCGATGCGCATCATCTCCGACATCTTCGCCTACACCAGCGCCAAGATGCCGAAATTCAACTCCATCTCCATCTCCGGCTATCACATCCAAGAAGCCGGTGCCACAGCCGATTTGGAGCTCGCCTACACGCTTGCCGACGGTGTCGACTACATCAAGGCGGGCCTGGACGCCGAGCTCGACATCGACAAGTTCGCGCCCCGGCTGTCCTTCTTCTGGGGCATCGGCATGAACTTCTTCATGGAGGTGGCCAAGCTGCGGGCCGGCCGGCTGCTGTGGAGCGAGCTGGTCGCGCAGTTCAACCCCAAGAGCGCCAAATCGCTCTCGCTGCGCACACATTCGCAGACTTCCGGCTGGTCGCTGACCGCTCAGGATGCGTTCAACAACGTCGCGCGCACCTGCATCGAGGCGATGGCCGCGACCCAGGGCCACACCCAGTCGCTGCACACCAACGCACTGGACGAGGCGCTGGCGCTGCCCACCGACTTCTCGGCCCGCATCGCCCGCAACACCCAGCTTCTCCTGCAGCAAGAGTCCGGCACCACTAGGCCGATCGACCCCTGGGCCGGCTCGTACTACGTGGAATGGTTGACCTATCAACTCGCGCAGCGGGCGCGCGCGCACATCGCCGAGGTCGCCGAGGCGGGCGGCATGGCCCAGGCCATCAACGACGGTATTCCGAAGCTGCGCATCGAAGAAGCGGCCGCGCGGACTCAGGCCCGCATCGACTCCGGCACCCAGCCGGTGATCGGGATCAACAAGTACCAGGTGGAAGAGGATCAAGAGGTCGA
>CAVTEZ010000034.1:0-40868 GCA_963733755.1 uncultured Actinomycetota bacterium
GCGTCCGCGTCACCGTCGTGGGCGATCACGGTGAGCACGGGCCCGAAAATCTCCTCCCGGGCGGGTCTGGCGTCGTTGTCCAGTCCGGCGATGACGGTCGGCTCGATGAAGAACCCGGTGTCCCGGTCGGCCGGCCGACCGCCGCCGCACGCGAAAGTTCCGCCCTCGGCGATCGCCAGGTCGAGGTAGCTCTGCACCCGGTCGCGCTGCCGCGCCGAAATGACCGGCCCGCACACGGTTCCGGGCTTGTTGGGGTCACTCGGCTTGATCGAGCCCATGGTGCCTGCCGCGCTCGCGACGGCCTCGTCGTATCTGGCCCGTGGCACGACGAGCCGGGTGGTGATCGCGCAACCCTGCCCGGCGTGCATGGAGGCGGTGAATGCCGATACCGAGCACGCGCCGTTCAGATCCGCGTCGTCGAGCACGACGAACGCCGACTTGCCGCCGAGTTCCAGGAACACCCTCTTGAGCGTGACGGCCGCGTCGCTCATCACGCTGCGGCCGGTGGCCGTCGAGCCGGTGAATGAAACCATGTCCACCCGAGGGTCTTTGGCTAGCAGCGCCCCCACGCTGTGGTCACTGGAGGTGATGATGTTGACGACGCCCGGCGGGAAATCGGTGTGCTCGGTGATGATTTCACCGAGCACCGCCGCGCACCACGGCGTGTCCGGCGCGGGCTTCAGCACGATGGTGTTGCCGGCGGCGAGTGCGGGCCCCAGCTTCGCCAGGTTGATCTGGTGCGGGAAGTTCCACGGGGTGATCGCGCCGACCACGCCGACCGCCTCGCGCGCAACAGTGCGGCGAGTGGGAATGCCCATCGGCGACGCTTCACCGAGATCGGAATTCCACTGATAGTTCTCGGCAGTGTCTGCCGGGAAGCTCAAATCGCCAACCGGCCCTTCCAATTGGGCAGCGGCGGTGAGCATCCGTGGCGCCCCGACCTCGGCAATGGTGATCTCGCGCAGTTCTTCGACGTGCTCGCGCATCGCGTCACGCAGCTGGCGAATGCACCGCACCCGCAGCTCGGTGTTTCGTGACCAGTCCGTCACGTCGAAGGCGCGTCGGGCCGCCTCGATGGCACGACCCATGTCGTCGGTGCCGGCATCGGCCGCGGCGCCCAGGACTTCTTCGGTGGCCGGATTGATCGTGGGAAAGGTGCCTTGGCTGCCGCTCGTCAGCCTGCCGTCGATGAGCAGGGAGCTCACGCCGTCGGCCAGCAATGCCATCTTCACCTCCACCGTTGGTCAGAATGGACACATGTCCGGAATAATCCAGTTGAACATAGTCGCCACGCCGTTGAAAGTGCAAGAGTGAGCTTTGCCCAGCTGGCCATTACAGCACGAATCGGCACTTTCAACTGCTGTTTTCTTTGACCGGCTTGCTTCTTGCTGGATTCATCAGATAGCTTGGACAAGTGTCCAGCGATCCAGTGGTCACGATCACTCCGGCGGCCGGTGGTCCGGCCCGGGACGTGCCACGTAACCGTCGACAGGAAGAAACCTTCCGCAAGGTCTTGGCCGCGGGTGTCGAGGTCCTGCGGGAGAACTCCTACGCCGACCTGACCGTGCGGGCGGTGGCCGCCCGCGCCAAGGTGGCTCCGGCGACCGCTTACACCTACTTCGGGTCCAAAAATCATCTGATCGCCGAGGTCTACCTCGACCTGGTGCGACAGGTGCCGTACTTCACCGACGTCAACGAGCCCATGCCGACGCGAGTGGACAAGGCACTGCGCCACCTGGCGCTGGTGGTCGCCGACGAACCCGAAGTCGCCGCGGCGTGCACAACGGCATTGCTTGGCGGCGGCGGAGACCCGGCCGTGCGTTCGGTGCGCGACCGGATCGGCGCCGAGATTCACCGTCGGATCACCTCTGCCATCGGACCCGACGCCGAACCCCGGATCGTGTCGGTTCTCGAAATGACCTTCTTCGGCGCGCTGGTCAACGCCGCCAGCGGGGCCTACACCTACCACCAGATCGCCGACCACCTCGCCTACGCGGTCGGCCTCATTCTCAAAACGGAAGACTGATGACCCTTCAGATCGACAAGCCACTCCTCGACCCGTACGACTATGACTTTCACGAGGACCCGTACCCGTACTACCAACGGCTGCGTGACGAGGCCCCGCTGTATCACAACGAGGAACTGGGCTTTTGGGCCCTGTCCCGGCACGCCGACGTACACCAAGGCTTTCGCAACAGCACCACGCTGTCCAATAAGTACGGCGTCTCGCTGGACCCCGCGTCCAGGGGACCGCACGCCTCCAAGACCATGTCGTTTCTGGCCATGGACGATCCAGCACACCTACGGCTGCGGACCCTGGTGTCAAAAGGCTTCACACCCAGGCGTATTCGTGAGCTTGAGGCGCGCGTGACCGAGATCGCGGTTCAGCATCTCGACACCATGCTGGACAAGGCCAAGGACGGCACCGTCGACTACGTCGACGAGTTCGCCGGAAAGCTACCGATGGACGTCATCTCCGAATTGATGGGAGTCCCCGATCCCGATCGCGCGCAGGTGCGCGCCTGGGCTGACGGCGTCATGCACCGCGACGACGGCGTCACCGACGTGCCGCCGGAAGCGATCGAAGCCTCCCTCAACCTGATCGTCTACTACCAGCAGATGGTCGCCGAGCGCCGCAAGAAGCCAACCGACGACTTGACGACGGCGCTGCTGGAGGCCGAGATCGACGGCGACCGGCTCACCGACGACGAAATCCTCGGGTTCATGTTCCTGATGGTGATCGCCGGCAACGAGACCACCACCAAACTCCTTGCCAACGCTGCATTTTGGGGCCACAAGAACCCAGACCAGCTGACCTCCGTCTACGCCGACCCCTCGCGGGTGCCACTGTGGGTGGAGGAGACCCTGCGCTACGACACCTCCAGTCAGATCCTGGCTCGCACCGTCGCCGGCGAGCTGACCTTGTATGACACAACGATCCCCGACGGTGACGTCCTGTTGCTGCTGCCCGGTTCGGGGCACCGCGACGAGCGCGCGTTCGAAAATCCCAACGACTTCGTGATCGGACGCGACATCGGTTCCAAACTCTTGAGTTTCGGTAGCGGCGCCCACTTCTGCCTCGGCGCGCATTTGGCGCGGATGGAGGCCCGGGTTGCCCTCACCGAGTTGTTCAGGCGAATCCGCGGCTACGAAGTCGATGAGGCCAACGCCGTCCGCGTCCACTCGAGCAATGTCCGCGGATTCGCCCACCTACTAATGACAGTGGAGGTCCGTTGAATGCCCCGCTTTGAGCCACTGCCGGAACGCCGGCCGGCAATTGTGGCGGGCGCCTCCTCCGGCATCGGCGAAGCCACCGCCATCGAACTCGCGGCACACGGCTTCCCGGTCGCCCTAGGCGCCCGCCGGGTCGAGAAGCTCGACGACATCGTCGGCAAGATCAACGCCGACGGCGGAGAGGCGGTCGGCTTTCACCTGGACGTCACCGACCCGAACTCGGTGAAATCCTTTGTTGCACAGTCAGTAGACGCGCTCGGCGATATCGAGGTGCTAGTGGCCGGCGCCGGCGACACCTACTTCGGCAAGCTCGCGGAGATCACCACCGACGAGTTCGAGTCGCAGCTGCAGATCCACCTCATCGGCGCCAACCGGCTGGCATCCGCGGTGCTGCCGGGCATGCTCGACCGGCAACGCGGCGACCTGATCTTCGTCGGCTCCGATGTCGCGCTGCGCCAACGCCCGCACATGGGGGCCTACGGTGCCGCCAAGGCCGCGCTGCTCGCGATGGTCAACAACTTCCAGATGGAGCTGGAGGGCACCGGCGTGCGGGCGTCGATTGTGCACCCCGGCCCGACGAAGACGTCGATGGGTTGGAGCTTGCCGGCCGAGAAGATCGGCCCCGCGCTGGAGGATTGGGCCAAATGGGGTCAGGCCCGCCACGACTACTTCCTGCGCGCCGCGGACCTGGGGCGGGCCATCACATTCGTCGCCGAGACACCGCGCGGCGGCTTCATCGCGAACATGGAGCTACAGCCCGAGGCCCCGTTGGCGGTCACCAAGGACCGCCAGAAACTCGCACTCGGCGAAGAAGGGATGCCAGGACAGTGACTTCGCGAAACGACAATGCGGCGCGAGGTACGAGCGCCGGTGAGGAGTGAGCAGATGACGACAGCGATCGTGCCCCGGGTGTCCGGCGGCGAAGAACAGCACGGCCATCTCGAAGAATTCCGCACGGACCCAATCGGTTTGATGCAACGAATCCGCGACGAATGCGGCGACGTCGGATGGTTCCAGCTCGTCGACAAACACGTCATCTTCCTGTCGGGAGCGGAAGCGAACGAGTTCTTCTTCCGGTCCGCCGACGAGGATCTCGACCAGGCCGAGGCGTACCCGTTCATGACGCCGATCTTCGGTAGAGGTGTGGTGTTCGACGCCAGCCCAGAGCGACGTAAGGAGATGCTGCACAACTCCGCGCTGCGTGGCGAACAGATGAAGGGCCACGCCGCCACCATCGAGGGCGAAGTCAAGAAAATGATCGCCAACTGGGGCGACCAAGGTGAGATCGAGCTACTCGACTTCTTTTCCGAGTTGACCATCTACACGTCGACGGCCTGCCTGATCGGCCTGAAATTCCGCGAACAGCTCGACCACCGGTTCGCCGAGTACTACCACGAGCTGGAGCGCGGCACCGATCCGCTGTGCTATGTGGACCCCTATCTTCCGATCGAGAGCTTCCAGCGCCGCGACGAGGCTCGCGTGAAACTGGTTGCGCTGGTTCAGGAGATCATGAACCAGCGGATCGCAAATCCGCCCAGCGACAAGGCCGACCGCGACATGCTCGACGTGCTGGTGTCGATCAAGGACGAGGAGGGTAATCCCCGGTTCTCCGCCGACGAGGTCACCGGGATGTTCATCTCGCTGATGTTCGCCGGGCACCACACCAGTTCCGGCACGTCGGCCTGGACGTTGATCGAGTTGATTCGCCATCCCGAGGCCTACACGGAGGTGCTCACCGAGCTCGAGGAACTGTACTCCGACGGCCAAGAGGTGAGTTTCCATGCGCTGCGCCAGATCCCAAAGCTGGACAACGTAGTCAAGGAAACCCTGCGCCTACACCCGCCGCTGATCATCTTGATGCGGGTGGCCAAAGGCGAATTCGAGGTCGAGGGCTTCCCGATTCACGACGGCGACTTCGTCGCGGCATCGCCGGCGATCTCAAACCGGCTTCCCGAGGACTTCCCCGACCCGAACGCCTTCAACCCGGATCGCTATAACAAACCCGAGCAGGCCGACGTCGTCAATCGGTGGACCTGGATTCCGTTCGGAGCGGGGCGCCACCGCTGTGTCGGTGCCGCTTTCGCGCAGATGCAGATCAAGGCGATTTTCTCGGTTCTGTTGCGCGAGTATGAGTTCGAAATGGCGCAGCCCGCCGACAGCTACCACAACGACCATTCCAAGATGGTTGTGCAGCTCGCGCGGCCGGCAAAGGCGCGTTACCGCCGTCGCAGCAAGGAGTGATGATGGGCTACCGGGTCGAAGCCGACTTGGATCTATGCCAAGGGCACGCAATGTGCGAGCTGGAGGCGCCCGACTATTTCCGGGTGCCCAAACGCGGAAAGGTCGAGATCCTCGATCCCGAACCGCCCGAAGAGGCCCGCGATGAGGTCGAGCGGGCGGTCGAAATGTGCCCAACGCAAGCACTATTCATCAAAGAGAAAGAAGACTGACAATGGCGTCACACTCCCGCGAAAAACTCGAGGCATGGGTCGACCGCTGGCTGCAGGCCAATAAGGACTGCGAGAAGGCGGGCGACTGGCGACCGCTGGGAGACTTCTACGCTCCCGAGGCGACCTACGGCTGGAACATCGGTCCCAAAGAAGACGTGATGTGCGTCGGGGTCGACGAGATCCGCGACGTCGCGCTGGGCCTGGAGATGGAAGGCCTGGAGAACTGGGTGTACGAGTACCAGAAGGTCTTGATCGACGACAAGCAGGGCGAGATCGTCGGCTTCTGGAAGCAGATCGTCAACAAGACCGACGGTAGCCAGGAGGAGATCTACGGTATCGGCGGCAGCTGGTTCCGCCTCAACGACGACGCGCTCATCGAGTGGCAGCGCGACTTCTTCGACTTCGGGCACGTCGCGAAGATGTTCGGGAACCTGATCGAATCCGGCGACCTCAGCGACGGGATGCAGAACCGGATCGCGCGCAGCGTGGCCGGGGAAAAGCTGCCCGGCTATTACCCGCTGGGACAGGCTCCGGTCCCCATTTGGTGATCACCTCCGCCTCCCCTGGTGACCCGGATCACCCGCTGACCTACACTCAACCAAGCGGTTGCTTGCGTGGAGCTGGGGCCGTGCTAAACCGACGTTCAATGACGAAAGCAGGTTCAGGGTGAAGACCAAAGGCGCGCTGATCTGGGAGTTCAACCAGCCGTGGTCGATCGAGGAAATCGAGATCGGCGACCCCCAGAAGGACGAAGTCAAGATCCAGATGGAAGCGGCCGGCATGTGCCACTCCGACCACCATCTGGTGACCGGCGGCATCCCGATGGGCGGTTTCCCGGTTCTCGGCGGCCACGAGGGCGCCGGCATCGTCACCGAAGTCGGCCCAGGCGTTGAGGACATCGCACCGGGCGACCATGTGGTGCTGTCGTTCATCCCGTCCTGCGGCCACTGTCCGACCTGTCAGGCCGGCATGCGCAACCTGTGCGACTTGGGCGCCGGGCTGCTTAACGGCGCGGCGGTATCCGACGGCACGTTCCGAATCCAGGCCCGCGGCCAGGACGTCTTTCCGATGACGCTGCTGGGGACGTTCTCGCCGTACATGGTTGTGCACAAAAGCTCAGTGGTGAAGATCGACCCCTCGGTACCGTTCGAGGTCGCCGCCCTGGTCGGGTGTGGCGTCACCACCGGCTACGGGTCAGCGGTTCGCACCGCCGACATCCGGCCGGGTCAAGACGTGGCGATCGTCGGCGTCGGCGGGGTCGGCATGGCAGCGCTGCAAGGTGCCGTCACCGCGGGCGCACGCTACATCTTCGCGATCGACCCGGTCGAGTGGAAACGTGACCAGGCCCTCAAGTTCGGCGCGACGCACGTCTACCCCGACATCTTCGCCGCAATGGGCGGAATGATGGAAGTGACCTACGGCCTGATGGCTCACAAGGTGATCGTCACCGTTGGCGAGCTGCACGGCGCCGACGTCGACAACTACCTGATCTTGACCCAGAAGGGCGGCACCTGCGTGCTGACCGCCATCGGCAGCCTGGTCGACACCAACGTCACCCTGAACCTGGCGATGCTGACCCTGATGCAAAAGAACTTGCAGGGCACCATCTTCGGTGGCGGAAACCCGCAGTTCGACATCCCCCAGCTGCTGTCGATGTACAAAGCCGGCAAGCTCAACCTCGACGACATGATCACCCGCCAGTACAAGCTGGAGCAGATCAACGACGGCTACAAGGACATGTTGGACGGCAAGAACATTCGCGGCGTCATCCGCTACACGGACGCCGACCGGTAAACGTCATGTCGGCCGAAACCGCTGAAAAGTCCCCCGCGCTGGCCGCTTCCCAGTCGTCGTGGCGCTGTGTCCAGGCACACGACCGGGAGGGCTGGCTGGCCCTGATGGCCGACGACGTTGTGGTCGAGGACCCGATCGGCAAGTCCGTCACCAACCCCGAGGGCACCGGTGTGCGGGGCAAGGAAGGCGTCGCCGAGTTCTACGACACCAACATCGCCGCCAACCAGTTGCGGATCACCTGCGAGGAAACGTTTCCGTCCAGCGACCCCAACGAGGTCGCGCATATTTTGGTGCTGCGCAGCAAGTTTGACAACGGAATCACCAGCAGCGTGCGGGGCGTGTTCACCTACCGCGTCAACGACGCCGGGTTGATCGCGAACATGCGCGGATACTGGAACCTCGACATGATGACCTTCGGCAACGAGGAGTGACCCCACTGCTCGCCGGCCGGGGCGCGGTCGTGGTCGGCGGGTCGCGGGGCATCGGCGCGGCTGTCGCGAGGTTGTTGGCGCAGCACGGCGCCGGCGTGGTGGTCAACGGCCGAGACGCCGACACCGCCCACTCCACCGCAGAAGGCATCACTGCCGCCGGCGGGCGTGCCGTCGCCCATCCCGGTTCGCCGTCCGAGCAGCAGGCCGCGGAGTCGTTGGTGGACAGATGCATTGACGAGTTCGGCGGCATCGACATCTTGATCAACTGCGCTGGCATCGCCGAACCCCCGGGCTCGTCCATCCTCAACATCAGCTCAGCGCAGTTCGCCGACTTGCTCGACGCACATCTGGGCACGGTGTTCGCCACCTGCCGGGCGGCCGCACCCAAGATGGTCGCGCAAGCCGGCGGCAGCATCGTCAACAGCAGCTCGTTCGCGTTCCTCGGCGATTACGGCGGCACCGGCTATCCGGCCGGCAAGGGCGCGGTCAACAGCCTCACGCTGGCGATCGCCGCCGAACTGAAAGAGCATGGCGTACGGGCCAATGTGGTGTGCCCCGGCGCCAAGACGCGGTTGTCCACCGGGCCGGACTACGTCGGCCACATCACCGATCTGCACCGGCGAGGATTGCTCGACGAAGTATCGATGCGGGGTTCACTGGACGTCGCGGGCCCCGACTACGCCGCGCCCACCTACGTCTATCTGGCCAGCGATCTCGCCAAGCATCTCACCGGCGAAATCTTCGCTACCTCAGGCGGTTTCGTGGGCCGATTCCCCAAGGCGACACCGGATCTGATCGGCTACCGCGACCATCACGACGCACCGCCATGGTCGGTGGACGAGATTTCCGCATTGGTCGGCGGCGGAGCTGACTAGGCGTTCGCAACGCGACATATGCTGGAGCAATGGCTCGCGTCGGCGACGATAGACAGAGCAGTGCGACCGGAAAGGGGCAGGAGGAGCGGCGCCTATGACAACTATCTTCACCAAGATCATCAACGGCGAGCTGCCAGGCCGGTTCGTGTACGAGGACGACGAGGTCGTCGCCTTCTTGACCATCGAGCCGATGACCCAGGGACACACGCTGGTGGTGCCGCGAGCAGAAATCGATCAATGGCAGAACATCGACCAGGCGACGTTCGGCCGGATCATGTCCGTCGCTCAGCTGGTCGGCAAGGCCGTCTGCCGGGCGTTCGATGCCGACCGCGCCGGGGTGATCATCGCCGGCCTCGAGGTTCCGCACCTGCACGTGCACGTCTTCCCGACTCGCAGCCTCAGCGATTTCGGCTTCGCCAACGTCGACCGCAACCCGTCGGCGGAATCCCTCGACGAGGCGCAGACGAAAATCAAAGCGGCACTTGCCGAACTCAGCGAAGGCTGATCAGCGTCGTTCTCGATACCCGTGTTGCGTCTTGAAGTGATCGGGGAACGAGATGTGGGCGGATTTCCCCAGTGGTCCATCGTGTCGATGTTGATCCCGAACGTCGACTTGTAGCGGCTGCGAGCACGAAAAATAGGAGCGTGTATACACCCGACATCGCATAGGCAAGCTCTTGCCAGTCGTGGTTGACGAAGATGGGCACCACAACACTCGCGATTGTCAGAGCCAGCACAATGACTGCCAGTCCACCGTAAGTAATGATGGCAGCCGCGGCGATCGCATATCTCTTTTCCCGCAACAGTATTGGGATCTCGTTCACCAGCCGTCCACTGGTATGACCGAGCCAGAGCCTTGTCGGGTAGGTGATGCTGGGGATGTGGTCGAGAAGCTTCTGCTCGAGTACAACTATCGCTTGATTGTGCGCGAACACTCTACTGTTCAACTGCGAATGCCAAGCTATGACCAGCCACACGGGTATCGGGACCACCGGCACCAGAGCGTGCGGGACAGTATCTGGTCTGGTTACCCACGCGGCGCCAACCACGGTGGAATAGGCCACCAAGATGCTGATCAGCGAAAGGGCATGTCCCAGGATGCTTTGCACCTCGGCCCGTTCCGCCTCAAACAACGCAACGATCGCAGGCACGGAGTCCTTACCGCCGATGGAATCGTTATCGGGGGTCGTCATCGGTCGGGCCCGCTACTTACCTGGCCAGAGCTGTTCGCGCGGGCACGTCAGCGACACGCGGCAGACTGACAAGGAAGCGGCAGCCCTGCCCGGGCGCCGTGGTCACGTTCACGTTTCCGCCGTGCGCGCGGACCAATGAGTCGACGATCGACAGCCCCAGACCGCTACCGCCGCTGCTGCGTGCGCGCGACGAGTCGGTTCGGTAGAACCGCTCGAAGACGCGCAGTGCATCCTCCTGACTCATACCGGGGCCTTTGTCGACAACTTCCAGAATCGCGTCTTCGGCGGTGGTGCCGACCCGCACGGTGATGTCCGCGGTTTCCGGAGTGTGCTGCATGGCATTGGTGATCAAGTTGCCGAGCACCTGACGCAGTCGGGCCTCATCGCCGAGCGCCTCCGGAGTGCCGGGACCCTCAACCACCTC
Source organism: uncultured Actinomycetota bacterium (assembly GCA_963733755.1). Lineage (GTDB taxonomy): Bacteria > Actinomycetota > Actinomycetes > Mycobacteriales > Mycobacteriaceae > Mycobacterium. The sequence goes on from CAVTEZ010000034.1 coordinate 10,402, forward strand.
CATCGTAATCGTGCGGTTAGGCGCGACCGCTCGCGCGTCGTGTACGGCGTCGGTGGCCAGCACCAGCAGGTCCACCCGGCTACGTTCGATCGGGCGCTGCATATCCAGCCGCGCCAGCAACAGCAGATCGTCGATGAGCAGACCCATCCGGCGTGATTCGCTCTCGATGCGCGACATCACCATCTCCATGTCACGCGCGGCGCCCTGTCGGTACAACTCAGCGAAGCCGCGCATCGTAGTCAGCGGTGTGCGCAATTCGTGGCTGGCATCGGTGATGAACCGGCGCATACGTTCTTCGGAGTTGAGCGCCTTCTTGGCAGACAATTCCGATGACGCCACCGCCTGCTGGATCTGCGCGAGCATTCCATTGAGCGCCGCGGATAGCCGCCCGACCTCGGTTCGCGAATCACGTTCGGGGATACGCCGATCCAGCTGTCCCGCGACGATCGCCGCAGCGGTCTGCTCAACCTCTATCAACGGTCGCAGACTTCGATTTACCACCCACGACCCGGCCGAGGCGACGACCAGCAGGACAGCCACACCGATGCCCAGTTGCAGCCAGGCCAGGGAACGGACGGTGTGCTGGATCTCGGACAGGTCATAGCCGACGGTGACCAGTCGATTGGGTCCGTGCACCGAGACCACTCGCCATTGCACACCGGAGTTGTCAACCGACCCGACCGTCGTCGGGTTGGGCCCGACGTCGTTGTTGGCCGGGAGAACGGGTTCGGCGTGCCGATCGTTGATGACCGTCTGACCACGCCCGTCCGCGGTAAGGCTGCGCACATAGAAGTTCGACGGCGGCCGGTCGAGGTTCGCCCCGTGCGGCACCTTCAGCGCTCCCTTCGGAGCTTGGGCCCAACCGCGCGATGCCTCCTGCAACGTCTGGTCGGCCCGCTGGATCAGATGCTGGCGCAGGATCGAGGTCACCGCGATCCCTGACCCCGTCAGGCCACACGCGACCAACAGCAAGGTGGCGGCAACCAGCGCAACGCGCAGCGGCAGTTCGACTCGAAATTGTCGCGGCATATCCGGTTAACGAGGCTCCCGCAGCACATAGCCGACCCCTCGCAGCGTGTGCAATAGCCGCTTCTCGCCGGTGTCGATCTTGCGGCGCAAGTAGGACACATAGGACTCGACCACGTTGACGTCACCACCGAAGTCGTAGCGCCACACGTGGTCCAGGATCTTCGGCTTGCTCAACACGGTGCCCGCGTTGATCACAAAGTAGCGCAGCAGCGTGAACTCTGTGGGCGACAACGAGACTGGCTCGCCAGCCTTCCACACCTCGTGGGTGTCCTCGTCGATTTCGATGTCAGCGAACGTAAGCCGCGACTCGTTGTTCTCGGTGATGCCTTTCCCGGTGCGGCGCAAGATGACTCGCAACCGAGCGACGACCTCTTCCAAACTGAACGGTTTGGTGACGTAGTCGTCGCCACCGAGGGTCAGCCCGGTGATCTTGTCCTGCAACGAATCACGAGCGGTGAGGAAGAGTGCGGGCGCGTCGATACCGTCAGCGCGTAGTCGACGCAGCACGCCGAAGCCGTCCATGCCCGGCATCATTACGTCGAGGATCACCGCATCCGGTTTGACTTCGCGGGCCAGATCCAGCGCCGATGCACCATTGGTTGCGGTGTAGACCTCGAAGCCCTGAAATTTGAGACTGACCGACAGCAGTTCGACGATGTTGTCCTCGTCGTCGACGACGAGAACTCGTGCCTCTGGTGCCGCGTCTTGCATCGCTGCCGACATGAAGTCAATTCCCTCTCACTTAGCTAAAAGGACCCTGCATACTTGCTGTGCTGGACCTGAGAGTTCGGTGCTAGCCCGATCCGGGCCAATGACCACGGGATTTCGCCCGACCTGAATAGACTCGTGAGATGAATCTCGGCAAGAGCCTGGTGAGTCTGGCCACCGCGCCTGTGCGGGTTGGACTCGCCGCCGCCGATGCCGGCCTGGGTGTCGCGACGTCGGCGCTGGGCATGGCGCACCGAACCCTGGGTGAGACGGGTGCAGCGAGCGGGCCCAACGCGGTCGCGCACATGTTGGGCATCGACGATGCGATTACCCGGGCCAACCGACTGGCCCGATTGTTGGACGACGACGCGCCGCTCGGGCGCGCCATTGCCACCGATGGACCGATCGATCGGTTGCTGCGTCCGGGCGGAGTGGTCGACATGCTCACTGCGGAGGGCGGCCTGCTCGATCGGCTGACCGCCGAGGGTGGCGGGCTCGAGCGCGCGCTGAAGCCCGGCGGGCTAGTGGACCAACTCACCGCCGACGACGGGCTGATCGAGCGGGTGCTCGCCGAAGACGGGCTCGCGGACCGGCTGCTCTCCGAAGGCGGTTTGATCGACAAGCTGACCGCACGCAACGGGCCGCTGGAACAGCTGGCCGACGTCGCCGACACTCTGGCCCGGCTGGCCCCGGGGATGGAGGCACTCGAACCGGCCATCTCCACGCTGCAGGATGCGGTGATGTCGCTGACCTTGGTGGTCAACCCGTTGAGCAGCATCGCCGAGCGGATTCCACTGCCCGGCCGCCGTCCGTCGCGGCGGTCTTCGTCGCGGACGGTGCGGTCCCAGCGGATCATCGACCACGAGAGCCCAGACCACGACGACTGAGCCGCTACTCGGGCAGCTCGAGGGTCAATAAGACTGGCCCTGTACGTACGGTTGCCGCCGGTAGTAGCGACCGCTGCCAAGATTCCTCGCCTTGTACGTCGGCAGCTGGCTGTCACAGTTGGGACAAATGAGCCGCAGATTCTCACGACGATTATCGCTAGCGTCTCCATTTACGTGGTCGATGATCAACGCTAAGGTCACGCCGTTCCACTTGTCTCCGATACCACAGATCGCACAGCAACCGCGCTGCTGCTCATAGAGATAATCCCGGACATAGTGGCCTTGGTACGACATGCGACCACAGATTCCGGTCTCAAGCCACGCCTCCAAGAACAGGCGTCGCCGGTGTGACTGTTGACATGCGTTGCTGCAGAACACCTTTTGCCGACGGCCCTCGAAATCGACTCCGCACCCGAGACAACCTGTCGTCACAAAAATGACGCTATTCCCGAGGACCGACAGGAGTGGAGCCGCGTGAGAGACTCGAACTCTCGACCCTCGCTTTACAAGAGCGATGCTCTACCAACTGAGCTAACGCGGCCTGCGCTGGCTCGATGAGCCACGGCAATTCTACGACGGGGTAGAGCCCTCGTGGCTACGCGCGGACGGAAGCCGACGAAGGGCGAGCCGATAAGGCGTTTTGGCGCAGAATACTGTCGACCGCGACAGGGATTCGACAGCAAAGGAGCGCTCATGGCACATCACCGTCTCGCATGGGCGCTCGGCGCCGTCTTGGTGACCGCCGTCGTCCCGCTCCCGGCTCATGCCGATCCATCGGTGCCGCCGGGTCAACCGGTGAAATGCTTGACCAACACCCCCAAAAAGCAGGTCCTGGTTCCCTGCGATCTGCTCAACGCCGGCGCCAACTTTCCGCCGGGGTACCGTTGCCCTCCGCCGCTCGAGCAGTACCCGAAAGATGTGGCCGACTGGTGTGGCGATGGCCCGGGCCTTGGAGCCACGCCACCGGGTGCTGCACCTCCAACAAGTCCGACCAGTCCAACAAGTCCGACCAGTCCAACAAGTCCGACTAGTCCGACTAGTCCGACGAGCTCAACCAAGCCCGCGAGCCCAAGCCCGACTACCAGCCCGAGTCCCAGCCCCAGCAGCCCGACGCCGAGCCCGAGCAGTCAGCCTCCCTGGTAGTAACCCCCTCGGCCTCTGCTTTACAGATCATCGGCTCTTTGTAACGATGCATCGGTGAGTAACGTCGTGCCGGCGCTCGGCTTGGCGGCGCACCTGGGCCGCGGCATGCAACGGGTCGCGACCGACACCGTCATCGGTCGCCTGCGCTCGCTGCCGCGATCAATCGACGAGCTTGACGCAAAAGCACTCTCGAAGATCATCGGCCGCCGCGTCGGGTCGGTGTCGATAATCGGCGGCGACGCCGGAACGTCGTCGCGGGCCCGGCTGGGACTCACCGGCGACGACGTCCCCGCCTCGGTGTTCGTCAAGATGCCCGCCGAGACCGCCGCCACCCGGCTGATGGGCGAACTGGGCCGGCTCGCGCACACCGAAGTGCAGTTCTATCGCGAGTTGGCGCCGCAGCTCACCGGCCTGCCCGCGTCGTACGGCTCGGCATTCGACCCGATAACCGGTCGCTTCGTGCTCGTCCTGGAAGACCTGGCGGTCGATCCGTGCACCTTCCCCGACACCCTGCATCCGCTCGACAAGGACCAGGCGAGCATGATCGTCGAACTGCTCGCGCGATTGCACGCGACGTTCTGGGAACGTCTGCCCGGCAACGGAAGTCGCGGCCCACTGGGATGGGTGTACTCCGCCTCGGGCGACCACACCTCACTGCTGACCGGGCCGCTGCTGAACACCTCGGCCCGTCGACTCGCCGAGCGAACTTCGATCCCGGTCGAAGACGGCCGCTTCATCATCGACAACTATCGCACGGTTGCGAAACTGATTGACAGCCAACCGAACACGGTGATGCACGGCGACGCCCACCCGGGCAACGTCTATTTTCGCAACGGCGAAGCCGGGTTGCTCGACTGGCAAGCGGTGCGCCGCGGACACCCCGGACGGGAATTGTCCTACACGCTGATTACCGGCATGACCACCGCAGGCCGCCAATCCTGCGAACGTGACCTGCTCGCCACCTACCGTCACGCCCTAGTCGCCGACGGCGGCCCCGAACTCGATGCCGACGAACTCTGGCTGCGCTACCGGCAAGGCGCGCTGTATGCCTACGTCGCACCCTTGATTACCGCCGGGATGGGCGGCATGCAGGACGAAAGCATTGCGCTGGAAGGTGTTCGGCGCGGGGTAACGGCGCTGACTGATCTGGAGACCGTCGCCGCACTGAGGCAATCTCTGGCGTCGTAGATTCTCTGATCATGCAGATGACGGTTCTCGGCAGCGGTGGATGGATTCCCACCGGGTCTCGTCAGACAAGCTGCTATCTGATCACCTCTGGTACCGAGGCATTAATACTCGATGCCGGAACCGGTTTCGGTGCACTGCATATCGACCCGTTTCTGCTCGAGGGCGTCGAGACAGTGACAGTGGCGCTCAGCCACTTTCACCTCGATCACGTGACAGGCCTCGGGTTCGTCAGTGCGCGTGCACTGGGCGGCCGCGAGCTCACGATCGCCGGGCCGGGCTCGATGGCTTACGGCCGTCCCACCCGCTCGATCGTCGAAGAGCAGCTTCTCGCCAACCCGTTCCAGACGACGTCGCCGCTGGCTTCGGCGCGCTGGGCGGGGTTGGGCTGGGACACATTGAGCTTCGCCGGACATGAAATCCAGACCTGGGAGCAGGCCCGCCACCCCCTGCCGTCAGCCGGCTTCCGCATCGGCGACCTTCTGGCCTATTGCACCGACACCGAGTTCGATCCGCACACCATCCGGCAAGTGGCGGGTGTGACGACGTTGCTGCACGAAGCATGGGAACCCGTCCACGCTGAGCGCGGCCACACCTCCGGCGAGGAGGCCGGCACCATCGCTGTCGAGGCCGGTGTGTCACGTCTGCTGATCACCCACAACCATCCGCTGCCGGGCATGCCCGAGCGCACCGCTGCAGCGGCCCGGGCCCGCTTCGACGCCGCAATATCAGCCGCCGACCAGGCCATTCTGGAGCTTTAGCGGCACGATTTGGCCACAATCGGCGTCAGTCCCTATATCAGGGGAAGAACTATCGCGGCTGGTAGACCATTTTTTTACAGCGGTGTCAAATCTTGGCGGTTACCTGGCTCACAGGGCAGTCCTCAGCAAGCTGTCGCATACTAGACGACAAGTACCAATCATTGCGCGCGCACACGTTTCATCCCGGGTCAGGCGCGAACCCTGAAATAAGGCCGAGATTGTGGTGGGAGACCTGCAACGATCCAGCGCTAAGCATCGCCATCGGGCGACGCCGACCAAAACGCGACGTCGTGGGTTGGCGCATGTCACCTGGGCGCTGGTGGCGGTAGCCGCACTGCTGGCCACCGGATCGGGCTATTGGATGGCTCATGGCGTGCTGGGCGGAATCACAGTCTCGCAGGCTCTGAGCTCGGAGGACCCGAAATCCAGCGGCGGCGGGATGAACATCCTGCTGATCGGACTAGACTCCCGGAAAGACCAGAACGGCGACGACCTGCCCTGGAGCCTGCTGAAACACCTGCACGCCGGCGACTCTGATGACGGCGGCTACAACACCAACACTTTGATCCTGGCTCACGTCGGCGCCGACGACCGGGTGTCTGCGTTCTCCATCCCTCGCGACGACTGGGTGTCGTTCAACGGCGTACCCGGCTACAACCACATCAAGATCAAAGAGGCCTACGGCCTGACCAAGCAGTATGTCGAGCAGAAAATGATCGACAAGGGTGTGAGCGATCAGAAAGATCTGGAAACCAAGGGCCGCGAAGCCGCCCGCGCCGCGACATTGAAGGCGGTGCGAAAGCTGACCGGGGTGCCGATCGACTATTTCGCCGAAGTCAATCTGGCCGGTTTCTACGACTTGGCCAAGAGCCTCGGAGGCGTAGACGTCTGCCTCAAGCACGCTGTCTACGACGAATACTCCGGCGCCGACTTCCCGGCAGGGACCCAGACGCTAGATGCCGAGCAGGCGCTGGCGTTCGTGCGGCAGCGCCACGGCTTGGAAAACGGCGACCTGGACCGTACCCACCGCCAGCAGGCCTTCCTCTCGTCGGTGATGCACCAGCTTCAGGACGCGGGCACCTTTACCAATCTAGGCAAGTTGAAGGACCTGATGGCGGTGGCCCGCAAGGACGTGGTGTTGTCGTCGGGCTGGGACGAGGACATGTTCCGCAAAATGGGCGCGCTGGCGGGTGGCTCAATCGAGTACCGCACCCTGCCCGTCGTGCGCTACGACAACATCAATGGCCAAGACGTCAACATCATCGATCCCGCGGCGATCAAGGCTGAAGTCACGGCCGCCTTCGGGACCTCCTCGGCGAGCACTGACACGACCACCGCGGGCATACCCAGCCCGTCGACGGTCGTCGATGTGGTGAACGCCAGCAGCGTCGGCGGCTTGGCCACCAAGGTTGCCCGCACGCTGAAGCACGACGGCTACACCACCGGCGCGATCCGCGATCGGGTTAGCGGTGAACCCTCCTCCACCACAATCGAATACGCGCCCGGCGCCGACGCCGACGCACACGAAGTGGCGAGCCTGCTGGGCATCGACGCGCCGGACAAGCCGAATCGCAAACTGCAGTTCGGGCATATCGAGGTCGTCGTCGACGACAACTTCTCGGCGCCCAGCCAGGATGAGTCCGCTACTGAATCCACCACGTCGTCAACGACTTACGGCAGTTACGGATGGAAGTCCAGCCAGACCACGGACACCACCGACCCGACCCCCGATCGGGGCGCACCGATCGGCGGCGGCGGGGTGCCCTGCGTCAACTGAGCTACTTCCGCAGCAAGAACGCCAGCACAGCACTCTCGAAGGCCTCTTTCGCCTCGATCATCGTCCAATGGCCGCAGTTGGGGAACACGTGCAATTCAGCGTTGGGGATGGTGCGCATCGGCAGCAATGCCATGTCCAATGGGCTGACCCGGTCGTCGCGGCCCCAGGTGATCAGGGTCGGTGCCTGCACCCGGTGCATCACCGCCCACGGTTGCGGGCCTTTGGATGACTCGATGGCCTTCATCATCTGAGCGAACGCTTCCTTGCTGTACATCCGCCGCGCCCCGGCCAACGTCTGCGGATCGGTGGCGTGGCCCCACCGCTCCTCGATGAGTTCCTCGGTCACCGTCGCCGGGTCGTAGACCATCGAATGCAACCACCGGACCAGTCGCTCCCGGCTGGGGTCCTCGGTGAATTCCTGCAGTAGGCGAATGCCCTCTGCCGGACCGGGAGTCAGGATGTTGCGGCCGATCCCGCCGATAGTCACCAGCCGGCGTACCCGCTCGGGGTGAGCGATCGCTAAATTGATCGCAACGCCACCCCCCATCGAATTGCCAATGATGTCAACGATATCCAGGCCCAGCGCTTCGACGAAGCGCACCACCGCATCCAGTGCAGTGATCATCGGGTGACCGCCGAAATCGTCGCTGACACCGAACCCGGGAAACTCCAGGACCAGACAGCGGAAGAACTCGGCGAACGTGCCTAGCACGCCGCGGAAGTTGCGCCATCCGGTCACGCCGGGGCCAGAGCCGTGCAGGAGCAGCAACGGCGCGCCGTCGGTAGGTCCGGCTTCGTGGTAGCGCAGAACACCTGCGTCAGTAGTGATTTCACGAAGCGTGCTTTCGTAGGTGAAATCTGTTGTCATTGGCGCCGCTCTCCCCCGCAAGCGGGTGGGTGTACACCCAGCCGCCCAGCGGCGAGGGGGCGTGTCCCCACAGCATCGCCACGCTCTGCATCGCTACGCTCTGCATCGTCGCCGGCGCGCGTCACGCGTGCGTTCCGCCATCGACTCGGATTTCGGTGCCGGTGATGAACGCGCCGTCGTCGGACACCAGCATCGCGATCACCCCGGCCACCGCCGACGGGGCAGCCATGCCGGCACCGCTGGATTCCTCCGTGGTCGGCATGATCGGCATCAGCCTGGTGAAAAGACTCCAGTCCGCGTCTTGTGGAATGTATCCCGCTGTCGCATCAGTGATTCCGGACTTGATACTCCCGGGCGCCACGCACACTGCGCGCAGTCCTTTACTCGCGTACTCCAGCGCCAGCGCGTGGGTGAAGGACTGAACGCCGCCTTTGCTCGCCGCGTACGCCGCCATGTAGGGGTGCGCGAATGACGCCGAAGTAGAGCTGAAGTTCACGATCGCGCTGCGCGGGTTCTGCAGCAGGCTGGGCAGCGCTTCCCGGACCACCAGGAAGGTTCCTGTCAGGTTGACCCCGATGATCTGGTTCCACAGATCCAGACCCATCTGCTCGGTGTGCACGGCACGCAGGATTCCGGCCGCATTCACCACCGAATCCAGACCACCCAAAGTGTCGACGGCCGACCGCACGCCGTCGACCACCGAACGCTCGTCGCCGATGTTCATCTCTAGCGTGGTCAGGCGCTCACCGCCGCCGACCTCTTCGGCCTTGGCTCGGGTCTTGTCCAGTCCGTCAGCGGCGACGTCGGCCCCAACGACGGCGGCACCCTCGTCCAGCAGCCGCAGCGCGGTCGCCTGCCCGATACCCGATGCGGCACCGGTTACCAGGATCCGGTTGCCTGCTAGTCGCTTCATCTGTTGCTCCTGTCTGGTGTTACTGGCCCAAAACGTATTTCAGAGTCGGCCCCGCGGTCCACCCTCCGTCGACGGCGATCTCCGCACCGTTCACGTAGGCGGCGTCGTCCGACAGGAGATAGCCGACAGCACCAGCGATCTCCTCGGGCACGGCGATACGACCCATCGGAAGATTGGGGTAGTTACCCTCACCGACCTGGACGCCGATATTGGCGGTCATCGGGGTGGCGGCCATGCCCGGGTGCACCGAGTTGACCCGGATTCGTTCGGGGCCCAATTCGACGGCGGCGATCTTCGACAGTCCGCGCACGCCCCACTTCGAGGCCCCGTAGCCTGCGGTGAACGCCAGGCCGAACAGTCCCGCAGCAGACGAGATGTTGACGATCGACCCGCCACCCACCAATCGCATCGGCTTGATCACCGCCTGCAGACCGTTGAACACCCCGACCAGGTTGATTTCCAAAACCATCCGGAAGTGCGCGAGGGGCTCGTGCTCGAGGAACTGCCCGGTCGATACACCGGCGTTGTTCACCAGACCATTGAGCGAGCCGAACTCGTCGACGGCGAACTGCACTGCCGACGCCCACTGCTCCGGATCGGTGACGTCGAGATGTGCGTACCGCGCTTGCGGACCGAGTTCGCCGACCAGCTTGTCGCCCTCGTCGTCGAGCAGATCAGCGAGTACCACCCTGCCGCCGCGGGCCAGGATGTGCCGCGCGAACGCCGCGCCGAGCCCTCCGGCACCACCACTGATCAGCACGACCTTTCCGGCCAACTGACCCGAATTACTCTGCATCACAATCGCTTTCTGCGGCGTGTCGGGCAGTAATGAATCCGAATACCATCGCGGGTCCGATCGTGGCGCCCGCCCCGGCATAGTCGTTGCCCATCACCGCAGCCGAGCTGTTGCCGGCGGCGTAAAGCCCCGCGATCACCGTGCCGTCGGACCGCAACACTTGGCCGTTGGCGTTGTACACCAGACCACCTTTGGTGCCCAGGTCGCCGGCCTGGATACGCACCGCGTAATAGGGTGCGCTGTCGATGACGTCCATCGTCGGGTGCGGCAGCGTCGGGTCACCGTAATAGTTGTCGTATGCGCTTTCACCACGGCCGAAGTCGCCGTCATTGCCGTCCAGCGCGAATCCATTGAATTTGTCTACGGTTTCACGTAGCGACGACGCCGGCACTCCGATCGACGCGGCCAGCGCCTCGAGGGTTTCCGCCCGATGCATCAGCCCCGAGGTGAACCAGTCGCCGGGGAACTTCTGTCCCGGCATCACGCCGCCAAATTGGTAGCGGTTCTTGGCTTTCCGGTCGAAGACGAACCAGATCGGATCGTGTCCACCCGCGAGCTGCTGGTGTACAAACGTGACGTACGGCGCGGCCTCGTTGACGAAGCGCCGGCCTGCCTGGTTCACGATGATTGAGCGAGGTATCGACCGTTCGGAAACCAGCACACTCATCACGCCGTCGGGGCGTTTGAACGCCGGCATCCACCAGGCGTCGTCCATCAAATCAACTGCGCCACCGACGGCCTGGCCCGCGGTGATCCCGTCGCCGGTGTTGTCGGGTGAACCCGCGCTGTAATTGTCTTTGCCGCCGTCGCGAAGGAAATGTTTACGCATCTCGCCGTTGTGTTCGAAGCCGCCGGCGGCCAGCAGCACGCCCTTGCGGGCCCGGACGCGGATCACGGCGCCGGCACGCTGGGCTTGTACTCCGACAACGGCTCCGGACTCGTCGGTGATCAACGACTGGAGCGGCGTGTTCAGCCAGAGCGGGATGCCCGCATCCTTGGCGGCGAGCCGCAGCCGACCGATCAGAGCACGGCCGAGCGTATCCATATGCCGGTGTAACACAATGCTTTTGACGGCCCTGCCAACGGTCTGCAGGGCAGCGTGACGACCCGACCAGGTCCGCATCACCATGTTCAATCGGGCGAATTCTTTTGAGGTGACGAACAATCCGCCGGGGGTGGCCAGCGCGGCGGGTCGCAGCCACTTCTCGTCATCGCCCAGGTTCTTCAGGTCGAACGGCAGCGGTTCGATGGTGCGCCCGCGGGCGCGTCCGCCGGGTTGCTCCGGGTGATAGTCCGAATAGCCAGCGCACCACTGGAATCGCAGATGCGGGCTGGCGTTCTCGAGAAACTCCATCGCCCGGGGGCCGTTGTCGATGAACGCGTCGACATTGGCGGCCGGCACCCGGTCACCGACGACGGCGTCGAGATAGCGGCGCACGTCTTCGCGGGAATCGGCCAAGCCTGCTCGCTTGAGGGTGGGGTTGTTGGGCACCCAGATGTTCCCGCCGGACAGCGCCGTGCTGCCGCCGTACACACCGGCCTTTTCGATGATGAGCGTGTCGAGCCCGTTGGCGTTCGCGGTCAGCGCCGCGGTGAGACCTCCGCAGCCACTACCGACGACCACGAAGTCGACCTGGTGATTCCAGGCTTCGCCCTGGTCTGCGGCCGGCATGCGTTCAGGCAACCACACTGGTTGTTGCTTCGGGGCGGCAATTCCCGCACAGCGGGACGATCCGCGCCCCAAGCCGCCGTTGACCCCGTACCGTCGGCGGTATGAGCCGGGACGTCGACGTTGTCGTGGTAGGGGCAGGCTTCGCCGGTCTTTACGCGCTGCACCGGCTACGCAGTGACGGCTTGACGGTCCGGGTATTCGAGGCTGCAGACGGCGTCGGCGGGGTCTGGTACTGGAACCGCTACCCGGGCGCGCGCTGCGATGTCGAAAGCGTGGACTACTCGTATTCCTTTGACGAGCAACTGCAGCAGGACTGGGATTGGAGTGAGAAATACGCCACCCAGCCGGAGATTCTGCGCTATCTGAACCACGTCGCCGACCGGTTCAACCTGCTGCCCGACATAACTTTCGGCGCCCGTGTCACCGACGCAATCCTTGACGAGAACATGTTGCGCTGGGAGATCCGCACCGACACAGGCGAAGTGGTGTCCGCTCGCTTCATAGTGCTGGCCGTTGGCCCGCTGTCGAATGCAAACATCCCTGCTATCGAGGGCATGGAGTCATTCGGCGGCGAGGTGTACCATACCGCGCACTGGCCGCATCAGGGCGTCGACTTCACCGATCAACGCGTCGGGGTGATTGGCACGGGATCGTCCGGTATTCAGGCGATTCCGTGCATCGCTCGGCAAGCGCGGCAGCTGTACGTGTTTCAGCGCAGCCCCAACTACAGCGTTCCCGCGGGAAACGTTCCGCTGGACGACGACGTGCGGCGTGCGCAAAAGGCCGACTATCCGGAGCGCCGCCGGCTGTCGATGGCCAGCGGCGGCGGTTCACCGCATCAACCGCATCCGCTATCGGCACTGGATGTGTCCGAGCGAGAGCGTCAGGATGCCTACGAAAAGCGTTGGCAGCTGGGCGGGGTGCTGTTCAGCAAGACCTTTCCGGACCAGATGCTCGACGTGGGTTCCAACGACACCGCCCGGGTGTTCTGGGAGGAGAAGATTCGCGCGGTCGTCGATGATCCGCGGATCGCCGACTGGCTGGTCCCGACCGATCATCCGATTGGCACTAAGCGAATCTGCACCGACGACAACTACTTTCAAACGTTCAATCGCGACAACGTCACGCTGGTCAACTTGCGCGAGACGCCATTTGTGCGAATGGATCCCGGCGGGGTGACGACCACGGCTGCCCGCTACGAGTTGGACGCGCTGGTGCTGGCGACCGGATTCGACGCGATGACGGGGTCGGTGGGAAGACTCAACATCGTCGGTCGCGGTGGTGAAACGTTGAACAGGGCATGGACGGCCGGCCCGGTCACCTACCTCGGGCTGGGCGTTCCCGGCTTTCCGAATATGTTCAATATCAGCGGACCGGGTAGCCCGTCGGTGTTGGCCAACATGGCGCTGCATTCCGAACTACACGTCGACTGGATCGCTGACGCTATCGGCTATCTCGGTACCCATCGGGCCACGGCACTCGAAGCCACCCGGGCCGCGGCCGTCGACTGGACCGAAGAGTGCACCCACCGCGCCGCGGAGGGCCTTATGCTGCGGGCGAATTCGTGGTATCTCGGTGCGAATGTTGCGGGCAAGCCGCGGGTGTTCATGCCGTTCGTCGGCGGCTTCGGCTTCTACGGTCAGATCATCGCGGATGTCGCTGCGGCGGGCTACAAAGGATTCGACCTCGTCGTGTCCCGCTGAGTGGTCAGCAACCGTTTACACCCCGCGATCATTGCTACCCTTTGAAAGTGGGGACCAGCGAATTACCGAACCTGCCGCCGACGAGTTGGGCCGTGCTCGGCATGCTCGCATTCGGCGAAGAGGTGTCCGGTTACGACATCAAGAAGTGGGCGGACTGGAGCGTCGGCTACTTCTACTGGAGCCCATCGTTCAGCCAGATCTATTCGGAGCTCAAGCGTCTGGAATCGCACGGCTACGCCACATCACGCGTTCAGCACGACGGCGGCCCGCGTGGTCGACGGACCTACAAGATCACTGACTCGGGCCGGCATGCCGTCACCAACTGGGCGACCGAAGCTCCGATCGATCCGCCGATGCTCAAACACGGTGTGCTCTTGCGGGTCTGGCTCGGTCATCTGAACGAGCCGGACAGGCTCAAGGAGATTCTGCAAGAGCACATTGCCCATGTCGATACCATGCGACAGCGCGTGGCGATCGATGCACAGGCCGCGGCAGAAGAGCCGGCCTGGGCCTACCCGCGGATCGCCATGCAGTGGTCGGAACGTTACTTCGCGGCCGAGCGTGAACTCGCGTTACAACTGATCAAAGACATCGACGAAGCCGACGCGGCATTCAGGAAGGGTGAGCGGGAATCGCACGGCGCCTTCCCCACCCCGCGTCCGGGCCATTGGCGGGAAGTCGAAAAGCGAGTACAGGCAGACGATCCCGACCGGCCTTAGCTGCGGGCCGGTGCCAGACGCTTGAGTGCCAGCCCGCCCTCGAACGGCCGGTAGCCGAACGCAGCGGGAGCCCGGTAACCCGTGTCTCCTAGTGGCGTATGTACCTCGTCGACGGTGGGCCCGATCTTGTCGGCGATCGGCGCCAGCGCGTCGAGGTCGAACCGGTACAGATGGCCGGCATTGCCGCCCAGAATCTTTCGGCATGCGTCTTGCGACTGGTCATGCAACGCCCAGCGGATGGCCAGCTTCGAATGCGGCGTGAAGCCCTCTTCGTGCGGGTAGTCACTGCCCCACATGATGTGCTCAGGACCCATGAAATCGATCATGCCTGCGTCGAATGGCGCCAATTCGCTGGCCAGATAGCAGTTCCGCTGGACGTATTGGCTCGGCGTCAAAGTCAACTCGTCGACCGACGACCCGCCGAACATTCCATAGGTACGGTTGCCAGCCTCGGACTTCATCGTGGGCACCATCGCGTCGAGTATGCCGAGTTGCCCGGGCACCCACAGCGTGCCCTGCTCGGTCGGCACGAACCGCAACGTCGGATGCCGCTCGAATACCCCGGCCAGGATCAGATGTCCGAGGGTGCGATTGGCCCACAGCGCCATCTCTGTGACCAGCACCGCATTGGACGCCGGCTGGTCCATCGGCATCTCGGGGCTTCCCGCTCCCGCGTGCTGCACGACGGTCAGGTCCAGTTCCGCGCACAGCGCCCAGATCGGCTCGTATCGGGTGTGGAAGAGCGGAGCGACGTGCGGGTCGCCCGGTGAAACCGGCGGGACCAACACTCCGCCGAAGCAGTCATGTTCGGCGCCCCAACGGATTTCGTCGAGCGCCAGGTCGACGTCGTTGGGGAAGATCTGTATCAGCCCGCGGCGACGGGCCGGGGCCAGCGAACAGAAGTCGATCTGCCAGCGGTTGTGGGCCTGCACACCTGCCCAGCGCTTCTCGAACTCGTCGCGGGTGCGGGGCAGGCTGATAGTGATGTTGGGGGTGGTCGGAAAGAACGGCGGAACGGTGTTGGGCAGCAACACCTCAGCGGCCACCCCATCGGCGTCCATGTCGGCGATCCGCAGCTCACTGTCCCAGTTCCGGTTCGCGGTCGCGATGATCAGGTCATCGAACGGGCTGACGTAGGTCTTGGCCCATGCGTCGAATTCGTCGTGGAACCCCGCCGGCAGGTACGGCTTGTAGTCGCCGATGTCGGCACCGGCATGGGTGTCCGTCGAGATGACGACGTATCGATCGATCGTGTCCCAGGTAGCCATCGTGTCCTCCGTTGGTGTGTATCAAGATCTAGCGTCCTCGGTCGACCCGAGCGGCGGCAAGCCCTCATTCCGATGAGCGGGACAACAGCGCCGACACGTCGACCCAGGCCTGCTCGCGGGCGCGTCTGCAGATGTCGAGCGCGGGCATCGTGATGAATCCGTGGATCGCGCCCGGATAATTCCGGTGGATGGTCGTAACATCGTTGTCGGCAAGGGCTTTCGCATACGCTGCGCCCTCCGAACACAGCGGGTCGAACCCTGCGGTGATCACCACCGCCGGCGGCAGACCGGTCAACCCGGCCTGCTGCGGCGAGGCGGTGGGATGGCTGCGGTTTGCGGGGTCCGGCACGTATTGATCCCAGTACCAGGCCATCGCGGTAGCCGTGTTGTAGTAGCCGGTGCCGAAGTCCCGGTAGGACGCCGTGTCGAAGTCTGCTGCGATCGCCGGATACACCAACAGTTGGCCGGCGACGGCGGGCCGTCCGCGATCGCGGGCCAGCAGCGCCGTCACGGCGGCCAGGTTGCCACCCGCGCTGTCACCGGCGACGAACATGCTGGCCGAGTCGGCTCCGAGTTCCTCGGCATGCCCGGCGACCCATTGCGCGACCGCATAGACATCGTCGACCGCGGCCGGCCACGGCGATTCCGGCGCCAGCCGGTAGTCGACCGACACCACGACGGCGCCGACGCCATTGGTCATCGCGCGACACAGGTCGTCGTGTGAGTCGAGATCGCAGAACACGAAGCCGCCGCCGTGTGCGAACACGACGATCGGCAGCGGCCCAGAAGATGCAATGGGCCAGTAGATTCGGACGTTGATGTCGCCCGCCGGACCCGGCACCGCCCGGTCGATTACCTCGCCGACCGGCTCGGGTTGCTGCAGGCGCTGCGCGCGCTCACGGATCACGGCGCGCAGTTGTGGCGCCGTCATCGTCTCGACGCGCGGGAAACCGTCGTTGAGCGTGGGCAACAGCTCGGCCACCTCCGGATCAAGGCTCACGCGTACTGCAGCGTGCGTACCGGTGTGGCGGCGACCGGCCGTCGGCCGTGCAGCGGGCGGGGCTGCTGCAGGACTGGCTGCACGCGGATCTCGCCGCCGTCGTCATAGTTGCGCCAGATACCCAGCGCCGTCGTCCGAACCGGTCCGGCCAGCCGGTGATCGAAGGCCATCCGGTCCAGCGGGCCGCAGACCGAGACGGCGGCGATCGGCTCACCAACGTCGCCGATTGGCGCAGCGACACAACCGAATCCGGTGACTGATTCGGATCGCTCGTACGCGACGCCGCGGGCCCGTACCGCGGTCAGCTCGTCGGTCAACTGGCGGCGGGTGGAGATCGAGTACCGGGTCTTGCGGGTCAGCAGGTCGACGTCGAAGTCGTCGAGCTTGTTCGGATCGGAGAACGCGAGCAGCGCCTTGCCGATCGCGGTGCAGTGCGCGGGCTGACGGCCACCGACGCGGGTGGGAATCGCGGCGCCGAGCCCGCCGGCAATCTTCTCCAGGTAGACCACGTCCGACCTGTCGAGAACGGCGAGGTGCACCACCAGGCCGGTGGCTCGGTGCAGTTCGTGCAGGAATGGTTGCGCGGCGCTGTGCAGCCGGTCCTGATGCACCGCAAGGGATCCCAACTCGACCAGCCGCATGCCCAGCTCGTAGTCGCGCCCGTGCCTGCGCAGCCAGCGCAGCTGCACTAGCCGTTCGAGCATCCGATGCGCCGATGAGCGCGGCAGGCCGGTGCGGCGAACGACCTGAGCCAGCGAGAGCCGACCGGGTCCGTCGAAGGCGTCCAGGACCAGCGAAATGCGATCGATGACGGCGCTCGGAGTACAGGCATCGGCCTCGCTCATCTTGGTTCCTCCCGGCGTCCGACTATTACTAATAGGTATATGACTTCATAGCATAGTGTGGTGCCGATCACAAGCACGCCAAATAGGGGCACGCAATCGCGTGCGCTGAGGTGAATCGGCTTAAGAGGTGGCGGCGGTCCGCCCGGCGCGACGGCCGTAGAAGCTGCCGTCGCCCAGCGAGATTCCGCTGGCATATCCCCAGGCTGCGAGCCCGGCAGTGGCCCGTCCGGCCGCAAACAGACCAGGGATCGGATCGCCGCTGACATTCAGCACCTCGGCGGACAACGACGTGTGCAGGCCGCCCAGGGTGAACCCGCCGGTGTTGCCGCGCAGGTCGATGGCGCCCACCGGGGTGCCGATCGGGCGCAGCCATTCCGGTTTTTTGTGCAGCAGCGGATCCTCGCCGCGCGCAGCACCGTCGTTGTAGGCCGCCACGGTGGTTTGCAACGAGCCGATCGGCAGACCGATCTCGGCTTCCAG
The DNA here is from genome assembly GCA_963733755.1 of uncultured Actinomycetota bacterium. Classification (GTDB taxonomy): domain Bacteria; phylum Actinomycetota; class Actinomycetes; order Mycobacteriales; family Mycobacteriaceae; genus Mycobacterium. Next base: position 28,156 of record CAVTEZ010000034.1, read on the forward strand.
GTCGGCTACGCTCTCGCAGACCCAGGTCGGCGGTCGCAGCAGGAATGGGGTTGCCGACCGGGCGGCCATGGCATGCTCGTGCGCCTCGGCGTCCAGCACCAGAAAGGCGGTGTCGTCTTGCTGGTAGAGGGTGAGTTGGCCGATGCGGCCCGGGTAGGTGTCCTCGGCGACGTAGCGCTGACCACGGCCATTGACCAGGATGCCGCGCACCACTAACTGCGGGTCGACCAGAAACGCCACTTCGGTCGCGTCCATGTGGGCCAGATCGGCGCCCAGCGCCTGCGCCATCCGGATCGCCACCCCGTCGTGCTCTTCGACCGAGGCCGCCGGCCGGCCGGCGATCCGCGGCGCATACCGTGCCACCATCGACTCGTTGTACGCGAAACTGCCTGTGGCCAAGACCATTCCGCGACGCGCCCGCACCGCGAGCTCCTTGCCGTACTGTCGGGCGAGCACCCCGACGACCCGCCCGTCGCTCTCGACGATCAGCCGCTGCACCCGGGTATCTACGATGCTCTGCACGCCCAGCGCGGTGGCGGTGTCGACGAGCGGCTTCATCAGCATGTAGCCGCCACCTTTTTCGCCGGTGCGCTTGTCCTGTATCTGCGGCACATGTCCGCGCGGCGCGGGTGTGGCGATCTGGTTGTAAGGGAAGGCATTCTCGCCGCCGCTGTACATCAACCCGTCGTCGTCGGGTGGCTCCCAGCCCGGCTCACCCCAGAAGGTGGGCTTGAACGGCACACCGCAATCCACCAGCCAGTCGAAATGCTCGAGGCTGCCCGCGCAGTAGTCGGCGATCCGGTCCACGTCGGCCCCCGGCCCCATCGCCGCGCACAGGAATGCCTGCATATTATCGACGGAATCCTGGAATCCGCAGGCCTTTTGGATCGGTGTGCCGCCGCCGAGATAGACGAATCCGCCGGCCAGTGCGGCGGCGCCACCCCAGCCGCCGGTGCGTTCCAGCACCACCACCTCGGCGCCGGCCCGCGCGGCCTCGATCGCCGCCGAAACGCCGGCAATACCGTATCCGGCAATCACCACATCGGCTTCGACATCCCAACTAGCGACATCGCGAGCGTCGGCGGGTGCGACCGTCACATCGCAGCCAGCGGTTCGCTGCCCGACCAGTCGTGGCCCCAATAACTGTCAGAGGTGATTTCCTCAGCGGTGTAGCACGTTTCGTCGACCTTCATGCCGTCGGTGCCAAATTCGATATCCCATCCACCGGGTGCGCGGACGTAGAACGAGACCATCTTGTCGTTGGTGTGCCGGCCAAGCGTCGACGACAGCGAGAAGCCCTTTTTGGCAACGCGATCCAATGCGCGGCCGACGGCGTCCAGGGAGTCGACCTCGACCATGATGTGTACCAGCCCGGGCGCCCCGCCGTGCGGCGCCGGACACAACGCCATGCTGTGGTGGCGTTCATTGACACCGAAGAACCGGATCCGCAGCGGACCGAACTCCGGCGGCGCGGGTAGCCGCATGGCGCCGCGAGGCAGAAAACCCAGCGTCTCGCTGTAGAACGCGAAAGCTCTGGCGGGATCCATCGTCGGCAGCACCACATGACCCAGGCCCTGTGTGCCGGTGACGAAGGTGGCGCCGAACGGCGTCACGACCGGACTGTGGTCGAGCGCGGGACCGAAGAATACCTCGGTCGGCGTGCCGGTCGGATCGGTGAAGGCGAACACGTCCTCGACCCGGCGATCGTCGGCCTCTTCGACCGACAGCGGTTTGACCGCGACACCGGCGCGTTCGAGCGTATCCCGAACACGCTGCAGCGCAATCCCATCGCGCACTTCCCAGCCGACGTGCACCACTTGGTCGGTGTCGCCGGGGACAACGATGATACGGGCCGGCCGCTCGTCCATCCGCAAGTAGAGTGCATCGCGGTCTGGCCCACTGCCTTGCGCGAAGCCGAGCACATCGAAGGCAAAGCTGCGCCAGCGGTCGATGTCGCTGGTCTGAATCTTGATGTAGCCCAGGCTTTTAATGTCCGGCATCAGATCATCGCCCGCAGCGGATCGGCGGGCTCGATGCCCATCGAACTCAGCGCGGCGGCATGGTAGACGGTGCTGGGCACATGGATCGCATGGTTGAGCCCGACGTGCGCGTCGCGCCAAAACCGTTGTAACGGTTTGTCCATCCGCGCCGCGTTTCCGCCCGAGCGGGCAAAGATCTGGTCCACCGCCATCACCGCCCGCCAGGCGGCTCGGATCTGGGTGCGACGGCCGATGGCCCGATCCTCGAATGAGACTTCTCGTCCGGATTCCACGATGTCCCACATCTTGTCGACGTTGGCCAGCAACTCCTGACGGGCCGCGTTGATGTCGGCGGCCGCCTCGCTGATCGCGAACAACACGTATGGATCATCCTTGATCGCGGTGCCCTGCGCGCCGACCCGCCCGCGCTGATAATCGAGGTGCGCGGCCAGCGCCCCTTCGGAGATGCCGATCACCGCAGAGCTGATGCCGAGCGGGAACATGTTCGACCACGGCATCTTGTACAGCGATTCGGTGACGCCGGCTTCCTTCTGCGCGGTGCCGTCGATCACCTGGTCGCCGTTCATCACCCGGTAGGACGGCACGAAGGCGTCTTTAACGATGATGTCCTTGGAGCCAGTCCCCTTCAGCCCCACGACATTCCAGGAGTCCTCGACGATCTGGTAGTCGCTGCGGGGCAGGATCATGTGCAGCATCGTCGGCGGGTCGGCGATGCTGCCGTCCGCGTTGCCCAGGAGGGCTCCGAGGAAAATCCAATCGCAGTGGTCGGTGCCTGAGCTGAACTGCCAGCGGCCGTTGAATAGGTAGCCACCGTCGGTCGGGACGGCAAGCCCGGTGGGCGCGTAAGGCGATGCCATCCAGGTGTTGTCGTCGGCGCCCCACACTTCCTCGCGCACCTTCGGGTCGGCGAAGGCCAGCTGCCACGGGTGAACGCCCACCACGCCGCAGACCCAGCCCGCGGCGCCGTCCAGCGCGGCCACTGCCATCACGGTCTCGGCGAATTCCCTTGGGTGAGCTTCGTATCCGCCGTACTGCTTAGGCTGCAGCAGCTTGATCGGGCCGGCCGCTTTGAGCAACTTGGCGGTGTCGTCGGGCATCCGGCCGAGGCGTTCGGCCTCCGCGCCCTGGTCCCGCAGCTGCTCGGCGACGTCGGCGATGTTGTCGATTACCCGTCGGGCCATGATGTCTTCCTGTCTCGCGGCACACGCAACGATATTCCGATGCCTCGATGGTGGACCGGCTTTGGCCAGACGGCGCGACGCCGTCCCGGTCAGTGGACAGGTTTGACGGACCCTGACTTACACGACGCCGCGCAGCCCGTCGGCGCCGAACACCGGCTCGAGCATCGCCGAGAAATCCGGGCCTCGTCTCAACATGAGCCCGCCGTCGACGTTGATGACCTGGCCGGTGACATAACTAGCTGCGTCGCTGAGCAGAAACATCGCCAGGTTGGCAACGTCCTCGACCTCGCCGGGCCGAGGCAATGGCGTGATCGCGCGGTAGTCCTCGCTTAGCTCGGGAGACTCCAGAACAGGCGCAACTAGCTCCGTGCGAATAAGGCCCGGGCGGATGCTGTTGACCCGCACCCACGACGCGCCCAGCTCGTCAGCGGCCAACTGCATCAAGTGGTCGAGCGCCGACTTGCTCACCCCGTAAGCGCCGAACCAGCGGTGGGTGTTGCTGGCAGCGATCGAGGAGATGCCCACAAACGACCCGCCACCACCGCGGACCATCTGGCGGGCGGAGTGCTTGAGCACGTACATCGTGCCGTTGACGTTGAGGTCGACGGCACGACGCCAGAGCTGCGAGTCGACCTGGGTGATCGGCCCGATGGTCTCCGACCCGCCCGCACAATGCACCACACCATCTAGCCGGCCGTGCCACGCGGTCGCGGCGTCCACCGCACGGGTGACCTCGTCCTCGTTGGTGACGTCGGCCGGCTCGTATCGGACCTCACCGCCCTCGGCCTTGATCTCCTCAACGGCGGCGGCGAGCCGGTCGGCGTTGCGGCCAATGATCATGACCGATGCCCCGGCGGCGGCCAGGCCGGCCGCTACGCCCTTGCCGATCCCACTGCCACCGCCGGTGACTAGGTAAGTCCGGTCTTCGAACGAAAGCTGCATGCCAGCTCCTCACTCCGAAACTGAAACAGGTTCTAGTAATAGAACCATGGGGCGCCAGCGCGGTTCCGGGGCATGGCGATATGGCCGCCCGAGGCCCGAAGGGCTCATGTGACGACTAGGGAGTGTCCTTGCTGGCGATCTTGGTCGGCTTGGCGTTGCGCCAGTCCTCGACGTCGGGCGGCAGTCCGATCGGGTACCGATTTTCGTTGTGCGCTGCCCAGTGGGCGTGTCCCAACTCGTGGATGTGAAACGCGTGGCGCAGCGCCTCGGTGAAGCCCATCGCGTCGGATGCGGCATTCACCGAGTCCTTGATCAACAGAGCCGCCATCGTGGGCCGCTCGGCGATGCGTCGGGCGAACTCCAGGGTCTTGTCTGCCAGCTCGTCGGTCGGAAAGACCTTGGACACCATGCCGAGTCGATAAGCTTCGTCGGCGTCCAATGAATCACCGGTCAGCAGCAGCTCTTTGGCTTTGCGCGGGCCGAATTCCCAAGGGTGAGCGTAATATTCGACACCGGGCATGCCCATCCGAACACCGACGACGTCGCTGAACTTTGCATTGTCGGCGGCCACGATCAAGTCGCACGCCCAGATCAGCATCAAGCCCGCGGAGATCGCGTTGCCCTGCACCTGGGCGATGGTGATCTTGCGCAGATCGCGCCAGCGGCAGGTGTTCTGGAAGAAGTAGTGCCACTCCTGCAGGTAGGTCTTCTCCGCGACGGGATCGCGGTTGGCGCCGTTGATCCGGAAACTCGGCAGCTGGGCCTCCCCCGGAGCGCGCTCGGCCAATGCCAACTCCGAACCCAGGTCGTGGCCGGCGGAGAAGTTCTTACCGCGCGCCGCCAAGATGACCACCCGCACGGTGTCGTCGGCCTCCGCGCGAAGAAAAGCCTCGTCGAGCTGCACCAGTAAACCGCGGCTCTGGGCGTTGTGCGCCTCAGGCCGGTTCAGCCATACACGCGCGATGCGGCCTTCGTCGAGAGTTTCGTAAGCCACCAACTCGTTGGAGTCCGACATTGGCCACCTCATTCGCCGTAACTGTGCCGATTTACCCGGCTTCTCCTCGGTCCGCTATGCGGACCGCATCGTCGCCGGGCGGAGAAATTTACACATTACGGCCAGCCCGTAACGCTCCGACCGGCGGGTTACGGCGCAGTCTGCGGCTGATTACGCACTTCGCCTACAGTTATGTCATGCCCGCTAAATCTGACACCCATGAAATCGACGACGTGGAGCCATTGGCTGACGACACCGCCAGCCAGGCCAGGCGTGTAGTAGCGGCCTACGCGACCGATGCCGACGAGTGCCGGGTCTTCCTGGCGATGCTCGGTATTGGGCCGGCGAAAATCGAGGTGTAAGTGCCCGGCGCGGGAGGCAAGGAGTCGAAGGACCCCGCCTCCGGCGTGTCTGACTTCGTGGTGGTCGCCAACCGGCTGCCGATCGACATGGAGCGATTGCCCGACGGCGGCACCCGCTGGAAGCGCAGCCCGGGCGGTCTGGTTACGGCCCTAGAGCCGCTACTGCGCCGCCGTCGCGGCGCCTGGATCGGGTGGCCCGGGGTCGTCGACGACGACGTGGACGTCCAGGACGAACCGATCGTCGAGGAAGACATTCGGCTGCACCCGGTGCGGCTGTCCGCCGACGACGTCGAAGAGTATTACGAGGGTTTCTCCAACGCCACGCTGTGGCCGCTGTATCACGACGTCATCGTCAAACCGATCTACCACCGGGAGTGGTGGGACCGGTACGTCGACGTCAACCGGCGGTTCGCCGAGGCGGCATCTCGCGCCGCCGCCAGGGGAGCGACCGTCTGGGTGCAGGATTATCAGCTGCAACTGGTCCCCAAAATGCTGCGCGAACTCCGACCCGATCTGACGATCGGGTTCTTTTTGCACATCCCGTTCCCACCGGTCGAGCTGTTCATGCAGCTGCCCTGGCGCACCGAGATCGTGGAAGGCCTACTCGGCGCGGACTTGGTGGGATTCCAGCTGGCCGGCGGTGCGCAGAACTTCCTGATTCTGGCGCGCCGACTGCTCGGCGCGAACACGTCGCGGGGTTCGGTCGGTGTGCGATCGCGCTTCGGCGAAGTGGACGTCGATGGCCGCACCGTGCGGGTGGGCGCCTTCCCCATCTCGATCGACTCGAGCGAGCTCGACCAGAAGGCCCACGACCGCAACATCCGGCGACGGGCCAAACAGATCCGGGCCGAGATGGGCAATCCCCGCAAGGTTCTGCTCGGCGTCGACCGGTTGGACTACACCAAGGGCATCGATGTGCGGCTCAAGGCGTTTGCCGAGCTGCTCGCCGAGGGCCGCGTCAAGAGTGACGACACCGTGCTGGTGCAGCTCGCCACGCCAAGCCGTGAACGGGTGGAGAGCTACCAGAAGCTGCGCGAGGATATCGAGCGCCAGGTCGGTCATATGAACGGCGAATACGCGGAAGTCGGCCGCACCGTAGTGCATTACCTGCACCGACCGATCCCCCGCGATGAGCTCATCGCGTTCTTCGTTGCCAGCGACGTCATGCTGGTCACCCCAATGCGGGACGGGATGAATCTGGTCGCCAAGGAGTACGTGGCCTGCCGCAGCGACCTCGGCGGTGCGCTGGTGCTCAGCGAATTCACCGGAGCCGCAGCCGAACTGAAGCAGGCCTACCAGGTCAACCCGCACGACACCGAGGGCGTCAAAGACGCGATCGAGGCGGCGCTCAACCAAACTGACGACGAGGGTAGACGCCGGATGCGCGCATTGCGGCGTCAGGTACTGGCCCACGATGTCGACCGGTGGGCCCGGTCATTCCTCGATGCGCTGGCTGCTGGTCATCCGTCAAACAGCTGAATCCGTGGTGTGGCTGATGCCGCACTGCGATACTCGATGCACTTAGCCGGAAGGGAGCATGAAGGTGATCACCTCCCGCGGCCTGACTGCCGCCGCCGTCATGACAGTTATCGCTGTCGGCACATCGACGCCCGCCAAAGCACTAGGTCCGCCGCCGGATGGGATGTACAGCCTCACCGAAGCGGGCGTGCCCACGGCGACCTGGAAAATCATAGCTCTGTGCGATGCGCCATCCCGCCAGCGCGCCATCCCTGATTTCACCGACCCCGTTGTGGCCGCTGACCTCTGCGCGCTGAACGTCAGCAGCACCACAGCCCGGGCGGCGATCAGCCGCTCGGAGAAGATGGCGAACTTCGTTGGCCGAGCCCGACTTGCCAGTGATCTGTGGACTTTCCAAGTAGACAAGTCCAACGGCGTCTCATGCCCGGACGGCAGCACCGCGGCGTCGACGGATACCTATGCGTTCGACGACGTCTCGCTTGCCGGCACGCACACCAGTATTCACGGCGACATCTGCGGCCTTCAGCCCGCGATGACGAAGACGCCGTTCACGCTTGCCTTCCAGGGACCGTTGCCGAATCCGGTCGAGCGTTACCCATTGGACTGCAACGAGATCGGGCAATGTCGCTGACGGAACTTGTCGGCTAGATCGGCGTGATGTAGTTGATCAGCCATTTGCCGCCGATCCGCTGGTAGTCCACCCGCAACCGGCTACCGTCATACAGCGGCTGCCGGGTCTTGTCGGTCACCGTGCGGTTCATGTACACCATCACCGATGCCGAATTACGTTGAGCCGCCATCACTCCTACGCCGACCACACTCGCTTGCACTACGACCTCGCGTTTGCGCGCCTCGGGGATGATCTTCTCGTTGGCGCTCTTCTCGAACTCCTGGCGATAGCCCGGCGTCAGCAACGGGTACGCGGCGCTCAGGCTGCGCTCCACCGTCTGGTAGTCGTAGGCAAACACTTCGGGAATCTCTTTGGTGGCCAACGGCGGAAGCGCCATGCGGGCCGCCTGCTCACCGCGGGTTTCGACCCGCTCCCAGTAGAACCAGCCTCCGGCCGCGGCCAACCCGACGAAGGTGGTGGTCAGCAAGCTCACGACGGCGGCGATCAACCATCGCATCAATTGCCTCCGTCTGGATACTTCAGGTCGTAACCGGTCATCCGCCCGTTCTCATCCTCGTGCACGATGACCCGCATCCGGTACGGCATGGAGGGCTTGTTGACTCCGTCCAGATCTGTCACCGTGACGCGTATCGATACCAGCACCGACGCGTTATCGCTCACGCTGTCAATGCTTTCCAGCGCGGCGCCGTTGACGACGGCCTCAGAGTTCGCGTCGGTGTGACGGAACAGCGCCTTGATGTTCTCGACGTTGTTGTTGGAGCTGAGCATTCCGTGCAGGGGCCCGCTGGTCCCCTCCACGAATCTTGCGACGCTCTGGTCGATGTTGTCTTGTTTGTAGCTGAACATGTTCACCACGGTCTGGGTGGCAGTGTCGACGAAGCGCTGGACCCGGGCCTGCTTGGCGTCGGCCTTACGCTGATCGTGGATCTCAAACCCCACGCCGACAGCCACCACCGCGATCCCGAACAGCGCTGCCGCCAGTGCAGTCCATCCAACGAGCCTGTAGTGCGCGGGCCGGCGCGACGGCGGGCCGACCGGTGTGTTCTGTCGCTTGACCGGCTTGGGTGCGGTGTCGGCCCGGACTGTGGTGGCGGCCGGTTCACCGCCGTGCGGACCGGCGGCCCGCGTTGCCCGCCGGCGTGGGGGTCGCGTCGACGACTCCGCTTCGGTCACAACTGCCTCGGGTCACGCATCAGGTCCAACCAGTTCTCCGCGGTCGATACTTTGCCGGGCGCGAAGATACCAGTGCCTCCTGCGGGGTCCTGAAAAACGCCGGTCGCATCGTCGTAGGTGGTGTACGCCGTGCCGTTGGCCTGCGGGACCGGACCGGGCGGCGGACCCCACGGTTTCTCGGCCGGCGGGTACGGCGCTCCCGGCAGTCCCTCCGGCGGCGGCGGGGCGGGAACCGCTTTGGGGAACGGAATCTGCGGGTTCTGCGGCGGGTAGGGCGCAGGTGGAATCCAGGCTTGACGCCCGTCCGTCCCACCGGTGTTGGGCGGCGGCGTCGCCGGGAACGGCTGATTGGGCGCCGGGCCGGGCCCTTCGACCACACCGGGCGGTAGCGGCCCGGCTACCGGTGTTCCCGGATCCGGGTCGGATCCCGGCGGAATAAAGGGATACTTGTTAGGCGGCAGGATGTTCAGCCCATTCGTGACCGGGGTTCCGTACGGGATTGGCGGTCCGCGCCACGGGTTGGTACCGATCGGCACGTAACCGCGGGGATCACGGCAGAGCGCAACGGTCGGTGCCCGCTTGCCGGGGAATTCCTGGCACGGGTAGTTGCGCGCGCCGCGTACCGCCGACGGGTCATTCTGGGCGGTCTTGCAGTACATGTCGGTCGGGATCTCCCGCAACGTCTCATCGGCCGGAGTCCGAATCAGCGGTGGCGGAATGAATCCGGTGGTGCACGGCGGCGGGTCGATGTTGACCTTGAAGTCAAGCTTGGCGCCCTCGTCCTGAGGTTCGCCATTGGCCGCGGTGATGATCGCGGCGAACAACGCCGGCAACACGACCAATAGTTGCTCGATCGACTTGTGATAGATGACGCCGACCCTGCCCAGGTTGGCAAGGTTGGCCGCCAGCATCGGGAACGACGGGCGGATACCGGAGAACGCCGTGTTGGCCTGATCCACGGCCGGCGGCACGACCGTCAGCAGCGTGCGCAACTGTGGATCAGCTTGGTGCACTTCAGAAGTGAACCGGGCCAGCCCGTCGGACAGTGCTCTGATGTCGTTTCCAGAGCGAATTTGGGCCTGCAGAAACGGTCCCACCTGATCGATCAGCTGCGACGTCTGCGGGAAGTCCGCATTGGCCTGGTCGACCAGCAGCCGGGACGATTCGAGCAGCCTGGCCAACTCGGGCCCGGATCCGTTGAACGCGGTGAAGGTTTCGTGCAGCAGTTCGCGCAAGCGGGTATCGGCGACACTGTTGACCAAGGTCTCCGACTGATGCAGCAATGTCGCGATATCCACGCCGATCACGGTGTTACTTCGGTCGATGCGAGATCCGTTGTGCAGCTTGGTAGTCGCCGCATGCTCGGGAGGAACCAGGTCGACGTACTGCTCACCGATGGCCGATACGCTCTTCACCGATGCGGTGACATTCGACGGGACATTGGTGCCGCTGTTCAGTCGCATCACCGCGTCGACGCCGTCCGAGGTGAGACCCACCGAGTCGACGCGGCCCACCGCGACCCCGCGGTATGTGACATTGGCGTTTTTGTACAGGCCACCGCCGGCGACGAAGTTGGCCGTCACGTGGTAGGTGCCGATGCCCATCGCGGCCGGCAAGCGTAAGTAGAAGATCGCCATGATGGCGACAGTGATCACCGTGACCACCGCGAAGATGGCCAATTGGACGCGAGTCAGTCGATCCAGCATCAGTTGTTCCCTGCTGGTGTGCCCGGCGGGATCTTGAACGGATCTGCGGCCTGCCCGGAGAGGTTGGCCATTTCACCGAGTAGGAAGTCCGGCGGATTGAGGATGTCCTTCATGTGCAGCATGTTCGGGTCCAGCGGCCACGACGTGGTGAAGAACGTCTCACCCAGCCGTCGGACCGTGAGGTCGAAGGTGGTGAACACGTTGAGGTAATCGCCGCGCACCGCCTGCTTGATACCGAAGTTCGGGAACGGGAAAGTCAGCAGCAACTGCATCGACGTCACGAAATTCTTGCGGTTGTCAGCCAGCGCCTTGGTGTTGGCGTAAATGTCCTTCAGGTCCGCTGCGAAATCCACCTTCGTTTGCGAAAGCACATGCGCCGCAACCGTTGCCACCTTCCTGAGAGCGCCGAACGCCTCGACGATTTTGTCCCGGTTCTTGTTGAGCACTCGCAGCGCTTCGGGCAGCGTTTCCAGCGTCCGCCCGAGGCTGTCCTTGTTGTCGGCCAGAATCGTCGAGAAGCGGTCCAGTCCGTCGATGGCCGCAACGATGTCGTTGACCTGGTTATTCAGCCCTGCCGTGAGTTCGGCCAGCCGCGGCACCAAATTGGTGAACTGGCTTTCTCGGCCGGCGACCGCCTGATAGGTCTCGTCAGTAATCTCTTGCAGCGCACCCAGGTTGCCCTTGTTGACCACCACACCGAGCGCGGAGAACACTTCCTCGGTGGTCGGGAAGCGACTGGTCCGAGTCTCCTGAATGGCCGAACCGTCGACCAGCCTGCCCACCGGCGGCTGATTCGGTGGCGCCGCCAGCTCGACATGCTGAGAACCGAGCAGCGAGGTCTGCGCTACCCGGGCAATCGAATTGGCCGGTAGGACCACGTTGCGGTCCAGTGTCAGCTTGACCGCGGCATAGAAACTTCCATCGCGGCGCTGCATCGCGTCAAGGCCCGAAACGCTGCCGACCGTGACGTCGTCGACCATGACGGGCGAGTTCTGCGGCAGGGTTGCCACGTCGGCAAGATCGACGGTGATCGAGTATGAGCCCGGGCCGTGGCCGGCCGTCCCGGGCAGGGGGACCGAGTTCAGTCCGCCGAACTGGCAGCCCGCGAGCAGTGCGCTACCGGCCGCTAATGCGCTGCCGCGCAACCAGATCCGCCTCATCGCCCAGCCCTTTGCTCGGCGGGCAGCGGCGCGGCAGGCGCCTGCGGTGCTGGAGCCGGACCCGGTCTCGGACCGAAGGCGCGCGGCCGGCGGTGCGGGCGCTGGAACACTCGTCGATGCCTGCGGAACCATCAGCGCCTGCAGGTCCGCCGGGTTGGGCGGATGCGCGCCGGGCGCCGGTATCCAGTGCAGGTCCGGAATGGGCGTCTGCGACTTGGCCTGGGTTTCCGGGGTGTCGTAAACGATCTGACCCTTGTACGCCGTGATCATGTTGAGCGGGTGGAACATGATCGGCGGGTAGTTGAACGTCAGCCGGCGCAGCGGCGGGCCTAGCCGCTCGCGGCATATCTCGGCGCGCTTGTAGTACTCCGGGCCGGACAGACCCGCCGTGGTGTCGAACGAACCGCCACAGATGAACTGCACCGGGTTGGCGAACTCGGGGATCGAGATCAGTCCGTTCAGCGTTCCCTGCGCGGGGTCGTAGATGTTGTAGAAGTTGGCGATACCGGGGCCGGCGACGTGCAGCACCTGCTCGATGTCATCACTCTGATCGCTCAACACCTGGGTTAGATCGGTGAGCTTGTCGACTGTTCCAATCAGCGTCGAGTTGTTCTGCTGCAGAAAGCCTTTGACATCGATCAGTGCCTGGTTCAGGGTGCCCAAGGTGTTGTCGAGGTGAGTCGAACTCTTGGCGAGGACCTGCGACACCGAGGCGACATGCCCGGCGAACGAGACGATCTGCTCGTTGCTCGCCGACAGGGCGTCGACCAACACCTGCAGGTTCTTGACCGTGCCGAAGATGTCGGTGCGCGAATCACCCAGCCGGCCAGCGGCTCGCGAGAGCTCGCGCAGTGAAGTACGGAACGAGTCACCGTTGCCGTTGAAGGTATCCGCGGCCTGGTTGATCGCCTTGCCCAGCGGGCCCTGCAGCTGACCGGCCGCAGGGCTGAGCTGCTTCGCCAAATCCGTCAGCGATTGCTTGACCTCGTCCCACTCCACCGGCACCGCGGTGTGGGCCAACGCGATGCTTGCCCCGTCGGGCAGCGCCGGCCCGCTGGTGTAGGCGGGGGCGAGCTGGATGAAGC
>CAVTEZ010000035.1:0-101883 GCA_963733755.1 uncultured Actinomycetota bacterium
GCCCGAACGGGTCCGCCAGGCCGCCACCCTGGCCGGTATGGCGCCGCTGGACGGTTTTCGCGACGTCGCGCGATTAGGGCTGTGGGCGGACGTTGTGCTCATTCCGGCAGCCAGCCGACAACCGCGCCTCGCCAGTGCACTGCTTCGACTAGCCCGAATGCTGCCTGACCGATTCTTCAGGTGGGAGGTCTTGCGCAGCGCCGGAACCCGGGACCGAGAGGCGCTTCAGGACCGCGTCAGTGACCTGGTGATCGCCGTTCGCGAAGCGACGAAGGCGGGCGTGTACGGAACGGTCGATGACTACCGACGCTTCGGCGGCCCATGGGGATTGGACCTGGACACCATCAACCAACACGTCACAATCTGGCACGGGCGGCAAGACACGCTAGCGCCACTCAGTCACGCCGAGCGGCTGCACAACGCCTTGAACAACAGCACATTGCGAATCGTCGCATCCACGGGGCACTATTTGCCGGCCGTTATCGCCGATCAAGTAATCGCCGAGCTGGCACCGTCGTGACCTCTCACCAAGGATTGCGCTAGCCACGTCGAGGCCATCGGGGGGCGCGCGAGCGCCCAGCCGATCGTTTAGGTCGCGGGCAGCAGTGCGCTGATGTCTTCGCCCTGAAGGATTTTCACCGGGAGGCCGACGTCGAAGTAGTCGGTCCAGCGGGTGATCTTTGCGTCGTCGTCGAAGACGAATATCCCCATGACCGGTACGCCGGCGACGGTTCCGTCGAGCGCGTTGATGTAGTCGATGCGTTCGGTCAGCACCGCGTGCCCGGTCGAGGCGAGGTTGACGATCTCAAACGCGTAGGACTCTGGAAACATCGCAAACTGGGCCGCCATGTTTTCGACGATGGCGTCGATACCCGCAGAGGCCGGCATGCCGACGTTTTGATACACGGCGTCGGCGGTGAAAAACGGTCGTAGCGCTTCAGCGTCGCGCTTTTCCATCAAGGCGCAGAACTGTCGCACGACATCTTCGTTGCGGCGCGAGTCGGCCATGGCAGTGCCTCCCAAAAATTGGTCGAACGTGCTCGTCGCATGCAGACTGTATGCCACATATAGCTTGTATGCAATAGGCTGTTCAGCTATGGCCCAGGCCGACGAAGTCTTGAGCACGAAGGAACGCCGCGCCGCCCAAGCCGCGGCGACGCGCGCCGCGCTGATCGCCGCTGCGCGTGAGCTCTTCGTGGCGAAGGGCTACCACCAGACCGGGACCGAAGAGATCGTGGCCGCCGCCGCGATCACCCGCGGTGCGCTGTATCACCACTTCGCGGATAAACAGGCACTGTTCGAGGCGGTCTTCATCGGCGTGGAGGAGGAACTGGTCGCTACCGCCGCCGCCAGCCTCAGCACCCTCGAGGACGGATCGGCCCTCGGCATCTTGCGCCACGGCCTGATCGGATTCCTCGATGCCTCGCTGACCACGCATGTCCAGCAAATCCTGCTCCTGGACGGGCCCGCAGTTCTGGGCTGGCGGAGATGGCGCGAGCTGGAAGGTCTCTACGGCCTCGGGGCCATCCAGGCGATGTTGCAGCGCGCGGTGGAAGAGGGTGATCTGCCCGCCGACCAGCCGGTGGAATTGATGGCGCATGTTCTGCTGGCCGCCGCCGATGAGGCCGCGCTGTTCATCGCGAACTCTGCCGACCAGCAGCGCGCCCGCGATGAGGCGGTGCAGACCCTCGACGCGCTGCTCACCGGACTGCAAGGATCCCGTCGCTGACACCGATTGACTGACATACACGTTGTATGCCACTGTCGCCTACAGCCTGTAGGTCGCCGGCGGGAAGGATGCGATGAGCAACCAATGCACAGTCGATGGAGCTGTCATCAACTACACCGACACCGGATCCGGTGCGGTGGTGGTGTTCGTCCACGGCGTCTACGTCACCGGCGCGATCTGGGACCACGTGATCGCCGAGCTGGGCGATCGCGTCCGATCCATCGCTCCCACCTGGCCATTGGGTGCACATCACCCGGTGCCTGACGGCATCGATCTGGGTGCCGCCGCAGCGGCGCGACGTGTAGTGCGCCTTCTCGAAGTGCTGGACCTGCGCGACGTCACGTTGGTGGCCAACGACACGGGCGGTGGTTTGGTGCTCAGCGCGCTGGGAGATCCCTCGCTGGAATTGGGCCGCGTCACTCGGCTTGTGTTCACCAATTGCGATAGCTACGAACACTTCCCACCGGGCCAGTTCCGCTACGTCGCCCAGCTGTGCCGCATCAGTCCCGCGCTGGGGCGAGCGCTGCTGAAAGGCTTGACCACCAAACTGGGCCAGGCAGTCTTCCTGAAAGCGGTGTGCCGCAGGCGACTTGATCCGCCCGAACGATCGGCAGTCTTCGGGGAGTTTCTGACCAACAGCGCCAGCCGCCGCCAGGCGGTCACCCTCACCGCCTCGCTGGACCCGGCCCTCACCCTGGCCGCCGCACCGGCGATCAAACAGTTCCAAGGACGGGTGACGATGGTGTGGGGCACCGATGACGCACTCTTTCCGCTCGACCACGCGCGCCGCCTGGCCGGCGACTTTCCCAACTCAGACCTCGTCGAGGTGCCCGGCAGCTCGACCTACGTCATGCTGGACGCACCGAACATCGTCGCCGATGCGGTCCTGTCCACCGTCGATGCCCGATGACTGAGAACGAAACATGGGGAGTGGCAAGCAATCTGGGCTCCACCGCGGTCGCTGTTGCCGCGCAGCGCGCCGCAGAAACCGCCCAAGACGAGCCGCTGATCCGCGATGAGTTCGCTGCGCTGCTGGTCGCGGCCGTCGGTGAACCCGGATGGCAGACGATGGCACAAGGTGACCTGTCCTGGATGGGTCCTCCCGACGACATGGGGCGACGCGCCGCAGAAAACGGGCGCAACTATGTCGCGACGCGATCGGTCTTCTTCGACGATTACTGCGCGGCAGCCGTCGACGCGGGACTCAGTCAGGTCGTGATCCTCGCCGCGGGCCTCGATGCTCGCTCCTACCGGCTGCACTCCTTAGCCGGCGTGCGTGTCTTCGAGATCGATCAGCCAGATGTGCTGGCGTTCAAAGAATCCGTCTTCGCCTCGCATCACGCCGTGCCGCTGGCCACAATGCGCCCGGTTCCGATTGATCTGCGCGACGACAAATGGCCCGCCGCGGCGCAAGCCGCCGGACTCGACACGTCGGCCCCTATTGCGTGGCTGGCCGAGGGGTTGCTCCCGTATCTGTCGTCGGCCGATCATGACCGGCTGTTTACGACCATCACCTCACTGAGCGTCGCAGGCAGCCGGCTTGCCGCAGAGGTATACCCCGATGCCGCAGAGCATTTCGGCGATACCCGAATGAACGCCTGGCGCGACGGCGCTGCTGAATTGGAGCAGACGACCGGCGTCGGCGTTGACGTCACCGCGTACATCAAGCACGACGACGCCACCGACACCGCGACGTGGCTCAGCCAGCACGGATGGGTCGTCACCGCCCTGGACAGCCGAGACGAGATGGCCCGCTTGGGACGCCCCATCCCTCCCGATCTTGCCGACGTCGCACCGGTCAGCTCATTCGTCAGCGCCCGGCTCGAAGGATAACCCGCCCGCATGAATGGTCATATGCCTGAGCCAGGGCTCGCACCTGAAACCGCCGAGTCTGCAAACGAGTCCCCGAGGCTAGACGCCGAGCTCGAGGCGCAGCGGCAGTCGCTCGTCAATGCGTCCGATTTTCAGCGCTTTTGGACTCTATTCGTCGGATGCGGCGGTGCCGCGGTGGTGATCGGATCCATGATCGCTCTCAACACTGGTCTCGCCGAAATCGCTGTGGCTACCGCGGCGACCCAAAACCAGCTGACGTGGATCGTCGACAGTTACACCCTGGTTCTCGCGTGCCTACTCTTACCCGCCGGCGCAATCGGTGACCGATACGGGCGACGACGGGCGCTGATGGTCGGACTCGCGGTGTTCACTGTAGCCTCGTTCGCCCCCTTGCATTTTCATTCGGCCATCGAGATTGTCGCTGCTCGCTCCGTTGCCGGTGCGGGTGCTGCGTTTATCCTGCCAGCGACTCTGTCGCTACTGACGGGGGCATTCCCCGCTGACGAGCGAAGCAAGGTCGTCGGCGCCTGGGCGGGCATCGTCGGATCAGCGGGCGTCGGCGGCCTGATCGGGACGGGACTGCTGCTCAACGTTTTTCAGTGGCAATCTATATTCTGGGCGTTAGGGCTGGCCGGGGTCATTCTGCTGCTGGCCTCGTTCACAGTGGCCGATTCGCGCGAGCACAACGCGCCGCCATTGGATTGGATCGGAGCGGTTACCATCGGCGCCGCGGTCGCCCTTTTTGTCTTCGGGATACTTCGCGCCCCGAGCGACGGGTGGACAAATCCACGGGTGTACTGCTGCCTGCTCGCTGGAATCGTGGTTGCGCTGGGCTTCTGCTGGATCGAGCTACGCCGGCCATATCCGTTGCTCGATGTCCGGCTGTTTGCCAATCCTGAGTTCGGCACCGGCGCTTTCACGATCACCATCGTGTTCGGAGCAACGTTTGGTCTGTTTTTCGTGGTGACTCAATATATCCAGCAGGTGGTGGGGTATTCGGCCCTGGCAACCGGGCTCGCACTGAGTCCGCTGGCGATTCCGCTGATCACCCTGTCGGCGCTATCGCCGTGGTACGTGCCGAAACTAGGTTTGCGCCTCGTCGTTGCGTTGAGCCTCACGGTGATCGCCGCGGGGTTTCTCTACATGCGGACACTAGGTGTCGACTCGAAGTTCAAAGATCTCTTTTGGCCGCTGATCGTGATCAGTACAGGTTTTGGACTGTGCACCGCCCCGACTACATCGGCGATCATGACCACAGTGCCCGACGCCAAGCAGGGCGTTGCATCGGCGGTCAACGACACGACTCGAGAGGTTGGTGGCGCCATCGGTATCGCGCTGTCTGGTTCAGTGCTGGCCAGTGTCTACGCTCACCACATCGCCGGGTCGATCGCGTCGTTGCCGGCACCCTTGCACGACGCCGCATCCGGCTCTTTGGCGCACCTGCTGGCGATCTCCAATCGACTGGGCCCACAGGGCAAACCACTCGTCGACGCCGGGCAGCACGCCTTCATCGACGGGGCTAACTGGGCGTACCTCATTATGGCTACCGTGGCGGCATGCGCGGCTGTCGTCATCTCGCCGTTCGCGCCCGGGCGCGACGGTAAACAACTCCGGCTTATCCAGGGGCTCACGCAGCGCGCGCGCAGACGCCGCACATCTATTTGATAGACCGATGGCCGCGGGGACTCCCCTACTGCTTCCGGTTCGCCGCGATGAATCCTTCCACCGCGTGACGCGCGCATACTTGATAGTCGAAATACTCTGAATGAGTGAGTATCCCGAGCACGACAGGCCCAAGCAACAGCGTCGACGCTTCGGCGTGGTCGAATGGTCGAAGCTCTCGGGCCGCCTGCGCACTGTCGAGTACCACACGCAGAGCGGCCGTATGCTCGGCGACGCGTTCACACAACAGGCCCAATTGCGATCCGTCCGCCGGCGAGTTCGCGCTCTTGGCGTCGAAAGATCGTTGACACTTGCCGCTGGCCAGCCAAGACATGGCGGCCAGCAGAATCGGTGATGTTGCCATCGCCTTTGCTTGGCAGATAACGGCTTTCGTCAGCCAGTCCTGCAGGTCCGGTGATTGTGGGGCGTGCGGAGCCTCTGGGATCAGCTCGACGAACGCGGCGGCGAGTATGTCGTCGCCGCTGGTGAAGTGCCGGTAGAGAGTGGCTCTGCCCGCGCCGGCGCGTGCGATGACCGCATCGACTGTCACCGCCCCTGGGCCACCAGATCGAAGTAGCGCGCTGGCCGCATCGATGAGACGCTGCCGTGAACGCGCGCGTCGCTGGTCGTAGTGGCGGGCCAATGCGGTGATGTCTTCAGCTCGGGTCGAAGAGCACCGGAAGCGATGTCGGTGACCGGAACACCTGGCCGCGGACGTGCGGGTCGTCCCCGTCAGGATCGAGTCGCAGGTTCGGCAGCCGATCCAGCAAAAGATTCAGCGCAGTCCGCATCTCCAAGCGGGCCAAATGCATTCCGAGGCAGACGTGTACACCGTGGCCCCACGAGATCGGGGTGCGCGCAACCCGGAAGATGTCGAAATCGTTCGGCTCGGGGTATCGGTCTTCTTGGCGGTTCGCTGCACCCAGCATCGGCATGACCGACGAGCCGGCCGGAATTTTCACGCCGGCCAGTTCGGTGTCACGTGTGGCGACCCGCGTGATCGACAGCAGGGGTGCTTCCCACCGAACGGCTTCCTCAATCGCCTGGGGCAGCAGGCTGCGGTCGTTGCGCACAGCGTCGAGCTGGTCGGGGTTGGACAGCAGACCGAACAGCAGGTTGCCCAGTGAGCGGTAGGTGGTTTCTACGCCTGCGGGCATCAGCAGGTGCAGAAAGCAGTAGATCTCATCGTCGGAGAGCTTTTCGCCGTCGATCGCCGCTTCGGCGAGGCCGCTGGTGAGGTCGTCGCGGGGGTCTTGGCGGCGCGCGGCCAGGATCGGGACCAGGTAGTCGGTGAGTTCCTTAGTCGCTGCGGCGGCGCGTTCAGGATTGATGCCTACCGACAGCAGCGAGATGGACCAGCGCTGAAACTTCGGGTAGTCCTCTTCGGGGAGCCCCAGCAGTCCGGCGATGATCCGACTGGGGTAGGGAAAGGTGAATTCCTTGACGAGGTCGGCTTTTCCGTGATCGGCAAAGCCGTCGATGATGTCGCCGCCCACTCGGCCGACCAAATCCGCCTCCCAGCGCGCCAGCGCTTTGGGCGAGAACGCCTTGGCCACCAGTGCGCGATGGCGGCCGTGCTCTGGCTCGTCCATCCCGACCATCACATGTTTGCCGATGCCGAAGAAGTCCTTGATGATCGATGAGGAGAAGGTCTCGTTGTCGCGCAGCATTTCCTGGATGTCTTCGTGGCGGTAGACCATGAAGACGGGTTTGCCTTCCTCGCCGGGCATCACCGAGAAGTCCAGCCGCTGAATGGGTTCCTCGCGGCGCATCCGCGCCAGTTCGGTATAGGGGTCGCGGACGTCACCGGCGACGGCGTCGTCGAATGACCCGAAGTCGTCGAGATCATCGAAAAGTTCCATGCATCCTTGCCTTCCAGCTGGGCCTTCGGTGAAGGCCGTGATATCCGTCCGCGATACCTCTCTGCGCAGCGCGAAGTCGGCTTCTTGTCTCCGTCATCAGGTGCTGCGATGGGTTCGCAACCCTGACCCAGTTCAGGGTTGGCCGCCGGCGACTGACCCGCGGCCAGGCAGACCCATCGCGAGCCGTGTGCTGTGGTGCAGCACTTTTGACGGCAACAGACGGCTGGCGATGGAGATCATGTGCGCGTCGACTCCCACCGCGCGGCGCGAGAACGACGAATTATCGTTAAGCGCCTTCTCCAGACCGCGCGCGTAACTGCTGGGCTTTTGCGCGAAGCGGATCGCGAACCGACCCCGTTTCTCGATGTTGGTGTTGATCGGGGCGTAGGCGCCGTCGAATCCTCGATAGTCTGGTGCGCCCTCGTCGGTGATGATGTCGGTATCGAAAGTTCCGGTGACGATCACAGAGACGCCGATTCCGAAGGGGGCCAATTCATTCGCCATCGATTCGGCCCAGCGCTCGGATGCACCCTTGGCTGCCGAGTACGCCGAGGTCGCCGGCATACCTCGCACCCCGGCGGCACTGGAGATGATCACGATACGACCCGTGCCTGCTGCCCGCATCGAGGGCAGCAAGGCTTGAGTCAGCGTGACCGGGCCGAAGAGATTGGTCGTAAACAAGTCGTGCCAGACATCGATGCCGACTTCCTCGACACAGCCCACCGCGGTGATACCGGCGTTGTGTACCAACGCATATGGCGCGCCGACGGCTTGCTCGATGGCTTTGGCCCCAGACTCGATGGACTCGGTGTTCGTCAGATCCAACTGCACGCCGAGCAATCGGGCATCGCTTGACGACGCCCCGCAGGCCTCCCGGATGCGGTCCAGTCCCAGCTCGGGGTTGCGCATGGCACCGACGACGCGCCACCCGCGGTTGTAGAGGTGAGTGGCCGAGGCCAGCCCGAGTCCCCGGGATGCGCCGGTGATGACGACGCTGCGCGGTTCGGTCATGACAACGCCCCAGTTGCGCATCGGCCGTGGCCGGGCGGGGGGGCTTGCACGTGCGGGCGACCAGCGGGTTGGCCGTTCATAAATGTTGACATGATACCCACGGAGTAAGGTCCTTTCTGACCGTTCTGTTCGTAAAATCCTTGAGGGTCAAATACTTTCGCCTCCGGGTAGGGCCACGGGCAGGCCACCGAGGTGGACACGTGCGACACCTTCAGAAGGAGGAAGCCTGCCCCGTAGACCAGGTAGGCCACGTTGACGATGATCATCATCACGGTGAACATGCCCCAAGCCGGATGCCTAGGCAGGATGCGCAGTTTCTGCGCCATCTTCTCGGCAACGGTGCGTCCGGTGTCATCGCGGTAGATCAGTACACCGGCAGGGATCATGACCAGCGTGACGCCTGCCGACTCCCAGATCAGCGGGAACTGGAACGGTGTCCCAATCTCAACGGAGCCCCATGGTGGCACCTGGGTGTAGACGTACATGCCGATGCGGATCAGGGTCATCTCCAGGACCATGTCGAGGAGGAAGCCGAAAATGAAGATCAAGACGCCGAGGCTGATCAAGGGGTGACGCCGCACGAATGAGTCGTGCGGCTGACGGGCCTGAATCTTGCGAAGCGCCCACACTCCGGGAAAGTAGGGTCCCAGCTGAAACATCACGTAGCCGATCACGACGAACGGTTCGATGCTTGGTGACAGCGACACAATCGGCCAGGACTCCGGGAAGTGCCACATCCTGGGGTTGTAGAACGCATACGGCGCCCAGTTCATCATCGGGTCCTGCCACACGATGAAGGTGGTGACCACCCCCATCAGCAGCACTGGGTGTGCGCCGTATCGCCGGAATCCCCACACGAAGATGGCAACCAGGGCGACGGCGGCGATGATGGTGAACGTTTGGAGCGCGGCCATCCAGTGGTCGTACCCGAACAGGTAATGCACGGGCCGGGGAGTGCCAGTCACCGCAGGGTTGCCGATACGGGCGTCTGGGTAGTCGCGCGCGTTCCATGCGACGACGGCGATCCCGATCGCGCTGGCGATCGCGAGCAACCAGGGCCACCTGGACCGAAGGGTTAGCCGTGTTGGGTGGCTGGTTGTGTGAGCTGAAAGCTGTTCGGTGGCTGTCGCGGTCATTGATCACGCCTCCCCAAACCGGCTGACCAGGTGGGAGTTGATGCCGTCAACATCGAGCTGACGAGCGACCAGGTAGCCGGCGCCCATCCAGGCGCGGCGAGTCCACTTGCCGAACGACACTCGGGTCCCGGGTGCGCCGGCGGCGGCCGGCATCATCTTGACCCGCTCCAACGCCTCTTTGACCCCACGGGGACTGAGTGGATGGGCATCGCTGCACGCCCGCACCAACGTCGCGGCGACGTCGTGGTTGACCGGCGGCACGCAGTATTCGGGACGACGACCGCCGTACCGCTTCGCATAGCGGTCGAGGAAATCCTGACTGAGCGGGTTCGTCTCGTCGTACTGATCGATCCCGATCCACCCCATGAACGCGTTCCACATGATCGGGTTGACCCACGCGTTCTGAAAGGCCGTGGTGGTGAACCTCGGCGGGTCCCAGTTGACCGCCTCCAGCGCCGGGTTGATGAACACGATGCCGAAGCCGAATCCGAGATGCACGATCGCCTCGGCCTTGGCTTGATGCAGCGTGCTGACGGCTTCGCTGATGTCCTGGGCGGTCTGGGCGATCGCCGCCTCCGCAACGATGCGAATGCCCTTGCGCCGACACGCGCTTCGCAGATTCTTGAGGTAACTCTCGCCGATCAGGTTCTGCTCGACGAGGACGCCGATCTCTCGCAAGCCACGCTTGGCGACGAGGTCGGCCAGGAAGATCGGCTCGTCGGTCATCGACCCCTGAGGGAAGGCGAAGGTCCACTCACCGAGCCAATCGTCGGTCCCGGTGACGCTGATGGCCGGCACTTTGAACCGTTCCTCGATCGCCTCACGGGTCGGCACGCAGTTGTCGGTGATATGCGGTCCGAACACCGCGATACATCCCTCGTCGACAAGTTCCCCGAAGGCATCGATCACCGCTTTGACCGAACCCTTGGGCAGGCCCTCGACCTCGCGGTAAATCATCTGCACCGGGCGGTCGATCAGACCCTGCTCCACCGCCTCGTCGAACACGATGTCAAAGCACTGGGTGAAGTCGGCCTTCATCTCCTCGGGAAAACCGGGCGGCAACGTGAAGTCCATCAGGTAGCCGATCTTGATCGGCTCGGCAGTGCTTTCGTAGGACATGGGGACCTCCCTGCGCGCTTCGTGGGGTTGCTGGCGTTACCTAATATTTGTTCCGTGGGCGGTAAAACTGTGAATTTTCAACACCTTTCATGCTGAGTCGTCGCTGAGGTAGATGTCGATCATCTCGATCAGCCCGTTGGTCACTGTTGGGTCGTCAGTGAGTGGTCCTGCGACCGCAGCGCGCGCCGCTGCGCGCGGACGGAGTCCGTCAGCGATCAGGCGGCCGGCGGCGATGAGCACGCGGGTCGAGGCAACTTCGCGCAGACCGGCTGCTTCCAGGCGGCGGATAGCCTGGCCGAATTGGACAAGTTCGGCAGCTTGGTCTTGGCTGACACCGGATTCGCAGGCGATGACCTTTTCTTCGACATCGCCTTGAGGGAAAGCGAATTCGATAGCAACCATCCGTTGACGCGTGGAGTCTTTGAGATCCTTGAGAACACTTTGGTAGCCGGGGTTGTATGACACGACCAGTCCGAACCCTGGTGCGGCATCGAGTGTTTCGCCGGTACGTTCGATCGGTAGTTGGCGACGGTAGTCGGCCAGGGGATGTAGCACCACGGTGGTGTCCTGGCGGGCTTCCACCACTTCGTCGAGGTAGCAGATGGCCCCGTCGCGCACTGCTCGGGTCAGGGGGCCGTCGACCCATTCGGTCTCGCCACCTCGCAGCAGGAAACGACCTACCAGGTCAGCGGTGGTCAGGTCGTCGTGGCACGCGACGGTGATCAGCGGTCGACCGAGGTCGTGGGCCATCGCCTCGACGAATCTGGTCTTGCCGCACCCGGTTGGTCCTTTTAAGAGGATTGAAAGGCCCTGGCGGTAGGCGGCTTTGAACGTAGCTTCTTCGTCTGCGACCGAAACGTAATAAGGGCGCGTCGAGCTGCCGTTTTTGGCCGGGCCGTTGATGGCCTGATTGCTATCCACTTACGCTATTCCTTTCCTGGTTGCATAACAGTCGATTTCGACGGCGGTTGCGCAGGCTGCCCGTAGGTATGGCTGCATTAGCTCACCGACTTCAGGTGTCGGTTGGGTGGCTGGCGGTCGGATTTACCGGTGATGTTGGCAGCTTGGCGTTTTCGCTGGCCGATGCGTCGCCGTGCTTCGGCGGATCGCAATGCGGAGCGGAACAGGGGCCCGATGATGCGGGCCAGATCATCGGGATGGGCGATGGCTGCGTGCGCGGCCGAGCCGAAGACTTTGCGAAGCTCCGCGACATCGGTGCTGGCGCCGATCGTTAGGCATAAGCAGCCGGTGCCGCGTTGGCGCGCTTCAGCGAGCGCGCGACGTGAGTCGGCCGCACCGTAATCGCGCTCGTAACCGGGGTCGTAGGCAAGGCCGTCGGAGATCACGACCAGCAGTCGGCGTGGTGTTCCGGCGCGCTCCTCCAGGATCGCCGCGCTGTGGCGTATCGCGGCACCCAGTCGTGAGTAGGCGCCGGGCACCAGACCGTACAACCGGCGCATGGCCACCGCGTCCATAGGTTCGTGAAATTGCTTGACCGGTGTCACGTTGACTGCGGACCGGCCTTGAGATGAGAACGCGTACAAAGCGACCCGGTCGCCGAGGGCGTGCAAGGCGACCGTCATCATGGCCGCGCTGGCTCGTTGCTGCTCGTGCACCGTCTTGCCGGCTGTTCCCGGTTCGGCCACCGAGCCAGACACGTCGAGCAGGACCAGCACGCTCAGGTCCCGTCGACGGCGCAGTGTGTCTAGATACACGCGTTCCTCAGGTGCCGCGCCGGCCAGCGTTGCGGTGCGCGCCTCGATGGCGGCATCGATGTCGATGTCGTCACCTTGGGCCTGACGACGGTAGTGCTGCAGACCCATTCCGAGTCTGGCCAGCGGCCGCCGTAGACCCGCAGCACTGGGTGCGAGGTGGGCGTCTGGCCGCAGCGGTGGCCCGATCTCGTGCACCGCGCACCAGTCCGATCGGTAGCGGCGGTGGTACAGGTCCCATTCCGGGTAGGTGGTTCCGCGGCGTTCATCGGCTTGGCGGTCGTCAGTCGGTGGACGCGCTTGTGAGAGAACAGCATTGCGGCCGTGTGCACCCTTATTCAGTCGGTGTGTGGGAGAGTCGGCTCCGGGTTGCCCGCCGCCGGAGAGCTTGCGGACCATACTGAGCATGCGCCCCAAGAGCTTGCCGATGGCACCGCCGCCACCGACGGGGCTCGAAAAAGGATCGTCGAGGTCCTCATTGTCGTCTGCGTCCTCATCGGTCAGCTCGGCCAGCGGCTGTTTCTTGTTCTCGCTGCGCGGGATGTGTGTGGACGATTCCGACTTCTTCTCCGCGGCGTGAAGTTTCGCCAGGACCTTTCGCGGTGCAAGGCTGCCGAAAACCAGGGGCGGGTCGGCGATGGACGCGTCACTTAGTGCGAGCGCCAACGAAGCATCCGCTGCCGAGGTCTCCACGGTGTCGACGGTGCTGCGTCTGAACAGTGACGCCACGTGCACGGGAATGAGCGCCTCATTGATCATCAATGCCCGCGGGATTTCGACAGCGAGGTATCGCCGCGCGAGCTTGGGGCGCCGCGCGAGCGTGCGCATGATGTCGGGCTCAAGGCTTCCCGCGGCGATCAAACAGGCTTGGCCGGTCAACGCCGCCAGGCGCTGACGTGGGCTAGCACCGAGATTGACGAAGATCGTCTGGCCATCGGTCCACGCGGCCTGCTCCGCAGTGGCGGGCTCGACGGCGACCGGCTGCCCGGCCAGTGCCGATGCGAACAGCTGCAGTCGCTCAAGCCCCGTTGGGTGCGGTGTCTCAGTCACGTGAGCGCTCCCCCCGGCCGGCCCGCTCGCCGCGACACACTTCGGCGATCGGCGATGCCGCGGATCAAGGTGTCGCGGGCGATGTCCAGCGCTTGGATGGTGCCGACGGTTTGCACGACGTCGCCGGGTATCCACAGCGCATCCATCACGCAGCGGGCAAGCGCCGGAAGCGCTGATCGGCGGTAGGGATGGATCGCGCCGACGCTGACCGCTCCGCTGACCAGGCAACTCAATTCGTTTGCCCGAGTGGTGAAGAGCTCGCGGTACCCCTGTGTTTTGGGCGGATGCCGACGCGCCCAAGCGAGCTGGATCTTGGACTCGTGCGGGAATCGGCACAATGTGTGGATGTTGACCCAACTCAGTGCGTCCAGTTTCTCGATCGCGCTGGACCGAGTGTTCAGGACCCGTCTGGCCGCGCTGCCGGTATTGACGGTGAACGATTCCATGACCGCGGCGAACAGCGCGTCCTTAGAGGCGAACGCCTGGTAGAGGCTGGCAACGTTAACCTCTGCTGCCGCAGCAATGTCGCGCATCGTGGTGGCGTCATATCCTCTGCGGCCGAACGCCCCACATGCCGAGGCGCGGACGTGTCCTGCCTTGTCATGAACCGTGTCGTCGCCGTCGTACCACGTTGAGACCGCTTGGTCGGCTGCGGTGAAGGCCTCAGAGGCGTTGAGCTCTTCGTTGCTAACCCGCTCAGTTCCCAAGCCGTGGAACATGATGTCCGACATCAGCGTCGCGATCTGTTGCGACGGATCGGATTTGCAGACCACGTCTAGACCGATGTGGAGCATGCACTGGCAGATGCGGTCTGCCAGCAACGACAAGTCAGAGACTGCGACGACCTCGCCGCGGTAGCTCCCGGCGCGCAGTGTCTGAAGCATCGCTTGCTTTACCGCTAGCGGCGGCCTACTCAACAGCGCAATGAGTTCCGCGTTGTTGCTTGGTGTTTCGTAGAAGGACATTTGAAGCGCGGCACGATTCTCGACTGCGCATAAGGCGATATCTGTTGCCAATGCTGCGAGTTGGTCGAATGTCGAACGCCGGCCCTGCCGATCGAGCCGGGCCTGGGCGTTCTCACCCACGCGCGTCAGGTCGGCCTGATAGCGCTTGACGAGCTCGATGAGCAGGTCGCCTTTTGAATCAAAGTGGTGGTAGAGAGCGCCGAAGGATTTCCCGCTCGATTGGGCAATCTGGTGCATGGTGATGCGCACCCCGCGCGACGCGATGACTTCCGACGCGGATCTCAGTATTTCCGTTCGTGGATCGCGCTCGCGATCAGCTTTGTCACGCCCGAGTTCGACGTCATCAGTCGCGGCGTTCCCAGTGGAGACGGTCAGCATTGGGCTACCCGCAGCCCGCCCATCGGGTGCAGACGTTCAGCGGCCGCAAGGCGAGACTGCCCCTGGCACGAACGACGGCAACTCAATGCTCTTGTAGCGCGCAACGATCCGCTGGTACTCGCGACGGTTGCGAGTCAGCGGTGTGTCGGTCAAACGCCTGGGTAGGCGTCGATACGCCACCCGCAGCAGCCGGGACAGCACGGAAAACGCCAGGTCGTGTCGACGGGTCCATCGCATCGGCACCAGTGCTCTGACCTGCGGGTGCATGATCCCGAAACCCAGGACCGTAACCAGGCGCCCCGCGAGCGGTCCGACCAGCGAGATGACCGGCTCCCATGCCCGTGACCAGTGCTCGGGGCGCTTGGGGTGCAGGGTGGCGTCCATGACGATGTCCAGGGCCTCGGTGTGGGTGAGCACTTCGGCCACGATGCGGTCGTAGTGGGCGCACATCTCGTCGTAGTTTTCGATCAGCTGCCGTGCCCGCCCTGGCATCTGGAGGCCGGCTGTCATTGTTCGATACCGGTCCCAGATCTCCTGGTTCTGCGCCGCGGTGAGCTTCTCGCCGGTGAGCGTCATGAAGACGCCGCGGTGCATGAAGAAGATGCTGTAGAGGTTCCAATTCCAAGGTTCTGGGTTCATGGCGCTGTACCGGAGGCCGTCGGGCTGAATGCCCTTGACGTCGCGATGCAGCTCGACCAGACGCTGCATTTCCTCGGCCCGATCAGGGCTATGGGCGAAAAATGCGAGTTGATCCGACGCCGCGGTGCGTCGGGCGCGACCGAGCGGGTTGTCGCGGATCCGCGCGGTATCGACCAGCGATGCCGACACGGCCGGGTGCATCATCTCGTCGAACAGAGCCGGGGCGAACATGGCCACGAATTTGGAGCCGGCGACTTTTTCGAAGCGGTCGCCGACAGATGACCCCGCGGCATGCACGGAGTTGTCGTGCACCGGGCACAGGGTGGTGGCCGAAGGGGTCGGCGCCTCAACGGTCACCGGGACGTCCACAGACTCGACGGACACGGCTATCTCCCTCGCAGATCTGTTTCTGGTGCGTGGTTGCACCAGAACTAATGTGGTGTCAGACTGCACCAGAACGCTGTCCGGGTCAAGAGGGAATCAGGGACAATGAGCCGCATGGCAACCGCGAGCCGCACCTACGGTGGCGTGAGCGTCGACCAACGGCGGGCTACCCGTCGTGCCGCCCTCATCGAGGCGGCACTGGACCTATTTGGCGAGCATGGTGCGCAGGCGGTGTCCAAGCGGGCGGTATGTGCCCGCGCGAAGCTGAACGACCGCTACTTTTATGAGCATTTCACCGACTCCGACGCGCTGCTTGAGGCGATCGTGCGGGACCTCACCGCCGGCGGCCTGGAGGCGGTGGGTGCGGCGGCCCAAGGCGTCGGGCCCGACCTACGCGCCCGGCTGCACGCCACCGCCGACGCCGCCCTCGACTACCTCGTCGCAGACCCGCGACGAGGTCAATTGTTGCTGTCCACCCACACCTCAGGCGTTCTGCAGCGCGCTCGCGTTGAAAGTGCCCGCGCGATCGCGGATGCCATGTCTGCGATGATCCGCGAACTGCTGGGCCCGGCCGCGGCGAGCAAGCTCGATACCGACATGGCCGCGTTCGCGCTCGTCAGCGGGGCGATGGAAATCGTGGCCTGCTGGCTTCGGGGCGAATTCGACACCAGCCGCGAGCACGTCGCAGATTTGATCGCGGGGCTGCTGCTGGCCACTGCGGACGTGTCGACAGGGCGGCACACCGCCGCCGATTCCTGACGCTGACGTTCTCACTGCACCTGATCCTGCGGGCCCCAACGGCCGGAGGCCTCGGGGTTGAGGTCCCCCGGCAGCATGGGCCCGCGCGGTCACTCGATTTTCCTTCCCCCGCATCCTTGACCGATCGACCGTTTTGGTGCACCCTGACTCCAGAATTAGTTCTGGTGCCGACCGGCACTAGAAATGGCGGGGACGGACTCTCACGGCCGCTCCGCAAGGTGCAGATCGGCTGCGTGTATCAGTCAGGAGAGCCAATGACCGCACAACCCAGCGCCAAGCCGGCCAACTCGCCGCACGCCGAACCGCCCCGCGGGCCGACCAGCAGCAGCATCTGGAAGTGGATGTGGACCGCGCTGGGCATCTTCGCGGTCGTGGCTGTCTGGTGGAACGTCCGGGACTTCCCCGACGCGCGAATCGGCAACCCGGCGGTCACCGGCACACCGCGGCCCTACCGGCCGCTGTTGGGCTACCAGCACTGGATCCCCATCCTGCAAATCTTCACCCTCATCGCGATCATCGGGCTCATCGCGGCGGCTGTGTGGGGATGGCGCCGCTTCGGGCCGCACCCCTACATCCTGATGGGCCTCGTCACCACGATCATCGTCTGGCAGGACCCGATCATGAACTGGGCGCCCTACGCCGTCTACGACCCGCGGCTATGGCACTGGCCCGAATCATGGCCCTTGGTCTCGCTCGCACCCACCGTCGAACCGTTCGTCGTCTTCGGCTACGTGATGTTCCAGTTCGGCCCGTACTTCCCGGCGGCCTGGGCTTTACGCAAGATTCAAGCCCGCCAGCCGCACGACTCATTCGTGTGGCGCCACCCGCTGATCAGCCTCGGTGTTCTGATCTTCCTCATCGGCTTTGTCATCGACATGATCCTCGAGGTCACGATGATCCACACCGGGCTCTACATGTACTCCCAGGTGATCCCATTCGGTTCGATCTTTGTCGGTACGCCACATCAGTTTCCGCTGCTCTGGGAATCCTCGCTGGTCACCCTGGTCATGATCCCTGCGGGAGTGCTCGTCTACCGGGATGACACCGGTCGCACGGTGTCGGAGAAACTGGCCCAGCGGGCCCGCATCTTCGCGGGCCGACCCGCGCTCGGGTCGTTCATGGTCATGCTCATCATCGTCAATGTGTTCTATCTGTTTTACGGGCTGGCTTTTGCCTCATTCAAGTGGACCAGGATCGCGACGTCGGTTGCATGTCCGTGGCCCTATCCCGAAGCGAAAGTCTATGACCCGCAGGGGTTTTACGAACAGAACGGCGCGCAAGGACCGTATTCGGTAGGTATATGGTCGAATTGGGAAATGGCCCAACCGCACGGGCGTCCCACGGTGACACTTGGCTCCGTCAGCGATCGCTGCGCACCCGCCAAACAATGAACTGCTGACATCGGCTAGGCAGCCTCGCGAGACGGGCAACACTGGGCTCTGCTGCTGTCGTCGACGCCGCCATCCAGGCCGGCGTTTCCCGCGTCATCCAGGAATCAGTGGTGATGGTGTATGCAGACCCGCATAAGCATCGCGCTGCAAGGACTTACGGCATACTGCCTATGCGGCGGTGCATCACCCGCCGAGAACGTCGACATAGCCATGCTGGGTGAGCTGAAAACCGTTACATCCTCGGGGATCCAACATCTCACCCTGCGGTCGCTGGCTGGTGGCGGTGTGTGTGAGGCATCGAGCTGGCCCCTTTCCGTGATCGGTGACAACGAGCAAACGAGAACGGGCAGAGGGGTGTTCGCTGCTATCGTGCGGGCGATGAGGTGGCCGCAGGGCGCTCGGCTGGCTGCGCGTCGGGGACTGTCAGCGTCCGCTTCAGATGCGCAACCAGTTCATCTGCTACATCTTGCGCTGGGCGGTCGCGGCCACAGTTGACCCAAGCGGTCAACCAGACCTGCAACGCCGACACCGCCAGTCCTGCCACGACGACTGGGCGCATCGCGGGAACCTCGCCTGATGCGACAGCCTCATCTGCCAGCGCAACCATAATGCCGAGGCCCGTGCGCCATGCTTCGCGCTGATCGCCACGACCTAATTCAAGGCCCGCGGTGGCCCAGCTCAACCCCTCCCGAATGTGAAGTTCTAAGAAGTTCGGATGGTCGGCAAAGAACATGACCTGCGCGCGCGCGGAACACAACAGCCGGTCCAGCGGTGACGTCACATCCTGCGTTGCGCGCCGACCAGCGGCGATGAACCCATCCATGCGGTCCCTGTTGAGCACATCCCAGATCTCGTTCTTGCCAGCGAAATTCTTGTACACCGTGTCCACGGACACGTCAGCAGCGCGGGCGATATCGCTGACTTTCGTCTTATCGAAGCCGGTTCTGGCGAACTCCAGTTCTGCTGCAGCGATGATCTGTTGCCGGTACATTTCCCGACGCGCTTGGCGGATACTCGCCCCCCTCGTCATACGTCAGTGCCCCTTCGATGAGCCCTGTTCGCAATTCTCGCCTCATCTTTGGCGGCCTTGCCGGTCTTGACTTGCCCCGTGCGCGGCGGTCGAGAACGACTCATTGACAGTCGCCCACATCGGTTCGGAACGGCTATTGCGTGCGTCATATCGACAATGCTAACTTACAGAATAACGAATCTGATAAACGGTTAGGCTGTTCTGTCAGCCGTACCCGAGCCGCGCACGAGCAGTAAGGAACTGTCATGACAACGCCTGCCCAAGAACACGATTTCGCCAAGCCTTGGGCCAAGCAGCGCGTCCGGACTTACACCTGGTGCGCGGCGTTCACGGCGACAATCGCCCTGGGCAGCATCATCGGTGTGGGGGTGGGCTTGATTCCCATGGTTCCCCTGACTGGGACCATTGCTTGCTTTCTGTTCATGACGCCGGTTTTCGTCATGTTCGCGACATCGTGGATCGACGTTCCGGGTGAGACGCGAACAACCTTGGAAAAAGCCAACGAGTTTCAGATGCTCTGGTTTTGCATCGCTGGCGCGGCAAGTGAGCTGTGGTGGGAAGTGATCTGGCTTGTCGGTGACCTCATGGGCAAGATGCACATCACCGACCACCAGCGGTGGGGATGGGTCATCTGGTACTACGGCATCAACGATGTGCGTTATCTCAATAGCGACGGATCGTTGTGGGCCATGGAATTGGCCGTCGTGACCGGTGCCGCCATTCTGCTGTTCTCCTGGTGGAAACTGAGAAAAGCAGGAAACGATCCCGAAAAGCGCATCCCGCCGCTGTGGTGGAGCTTCTTCACCATGTCGCTGATGCTGACGGTTTTCTTCATCTACTTCGTCGCCGAAGCCCGGCACGGGTTCCCCGATTTCCCGCGCCATGGGTTCTGGGACGTCTCGACCGTCTTGATCTATGAGAATCTGCCCTGGATGATCGCGCCTATCGTCAGCCTTCCTCTCGTCGCTAAGCAACTGGGCTACCTCTACGGAAAGATGGCCTTGAACTCGGCCAAGGTAACGACAGACGCGCAGGCAGCCCGACCAGTCACGGCCTCCACTGGCGCCTGAATACTTGACGCGCCAGCTGGAGCCAAGCTCCGCGATTCCCCACCAGTGCAACAGTTCTCGCTAGCCCGAGGGGCCCACCACAATGCCGGCGACGATGTGCGGCAGGACGACGAGCGGTCCGCGCACGGAGGCGGTCTGGGCCTGCCTCGTCAACCGATCCGGTTTCGGTGCCGCTGTTGAATGCGGCAAAGCACGCTCCTGACAGTCAGCAGTCAGGCGCGCGTTCTGGCGGTCAACAGCCTGCACGGCTGTAAACCGCTTGGTTCTCTAGTTGTCCGAACTTGATTCATTGCCCGCTACTGCGGTGTGGTACGCCCAATCCGTCGGCGAGGTATTCCAGCGCGGCAGTGGCCAGGGGCGCATCTATGGAATGGCGTTGGGCCGCATCCAAGGCTTGCGTGAGGTCGCGCTCACCCTCGTCGCGGATACGCAGCATCGACTCGTACGTGCTGTCATCTGGCGTTAGCTCTTCTGTGTTGCCGCGAACCATGACCGCACCCGGACCCTCAGTGAGCGAATCGGTATAGCGAACCAATCTACCTAGATCCTGCAGGTTCAAGCCACCTGCTTCGGCTAGTCGCTGCGCCTCCGACGCCGCGGCAAACGCCGTGAAATGCATCATGTTTCATGCCATCTTCATCCGAGTACCGGCTCCCACTGTGCCGGCACGCACAATTAGCGACGCCCATAAAGAGAACGGTTCTGCATAACCCGCCGATGTATCGCACGTTTCGGCCGGATCTGCCTGAGCCGAGCCGCGAGGATGCCGAGCTCGTCTTCCCGATACTGCAGGCGATGCCGATCCCTTACATCGAGACCGAAGACGTGTCACACGCAGTCGTTTTCCTCGCATCCGACGAATCCCGCTACGTCACGGGGCAACAACTGTTCATCGATGGCGGCGCCGGGCTGAAAATGGGCATGTAGCTCCTCGGAGCGAAGCAGCACCAGACGGTCTGGCATTGACATGTCCGATAGTGAGGGCGAGACGCTCTACGCGCCAGCAATAAAGCGGGTTCGGGATAACTGGGAAATCGAATCGATATACTGAAAGCCTTTGCAGGACTATAAAATTGCCGCCCTTGGTAACCATTGCCAAAAGCGGCAACTATTGCCAAATCCGGTAACTTCCAGAACTCTCCAAGAACCGCGTCGCGACCGCCCATCGAGATAAGCCACAGGGACACAGATCTTTACGACCGTACCGACTTCATCTGGCCTCTACATTGCTTGTGCGCGGAGATGGTCTTCGGTTATGCCGAGGCGGTTGAGAACTACTCCGACGGCGATTGCCCCATCGTCTTCGTCATCCAACGACCGGATCCAATGCGGTGCCGCGGCTCGAACATCGACGTCGAACAGCAGCCTGTCAAACAAGTTCGGTTCGAGCGAATCAAGCTCGGTAACGAAATCCGGAAGCCATCGCCCCGAATACTCGAATGCATGGCCAAGCGCTCCAACGAGGGTGCCGCGGTTCGCCTGTACGACAGCGATGGCCGCAGCCTCATCAAACGCTGCCAGCGCTCTCAGCGCTTCCGCGCAGTCGCCCCAGTGGAACGAGATGCTGCCGTAGGCGAGATGGACGCGATCAGGTGGCAGTCGCGCGGCGATCTCGGGAATCACACGAATCCCCCACGGCGCAATCTGGTCGATCTGGTCTGCGTGACGCTGTAGCAGAGACCTGGCTGGCTCCATGTCAGTTGAGGCGGGAAGTACCACGACGAAGTCGTAGCCGTTCCAGATGTCAGTGTGCCAGTAGTGCGCCGGCCATGAATCCATTGCGTCGCAGCTAATGTTGTGGCACATCTGATCAAGCTTGGACTGGTCAACCTGAGCCAGCAGGTGAGCGATCCATGCGAAGTTGTGCAGTTCTCCTGGATGACAATCCGACAGTGCAATTCCAACTTTGGACCAGTCGATGGCGTTGATCCAGTCCATCATCAACGCCTGATAGAGAGCCAAGGTCTCCGCGTGATCGTCATTCTCGGAGACGTCGTCGAGGTCATGCGTGATGACGCCAAGAAGACCGAGATGCCAGCGGAAGACCTCGTGATTGGTGGTTGTCGGTGTGGTCTCGAAGCCTTGTACGAGTCGTGGTGTCATCGCCTGCACAATAATTGTCACCATGTCGGTCGAGACTGTCCATAATCTCTGGGCTAGTTCCGCCCACCCGTGCAGCGATTCGGATTTGGGCATTTCGCGATCAACCCAAGCCTGAACTCGCCGCAGATCAACGTTGTCTGAGACCGCGCTTGTCCAGGCCTGCATCGTGTCCCAGTCGACCTGGCAAAGTTCGCTGACAAGATCTTGCCAGCCCCCGATGTACTTCCCGGTTGCCACGTCGAGCATTCGGTTGATGAGCCGGGCTAGGCCGACTTCGATGCAGACCCGCTGGTGCAGTTCTTTATCGTTACCGCGCAAACCATTGAGCAGCCAGTGGATGCCGTATGCGGACTGGTCTGTCGCGTCCTGGATCCATGGAGGCATCCACTGGCCAATTCGAACCCAGGTGTCCTGCGGTAGAGGGTGCCACCGGTCGGCGGTCCACAGGATTAGCGCTCGCAAGCCGCGGCTCTGCTCGTCCGAGGCGAAAAGTCGTTCCGTGAGAAGGCTTAATAAGTTCTGGTGGAGCAGGGCATCTCTTTGAGTCGAGTCCAGTAGCCAGTAAC
Source organism: uncultured Actinomycetota bacterium (assembly GCA_963733755.1). GTDB lineage: Bacteria > Actinomycetota > Actinomycetes > Mycobacteriales > Mycobacteriaceae > Mycobacterium. The sequence goes on from CAVTEZ010000035.1 coordinate 22,400, forward strand.
GCCCACGGTCGGATACTTCGTCCGATAACAAGATGCGATGTGCTGCCTCAATAAGGATGGGGGCTGGCTGGATGGCTGGCTGGCTAAAGACTTTATTGACCGCGCGAATTGCAAAACGAATATGTGGTAGCCGCAGGCGATCACCGCGTTCGAACACGAGTCGACGACGCCGCAACTCAGCGAGACCTGACTCGACGCGTTCGTCGGGGAAGCCGGCCTCTTGTGCTTGAGCAGCCAAGTCCTCAGGTGCGATCCCTTCGTCTGCGGAAACGATCTGTCCGAGCGCTATCAATGCGAGAAGCGCGTCGTATCCGTCGGTATTCAACTCGTCCAGTACCTCGAGTAGCCGGCGATCCCCGCCTGACAGCGTATTCATGAATTGCCAGGGGAATTCAGCGTCGCTTGCAATCTCGATACGGCGGTCGATTGGCTCGGCCCCCAACCCGTACCCGACTCGATCGTCCAGTTGAGCTACCAGAACGCCCAAAGTCTCAGTGGTTGCGAAACAGAAGCTGGCGAGCGTGTCGACGGCGGTTTTCGCAACAAGCGCCACCTCTTCTGCAGGCGCCCCCCACGAAGTCGTGCAGAGGATCACAGCGTGGTCATGCGACGTCGCCCGTTCAAATCCGCGGATGATCGAAGGATCGATTGACTGGGCGTCGTCGACCACGGCAACAACCGGGCCGGGATGGGAGATGAACTCCTGGATAGTGCTTTCCTCTGCCGTGCCGGGATTGGTCAGCTCAAGGATGCTCCAGGCGTCTTTGTTGAGATGGTAAGCAGCCTGGAATGCTGAGATCGACTTACCACATCCGCTTGGGCCAGTTACAGCGACAAATCCGGCCGCACGCAGCCCATTAACGATCCGCGACATTCCAGGCAGCTCCGGACAATTCTCGACATCACTAGGCCCAAGCCGGTATCCCATCAGCGCTGCCATAAGGCCCCGCTGTCTAAAGAACGTCACGTTGCGCCACTGCCGCAGGCCGGAGTCGAGCTGAAGTTCGGTCACGAGCTTGGGCAATACTTCGTCGGCAGTGCCTGTTACCGTCTCTGGCCCAGTGAAACTCGGCCCTATGCGGACAACTGGCCAGCTTTCTTCGTATGGTTCGACAAGCTCGCGCACGACAAGCTGATCAGCTCCTGAATAGCCGATGATCATGAAAGCTCTTCGGTGACTTGATGCCATCTGTGCGAGGTGCTCTTTTACAGGGCTGGGAACAATGCCGTCTTCATGGGGTAGCACCCACGGGATGTCCGGGTGGTTTGCATCACCATGCGGCTTTACTAGGATCTCCGGACGTATTGGGACGCCGTACAATTGCTCGTGAGCGCGCTCCAGCGCCGTATCCCAGTTATGAGATCACGTATTCCAAGACTTTTGCCCGGATCAGCCGCGCGAGAGCAAAATGTGCCGCCGTAGGTTCGCGTTCGAGGTCTAGATCGACGAAGGCCTTTTGAAATACCCAGCGGGCGTCCGAGACTTCGATCTCGCGCCAGGCGATCGCCAATGCGCTGGCTTCGGACCCAACGATTGCTTTGGCTTTGGTGTCGCTGCTACCAACCTGGGCAGCCACTTTGGCGCGCGTGAGTGGATCTGCGTCCAGGGCCATCCAGACCAGCGGGGGCAAGTTCGCTGTCATCGGGTATTGGGAGGCGGACAAACCAGCGCCCAGGACGGCAATCGCGTGATGGCTTCGTATCTGGCCGGCGGCGTCACGAAGGGTCATCGTTTCGGTAGTTCAATCGCGTAGGCAGTACACGTCGATGGGGCAAGAGCGCACGGAAGCTGCCCGGGACTCCCCCCGTCGATTCCGGCCTGATCGCCTACCCGCGCGGTGCAATCGTGGGCGCCTGCGAAGTCGCGTCTCACTCAAATGTCCAATTGGACATCGAGTGGACATTTCATTTGAGAATTGGACACGGGATTTGAGAACCTGATATGTAGGCAGTGTTGTCAAGAGGGTAGGTGAAAGCCGCCCCGGCCGAGAGCCGGGGCGGCTTTCGTTTTGGCTGGCCTGGTGAGGGCGACGGCGGTCGTTGCTCACGACGGTGGTGTCAGACTGATTTGCGCGGGTTGGGTACCGCAGGACGATGATTCGGATGTGAACGTTACTGCTGTCTACAGGCGAGCATCACGGACGATTTTCGTTGAATCACGTTGTGGCTCATAGGTTCTTTGCAGGTTGGTTCACTCACCGCGCCAACGCCTTGATCACCGGGGTCAGCCAAGTTTCGGTGTTGGCTGTTATTGCATGGTTGCCAGTGACCAGCACCAGCCGGCGAGCTCGCGGGCGATCGCGACGTTGGCGACCAGGGGGTTCTTACCGCGTTCGGTGAAACTGCGCCACCGCTTGTTGAGGCGGCGGTTGCCGGCATGCCCGCGTGCTCGCAGAGCGGGATCAACCTTGGCCCACCGAGCCCGCAGTGTCGGGCCGGAGGTGCTGTAGGACTTGCGATGATGCCAGGCCGATTCGATCAGTAGCCGGCGCACATGGGTGTTGCCGGCCTTGGTGATAGACCCCTGCACCCGCGAGGTGCCCGAGGAGTACTCAGAGGGCACCAGCCCGACATAGGCGCCGATCGTGGAGCCGGTGAAGCGCGACCAATCGCCGATCTCGACGGTCAGCGCCAGACCGGTCAGGGCCGAGATGCCGCGTAAGCAACCCAGGCGGTTGACCGGGTCGGCGAACCGCGGCGAAGCGGCCACCTTCACGATCTGCTCGTCGAGACGATCCCGTGCCGCAGTGGCCGCCAGCACAGCATCGAAATTGTGGTCGAACGCGGCCTTGAGGTGAACGTCGTCGAAGCGGTGCCGTCGCAACCATTGCTCATGCACACCGGTCCACGGTGCGCCGCCGTAGTAGACGATCCCTTGCCGCAGAAGCAGTTTCGACAGCCGATGGCGCACCCGCATCAGATCGATGCGGGCGTCTTCACGGGCCCGCACCAGATCGCGGACCGCCTCGATTTCCCGCTCGGGCACCCGCACCGCGGTGATCGCACCCAACCGCAGCAGCCTGGCCAGATGCGCAGCGTCGCGGGCGTCGGTCTTGACCCGGTCCCCAGCCGGGCGCTGCAGCTTCGACGGCGCGGCAACCACACATTCCATCCCGGCCTCGGTGATCGCCCGTGCTAACCCGAAACCAGTCGGACCCGCCTCATAGGCCACCCGAACGGGGGCTCGCAGCTCATGCAACCAACCCAGGATCTCGCCGTAATCCGGGCACAGTCGCGCCCGAGCCAGCTTTCCCGTTTCCTCATCGACAGCATGTGCCACGACCGAAAGCGCATGCACATCCAACCCAACGCTCGTACCCTGAACAATCACCGGAGGCCTCCTGATCTGCAAATGTGGCTCTACCAGCGCGAGTGTTCACCCACGCCGGCAACCCACGAATCGTTTTGCAGCACGAGGCCTTCGGCCTCAGCTAGCCCCCATACCGTCTACAACTACCGCGCCATGTTGGTGAAACGCGACAGGTGCAGCTGGTGAGCGACAGTCACCGTCTTGGTCGGGCCGTTACGGTGCTTGGCCAGAATCAGGTCGGCCTCACCGCCGCGGGGGTCGTCGCGCTCGAATGCGTCGGGCCGATTCAGCAGGATCACCATGTCCGCATCTTGCTCCAGACTATTATGTGCGCTGATGCCGTTCGCGACGAAATTGTGTGTGCCATAGACGGTTCCGTCGTAAACGTCCATCTCACCAAGGCTGGTGATTTCAACTATTTGATCCCAGAACACGTCGCTTGTGGCCAAGTCGTGAATCTCGTGGTCTTCAAGCGATGCTGCCGCTCGATGCAACCGCGAACGGCTCGGCGCGTGCTTCCACATCGTCGAACCAGAAAACTTCGTACCCATCGCCGCGGCGAACTCGCGATGCGTCGTCTCCCGGCTCACCAGCGATGCCTTGACCTGGCTCCACACTTCTCGCGGCACGGTGTCGAGGTTGGTGTTGCGAACGACGGAGTCAAGTTGGGTCAGCACTTCCTGCGCCGCAATGGCTTTCATCCCGTGCACGCCGACGTGGCGCAGGAACCTTGCCTGGTTCTCCGCACCGTATACGTACAGATGCCAGGAGTCGCGGTATCCGGCCTTGCGAACTCGCTTGATGCGCGCGAGTACTCCGACGCGGAGCAGCAGCCCTGCCACATCGTCGACCAGTCGCCGGCTCGTCGACGCGTAGTAGATCCGCGCCCCCCCGAACTTGTCGTCCCACCGCACGGAGCCGTCGGTCGTCCAGAGATGCCGCAGGAACAAGGCCACCTGCTCCGTCGGCAATGCGAAAACTGGCTCTGGCACGCACTTTTCATGGCTCCGCAGACCAAACAGGCCGAGCCCATCCAGCCATGCCGCGATCGGATTGCGTCGACCGTGCATCAACCGGTACGGCGCGGGCAACCGCAGCGTCGTCACCCGCGCAGCCGGGTAGTCGTCACGTACCGCCGTCACGCCGAAGTGTGCCGCCGAGACGGTAACCGCAGCAAGATTGGCTTCATCCACCGAGGCATACCGAATCGGCTGCCTCTTGACGCACGACCCGTCACCGATCATGTGCGCGAGCAGAATCACCTCGGATTCCGCCACTCGCTGTGTGTCGACGGGTTCGGGGGCCCGGCGCGGCACCGCCAGACGGTCCCCAACCGTCAACTGCTCCAACGGCGTCCAGCCGTCGAGCGTCATGAACGGATGGTTTCCGGTGGCCTCAACCTCTCGCCCAGATGCCAGCCGAAGGCGGAACACCTCTTTACGGCCGCTGGGGAAGACGTTCGTCATGGGACGCGCCACCATCCGCAGCTGCTCGTCCAGCGACCACACTAGCGGCCGCTCGCCCGTGCGCATCAGCTCGCCGAATGTCACTTCGGCACCTGTGTCGGCCCGCAAGATGCGGGTATTTGCAGTAAGGCAGCCTGATTCACGAAGGTCGGACAGCATCGGCTTCTTGTCGGTGCGCTGCTCAGGACCACGGTTGAGCTGACTGATCGCCACCACTGGGACTTCCAGCTCCTTGGCCAAAAGCTTGAGCTGCCTTGAGAATTCGGAGACCTCGATCTGCCGTGACTCGACCTTCTTGCCCGAGGTCATCAGCTGCAGGTAGTCGACGACGACCAAGCGCAGGTCGGCTCGTTGCTTGAGTCGGCGCGCCTTGGCGCGGACCTCCATCATGGTCAGGTTCGGTGAGTCGTCGATATACAGTGGCGCTTCACTGATTTCGCTCATCCGCCGCGCCAACCGCGTCCAGTCGTCGTCGCTCATCCGGCCCGAACGCATATCACCCAGCTTGATCTTGGCCTCGGCGGATAGCAGCCGCATCACGATCTCGGACTTGCTCATTTCCAGCGAGAAGATGACGCTGGCCATCCGGTGCTTGATCGAGCACGACCGCATGAAATCCAGCCCCAGAGTCGAGTTATGAGTGGGAATCATGCCTCGGCCGGCGAGATACAGGTGCGAGGCGTTGTCGACCTGCACACAGCGCACCGGAACAGTGCTGACCGGCCGCACTTTGTCGACTTGCAGCACCGGAGCCATCAAAGTGGCAACACCGGGGCGCTTCCCGGAAGGCACGACGGATCGCGCTGCGTCGATAGTGTCCAGGCCGCCCAGCAATTGTCCGTGGTGCGAATGCCAAAAGCCGTCGGCCACTGATGCTCAGCGTCGGCGACGATCACCGTGCCATCGGAGAACTCAATCTCGTAGCACGGCCGGCCCAGCATGATCTCCGTCGCGGCCACCACTCGCGTCGGCTGTCCGTCGGCGCCCAGCAGCTCATCACCGACCGCGACCTCGCCCATCGTCGTCCAGCCGTCCGGCGTCGGCAGCGGTGTATGCAGCGCCAGCGCTTTGCCCACCCCGGGCCGGGCCGCCACGATGATCATCTGCCCTGCGTGCAAGCCGTTGGTCACCTCATCGAGTTCGGTGAACCCGGTCGGCACCCCGCGCGCGATGCCGCCATTGGAGGCGATGGCGTCGATCTCGTCCATCGTCGGCTGCAACAGGTCTTCCAACGGAACGAAGTCTTCAGAGAGCCGCCGGTCGGTGACCTCATACATCTCGGCCTGCGCGCGGTCGACGACCTCGGCCACGTCGGCGCCCTCGGCACCGGCGTAGCCGTACTGCACCACTCGGGTGCCGGCCTCGACCAGTCGGCGCAGCAACGCCTTCTCCGCGACGATCCCCGCGTAGTAGCCGGCGTTAGCAGCGGTCGGCACCGTGGAGATCAAGGTGTGTAGATACGGCGCGCCACCGATCCGGCGCAGCAGCCCGCGGCGGTCCAACTCGGCGGCCACCGTCACCGCGTCGGCCGGCTCCCCGCGTCCGTACAGATCCAGGATGGCGTCGTAGACGTTCTGGTGGGCGGGCCGGTAGAAGTCACTCGGCCGCAGCTTCTCCAGCACGTCGGCGATTGCGTCCTTGCTGAGCAACATGCCGCCCAGTACTGACTGCTCGGCCGCCAGGTCTTGCGGGGGCTGACGGCCATAGTCCTCGCTTGGCGCATCCATGCCCGGACGTCCTAAGTCGTCAACGACCGCCATAGACTCCCGCCTCCTCCCAGCCAGCATTCGAACGTGCATTCGACGCCGGTGGCTAGACGTTAGGCCACGCCACCGACATCGCTTGACTCAGCCCGACCGCCCGGTTCACCCCCGAAATTCGGGGGTCCCCCCACCCCGGGCGGATCGTCGGCCTTCGCCCTCGTGACCGACTCGGCCCCCGGTCGGCGGGACACCCACCGCGGGCCGTGTTGTCGGTCTTCGAACGCCGGCATCACCTCACGACGGGTCGACGTTAAAGGTTGCTGGCGAGGACGCCAAACGGGGTTGTTCATAGACCTGTGCATCGTGTGTGCATATCTATCTGCGCCCGTGTTGAGGGGGTGTGGAGAACTTGTGGAGCAATATGCGCCGTTGCCACATCACTGCAGATAAGCGGACCACACACCTGCATATTTTGTGTGGATGGGAATCTCTTCGGCGTGTCGTGACGGGTTGCCACTTCGGGCGTGTTGTGTTTCGGCCAATGATTAACAGCGTTAACGGACGGTAACGTTCGCTATCGCTAGCTGACCACTACGAGTTCGCTATGCAAACAGCAATACCCCCCGGGGCAGCTGATTCGCTGCCATCGGGGGGTATCTGGCTATGGACTGTCAGGCGTCCGCGACGACGTCGAGTGCGACTTTGACGTCGACGTCGGGGTGTACGTGCAGCGTGATCGGGTGGCTGCCGACGGCCTTGATGTGGCCCTTGGGCAACCGGACGACGCGCTTGTCTAGGTTGGGTCCACCGGCTTTGCGGATCGCGGTGACGACAGCGCCGGCTGTCACCGAACCGAACAGCTTGCCCGAGTCGCCGGCGGTCTTGACCGCGAGCGCAACGGCGCCCAGGCCCTCGATGGCGGCCTTGATCTCGTTGGCGTGCTCGAGGTCGTGCACCTGCTTGGTCTCGCGGGCACGACGAATGTCGTCCGCCTGCTTCTGAGCGCCGCGCGACGCGACGATCGCCAGGCCACGCGGAAGCAGGAAGTTGCGGCCGTAGCCGTCTTTAACCTCGACGGTGTCGCCGACGCCACCGAGGTGGTCGACGTCGGCGGTCAAAATGAGCTTCATTGTTTCGCTAATTCCATTCTGCGTGTCGCGGTTACCGCGTCGAGGATGTGAAGGGCAGCAACGCCACCTCGCGGGCGTTCTTGACCGCGATCGCGACGTCGCGCTGGTGCTGGACGCAGTTGCCGGTGACGCGGCGGGCACGGATCTTGCCGCGCTCGCTGATGTAGGTACGCAGCAACTGGGTGTCCTTGTAATCGATGTCCTGGCCCTTTTTGGAGCAGAACACGCACTTGCGTGCCTTGATCGGCTTTTCCGGCGCCGGGCGCCGCTTGGTGGACTTCGCCATCTTGAGTCTCTTTCGTTCTGTCGTTGAAAAGTTGTTAGAAGGGGGGCTCGTCGTCGCCACCGGCGAACGAACCCGATGCCGGGGCGCTGCCCCACGGGTCTTCGCTTGCCGCGCTGCCGCCACTACTCTGGGCGGCCGGCTGGCGGGAGCCCCCGCCGCCGCCAGCACCGAAGCCACCACCGCCACCGCCGCTGCGGCTGGCTTTGTTCACCTTGGCCGTGGCGTACTTCAGGCTCGGGCCGATCTCATCGACCTCGAGCTCGACCACGGTGCGCTTCTCGCCCTCACGGGTCTCGAACGAACGCTGCTTGAGCCGTCCACTCACGATCACGCGCGCGCCGCGGGTCAAGCTCTCGGCCACGTTCTCGGCGGCCTCCCGCCAGATGTTGCAGCGGAGGAACAGCGCTTCGCCGTCCTTCCACTCATTGGTCTGACGGTCGAACATGCGGGGCGTCGACGCGACCGTGAAGTTCGCGACGGCCGCGCCCGACGGCGTGAACCGCAGTTCGGGGTCCGCGGTCAGGTTTCCGATGACTGTGATGACGGTGTCACCAGCCACAATGTCCTCCTGGGTCCGCCGTGCATCGGCGGTTGGTGGTCACGAGCATGCTGTCGCAGAGAGCCTACGCAACGACCACGACGCGTCGCGGTCATTCGCCCACAGGCTCCTGCTGTGCTTGAATGCCCGACTCGCCCCCGCAAGCGGGGGGACCCCCACCTCATCGCGCTTCGCGCTCTGCATCGTCGTCGGGCGTTAGTGCTTGTCGGTGCGCATTACCTTGGTGCGCAGCACCGACTCGTTCAGGCTGAGCTGACGGTCGAGCTCGGACACCGTGGCGGGGGCGGCTTTCAGGTCGATCACCGCGTAGATGCCCTCGGCATGCTTCGCGATCTCGTACGCCAGCCGGCGCTTGCCCCAGATGTCGACCTTCTCCACAGTGCCGCCGTCCTTGCGGACAACGTTGAGGAAAGTCTCCAACGACGGAGCTACGGTGCGCTCGTCGAGGGTCGGGTCGAGGATGACCATTAATTCGTATGGACGCATGGGAACCTCATCACCTCCTATGGTCGTGTGCGGCCACGGCTCATTTCTCCGTGGCAGGAGGGTCGCCTGCGTCGGCAACCGTCACAGGTTACCGGACGTTGGCTGAGCTTGCGAAATCGTCCGCAGGCGCGGCGCTGGTTGCGGTCCTCTGCCGTAGCCCCGCCCGACGCAGCCACGCAGGCAGCGCGGCCGACGGCGCATCGGCGGCGCGATCAAAGACCCCACCCCCGGGATCGTCCACCCGGCCACCCCAGCGGACCAGATCTTCGTCGGGCCGGTAGATCTGCCGGACCACCAGCGCGCACAACGCCAGCACCGCGATGTCGCGCAGCAGCACGGTTGCGGTGAACCACTGCTGGGGCAGCCCGCGATCCGGAACGCTGTAGAGGTAGTACATCCGCGGCACCCACACCAGCGCGTCAATCGTCATCCACGCCAACAGGATCCGGCGGTGCGGTAATGCCAGCACCGCCAGCGGCACCAGCCACAGCGAGAACTGTGGGCTCCACACCTTGTTGGTGAACAGAAACGCAGCCACCACCAGCAGCGCCAGCTGCGCGACCCGCGGCCGCCGCGGGGCGGTCAGTGCGATGTAACCGATTGCCGCGCAACACAACACGAACAACAGCAACACGACGGCGTTCAGGATCTTCGGCGGCTGCCAGAAACCGAGGTCCGGATCGAAACCCGGCCAACCGGTGAACGACTTGACGACGTTGTACAGCGAATCCATGTCCTCCCCGCGGCGGGTGTTCAGCCGGAAGAACTCCGACCATCCCCGGGGAAAGAGCACCAGCACCGGGAGGTTCACCAGCAGCCAGGTGACCGCCGTCGCCGCCGCGGTACGCGCCACCTCGCGAAGCCGCCCGGTCCGGATTCCCAGCACCAGCAGCGGACCTAGGAGTAATAGCGGATACAGCTTGGCGGCGACGCCCAGACCGATCAGCACCCCGGCAAGCACCGGACGCCGTCGCGCCCACGCCAGCAGTCCACCGAGCGTCAAAGCCGTTGCCAGCGCATCGAAATTGGTGAAGATTTGAAAGATCACCAGCGGTGACGCACCGACCAGGGTGGCGTCCCAGATCCGCCGACCGGCCAGCCCCGCGGTGGCCCATAACGTGGCCAACCAGGCCAGTGCCAGCCCGAGCGCGGCGACGTCGAAGAACACCACCACCTCGGCGACGACCGGCAGTGGAATCAGCCTGCTGAACGTGGTGTAAGTCTTGGCCAGAGCCATCGACACGTACTGATACACCCCCGTCAGGACCGGATACTCCATGTAGCGCACGGCCGGCTTGCCGTCGTAGCGGGTTTGCGGTTTGCCGGCACCGTCCTTTTCGATCCAGCTCGACTTGTACGGAAAACGGCCCTGGCTCAACAACTCTGCGCCGTAAAGCGGCACGGTGTCGGAGTAGCACAGCTCGTAATAGGCCCGCTGGTTCTGCCAGTTGGCGACGCGCTGGTCGCCGGACCCGGTCCCGATGGTCTGCAAGCACGGTGCTTTCGTCGACCAGCCCAGTGCCAGGAACACCAGCGCGATCAGAAACATCACCCGCAGCGGCGTCAGGATCTTCGCGCGACCGATGATCGCGTGCCGGCCCACTGGACCGCCGACGACGTTGGACAGCGCCGCGCCCAGGAAATCGGTGCGGCTGGGGCAATCTCGGTCATCGGCAGAGCGCAGGTCGGTGGCCAACCGCCGCGGCGAGATGTCGGCGTGATCCGTCTCGGCGAGGGTCACGGCGGAGGCGATGGAACCGGCTCAGGCGCTCCCGGCGGCGGTGCGGGCGCCGGCCCGACGGGCACCGTGGTCGGCGGCCCGATCGGAATCGTGATGCCCGGCGCGATTTCCATCGTGGGCTGGATGACCGTCATCTGCGGTGGCGGCGGCGGCGCCTCGGCAGGCACCCCGGCGGAGCCGCCGATCTCGGTGGGCTTGGGGAAGGACTCGACGGAGGTTCCCTTGAGCGCGCCGTCCATCGTCGACTTCCAGATGTCCGACGGCAGCCCCGACCCGTAGATCGGCGAGTTCCACTTGTTCACCAGCGGGACATCGCCACGCACGGTGCCGATCCATACGGCCGTCGACAACGACGGGGTGTAGCCGACCATCCAGGCGTCCTTGTCGGCGTCGCTGTCACCCAACTGGGTGGTGCCGGTCTTGGACGCCGACGGTCGTCCGCCGGCCAGCGAGTGTCCGCGCGAGTAGGCCGCGATCGGCTGCATCGCCGAGGTGACGTTGTCGGCGACATCCTTGGGGATGCGCTGCTCGCCGGCGTCGTTTGAGCTGGTCGCGTCGAACAGCACCTTGCCGTCGGCGTTGACCACCTTCTGCACGAAGTGCGGTCGGTGATAAATGCCGGAGTTGGCCAACGTGGCGTATGCCGACGCCATGTCGATTACCCGGGTTTGGTACTGGCCCAACACAATTCCGTTGTTTGGTGGGCCGCCCTTGCCGTCCTCGGACAGCGTGTGCGGGACACCCGGGAAGCTGGTCGCGATGCCCGCCTTATGAGCGGCGTCGGCCACGTCGTTCGGGCCGTTCTTAAGCTTGAGCATCAGTCGGTAGTAGGAGGTGTTCAGCGAACGCTTGAGCGCCTCGGCGATGTTGCAGACCCCGCAGCCCTCGCCCTCGACGTTGGTGATCTTGATGCCGTTGACGGTCAGCGGCGAGCTGTCCACCGAGTAGCCCAGCCCGATGCCTTGTTCGAGCGCGGCGATCAACGCGAACACCTTGAACGACGACCCGGTCTGCAAGCCGGCCTGAGCGAAGTCGAAGCCGTTGGCATCCGAGCCGCCGTAGTACGCCTTCACCGCGCCGTTGTGCGGATCGATCGAGACGACTGCGGTCCGCATGTCGGGGTTCTGCCCCTCCAGGTACTTCGACACCGCGTCCTCGGCGGCCTTCTGCGCCTGCGGGTCGATGGTGGTAGTGACCTGCAACCCCTGGGTGTTCAGCGTCTGCTCGTCGATGTTGAACAGCTCGAGCAGTTCTTTGGTGACCTGTCGCTGGATCAGCCCGTTGGGCCCGGTGGTCCGGTCTTTCGCGCGGGCCTGCTCAGGCGGCACCGTCGCCGGAAACTGCTGCGCTGCACGGTCTGTCGGCGACAGCGCCTTGATGTCGACCATCCCATCGAGCACCCAGTTCCACCGGACCTTGGCACCTTCGAGGTTCACCGCGGGGTCCAGCGTCGACGGTCGCTGGATCAGCGCGGCCAGCAGGGCGCCGTCGGCCACGGTGAGCTGCTCGACGGGTTTGTCGAAGTAGGCCTGCGACGCCGCCGATATTCCGTAGGCGCCGCGGCCGAAGTAGATGATGTTGAGATAGGCCTGCAGCACATCGTCTTTGGACCACTCCCCCGACATCTTGGTGGCGATCACGAGTTCCTTGGCTTTGCGGATTAGACCGCCCACCCCGGCGCGCTGGGCTCCCACCAACGCGTTCTTAACGTACTGCTGGGTGATCGTCGAACCACCCTGCGTGTCACCACCGAAGATGTTGTTTTTGAACGCGCGCGCGAAGCCGGTGAACGAGAAGCCCGGATTCGAGTAGAAGTTGCGGTCTTCGGCCGCGATCACCGCCTGGCGGACATGGATCGGCACCTGGTCGATGTTCACGTCGACCCGATTACCTTCGGGCGGAACGATTTTCGCCAGCTCAGAGCCGTCGCTGGCCAGAATCGTCGAGACCTGGTTGGTACGGATATCGCCCGGCTTGGGAATGTCCACGATGAAATAGGCCATCGCGAAGGTGACGATCGGCAGCAGCAGGATCACCACGACGCTGACGTAGAGCCCGCGACGGACCCAGGTCCAGTTGATCTGGTGCAGCCAATCCCAGTCGAGTCGCTGCACCCAGCCCGGCGGCTTGCGGTGCGGCGGCCCCGGCGGACGGCCGCTCGGCGGTCCACCGGCGGGCGGGCCACCAGGCGGCGGATCCTGACGTCGTGACTTCTTGCCTGCGAGTGCGGCCGAAGCCATCTCGAGCGGGTCGCGCCGATCCACGGACCGCGACGTCGGCCGACCGTCCAGCGCGGCCTTCACCGCCTCGACCGGATCCCGGAAACGGTCAGGGGTGTCGTCCTTGACGGGCGGCAGGATCGTGGTCAGCCGGTCGTCGGGCGGAACCGTGGGTCGCTGCCGCGGCGAGTTGGACGCCTGCGCGGGCCCGCCATCGGCCCCTGACCCATGCGGGTTGTCAGCGGCCGACCGGTCTTGCTGCCCTTCGTTATTCACTGGCCGTGCGGGCGCCGTCGCGCGCCGTCCGGGTGCTGCGCGGCTTCCGCGGCGGACGAGCCGTGCGTGTCGCGCCGAGCACATACGACTTGACCAAGTGATTCCAGCTGCAGGTTCGACATACCTCTACCACGTGTACGGAGAACTCTTCGAACCGCGAGGCTAGCAAGACCAATTCTTCGGCGGTCCGCGCAGACCCGGACACCGCGCCAAGGTGATCGCCGAATACCCACGACACCAGCGTCAACTGCTCTTTGCGGCAGATCGGGCACATCACCGAGCTGACCTTGCCGTGGAACTTCGCCGCGCGCAGCAGGTAAGGGTTGGCGTCACACACCTCGGAAACACCGGTCCGGCCGGAGTAGACCTCGGCCAGCAGGGAGCGGCGCCGAAGCGCGTAGTCCACCACCTGTCGCTGCAATCGCACGATGACCAGAGTACGTCCGCGAGGACGCTACGGAGAGGTAGGTCGATTTACGTTTCCGGCTACGAAGCACTGACCTCGCCGACGTTGGGCAAGAACGCCGACCTGACCGGCTCGCTCGGCCGTGCGGTCGTGTCGCCCAGCAGACCCCGCTCAGCGAGGATCGGGCGTACGCCCTCGCCGAAGCTGTAGGCCTCCTCGAGGTGGGGATATCCGGACAGGATGAAATGCTCCAGCCCCAGCTCGGCGTATTCGGCGATGCGATCGGCGACCTCGGCGTGCGAGCCGACCAGCGCGGTGCCCGCGCCGCCACGCACCAGACCGACGCCGGACCACAGGTTGGGATAGATCTCCAGCCGTCGCACATCGACCCCGGCCGTGTAATCCTCACCACCATCGTGTAATTGGCGCATCCGGCGTTGGCCCACCGACTCGGAGCGGGCCAGCGACTGCTGCGCTGCGGCCACAGTCTCCGGGCTGAGCCCGGTCAGCAACCGCTCCGCCTCGGCCCAGGCTTGCTGGCTGGTGTCGCGGGAGATGACGTGTACCCGAAGGCCGTAGCTCAATTGCCGACCCTGCGCGGCGGCCAGGCCCCGAATCCAGTCCAGCTTCTCTTTGACCTGCTCGGGCCGCTCGCCCCAGGTCAGATACGTGTCGGCGGATTGGGCTGCGACCTGGCCGGCCTCCGGTGACGAGCCGCCGAAGAAAACAGGTGGCAGCGGATCGGGCCGTCGCGCCAGCGAGGCTTGCTCGACGCGCAGATGTTCGCCGGCCGCGGTCACCGGAGACTCGGAAGTCCAAAGTCGGCGGACGATGTCCAGGAACTCCCCACAGCGCGCATAGCGGTCCTGCTTCTCCAGGAAGTCACCGAACGCCCGCTGCTCGACGCTCTCGCCGCCGGTCACCACATTGAGCATCAGCCGCCCCTGCGACTGCCACTGAAAGGTCGTCGCCATCTGCGCGGCCAGCGTCGGGCTGATCAGCCCCGGGCGGAACGCCACTAGATACTTCAGCGTCTCGGTGTTGCCGATCAGCATGGCGGTGGACAGCCAGGCGTCTTCGCACCACAGGCCGGTCGGTGTCAGCACCGCCTCGAAGCCGTTGATCTCGGCGGCCTGGGCCAATTGGATGAGGTACTTCAGGTCGGCCGGCCGATCGCCGCGCATATTGCTGCCGTGGCCGCCGGCGATCAGATCGCGCGAGTCCCCGTACGTCGGAAGAAACCAATGCAGATGAATTGACACGTTGTTTGGTTATGCCGGGCAGAGCGCGTTACCAACAGGCTTCCAACCACGCTGATCACAACCCGATCGGCCGCGTAGGCGCCGTCCTGACCTAGCGGCTACGAACGGTTGAACACCGCGAGAACTTCAGCTGGCCGACCGGAGTGGCGCCGAATATATCGGGCCGATACTATGCATCGAGACTGTTTCTCGACATAACAGCGACGCAATCGCTGCAGCAAAGGAGGTGACTCGATGCTGGAGCTCGCCATCCTGGGACTCTTGCTCGAGTCGCCCATGCACGGCTACGAACTGCGCAAACGGCTGACCGGTCTGCTCGGAGCCTTCCGCGCATTCTCCTACGGATCGCTGTATCCCGCATTGCGGCGGATGCAGGCCGACGGGTTGATCGCCGAGAACGCAGCCCCGGCCGGCACGCCGGTGCGTCGGGCCCGGCGCGTATACGAAATGACCGACGCGGGCCGGCAGCGCTTCAGCGAGCTGGTGGCTGACACCGGCCCGCACAACTACACCGACGACGGGTTCGGCGTGCACTTGGCATTTTTCAACCGCACGCCGGCCGCAGCGCGGATGCGCATCCTGGAGGGTCGCCGCCGCCAGGTCGAAGAACGTCGAGAAGGCCTGCGTGAAGCAATTGCGCGGGCCACCAACTCTCTGGATCGTTACACCCGCCAGCTGCATCAACTCGGGCTGGAGTCCAGCGAGCGTGAAGTCAACTGGCTCAACGAGTTGATCGCGGCCGAACGCATAGCGCAACGCAGCGCAGAGCAGGCCTAGAGCCGAGTAATCCCCAATGAGAGTCAAGGAGAACTCCGTATGAGTGAGCAGAACGCGCCGCAGGCGTCGACCGAGGTCCGAGTCGCTATTGTCGGCGTCGGCAACTGCGCGTCCTCGCTGGTACAGGGCGTCCAGTACTACTACGACGCGGACGAGAACCACGCCGTGCCAGGCTTGATGCACGTGAAATTCGGCCAGTACCACGTCCGCGATGTGAAGTTCGTCGCCGCATTCGACGTGGACGCCAAGAAGGTCGGCTTCGACCTGTCTGAAGCCATCTTCGCGTCGGAGAACAACACCATCAAGATCGCCGACGTGCCGCCGACCAACGTCACCGTGCAGCGCGGCCCGACCCTCGACGGCATCGGCAAGTACTACGCCGACACCATCGAGATGTCCGACACCGAGGCGGTCGACGTGGTCAAGGTGCTGCGCGACGCCGAGGTCGACGTGCATGGTGTCCTACTTGCCGGTGGGCTCGGAGGAGGCCGACAAGTTCTACGCCCAGTGCGCGATCGACGCCGGGGTGGCTTTCGTCAACGCGCTGCCGGTGTTCATCGCGTCCGACCCGGTGTGGGCCAAGAAGTTCACCGACGCCGGCGTGCCGATCGTCGGTGACGACATCAAGAGCCAGGTCGGTGCGACGATCACCCACCGCGTGATGGCCAAGCTGTTCGAGGACCGCGGCGTGCAGCTCGACCGCACCATGCAGCTCAACGTCGGCGGCAACATGGACTTCCTGAACATGCTCGAACGCGAGCGGCTGGAGTCCAAGAAGATCTCCAAGACTCAGGCCGTCACGTCGAACCTGCAGCGCGAGTTCAAGACCAAGGACGTGCACATCGGCCCGTCCGACCACGTCAGCTGGCTGGATGACCGCAAGTGGGCCTACGTCCGGCTCGAGGGCCGCGCGTTCGGTGATGTGCCGCTGAACCTGGAGTACAAGCTCGAGGTCTGGGACTCGCCGAACTCGGCCGGCGTCATCATCGACGCGGTGCGGGCGGCCAAGATCGCCAAGGACCGCGGTATCGGCGGCCCGGTGATCTCGGCGTCGGCGTACCTGATGAAGAGCCCGCCGCAGCAGCTGCCCGACGACGTCGCGCGCACGCAGCTCGAAGAGTTCATCATCGGGGGCTAGCTGTACAAACTGACGGACGGTTGTTGACAGTCTGTGGCGTGGTGACATGACGAAGGAGCTGCGAGTGAAGTGCGAGCGTGTTAGGAATGAGACTCACTCTGGAGGTCAGACGGGTCGAACCGTAATGCGCCATTGTCAGAAACTGGTCGCCTGCAGGCTGGCTCGTTGCATTGTCGAAGATGGCTGGCGGCTGCGACGTGCCGCTATAACGGTTTCAGGTCTCGCCAATGACGGTGTGGCGGTGGGCAGTCGGTACGAAGCATGAGTGTTGCCTGGCATGGATGATCGAAGTATCGGTCGAGCTGCATCGAAGCCCGCGCTGCGCACCGACGCGTACTGAGCGACGGATTGTCGAAGTCGAGATCATGCGACGCTGGGGGCCAGCACGAATCGGTTAACTGCGGGCATCAATCGCCCAAGGTGCACCGGATGCTGACCGTTAAGCGCTGGCCAGACTGCGGTGGTTAGACGCGTCCGACCGGGCGCGTCGTGCGAATCGCATGGAAGCGGCGCGGTGTGGAGATCTGGACCGCATCGACGTCAAGAAGCTAGGCAAGATCACAGCGGGCGGTGGCTGGCGCATGTTGGGTCGCACCGAGGGCAATTACAACGCCCGAGCAGACAAGAGCTCAGCGACTGTTCAATGCCTACCACCGAACCTGTGCGCGGCTACTACTTTCAGCATACCGCGATCGACGGGCACCCGTCTCGGCCTATAGCGAGCTCCTGTCGCGATGAACGCAAAGATACCGCCGCCGCCTTTTGGACCTGCGCCAATGCCTGGTTCACGGCATGTGGCATCACAGTGTCGAAAGGTATCGACCGACAACGGATCCGGCTACCGGTCATTTGCATGGCGCGATGCTCTCGGTGACATCGAACATCGTCGCACCCGGCCCTACCGGCCCCAAACCAACGGAAAAGTGGAGCGATTCCACCGCACCTTGACGCCGAGGAATGCGGCCTACGCGACGGTGTCGTAGAGCGAGCGACGCCGAGCGCTGCACCGAATTTAACTCAAGGACTGGGAGGACACCTACAACTACCACCGACGGCCGCACCGCAGCTCGGCGGCCAACCACGCTGCCAGACCAAGGCGTCACCTACACCGGCTCATCGTCAGTCACAGACTAGCTCTCTTCTTGCCGATAGTGCGGTGAGGTCGCTTGGTGCGGCTTCACCACACTTTCGTTTCGTGGGTCTGCGTCTTGGGGATGTGCCGATGTGCCCGCCTCTGAGCGAAAATGGTTCTGCGTTTGATGCGTTGGTGCGCAGGTTTGAGTTTCCGCTCGGCGGCGGTCAAATCACCACACGACTGATCGCCGCCGCTGCGGTTCGAGAAGGGTTGGTTCTGTGTCCCACCACTTCGACACCCCCACGGCGCGCGAAGATCCGCGGCTGAACCTGTGCGACTTCTACCTTTTCGCCGGGGCACCCGGAACCACGGTCATGGCAATGACCGTCAATGCTGCGGCGACGGTCGACAGCCCCGGCCCGTTCCGCGACGAGGCCCTCTACGTATTCCGCTTCGACACCGACGGGGACCACCGGGAGGACGTCTCGATCAAAGTCCGATTCGGCGAGCCGGTCCACGTCACGACTGATGGGGTTGACGGGCACGCGCAGACCTTCGGCGTCCGGGTTGCGACCGGCGACGACGCCGTTGCGGGTGGCGACGGGCGCCTTATCGCGGCGGGGACGACCGGCGCACCGGTGCTCGGGGACAACGGAATACGTGCCTTCGCCGGGGTCGTCAATGATGTGTTCGGCGGCGACGCCGCCGCGGTCAACGAGTTCAAAGACGCATTCGCGGCGGGCTCCTACAAGCCCGAGGCGTTCAACAACCGCGTCAACTTCTTCGCCGACCGCACCGTCGGCGGCATCGTCGTCGAGCTACCGAACGCGCTGCTTGGTGCCGAGGGGCCGGTGCATGCCTGGTCCACGGTGTCGCTGTTCGGCCACGCGCCAGAACAGCAGGTGGCCCGCTGGGGCTTGCCATTGTTCACCCATGTGTTCCTCAATGACGACGACCTGCGGGAGGCGTTCAATCGCACACCGCCGTGCGGCGACAACTCGGCGTTCGTCGCAAGCACCGTCGATATCGTCACCAAGTACGTGACCCTCGCCGGCACGTCGCCCGAACCGCCGGTCTACGCGCGCCGCGTAGCCGAGTTGTTCGGGACTATCACGCTGCCCTACACCCTGGGCACCCCCGCCTCTTTCGACTACACCGGTTTCAACGGGCGCGCCCTGGGCGACAACGTGATGGACAACATGCTGTCAGTGCTGACGAACTCTCCGCTGGGCACCGGCATCGCCCCCGACCCTGAGCGCATCTCGGAGAACTTTCCGTACTTCAGTCGACCGCTACGGACGTGATTGAGTCTGTCGCGCTGCGTTGAAGTAGCAATCCCGCGGTCTCAAAGCGCTTTCGGTTCTGGTCCCGGGAAACTCGGGCCTGCCGATGTGCCCACCTCACCGCGACAGTTCCACGGGAACAACGAACGGCGCTGGGAATTCGCTGTGAGGTGGGCACATCGGTGCACCGTGGTTTTTTGTAAGCGGAATGATCGCGGCCTAGTAGCGCGGCCGTCGACAAGTGCCGCGCAGGATTTCGCGGCATCCGTCGCCGCTATGTCGTCTCGGATGCACGATTTCGTCGACACCGCGCTGTGCAGGTGCTTAGCATCATGTCTCGATGAAGGTTCAGCCCGCCGCATTCCTGCGAACCACCCTTCCCCTCGACTTGTCCCGACTCGACGAGCTGGACAGCGGTCGCTACCACTCGATCTGGCTGCCTGACCACATGGTCAGCTTCTGGCCGGATTCGATCTGGACGCCTGAATTCACCGATCTGGCAACCGCTTCGCCGTCACCGCATCGCCATCTCGACGGCCTTGCGGTGGCCGCCGCGGCTGCGGCGTTGACGAAGAACGTCCCGCTGGTCTCCGCCGTCGTCGACACCGTCCGCCGCCACCCCGCGATGCTGGCTCAGACCGCGCTGACCATCGACCACCTGGCCCGCGGCCGATTCATCCTCGGTCTCGGCAGCGGCGAAAGCGAGAACACCCTGCCGTACGGGTTCGACTTCGCCCGCCCCGTCGCCCGGTTCGAGGAAGCGCTTCGGGTGATCCGCCTGCTCTGGGAGGGCGACGGGCCAGTCGACTTCGACGGCCAGTTCTACCGGCTGCATCACGCCCGGCTGGACACCGAGCCGTACCAGGACCGGCTGCCACCGATCTGGATCGGGGCCAGCGGCCCGCGGATGCTCGACATCGCCGGGCGGTACGCCGATGGATGGTGGCCGGCCGGTGCCTGGACCCCGGAGCACTACGCCGAGATGCTCTCCGCGGTAAGGAGATCCGCTGAACGCGCTGGCCGCGACCCGATGGCGATCACGCCGTGCTTCATCCAGGTCTGCTTGATCGGCACGGACGAGGCCGCGCTATCCGAGATTCTGGAGGCGCCGCTAGTCAAGGCTTTCCTACTGCAGGTGTCAGCAGAGACATTGCGCGGCTTCGGTTTTGAGCACCCGATGGGCCCTGGCTGGCGTGGCTTCCAGGATATCGACCCCGCGGTGCTCACCCGCGAGCGGATCGTCGAATTCCTGGCCGGGGTGCGCCCCGAGATGCTGCTCGCCGTCGTCCCCCACGGCACGCCAAAGGAGGTCGCCAAGATCATCAAGACGTTTGTGGATGCGGGACTACGCGTACCCAAGATCCTCGACTACGGCGCGATGGCCGGCCTCAGATACTCTGCGGCCTCGGTGGCCAATGTCCGCGCCACCGAAGATGCATTACTTCAGCTGTGCGGAGATCTGCGGTGACCGCCGCCCTCGACGCCCGCGAGTTGCTAGCCGCCGCGACAGCGGATACCGGTCTGACCGACTACGCCGACCCCACGCTGCCAGCGCGGTTCACGGTGGCCGTGGACCATCTGAACGGCCTCGGGATGGATGCCGCGGGAATCTCCGCGGCGGCGCAGGTGTGCGGTTGGCTGCTGACCTCGCGACTGCAATTCATCGAGGACCGCAAACGCTACCCCGTCGCCGACGAAGTCGTCGAGGCACCGATGTTCGTCACCGGCGAACCACGCTCGGGCACAACGCTGATGCACGCGCTGATGTCGGTCGATCCCGATGCCCGCGCGCTGCGGTTCTGGGAAGTGATGTACCCCTCGCCACCACCCGGTCTGGCCGGACCGGACGACCCGCGGCGCGCACGGGCCGACGATGACTGGCGCGAAATCAACGCCAAGATGCCCAAATGGCTGCACAGCCACCCCTACAACGACATGCTCGGCGACGGCCTGCCCGAAGACGAACGCACGTGGGCGTTCGATTTCCGGGTGATGACCCCCACCGCGTGGTGGCGTGTCCCGATGCAATCATTGGTCGGCGGCCTGGCCACCGACGCCAGGGCGCAGTACCGACTGCACAAGGCCATGCTGCAACAACTGCAGTACCGCCGGCCGCGAAAGTACTGGGTGCTCAAAGGCTTTCACGGATTCCGGCTCAACGAGATGTTCGAGACGTATCCCGATGCGACGCTGCTCTGGCTGCACCGGGACCCAGTGCAGGTCGCTGCGTCACGCACGATGATGATGGCCGACATCATGGACGGCATCGTCGGTCCGGTCGATCTGCTCGCCGAGGCCAAGAAGCACCTCGAGATGACGCGGGCCAGCATCGCTAACACGATGACTAACCCGATGGTCGACGATCCACGAATCCTGCACATCCGCTACACCGACTTCGTCGCCGATCAGGTCACGACGCTACGGCGCTACTACGCATTCGGCGGCCGCGGACTGACCGCACACGCCGAGTCGGCGATGCGGTCCTACCTGGCCGACAACCGCGGCGACCGCCACGGCAAGTTCCGCTACTCGACACAGCTGCTCATCGACATAGGCGAGGATCTCGATGCGTTGCACGAGGAATTCCGGCCGTTCCGTGAGCGATTCGGCGTCGACATCGAGAACCGGGCGTGACGTGACCCACGAACGCCTCGAATCGGCCCGGCGCGCATGTGATGTCGTAGAGGCAACGCTCACCAAGTTGGGTGCCTGAGGATGGCCTACGGCGACGGGGACGGCGACGCCGCGCTGCAGGCGGCGTGGAAAGCGTTCTGCGATCAACTCCGCCTCGCCGGCGAACAGGTCTTCAAGGACGCCAACGCCACTACGGCCGCCCAACGCGTCGACGCATTCCGCTTCCTCACCCAAAACCTCGGCCAAGCTTTCGATTTGGCGCTGGAGACCCGTGACACCCGGTACCCGGCACTGCACGCGTTCTGCGGCCCGACCCGCAAACTCGGCGGCGACTGCGGCGACTTCACCTATCAGCAGGCCTGGATCGACGGTAATTCGACGTATCGGTTGACCGGCAGCCGCGGCACCGCGCGGTTTTTCAATGTCACCGTGCAGGGACGCCGTACACCCGGACCCGGCGTGCTACACGAACCATTCGGTGACACCCCGGAAGCCAACATCCTCGGCGATCAGCTCAACGTCGGCGATGACGGGCAGTTCGAGCTGATTATCGGCGGCCCCGAACGTGCTGCCAATTGGCTGCCCACCACACCGGATTCACGAAAGCTGTTCATCCGTCAGGGCTTTGACCGCTGGGACGAGGTGCCGGCGCAGATCCGGATCGAGCGGATCGACATGTCCACGCCCAAGCCGCTGCCCTCCGTCGAAGTGATGGTCGAGGCGATGAGCTGGGCCGCCGACTTCGTCACCGGCCTGATGTCGGACTGGCCGGCGTTTCCCTTCACCTACGGCGGGGTCGACGCCGATCGGCCCAACACCTTCCCGCACGTCGACGCGACCGGCGCCGACGCCAAGCGCGGCCGGGCCGCGGCCAACATGTACTGGGAGCTCGGCCCGGATGAGGCCCTGATCGTCGAGTTCGACGCTCACGACGGGCTGTGGATGCTGACCAACATGGGCGTGTTCTTCAACAGCATGGACTACCTCTACCGACCGGTCAGCTACACACCGAGCCGCACCGCAGTCGACGCCGACGGCCGCATCCGGCTGGTTATGGCGCACCGTGATCCGGGCGTGCACAACTGGTTGGACACCCAGGGATTCGAGCGCGGCAACCTGACCTACCGCCACATGCTCGAGGGCCAACCCGCCGTGCTCAGCACCCGCGTGGTCCGCTACGCCGAGTTGCTCAACGCCCTGCCCGCCGACACCGCGATGGTCACCGAGTCCGAACGTGCCGGCCGCGATGTGGGATCGATTCCGCGGCGTTCGCCGCCGGTACGTCCTCTAGGGTCAGGGGTTGTGAGCGACATCTCCGACGACGACCTGGTTGGACTGTCCGAATTCGGGCTGCTGCCCGAGAACGCCGAGCAGGCCGGCGTCAGCGGTCCGCTGCCCGAGGTGCGGCGGGTCGAGGCGGGCGGCATCAGTGCGTTGCAGTGGGGCGACTCGTCGCCCCGGGTGGTGTTTTTCCACGGCGGCGGGCAGAACGCGCACACCTGGGACACCGTGATCGTGGGTCTGGGTGTGCCCGCGCTGGCGGTCGACCTGCCCGGCCATGGGCATTCGGCCTGGCGCGAAGACGGCGACTATTCACCGCAGAACAACGCGGCCGCCGTGGCGCCGGTGATCAATGACCTTGCCCCGGACGCCCAGCTGGTGGTCGGGATGTCACTGGGTGGGTTGACCGCGATCGGGCTGGGCGCCATCGCGCCGCAGCTGGTCCGCGGACTCGTGCTGGTCGACGTCACCCCATCGGCGTTGCGTCGCTACGCGGAACTGACCACCGAACAGCAGGGCACGGTCGCGCTGGTGGCCGGTGAGCGAAACTTCCCCAGCTTCGACGCGATCCTGGAGGTCACCACCGCCGCGGCGCCGCATCGCGACCGGAAATCGTTGCGGCGCGGCGTGTTTCACAACTCCCGCCGACTGGACGACGGCACCTGGACCTGGCGTTACGACAGCATCCGCAAGATCCCCGACTTCGACAGCTTGTGGGACGACTTCGCCGGCCTGTCGGTGCCGGTCAGGCTGGTACGCGGCGCCACATCGGGTTTCGTCACTGACGAAGACGCTGACGAATTGGCCAGGCGTGCACAGCAATTCCAGGGCCTACAGATCGTGGAGAACTCGGGTCACTCGGTGCAGAGTGATCAGCCCCTGGTGTTGACCGAGATCCTCCGAGGCGTGCTGGGCGGCGGCTGAGCAGGGCGGGCGTCACTCGGGCCAGGTGTTGCCCAGGATGGTGTCAACGAAGTTCTCGCGGACGAACGCGGGGTCGAATCGCTCGAGGACGTCAGCATTGCACGTCCCGAAAGTCGTTTGGGGGCGGTGCTTCATGCCCTCGTTGAACGCCGCCAGGATCTGCTGCTTGAAATTCGGCCGAGGGTGCGCGGCGGTGACCGCCGCAAGGTCCTCCGGGGCCAGATCGTCGCGGCCGATACCGAGCACGTCGGTCTCGACACCCGCAGTGACCAAAGCGGTCTCCGGTGCCCGGAATTCGGGCACTCCCGGTGTGGTGTGCAGGGCGATGCCCAGCCAGACTTTGTCGGCGTCGGACTCGTCGACGCCGTGTTCGAGCAGAAAGTCACGGGCCGCGTTTGCGCCGTCGACCTCGAAGCGCAGCGTCGAGTTGCGGTAATGCTGAGTGAGCCCGATGTCGTGGAACATCGCGCCGGCGTACAGGAGTTCGAGATCCGGTTGCAGTCCGCGGCGGCGGCCCTGCAGCGCCCCGAAGAGGAACACCCGTCGGGAGTGGTTGAACAGCAAGTCGTCTTCAACAGCTCGGATGTGCGCGGTAATCGCCGCCACAAGTGGGGTGTCGGGGATGACGACGCCGGCGATGCGCTCGGCCGCGGTGCTGGACATATGCAAATACTTACATAAGCACGCCGGCAACCCCAGCCTACGGTGGAAGACATGACTACTTCCGGCCGGCCGATCCGTATCGGCGTTCAGTTGCAGCCCCAGCACTCCCCGAACTACAGCCACCTGCGCGACGCCGTGCGCCGATCCGAAGACATCGGCGTCGACGTCGCCTTCAACTGGGACCACTTCTTCCCGCTGTACGGCGATCCCGACGGCGCGCATTTCGAATGCTGGACGATGCTCGGCGCCTGGGCCGAGCAGACCTCGCGAATCCAGATCGGCGCGCTAGTGACCTGCAACTCCTACCGCAACCCAGAGCTGCTGGCCGACATGGCCCGCACCGTCGACCACATCTCGGATGGCCGGCTGATCCTGGGCATCGGCTCGGGTTGGAAGGACAAGGACTACGACGAGTACGGCTACGATTTCGGCACCGCCGGCAGCCGGCTCGACGACCTGAGCGCCGCGCTTCCGCGGATCAAGTCCCGGCTGGCCAAGCTGAACCCGGCGCCCACCCGCGACATCCCCCTGCTGATCGGCGGCAAGGGCCCGAAGAAAACACTGCGGCTGGTCGCCGAGCACGGCGACATCTGGCACGGGTTCACCGGCGTCGACAGCTACCCGCAGGCGGCTGCCGTGCTGGCCGAACACTGCGCAGCAGTCGGTCGCGATCCCAAAGCCATCGAGCACTCGGCCGGCGTCAACAAAGACAAGGGCGGATTGATCGCCGACGCGGAAGGCTTGGCCGCGCTGGGCGTAACGCTGCTGACCGTCGGAGTCAACGGCCCGGACTACGACCTCAGCGACGCCGAGGAGCTGTGCCGGTGGCGTGATCGGGCATGAGGATCGGCGCGTCGAAACTCGCCGCGCTCATCGTCACGATCCTGCTGACGTACAGCTTGGCTCCGGTTGCGCCGGCCGCGGCTGACAACAACCTGTGCAAGCCGTCGGGTAAAGAAGGCGCGATCGCCTTGCCGAGGAAGCTGGCCACCGCCAACCGGCCACAGGAAGACAAGTACACAACCGCCGACGTCGAGCCGTTGAGTTCGGTGAACATCGACGCGCTGGGTCTGCGCACACCGCGCACGCTGACCGTCGGCACCCAACCGGGCGGTCCTCCGACCAGCTGCCTGAACTCGACCGGGCGCTACACCGGTTATGACAACGAGTTGCTGCGGGCGATCGCCGCCAAACTGGGCTTACACGTGGTCTTCGCCGGCACCGAATTCTCCGGGCTGCTGGCCCAGGTCGCGGCGCGCCGCTTCGACGTCGGCTCGTCGTCGATCATGGCCACCGAAGCGCGCCGTCGCACAGTCGGTTTCACCAACGGCTACGACTTCGGCTATCTGTCGCTGATCGTGCCGTCCAGTTCACCGATCGACAGCTTCGAGGAGCTGGCACCCGGACAGCGGATCGGCGTGGTTCAGGGCACCGTCGAAGAGGCCTACGTCGTCGACTCACTGCATATCGAACCGGTGAAATTCCCCGACTTCACCACCGTGTACACCAGCGTGAAGACTCACCAAATCGACGCGTGGGTGGCGCCGGCCATGGAGGCGACCAACGTGATGCGGCCCGGCGACACCGCCGCGATCGCCGCGTACACGTTCGGCTTGGGCAACTTCGTGGCGTATGCGGTGGCGAAAGACAACCAGCCGTTGATCGCGGCGCTGAATGCTGGCCTGGACGCGGTGATCGCCGACGGCACCTGGTCGCAGCTATACACCGACTGGGTTCCCCGGCCGCTGCCGCGGGGATGGAAACCCGGATCCAAATCGGCGCTGACGCCGCACCTGCCGGATTTCGCGGCGATCGCCGAGCGCAATCACCGCTCGGTCGACGTGGTTCCTCCGCCCAAGTCGATCCTGGCTCAGCTGCGGGAGTCGTTCTTCGACTGGGACCTGTACAGACAGGCCATTCCGGCGATGCTGACGACGGGTCTACCCAACACGCTGATCTTGACCGTGAGCTCCGGCCTGATCGGGTTGGTGGTGGGCATGGCGCTGGCGGTCGCCAGTATCTCGCGGGCCCGCTGGCTGCGCTGGCCGGCGCGGGTCTACACCGACATCTTTCGCGGCCTGCCCGAGGTGGTGATCATCCTGCTGATCGGCCTCGGCATCGGTCCGATCGTGGGCGGATTGACGAACAACAATCCCTACCCGCTGGGCATCGCCGCACTGGGTTTGACGGCCGCGGCGTACGTGGGCGAGATCTTCCGATCCGGCATCCAGAGCGTCGAGCCCGGGCAACTGGACGCCTCGCGCGCGCTGGGGCTGAGCTACCACACCGCGATGCGCATGGTCGTGATACCGCAGGGCATCCGCCGGGTGCTGCCCGCGCTTGTCAATCAGTTCATCGCGCTGCTGAAGGCCTCCGCGCTGGTCTACTTCCTGGGGCTGATCGCCGGGCAACGCGAGCTGTTTCAGGTCGGCCGCGACCTCAACGCGCAGACCGGCAGCCTCTCGCCGCTGGTGGCGGCCGGAGTGTTCTACCTGATGTTGACCATCCCGCTGACCCACCTGGTCAACGTCGTCGACCACCGGCTTCGGCATGGCCGGTCCGTGGCCGCGCCCGATCCGCTAGACCGGATCGCCTCGACGACGAGCCAGGAGATGACGTGACCGAGTCAGTATCGTTGGCGAGCAATGGAATTCATCTATCGTTTGGCCGCAACAAAGTCCTGCGCGGCGTGGATATCAGCGCGCCCGCCGGCAATACGGTCGCCGTGATCGGACCATCGGGCTCCGGAAAGTCGACCTTGCTGCGCGTGTTGAACCGCTTGCATGAGCCCGACAGCGGCGACATCCTGCTCGACGGTCAGTCGGTTTTGGACGACGACCCGAATATCGTGCGACAGCGGATTGGCATGGTATTTCAACATTTTAACCTTTTCCCGCACCTCAGCGTCCTCGACAACGTGATGCTGGCGCCGCGAAAGCTCAAGCGCCTATCCGGTGACGCGGCCCGCGAGTTGGGGCTGGCCCAGTTGGACCGGGTTGGCATGAAACACAAGGCCGATAGCCGCCCGGGCGCCCTATCAGGCGGCCAGCAGCAACGAGTGGCGATCGCCCGCGCGCTGGCCATGACGCCGCAGGTGATGCTTTTCGACGAAGCGACCTCGGCGCTGGATCCCGAACTGGTCAAGGGAATCTTGGCGCTGATCGCCGATCTGGGCTCCGAGGGCATGACAATGCTGGTAGTCACGCACGAAATGGCTTTTGCCAAGTCCACATCCGACACCGTCGTTTTCATGGATCACGGTCAGGTCGTGGAAACCGGGCCGCCTGCGCAGATATTCGAGGCAGCGGCGACCGAGCGCCTGCAGCGCTTCTTGTCGCAGGTCCTGTGAGCGGCAAGAACGAATTGTAGGCTCCTGAACTGCAGACAGGTTAGACTGTCGAACTATGGCGGAAACTGAAGCCAGCGTGCCCGAGCTGACGGAGCTGGCCGAGGGACTTCACCGCACGCTGTCCAAGCTGTTCTCGATCCTGCGCCGCGGCGATCCAAGCGCCGGCGCCGCGGCAGCCAGCGACCTCACCCTGGCCCAGCTGTCGATTCTGGTGACGTTGCTCGACCGGGGTCCGATCCGAATGACCGATCTGGCCGCCCACGAACGCGTTCGCACGCCCACGACGACGGTGGCGATCCGCCGGCTGGAGAAGATCGGCCTGGTGAAGCGTTCGCGTGATCCGTCCGATCTGCGTGCCGTGCTCGTCGACATCACCCCGCGCGGCCTGGCCGTTCACCGCGAATCGCTGAGCAACCGGATCGGCGCCCTGGTCTCGCTGCTGAGCCAGCTCAGCCAGCCCGAAGTGGAGTCGCTGACCAAGGCTCTGGCGCCGCTCGAGCACCTGGCCGCCAGCGAGTCGGTGACCAGCCCGGCAGCCGCGGCCAACGGGGACGCGACCGCGTAAACCCTTGCAGCCCTTAAGCTGGCAAGCATGCAGACTGCGCTCATCACCGGTGCCAGTCGCGGGATCGGCGCCGCAATCGCCGACGCTCTGGCACCTACCCACACCCTGTTGTTAGCCGGACGGCCCTCGCCTGCGCTCCAGGCCACCGCGCAGCGGTTGGGCGCCAGCACGCTGCCGTTGGACGTGACCGACACCGACACGATTGCCGCCGCAGCCGCAGCCGTCGGCGAGCTTGACGTGTTGGTGCACAACGCCGGGGTAGCTTTCCCGGGGCGCGTCGCCGAGTCCACCGTGGACGAATGGCGCACTACCTTCGACGTCAATGTTGTTGGCGCAGTTGCTGTTACGCTGGCTCTGCTGCCGGCCTTGCGTCGTGCGCAAGGTCAGGTGGTGTTCATCAACTCCGGGTCTGGGCGCACGGCCTCGGAGAACATGGCGTCGTATTCGGCCAGCAAGTTCGCGCTACGGGCGTTCGCCGACTCGCTGCGCCTAAGCGAGCCGGCGCTGCGCGTCACCACCGTCTACCCCGGTCGCACCGACACCGATATGCAACGCGAGCTGGTGTCCTTCGAGGGTGGCGAGTACGACGCCGAACGGTTCCTGCGTGCCGACACCGTGGCCGCGGCGGTCGCCCGCGCGATCGACACGCCACCCGATGGGCATCTGCACGAGGTCGTGCTCAGACCACGCGCCCGCTGACGATGCGGGCTATACAACGAGGTTGACCATTTTCCCGGCGACCACGATCACCTTCTTCGGTGTCGCACCGGCCAGAAACGCTTGCACCTTCTCGTCGGCAAGCGCCGCTGCCTCGACCGCATCCGCGTCGGCGCTGGCGGATACCGTGATCCGGCTACGCACCTTGCCGTTGACCTGCACGGGATACTCCACGCTGTCTTCGACCAGGTAGTCGGGATCGGCCACCGGGAACGGGCCGTGCGCCAGCGATGCCGGATGGCCCAGTCGCTGCCATAACTCCTCGGCGAGGTGCGGCGCCAACGGCGCCAGCATCAGCACCAGCGGCTCGACCGCCGTCCGCGGGACCGAGTCCCGATGCCCCTTGGTGAGGTGGTTGGTGTACTCGATCAGCTTGGCCACCGCAGTGTTGTTACGCAGTGCCGCAAAGTCTTCGGAAACTCCGGCGATGGTTCGGTGCAACAGCCGCAGGGTGTCGTTGTCCAGATCCGCGTCGTCGTTCAGCCGGGCCTCGCCGGAATTCTCGTCGACCACGAGCCGCCACACCCGCTGCAGGAATCGGTGTGCCCCGACGACGTCCTTGGTGGCCCATGGGCGCGACGCCTCAATCGGGCCCATTGCCATCTCGTATACCCGCAACGTGTCGGCGCCGTAGTCGTCGCACATCTCGTCCGGGGACACCGAGTTCTTCAGGCTCTTACCAATTTTGCCGAACTCCTGGAAGACTTCGATCTCGCCGCCCGGATCGGGATAGAAGAACTTGCCGTTCCGCTCGACGACGTCGGCGGCCGTCACGTACGAACCCCGGGCGTCGGTGTAGGCGTACGCCTGGATGTACCCCTGGTTGACCAGCCGTCGGTAGGGCTCGCGCGAGCTGACGTGTCCGAGGTCGTAGAGCACCTTGTGCCAGAACCGCGAATACAGCAGGTGCAGCACCGCGTGCTCAGCACCACCGACGTACAGGTCGACACCGCCAGGATCGTCTGGGCCGTGTTCGGCGGGCCTGGGGCCCATCCAGTAGGCCTCATTCTCCTTGCCGCAGAAGCGTTCCGCGTTGTGCGGGTCGGTGTAGCGCAGCTCGTAC
Organism: uncultured Actinomycetota bacterium; assembly: GCA_963733755.1. GTDB lineage: Bacteria > Actinomycetota > Actinomycetes > Mycobacteriales > Mycobacteriaceae > Mycobacterium. Next base: position 52,713 of record CAVTEZ010000035.1, read on the forward strand.
CAGGAGCTGCCGGCCCACTGTGGCATGACGTTGGTGTCGCGGGTGTAGGGCTTCAGCCCATCGCCGAGGTCGAGCTCGACGTGCACCCACTCGGTCGCCTTGGCCAGCGGCGGCGATGGTTCGCTGGCCGCGTCGTCGGGGTCGAACAACACCGGCGAGTAATCGGGCACGTCGGGCAACGCGACCGGCAGTGCGGCGTCGTCCAGCGGGTGGGCACGCCCGTCGCTGTCGTAGACGATCGGAAACGGTTCGCCCCAATACCGTTGCCGCGCGAAAAGCCAGTCGCGCAGCTTGTATTCGATGCGGGCCCTGCCACGACCCTCGGATTCCAGCCGCTCAGTGATGGCTTCCTTGGCGGCTGCAACATTGAATCCGTTGAGGTAGTCCGAGTTGACCAGGACGCCGTCACCGGTGTAGGCCGCCTGCGAAATGTCCCCGCCGGCAATGACTTCGACGACCGGCAGGTTGAATTCGTGGGCGAACTCCCAATCGCGCTGGTCATGCCCGGGGACGGCCATGATCGCCCCGGTGCCGTATCCGGCCAGCACATAGTCGGCGATGAAGACCGGCACCTGCTCGCCGTTGGCCGGGTTGGTCGCGTACGTACCCAGGAACACGCCCGTCTTGGTCTTGTTCTCCTGACGTTCCAGGTCGGACTTCGCGGCGATCGCCTGCCGGTAGGCGGCGACGGCGTGCGCGGGGGTGTCGGCGCGGTAGGTCCAGCGCGGGTCCACCCCGGCGGGCCAGCTCGACGCGACCAGGCCGTCGACCAGCTCGTGCTCAGGTGCTAGCACCAAATATGTTGCGCCGAAAAGCGTGTCCGGGCGGGTGGTGAACACCTCGATATCGCCTGCCGGCGCCGAGAAGAACACTTCAGCGCCGGTGGACCGCCCGATCCAGTTGCGCTGCATGGTTTTGACCTTGTCCGGCCAGTCCAGCACGTCGAGGTCGTCGAGCAGCCGGTCGGAGTAAGCGGTGATCCGCATCATCCACTGCCGCAACCGCTTGCGAAAGACCGGGAAGTTTCCCCGGTCGCTGCGGCCGTCGGCGGTGACCTCTTCGTTGGCCAGCACGGTGCCCAGACCCGGGCACCAGTTCACCATCGAATCGGCCCGGTAGACCAGGCGGTGTGCGTCGACCACGTCGGCACGCTCACCCGCTGACAATGCCGCCCAATCCCGACCGTCATCTAATTGGCGTGCACCGGAATCGAATTCGGCCACCAGTTCGTATATCGGACGTGCCTTGCCGACGGCGGCGTCGAACCACGCGTTGTATATCTGCAGAAAGATCCATTGCGTCCACTTGTAGAACTCGGGGTCGGTGGTAGAGAAGCTGCGGCGGTTGTCGTGCCCGAAACCCAGCCGGCCCAGCTGGCGCCGGAAGTTGACGACGTTCGCCTCTGTCCGGGTGCGCGGGTGAGTGCCGGTCTGCACCGCGTACTGCTCGGCGGGCAGGCCGAACGCGTCGAAGCCCAACGCGTGCAGCACATTACGGCCCAGCATCCGGAAATAGCGTGCGTAGACGTCGGTCGCGATATAGCCGAGCGGATGGCCGACGTGCAGACCCTCTCCCGACGGATACGGGAACATGTCCTGGACGAACATCTTGTCGTCAGGCACCGGTGAGCCGTCCGTCGGCGCCAGCGAACCAACCGGGTTGGGCACATTGAACGTCCCCCACCGGGTCCAGTTGTCCTGCCAGGTGTGTTCGATGCGGCCGGCGAGGTCCGCGGTGTAGCGAAACCGCGGCGCATCGGGGTCGGCCTGCTCGGCAGGGGCGATCGGGGAGTCGGTCACGCCCAACAGGTTATAAGGGCGCCGTCGAGCGACCCGCCGACCACCGACGGTCTCGTTTGGATTGCAGACCGGTCAGGGGTTTATCCCAGGTGTGTTCCAGGTCGATTCCAGTGCTAGAAACCGCCGTTAACCCCTGGTTACAGTCGCTTTCTGCGACTTCGACAACGACTCGAGCGAACTGGGAAGGACCGCCTCTCATGAAGCAGATTGCCCGTAGCTGGCGAGTGACGGTCGCGGGTCTGGCCGTGGGTGCTGCCGGTGTGCTGGGCCTTGCCAGCCCCACCGCGTCGGCCGATCCGGTGTACCCGCCCCGGCCCAGCCCCGCTCCCGGCCCGATGCCCCAAGCCGTCGGCAACCCGGTGCCCGGCATCGCCGCGGCGGCGCCTGCCCCCGTCTCGCCTGCACTGGTCCCGGCGGCGCCGGGACTGCCACCGGCACCACCGGCTGCCGCGCCGCCGGTTGCCGCACCGCCGGAGCTCACTCCGGCCACCTCCGGGACACTGCGCGATTTCTTCGTGAGCAAGAACGTCAAGCTCGAACCGCAGCAGGCAAAGGATTTCAAGGCCCTCGACATCACGCTGCCGATGCCGCAGGGCTGGACGCGGGTGCCCGACCCCAACGTCCCCGATGCGTTCGTCGTGACCGCCAACCGGCACAGCACCAGTCTGTACACCCCCAACGCCCAGCTCGTGGTGTACCGGCTGGTCGGAGACTTCGACCCCAAAGAAGCCATCACCCACGGCTACATCGACAGCCAACAACTGCCTGTGTGGCGCACCACCAACGCCTCGCTGGCCGACTTCAACGGCTCCCCGTCGTCGATCATCGAAGGCACGTACCGGCAAAACGAGATGACGCTCAACACCTCGCGCCGCAACGTCATCGTCACCTCGGGACCGGACAAATACCTGGTGTCGCTGGCGGTGACCACAGAGGCCGGTGGGACTGTCGCCGAAGCGCCGGCCACCGACGGCATCATCAACGGGTTCCGGGCCGGGGCACCCGGGTCGAACGCGCCCGCAGCCCCGCCGCCCGCACCCGCCGCGCCCGCAGCTCCACCGGCCGTCGTCGCTCCGCCTCAGGCGCTGGCGCACTAGGGCGCCGCAGCGGGGACCCCCAGCCACGTATTGTGGCCCCATGCTGATCGCGGGAGTGCTGTGCGTGTGCGCGGCCGTGGCAATGGCCGTACTCGGGTTCCGGTCGTTGGTTCGTCCCGTCGGCACCGGCACGGCCGGGCTGATCATGCGCTCCGTCGCGCCGCCGCAACTGGCCGCCGCGATCATGCTGGCCGCCGGAGCAACAGTGGCGATGGCCGCACCGGCGGGTACCGCGCTGCCGGTCATCTGCGTGTGCGTCATCGGTGCTCTGAGCACCGTCGCCGCCGGCTCGTATCAGACGGCGCGGTACGCCCTGCGCCATGAAGAGGCCTCGGTCAGCTGCGGTGGGTCTTGCGCGGCCTGCACGCTGGCATGCCACTGACCGAAACGCCCTTGTGCTGAAGCGGCTGTCGGCGCTGCCGATCGACACCTTTCTGCTGGCCATGGCCGCCACGGTCGCGCTGGCGGCACTGTTTCCGGCCCGCGGCGGCTTTGCCGACGCCGTCTCGGTAGCCGCCAAAGTCGTTATTGCCCTGCTGTTTTGGCTGTACGGCGCCCGTCTCTCGCCGCAGCAGGCCTGGCAGGGCGTCAAACGCTGGCACCTGCATCTGCTGGTGCTGGCCACCACCTTCGTGGTTTTTCCCCTGCTCGGGCTGGCCGCGCGAGGCCTGGTTCCCTGGCTGCTGAACCTCGACTTGTACAACGGGCTGCTGTTTCTGTGTCTGGTCCCGTCGACCGTGCAGTCTTCGATCGCCTTCACGTCGATTGCTCGAGGCAATGTCTCGGCCGCGCTGGTCAGCGCATCACTGTCCAACATCGTCGGGATCGCGCTGACGCCGTTGCTCGTCGTGCTGCTGATGAACACCCGCGGCGGAGCCCGGATGGACGCCACCTCGGTTCGCGACGTCATGGTGCAACTGCTGCTGCCGTTCGTGGCGGGCCAACTGATGCGACCGTGGATCGCCGACTGGGTTGCCCGGCACGTGGTGTTGACCAAAGCCGTCGACCGGGGGTCGATCTTGTTGGTCGTCTACACCGCATTCTCGATGGGCATGGTCGAGCACATCTGGCGCAGCGTCGACGCCTGGCAACTGGCGATCGTCGCGGTTGTCAACGCCGCGTTGTTGGCGGTGGTGCTGGCCTTCACCTGGCTGGTTGGTCGGCTGGTCGACCTGGATCGCGGCGACCGCATCGTGCTGCTGTTCTGCGGTTCGAAAAAGAGCCTGGCGTCTGGTCTTCCGATGGCGCTGGTGTTCTTCCCGGCCGCGACTGTCGGCGTGATCATGTTGCCGCTGATGATCTTTCACCAGATACAGCTGGTGGTGTGTTCGGTGATCGCCAGCAGGCTGTCCCGCGACTCCCTCGAAGACGAGCCCGCCGCGGCTTAGTTGCGGCTGATGTCGATCGGGTGGGTGGCCAGCAGCGACAGCGGCTGCGGCTGGCGGCGCAGCACCCGGCCCCACAGGTCCACCCGCGGCTGGACGAGAACGTCAGATGGCAACGCCGACAACACAATCCAGTCGTCGCGCTCGATCTCGCCCTCTAGCTGACCGAGGGTCCAGCCGGAGTAGCCCGCGAAAATGCGCACACCCTCGACCAGCGGGGCGATCGACTCGGGGTCGGCGTCGAGATCGACCATTGCCATCCGGCCGGCCACATGGCGCAGACCGGGCAAGTCGTCAGGATCGGCGCCCACCCGCAACACCGCCAGGCACAGTGCCGCATCGCGCTTGACCGGACCGCCGATGAACATCGTCTTCGGTTTCGCCGCTATCTGCGCCCACTGCGGCAACACGTTGTAGACCGCGGTCTCGCTGGGGCGGTTGAGCACGACGCCCAGCGTGCCCCCGTCGTTGTGCTCGACGATGTAGATCACGCTGCGGCGGAACGTCGGCTCGAGCAGATCCGTGTTCGCCAGAAGCAAAGTGCCCGCTCGCACTCGGTGTGCGGTGGGGGCAACATAGTCTTCTGGGTCTTCGGACTGCGCCACCGCACCATCATCGCATCCGGGCCCGACCGCTGTGGCGAACAAGCAGGGCGCTGCGACGAATTTGTACTGTTGTTAACAGAGGCCCGCCGCCCGGTCGCGAGCGCCGGGTCCCATGCGTGCCGGGCCCCACGGGGAAGTAGGTTCAGTGACTCATCCGAGCGCGCCCGTCGCTGTCTGGCGTTCGGTGCGCAGCTTGCCCGACTTCTGGCGGCTGCTGGAACTGCGGACGGCAAGCCAGTTCGGCGACGGCCTCTTCCAGGCGGCGCTGGCCGGCGCGCTGCTGTTCAACCCCGAGCGCGCTACCCGCCCACTCGCGATCGCCGGCGCGTTCGCCGTGTTGTTTCTGCCGTACTCGCTGCTCGGTCCGTTCGCCGGCGCGTTGATGGACCGCTGGGATCGCCGTCTTGTGCTGATCGCCGCCAACGTCGGCCGGGTGGTGTCGGCGGCGATCGTGGGAATCTGCCTGGCCGTCGGTGCCGGCAACGTGCTGGTGCTGTGCGGCGCGCTGGTGGTCGGCGGACTGGCCCGGTTTGTCGCCTCGGGGCTGTCGGCCGCACTACCACATGTGGTGCCCCGCGAGCAGGTCGTCACGATGAACTCGATCGCATCGGCGGTCGGCGCGGTGGCGGCCTTCCTCGGCGCCAACTTCATGCTCGTGCCGCGGGCGATCTTCGGCTCGGGCGACCGAGGGGCCGCGTCGATTATCTTCCTGGTCATCGTCCCGATGCTGATCGCACTGCTGCTGTCGCTACGGTTCGCCGCCCACGTGCTAGGTCCCGATGACACCCGGCGGGCGATCCACGGGTCGGCCTTCTACGCCGTCGTCACCGGTTGGCTGCACGGCGTGCGCGCCGTGCTGGACCGGCCCACCGTCGCCGCCACCCTGTCCGGGTTGGCCGCGCACCGGATGGTGTTTGGCATCAACTCCCTAGTGGTGCTGCTGCTGGTGCGCAGCGGCGATGCGGGCGCGGTCTCCGCGCTGGGCAGCGCGATGCTGTTCGTCGCCGCAGCAGGCGCCGGATCGTTTCTGGCCAATCTGGTCACCCCGGTCGCGGTGCGCCGCTGGGGCCGCTATGCCGCGGCCAACGGAGCGTTGGCGATCGCGGCCGCCATCGAAATCGCCGGGGTCGGGTTGCGGCTATGGGTGTTGGTGGCGTGCGGCTTCCTGCTCGGCGGGGTGGGCCAGGTGGTCAAGCTGTGCGCCGACACCGCGATCCAGATCGATGTGGACGACGCGCTGCGCGGACACGTTTTCGCAGTGCAGGATTCGCTGTTCTGGGTGGCGTTCATCGCCGCGATCACCGCTGCGGCGAGCGTCATTCCGAACGATGGCCACTCGCCCGCACTGATCGTGGCCGGCGCCGTGGTCTACCTGTGCGGGCTCGCGGCGCACGGTGTCGTAGGTCGCGCCGCGAATCGTTAAGGTACCCAGATGGCCGACCTGTCGGAGATTGTGGAGGACCTGCGGGCCGAAAGCGATGAGCTCGACGCGCTGGTCGCGCCGCTCGCCGAGGAGCGCTGGACCGCGCCGACTCCCGCCGCGGGCTGGACGATCGCCCACCAGATCGGGCATCTGCTGTGGACCGACCGCGGCGCACTGGTGTCGATCACCGATGAGGACGCCTTCGCCGACGTGGTGCAGACCGCCCTGGACGACCCGATCGGCTTCGTCAACACCGCCGCCGACGAGCTGGCTGCCGTCCCGCCCGCCGCGTTGCTCGCCGACTGGCGGCTGACCCGTGCGCGGCTGCACGACGAGCTGCTGACCGTCGCCGATGGCCGCAAGCTGCCGTGGTTCGGCCCGCCGATGAGTGGCCCCTCGATGGCGACTGCGCGGTTGATGGAGACCTGGGCGCACGGCCTCGACGTCGCCGACGCCCTCGGCGTGACCCGGCCCGCCACCGCCCGGCTGCGATCCATTGCCCACATCGGGGTGCGGACACGCGATTTCGCGTTCGTCATCAACGGCCAGCAGCCGCCCAGTGACCCGTTTCGGGTGGAGTTGCGTGCCCCCGACGACAGCATCTGGTCATGGGGTCCGGCCGACGCGTCGCAGCGGGTCACTGGATCCGCCGAGGACTTCTGCTTCCTGGTCACCCAGCGCCGCTCGCTGCGCGAGCTCGACATCGCGGCCGACGGCGACGACGCGGCGCGCTGGCTGCCGATCGCGCAGGCCTTCGCCGGGCCGCCGGGAGCCGGGCGATGAGTACGCCGCGCGATGCGCTTTCGATCCTGCCGCGGGAGCTGACCGAGGGACTTAGCGACGACGTCCGCGCCGCTCCCCCGCCACCTACACCGGTGCTGGCCGAGCCCTATGCGCTGCGGCTGGTCGATCCGGACGCCGACGCGGAGATGATCTCGCGATGGATGAACATGCCCCATCTCGTCGAGGCATGGGAGTCGGCCTGGCCGGTAACGCGGTGGCGCGACTACCTCCGCGCGCAGCGGGCGGGCAGCTACTCGCGGCCATTCATCGGCAGCATGCACGGTGAGGACGGCGGATACGTCGAGGTTTACCGCGCGGCAAAGGATTCCATCGCGACACGGTACGACGCCGATCCCTACGACGTAGGCCTGCACGCGGCCATCGCCGAGCTGTCGATCGTCAACAAGGGTCTCGGCCCGTTCCTGCTGCCGCGCATCGTCGCGAACGTCTTCGAGGTCGAACCCCGTTGTCGCCGAATCATGTTCGACCCCGACCACCGCAACACCTCGGCGCGGCGGCTGTGTGAATACGCCGGCTGCGCCTTTCTCGGCGAGCACGACATGAGCAACCGGCGGATGGCGCTCTACGCGTTGCCTCGGACTCCTGACGACATTCCCGCGGCCCGCTAGCCGCCGGCGAGCGGCGTTGCGGCAACCGAGATCGACGCTAGCGTTCCGGTCGCTCGCACTTCTTCGCGCCAGCGTCAATCTCGAAAAAGCTTTGTCGCATCAGGCCCGCTAGCCGCCGCTCAGCTCGTGGTAGCCGTCGTAGTCGGGTTTCATTGCCGCGGCGACCAATTCCCACAGCACCTCGTCGGTGCCGCCGCCTACCCGGGCCAGCTTCATGTCCCGCCACCAGCGGCCGAGCGGTGTCTCGTCCACCAGGTAGCCGGAGCCGCCGAAGATGTGCATGCACTCCGACAGCACCTCTTCGCCAAGCCTTGCGGCGGTGACCTTCACCGCCGCCGCGGCCCGCAGCTCGAGACGGCCTTCGGCAGCGATTCCGTTGAGCCCGTGCCGAAGTAGGTCGACACGGGCCTGCAGATCGGCCAGGCGCAGCCGTAGAGCCTGGTGCTCGAACAACGTCGAACCGAACTGCCTACGCTCGACCATCCTGGCGTGGGTGATGCCGAGTACCCGCTGGCAGCCACCGGCGACCTGCCCGGCGATCGACATCCGCTCGTGGGCGAGTCCCCAGGAGATCGCCGCCAAACCCGTTCCCGCACGGGCGATCAGCGCATCCGCGGGCACCCAGGTGTCGATGTGTACCGCTGCGGTGTCCAGTGGTCCGGCGCCGACCTTGCGGTAGGGAACCTGCACGTCGGTCTGAGCCGTGGGGACGGCGATCACCAACACGTTGCCGTGCCGGCTGGTCTGGTCGTGGTCCACGCCGTGGGCGACCACCATGATGTAGTCGGCTACCGGCGACAACGACACAAACTTCTTGACGCCGCGGACCTCGAATCCGTCTCGGACAGAACGTACTTCGGTCTCCACGATCTGGAGGTCCGAGCCACCAGACTCCTCGGACGCGCCGATGCACAGCACCGCCTCGCCGCGGATGGCTTGCTCGCAGATGTCCTTGAGGTAGTCCGACCGGCCGAAGCGGCGCAGGATGGCGACGGCCGAGTCGTGCAGGCTGACGCCGACACCGATGCCCGCCGAGCCGAGCCGACCCAGGGCGAACGCCAACGCGACGAGCTTGGGCACATCCGGGTGCTGACCGTTTCGCCACTTGTGCGCGAACACCCCGCGCTCACCCAGGTGCTCGATCAGCTTCCGCGGAAACCGTTCGCTGGCTTCGGCTTCCGCGGTCCATCTGACGACGTCGTCGTTGAACACCTCGTCGAGCAGCGCCCGGTATTCGTCGATGCTCAGGTCTGCCGTCATGTGGTCACCGCGGTCAGGTTGCGTTTGACTTCCAGCCGCCGCAGCTTGCCCGACGAGGTACGCGGCAGTGCGCCCGGCCGGACGAACACCACGCTGGCCGGCACGATGCCGCACTCCGACGCCACCTTGGCGACCACCTCGCTGCGGGCGCCGGCCTCATCAGGACCGCGGAATTCGGCGGTGATCACCAAACCGGGCCGGGTCGTGTCGTCGTCGGTGCCGACGGCGACCACGGCGCCCTCACGCACGCCGCGTATTTCGGCGGCGACCCGTTCGATCTCGGCGGGAAAGACGTTGCGGCCCGCGATGGTGATGATCTCCTTGGCCCGTCCGCAGACCACCAGACCGTCGTCAGTGAGGTAGCCCAGATCCCCCGTCGGGAACCACGCGCCGGGTTCCAATGGGGTGTCGCCGAGGTATCCGGACATCATCGAGGTTCCGCGGATCTCGATCTCGCCGACCTCGCGGCCGGGCAGATCGGCGGAGCGCTCTGCTGCCGCGCTGATCCGAACTTCCATCCCGGGGATCGGCTCACCGAGAAATGCATGCCGGCGTGATTCGGAATCGTCTGCGGCGGAACGGACTTCGTCGTAAAGCAGGCCGGTGCCGGGCGCGGGGATGGTGACCGCGCAGGTGGATTCGGCCAGCCCATACGACGGCGCTAACGCATCCGCGCGAAAGCCGAAGGGGCGCAACGCATTCGCGAACCGCTCCATGCCGACGCAGTCGACGGGCTCGCCGCCGTTGATCGTCACCCGTACCCGGCCCAGGTCGACGTCGGACACCAGCCGGGCGTACTTGCCGATCATGCTGTAGGCCATGTTCGGCGCCGCGGTCAGCGAGGCGCCGCTTTCGGTGAGCCACCGCAACCAGCGGAACGGTGACGCGGTGAACGCCGATGTGGGGGCCAGCCACATCGGTGCCCCCGGCAGCATGCCGCTGAGCAGAAACGTCAGACCCATGTCGTGGTAGAGCGGCAGCCAGGTACACCCGACGTCGAGCGCCGGGTCGACATCGAAGCGGCTGAGCAAGCCGTTCACGTTGTTCAGCACCGCCTCGGCGGATAGCTGCGCGGTGCGGGGATTTCCGGTGGAGCCGGCGGTGCCCTGCAACACCGCGGGCGTCCCGGCCGTGGGCTCGACGGGCGTAAAGCCGGCGGACGGTTCGTGCACGACGGCCCCGAGGTCGAGCACGGTCAGCGGTCCGTCCGGGCCGGCGAGCAGGCCGAGTTCGGCTCCGTGGCTGAAGACTGTCCGCACGCCCAGGCTGGCGAACCGCGTCGATGTCGCCTGCGCCCACTGCTGCGGGTCGGCGCCACGGACCGGCCCGGGCAGGATCGACACGCTCTGCCCGGCCAGCCAGGTCGCGTGAATCGCCGCGACGAAGTCCGCGGTCGGTTCGCCGACCAGGCCGACCGCCCCGAGTTGCGGCTGGTTGAGGATGCGGGTGGCGATGCCCTCGGCGCGAGCGTGGACCTGCGACCATGGGCGACGCGTCCAGTCGTCGGCGTCCTTGTCGAAGACCACCAGGTCGTGAGCTGAGGCGCGCATCGCCCTGGACAGGGCGGTGGCCAGCACGCTCACTGGCCGACCGGGACCTTTGCCCGGATGACGTTCTCGAGATCGCCGACCGTGTCGCAGCCGAGCAGCTCCTGTTCGGACACCGCCACCCCGAGCTTGTCTTCGATCGCAACCATGCCCACCGCGAAGGCCACCGAGTCCAGTCCGACGTCGTCCACCAGCCGAGACTCCGGGGTCACCCGGCCGATGTCGATGTTGAGGTCATCGCGCAGGATCTCGATCAGGGCAGCGCTCACCGAGTCCGGGCGCGACTGGTCGAAGTTCATGGGCCGTCACAGTACCGGGCCGCTGCCGCCAAAGGGGATCTACGGTTTAGGCGCTAACGCGCTGGCCGCGTCGGCGGAACCGTCGCCATCGGTATCGGTCAGCTTGACGTCCCACCGCCCGTCGCCGTCGGTGTCGACGTAGCCCGTGACGCCGTTCTCACCGGACGTGATCGCCCGGTCGGCCAGGCCGTTGCCGTCGCTGTCGAGCAGCCGGACCTCGGCACGGCCCTCGGCACCGATGTCGGGCCCGAACTCCGCGAGCGGCCTGCCGGTGTGCTCGACGCCGTCGAGCCCGAACCAGCGCAATCCGGACGCCGGTCGCGCCGGACGTTCGGCGGCGACCGCCCAGGTGCCCGAGCCATCGTCGGTGAAATAGCGCTCCTTGGTGCCGTCGACGTCGAGAACGGCATGGTCGGCGATGCCGTCCCCGTCCAGATCGGCCAAGGCGTCGTCGGCCAGACCGTCGCCGTCGAAGTCCAGGCCGACCGCGTCGAGCCGGCCGTCGCCGTTGAGGTCGAGATCCGGTCCGCGGTCCCACATCGTTGCTGCGCCGTCACCGGCGCTCAGGCAATACTCCATGCCAGTCCGACGCGGCCAGACCGCTATCGGTTCCCCCGCGCCTTCCACCAGGACAGCAGCTCGGCGGCGGCCTCGTCGTGGGTCAGCGGACCGCGATCCAGCCGCAACTCCTTGAGGTGCCGCCACGCCTCCCCGACCTGTGGGCCTGCCAGAATGCCCAGCAGTTCCATGATCTCGTTGCCGTCCAGATCTGGGCGCACCCGTTGCAGGTCTTCCTTGGCGGCCAGCTCGGCGATGCGCGCCTCGAGATCGTCGTAGTTGGCCTGCAGCCGGGCCGCGCGGCGCTTGTTGCGGGTGGTGCAGTCGGCGCGCACCAGCTTGTGCAGCTGCGGCAACAACGGGCCCGCGTCAGTGACGTAGCGCCGCACCGCCGCGTCGGTCCACTTGCCGTCGCCGTAGCCATGGAACCGCAGGTGCAGATACACCAACTGCGACACGTCGTCGACAAGTTGCTTCGAATACTTCAACGCCCGCAACCGTTTTCGGGTCATCTTCGCGCCGACCACCTCGTGGTGGTGGAAGCTGACTCCGCCGTCGGCTTCGTGCTTGCGGGTGGCGGGCTTGCCGATGTCGTGCAACAGCGCCGCCCAGCGCAAGACCAGATCGGGGCCGGCGTCCTCCAGCGCAATGGCTTGGCGCAGCACCGTCAGCGAATGCTCGTAGACGTCCTTGTGCTGGTGGTGCTCGTCGATCGCCATCCGCATACCGCCGACGTCGGGCAACACGACGTTGCCCAGCCCGGTCTGCACCATCAGTTCGATCCCGGCGACCGGGTCGGCGCCCAGCAACAGCTTGTCCAATTCGGCCGCGACCCGTTCTGCCGTGATTCGACCCAGCTCGGAAGCCATGTCCTGAATCGCGGCGCGCACCCGCGGGGCGACGGTGAAACCGAGTTGCGAGACGAACCGCGCGGCGCGCAGCATCCGCAGCGGGTCGTCGCCGAACGAAACCTGCGGCGCTGCAGGCGTATCCAGCACGCTGGCCCGCACTGCGGCCAAACCGCCCAGGGGATCGACGAATTCGGTTGCGCCGTCTGCTGTTACGCGTACCGCCATCGCGTTGACAGTGAAGTCGCGGCGCACCAGATCGTCGTCCAGCGTGTCGCCGAATCGCACCTGCGGGTTGCGGGATACGCCGTCGTAGCGGTCGGCCCGGAAGGTGGTGATCTCCAGGCGCCGATGGTTCTTTTCCGCACCAATGGTGCCGAATTCGATGCCGGTATCCCATAGCGCGTCGGCCCATGGCCGCAGCAGCTTTTGCAGCTGCTCGGGACGCGCATCGGTAGCGAAATCCAGATCGGTGATCGGCCGCTGCAGCACCGCGTCACGCACCGAGCCGCCGACCAGATAGAGCTCGTGGCCGGCCGCAGTGAACAGCCCGCCGAGCTCGCGCAGGACGTCGGCGTGCCTGTTCAACACGACCGCGGCAGCGGCTAGCAGCTCGGCATCCTGGGCAGCGTCGGGCACGGGACAGAGCGTAGTCGGGCGACGATGCGGCGGCCTGTGGCCGCTGAGGAGTCCGGCAATCTGGGCGGTGTCGGGCGACGATGCGGCGGCCTGTGGCCGCTGAGGAGTCCGGCAATCTGGGCGGTGTCGGGCGACGATGCGGCGGCCTGTGGCCGCTGAGGAGTCCGGCAGTCGGTGCACGTGGCCCGATCCCGCAGCTCACAACCGGCGAGTGTGCCCAGGGCGTCTGAGCACGCCAGCTACTATCGCTTGGGTGTCCGACGGCGAAACATCGCAACCGCGTCGGCGCCGGGGGAGGCGCCGCGGTCGGCGCTCGGCGGGGTCGGGCGAGGCCCAATCCGGCAGCAACGAGGCGACCGCCGGCAGCACCCCAGCCGCTGCGGCGAAGTCCGGGCAACGCCGCTCGGCACGCCGCGGACCAGAGCGGTTGCGCACCGTGCACGAGACATCGGCCGGCGGGCTGGTCATCGACAACATCGATCGGCCGCGTGAAGAGCAGGTCGCGGCGCTGATCGGTCGCGTCGACCGGCGTGGCCGGATGCTGTGGTCGCTGCCCAAGGGCCACATAGAGCTCGGCGAGACGGCGGAGCAGACGGCGATCCGGGAAGTGGCCGAGGAGACCGGGATTCAGGGCAGCGTGCTGGCGGCTCTGGGCCGCATCGACTACTGGTTCGTCACCGACGGCCGTCGGGTACACAAAACGGTGCATCACTATCTGATGCGATTCTCGGGCGGCGAGCTGTCCGACGAGGACGTCGAGGTCGCCGAGGTGGCGTGGGTCCCGATCTCCGAACTGCCGTCCCGGCTGGCCTACGCCGACGAACGCCGCCTGGCCGAGGTGGCCGACGAGCTGATAGACAAGTTACAGAGCGACGGCCCGGCCGCGCTGCCACCGCTGCCGCCCAGCTCACCGCGGCGGCGGCCGCAAACCCATTCGCGGACCCGCGTTCGCCGGCCCGACGAGTCGGTCCGAGGCCGGAAGAACGGTCGCGGTCCCGGGCCGTAGCCTCCGACGACGATGCAGAGTAATTCGAGGTGGGTGCACCACCCGCTGGCGGGAATCAGAAGCGGTTCGACGGCGCCGCGACTCCAGCGGGCGGCCCTGTTGCGCCTGCTGATGGTGACCGGCATCCTGGTCGGCCTGGGACTCGGCGTCGTGCAGCCCACCGCCGCCGCGGGCGAACCCGGCGCAGTCCCCTTCGTTCAAGTCCGGATCGATCAGGTAACCCCACAGGTCGTCACCACGACCAGCGAGCCGTTGGTGACCGTCACTGGAACCGTGGCCAACATCGGGGACCGGTCGGTCCGCGACGTGGTGGTCCGCCTCGAACACGCGCCCCCCGTGCCCAACTCGGCCGGATTGCGCACCAACCTTGACGGCGACACCGACCAGTACCAGGCCGCCGAGGAGTTTGTGACGGTATCGCCCGAGCTCCGGCGTGGTCAGAAGTCCAAGTTCACACTGTCGGCCCCGATGCGTTCGGCGACCAAACATTCGCTGGACATCGGTGCGCCCGGCGTCTACCCCCTGCTGGTCAACGTCAACGGCACCCCCGATTACGGCGAACCGGCCCGGCTGGACAACGCCCGCTTTCTGCTGCCGGTGGTGGGCGTCCCGCCCGATCCACTCGACACCTCTGGTCAAGCATCAGGCGCCATGGGCGCGGTGATCGCGCCCGACACCTCCAAGCCTGTGCCGGTCACCATGCTGTGGCCGCTGGCCGATCGGCCCAGGCTGGCACCCGGCGTGCCGGGCGGCACCATCCCGGTCCGATTGATCGACGACGAGCTGTCCGCATCGCTGACCACTGGAGGCAGGTTGGACGTCCTGCTGGCCGCCGCCGAGTTCGCGACCAGCCGTGACGTCGACCCGGACGGCGCCGTCGGCCGAGCGATGTGCCTTGCCGTCGACCCGGACCTGCTGGTCACCCTGAACGCGATGACGGCCGGCTACGTGGTCTCCAACTCGCCCGACGGACCCGCCCAGGAGCCCGGCACCCCGACGCATCCCGGGACCGGGCAGACGGCGGCGGCGAGCTGGCTGAACCGGCTGCGTGCCCTGGCTCACCGGATGTGCGTTGCGCCGCTGCCCTACGCCCAGGCCGACCTCAACGCCGTGCAACGCAGCGGCGACCCCGGTCTCAGCGCGGCCGCCACCAGCGGCGCCGGCGACGTCGTCGACCAGATCCTCGGCGTCGTAGCGGTTCGCGGCGCCACCCTGATCCCCGACGGCTCGCTGACCCGCAATGGCGTGGACCTGTTGAGCGCGAACGGCAACACCGTGGTGATCGCCGCCGCCAACTCCTCCGCAAGCGACTCGAACGACCCGGTCCCCGCGACCGCGGACACCGCGCCGCGCCGGCTGTCGCCGCAGGTGGTGATGGCGCCGTTCGACCCCGCTGTCGGCGCCGCGTTGGCGGCCGCCGGCGACGACCCGGTGGCGCCCAGTTACCTGGACTCCAACCTGACGATTCGGCTTCAGCACGACTCCGAGGCCGCGCGCCGGCAGGACGCGCTTGGTTCGATGCTGTGGCGCGACCTGCAGCCTCGGACCAACCCGCGCACCCAGATCCTGTTGCCCCCAACCACCTGGAAACTGCGGTCCGACGATGCGGGCGCCATCCTGACCGCGCTGGCGACCGCAATCCGGTCTGGCCTCGCGGTGCCGCGCCCCCTGCCCACGCTGATCGCCGACGCGTCCGCCGTCCCATCGGTCAACGGAACATTGCAGCCCGACGCCGACGCTGGCGCGCGTGGCCGATTCAACGACGCCGTCGTCACCACGATCTCCGGCGAAATCGGCCGGCTGGCCGGCCTGACCGCGGCGCTGACGACCGATGTTCGCTCCGGTCTGACCGGCGTCACGTACACCGCGCCGCTCCGCGAGGACATGCTGCGCGCGATCAGCCAGGCCAACCGGCCGGACACCCGCAACGGGCTGGCTCAGCAGCGGCTGCAGGTCGTGGGCGACGCGATCAACGATTTGTTCGGCGCAGTCACCATCGTCACCCCGACCGGGTCCTACACCCTGGCCACCGAACACAGCCCGCTGCCGCTGGCCTTGCACAACGGGTTGGCGGTGCCGATCCGGGTGCGCCTGCACCTCGACGTGCCACCCGGCATGACCGTCACCGACCTCGGTGAGATCGAGCTGCCACCGGGCTACCTGCCGCTGCGGGTGCCCATCGAAGTGAACTTCACCCAGCGCGTCGCCATCGACGTCGCGATGCATACCCCCGACGGTGTGCCGCTGGGCGAGCCGGTGCGATTGTCGGTGCACTCCAACGCCTACGGCAAGGTGCTGTTCCTGATCACGATAAGCGCGGCCGCGGTGCTGGTGGCGCTGGCCGGGCGACGGCTGTGGCACCGCTTCCGCGGCCAGCCGGACCCCGCCGACCTCGACCGCCCGGACCCACCCGACGCGGACCACCTCGTCGACGAAGAGCACCGCGTATGAGCCCCGCCGGTTGGGCCGTACCGCCGCCGGCACAACCACCGCCGCGGCCGTCGGCCTCGCGGCCGCATCCCAAGCGAAGCCCCGGGCCGCCGACCGGGCCGCTGCCACCGACCGGCCATGTGCCGTCGCAGAGCACCTCGCCGCAGCCCCGTCCTGAGCTGTCCGATGCCGCCCTGGTGTCGCGGTCGTGGGGAATGGCCCTGGCAACCCTGGTCAGCCGGATCACCGGCTTCGCCCGGATCGTGCTGTTGGCCGCGCTCCTGGGTGCGGCGCTGTCCAGTGCGTTCTCGGTGGCCAACCAGCTGCCTAACCTGGTCGCCGCGCTGGTATTGGAGGCGACATTCACCGCGATCTTTGTGCCGGTGTTGGCCCGCGCCGAACAGGACGATGCCGACGGCGGTGCGGCGTTTGTGCGGCGCCTGGTGACACTGGCCACCACCGTGCTGCTGGGCGCAACGCTGCTGTCGATCGTGGCCGCCCCGCTGCTGGTCCAGCTGATGTTGGGCCGCAGCCCTCAGGTGAACGAGCCGCTGACGGTCGCGTTCGCTTACCTGCTATTGCCGCAGGTGATTTTCTACGGCCTGTCCTCGGTGTTCATGGCAATCCTGAACACCCGCAACGTATTCGGGCCGCCGGCCTGGGCGCCGGTGGTCAACAACGTCGTCGCGATCGCCACCCTGGGCGCCTACCTGGCCGCGCCGGGGCAGCTGTCAGTCGACCCGGTGCAGATGGGCAACGCCAAGCTGCTGGTGCTGGGCGTCGGCACCAGCCTGGGTGTTTTCGCGCAGACCGCGGTGCTGCTGGTGGCCATCCGGCGTCGGCGCATCAGCCTTCGCCCGCTGTGGGGAATCGACGACCGGCTAAAGCGCTTCGGTGCGATGGCCGCCGCGATGGTGCTCTACGTGCTGATCAGCCAGATCGGTCTAATCGTCACCAACCAAATCGCCAGCACCGCGGCCGCTTCCGGCCCGGCGATCTACAACTACACCTGGCTCGTGCTGATGCTGCCCTACGGCATGATCGGCGTGACCGTGCTGACGGTGGTGATGCCGCGACTGAGCCGCAACGCCGCGGCCGACGACACCGGCGCGGTGCTCGCCGACCTGTCGCTGGCCACTCGGCTGACCATGATCACGCTGATCCCGACGGTGGCGTTCATGACGGTCGGCGGCTCGGCGATGGGCAGCGCGCTGTTCGCCTACGGACACTTCGGCGACGTCGACGCCAGCCACCTGGGCGCGGCGATCGCGCTGTCGGCGTTCACGCTGCTCCCCTACTCCGTCGTCCTGCTGCAGCTGCGCCTCTTCTACGCCCGCGAGCAGCCGTGGATACCGATCGCGATCATCGTCACCATCACGATCGTCAAGATCGTCGCCTCGCTCATTGCCCCGCACCTCACCGACAACCCTGACCTCGTCGCGGGCTACCTGGGACTCGCCAACGGCCTGGGATTCCTCGCCGGCGCGATCGCCGGCTACTACCTGCTCCGCAACGCGCTGCGACCCACCGGCGGTCATCTGCTCGGCGTCGCGGAGGTGCGGACCATCCTGGTCACGACCACCGCGTCATTGCTGGCCGGCCTGATCGCCTATGTCGTGGACGTGATGATGGGCATGCAGCGGCTCACCGCCTACGGCGGTGGCGCGGGCTCGCTGCTGCGGCTGTTCGTGCTCGCGGTGATCATGGCGCCGATCGTCGCGGTCGTTATGGTGCGCGCACAGGTGCCCGAGGCCGTCGCGGCGCTGGCAGTGTGCCGCCGCTGGATCGGCGCGTCGCCGGCCCGGCCGAAACCCGCAACGCCGGCGCCCGGCCGGGTGCCTCCCGGCGGTCCCGCAGCGCCCGCTTCGGGCAGGTCAGCCAACGTCGTTGCCCCCCGACCCGGTGGTGGCGATCAACTGTTGCGCTCCGGCATCGTCACGTACCCTGAGCAAAGCAATCCGTCCAATCGGGCGGGTTATCCGCCACAGGAATCCGCCCGGCGTACACGTCCGGAGCAACTGCCCGGGGAGGGGATGGGGAGAGGACCGGGGATGACCGACCACCTATCGGGCAGCGCCTCCTCTAAGGCTGCCTCTGACTCGCCCGCCGCCGACGACTTCCAGCCCGACGTACCGAGCGATCTCCAAGTCGACACCGTCGCGGTGCCGGCGTCCCCGATTGCCCCGAACGGCGGATCGTCGTCGGAACCCGTCCTCGATGCCACCGATCCGCCGCATGATGAGACCGTCTCGGAACCGGCGGCGCACCCGGACGAACAGCATCTGGTCCCCGGCGCCATCATCGCCCGCGGTCGCTACCGGCTACTGGTCTTCCATGGCGGGGCGCCGCACACGCAGTTCTGGCAGGCGCTGGACACCGCCCTGAATCGGCAGGTGGCGCTGACTTTTGTCGACCCCGATGGGGCGCTTCCCGACGAGGAACTCCGCGAAATCCTGGCGCGCACTCTGCGGCTGAGCCGCATCGACAAGCCGGGGATCGCCCGCATCCTCGACGTCGTCCACACCGGCACCGGCGGCCTGGTGGTGACCGAATGGGTGCGGGGCGGTTCGCTGCAGGAGGTGGCCGACACCTCACCGTCCGCTGCGGGCGCGTCGCGTGCAATGCAAACGCTGGCCGCCGCCGCCGAAGCCGCCCACCACGCCGGCGTCGCGCTGTCGATCGATCACCCCAGCCGGGTGCGGGTCAGCATTGAAGGCGACGTCGTGCTGGCTTTCCCGGCGACGATGCCGGACATCAGTCCCGAAGACGACATCCGCGGGATCGGCGCCGCGCTGTATGCGTTGCTGGTCAACAGGTGGCCGCTGCCCGAATCCGGCGAGCCCAGTGGGATGGCCCAGGCGCCGCTGGATTCGGCCGGCCAACCTCTCGAGCCCAATTCGATCGACGCCGACATCCCCTTCCAGATTTCTGCGGCGGCAACTCACTCACTGCAGGGTGATGGTGGGATCCGCAGTGCAGCAACGCTTTTGAATCTGCTCCAGCAGGCGACCGTGGTCGCCGACCGTACCGAGCTACTCACCCCCATCGGTGACGACGCTCCCCCGCCGCCCCCACGCCCGAGCCGGGCACTTACCCCCGACCTGGAAGAGGCGCAGGCGCGGATCCAGCGGCGCCGCGCCATCACGATTTGGGCCGGCGCCGCCGCGGCGGTGATCATCATCGCGATCCTGGTCTTGGCCTCGGTCCTGAGCCGGATGTTCGGCGATGTCGGTGGCCTCGACAAAGACCAGCTCGGCCTCAACGGCCCCTCCACCAGCTCGGGCTCCGGTGCGGCGGCCGGCAGCATCGTCAAGCCGGCCAGCGCCACGGTGTACTCCCCCGGCGGCGAGCCGGACAACCCCGAGCAGGCCGGGCAGGCGATCGACGGCAACCCGGCTACCTCGTGGGAGACCGACACCTACCACGACGCGGTCCCCTTCCCGAGCTTCAAGAGCGGAGTCGGCCTGATGCTGCAGCTGCCGCAACCCACCGTGGTGGGCGCCGTCAACGTCGACGTTCCCAGCACCGGAACGAAGATCCAGATCCGCTCGTCGGCGACAGCGGCTCCGGGGAAGCTCACCGACACCACCGCGCTGACGCAGCCGGTCTCGGTGCACCCCGGCCACAACAGCATTCCGGTCAACGCTTCCTCGCCCACGTCGTATGTGCTGGTGTGGATTCCGACGATGGGCACCACGAATGGGGCCAGCCGCACCGCCCTCTCCAACCTCACCGTGCAGGCCAAGTCCTGACAGGCCTCATCGAGTGAAGTGCCGGGCATCGGGCGATTGGTTACTGTCCTGCGGTGGGCTCCCCCCAGGTGCGGCAGCAACTTCCGGCACAGCGCAGCGACGCCGAGCTGTTAGCGGCTCACGTAGCGGGCGATCGCTATGCCTTCGAGGAGCTCTTCTACCGCCACCACCGGCAACTGCACCGGCTTGCCCGGCTGACCAGTCGTAGCACCGAAGACGCCGAAGACGCGGTGCAGGAGGCGATGGTCTCCGCGCACCGGGGGGCCGGGTCCTTTCGGCACGATGCTGCGGTCAGCAGCTGGTTGCACCGCATCGTCGTCAACGCCTGCTTAGACCGGTTGCGTCGCAACAAAACTCACCCGACCTCTACCCTCGACGACGTGTACCCGGTACCGGACCGGACCGCACAGGTCGACACGGCGATCGCGGTACAGCGGGCGCTGATGCGACTGCCCGTCGAGCAGCGAGCCGCGGTGGTGGCGGTCGACATGCATGGCTATTCAGTCGCCGACACCGCACAACTGCTCGGGGTGGCCGAGGGCACCGTCAAGAGTCGCTGTGCGCGCGCCCGGGCCCGGCTGGCCGCGCTGCTGGGTTATTTGCACAGCGACAGCGCGCCGCACCGCCCGGCCGGCTAGCCGCGCCGTCAACCGATGACGGACACTAGGGCGGATGGACGATGTTGAGCCAGACGGGTGCGACGATCCACCGCTGAGCGCAGATGCGCTCGCCGACTTGCAGGCCGGGCTACTCGACGATGACACCGCCGCGCGGCTGCGCAAGCAAGTCCGCACCGACCCCGAGGCCCGGCAGACGATGGATGCGCTGAACCGAGTCCGCCACGACGTCGCAGCCTTGGGTGCCGACGCGTCGTCGGCACCCGATGTCGACCCCGCGGTCGTGGACCGTATCGCGGCCACGCTGCGGGCAGAGGGCCGGGAGCGCTCGGGTGCCGCGCACACCGTGGGGCGCGGGCATCTCCCGCGCGCGACGAGACTCGCGGTGACGGCGGCCGGTCTGGCCGCGCTGGCCGTCGCTGCCTGGCTGGGAACTAAGGCGCTGCTCACGGTCCCCGCTTCGGTGACGAGCCGGCCCACCACCATCGAACACATCACGGTCTCGCGCCCACCGCAGACGATTCCCCTGTCGGATCAGCAGATCCTCACCCTGCTCGACCACGAGCCCGACTTCGGACCACTCGCCGATCCGCGTCGCCGCGCCTCCTGCCTGTCCGGTTTGGGTTACCCGGCCAACGCCCGGGTGCTCGGCGCCCGCCCGATCGACATCGCCCGGCATCCGGCCGTTCTTCTGCTGCTGCCCGCCGACGCGCCCGGCGCACTCAAAGCCCTCGCGGTGGCACCGACCTGCAACGCAGCGAACACCGGCCTGTCGGCTGACAGGATGCTCAACCGGCCGTAATGTTCGCGGGAACAGCACCGCCTACCCTGGCGTTCCAGTGCTTTGAAGTGGTTCAAGCACCCGAAAGGTTGGTATGAGTTCCTCGACCAGCACCGTTCACGACGTGATCGTCATCGGCTCCGGACCCGCCGGCTACACCGCAGCGCTGTATGCGGCGCGCGCCAAACTCGCGCCGGTGGTCTTCGAGGGAATCTCGTTCGGCGGAGCGCTGATGACCACAACCGAGGTGGAGAACTACCCCGGTTTTCGGGACGGCATCCAAGGACCCGAGTTGATGGACCAGATGCGCGAGCAGGCGCTGCGATTCGGCGCCGATCTGCGCATGGAAGACGTCGAATCGGTGTCGCTGGACGGCCCGGTCAAGTCCGTCACCACCTCCGAAGGCGAAACCCTGCACGCCCGCGCCGTCATCCTCGCGATGGGCGCGGCGGCGCGTTACCTGCACGTTCCCGGTGAACAGGAACTGCTCGGCCGCGGCGTGAGCTCGTGTGCGACCTGCGACGGCTTCTTCTTCCGCGACCAGGACATCGCGGTGATCGGTGGCGGCGACTCGGCCATGGAAGAGGCCACCTTCCTGACGAAATTTGCCCGCAGCGTCACCCTGGTGCATCGCCGCGACGAGTTCCGGGCCTCGAAGATCATGCTCGACCGGGCCCGCGCCAACGACAAGATCAGGTTCGTCACCAACAGCATCGTGGAGGCCGTCGAAGGCGAGTCCACGGTGACCGGTTTACGACTGCGCGACACGGTAACCGGTAAGCAATTCACCCTGCCTGTGACCGGTGTGTTCGTTGCGATCGGCCACGACCCGCGCTCTGAGCTGGTCCGCGACGCGCTCGACCTCGACCCCGACGGCTACGTCGTGGTCAAAGGCAGCTCGACCTACACCTCACTCGACGGCGTATTTGCCGCGGGCGACTTGGTTGACCACACCTACCGGCAGGCGGTCACCGCGGCCGGCACCGGTTGCTCGGCGGCCATCGACGCCGAGCGTTGGCTGGCCGAACACGCCGAGCCCGGCGAGCGCACCCAGACCGAACCCTCCGGAGCACCGGCGGCAGCGACCCTCTGATTAGGAGTACCCGCGATGACACACACCGAGTCCACCGGCGCACCTGTGGATGTCTCTGACGCTTCCTTCCAAAGCGACGTGCTGGCCAGCAATACGCCTGTGCTGGTTGACTTTTGGGCAACGTGGTGCGGACCGTGCAAGATGGTCGCACCGGTGCTGGCCGAGATCGCTGCCGAAACCGCCGGGCAGTTGACCGTCGCCAAACTCGACGTCGACGCAAATCCCGAGACCGCGCGCAACTTTGACGTGGTGTCGATTCCGACGCTGATCTTGTTCAAGGACGGCGAGCCGGTCAAACGCATCGTCGGGGCCAAGGGCAAGGCGGCGTTGCTGCGAGAGCTTTCCGACGCCGTTCCCAACGTCGGCTAGCTGTGTGACTGACGATGGCCGGTGACAGGCTGAGCCTTGGTCTTTTGTAGCAGTCGTTCGTACGGGGTTTGGCCTCCGAGCCCTCCGTGCGGTCGGTGGTAGTTGTAGTAGTCCTCCCATTCCTTGAGTTTTTGGTTGAACAGGCCGGCGTCGTCCTCAACGACACCGTCGAGTAGTCGGTAGAACTCCTCGGCGTCAATGCGGTGTGAACGCTCCACTTTTCCGTTGAGCCTGGGTGTGCCAGGGCGGATGTAGATATGGCCGATGCCCTGATCAAGCACGTGCCAGTGGAAGCTGGACTGGAATTCGGCGCCGTTGTCGGTCTGGATCTTTTCGACCTGGAAGGGCAGTCGTGACAGCACGTAGTCGAGGAACTGGATCGCGGTCTTCTGGTCTGAGCGGGGATAGGCGCGGAGTACGCGGAGCCGGGTGCAGTCGTCGATCGCGGTGTATTGGTAGTAGCGCTTGCGACGCCCTGATCCGGTGGTGATGGGCTCGATGAACTTGACGTCGATTTGCACATAATGGCCCGGACGCTGCTTCTCGTAGCGCTTCCACCGCCCGCTGTGACGCTTGTAGCGTTGTGAGGCCGGCAGTCGATTCATCCCGAGCCGCTTGAGGATTCGCCACACTCCGGACGCGCTGATATCCACGTCGTGATAGCGCTTGAGGTACATCCGGATCTTCATTGGCCCGAAGTGGTAATGCTGGCGCAGGTGGATGATCTTCTCGACAACGTCGGGATGAGTGATCGTCGGGCACAGCAGGGGTGCACTCGACCGATCCTTGAGTCCGTCGAGGCCCTCATCTTCGTACCGGCGCTTCCACCGGTAAAAGACATTGCGGCTGATGCCGTAATAGCGGCAAGTAGCCGCCACATTCCCGCTGACCTCTTCAGCGTGCTGTAGTACCGCCAGGCGCCGGTTCGCCCGTCTGATCAGATCCTTCTCACTCCAAACACGGTCAGCCATGCAGCTCCTTCCATCAGGAGCCCAGACTGTCAACAACCTCAGTCAGTTTTAGAGCTAGCCGGCGAAAGGTCGGCGCGGTTTGCCTGGCGTTTTCCCAAAACCGATAAGCGTCTGAGACAATACCGCCAAGCCTGTCAATACAGCGGCAGGGCTGCTATCACCGGCTCACCGGAGGCCTTGGGAATGTCGAGACCGAATGGCGGCGTCGGCGAAACGCTACGCCGTGGGGACCGTAGTGCCGCGGTCACCGACATCCGGGCGTCGCTGACCGCATTGGGCCATCTGGACGGCGCGGATTCGGATCTGAGCACCGGAAAGCACGTCGCGCTCGACGTATTCGACGACGAGCTTGACCACGCCGTTCGGGCGTTTCAGCAGCACCGCGGGCTTCTGGTCGACGGCATCGTCGGCGAAGCCACCAATCGAGCACTGCGCGAAGCCTCCTACCGGCTGGGTGCGCGCACCCTGCACCATCAGTTCGGTGCGCCGATGTACGGCGACGACGTCGCGACGCTGCAGGCCCGGTTGCAGGATCTCGGTTTCTACACCGGCCTGGTCGACGGATACTTCGGTTTGCAGACCCACAACGGTTTGATGTCCTACCAGCGCGACTACGGTCTCTATGCCGACGGCATCTGCGGCCCAGAAACGTTGCGCTCGTTGTACTTTCTCAGTTCGCGGGTGACTGGCGGCTCGTTGCACGCCATCCGCGAGGAGGAGCTGGTACGGCGTTCGGGGCCAAAGCTCTCGGGTAAGCGGATCATCATCGATCCGGGCCGCGGCGGTGCCGACCACGGTGTGATCGCACCCGGGTCCGCCGGGCCGATCAGCGAATCAGATATCTTGTGGGACTTGGCAAGTCGCCTCGAAGGCCGGATGACTGCGATCGGCATGGAGACGTTCTTGTCCCGGCCGACCAACCGCAGCCCATCGGATGCCGAACGCGCCGCGACCGCCAACGCGGTGGGCGCCGACCTGATGATCAGCCTGCGGTGCGAAAGCCAGCCCAGCGCGTCGGCGAGCGGTGTCGCGTCGTTCCACTTCGGGAATTCCCATGGTTCGGTGTCGACCATCGGTCGCAATCTGGCCGACTTCATTCAACGAGAAGTGGTGGCGCGCACCGGTTTACGGGATTGCCGTACCCACGGTCGGACGTGGGATCTGCTCCGGTTGACCAGGATGCCTACCGTTCAGGTCGACGTCGGCTACATCACCAACCCCGGCGACCGCGGATTACTCACCACCACGCAGACCCGCGACGCGATTGCCGAGGGAATCCTCGCGGCGGTGAAGCGGCTCTACCTGCTCGGCAAGAACGACCGGCCCACCGGCACCTTCACTTTCGCTGAACTGCTTGCTCACGAGTTGGCGGTGGAGCAAGCCGGTCGGGTCAGCGGCTCCTAGCCGACGACTCGGCCGGCGATCCCGCGGCGACCGGCTGCTGCAGCGACGCGCTCTCCAGCAATCGCTCCAGGGCGGCCTCGACTTCGGCCTTCCAGCCCAGACCCTCGTCCAGCTCGAGCCGCAGCCGCGGGAAATACGGATGCGGCGCCACCACAACGAATCCCACATCGCGCAGGAAGTCGGCCTCGATCACGCAATGCTCGGCCGAGCAGTCACCCAGTACCTCGAGCACCGGCTGCAGCTCTGGGTCGGTGCTGGGCAGGTTGGCCAACTCCGCGACGATCTCGGTGCGGCCGAATGCCTCCAGCGCGCGCACCCCGCGGCGAACCAATTCGTCGACCACCCGGGCGACGAGGCTGTACGGCAATTCTTCGGCGGCCGGTCCGGGCTCGACCCGCATCGACGTCAGCAGCACCGCGTCGGCGGATACCGGTGCGGTGGGAAACCGGTGCGCCCTGGGCACCGCGCGCGGCGGAGCGTAGAAGGCGTAACCCAGGCAGGCCGACTCGCCCTCGCCGCAGTCAGCCGGCGCGGCCATGGCCACTTGCCCACACGACCCCCACTCCAGCATGACCATCGACAGCCACGCTTCCTTCTCGAATTCAGGGTCGGCGAGCTGATCTTGTTGGCCGAGGGTTGCAGGGTCGACTTCCCAAAAGACGCAGCGGCGCGCGTGCTTGGGAAGCTGATCAAAGGCTTCGAGTCGCAGCGGTGTGATTCGAGCAGACACTAGACTCCTGGGCCTCCGTGGGGCGGTGCCAGTGTGGACCCGGCGTCCCCGCGAGCGGGTGGTGCCCCCACCCCGAAGCCGAGCGTACCCCCAGGATGGGCGCGGACGCGATACTCGCGCGAGCCCGCTTCCGGGCGCCAACCCGCCGCCCGAGCGGCCGTTTCAGGCCCCTCGGCCGCGTGCGGCCTGCCCGGCACCGTGCCGGATATGAAATGGCCTGGCGCACAGTCGCATTCGGGTAATCGGAGCATGTCAGAGGGGCCTGCCCGCGCGGATTGTCACAGTGACGTAAGCAGCCGGTGTGTACGGTCAGCTCTTCGACGCATTCATCAAGTCGACGATGCGCTGTAAATCGTCCACCGAGCCGAACTCAACCACGATCTTGCCTTTGCGCTTGCCCAGGCTCACCGTGACGCGGGTATCGAACGCGCTGGAGAGTTGCTCGGCGACGTCCTGCAATCCCGGCATGTGAATCGGCTTGCGCCGCGGCGGTGTCGGCTGACTGGGTCCGGCGCGGTTGGCGAGTGTGACCGCCTCTTCGGTGGCGCGGACCGACAGTCCCTCAGCGACGATTCGCGCGGCCAGTGCCTCCTGGGCATCCGGCCCGGCTTCCAACGACAGCAGCGCCCGGGCATGGCCGGCCGACAGCACGCCCGCCGCCACCCGCCGCTGTACGGCGATCGGTAGCCGCAGCAGTCGGATCATGTTGGTGATCAGCGGGCGGGACCGGCCGATCCGCGCCGCAAGTTCATCATGGGTGACGTCGAACTCGTCGAGCAGTTGCTGGTAGGCCGCCGCTTCTTCCAACGGGTTCAACTGCACGCGGTGAATATTTTCCAGCAGCGCGTCGCGCAGCAGATTGTCATCGGCGGTCTCACGCACGATCGCGGGAATTGCGGTCAGGCCGGCGGCCTGGGCGGCGCGCCACCGGCGCTCCCCCATGACGAGCTGGTAGCGCGGTCCGCCCGCCGGTGATGCGTCCAGTGCTCGAACCACGATCGGCTGCATGAGACCGAACTCGCGGATCGAGTGCACGAGTTCGGACAGTGCCTCGTCATCGAACACCTGCCGCGGCTGGCGCGGGTTCGGCTCGATCAGACTCGGATCGATTTCGCGGTACACCGCGCCGATGTCGGTCGAGCCTGCAGGCGCAGGCGGTCCGCCCATCAGAACATCGGCGGCCGCGTCACCGATTCGCGGACCAAGGCGTGACTGGTCACCCTCGGCCGGCCCGGTGGGGATCAGCGAGGCCAGGCCTCGGCCGAGTCCACCTTTCCTGCGCGATGGTTGGCTCATACTCTGTCCCCTTCGTCGGCTGCGGGTCGGCCACGCTCAGCGAGTTCGCGACTGGCGTCGAGGTAACTCATCGCACCACGGGAGCCGGGATCGTAATCGATGATGGTCATGCTGTAGCCCGGCGCTTCGGAGACTTTTACACTGCGCGGGATAACGGTACGCAACACTTTGGTTCCGAAGTAGCGACGAACTTCGTCGGCGACCTGGTCGGCCAACTTGGTACGCCCGTCATACATCGTGAGGATGACGGTGCTCACGTCGAGCCCCGGATTCAGGTGTGCCTTCACCATCTCGATGTTGTTCATCAACTGCGACACTCCCTCCAGCGCGTAGTACTCGCACTGGATGGGGATCAGCACCTCGGGCGCAGCCACCAACGCGTTGATGGTCAGCAGGCCCAGCGACGGCGGGCAGTCGATGAAGACGTAATCGAAGGGGGCTTCAGGTTCAAGGCTGTCGAGTTCGGCCAGGGCCGTGCGCAATCGGTTCTCGCGGGCGACCATGCTCACCAATTCGATTTCGGCGCCGGCCAAGTCGATCGTCGATGGCACGCAGAAGAGTTGGTCGCTATGCGGGCTTTGGCGCATCGCCTCCTTCAGCGGTATCTCACCGAGAAGCACTTCGTACGACGACGGCGTACCCGAGTGGCGTTCGGTAATGCCCAACGCGGTGCTGGCGTTGCCCTGTGGGTCGAGGTCGATCACGAGCGTCTTGAGCCCTTGGACGGCTAGCGCCGCCGCGAGGTTCACTGCCGTCGTCGTCTTCCCGACGCCGCCCTTCTGGTTGGCGATGGTAAAGAGACGGCGATGCGAGGGCCGGCTCAACGGCTCGTAGGACTTGGACAGCACCTGCATCGCCCGCTCGGCGGCCGCTCCGATTGGAGTGTCGACATCCGATGTTTCACGTGAAACATCGACTCCGATGCCTGGGCCGAACGGGTCCTGTGGCGCACTCATAGGCTCTCCCTGCTCGACCGTCGGCGCGAGGGCTGCCGAACCGATTCCGGCTTCCCGCGCCAAGCAACCACCACCGTTGTCGGTGGGGACAGATAGCTCACGCCACATTCCACCACCCTGGCATCCGTGGCGCCCAGGCTGGTCATCACACGCCGGTGTTCGCGGATCTCATCGGGCGCGCGCTCTCCTTTGATGGCCACCATTCGGCCGCCGGGCCGCAGCAATGGCAAGCCCCAACGCGTCAGCTTATCCAGCGAAGCCACCGCCCGCGACACCACGACATCGCAGCCGCCGACGGACGCCCGCACGGCCGCGTCCTCAGCACGACCCCGGACTACCTCGACGTCCAGGCCGAGCTCGGCGATGACCGTACGTAGGAACTCGGTTCGGCGCAACAGCGACTCCACCAACACAACTCGGAGTCCGGGTACGGCGATCGCCAGCGGTAGACCCGGCAGGCCGGCGCCACTGCCGATATCGGCCACCCGCTCGCCCGGTTCAACGAGCTCGGCGATCGCGGCGCAGTTGAGTAAATGGCGGTCCCACAGCCGGTCGACTTCGCGCGGACCAAGCAGTCCCCACTCCAGGCCGATGTCCGCCAACAGCTCGGCGTAGCGCTGGGCGACGGCTAGCCGGTCGCCGAAAATCTGGGCCGCCGCCTCGGGTGGCTCCGGTAGTTGGTCCCTGGCGAGGTCGCGGGAAGCGGCATGTTTCACGTGAAACATTCCTCCCGTTCCGTGCCCGCCGTCGGCGTGCCACTGAACTACACAGATGTAACTCGGTCGCCGTCAGTCGACCAAGATGACGACGCGGCGCCCTGGCTCGACGCCCTCGCTCTCGCTGTGAACCCCGCTGATCGCTGCGACGGCGTCATGAACGATCTTGCGCTCAAACGGCGTCATCGGTGCGAGTTCCTCGCGTTCGCCGCTTTCCAGCACCCTCTTGGCAACCTTGTCGCCCAGTGCCGCCAGCTCGTCTCGACGCCGGCGACGCCAGCTGGCGACGTCGAGCATCAGCCGGCTTCGCACTCCGGTCTTCTGGTGTACCGCGAGCCGGGTCAGCTCCTGCAGCGCATCGAGCACCTCGCCCTTACGGCCCACCAACTTGTTCAAGTCGTCGCTCCCGTCGATGCTGACGATCGCTCGGCTGCCTTCGACGTCCAAGTCGATGTCGCCGTCGAAGTCGAGGAGGTCGAGCAGCTCCTCTAGATAGTCGCCCGCGATTTCTCCCTCGGCGACCAACCGCGCTTCCAGGGTGTCCTCGCTGTCGCCCTCGGCGGCCGGCGTGCCGTCAACGGCCTCGTCCAGATCCTCTTGGGTCGCCGCCTCGTCCGTGTCGTGTCCGTTGGTTTCGACGTCGGTCATGTCTGCCTATTTTCCCTTCCCGTACCCGGGCCTCACCCGGTTAAGTCTGTTGTTCCGGTTGCACCACCGGACCATGATGTCGATGCGGCGGTGCGGTTGATCAACGCCTGCGTTTCTTCGGCTTGGCTCCCGGCCGCGGCGCACGGCTGACTGGATCGGTGTTGCCGGTGTCGGTCGCCGACGCATCCGCGGCCGAGGCGCCCCCGTCAGCGCCGTCGATCGCCGGGGAACCATTACCGCCCGCCGACGCGCTCCGCGCCGACCGCTTCGGTTTGGCCCCCGGCGTCGGTGCGTTCGCCGCACGGCGTTCCATCGCCTCGCGCTTCTTTTCCTCTTCTTCTTTTTCGATCATTGAGAACACGTAGTGCTGCTGACCGAATGTCCAGATGTTGTTCGCGAACCAGTAGAAGATGATCGCCAGCGGCAGGAACGGTCCACCGACCACCACGCCGAGTGGGAACACGTACAGCGCCAGCTTGTTCATCATCGCGGTCTGCGGATTGGCCGCGGCCTCCACGCTCTGCCGGGCCACCGACGCACGGCTGTTGAAGTAGGTGGCGATGCCGGCCAGGATCATCACCGGCACCCCGACTGCGGCGACCGCCGGGCGGCTGAAGTCGAAGCCCTGGAACGCCTCCAGGCTCGCGCCGCGCTGCGTCATGCTGGCGCCGAGTGGCGCTCCGAACAAATTCGCGTCCAGGAAGTGGCCGACGTCCGTGGCGCTGAAGACGTAGTTGCCCAACGAGCGGTTGCGCTCGGGCGACAGCCCCAACTGTCCAATGCCGGT
The DNA here is from genome assembly GCA_963733755.1 of uncultured Actinomycetota bacterium. Taxonomy (GTDB): domain Bacteria; phylum Actinomycetota; class Actinomycetes; order Mycobacteriales; family Mycobacteriaceae; genus Mycobacterium. The sequence goes on from CAVTEZ010000035.1 coordinate 83,141, forward strand.
GGAGGTCCGGTTGAAACACCGCAGGACGTGATACAGCCCGAGGAACACCGGCACCTGCACCAGCATCGGTAGGCAGCCGAGGATCGGATTGAATCCGTGTTCCTTCTGCAGCTTCTGCATCTCCAGCGCCATCCGCTGACGGTCCTTGCCGTACTTCTTCTGCAGCGCCTTGATCTGTGGTTGCAGCTCTTGCATCTGGCGCGTGGTGCGGATCTGGCGGACGAAGGGGTTGTACAAGATCGCGCGGAGGGTGAACACCAGGAACATCACCGACAGAGTCCACGCGAGGAAGTTCGTCGGGCCCAGGAACGAAGCGAACGCTTTGTACCACAGCCACATAATCGCCGAGACCGGATAGTAGAAGTAGTCAAGGCTGAACGGATCAAAGGACAACAGAATCACTCTTCCCTAGCGTCGCTGGGGTGACCCAGTCTTGGACCCCGGGTGCACGGCGCTCCGGTATCGGATCCCATCCTCCCCGATGCCACGGACCACACTTCGCCAGCCGGACGGCGGCCAGCCAACTTCCCCGCACCAACCCGAACTCCGCCAACGCGTCCACCGCGTACTGACTACAGGTCGGAGTAAAGCGGCATGTCGGCAGTCGCAGCGGCGAGACCATGTGCCGGTAGAGCTGGATGACAAAAATTAACCCACAAATAACCCTTGACTCGGCGCCGCGCGCCGACCGCACGCAACGTGACGTTATGGCATTCACCGCTTGGATCCTGCTGACTCGATGCGCCGCAAGCCGGCCTGAAGTTCGTCGCGCAACCGAGCGGAGCCGACATCTCGACTGCTCGGCAACGCGCGGATTACCACGTGCTCCGACCGGTTCCATCCGTCCATGACGTCGCGGGCCACATGGCGCAGCCGCCGGGAAAGTCGGTGTCGTTCCACGGCCGAGCCGACCGATCGAGAAACGATCAGTCCGAGCTTCGGATCACCTGTCGCGCGCCGCATATAGATCACCAGATCCGGCTGCACAGCCCGCTTCCCGTGCTTGACCGTGGCGTCGAAATCGGTCGACCGCGTCATGCGGTTCCGCGCGGAAAGCACCGCTGTCACACCGGGATCTGAAATCAAGCAGTCAGAGAGCGACGTCCCTTACCACGCCGATTCGACACGATTGCTCGCCCGGCACGGGTCCGCATCCGCAGACGAAATCCGTGCACGCGGGCACGGCGCCGGTTATTCGGCTGGAAGGTCCGCTTGCCCTTTGCCACGACTCTCTCCTTGCTGCATCTGGCATCGTGCTCGGCCCGGTTCCCCGTGCCGGTGGGTAATACTTGCCCTCACGACGCCTCGGTAGGCTTTGTGTCTCGCTGGTAACCGGCGCAGCCTCCGGGCCTGATACTCGGATCGCAGCCGTATCGCCGACTTTCGGGCGACTTCATGAGGGTACTGACCGCCGTTCGCCCGGTCAAACCACGCTTCGAGAGCCGCCGAGTGGGCGTCGATCCTTTACTGACGCCACACCCGCCACCGGTCCGCCGAGCAATCTTCGGAAAGACCTTCCGAATGTTGCAGAACGGTTGGCGCGCGCCGGGAAAACTGTTAGCTTCGCAGTGCTGTTTCAGACCGAAACGGCGCGAGACAACGAAGCGAGGATGGCAGATCGGCCTCCTAGCCGGCCGAGTTCTGCCGGCTACAGCGAGCGCCAATCCCGGGTGCCGTCGGCGGTAAGCTGTGGCTTCATGGTGGCTGTCCTGTCCACACTTGTGGATAACCATGTGGACAGTTCGTCGTCTCGTCTACGAGCTGCACTTCTACGTCATATCAGGGGGACCCGTCGTTGACCGAGGACCCCGGATCAAGCTTCGCGACGGTCTGGAGCGCGGTCGTCTCGGAACTCAACGGCGAACTCGCCACCGACAGCGCCGCCCTCAACGGTGAACCGTACGTCCCGCCGCTGACACCGCAGCAGCGAGCCTGGCTGAACCTGGTGCAGCCGCTGACGATCGTCGAAGGTTTTGCTCTTCTCTCGGTGCCGAGCAGCTTCGTGCAAAACGAGATCGAACGTCACCTGCGCACCCAGATCACCGAAGCGCTCAGCCGTCGGCTCGGCCAACAGATCGAGCTCGGTGTGCGAATCTCCCCGCTGGCCGGCGACGAATCCGAGGATGGCACCGGCGCTGCGTTCGATGATCCGCTCGCCGACCTCGACGAGATCGATGAAGACGGTGAGGCGCTGGCGGCCGCCCACCAGAACTGGCCGTCCTACTTTTCCGAGCGTCCGCACAGCACCGCGGCCGACGCGGCGGCCGGCCTCAGCCTGAACCGGCGCTACACCTTCGACACATTCGTCATCGGTGCTTCTAATCGGTTCGCTCACGCCGCCGCACTCGCCATTGCCGAAGCCCCGGCCCGGGCCTACAACCCGCTCTTCATCTGGGGCGAGTCCGGTCTGGGCAAGACGCACCTGCTACACGCCGCCGGCAATTACGCCCAACGATTGTTCCCAGGCATGCGGGTCAAATACGTCTCGACCGAAGAGTTCACCAACGACTTCATCAACTCACTACGAGACGACCGCAAGGTGGCGTTCAAACGCAGCTACCGCGACGTCGACGTGCTGTTGGTGGACGACATTCAGTTCATCGAAGGCAAAGAAGGTATCCAGGAAGAGTTCTTCCATACCTTCAATACCCTGCACAACGCCAACAAGCAGATCGTCATTTCCTCCGATCGGCCGCCCAAACAGCTTGCGACGCTTGAAGATCGGCTCCGAACCCGGTTCGAGTGGGGACTCATCACCGACGTTCAGCCACCGGAGCTCGAAACCCGCATCGCCATCCTGCGCAAAAAAGCACAGATGGAGCGGCTCAATGTTCCCGACGATGTGCTCGAGCTGATCGCCAGCAGCATCGAACGCAACATCCGCGAGTTGGAAGGCGCGCTGATTCGTGTCACCGCGTTCGCCTCGCTCAACAAGGCGCCAATTGACAAGTCCCTAGCCGAGATCGTGTTGCGCGATCTGATCGCCGACGCCAGCACCATGCAGATCAGCGCCGCGACGATCATGGCGGCCACCGCCGAGTACTTCGACACCACCGTCGAGGAGTTGCGCGGTCCCGGCAAGACCCGCGCCCTGGCCCAGTCGCGACAGATTGCCATGTACCTGTGCCGCGAGCTGACCGACCTGTCGCTGCCGAAGATCGGCCAGGCATTCGGTCGCGACCACACCACCGTGATGTACGCGCAGAAGAAAATCCTCTCCGAGATGGCCGAGCGACGCGAGATCTTCGATCACGTCAAGGAGCTCACCACGCGGATTCGCCAGCGCTCCAAGCGCTGATTGACGCTCCAAGATTCAAAAAACTTCTGGCACGGCCACAACACCTGTCACAGAATCGGCTGTGGATACCACTGTGCGCAAACTGCTCACAGTCCTCCGTCAAACGGCCGGCCGGTGCACAACCGCAACCGATCCCCAACCGCTGCACACGAACCACACAACCCGGCCCCGTGTCATGCACAACCTGGTCGGCTCCCCCAGCAGCGCAGACGTCATGCTGTCCACAACTTGCACAGGCCTTATTACTGTTATTGAAATATCTACTAGTTTCTTCTTTAGAAAACGGCACTGGGGACGGGCCGTTCCACACCCCGGTCTCGAACCGGCAAAGCGCTGAGTGTCGCTGATTCCGATTAGCTTTCAAGATGGCGTCCGACGCTCTACGGTTGTGGTTCGACTGCCGTTTAGGTCGTCGGAACGGATTACCGGCACGGGCGTCCGTCGGCGGGGAATACCGCGCCTCACGTGGGGTGGAGCCGCTGAAGTTGGCCTTGCTGTTCGGGGTGATGAAGGGACGCAATGGACGTGGCGACGACCACAGTCGGCCTGACCGACTTGAAGTTCCGCCTGGTGCGGGACGACTTCGCTGACGCGGTGGCGTGGGTGGCGCGGACCCTGCCGACCAGGCCCACCGTGCCGGTACTGGCCGGCGTGCTGTTGACCGGCTCGGATGACGGCCTGACAATCTCGGGATTCGACTACGAGGTCTCCGCCGAAGTTCGGTTGGCCGCTGAAATTGCCTCTCCGGGAACAGCTTTGGTGTCAGGTCGACTGTTGTCAGACATCACCAAGGCACTGCCGAACAAGCCGGTCGACGTCCAGGTCGAGGGCACCAGGGTTTCGTTGGCCTGCGGAAGTGCGAAGTTCTCGTTGCCGACGATGGCGGTCGAGGACTACCCGACGTTGCCGACACTGCCCGAGGAAACCGGCGCCCTGCCGGCCGAGGTGTTCTCCGAGGCGATCGGTCAGGTCGCCGTCGCGGCCGGCCGTGATGACACGTTGCCGATGCTGACCGGTATTCGGGTCGAAATCTCCGGCCAGTCGGTGGTTTTGGCCGCTACCGACCGGTTCCGGCTCGCGGTTCGCGAGCTGACCTGGTCGGCCGCTGCACCCGATGTCGAGGCTGCGGTGCTGGTGCCGGCCAAGACGCTGTCCGAGGCCGCCAAGAGTGGCGACGACGGCGCCGAGGTGCATTTGTCGTTGGGCGCCGGAGCCGCGGTCGGCAAGGACGGACTGCTGGGTATCAGCGGGAACGGAAAACGCAGCACCACCCGGCTGCTGGATGCGGAGTTCCCGAAGTTCCGGCAGCTGCTGCCGACCGAACACACGGCGGTCGCCACGGTCGGGGTGGCGGAGTTGACCGAGGCGATCAAGCGTGTTGCCCTGGTGGCCGATCGCGGCGCCCAGGTCCGGATGGAATTCTCCGACGACGTGCTGCGCCTGTCTGCCGGTGCCGACGATGTGGGCCGTGCCGAAGAAGACGTCCCGGTGGAATTCGCCGGTGAGCCGCTGACTATTGCGTTCAACCCGACCTACCTCACCGATGGGCTGGGCTCGCTGCACTCCGAGCAGGTGTCGTTCGGGTTTACCACGCCGAGCCGCCCGGCGGTGCTGCGGCCGGCTGGCGGTGACGACGCGCAGCCCAGCGGCAGCGGACCGTTCCCCGCGGCACAGACCGAGTACGTGTACTTGCTGATGCCGGTTCGTCTGCCTGGTTAGCGATTAGGTGTACGTCCGGCATCTGGGTTTGCGGGACTTCCGGTCCTGGGCGAATGTCGAGCTCGAACTGACGCCAGGACGGACGGTGTTCGTCGGGCCCAACGGTTATGGCAAGACGAATCTGGTTGAGGCCCTCTGGTATTCGTCCACTTTGGGATCACATCGAGTCGCCACCGACGCGCCGCTGGTGCGTGTAGGCGCCCAGCGGGCGGTGGTGTCGACGATCGTCGTGAACGACGGCCGCGAATGCGCAATCGACCTCGAGATCGCAGCCGGCCGGGGCAACAAAGCACGGTTGAACCGGTCCCCGGTACGGAGTCCCCGCGAGGTGTTGGGGGTGCTGCGTGCGGTGTTGTTCGCGCCCGAGGATCTGGCGCTGGTCCGCGGGGACCCGGGAGACCGGCGGCGCTACCTCGACGATCTGGCGGCGGTGCGCCGGCCGCGAGTGGCGGCCATCCGCGCCGATTACGACAAAGTCCTCCGGCAGCGCACCGCGCTGTTGAAGTCGGCGTCAGGCGCGAGATTTCGCGGTGACCGGGGGGCGTTGGACACCCTCGATGTCTGGGACGGGCATCTGGCCACTCACGGTGCCGAGTTGATGGCCGCCCGGATGACCTTGGTGAATGAGCTGGCGCCCGAGGTGCAGAAGAGCTATCAGCTGTTGGCGCCGGCGTCGCGGCCGGCGTCGATCAGCTACCACGCCGGCATCGATGTCGAACCGGACCACGTTGACGTGGATACGTTGAGCGCCGCGCTGCTGGACAAAATGGCCGCGCGCCGCGACGCCGAACTCGAACGAGGGGTGTGCCTGGTGGGTCCGCACCGCGACGATCTGGAGCTACGACTCGGCGAGCAACTCGCGAAAGGCTTTGCAAGCCACGGTGAATCGTGGTCGATGGCGCTGGCGCTGCGCCTAGCGGCCTACGAATTGTTGCGCGCCGAAGGAAGCGACCCGGTGCTGTTACTCGACGATGTCTTCGCCGAACTCGACACCGCCCGCCGCGAAGCCCTGGCCACCGCGGCCGCCTCGGCGGAACAGGTCCTGGTCACCGCGGCCGTCGTCGACGACATTCCCCGCGACTGGCTGGCCGACCGGGTGGACATCACCCTCAAGGACGACGACAGCGGACCGGCCTCGGCGGTTGTGCCGCACGAGCACGAAGAGGAGGGCAACAGGTGAGCCTCGACGACGACACCCCGGAACCCGGCACCGGACCACCCGAACATCTGGGTGGAATGGCGGGCATGGACTTGGTCCGACGCGTTCTGGAAGAGGCCCGCGGCGCCGCCCGCACGCAAGGGAAAGATGTCGGCCGCGGCCGGCGGTTGCCACCCACCCGCCGGGTCGCCGGCAGCGGAAGCCGCCGCCGGTGGTCGGGACCAGGCCCCGACGCGCGCGATCCGCAAACCCTCGGCAGCGTTACCCGCGACGTGGCCAAGAAGCGGGGCTGGTCACCGCGCGTCGCCGAAGGCGTGGTTTTCGGGCAGTGGCCAACAGTGGTCGGCTCACACATCGCCGAGCACGCGTCGCCGACCACGTTGCGCGACGGGGTGCTGACCGTCACGGCGGAGTCGACGGCCTGGGCCACCCAATTACGAATCATCCAGAACCAAGTGCTGGCCAAGATCGCCGCCGAGGTGGGCGACGGCGTGGTGAACAGCCTCCGGATCACCGGACCGGTCGCCCCGTCGTGGCGAAAGGGGCCGCTGCACATTGCCGGACGGGGCCCGCGTGACACCTACGGGTAACGTGCCGCGCGATTCGCTGAGGGCCGTCACAAGCCAGAAAAACGCGTTGTCAAGCGTCAGGACGCAGCCCAGAGCAAAAAATTCCGCACACGGCGCAGATAGCTGTGTAGAAACACCCCTACAGAATCGGTCCGACACCATGTTGACGGTAGACTGACCGAGAACCAGCGCAGAGTCATCGGACTGCCCGCGCGCAATCCCAAGGAGAGCCTTCCGACCGTGGCTGCCCAGAAGAAGAATCCGAAAGCGTACGGCGCCGACTCCATCACCATTCTGGAGGGGCTGGAAGCGGTCCGCAAACGCCCCGGCATGTACATCGGCTCCACCGGTGAGCGCGGATTGCACCACTTGATTTGGGAGGTTGTCGACAACGCGGTCGATGAGGCGATGGCCGGCTACGCCGACACCGTCGACGTCAAGATTCTGGAGAACGGCGGCGTCCAGGTCACCGACAACGGCCGCGGCATCCCGGTCGCCACCCACGCCACTGGTGTCCCCACCGTCGACGTCGTGATGACCCAACTGCACGCCGGCGGAAAGTTTGGCGGCGACGACAGCGCGTATGCGGTGTCGGGTGGTCTGCACGGTGTGGGTGTGTCGGTGGTCAACGCGTTGTCCATCCGACTCGAGGTAGAGATCTCCACCGACGGCTTCGAGTGGTACCAGACCTACGACCGGTCGGTGCCGGGCACCCTCAAGCAAGGCGACAAGACCAAGAAGACCGGGACGACGGTCCGTTTCTGGGCAGACCCGGGCATTTTCGAAACGACGAACTACGACTTCGAGACCGTGGCCCGCCGACTGCAGGAGATGGCGTTCCTCAACAAGGGGCTGACCATCAACCTCACCGACGAGCGGGTGACGAGGGAAGAGGTCGTCGACGAAGTCGTCAGCGACACCGCCGAAGCCCCGAAGTCCGCGGAAGAAAAAGCCGCCGAATCCGTTGCGCCGCATAAGGTCAAGCGCCGGACATTCCACTATCCGGGCGGCCTGGTCGATTTCGTCAAGCACATCAACCGGACCAAGAATCCGATTCACTCCAGCATCGTCGATTTTTCCGGGAAGGGTCCCGGCCACGAGGTGGAAATCGCCATGCAGTGGAACGGCGGCTACTCGGAGTCGGTTCACACCTTCGCCAACACCATCAATACCCACGAGGGCGGTACCCACGAGGAGGGTTTCCGTGCGGCGTTGACGACGGTGGTGAACAAGTACGCCAAGGACAAGAAGCTGCTGAAAGACAAGGACCCCAACCTCACCGGCGACGACATTCGCGAGGGCCTGGCCGCGGTCATCTCGGTGAAGGTCAGCGAGCCGCAGTTTGAAGGCCAGACCAAGACCAAGCTGGGCAACACCGAGGTCAAGTCGTTCGTGCAGAAAATCTGCAACGAGCAGTTGTCGCACTGGTTCGAGGCCAATCCCGCCGACGCCAAGACAGTGCTGAATAAGGCGGTGTCCTCTGCACAGGCCCGGATCGCTGCCCGCAAAGCCCGAGAGTTGGTGCGACGCAAGAGCGCAACAGATATCGGCGGGCTCCCGGGCAAGCTCGCGGACTGCCGCTCCACTGACCCTCGCAAGTCGGAACTGTATGTGGTGGAGGGCGATTCGGCCGGTGGCTCGGCCAAGAGCGGCCGCGACTCGATGTTCCAGGCGATCCTGCCGCTGCGGGGCAAGATCATCAACGTCGAGAAGGCCCGCATCGACCGGGTGCTGAAGAACACCGAAGTCCAGGCGATCATCACCGCGCTGGGCACCGGGATCCACGACGAGTTCGACCTCACCAAGCTGCGCTACCACAAGATCGTGCTGATGGCCGATGCCGATGTGGATGGCCAGCACATCTCCACTTTGCTGTTGACGCTGTTGTTCCGGTTCATGCGGCCGCTGATCGAGAACGGCCACGTGTTCCTGGCCCAGCCGCCGTTGTACAAGCTGAAGTGGCAGCGCAGCGAACCCGAGTTCGCCTACTCCGACCGGGAACGCGACGGCCTGATCGAGGCGGGCAAGAAGGCCGGCCGGAAAATCAATGTCGAAGACGGTATCCAGCGGTACAAGGGCCTCGGTGAGATGGACGCCAAGGAGTTGTGGGAAACCACGATGGACCCCTCGGTGCGGATCCTGCGTCAGGTCACCCTCGATGACGCCGCCGCGGCCGATGAGTTGTTCTCCGTCCTGATGGGCGAGGACGTCGAGGCGCGCCGAAGCTTCATCACCCGCAACGCCAAAGACGTTCGCTTCCTTGATGTCTAAGACACCGGGTACTCCTACGCTGCTCCCCCAGTCCCTCCACTGAAACCCTCTCGGATAGGGAATAGATGACAGACACCACGCTGCCGCCCGGCGGTGAAGCCGCCGACCGCATCGAACCGGTCGACATCCAGCAGGAGATGCAGCGCAGCTACATCGATTACGCGATGAGCGTGATCGTCGGCCGCGCGTTGCCCGAAGTGCGCGACGGCCTCAAGCCGGTGCACCGCCGGGTGCTCTACGCGATGTTCGACTCCGGGTTCCGCCCGGACCGGGGCCACGCCAAGTCGGCGCGGTCGGTCGCCGAGACGATGGGTAACTACCACCCGCACGGCGACGCGTCGATCTACGACACCCTGGTTCGGATGGCGCAGCCGTGGTCGCTGCGCTACCCGTTGGTCGACGGGCAAGGAAACTTCGGCTCGCCGGGTAACGACCCGCCAGCCGCCATGCGGTACACCGAGGCGCGGCTGACCCCGCTTGCGATGGAGATGCTGCGTGAAATCGACGAGGAGACAGTCGATTTCATTCCCAACTACGACGGCCGGGTGCAAGAGCCGACGGTGCTGCCGAGCCGGTTCCCCAACTTGCTCGCCAACGGGTCGGGCGGTATCGCGGTCGGCATGGCGACCAACATCCCGCCGCACAACCTGCGCGAGTTGGCCGAGGCCGTCTACTGGTGCCTGGACAACCACGAGGCCGACGAAGAGGCCACCCTGGCCGCGGTCTGCGAGCGGGTCAAGGGTCCGGACTTCCCCACCTACGGTCTGATCGTCGGATCGCAGGGCATCCACGACGCCTACACCACCGGCCGCGGGTCGGTCCGGATGCGCGGAGTCGTTGAGGTAGAAGAAGATTCGCGCGGCCGCACCTCGCTGGTGATCACCGAGCTGCCGTACCAGGTGAACCACGACAACTTCATCACCTCGATCGCCGAGCAGGTCCGCGACGGCAAGCTGGGCGGTATCTCCAACATCGAGGACCAGAGCAGCGACCGGGTCGGCTTGCGCATCGTCGTGGAGATCAAGCGCGACGCGGTGGCCAAGGTGGTGCTGAACAACCTCTACAAGCACACCCAGCTGCAGACCAGCTTCGGCGCCAACATGTTGTCGATCGTCGACGGGGTGCCGCGCACGCTGCGCCTAGACCAGATGATCCGCTACTACGTCGAGCACCAACTCGACGTGATCATCCGGCGGACCACCTATCGGCTGCGTAAGGCCAACGAGCGCGCGCACATCTTGCGCGGTTTGGTGAAAGCCCTTGACGCACTGGACGAAGTCATCGCGTTGATCCGCGCGTCGGAGACCGTCGACATCGCGCGGGCCGGCCTGATCGAGCTGCTCGACATCGACGAGATCCAGTCCCAGGCCATCCTCGACATGCAGTTGCGGCGCCTGGCCGCGTTGGAGCGGCAGCGGATCATCGACGACTTGGCCAAGATCGAGGCCGAGATCGCCGACCTGGAGGACATCCTGGCCAAGCCGGAGCGGCAGCGCGCTATCGTGCACGACGAACTCGCCGAGATTGTCGACAAGCACGGCGACGACCGTCGCACCCGGATCATCGCCGCCGACGGCGATGTCAACGATGAGGATCTGATCGCCCGCGAAGACGTCGTCGTCACCATCACCGAAACCGGCTACGCCAAGCGCACCAAGACCGACCTGTACCGCAGCCAGAAGCGCGGCGGGAAGGGCGTGCAGGGCGCCGGGCTCAAGCAGGACGACATCGTGCGGCACTTCTTCGTGTGTTCGACGCACGATTGGATCTTGTTCTTCACCACCCAGGGCCGGGTCTACCGGGCCAAGGCCTATGACTTGCCGGAGGCCTCTCGCATCGCGCGCGGGCAGCACGTCGCCAACCTGCTGGCCTTCCAGCCCGAGGAGCGGATCGCGCAGGTCATCCAGATCAAGAGCTACGAGGACGCCCCCTACCTGGTGCTGGCCACCCGCAACGGGCTGGTCAAGAAGACCAAGCTGACTGACTTCGACTCGAACCGGTCCGGCGGCATCGTGGCAGTCAATCTGCGCGACGGCGACGAGCTGGTCGGCGCCGTGCTGTGCTCCCGTGAGGACGATCTGCTGCTGGTCTCGGCGAATGGCCAGTCGATCCGGTTCTCCGCGACCGACGACGCGCTGCGTCCGATGGGCCGAGCGACCTCGGGCGTGCAGGGCATGCGGTTCAACACCGATGACTACCTGTTGTCGCTGAATGTGGTCCGCGAAGGCACGTACCTGCTGGTCGCAACCGCCGGCGGCTATGCCAAACGCACCGCGATCGAGGAGTACACCGCGCAGGGCCGCGGCGGTAAGGGCATCTTGACGATCCAGTACGACACCCGTCGTGGCAAGCTCGTAGGTGCGCTGATCGTCGACGACGACAGTGAGGTGTACGCGATCACCTCCGGCGGCGGAGTGATCCGGACGAAAGCCAAGCAGGTCCGCAAGGCCGGACGGCAGACCAAGGGTGTTCGATTGATGAACCTGGGTGAGGGCGACACACTGTTAGCCATCGCCCGTAACGCCGAAGAGGCCGAGGACGACGGCGAGGACTCAGACGCCGAGGCGTAAGCGAATCCCGACCGCCCCCGGCGGCCGGGAACCACAGTTAGGAGCTGCGGGTGACTTCACCGAACGAGCCGGGCCACACCGGTCAGGGCGACAGCCCGACCGGCAACGGCTCCGTCTCCGACGCGCCCGCGCCGCCGCGCAAGCGGCCCGCTGCCCGCCCGTCGCCGGCCCAACAGCGGCAGTCCGGTCGGGGCACCGCGAGCCCCAACGCCGAGGCTCGCTTGAACCGGTTCATCTCGGGCACTGCGGCGCCGGGCGCGGCCAGGACACCACCACCCGAGCCCGGGCCGGCACCGGCTCCCGCACAGAACGAGAGCCGGCAGAACGATGCATACGCCAGCGAACTACCTGATCTGTCCGGACCGATACCCCGTGCCGCACAACGCAAATCGGCCGGCGACCGGGCGGATGACTCGATGACGGCGCCGGTTCGATCCGAAGGCCGCATCCAGGTGTCGTCGCGGCCGCGCGGCCCGGTTCGGGCCAGCATGCAGATCCGGCGCGTCGATCCGTGGAGCACCTTGAAGGTGTCGGCGGTGCTGTCGGTGGCGTTGTTCTTCGTCTGGATGATCGCGGTGGCGTTCCTGTATCTGGTACTCGGCGGCATGGGCGTGTGGAGCAAGCTCAACAGCAACGTCGGTGACCTGCTGAACAACACCGGCGGCAGCGCCGAGTTGGTGTCCAGCGGCACGATCTTCGGCGGTGCCATCCTGATCGGCCTGGTGAACATTGTCCTGCTGACTGCCGCGGCCACCATCGGTGCGTTCATCTACAACCTGACGACCGACTTGATTGGCGGCGTCGAGGTAACGCTGGCCGACCGGGACTAGCGTTTTGGGCGCGGACACTCCGGTGCGGTAATCTCGTCGCTCGTCCGTGTAGGTGTGCGGGCCTATAGCTCAGGTGGTTAGAGCGCTTCGCTGATAACGAAGAGGTCGGAGGTTCGAGTCCTCCTAGGCCCACAATCATGTGTTCGCCAAGACGTTTCGTAAGACTGGTGTTGCCGCTGGCAGCGATCGCGGTGCTGGCGGTCATGCTCCGATCGCAACGCGGCGTCGAGGTATGGCACGTGGCGGCCGACCAGACCTAAGGTCGGCCAGAGGGGCCTTAGCTCAGTTGGTAGAGCGCTGCCTTTGCAAGGCAGAAGTCAGGGGTTCGAATCCCCTAGGCTCCACAGTAAAGGTGCAGGCAATACAGCTACCAGGCACGCGTTTGATCGCCCAGCCGACCGCCCGCGACCACCATCGCCGGCGCACATTGCTGCCCCGCCTGTAGGCACCTTGTGCCAAGGGTTCAAAGCTGCTACTGCATTGTCGGAGCTCCGTTTGAGGCGGTGGGGATGAGCGAGCTGACTCCTGACGATGTACGTCGGCGGGACCCTTCAGCGGTGCTTAAGGTTTTCCAGGTGGCCAGCGGGCGCGCAGCCACCATGCAAAGGTTCGGCGATGACTTGGGTCAGGTCGGCCAGAATCTCGCCGACTGGGAGGGCGAGGCCGGGACCGCGTTTCACACCAGCCTGGGCAGGGCGCGCACCGACATTCAGGGTGACGGACGCGAGTCCAGACAAGTGGCGTCCGCGGTGGACGACGCCTGGGAAGACGTCCAAATCACCAAGGGGATGATGAGCGAGGTTGACGAGACCGCTCAGGGGTTGGGTTTTGGGATCACCGACGATTGGAAGGTTGACATCGGCAATGCCGGTTTGCTGATGGGGTCGACCGAGGCTCGGCTAGAGCAGCAGATTCTGCAAGGGCAGCTCGACACGGTGAAAACCAAGGCGCACAACACCGACCACGAACTAGCCACCGCGATACGAGCCGCGGTTGGCGATGCCCAGCTTGACTACAACGGGCGCGAGATACCGCAAGCGCCACCGCCTGGCGATGGCAAGACAACGCCGGCCGACCAACTGCCGTTGCCGACGAAGGGCGGCCACCAGCCGTTTCCCACCGAGGCGACGAAGGACAACAACTCGCCTGACCTTAGCCAGCACTTATCCGACAACCTCACGCCTTCACCGCTGCTGGCTGGATTGACTGGCGACGAGTGGCGCCGGCGACTGGCGAACTTCAAACCGGGCGATCCCTTGCCGGACCCACGCACGCCGACCGGCGACAAGGCCATCGACTCGCTGGCTAACGCTGTCGGACAACAGAACACGACCTATGCCTGGGGCGGCAACAAATCAAAAGACGGCCCATCCCAGGGGCAGGGAGACTCGGGCCAGGGGGCAAATCAGCACCATGACTGGGACCGCTACGGCTACGACTGCGGCGGCCTGGTCCGCTATTCCGTCCAGCAAGGCGCGGGAATCGACTTGGGCCAAGGCACGGACGCGATCGACACCAACCCAAACCTCGCCCATGCCAAGGACTTAAGTCTCGTACCGGGCAGCGCCGTAATCGGCAAGGCACAGCCTGGTGATGTCCTGGTCTTCCGGCCCAACGCGACCGCAGGCACCGAACACACTGGCATCTACATCGGCAACGGCTTCATGATCAACGCGCCCGACTCCGGCAACCCGGTCAGAGTCGACCCGGTCACCGGCCACGGGCTCACGGATATTCTGAGGATGCCATGAAACTCGCCGTCGCCCTCGTGCCGATAGTCGCACTCTTTGCGTGCAGCTCGCCCAGTAATCCTGCGAAGGCGGAACCCGTCATGAACCAGCAAATCATCGACCGCTACACCCATGACATCTGGCCGGCGATGAGTGCCTATAACGCCGACCACGCACAGGCCGGCCCAGCCGCCAAGCAATTCTTTGCCGTCGTCGAGCCGAATTTGGTCGGCGATCAGTTCAACGCATTGCGAAGTGCGGCACAGGGACTGGGCCGCCAAGGCGACTACGACGCCCGAGACCAGACGAGCCACTCGAACGACGGTCTAACGCTCGGCACCGTCGACGTACAGTCAGTCAAGGACGGCACCGCCGCGCTGAACGTCTGCTACACCTACGACCAGACGTGGTACGTCAACGCCGACAACATCAACCACGCACCCGGAGCCTCAGCAGCGACCGTCCAGCTGGTCAGCGTGAACAACACCTGGTACCTACACGGCATCACCAACGATCACACCGTACCGAGCTGCGGAGCCGCCAAGAGCTAAGCGCGGGCCGACGCCCGTCTTACAGCGGGGGATCCACCTCAACGCTCGGCGGCAACGGCGACGGCTCCCGATGCGTCGACCGCCGGGTGATCGAGAACGCGGCTGCGCCGGCGGCGAGTACCACCGCGGCGGCCCCAGCCAGCAGCCACGGCCGTGGCCTGCGGCGCTGGGCGCGCCGGGCGTGCTGCAGTGCGTCGGGCAGACCGGTGACCACTTCCTGGGCGGCCGCCAGCTCCTGCACCAAAGCCTCTTGGGCGCTGTGCAAATCGCGGGCCAGTCGGCCCTCGCGGTAACGGCGGCGCAGGTTCGAGGCGCCGGCCTGCGCGGAGTGCACACTAAGGCCGACCAGTCCGCGGGTCACGTCCACCGGCCCGACCGCCGTGTTGGTCAGGCCGCGGCTCAGCCGTTCGCGCGGGGTCAAGCGGGTGTGGTTTTTCGCGCGCATCCTCACCTTTCCCGGCCCCTCGTAAGACCGCCTTCGAATACGGTCAAGCCTGCCACACCGGGTAGGGACACCGGATGTCCGGCGGGACGGACCGTGATGGCAGACTGTGATCCCGTGACTACCAGCCCGATTCAGACTGCCACTGCCACACTGCACACCAACCGCGGCGACATCAAGATCGCGTTGTTCGGAAACCACGCACCCAAGACCGTTGCCAACTTCGTGGGCCTGGCTCAAGGCACCAAGGAGTACTCGACCGAGAACGCGTCCGGAGGTAGCTCCGGCCCCTTCTACGACGGCGCGGTCTTCCACCGGGTGATCAGCGGATTCATGATCCAGGGCGGTGACCCCACCGGCACCGGTCGCGGCGGCCCGGGCTACAAGTTCGCCGACGAGTTCCACCCCGAGTTGCAGTTCGACAAGCCCTACCTGTTGGCGATGGCCAATGCGGGCCCGGGAACCAACGGCTCGCAGTTCTTCATCACCGTCGGCGAGACCCCGCACCTGAACCGCAAGCACACGATCTTCGGCGAGGTCGTGGACTCGGACTCGCAGCAGGTGGTGGAAGCGATCGCCACCACGGCGACTGGCCCCGGCGACCGTCCCAGCGAGCCGGTAGTCATCGAGTCGATCACCATTTCCTGACGCCGTACGGTCACGACCCGGCGTAACCGCGCGCGGTCAGCACGTCGAGGACGTCCAACGGGTCGGTGCCGAGGTCCCAGCGCGAGAAGACGAACAGCCGACCGTCGTTGGCGTCGATCTCGAGCAGCCGCATTTTCCGGCCGAGACGGCGGAATTCGGTGATCCGGATGATCTTGATGTCGGGTCGCCGCAGCTGAGCCGGTCGTATCCATCCGCCGACCTGCAGACCGTCGGCGGTGATTGCCAGCTTGGGCCGCGCACGCCACGTTCCGCCCGCAAACAAGATCAGTCCTACCCCGGCAATGCCGAGCAGGAGCCGTCCCGGCGGGTCTGTGACGACGGTCACACATGAGGTAGCCATCACAATTCCGGCAAGGCCACAAGCTGCGATTCCGGCCGAAGGTGGCGCCCACTGTGTTTGCTGCACTTGGCTCCTAAGGGGGTCTACCACTGCCGATGTGGTTATCCACAAGCGCTATCCACAATGGGGATGAATCACACGCGTGTGATCCGGTCCCTCACCAGTTGCTGGCCCAGCAACGTCGCAGGCCGAAAACCGCGCATTACGGCGGCGACTGCGCCTACCGCCACCGCATCGTGAGCAACAACCCGCTGATCATGAAAGCAAACGCGATGGCGTAGTTCCACGGACCAAGGCCGGCCATCCAATTGAGCACGGAGGGCGCGTCCTGGCCAGTCGCCGCGAACTGGAACACCATCAGCCAGACCAGGCCGATCAGCATCAGGCCGCAGAACAACACCACAAACCACACGCTGGACGGGCCGGCCTTGACCTTGACCGGGGTGCGGCTCACCGGTGGGCGGTGAAGTCGGTCTTCTTGCGGACTTTGGACTTGGGCATTCACCTCGGACCTCGGAGCTACGGTGTATTGAGAGCAGATGCAACGACGAGCGTAACGCACTCACCAGCAGCGGACGGAGAGGCCGATGGCGATAAGCATCCCCCGGCCGCTGCCCGCGCGTGACGGCGGCGACCAGGCGACGCCCGTCGCCGTGGCGGGTCGGCGTTCCGGTGGTGTGTCTGTTGGCCGGGCTGCTGCTCGGGGCCACCCACGGGGTGTCCCGGGGCGGCGAGATCCGGCGCAGCGATGCGCCACGGCTGGTCGATCTGGTGCGCAGCGAGCAGTCCGCGGTCGAGCGGCTGACCACCGAACGGGATCGGCTGGCCAACACCATCGACTCGACGCACGGCCGGTCCGCGAATGCGGCGCTGGCGGCGATGCAGCGACGGTCCGCGGAGCTCGCCGGTGACGCCGGGCTGGAGCCGGTGCACGGGCCGGGTCTGACCGTCACGCTCAACGACGCGCAGCGCGACGCCAACGGCCGCTTTCCCCGCGATGCATCGCCGGACGACCTCGTCGTGCACCAGCAGGACATCCAGGCCGTCCTCAACGCGTTGTGGAGCGCCGGCGCCGAGGCGATCCAGATGCAGGACCAGCGCATCATCGCGACCTCGGTCCCCCGCTGCGTGGGCAACACCTTGCTGCTCAACGGGCGCACCTACAGCCCGCCGTACCGGGTCACCGCGATCGGCGACGCCGCGGCCATGCAGGCTGCGTTGGCGGCCGCTCCCCTGGTGATTCTCTACAAGCAGTACGTGGTGCGGTTCGGGCTGGGCTACACCGAACAGGTGTCGCCCGACGTCCGCATCGTGGGTCACACCGAGCCGGTGCGGATGCACTCCGCTGAGCCCGCCGGCCCGGTCAGTTACTGAGCTCACCTGCGATTAAGCGCACCGGTAGCCTGGGGCGATGCAGATCTTGGTCGTCGACAACTACGACAGCTTCGTCTTCAACCTGGTGCAATACCTCGGCCAGTTGGGTGTCGAGGCACAGGTGTGGCGCAACGACGACGCTCGGCTGGCCGACCCCGCCGCGGTCGCCGCTGCGGTCGACGGGATTCTGCTGAGCCCGGGCCCGGGCACGCCGGAACGGGCAGGCGCCTCGATCGACCTGGTGCGGGCCTGCGCCGCGTCGCAACCCCACTGCTGGGCGTGTGCCTCGGCCACCAAGCCATCGGGGTGGCCTTCGGCGCCACCGTGGACCGGGCCCCCGAATTGCTGCACGGCAAGACCAGCAGCGTGTACCACACGAATGCCGGTGTGCTGCAAGGTCTTCCAGACCCATTCACCGCGACCCGGTATCACTCGTTGACCATCATGCCCGAGACACTGCCCGCCGAGCTGGAGGTGACCGCCCGCACCCGCAGCGGGGTGATCATGGGCGTGCGGCACGCCGAGCTGCCGATCCACGGCGTGCAGTTCCACCCGGAGTCGATCCTCACCGAAGGCGGCCACCGGATGCTGGCCAACTGGCTGGCCGACTGCGGCCAGGTCCTCGACGAGGGTTGGTCCGGAAGCTGGAGAGCGAGCTGGTGGACAGCCTGGCCACCGTGCGGCGCTCCGCCGAGATAAGCCCTTCGGCTACTGACCGAACTTCAGCGTGATGCTGCCGTCCTTGTTGGCGCCCTGACCCGGTGACGGGCTCTGGTACACCACCCGGTTGTGCTGCGAGCCACCGGCGTCCACGTCGGGGCCCCTGTCCAGGATCCCGGTCCAGCCCAGCGTGCGTAACCGCGGTTCTGCGTCGGTCCAGAACATTCCGGTTACGTCGGGCATCACGAATTGGTTGCCTTTGGACACCTGCAACTCGATCACCGTGTCGACCGGAACATTAGCTCCCGCAGGCGGATTCGTGCCGATAACGGCGCCGGCCGGTCGTGGGGCTGTCCACCGCGGCCTGAGCGAACTTGGAAAAGCCGTACACCGTCAGGTTCTTCTGGGCCTCGTCGGCGGTCTGCCCGGCGACGTCGGGAACCTGCTTGCTCGACGGGCCTGAGCCGACGATCACGGCGATCTCGTTGGTGATCGCCGACGTCTGGTTGGCCGGCGGGTTGGTGCCGATGACTTTGTCTTTCGTCTCCGGTGTCGACGGAG
>CAVTEZ010000036.1:0-15448 GCA_963733755.1 uncultured Actinomycetota bacterium
CACACCCTAGGCTCCACAGTAAAGTTGCAGGCAAAACAGCTACCAGGCACGCATTTGATCGCCCAGCCGACCGCCTGCGGCGACCATCGCCGGCGCAGATTGCTGCCCCGCAGGTAGGCACCTTGTGCCAAGGGTTCAAAGCTGCTACTTCATTGTCGGAGCTCCGTTGAGGCGGTGGGGATGAGCGAGCTGACTCCTGACGATGTACGTCGGTGGGACCCTTCAGCGGTGCTTAAGGTTTTCCAGGTGGCCAGCGGGCGCGCAGCCACCATGCAAAGGTTCGGCGATGACTTGGGTCAGGTCGGCCAGAATCTCGCCGACTGGGAGGGCGAGGCCGGGACCGCGTTTCACACCAGCCTGGGCAGGGCGCGCACCGACATTCAGGGTGACGGCCGCGAGTCCAGGCAAGTGGCGTCCGCGGTGGACGACGCCTGGGAAGACGTCCAAATCACCAAGGGGATGATGAGCGAGGTCGACGAGACCGCTCAAGGGTTGGGTTTTAGGATCACCGACGATTGGAAGGTTGACATCGGCAATGCCGGTTTGCTGATGGGGTCGACCGAGGCTCGGCTAGAGCAGCAGATTCTGCAAGGGCAGCTCGACACGGTGAAAACCAAGGCGCACACCACCGACCACGAACTAGCCACCGCGATGCGAGCCGCTGTTGGCGATGCCCAGCTTGACTACAACGGGCGCGAGATACCGCAAGCGCCACCCCTGGCGATGGCAAGACAACGCCGGCCGACCAACTGCCGTTGCCGACGAAGGGCGGCCACAAGCCGTTTCCCACTGAGGCGACGAAGGACAACAACTCGCCTGACGTTAGCCATCACTTATCCGACAACCCCACGCCTTCACCGCTGCTGGCGGGATTGAGTGCCGACGAGTGGCGCCAGCGACTGGCGAACTTCAAACCGGGCGATCCCTTGCCGGACCCACGCACGCCGACCGGCGATGAGGCCATCGACTCGCTGGCTAACGCTGTCGGACAACAGAACACGACCTATGCCTGGGGCGGCAACAAATCAAAAGACGGCCCATCCCAGGGGCAGGGAGACTCAGGCCAGGGGGCAAACCAGTACCATGACTGGGACCGCTACGGCTACGACTGCGGCGGCCTGGTGCGCTATTCCGTCCAGCAAGGCGCGGGAATCGACTTGGGCCAAGGCACGGACGCGATCGACACCAACCCAAACCTCGCCCATGCCAAGGACTTAAGTCTCGTACCGGGCAGCGCCGTAATCGGCAAGGCACAACCCGGTGATGTCCTGGTCTTCCGTCCCAACGCGACCGCAGGCACCGAACACACTGGCATCTACATCGGCAACGGCTTCATGATCAACGCGCCCGACTCCGGCAACCCGGTCAGAGTGGACCCGGTCACCGGCCACGGGCTCACGGATATTCTGAGGATGCCATGAAACTCGCCGTCGCCCTCGTGCCGATAGCCGCACTCTTTGCGTGCAGCTCGCCCAGTAATCCTGCGGAGGCGGAACCCGTCATGAACCAGCAAATCATCGACCGCTACACCCATGACATCTGGCCGGCGATGAGTGCCTATAACGCCGACCACGCACAGGCCGGCCCAGCCGCCAAACAATTCTTTGCCGTCGTCGAGCCGAATTTGGTCGGCGATCAGTTCAACGCATTGCGAAGTGCGGCACAGGGTCTGGGCCGGCAAGGCGAATACGACGCCCGAGACCAGACGAGCCACTCGAACGACGGTCTCACGCTCGTCACTGTCGACGTGCAGTCAGTCAAGGACGGCGCCGCCGCGCTGAACGTCTGCTACACCTACGACCAGACGTGGTACGTCAACGCCGACAACATCAACCACGCACCCGGAGCCTCTGCAGCGACCGTCCATCTGGTCAGCGTGAACAACACCTGGTATCTACACGGCATCACCAACGATCACACCGTGCCGAGCTGCGGAGCCGCCAAGAGCTAAGCGCGGGCCGCCGCCCGCCTTACAGCGGGGGATCCACCTCAACGCTCGGCGGCAATGGCGACGGCTCACGATGCGTCGACCGCCGGGTGATCGAGAACGCGGCTGCGCCAGCGGCGAGTACTACCGCGGCGGCCCCGGCCAGCAGCCACGGCCGCGGCCTGCGGTGTCGAGCGCGCCGGGCGTGCTGCAGTGCGTCCGGCAGACCGGTGACCACTTCCTGGGCGGCCGCCAGCTCCTGCACCAAAGTCTCTTGGGCGCTGTGCAAATCGCGGGCCAGTCGGCCCTCGCGGTAGCGGCGGCGCAGGTTCGAGGCGCCGGCCTGCGCGGAGTGCACGCTGAGGCCCACCACGCCGCGGGTCACGTCCACCGGCCCGACCGCCGTGTAGGTCAGACCGCGGCTCAGCCGTTCGCGCGGGGTCAAGTGGGTGTGGTTTTTGGCGCGCATCGCTCACCTTTCCCGGCCCCTCGCAAGACCGCCTTCGAATACGTTCAAGACTGCCACACCGGGTAGGGACACCGGATGTCCGGCGGGACGGACCGTGATGGCAGACTGTGACCCCGTGACTACCAGCCCGATTCAGACTGCCACTGCCACATTGCACACCAACCGCGGCGACATCAAGATCGCGTTGTTCGGAAACCACGCGCCCAAGACCGTTGCCAACTTCGTGGGCCTGGCTCAAGGCACCAAGGAGTACTCGACCGAGAACGCGTCCGGCGGTAGCTCCGGCCCCTTCTACGACGGCGCGGTCTTCCACCGGGTGATCAGCGGATTCATGATCCAGGGCGGTGACCCCACCGGCAGCGGTCGCGGCGGCCCAGGCTACAAGTTCGCCGACGAGTTCCACCCCGAGTTGCAGTTCGACAAGCCCTACCTGTTGGCGATGGCCAATGCGGGCCCGGGCACCAACGGCTCGCAGTTCTTCATTACCGTCGGCCAGACCCCGCACCTGAACCGCAAGCACACCATCTTCGGTGAGGTCGTGGACTCGGACTCGCAGCAGGTGGTGGACGCGATCGCCACCACGGCGACTGGCCCCGGCGACCGTCCCAGCGAGCCGGTAGTCATCGAGTCGATCACCATTTCCTGACGCCGTAGGGTCACGACCCGGCGTAACCGCGCGCGGTCAGCGCGTCGAGGACGTCCAACGGGTCGGTGCCGAGGTCCCAGCGCGAGAAGACGAACAGCCGACCGTCGTCGGCGTCGATCTCGAGCAGCCGCATTTTGCGGCCGAGACGGCGGAATTCGGTGATCCGGATGATCTTGATGTCGGATCGCCGCAGCTGAGCCGGTCGTAGCCATCCGCCGACCTGCAGACCGTCGGCGGTGATTGCCAGCTTGGGCCGCGCACGCCACGTTCCGCCCGCAAACAAGATCAGTCCTACCCCGGCAATGCCGAGCAGAAGCCGTCCTGGCGGATCTGTGACGACGGTCACACATGAGATAGCCATCACAATTCCGCCAAGCCCACAAGCTGCGATTCCGGCTGAAGGTGGCGCCCATTGTGTTTGCTGCACTTGGCTCCTAAGGGGGTCTACCACTACCGATGTGGTTATCCACAAGCGCTATCAACAATGGGGATGAATCACACGCGTGTGATCCGGTCCGTTACAGGTTGCTGACCCAGCAACGTCGCCGGCCGGAAACCAGCGCAGTACGGCGACGACTGCGCCTACCGCCACCGCATCGTGAGCAACAACCCGCTGATCATGAAAGCAAACGCGATGGCGTAGTTCCACGGACCGAGTCCGGCCATCCAATTGAGCACGGAGGGCGCGTCCTGACCAGTCGCCGCTAACTGGAACACCATCAGCCAGACCAGACCGATCAGCATCAAGCCGCAGAACAACACCACGAACCACACGCTGGACGGGCCGGCCTTGACCTTGACCGGGGTGCGGCTCACCGAATGGGCGGTGAAGTCGGTCTTCTTGCGGACTTTGGACTTGGGCATTCCTACCTCGGAGCTACGGTGTTTTCAGAGCAGATGCAACGACGAGCGTAACCCACTCACCAGCAGCGGACGGAGAGGCCGATGGCGTTAAGGATCCCCCGGCCGCTGCCCGCGCGCGACGGAGGCGACCAGGCGAGCCGCCCGTCACCGTGGCGGGTCGGTGTTCCGGTGGTGTGCCTGTTGGCCGGGCTGCTGCTCGGAGCCACCCACGGGGTGTCCCGGGGCGGCGAGATCCGGCGCAGCGATGCGCCACGCCTGGTCGATCTGGTACGCAGCGAGCAGTCCGCGGTCGCCCGGTTGACCACCGAACGGGATCGGCTGGCCAACACCATCGATTCGACGCACGGCCGGTCCGCGAACTCGGCACTGGCGGCAATGCAGCGACGGTCCGCGGAGCTCGCCGCTGACGCCGGACTGGAGCCGGTGGACGGGCCGGGTCTGGTCGTCACGCTCAACGACGCGCAGCGCGATGCCAACGGTCGCTTCCCCCGTGATGCATCACCGGACGACCTCGTCGTGCATCAGCAGGACATCCAGGCCGTGCTCAACGCGCTGTGGAGCGCCGGCGCCGAGGCGATCCAGATGCAGGACCAGCGCATCATCGCCACCTCGGTGGCCCGCTGCGTGGGCAATACATTGCTGCTCAACGGGCGCACCTACAGCCCGCCGTACCGGATCACCGCGATCGGCGACGCGACGGCCATGCAGGCGGCATTGGCGGCCGCTCCCCTGGTGATTCTCTATAAGCAGTACGTGGTGCGGTTCGGGCTCGGCTACACCGAACAGGTGTCGCCCGACCTCCGCATTGTGGGTCACACCGAGCCGGTGCGGATGCACTCCGCTGAGCCCGCCGGCCCGGTCAGTTACTGACCTCACCTGCGATTAAGCGCACCGGTAGCCTGACCTGATGCAGATCTTGGTCGTCGACAACTACGACAGCTTCGTCTTCAACCTGGTGCAATACCTGGGCCAGTTGGGGGTCGAGGCGCAGGTGTGGCGCAACGACGACGCTCGACTCTCCGACCCGGCCGCCGTCGCCGCCGAGGTCGACGGGATCTTGCTGAGCCCGGGGCCGGGCACGCCGGAACGCGCAGGCGCATCGATCGACTTGGTGCGCGCCTGCGCTGCGTCGCGAACCGCACTGCTCGGCGTGTGCCTCGGCCACCAAGCCATCGGCGTGGCCTTCGGCGCCACCGTGGACCGGGCCCCCGAATTGTTGCACGGCAAAACCAGCAGCGTGTACCACACAAATAGTGGTGTGCTGCAAGGCCTTCCAGACCCATTCATCGCGACCCGGTATCACTCGTTGACGATCATGCCCGAGACACTGCCCGCCGAGCTGGAGGTGACCGCGCACACCCGCAGCGGGGTGATCATGGGCGTGCGGCACGCCGAGCTACCGATCCACGGCGTGCAGTTCCACCCGGAATCGATTCTCACCGAAGGCGGCCACCGGATGCTGGCCAACTGGCTGGCCGACTGCGGCCAGGTCCGCGACGACGGGCTGGTGCGCAAATTGGAGAGCGAACTGGTGGACAGCCTGGCCACCGTCCGCCGCTCCGCCGAGATGAGCCCTTCGGCTACTGACCGAACTTCAGCGTGATGCTGCCGTCTTTGTTGGCGCCTTGACCCGCTGACGGGCTCTGGTACACCACCCGGTTGTGCTGCGAGCCACCCGCGTCCACGTCGGGGCCTCTGTCCAGCACCCCCGTCCAGCCCAGGGTGCGCAACCGCGGTTCGGCGTCGGTCCAGAACATTCCGGTTACGTCGGGCATCAAGAACTGGTTGCCCTTGGACACCTGTAACTCGATCACCGTGTCGACCGGAACTGTCGCTCCCGCTGGCGGATTCGTGCCGATAACGGCGCCGGCCGGTCTGGCGCTGTCCACCGCGGCCTGAGCGAACTTGGAAAAGCCATACACCGTCAAGTTCTTCTGGGCCTCGTCGGCGGTCTGCCCGGCGACATCGGGAACCTGCTTGGTCGACGGACCTGATCCGACGATCACGGCGATCTCGTTGGTGATCGCCGACGTCTGATTGGCCGGCGGGTTGGTGCCGATGACCTTATCCTTCATCTCCGGTGTCGACGGAGAGTTGACCTGCTTGAAGCGATTGAACCCGGCGGACTTCAGCTTCTTCACCGCCGAGGAGTAGCTCAGCGAGGACACGTCGGGCACCTCACGCTGCTCAGGCCCGGTGGACACCTCGACCGTAATCAGCTCGCCGGCACCGACTTTCACGTCGGCGGCCGGGTCGGTGCCGATGACGTGGTCGGGCTGAACGGTCGAGTCGGGCTTCTGTTGGGTACGGGTCTTGAAGCCGTGGTTCTGCAGCGCGGCGATTGCATCGGCCGACGCCTGGTTGCGTACGTCTGGCACCTGCACGCTGCGCATGCCACCGCCGAACGTGTTAATCAGGATCGTGACGATCACCGTCAGCACCGCCAGCGCCGAGACCGCGATCACCCAGCGGCTCACCGAACCGGGGCCGCGCTCGCGAATGAAGTCGAGCTGCTGGCGTGGCAGCGCATCGGTCTGCGCTGCCGCGGAGTCACTGGAATGCGGCGCGGCCATCAGCGATGAACGGTCGGCGTCGGTCAGGATCTTCGGCGCCTCCGGTGGCTCGCCGTTATGCACCCGAACCAGGTCGGTGCGCATCTCGGCGGCGGTCTGGTAGCGGTTTTCCGGGTTCTTGGCCAGCGCCTTGAGCACGACCGCGTCCAGGTCGGCGGAGATGCCCTCGTAGCGTCGCGACGGCGGCACCGGGTCTTCGCGGACGTGCTGATAGGCCACCGCGACCGGCGAGTCGCCGACGAAAGGCGGTTCACCGGTGAGCATTTCGTAGAGCACACAACCCAGCGAGTAGACGTCGGAGCGGGCGTCGACGGTGTCGCCGCGGGCCTGCTCGGGCGAAAGATACTGTGCGGTACCGATCACTGCGGCGGTCTGGGTGACGCTGTTGCCGCTGTCCGACAGGGCCCGGGCGATGCCGAAGTCCATCACCTTGACCGCGTTGGTAGTGCTGATCATGATGTTGGCCGGCTTGACGTCGCGGTGGATGATGCCGTGCTGGTGGGAGAAGTTCAGCGCCTGGCAGGCGTCGGCGATCACCTCGATGGCGCGGGTGGGCGGCATCGGTCCGTCGGTGTGCACGATGTCGCGCAGCGTGACGCCGTTGACGTACTCCATCACGATGTAGGGCAGCGGGCCGGCGGCCGTCTCTGCCTCGCCGGTGTCGTACACCGCGACGATCGCCGGATGGTTGAGCGCGGCCGCGTTCTGCGCTTCCCGCCGGAAGCGCAAGTAGAAGCTGGGGTCGCGGGCCAGGTCGGCGCGCAGCACCTTGACCGCTACGTCCCGGTGTAGGCGGACATCTCGGGCCAAATGAACCTCGGACATGCCACCGAAGCCGAGGATCTCGCCGAGTTCATAGCGGTCGGACAGGTGCTGCGGGGTCGTCATTGCGGTTTCTCGTGTTGGGACGGCACCGCGCAAGAGAAGGTCAGCGCGGGCGCCCGCCTGGGTGTGGGCAGCTTGCATTGCCCTCCAGGATTACCCGCGGCCCCCCGGTACGTCCAATTAGTTGGATGCGCCGGCGCCGATTCAGACTTGCTGGGCGGCGTTCCCGTATCGGTCACGGTGGGTGCGGATGGTTGCTGTGGCGAATTCGTGTTGTGTGAGTTCATCACGATGAGGACGGCGATGATGATCGCCAGCGCGCCCAGAACCCCGGCGGCCCACAGCAGCGCACGCTGACCGGACGAGAAGGTGCGGCGCGGCGGTTGGGTGCGGTGACCGCCAGTGGTCGGGCGGGCACGACGGGCAGCGGGTGCGCGAGTGGTGGCTGCGGCTGCCGCGCGGGTCTGCGCGCCCGACGGTATGGCCGCCGGCGTGGCACGCGCCGCGCCCGCCGCCTGATTGGGCCGTGGCGGACGGCGGCCGGCGCGGACGGCGGCGACCGCGTCGGCGAACGGCCCCCCGCTGCGGTACCGCATGCCGGGGTTCTTGACCAGGGTGATCTCGATTAGCTCACGCACGTTGGCTGGCAGGTCGGAGGGTAGCGGCGGCGGGGGTTCTTTGATGTGCTTCATCGCCACCGTCAGCGCGCCGTCGCCGGTGAACGGCCGCTTGCCCGAAACCGCTTCGTAGCCAACCACTCCCAGCGCATACACATCGCTCGACGGGGTCGCGTCGTGGCCCAGCGCCTGCTCGGGGGCGATGTACTGGGCGGTCCCCATCACCATGCCGGTCTGCGTCACCGGAGCGGCGTCGACGGCCTTGGCGATACCGAAGTCGGTGATCTTCACCTGGCCGGTCGGGGTGATCAGGATGTTGCCCGGTTTGACGTCGCGGTGCACCAGACCGGCAGCGTGCGCCACCTGCAGCGCCCGTCCGGTCTGCTCGAGCATGTCTAGCGTGTGCCGCAGCGACAGCCGGCCGGTCCGCTTGAGCACCGAGTTGAGTGGCTCGCCGTTGACCAACTCCATCACCAGATAGGCGGTGCGACCTTCGCCCTCCATTTGGGTCTCGCCATAGTCGTGAACGCTGGCGATGCCGGGATGGTTGAGCATCGCGGTCGTGCGCGCCTCAACCCGGAAGCGCTCGATGAATTCGGAGTCCTGGGAGAACTCGGCCTTGAGTACTTTGACCGCGACGCGCCGTCCCAGCCGGCTGTCGACGGCCTCCCATACCTGCCCCATGCCGCCGGTGGCAATCAGGCGCTGCAGGCGGTAGCGGCCAGACAGCGTCACACCTACTCGCGGGCTCATGGTCCTCCCTGCAGCGCGGCCTCGATGACGGCGCGCCCGATCGGTGCGGCAAGCGCACCACCGGTCGCCGACAACCGGTCAGCGCCGTCTTCCACGAGCACTGCTACGGCCACCTTCGGAGCCTTCGCGGGCGCAAAGGCGATGTACCACGCGTGCGGTGGTGTGTGGCGCGGGTCGGTGCCGTGCTCTGCGGTACCAGTCTTGGATGCGATCTGCACGCCGGGGATCGCCCCTTTCTGCTGAGTGACATTCTCGGCGCCGACCATCAACTCAGTTAGCTTAGCCGCGACCTGCGGGGACACCGCACGGCGCTGTTGGTGCGGTGCGGTCGTGCCGATATTAGCCAGGTCAGGTCCCTGCAGGCTGTCGACCAGGTAGGGCTGCATGGTGATTCCGGAATTGGCGATGGTAGCCGCAACGAGCGCATTTTCCAGCGGCGTCAACGCGACGTCCTTCTGGCCGATGCTCGACATTCCCAGCGCGGCAGCGTCGGGAATCGGTCCGACCGTCGACTCCGCGACCTGCAGCGGCATCGATTCCGGGACGGTGTCCAGGCCGAACGATTGCGCGGTGCTGCGCAGCGCGTCGGTGCCGGTGAGCAGGCCCAGCTGGACGAAGGCGGTGTTGCAGGATCGGGCGAATGCCTCACGCAGCGTTACGGTTTCGGCGTTGACGCAGGGCGTGCCGCCGTAGTTCTCCAGGCTCGCGGTGCTGTCCGGCAGCGGGATCGACGCCGCCGCGGTGAGCTCGTCGTCCTCGGTCGCGCCGTTCTGTAAGGCGGCCGCCGTCGTGATCACCTTGAACGTCGACCCAGGCGGATACGTCTGGGAGATCGCGCGATTGATCATCGGTGAGTTCGGATCGTCGCGCAGTTGTTGCCAGGTGTGCGCCTGCTGCTCGGGGTCGTGTGAGGCGAGCAGGTTCGCGTCGAAGGACGGCGAGGACACCAGCGCGAGAATCTTCCCGGTGGACGGTTCCAGCGCGACAACCGCGCCCCGGCACGGCCCGTTGCAGCCCTGCTGCATCGCGTCCCAACCGGCTTGCTGGATGCGCGGACTGATGGTGGTGTCCACCGTCCCGCCGCGCGGGTCGCGACCGGTGAAGAAGTCGGCCAGCCGACGGCCGAACAACCGTTGATCGGATCCGTTCAGCAAGGGATCCTCGGCCCGCTCCAGGCCGGTGCTGGAGTAGCGCAGTGAATAGAACCCGGTCACCGGCGCGTACGCCGCGCCATTGGGATACACCCGCAGGAAACGGAATCGGCTGTCGGTGGCCACCGAATACGCCAGCAGTTGGCCGTTCGCCGTTATCTGACCCCGCTGCCGGGAGTACTCGTCGAACAGCACTCGCTGGTTGCGCGGATCGGACCGCAGCCCGTCAGCGGTGAACACTTGAGTGAGCGTTGCGTTGAACAGCAAGAGCACGATCAGCGCCATCACGGTCACCGAAATCCGGCGCAGAGAGGTGTTCATACCCGCTCGATCACCTCGGTGTTAGCGCCCGCGATCGGCGAGGTATTGCGCGACTTGGTGCGGAACGGACGCCGGGCCGCGTGCGAGATGCGCACCAGGATCGCCAGCAGCACATAGTTCGCCAGCAACGACGAGCCGCCGTAAGACATCCAGGGCGTGGTCAGCCCGGTCAACGGAATCAGGTTGGTGACACCGCCGACGACGATGAACAACTGGATGGCCAGCGTGGAAGCCAGACCGGCGGCCAGCAGTTTGCCGAAGCTGTCCCGGACAGCGATCGCCGTCCGCATACCGCGGACGATCACGATGGTGTAGAGCATCAGCAGCCCGGCCAAGCCCACCAGGCCGAGTTCTTCGCCGAACGCCGCGGTGATGAAATCCGTTGCCGCAGCGGGCACGGTGTCAGGTTGCCCGTTGCCCAGGCCGGTGCCGAAGACGCCGCCCGTGGCGAAGCTGAACAGCGACTGCACGATCTGGTAGCCGGTGTTGTCCGGGTCGGCGAACGGATCCAGCCAGGTCTGCACGCGAACCCGGACGTGAGCGAACATGAAATACGCCGCAACGCTGCCCAGTGCGAACAAGGTCAGGCCGATCACCACCCAGCTGAACCGCTGGGTGGCCAGGTAGACCACCACGAGGAACGACGCGTAGAGCAAAAGCGAAGTCCCCAAGTCCTTTTCGAAGACCATCACGGCGATCGACGTCACCCAGGCGCCGAGCAGCGGAGCGAGGTCACGCGGACGAGGCAGATCCATGCCCAGCACATGCTTGCCCGCGCTGGTGAACAACCCGCGCTTGGCGACCAGCACCGCCGAGAAGAAGATCAGCAACAATATCTTCGAAAACTCAGCGGGCTGAATCGAAAAGCCCGGCAACCGAATCCAGATCTTGGCGCCGTTCTGCTCGGACAGCGACTTCGGCAACAGCGCCGGAATGGCCAGGATGACCAGACCGGTTAGCCCGCAAACGTAGCCGTAGCGCGCGAGTTGCCGATGGTCCTTCAACGAGATCACCACGAACGCAAAGGCACCCACGCCGACCAGCGTCCACAGAATCTGCGGGTTCGTGACTGTGCGGCCACTCCCCTCGGCCAGCCGCTCGTCAAGATCGAGTCGGTGGATCATCACCAAACCCAGGCCGTTGAGCAGCGCCACGATCGGCAGCAGCAACGGATCCGCATAGGGCGCATAGCGTCTGATGGCCAGGTGTGCGACGCCGAACACGGCCAGGAACCCCGCCCCGTAGGTGAGGATCTGCCAGCCGATTCCGCGCTCCTGGTTGGCCTGCACGATCGCGAAAGCCGCGGAGGTGATCACGGTGGCGAAACACAGCAGCAGCAGTTCTGCATTGCGCCGGTTCGGCAACGACGGCGTGACGGTGACCGGCGCCTGCGGCTGCGTGGTCATTCCGGAGTCCGGCAGTCGGTTCCCGGCTGGGGCGGCGGCGGGGAGAGCGCTGTGACGGTCGGCGCGGCGGCCGATGTCGGCGGCGGGCCTACCGGAGCCTCTTGGGGGGCAGAGGATTCCGCGCCGGGCGTAGGTGCCTGGCTGGTGGTCGGTGCGGGCGGTGGGGTTGAAGCCGGCGGTGACTGGGCACGCGCCAGCGTGCAGAGCGGCAACAGCGACTCGGTGGCCAATCGGCGCAGTTGCGCGTTGGCCTGATCGAGGGTGCCCACCGGCAGGCCGGCCGCGACTTGCGCGCGGGCCGACTCGACCAGATCGGAGGGTTTCATCAGCTGGCAGCCGCGGCTGGCGCCGGCCTGGCCGTAGCGGATTACCGACAACTGGTTGAGGCTGTTCAGACAGCCCTGCGAATACGGCTGGTGCAGCGGCACACCCAGGATGGACACTTGGAGGCCCTGCATGATCGACACCGCGCCGTTGAAGGCGGTGACGTAGTAATAACTGCGGATCACGGTGCGGCCGACCGCGAGTGCCGCGAGCACCAGCAGAATCGTCAGCGCGACCCCGATCAACAGTCGCCGGCGGGATCGCTGCGGCGGCAGAACTGTATCAATCTGGGGCACAATGCGTTTGGTGACTTCTTTGCGCGGGTTAATGGCCGATGCCCGGCCGGCCGAGGTGTTCGGCCGGGTCAGTTGGTCGTGCACATCGGATTCACCGGACACCGCGCCCGCGATGATCGGCTGGGTGGGCCCGTAGTCGGTGTCGACGACGTCGGCGACCACCACGGTCACGTTGTCGGGGCCGCCGCCGCGCAACGCCAGTTCGATCAGCCGGTCGGCGCTGTCGGTGACGTCGGGAATCTTCAAGGCGTCCAGGATGGTCTCGTCGCTCACCGGATCGGAAAGTCCGTCTGAGCAAAGCAGATAGCGATCACCGAGCCGGACCTCGCGCATCGTCAGGGTCGGCTCGACCTCATGGCCGGTCAACGCCCGCATGATCAACGATCGCTGCGGGTGGCTGTGCGCCTCTTCCTTGGTGATCCGCCCCTCGTCGACCAGGGTCTGGACGAACGTGTCGTCTTTGGTGATCTGCGTCAGTTCGCCGTCGCGCAGCAGATAACCCCGCGAGTCGCCGATGTGGATCATCCCAATCCGGTTGCCCGCGAACAGGATTGCGGTCAGTGTGGTGCCCATACCTTCGAGGTCGGGCTCCATCTCCACCTGGGCGGCGATCGCCGAGTTACCGGAATGCACGGCGGCGTCGAGCTTGCCGAGCAGGTCGCCGCCGGGCTCGTCATCGTCGAGGTGGGCCAGCGCGGCAATCACCAACTGCGACGCGACTTCACCGGCGGCGTGCCCGCCCATCCCGTCGGCGAGCGCCAGCAATCGCGCACCGGCATACACCGAGTCTTCGTTGTTGGATCGCACCAGGCCGACATCGCTGCGCGCTGCATAGCGCAAGACCAAAGTCACGGGCGCAACTCAATTACCGTCTTGCCGATACTCACCGGCGTGCCAATGGGAACCCGTACCGCCGTCGTCACCTTCGCCCTGTCAAGGTATGTGCCGTTGGTCGATCCTAGATCTTCGACGTACCATTCCGAGCCTCGCTGGGAAAGCCGCGCGTGCCGCGTCGAGGCGTAATCGTCGTTGAGCACCAACGTGGAGTCGTCGGCGCGCCCGATCAGCACCGGCTGACCGCTCAGCGTGATGCGGGCACCGGCCAATGCCCCTTCGGTCACAACGAGATAGCGCGCTGCGTTGCCGCGTTGTCGCGACGGCAGCAGAGTTCCGCGCAACGTCAAACCGCGTCGCACCATTACCGCTCCGGTCGGTGCGTAGATGTCAGTGCGCAGGATGCGCAGCACGGACCAGATGAACAACCACAACAGCATCAAGAAACCGGCGCGCGTCAGTTGCAGTACGAGTCCCTGCATCCGGCGTCCTCTCCGTCCTGGTGCCGCGTGCCCCACGTGCCCGGATATAGCAACGTCACGATACTTGGACGGCGGTCGACGCGGGGCTGAAGCCAATGCCTTCGCGCCCTACGGGCTCAATGGATGTGGACGACGATCTCCGAGTGTCCAAGCCGGATCACGTCACCGTCGGCCAACTGCCACTCCTGAACAGGCGCGTTGTTGACGGTGGTGCCGTTGGTGGAGTTGAGGTCGGACAGCAGCGCGACTTGGCCGTCCCAACGAATCTCCAAGTGGCGACGCGACACTCCGGTGTCGGGCAGCCGGAACTGTGCGTCCTGGCCGCGGCCAATCACGTTGGGGCCTTCGCGCAACTGGTAGGTGCGCCCGCTGCCGTCGTCGAGTTGCAGCGTGACCGCCGAGCCCGAGGACGAGTAGCCGCCCTGGCCGTAGCCGCCGCCGTAACCGCCGGCGTCCGCGGGCTGGCCGTAGTCGTAGTCGCGCCCGGGCTCGGCGTACCCGCCGCCGCCCCGGGTGGGGCATATAACTGGCCGTAATCCGGTCGGCCGTAGTCGGGCTGCTGGCCGTAGTCCTGTCGGCCGTATCCGCCGCCGCCGTAGCCCTGGTCGTAGCCCGGGCCCTGGTCGGGGTAGCCGCCGCGCTGGTCGGGTGGCCCGTGCCGCCCTCGTCGTGGCGAGCCTGTCCCCGGCCGTAGTCGGCGTGCTCGTCGTAGCCCTGGCCGGCCGGGGCCGAGCCGCCGCGCGGTGCCGCCGCTAGCCCTGGCCGCCGCCGTAGCCACCGGCCGGGCGCTGCTCGTACGGCTGCGGGTAGCCGCCCTGGTCGGGGTAGCCACCGCGCTGCTCGGGGTAGCCGCCGCGCGGGTCGGGGGTAGCCGCGGCTGGTCGGGGTGGCCGCCGCGTGGTCGGGGTGCGCGTAGCCGGGCTGGTCCGGGTAGCCGCCGCGGTGGTCGGGGTAGCACCGTAGCCGGGCTGGTCGGGGTAGCCGCCGCGTGGTCGGGTGCGCCGGGCCGCCCTGGTCGGGGTAGCCGCCGCGCTGTCGGGTCGCCGTAGCCGGCCTGGTCCGGCTGATACCCCGCCACGCGGATCGGGTGCGGCATGCGGGTCGTCATGCGGATGGGCGTGGGGTCGTCGTAGTAGTCGTCGCCGGGCCGTCCCTGCCCTGGCCGCCGCCGTAGCTCAATTCTCACTCATCGCTGGTACTCCTGGTTCTGCGCTGAACGCACGGTCTGATTGTGGCGGGGCGGGCTCGCCGCTGTTGGCCGGGGCTCGACATCGGGGTTGACAGCACCCGGGTGCGGAACTGGCCGGTGTGCAGGTTCGCCGACTGCTCGAACCGGATGACCACGTCACCATATGTTTGCCACCCCTGTTCGCCGATGTATCTCGCCAAGTGCTTAGCGAAAGCGTCCGAAGTGAGGTCCGGGTCGGCGCCCACTTTCTGGTAGTCGTGCATACCGAGGGTAATGATGTATTCGTTGGGAGCCAAAAGGTGATTACCCGCGACGGCGCGAATTCCCTCGCCGGCCTCCCGGCGCAGCATCGCCTCGAGCTCTTGCGGAACGATCGATCCGCCGAAAACCCGGGCAAACGCGTCACCGACGCTCACCTCGAGCTTGCGCTCGATGCGTTGAACCAGCCCTTTCTGGCTGCCCATTCTCAAACGCCCAGTCCTCGGTTTGCCGGCGGCACGGCCGGACGGTGTTCCGCGTGTCGCATCGCGCGTGTCGTACCCCAGAATGCTATCGGCCCAGCGCAGCGCAGCGCCACCAACGGAACTCTGAGAATCGCGTCGATTCAATTCGAACTGGCGTCACGCGGCCGGCGTGCGCCGGCGGTTGAGCGGCCGCTCTGGCAGTGATAGGCTCCACCGGTTGTTTAGGGCGAGTGGCGGAATGGCAGACGCGCTGGCTTCAGGTGCCAGTGTCCTTCGGGACGTGGGGGTTCAAGTCCCCCTTCGCCCA
>CAVTEZ010000037.1:0-195909 GCA_963733755.1 uncultured Actinomycetota bacterium
AGATACCGGTACCCCGCGGCTGAGTCGGGCCAGGGTCAAGTGTCGACGTGGTCGTTGAACAGCTCGTGGCCGGTGCCTTTTTCGACCACGCGGCCCAGTAATTCGCGCAGGGTCTGCTGCTCGTCGGCACTGAGTACGCCAAACACTTTCTCGTGTGCGGCAATTGCATCGTTGACGACCGTGGCGGCCACGTTGCGGCCTTCGCCGGTGAGGTAGGCCTGCAGAATGCGCCCGTGTTGGGGGTCCTGTTTTCGTTCCACCAATCCGCGGCGTTCCAACGCGGTGAGAGCGAGCTGAACCCCTTGCGGGCTGATCAGCAGGCGTCGGGCGAGCTCGGCGCCGGACAGACCGGGTTCGTTGGCAAGTTGACGCAGCACGCCGATCTGGGCGGTGCTGACACCGTGACTGCTCACCGCTTCGTTAACGGAGGTCAACGAGAAGTAGAAGGCCTGCTTGAGCAGCCACAGAATGTTGTCAGTGAGTTCCATGCCTGCCTCCCTTCCCCGGCCCGTTCTCGGTTATTCGACGTTATCGCACGTGGCGACGGCAGGTGTCTTATAAATCTGTCCGCCCTTCATGACGAAGGAAACCTCGAGCGTGGTGCCGATGTCCTGGGAGGGATCGCCAGGCACGGCGATAATGTCGGCGAGGTAGCCGGGCTCGAGGCGGCCCAGCTCGTCGTCGGCCTCGACGAGCTCAGCGGCCACCACGGTCGCGGCACGGATCGCCTGCATGGGAGTCATGCCACGTGCCACCAGTGCGCCCAGCTCCTTGGCGTTCTGGCCATGCGGGATCGCCGGCGCGTCGGTACCGCAGGCGATGCGCACTCCGGCGGCAATCGCCTTGGGCAGCATGGCCTTCGCACGCGGGAAGACGTCCTCCGCCTTCTTCCGCAGTTCCGGCGCGATCCGGTCGATCGCCATCGCCTCGGTCAAATATGTGGTGGAGACCAGGAAGGTGCCGTGATCGACCATCATCTGGATGGTGTCGTCAGTAGCGAGGAAACCGTGCTCGATGCAGTCGATCCCGGCGCGGATACAGGCCCGTATCGCAGAGTCGCCAACGGCGTGCGCGGCGACGCGCACCCCGGCGCGGTGGGCTTCATCGGCGATCGCGGCGAATTCCGCATCGGAGTATTGCTGGGCACCCGGGCCCGTGCTGTGTGACATGACGCCACCGGAGGCCGACACCTTGATCAGCTTGGCGCCGTGGCGAATCTGATACCTGACGCAGGCGATCACGTCGGGCACACCGTTGGCGATGCCCTCGGCGACAGAGAGTGGCATGATCCCGGGCGCGAGCCGCTGGAACACGGTCGGGTCCAAATGACCGCCGTAGGGGGTGACAGCGTGGCCCGCGGGATAGATGCGCGGGCCGGCGTGCCAGCCCTGATCGATCGCGCGTTGCAGCGCGACATCGAGTAGGTAGCCGCCGGTCTTGACCATGAGCCCGAGGTTGCGCACGGTGGTGAAGCCGGCGTCCAGTGTGGTGCGCGCGTTGACCGCCCCGCGCAGGGTGCGATAAGCCGGATCGTCTTGAACGCCGTGCATCGGTGCCGGCAGGCCCTCAGGCCCACCGGGTCCGCCGATGAGCAGGTTGAGTTCCATGTCCATCAGGCCGGGAAGGAGCGTGACGTCTCCGAGGTCGACGATCGTTGCCGAATACGGCAGTGGCCCTTCGGGATTGACCGCTAGGATGCGCTCACCGCCTACCACCACCACTGCTGGCGAGTGGACCTCGCCGGAGTCGACGTCGGCCCACCGCGCGGCCCGCAGGACCGTAGCAGCGGTCACGGAACGGGCTCGGACACGCAGTCCAGGGTGGAAGCGCCGGAATCGGGAACCCGCGGTTGCTTCCAGCACTCCACCGGAAACGACACCATGATCATCGAGTACAGCAGGTGCATGAGGTTCTCGACATCCTCCGGCAAGTCGTTGAGGGGGAATTTGTCGCAGTAGGTGAGGGCCTCCTCGGCGCGCGGTGTGATCGCGTCGTAAAAGGCCTTCATCTCGGTCATCGAACTCGCCAGCCTTTTGGCGTAGCGCTCCGGTTCGCTCGGTAGGCACCACTGCGCGAAGTGTTCCAGGTCGGCGAATTCGGTTGGCAGCAAAGCGGACACCGCGTTCACACCCCCGCTTTAGACGTTCGCTTGTATTCGTCGATCCAGGCCGCGGTTTCCTTATGCAGGTGACGGAGCAGGATCTCCTGGTCGTTGAGCAGGAATCTGTCGATGACCCGCGATTCGATCATCGTCTGGGTCGCCTCCAGCGTATTGGCATCCTGCAGCCCGTATTCCTTGAAGGACACCGCCGCGAGTTCCTGGGCTACACGTTCGCGTGGGGTGCGCGGCTCCGGGAAGTACAGCGTGCCCTCGAAGACGTGGGTGTTATATGAGGTCGGCCAGTAGTGGTACGTCAGGTACCAGCCCTGACCCCAGAACAGGATGACGAAGTTGGGGAACAGCTGGAAGGAATCCAGTCCCCACGGATCACACTTCGCGGGATTAAGCCCGGCGGGCATCTCCCCCAATTCTGGTTTATCCCAGGGCCCGAACAGTCCACTCTGACAGATGTCCTCGATCGGCTTGCGCATCTCCGCTGCCATCTCCCAGGCGCGCACACCCGACGTACTGACCAGCCGGTGCGGGCCTTCCAGGCGGTAGTGCGGGGCCTCGAAACCCGCCTGCGCGGCCGCCTTCGAATAGGCGGTCGGCGACTGGTTCGCGTGCAGCACCGGTGCGTGATAGAACTCCTGGAAGGCGTCCATGTAGAGCTTCCAATTCGCCTTCACCTCTGACCGGTAGCACCAGCGCGAGGTCATCTGGCCGAACGGGTAACCCTCCAAATCCGTGATCATCGGCCCGAGGAACTCACGCAACGACTGCTCCGGCTTCTTGGCGAAGTTGACGAAAATAAAGCCTTCCCAGACATTGCAGTGCACCGACACCAGCCCGTAGCGGCTCTTGTCGAGGTCGAAGAACTCCTCCTCCTGCTGCACGAAAGTCAGGTTGCCGTCCAGGTCGTAACGCCAGGCGTGGTACTTGCAGGTGAATTGGCGGCACACACCACTGGTCTCCTCAAGCGGCATGTCGTTCCACACCAGCTTGTTGCCGCGGTGGCGGCAGACGTTGTGATACGCCTTGATCTCCCCGGATGCCGTGCGCACCAGGATGATCGAGGTGTTGACGGCCTTGATCTCCTTGGTGAAGTAGCTGCCCTTGCGTGGAAGCCGTTCGACCCGACCGACATTGAGCCAGGCGCGCTTGAAAATCGCCTCGCGCTCCAGGTCGTGGATCTCCGGACTGATGGAGTCCTCGTAGGACACCGGCTCGGTGCCGAGCTCCGGGTAGTGCTGCGTCCAGCTACCTTCCGGCGG
The DNA here is from genome assembly GCA_963733755.1 of uncultured Actinomycetota bacterium. GTDB lineage: Bacteria > Actinomycetota > Actinomycetes > Mycobacteriales > Mycobacteriaceae > Mycobacterium. The sequence goes on from CAVTEZ010000037.1 coordinate 3,376, forward strand.
CTTGGGAAATCGAGCCACGATCGCTCCTGTCCGTTCAAATCCCCACGGACCCTCGGCGGTCAGGCAACCATCCATCCGATGCCAACTTGGGGAATGGCTACGCGGCCACCGTTTTCAGTGATCCGTATGACTCCGTCGAGCCGACGGTATATCGTCATAGTCCTAATCACAAGTAGTTGATATTGCCGGATAGGAACGGATGGATCAGAACCCCGGGGCCGGGACCGCCGAGAGCCGCACAGTGCAGGCACACGGAGAAGTCTTCGAGGTCATCTCACCGCACACCGAGGAACGCATCGCCGAGGTCGCCGCCGCCGGGCCGGCCGACGTCGACGCGGCAGTCAATGCTGCACGTACGGCTTTCGACTCAGGCCCCTGGGGGCGCAGCGAACCGCTGGAACGTGTCGCGGCCATCCAACGACTCGCCGACATCTACGACCAACGGCGCGCAGAGATGGCTGCAACCATCAGCGCAGAGATCGGCGCGCCCATCACCTTCGCGCAACGCGCCCAGGTCGGCCTGCCCGCGATGATGATGCGCGCATTCTGCAACCTGGCCGAACGACACCAGTGGCAGGAAATCCGGACCGGCTTCTTCGGAGCGGACGTGCACGTCCACAAGGAACCGGTCGGGGTGGTCGCGGCGATCGTGCCGTGGAACATGCCGCAATTCCTGATCGTCACCAAATTGGTGCCCGCACTGCTTGCCGGCTGCACGGTAGTGCTCAAGCCCGCCGCCGAATCACCTCTGGACGCACTGCTTTTGGCCGACATGATCGACCAGATCGACCTGCCCTCAGGCGTCATCAGCGTGCTACCGGGCGACGCCACCGTCGGCGAGCTCTTGGTCAGCCACCCCGGCGTGGATAAGGTCTCGTTCACCGGTTCGACCGCGGCCGGTCGAGCCGTCGCGGCGGCGTGCGCGCCCCACCTGACCAAGGTCAGTCTCGAACTCGGCGGCAAGTCCGCAGCCATCGTCCTCGATGACGCCGCGCCTGAAGCCGTCGCCACCGGCGTGCGGTCGGCCAGCTTGTCCAACAGTGGGCAGATCTGCAACGCGCTGACTCGTGTTCTGGTGCCCGAGCGGCACCATGATGAGTACGTCGACGCGCTCGCCTCCGAAATGGCCGCCCTTCGGGTGGGCGACCCCAGCGATCCCGACACCCAGATGGGCCCGCTGGTCTCCCAGCGCCAACAGCAGCGCGTCCGCGGCTACATCCAGACCGGTCAACACGAAGGCGCGCAACTGGTCACCGGTGGCACCGCATTGCCCGAAGGACTCGAACGCGGCTGGTACGTCCAGCCCACTCTGTTCGCGCGCGCCGACAACACCATGCGCATTGCGCGAGAAGAGATCTTCGGACCAGTGATCACCGTCATCCCCTATCGCGACGAGGAGGACGCAGTGGCGATCGCGAACGACTCCGACTACGGGCTGGCCGGATCGGTGTGGACCGCCGACACCGACCGGGGGCTGTCCATCGCCGGGCGAATTCGCACCGGCACCTTCGGCATCAATCAGGGCTACACCATGGACCCGTTCGCACCGTTCGGCGGCGTCAAAGCCAGCGGCTACGGACGCGAACTGGGATCCGAGGGCCTCGACGGCTATCTCGACACGAAGTCGATCGCCGTGGCGCCCGCCCTGGGTGGTTAGCGGTGGCGTGGCTGTCAGCCACTCATTTGCCTCGCTGGAAGGGCACGACAGTTGGAAGCTGGGCGCCTTCGGGAAGGACGAGCCGGCCGTCGTTATTGATGAAGCCGGATCGCCTGGTGGGGATCGGCAGAGCGGGGTCGGGACAAGGTTGATCAGACCCGGCGCCGCATGTGCCACCGTTGAAGTAAGAGCGCTTCAGGTGGTCGGCTGGCCAGGGGTCGGCGTGCATGCCGACCCATTGCGCGGGAACGTTGTAGATGATGAAGAAGCACGCGCTCACCCCGGCGAAGATCGCCAGGAAGCGAGTGACTTGCTGCTTTACCACTCCGCCGCGGACGCGGTCCAATCCGCGTTCGACGACGGTGCGGCCGCGATCGTCGGTGAAGAACCGGAGGCAGCACAGCGCCGCCTGGACCCCGCCCCACATCAGCCCTTCGTAGATGGGCCATTGGCAGTAAGTGCCTGCGTTGAACGACACCGCTCGAATCGCACCGGGATACGTGTAGAACCCGATCGGCAGCAGGAGGCAACCCTCCATGAGGAAGTCGAGGACGAACGTGAACGCGTACGTAAGCGCAATCAACTGAAGGTTGCTGATATTCGGCCAGCGCGCCTTGACTTTTCGCATGACCCAACAGCCGACGATCGTGATCAGGAGAACCCCGTATGCGTAGCCCGGCGTATTCGTCAAGAGGGGTTCTGACACCTGATGGCCCGGCGCGTCGGGCGACATCCAACCCGGGATGTAGGGCGACCAGGAGCCCCGGTTGAACAACCAGGTGTTGTAGGTGCACCAGGTGTTGAAGTAGTTCAGCAACGGATCCTGGAAGAACATCAGCCCCATCGACACCAGGAGCATGCCGTCGAGTGTGATTCGCCGCTCCCGCAGCCAGGGCCGGACGATGAACCACCAGAGCGCGAACGGCAGCGCAACCCAGAGCACGATCGCGTTCACCATGAGTGGGACCTTCATGTACATCGGCGGATCGCTCGGCCCTGAAGGCACCCGCTGGAAATAGGGGCCGGTGATCCACCGGGTCCACACGTAGAGCTGCAGAACCAAAAGCCCACCGCCGATAGCTGCCCAAATCTGGACGGGCTTTACTCTCGACTGGACCTGGGCACTGAGCTCGGCGGCTGCGCCCAGCGACTCGGTCACAATTGGCGCACTCGTCCTGTCCGATACGTCGGTCATGACACCTCTCTCGGCAGCTGAATCTCCATTAATATACCTACTGGTATCTGAGATGCGAGCCAGTTTCTCAGAATCCCTGGCACAATCGCTGGCATGGTTGAGCGTTGGACACGAGAGCGACGCCTAGAGCACACTCGTGCGCTCCTCCTGGATGCCGCGGAGGAAGTGTTTGCCGAAAAAGGCTTCACACCAGCAACTCTCGACGACATTGCGCATACGGCGGGCTACACCAAAGGTGCCATTTACAAGCACTTCGCCGCAAAGGAAGACCTTTTCCTGGCAGTGAGCGACCGGTACTGGCGTCGCTACTTCGATAACTTCGCCGAAGTGCTGTCAGCGGCGACCGAGCTGGGCGCGCGCGAGCTCGACGAAGTTGCCCAGCGCTGGCGCCAACTCAGTGAAGACCGCGGTGCCGAGCACGCCGCGTTGGGCCACGAGTTCACGTTGTATCTGCTCCGCAACCCGGAGGCGCGGGAACGGGTGGCGGCCAAAAGGTTTGATGTCGTCGAGGCACTGAGCACCTTCATCGTCGAGGGCCTCGACGCAATGGGCGGAGCCTTGCTAATCCCACCACTGACGTTCGCGCAGTTGCTCGTCGCCACCAGCGACTCGGTTGTGTTGGGGAGCCAACTCGACGATGTCGACCTCTACCGGCCGATCCTCGAAATGTACGTGTCGGTAATCAAACTGCCCGGACGCGAATGAGACAATGTACAAAAATGCCCTTGAGCTGGGTTAACGTTCGCTTGGTCGGCTGGTGCTGAGACAGCCGGGGACTGAGATTTCCCCCGATCGCCGGCAGAACAACGCAGGAATTAGGCCGGGTCGCTACCTCGCCACGCCGACATCGCTGGCCACCCTAGGCGGTTGCAAGGTCAGCGCTTGGCAGGTCGGGTGCGCGTGCCAGCCCGGACCAACGCCATCAGGCGAGCTTGGAGAATCAATGTTGATGGGATCTTGATGAAGAAGAACTGGCCAGAGCTTGCGGCCCTGACCAGCATCTTCTCGGTGGAGCTGCCGGGAATCGAACCCGCTGCTCTACCTGGGCTTTTGCCGTCTGAGCTGCCCGTTCGTTACGGCTCGTTCCGCTTCGTTCCCGTTCGTTACCTGCGGATACACTCTCCGGGATTGACGGCGTCAAGACCGGTCACGAGAGCGCACTAACGCGTCCCATCCGGTAGTTGGGATCGAGCCTGCGTAGCTGCGATCGCGTCGATGCATTTGAGCGTGCAGCTCGATGTAGTCGTCGCGTGAAACCGCGACACTGCAGCAAATTGGCGGGCTAGTGATCCAGTAGTGCCAACGTGCAGTCCCACAGAGCCGATGTCTGTTGCGAGTCGTAGGTGATCCGGTGTGCGCGACCCACGCGACGCTTCACGAAGTATTCGCCCGCAGGCCGCAACTCACTGTTCGTCTGCGATGCCAGCCACACCAGTTGATCGCATGCTGCTTCGGGGGCGATACCGACGAGCCGTTCGGTGTGCGCTTGTTGCATGAGCGCGAGAAGGCGCGAGCCGGATGCCGGCCCGAAGTTGCTGTTGACGAATCCGGGATGGAACGACGCGGCGGACACGCCGAATCCGCTGCAGCGACGGTGTAGTTCGCGAGTGAACATGACGACGGCGATCTTCGACCGCCCGTAGGCGACCGTTGGCCGGACGGGCTTCGCGCAGAGCAGGTCGTCCACGGTTATTCCTGGGCGCAGTAGACGTTGCGAGGAACTCGACGTGCCGATGATCGTCGCCTTCGATGAGATCAATACGTCTATCAGTGATGTGGTGAGAAGAAACGGCGCAAGGTAGTTAACTTGGAGCACGCAATCGTATCCATCAACGGCAAGGCCATTCGCGGCGTAGACGCTCCCAGCATTGTTGGCTAGCACGTCGATTCGTGAATATCGCTTCCGAAGCTCGTCAGCCAGGGCGCGTACCTCTGCGAGATCGGAGAAATCCGCGCAGACGTGATCGGCTCCGAGTTCGTCGGCGACCGCTCTTGTCTTGGACACCGAGCGGCCCACGATGACGACTTCGTGACCGGCGGCCGCCAACCGGCGTGCCGCTGCTGCTCCGACGCCGTCGCTCGCGCCGGTGATGACGATGGTCCGCGTCGGGCAACTCTGCCCTCCACGTCAGACGCCATTGAACTAAACCGACCACTGGTAACCCTTACTAGTTTTATCTACAGTAAGCAGCGACCTGATGTGTCGGGAACCGTGCCCATCGACTGGAAATGATCTGGCCTGACACCCGCGAACGCCTGAGAGGCAACGCCTGTGAGTTCATCCGCTGGCACCGCGACCGCTAAGCGTCGCGTGGTTCATGTCGGGACCGGCATGACGGGAAGCGCGGCCCTGCGCGCCATCATCGACGATCCCGCTCTCGACTTGATCGCGGTCAAGGTGTCATCTCCATCGAAGATCGGCACGGATGCCGGCCAGTTGTGCGGACGGCCCGGTGTCGGCGTCGCCGCGACAGGTGACATTGCCGCAGTCCTGGAGACCAAACCGGATTGCGTCGCCTACTGTGCGACCGCCGTTAGACGTGAAGACGAGGTGATCGCCGACATCGTCGGCTACCTGGAAGCCGGGATCAACGTCGTCACCATCTCCGCGATCCCGATGGTGTATCCGCAAGCGGCACCGGTGAAATGGCGTGATCCCATCGAACACGCCGCTCGACAGGGCGGCGTGACCTTCTACGCGACGGGATGTGAACCCGGCTTCGTGAGCTTGAATCTTCCCACCGCGCTGCTGGCCGGTGCCGGTGTCATCGACTCCTATCGCATGGACGAGTACGCTCTCGACCTCGACTTGTCCTATCCGATCTGGGAAGTCCTGCATGAGTCGATGGGTTTCGGCAAACCTGACGGCCACGTTCCCATCCGCATTGCGGTGGGCAAGGTGAACAACGACTGGGAACCCGTCGTGCGCTACATCGCCGACGTGTTGGGCGTGGACGTCGAGCGGGTGGCACTGGACTGGGAGACGATCCTCGCGCCGCACGACCTCGACACCGCGCTCGGTGTGATCCCGAAGGACACGATCTGCGGCCACCGCTGGCAGCTCGGCGCGATCTACGACGAGCGACCCGTCGTGTCGGTTCAATACTTCGCGGCGGTGAGCTCCACGCCGTGGCCCGACACCTGGCCGCGTCCAGCGCAACCCGGCCAGGGCGGCATGGTGTTTCGCATCGAAGGCAACCCGAACATGACCCTCGACCTCCGGCTTGATCCCGCACCAGATGACGCCACCAACCCTGGCGTCGCCGCGACGGCCATGGCGGCGATCAACGCGATACCGGCTGTCATCGATGCTGCGCCTGGACTGCTTGACACGCCACTGGCCGGTCCGGCGATCGTCACTCGCCAGACCCGCCGCTGACATGACAACCCGAAATCCGTTGACTGATAGGGGGTGAGGGTGCAAATTTCAACGTCACAGCGAGGATCGCACCGCCGGGGGCGAGGCACGCTGACCGCGGACGCGATCGTGGAGACCGCCTTCGCGGTAGCAGCAGAATCATCGGTCGACGAGCTGAGCATCCCATTGGTCGCGAAATCGCTGGGCGTAGGGGTAACCAGCGTGTATTGGCACGTCCGCAACAAGTCCGAGCTTCTCGACGCCATGACCGATCGCGCGTTGATCCGCAGCGGGATGCCGGCCTTTCTGGAATCGGACGATTGGCGTGAGTCGTTGATGACGCACGCCCGCGGAGTCCGGAAGACATTCCTCAGCGATCCGGTGTTGACGGATCTGATACTCATTCGAGGTGCACTGAGCCCCATGGCGCGACGGCTCGGCGCACAAGAAACGGAAAAGGCTATAGCCAGCATGACCGAAGCCGGTCTCGATGAGCAGACGGCTCAGGAAATCTACTCGGCGGTCTCAGAGCTCGTCCGGGGATCGGTACTTCTTCAACGATTGGCTCAGAAACACCAAGCAGCACGGGAGATGGCGTCTGGCGATGATGACGGATTCGCCGCTGCCACACCATCGCAAGACAATCGGGCGTTCGAGCTCCTTCTGACGTCCGTGCTCACTGACGTAACGCGTCGGACCGCACAATGAGTCGCTGCACCAACACTTCTCGTCGCGAAGGCACGCGTCAGGTCGTCTCATGACTTCGCCACGCCAGCTTGGAGGTCGCTCACCAAAGGCTGTTTCTATCCCGCCAACGTCCACACTCAAGGAAAGGCAGACGACATGACCGAAGACCGCGTGGCATTACACGAAAGGATGGCCCTCGCCAAGTGGGAGGGCTACGCGAAGGCCATTGAAAGGAACCGCCACTGCACATTCGGCGAGGAGTTCATCTATGCACCCAATGCCGTGATCACGTGCCCCCTGTTCAACGGTGGTGCTGCGCAGTCGATAACCGACCTCTTCTCCGACGAGGTGGCAGCGGCCGCGGCTACCCATGCGCCGGATGGTGACATCCTCACCCCGGAGTGGCGCATGTGGTGGAAGTACATGCCGGACTACAGCCTCGTCAGTCCATTCGAATGCATTGCCGGTGATTGGGGCTTCTCGTCCCACGACACCTACGCGGGGACACTCCCCGATGGGACGGTACTGAAACTGCAAGAGTGGGACTACATCTGGACCAATGGGGAAGGACATGTCACTCGCTGGGACTGGTTCGTCGACTCTGGCGAGTGGAACCCGTTCCTGGCACTCATCGGGCTTGACCCCAGCGGGGTGACGTACCAGGACTACACCATCAACTACTTGCATGAGGGCGGCGTTGGGAGCTGACAGGTCAGAGAACTAGAACCATAAAGTCAGAGCACTTGTGCCAAAAGGAGAGCCGCTTACTCCACGCCGACGTGGTCGGCTAGCATCCGGTAAGGAACTCGCGGTGGCACAGATGGGACTCTTGAGTGCTGCCGTCTTTACGCGTACCAGGCCGAAGCGACGCCACGATGTGAGCTTAGACGACTGATGTTGATGACGCGTTGACGAAAAAGAATGCTGGCCAAGGCTTTTGGCCTTGACCAGCTTCTTCTCAGTGGAGCTGCCGGGAATCGAACCAGGCCCAAAAAGCGGTGTGAACTGGGAAAACGCCGGATTTGACTACGCGAAACAACGTGAAACGACGCGAAACGACCTGCGGATACACGAAAGGTGTTGATGGCATCAACGCTGATCGCTGACCCGTAGTGATCGACGTCCCGACGGCGGCAGGGTCACTAATGAAACTGCTGATGCCCGGACCTCGACGTCACGCAATGGCGACGTCGATAACAGACCACTTACAGGCCACCGATCACCGAGAACCGAATCCGGGTCATCAATGCGGGACTGATCGGCGAGTTGCCGTCTAACTGAAGCCCAACCGGTGGGTCATTCGTCGATGCTGATGGCACGCTCAGGGCAGTTCGCGACCGCCATCCGCGCTTTGTCCTCCCATTCCGGAGGGATGTGGTCGACATGGACGAATGCCTTGGCGTCGTCATCAACGTCGAAGATCTCGGGGTACGTCATTGCACATCGACTGTGGCCCTGGCAGGCGTCACGCTCTATGCGTACACGCATCGTTTCCTCTCCCCTGCAGCCGATCTCGATTCGATAATTGAAAGCATCCGCTCAATCGATGCCCTTGAGCCGAGTACCGATCACAGATTCATCGGTAAGCGTCTCGATCGCCGTATCGTCCAATCCGAGCAGATCCTTCAAGATGTTCTCGTTGTGTTCTCCGACCTTGGGTGCCGGCGACCGACACCATCGATCGACGCTGCGGAACTTAAATGGAATAGTCGGGACCTGGTGCTGACCGACGATCGAGTGATTCAAATGTTCGAAGTAGCCACGCGCGACCATCTGCGGGTGTTGAGGGCTGAACCGCGCGTCGTAAAGCATCGAAGCAGGAACCCCAGAAGCCGACAGCATGGCCGCTGCGTCGGCGCTGTCTTGCCCAGAGGCCCACTGCTCAAGATGTTTGTCGATCAAATCATGCGCACGCCAGCGCCCTTCGTGCGTGTCGAGCGAGGGATCATCCGCCCAGCCTGGCTGGCCGAGCACGGTTTTCAATGCGACCCATTGCTCGTCGGACGCGATGGAGAGAGCCAACCACTGCTCGTGGCCGCGACATGGGTACAGACCCTGAGGCGCCGCGTCCCTACTGCGATTGCCCAGTCGCGATAGAAGGGTGCCATAGGCGGTGTACTCGATGACTTGCTCAGCGGCGGCATTCAGTGCCGCTTCGACCATGGATACCTCGACGAAAGAGCCATGGCCGGTTTGTTCGCGCCGACTCAGGCCAACAAGCATCGCGAAAGCGGAATGCATGCCCGCCAACGGGTCACACGGTCCGCGCGGTATGCGCGGTTGATCGTGTTCGTGGCCGGTCACCCAGGCCATGCCGGTCATCTGCTCCATAGTCTGCGCGAACCCGACGTGGTCCCGCCACGGTCCGTCCAGACCGAAAGCGGGCATACGAGTCATGATCAGTCGCGGGTTAACAGAACTCAGCGCTTCCCATGTGATTCCGAAATTCTCGAAGACGCGCGGCGAGTAATTCTCCACCACGACGTCGGCTTTTTCGGCAAGCCGGAAGAACAACTCACGACCTCTTGGTGACGACAGGTCGAGCGTCAATCCTTTCTTGTTGGCGTTGGTGGCTAAGTACATGGCCGAGCGCTCCCACCAGCTGGGCTGGTCCATGAATGCTCCAGCGGTCATCCGTGCGCCGTCTGGATGCTGAACTGACTCCAAGTGAATGACCTCCGCGCCCAACGCCGCCAAGATGTGGGTTGATGAAGGCCCGGCCCACCAGGCGGTGGCGTCGATGATGCGTATGCCAGCCAGCGGTAGATTCCCTGCTGACACCGAAGTTCCTGGCGTGCGCGGCTTCGGGAGAAGAGCTGTCGTATCGAGCTCACCGAGCCGTGGCGCAATCTTCGGCTCTCCGCCCGGCCGTGTGCCATCGATCCGGTAGGGCGGGAGCGGATGAGTGAATGATCCGTCGGCGCTCGCGGCCCATACGCCCCGCGCGTTGAAGTGCGGATGGTCCAGCACAGTGCGCCCATTGTTGACCTGCGCAACCGGAATCCGAAGCGCGGAAGCGACTTCCACGATCTCGGCGGTGGTTCGCTGAGTAGTCCAGTCCCGCACAATCTTGTTCCACTGCTCCGTCCGCTCATACCGCGTCGGAGCCGACGCCCAGGCCGCATCGTGTTCGAGGAGATCGGTACGCCCGATCATCACCAGGAAGGACTCGAACTGCTGATGGGTGTTGGTATTGAAACCGACCCAGCCGTCGGCCGTCGGCTCGATCGACGGCAGTTCAGTCATTCTCGGTGGAGCCGATACCGGTGGACTGCCGGCGAGGGCGTAGTACAAGTCGATGAATCCGCTGGCGCTGAGATGGCAGGCTTCCATCAACGAACAGTCGATGATCTCGCCGCCGCGTCCGGCACGGGCGCTCAGAAACGCAGCCATCGCACCGACAGCCGCATAGCTACCGAGGACCCATTCGAAGATGCGGCCGCCCGCTTGCAAGGGAGGTTGGTCCGGCCGGGCCCGCAGACCCATGGTTCCGCTTTCGGCCTGCAATGTGAACTCTGTTGCGGGCTTATCTCGATACGGACCTGTCAGGCCGAACGGTGACAACACGACTATCACCAAATCGGGTGATTGACACAACATTTCGTCGTGGTCGATCCGGCCACCGACTCCGGCATCGATCACGATGTCGGCTGTTGCGATCAGATCGTCAACGTGCGGTTCACCGTAAACCCCCACGACCGAGCGCTTTCCGGCGTTCAGAAATGTGAACAAAGCCCCGTCGCCGTCCGGGCGCCGCCCCGTACCCCTGCGACGAAGCCGATCGCCGTCTGGTGACTCGACCTTGATCACTTCGGCGCCGACATCGGCAAACAGTTTGCCGCAATAAGGCCCGGAGATCTCGTCGGCGATCTCGATGATCCGCAGACCCTGAAGGAGGTTCATCGCCCACTAATCTCCGATCACTCCCTCGCGCCGCAACCGGGCCAGTTCTACTTCATCGCAGCCCGCCAGCGTCGTGAGTACCTCGTCGGTGTGCGCCCCGACGGTCGGCGGAAGTGCCGCGGCGAATGGACGGTCTGGCTTGGTCTTGATCGGCGTTGCGATCAGCCGCAGAGGCGGCCGGTTCGTGGCGGGCGGTTCGTACACCATGGCGCGTGCTTTGACGTGTTCGTCGTCAAGTAAGTCGCTGCCCTCGAAGGCCGGAGCACCAGCGATATCGGTGGCTATGAAGAAGTCAATCCAGTCACGACGACTCCGGCTCTTGAAAAGTGTGGTGAGTTCACTGCGCAGGTGTTCGTCGGTTTGCGGATCGTCGCCTAGGCGCGCGCGGCCGGGTTCATACAGATCCATTCGGTCTACGGCTTCGCAAAACCTTTGCCAGAACTTGTCTTCCAACGCGTTGAACACCACGTAGTTGCCGTCGCTGGTCTCGTAGTACTGATACCGGAGGGATGCATGCATATTGTCTGAGTAGCCGGACAGGTCATTGGCGAGGGCCGTCAGTTTCTGGAAGTTCCATGCGATCGCGGCGTCGACTTGAGAGACCTCGACATACTGCGGTTTCTGGTCGCGGCGCGCGCTGTGCAGTGCAGCCAGAACCGCGATCGCAGCGTAGAGCGGACCGGCCAACACACCGGTGGTGCCGGTGGCGCCGGCCGAGAGCCGCGGTGTTCCGTCGGCCTGGATCAGCGGCGGGTTCAGGCCGGCGAAGCAGTCGAAGGACAGCCCGTGCGTGGGGAGCTTCGCGTACGGGCCGTAGCTACCCATTCCGTTGAGGCTGCAATAGACGATTGTCGGGTTGAGTTCGACGACATCGTCGTAGCCGAGGCCGAGTCGCTCGGCGGCGCCGGCCCGCAGGCCGTCGATCAGCACTGTGGCCTCTGCGGCAAGGCGCCGAAAGATCGCGGCCCCCTCCTCCGATTTCAAGTTGAGCGTCACGCTCTTCTTTCCGCGGTTCCACTGGAGGTTTTGCACATTGTCAGACGGAAAGAGCTCACCACGGAACCCGCCACCCCCGGGTTGTTCGATCTTGATCACCTCGGCACCAAGGTCGGCGAGGTGTCCGCCGAGCGCGTCAGGCGAGAAAAGGGATAGCTCGAGCACCCGAACATCGTGAAGCACGATAGTCAACCTTTCAGGATTTCGGTGCCCATTCGAGCTGAAGCCCTACATCAACGAGATCGACTTGATCTCGGTGAACTCCTCGAAGCCCCAGCGGCCCTGCTCACGGCCAAGGCCGCTGTGCTTGAAACCACCGAACGGGCCACCGCCGTTGAACATTCCACGCGCGGGCACAGACCAGCCTGGACCCGCACCGTTGCCCGGAGAAGTGCCAGGATCACTCTGACCACCGCCACAGCACTGCACAATCACTGTGCCGGTGCGGATTTGGCGCGCTACGTTGAAGCCACGTGCGGCATTGCGCGTCATGACTACCCCCGCGAGCCCGAAGTCGGAGTCGTTAGCGATCCGTATCGCCTCCTCCTGAGTCTGGTAGGTCAGGACCGTCAGCACCGGGCCGAAGACTTCTTCCCGGCAGATCCGCATGTCGTTGCGACAGTTGATGAATGCGGTTGGCTCGTAGAAGAAGCCTTTGCTCAGGTGCGCGGGCCGCTTACCCCCGACCACTAACGTAGCCCCTTCATCGAGTGCCGATTGCACATAGCCCTCAACCCGCTGCCGTTGCTGTTCACGAATCAGCGGACCCACCACCGTGGCCGGGTCGCGAGGGTCACCAATTGTGAGGTTTGGCGCCATATTCTTGACGCCTTCCACGTAGCAATCGAGAAGGTGCTCAGGTAACAGCAGGCGCGACGCGGCGACGCATGCCTGTCCCGAATGCATCAGCACTTGACCGAAACCGATACCGGCAACATCAGATTCAGTGACGTCGTCAAGAACGATGTGGGCACTTTTGCCGCCCAATTCCAGCTGGGCCCGCTTCATCGTCCGCGCCGAAACCTCCCGGATGCGCTTGCCGGTCGCTGTCGACCCCGTGAACGCGATCATGTCGACGAGGGGATTCGTCGACAATTCCTCACCCACATCAGCGCCACCCACCACGACGTTGAAGACACCCGCCGGTATGCCGGCCTCCTCACCTATCCGGGCGAGTTCCAGCGCATTCATCGGCGTCCACGGATGTGGTTTCAAGACGACGGTGCAACCGACGGCCAGCGCTGGCAGGCACTTTTGCAGGTTGATCGAGAAGGGGAAGTTGAAGGGCGTGATCACTCCGACCACTCCGACGGGTTCTCGGACGACGATAGTGCCGCCAAGCCCGGTAGGTGACACCGTCGGCGCTCCCGGGGTTTCGACCCAGGTGACATCGTGCTCTGACGAATTCGCTGTAATAGTGCGACGCTTCGATCGCTCCGCCCACCTGCAGGAAATCGGTGAGGAAGCCCACTGAACCGATTTCGGAAACGATGAGCTCGCGAAGCTCGTCGCGCCTCGACTTCATGATTACGCTGAAGCGCTTCAGTATTTTCGCGCGGTCGCGCACTGACATCCACGGCCAAGGACCTTCGTCGAATGCCCGGCGCGCCGCTTCGATTGCCATGACAGCTTGCTTGGCGCCGCCGTCGAGAACGCGGCCGACCACTTCTTCGGTGGCCGGGTCGATCACATCTATCAGTGCGCCGGCGTTATCACTGGTCCACCGGCCGTCGATGAAGTTCTCGTATTGGCGGATTGCCACGCTGTTCCTTTCGTGTCGCGGTCGAGCCCGTCTATCGAGCGAAGCCCGTGCGCAGCGCGGCTACCGCTAGTTCGCCACCGGATACGGTGCAGGCTCAAAGTTGAAGACGCGCCGCGCATTGCCCTGCAGCACCTTGTACTTATCCGCGTCCGACCTACCTTCGAGACTCTTGTGCGCGGCCTCCAGCGAGCGCGGCCACAGGCTGTCGGTGTGCGGGTAGTCGGTTTCGATCATCACGTTCTCGACACCGATGTAATCGAGGTTGGCGGCACCGAATTCGTCCTCGATGAAGCAGCCGTAGATGTGATCGCGGAACAACTGCCGAGGCGACTCCGGGAAGACGGCCGGGTCCGCGGCGGTTGCGCTCATTCGCATGGTTGCCGGGTCGACTGTCCAGTTGTTGGCTCGTAGGTAGTGATATTCGGCGGCGACGTGCTCAGCCCGCTCGAGTAGGTAGGGAATCCACCCAATGCCACCCTCGGCTAGCACGATCTTGAGGTCGGGGAACATTTGCAGCTTGCCCGAGAACAGCCAGTCTGTGGTGGAGTGAGCCAGGTTGAGACCGATGTTCACCGACTGCACGCCGAACGGCGCATCGGGCGACGTATTCGGGCTGACGGACGACGACCCGATATGCGTGCAGAGCGGCATCTTCGTTTCGTTCGCTGCGGCGAAGAATGAGTCCCATTCCCCCGAGTGGATCGACGGGAAGCCAAGCGCGTGCACATTTTCTGAGAATGCGATCGCCTTCGCACCCTTGGCTGCGCAACGATGCACTTCGGCGACGGCCAGTGCGGTGTCCCACAGCGGAACGATGATCATCGGAATGTAGCGACCCGGCGCCGCCCCACACCACTCGTCGATGATGTAGTCGTTGTATGCGGCGAGACATTTCAGACCAAGTTCCCGGTCCTGAACTTGCGAAAAGACCTGTCCGCAAAAGCGTGGGAAGAACGGGAAGTTCAACCCCGCGATGACGTGATCCTCGTCCATGTCGGGGATTCGAGCCTCTGGGTCGTAATAGACCTTCGGCAGTTCGTCGTAGTTGACCGACAGCGGAGAGTACTCGTCTGGCCGCTGATGGGCAGCAACCAAGATTCCCATGACGGTGGCGCGGTGCTTCTCGTAGACCCAGGTGTCCACACCGTCGATGCGTTCGACGTGGGGCACGCGGTCGCGGTCGGCCGCAGATGCGCGGTCGACCCAGACGTTCGGCGGCTCGATGATGTGATCATCAACCGAGATGAGCCACTGCAGATCCTGTTCCACGGATACTCCCTAGGGCCGTTGTGTGATCGTCCGCCGGCGCGCGTCGGTCCGACTGGCACAGCACGCTTGATCGCCTACGACGCCCAACCTCTCGGACACTATGAGCGAGCGTTGAACTTGTCAAGTAACACTCGATAAGCGCTTGTCGACATTATCGAGTGGCACTTGACGACCTGGTTTCTGGGCATCTATCGTGCGAAAACACGGCTTTCGGACGTATGAGTCGGCCCGAGGCTGACCGCTGCATGAGGACCGCTTAGCGAAGCCGCGACACCGACGATCGTGGTCGCAACAAGAGAAGAAGGACTACGCCCCAGTGCCCAAGTCGCTCGAGGACCATGCCGAGAACTTCGATCTTCGCCACGAGGATTTCAAGGATCCGGACTTTTTGTACGAGCTGTATTCACACATGCGCGACCAGGCAGCGATCGCGCATACCGATTTCCCATTTCTGAGCACGCGGGAAGACGGTGCCTGGGTGGCGATGACGTACGACGAGTGCTACGAAATCCTCAGGGACTGGGAGACGTTCTCGAGCAAGCCCCCACCCGGCGATGCTATGCAGCTATCGGGTGACGTCGTCATCCTGTTGGACCCACCACGCCAGCAGGCGCTCCGTAAAGTGCTCAATCCGTACTTCTCCCCCGGCCGCATGAAGCAGCTGCAACCGCAGATCCGCGCCGAAACCGATGCTTTGATCAACGAGTTCATCGAGGACGGTCGCGGCGATTTGGCAGTGGTCGCCTGGCAACAGCCCGGGATCGTGTTCTTCAAGTATCTACTCGGCATGCCGGTCGGCGACGTCCCGCTATGCATCGAACTCACGGATACAGCGCTGAACGGGGAAACCGAAGAGGTCCGCCTGACGGCTTGGGGCGGCCTTTACCAACACATCACCAAAGCCGTCACAACTCGGATGCAAGGCGAACCTCAAGACGACATGATCGACGTTCTGCTATCGGCGGAAATCGACGGTGTCAAACTGCAATTCGATGACGTCGTTTCGAATGCAATGCTGTTGGTACAGGCGGGCTTAGAGACGACCGCAAGCGCGATGTCGTGTGCTTTCCACTACCTGGGCAGCCGTCCTGACGAACGGGATCGGCTGATCCACAAACCCGAGCTCATGTCGACCGCGGTCGAGGAGCTAATCCGCTTCGCCGGATCGATTCACGGCATTCCGCGAACAGTTACCAAGGAAGTCGAAATCGGTGGGCAGAACCTTTGCCCGGGCCAACAGGTCATTGTCAACTACGCATCCGCCAATCGCGACGACCACGAGTTTGCCGATGCGCACCAATGCATCCTCGACCGAGAAGCTAACCGCCATCTCGGATTCGGCGCCGGTGTTCATCGCTGCCTGGGGTCGAATCTTGCACGACTGGAGTTCCGTATCGGCGTCGAGCAGGCGCTGGCGACGGATGCCCGACTACACCGTAGCGACCGACGCCGAGTCGGTCTTTCATGGGAATTCGGTGACTCGAGGGTTCCGCAAGATTCCAGTGGAGTTCACACCCGGACCGCGAATACAGCTGGGCTGACGCGTTCAGTACGAGGCGTCAATGTTCGTGAATGATCACGCCGCGAATGTTTCGGCCCGCGAGCATGTCGTCGTAGGCGTCGTTGATGTCGGCGAGCTTGTATTCGGTGGTGACCGTTTCATCCAGTAGAAGCTTGCCCTCACGATAGAGGCTGAGCAGTCGTGGAATGTCGGAGCGCGGGTTGGCCTCCCCGTAAAGGCTTCCCAGCAGCCGCTTTTGAAACAACGTCATCATCGCGACCATCGACATCGGCAGGGTCGTCGTCGTGTCGAGCATCGACCCCAGCGCGGTGACCACGACGGCGCCGTTCTTGCTGACGATGTTGAGTGCGTCGACAATCATCGGGGCTTCCACTAGTCCGACCGTGACGATCGCGGAGTCGGCCATCACGCCGCGGGTCACGTCCGCGACTAAGGCCGTCGCTTCGGGCATCGACGTCACGAAGTGAGTGGCGCCGAACTGAGAAACCATGTCGCGCTTTGCCTCCGCGATGTCCACAGCGATGATCTTCTCGGCGCCCGCCAAGCGCGCGCCCTGGATCGCGCCACTGCCGATACCGCCGCATCCGATCACCACGACAGTGTCGCCCGGTTTGACTCCCGCGGTGTTCACCGCCGAGCCCCAGCCGGTGGTCACGCCGCAGCCGACGAGACAGGCCCGGCTCAGCGGGAGGTCCTCGTCGATCTTGACCACCGATGCCTCCGGCACTGTGCCGTATTGCGCAAATGCACCAAGCCAGGCCAGCGCGCCGATGTCGCGGCCCTTGGCGTGACGACGGAAGCCGCCGTCCAGTTGCTCGCCGGTCGCCATCTGGGCACCGAGATCACACAGATTCTGGTGGCCGCTGGAACACCAACGGCATCGCCCGCACGCAGGCAGGAACAAGCCCACCACGTGATCGCCGACTGTCAGGTTCCGTACCCCTGGGCCAACTTCTTGGACGATGCCGGCACCCTCATGCCCACCGACCAGCGGCAGTGCGAGCGGAAGGTCACCCTCGCGGACGTGGTGATCGGAGTGACACAGCCCGGTCGCCTCGAAGGAGACGAGCACTTCGCCTTCTTTTGGACCGTCGAGCTCGATCTCTTCGACACTCCACTCCTGGTGGACGTCCCACATCACTGCCGCATTCATCTTCATTGTCGACGCATTTAACGACGTCGCGATGAAGCTGTCAAGTGTCGCTTGATAAGCGATCACTCGGCGCTATGCCGACGGACGCGAGAATCATGATGCCGCTCGCTAGGGTCGGAGGCTTTCCCCGGCTTGCATCCCACCAGGGAACGCCAGGCGAGATTGGGACTGGATCCAACCAAACCACTCGCGGTCGGCTCGCGGAACACCGTCGCGTTACTGTGTCCCATGGCCAGTAACGGCGCGAAACGCGTCCGAGACAAAGACGGCAAGCAGCGCGCCCTAGTGGAGGCGGCGGCGGAAGTATTCGCCGAACACGGCTTTGATGCGGCAGTGACGAAGGAGATCGCCCGACGTGCGGGCTGCTCGGAGTCGATGCTCTTTCCACTATTTCGGCGACAAGCAAGGCATCTTCGAACAGGTCGTGTCGCGTCAGATTGCGGATGGGTCAGCGAAGCAGAGGACAAGGTCATGGAGTCCCTGCCTGACAAGTTCGTCGATTTCGTCAAGCGATTTTCTGACACGGCTTTTGGTCCACGAACGCGATGACACGGTGCCGGGTTGGGACATAGCGGGACGCGCCCTATCTGACCCCGCTTTCTCTCTGCGGGTCATGCGTCCAAATCACGAACTGCGCGTGTCGGTGATCGCCAACGGCGTCTCCCACTACCAGGAACTCGGCCAAGTCACCCCACATGTGGATCCCGTCACTGTTGCCGAGCTGCTTGCTAATTTCACTATCTTCACCACGACCGTCGGCCCGCGTTGGTTCGGAACCGCCGAGGCCGAGGTTCGCGCTCAGATTGAGCTTGGAGCCCGAATTTTCGCCGAAGGGGTTCGCGGTTCCACCGCTGGCGGTCCCTCTCGCCGTCCCAGGGCCGGTCGCCCGCCCCGTTTGAAATCCGCTACGTAACTGTGCGTGCGCATGCCTCCGGGCTGCGGCTGGACCGGCAAGGGTTCGATACGCATCACGTAAGCCCGCGACCCCGGGAGGCGGGACATGCTCGCTTCAGGATCCGACCACCAAGCCGGACAAATCATTCCGTGATCGCCAGTCCGCCAGCAGCTTCTCGAACTGGTAGTACCCCAGGCCATATGTCTCGCCCGTGTAGGACCGCGGGCGCAGCGTACCCTCGTCGTCGGTGACTTCTTCCCCGTCGTTGTTGAAGTATCCGGGCGTGCATTCACGGAGGAACGCCGAGGTGTCAACGGCGACTTCGCGGACGTGATCGACGTACGCGTTTTGCGCTTCCCGGCTGGGCTCTACGGTCCGCCCTCCGCGGCTCAGTGTTTGGCCGATGATCCAGGCGATGTGGCGGCACTGGTTGTTGAACGTCTCGGTCGTCGAGGCATTGAACCCACCCTGGAAGAAGCCGACATAGAACTGATTCGGAAATCCGTGTGTCATCACGCCGTGCAAGGTTCGGAATTCGTGTGCCCAGTGGTCATAGAGGGATTTACCACCGCGGCCGGAGATCTCATCGATTCCCCACCTGCGCCGAAGGTCGCTTGTCACCTCGAAACCGCTCGCGAATATCAGACAGTCGATGTCGTATTCGGCGGACTTGTGCATGAAACCTCGGCGCGTGAGGAGCTCTAACCCATGTGTGCGAGAAACGTCGAGAAGTCGCACGTTCGACCTGTTAAACGCGGGATAGAACTCGTCGCTCGAAGCCGGTCGCTTGCACATGTGTCGATACCAAGGTTTCAGAATCTCTGCGGTCTCCTTGTCCTTCACCACCGCATCGACGCGTGCTCGCAACCGCTCCATGACGCGAAAGTCCATCATCTCGCGTCTCGAGAGGAAATCGTCGACCGTCTGCGGATAGTCCGATTCTTGGAATTCGGCCTCGAGGTTCCGGTTGATCTCCGTCCAAATATCGCAAATACGGTCCTGCTCGCCCGGCGTCAAACCGTCGATCGCGGCACGGTGGAAGTTCATCTGACGTTCGCGTTGCCAGCCGGGTCTCAATGACGCAAGCCACGACTCGTCCGTAGGGGTGTTGATGCGCGCGTCGACGGTCGACGCCGTGCGCTGTAGTACGTATAGCTGCTTGGCGTATCTGGCCAGAAACGGAACCGCTTGAATGGCGGACGCGCCCGTACCTACGATCGCCACGTTCTTGTCGCTCAGCTTGTCAAGTACCGGCTCGCGCTGGTTCCCACCGGTGTAGCCGTAATCCCAGCGGGCGGTGTGGAACATCTTGCCCTCAAAGTCATCCCGCCCCGCGACACGAGGCACCTTCGGTGTATTGATCGGGCCCAAGGCCATGATGACGAACCGCGCTCGCAGATCATCACCGCGATCCGTTGTGACACTCCACCGTTCGATCGATTCATCCCATCGCAGCATGTTCGCGCAAGTGTGGAACAGCGCGCCCTCGTACAAATCGAATTGCGTTGCGACGCTCTGGCAGTACTCGCGGATCTCGCAGCCGTCGGCATATTTCCTTGAGGGGAAGAACTGCATATCCTCCAGCAACGGAAGATAGCAGTACGAATCGTTGTCGCACGACAAGCCAGGATAGCGATTCCAGTACCACACTCCACCGAAATCACCTGCCTGCTCAATGATTCGGAAGCTCGTGACACCGGCCTTCCGCAAGTGGTAGCCGGCAAGAATCCCCGCCCACCCACCGCCAAGCACGACGACGCCGACGTCCTCGCTGAGAGCGCCACGCGATATCCGAGGCATGTGTGGATCGCTGTAGTCGAGTGCCTCCGCATTATGAAACGCGGGTGCGTATTGCTCTTGGCCGTCAGAACGGAGCCGCCGATCTCGTTCTTCTCGGTACCTGTTCTTCAGCGACGGGATGTCCACCTCGCGCGGGGCAGGCACCACGGTGGGATCGCAGGTCACTCGTGCTGCCCCTGCGCGGCGTGGGTTGAGAACGTCAACGGAAGACGTTCCATGGCAAGCAATGCGGCGTTAGGCAAGTAACGGACTTCCTCAATCGGTATCGCCAAGCTGATGTTCTGAACCCGTCTCGCGGTTTGCCTTGCCGCCACCAGAAGTTGCATACGCGCCAACGCGATCCCCAGACACAGATGAACGCCCGCTCCGAATGTCAGGCTCTTCCGGATATTGATTCGACTCGAATCAAATTGGCGCGGACACTCGAAGACCGCTTCATCGTCATTCGCGGACGCGAACAGAATGAGTAGATGCGCTCCCTCGGGAAGTGGCGTTCCACCCAAGGTCACCGATTCGGTCGTCACCCGAGACAGTGCCCGCACCGGCGGCTCGAGGCGCATGAGTTCCTCGATGAAGCGCTCCATCCGCGAATCATCGTCCGTAGCGTCGTAGAATTGCCGTGCAATCGCGTCCTCAGTCGCCACTTTGAAGAGGATGTTGGTGAATGCGGTTGACATGGAGTCGTGAGTATTGATCAAGAGCGCGCGCGCGGTTGCGACCAGTTCCTCGAAATTCAGCGGCTCCTCGTCTGGCGTGCTGGCCCTGATGATGTCGGAGAGCATGTCGTCTTCTGGCGTGTCCATCCGCTTCCGGACGAGTGCGATGAGATAGTTCTGCATTTCACAGAGTTCGCGAGCTGCCTGAATCATGTCCTCACGCGTGTTCGTGAGACTGAACTGGGACAAATAGGCGCTCCCCCAACGCTTGATCGTGTCCATGTCAAGATCGTCAACCTGCAGTTGCTCCATGCTGAAGGCGATTGCCATCGGCAAGGCCAGATCGTGCAAACCGTCCGCTTCACCGCGCTCGATGAATCCGTCGATGAGCTCATCTACAAGCCGTTCGAACTGCGGCTCAAGGGTTTTCATACGACGCCTGCCGAATGCTTGTGACAGCAGGCGGCGCACTCGCGTGTGGCGCGGCGGGTCGATGTTCGCGACGTCCGGAAAGAAGCCGCCCCCTTCGCTGATGAGAATGTCCTTCATCTCGTCGAGGTGTCCGTGCGCCATTTGGCGGTAGTACCCGAGTTCTTGCGAGAAGACGATCGGGTCTCGAAGCACTGTCATCAGGTCTTCGTGCCGCGATACCAGATACATCCCGAGGTCATCCTCGTAATGCACCGGGTCGTCGTCGCGAAGGGTGCGGTAGTAGGGGAAGGGACTTTCCTGAATGACCGGGTCGATGAAGGACACTCCCACCAGGGATTCGAGTCGTCCACCACCGACAGGGCAGCCAGCCCCAGTGGTCACGCCGTCTGTCGTCATATTCTGTACCTCTGCCAATTCCTAGATTGACGACGCACTCGCTTGATTGCGATACGTCCTGCTCTGCCGGTCCCACGTGTTGGGTCCCAAGCCCCTGCGACGCAGGTCGGACTTGATGATGCGTTGAGTCGCTTGGGTTTTCGGCAAGTCCGCTACGAATTCGATATAACGCGGCACCATAAAACGCGCCATGCGACTCTCGAGGTCGGCGCACAGCACCTCCGGGCTGATCGATGATCCGGGCCGTTTCACCGCGAACAGCAGGATCTCGCCCTCGGCGATGTCGGCGGGAACTGCGACCGCTGCGGCCTCGACGATTTCCGGATGTTGCAGCACGTCAGCCTCGACCTCGAACGACGAGATATTCTCCCCTCTTCGCCGGATGACGTCCTTTAGCCGGTCGACGAACATGTACTCACCGTCTTCGGTGCGGACCAGCGCATCACCCGTGTGAAACCATCCATTGCGCCAGGCGAGCGCCGTTGCGGCGTCGTTGTTCAGGTAGCCCGCGTTCATGACCCACGGCGCGCTGGCGCGCACGATGCATTCTCCAGCTATCCCGTCGGGAACCTCGAGGTCGTGCTCATCGACCAGTCGCACCTCGAAACCGGGATAGCCCTCCCGCACACGACCTACAGTGCGTGGATTCGTGGGATTCCATCCCGACCGAATTGCGACACCACCTTCCGTGCTGTTGTAGACGGTGCAGATGCGGGTGCTGAACTTCTCGCTGAACTGCTCATAGCAAGATCCGAGCGGAGCCATGAACAAGTTCTTGAGAGAGGTTTGTTCCGAGGGGCTTTTGGAGTCTCGCAACAAGAGATCTGCCATCGACCCGACAAGCATTCCCGTGGTCACCCCGAACCGTGAGACGTCCTGCCAGAAGCTGTTGAGGGCGAAACGGGGCCGGATGACTACCCGACCGCCGGCCATGGCGGCGTGGTACGGAATCGACTTAGAACCGAAATGAGCATGTGAAGTGGTGCAGTAGAAAACGTCTGACGGTGCGAGATCGTCGAAAGGGAATGTCCCGAGGTTTATCGAGTGGAGTTGACCCCATGGCAACTTGACTGCCTTGGACGGCCCCGTGGTGCCCGACGTATAATTGATACAAGCAATTTCGTGCATTTGAGGAACACGCATCCGCTTGCGGGCCACCGCGGTATCCGGTGAAAGTACGTGTGGCTGCGTCACACCGGGTAGCTCGGATTCCAGCACAAAGTCTTGTTCGTCGGCACCTAGCACAAGGACGCGCTCGACGCTATGCAACTCGGCGGCGACAGCTTCGACGAACGGCAGATACTGCGCCGCCACTACGAGCAGTGCAGGCCGGCAGTTGTTGATCGCGTATGCGAGCATGCGCCCACGGAACTCGGTATTCGTTGCGGCATCTGTAGCGCCCACACTTGAAAGGCCCAGCCAGAGGACCAATGACTCGAGGCCCGCATCAAGGAGGGTCACGACGACGTCACCCTCCTTGACATCGAGAGCAAGCATGCGAGCCGCCCATAGGACCATCGACTCGCGGAGCTGGTCCCAGGTCGCCGATGCGCCCTCCACGGTCCGAACGAACTCCTCGTCCGGACACGTCTCGGCCATGCGATTCACGATGGCGGGCAGCGTCTCCTGCGACCGCAAATCAGAAGTCTGAGTCACTGCGCATTCCTACGGTCCGATGGGGGCGTACATGCTCGACACGATCACGGTGATGTCACGCGTACTTCCAGAAGGCACGCATCATCGAAATCTTTCCGGCGTCGTTGAATGTGAAGTGATCCACCAAGGGACCCACGTGCTGCATGGAGCCTTCTCGGGTGACCACGCCGTGCAGAATCGCGATGGCTTCGTTCCCGCACACGATGATCTCGCGCTCCAGCCAGAGCTTCATCGGACTCAGATCCTCGACCATTTTCCAGAAGGTCGTCCGGATACCTTCAACACCGCGAAAGGTGTCCACCCCGACGGGATCTTCCAGTACCGCGTCGTCGGCCCACAGGTACAGCCAGCCATCCTTGTCGTGGTCGCTCAGAGTCTGGCAGTGAGCCTTAATGGCAGCGATAATCGAATCGGCGTCAGGCATGTCTTTCCTCGTTTCCTACGGTGAACGTTGATCGCCTTGAATACCGAAAGACACTCGGGCCGTTGATCGCAGCGTTACTCGCATGCCCCGTCGGCTCATACCTTGCTGACCTCGTCGTCCCAGCCCGTGTCGCGTTCACGCACGGCGGCACTGACACCTTTTTCGTAGATGAGACGGAGGTGCTGCTCTTTGGCTGCCGCTGATTCTCCGACCGGAACATAGGGTTCTCTTCCCACATCGACCATTGCCGAAAGTCCTGCTGCTTCGTAGAGGCGATGCGTGCCACGCTTGTTAGCCACAAAATCGCCTGTCGCCATGCGGGCGATCTGCTCGGCGAACCGCATCGCCGTCTCCTCTTCACTGCCCAGCGAAACAACCCGGTTGACGTAGAAGTGCTGGAGCGCT
This sequence comes from uncultured Actinomycetota bacterium, assembly GCA_963733755.1. Classification (GTDB taxonomy): domain Bacteria; phylum Actinomycetota; class Actinomycetes; order Mycobacteriales; family Mycobacteriaceae; genus Mycobacterium. The sequence goes on from CAVTEZ010000037.1 coordinate 27,542, forward strand.
GTTTGCGCGTCCATCCACCCTCCGGTCAGCCACAACTGCTTCATTAGTCGGATGGGAAAATGAAAGGGCATCAACGCGTATGGGCCATAGGGCGCGCCGACGCCGACTCGGGATTCTTCCCAGCTGAAGCGCGAGTTGTCCGCCGCAATGACGATGTCGGCAGCGAGCAGAAAAGTATTTGCATGAGGTCCGACGTAGCCCTTGGTGGCGACTACCAGTCCCTTGGAAAAGCGCCACGGCGGAAGCAGGTCACCGGTGTGCACCCAGTACTTGTCCTGAATCGTCGCTGGTTCCTGACCGCCGATGGTCTCGGTGGCCACCTGTTGGACATCGTGGCCCGATGAGAAGTTGGAGCCTTCGGCAGTGAGGACGACGCACTTGACATCATCCATGCGATCACAGTCCGCAAGGATCGAGTAAAACTCTTTTTCCATGGTGCTGTTGATCGCGTTCATCTTCTCGGGCCGACTCAGGCGGACCTCCACGATGCTCGCCAACTGTTTGACCTGGACGCAGGTCATCGCAGACCAATTCGCCTCAGCCACAATGCGTCCCTTCATCCGTCTTTGACACCGCCGCCGATGGCGGGCCCCCATTAGTCGCGCTTGGGGCCCCGAGGAAGGCCAAGCACTTGTTGCGCGATGATGTTGCGCTGAATTTCGGAGGTGCCGCCAGCGATGGTTGCCGCAAGGCCCCGCGTGTAACGCTCGAACCTGCTCGCGAAGTACTCGTCGGGGTTCATGGGCTGGTACCGCTCGGTGACTGGATGTTGCAGCCCTTCAATACCCATCGAACTCAGTGCCAGATCTGCGGCACGCATCTCGGCCTCAGAACCGAAGAGCTTGAGCACGGACACAGACGCGGTATCCATGTCTCCGCGCGCGGCACGACCCAGCGCTGCTGACCCCATCGCCCGAAGGGCATGGTAGTCAATGATTGTGGACGCGAACCGATCACGTTCGACATCAGTGCGGGGCTGACAGTCGGCCATGAGATTGTCGATCCGGTCGGCGAGCATGAGCCACATCATCGTGCGCTCATGCCCCAGTGACCCATTGGCCACCATCCATCCCTGGTGCAGGCCGCCAACCAGATTCTCGGCAGGGACCCGGACTTCGGTGAAGAACACCTCGTTGAAGTCGAGGTTGTCTTGACTGGCCACGTCTGGAAAAGGTCGACACACCACGCCCTCGAGCGTGGTCGGGATGATCAGTGCCGAGATCCCCTTGTGCTTAACCGCATCCGGGTCGGTGCGAACGAATGTCAACAAGAAGTCGGCGTCGTGAGCACCCGAAGTCCACACCTTCTGTCCGTTGACGATGAAATCGTCACCATCACGGACGGCCCGCGTTCGCAGAGATGCAAGGTCTGAACCTGCGCTTGGCTCGCTCATTGCGAGTGATGCCGTGATCTCGCCGCGAAGCACCGGCACGGCCCACACTTGCTGTTGCTCTGTGCTGCCGAACGTAATTAGTGATGCTGCAACAATATTGACGCCTTGGGGATTGAAGCTGTGATAGATGCGTCGCCGGCATAGTTCGTCGAGATGGACGAACTGTTGAAGCACTGACGCGTTGCGTCCGCCGAATTCTGGAGGTTGCGCGGGGAGCAGCCAGCCATTGTCGAACAGCAGACGCTGCCACTTCCGGGCCCATGTCGGCATGTGCGAGACCGACCGCGGACGCTCGAATGTGTCGGCTTCGGTCGGCAGGTTGTCGTCGAGGAACGCCGAGAACTCGGCACGGAACGCCTCGACGTCGTCGTCAAAAGTCAGCTGCACGGTACTCCCTCGCGATCACGGCGCGATGTTCTGCAGCGCCGCCGAGCATGAGTTCCCCCGCGCTTGCGCGTTTAATGGCGAACTGCAGATCGTTCTCCCAGGTAAATCCCATTGCGCCGAAGGACTGCATGCCGTGTCGCACGACCAGTGACTGAGCGTCACCCGCTGCGGCTTTGGCCATCATGGCGGCAAGACGCCGACGCGGATCGTCCGCGGCGATGGTGAGAGCCGCAAAGAACGACAATGCTCGCGCCCGCTCGATCGCCACGTGCATGTCCGCGGCCTTGTGTTGGAGCGCCTGAAACGAGCCGATCGGTACGCCAAATTGGTTGCGCTGCTTGAGGTGCTCCAAAGTCAGGTCGATGATCCGCTGACACGCTCCCACGATCGTGATCGCCATCCCAGTGAGCGCTGTGTGCCACGCTCGTTCGACGTCGGTGTGCAAGCGATCGACTTCCGCAACGCGCACATGGTCAAACGACAGGTCGGCGATGTGCAGGACTGGATCGAAGACACCGGCCCGTCGGGCGATGACGTTTGCTGCATCGACGACGAAGACTCCGGCTGCGCTGACCACTGCGAGTCGGTCTGCGCGGTCGCCGTCGAGAATGAAGCGAGCAGCACCGTTGAGAATCCAACCCCCGGGGTCTTTGCGTGCGGTGACACCGCCGTACACCGCGGCGCCCGCGCTCATGGGGTCGAACCGGTCGCCGACCAAGGGCGCGAACTGAGTCGTCGAGGCCAAGAAGGGCGTCGGATCGGTCGCGCGCCCAAGCTCCTCGAGACAAAGGATGAGCTCGACGAAGCTCTCGGTCCCGGGAAGCTCCGTCCAACCCTGATCGACGTACCACGTCCATAGCTGGCCGGCGCCCACGCCGCCTTCGGCGATCTGCCGAACAAGGGACGATGGGCACTGTTTCGACAGCGCCTCTCGGACCGTCTCGCGCCACATGCACTGGTCATCGCCGAGCTCAAGAAGCAACTTAGGTCCCCCTTCCCAGCGGCACTCCGAACTGAGAATACGGTTCTCGTTTTATGAAAGTCAATATAAACGTATCTTGACAATCGAAGTGTGCGGATAGCAGCATGCGTGCTACACACTTATCGTTTTTGTTCATTCCTCGAGAAGAAACCCCAGCGTGAAGGGGTCTAGCGCTCGAACGCGTCACCGTTTGCCGTGGGTTACCTGAGAGCTGCTGAGTGGTGGAAGAAGTTGCTTGCCCACGGGTGCGCACGCTGCGTCCTCGCCGTCGAGGCCAACGGCTGAACAGGAGAACACCATGGTCAGGAAGTCGATCGACACAAAGTCCGCTTCACCGCACGTCGAGCTCGACCTGTCCGACGTCGATCACCGCGTCGGAAAGCCGGTCGGCGGCGGGCAACTCTGGGATCCGTGTAGTTCCTCCGACATTCGCCGCTGGGTGATGGCGATGGACTACCCCAACCCCCTCCACTGGGATGAGCGGTTTGCCCGCGAGTCCAGGTTCGGCGGCATCATCGCTCCACAGTCGATCGCGGTCGCACTCGATTACGGCCACGGCGCAGCACCCTCCTGCGTCGGGCACATCCCGAACAGCCACCTCATCTTCGGCGGGGAGGAATGGTGGTTCTACGGCTGCCCGGTGCGCCCAGGAGACAAGCTGTTTCAGGAACGTCGTTTCCACGACTACAAGGTGGTGGAGACTAAGTTCGCTGGGCCCACGATGTTTTCCCGCGGTGACACCGCCCACAAGAACCAGCACGGTGTCCTCGTCGCCCGCGAGCGGTCGACCGCGATCCGCTACCTCTTCGAAGAAGCAACAAAGCGAGGGATGTACGCGAGTCAGCTCGGCGAGATCAAACGCTGGACGCAGCTTGAACTCGAAGAGATTGAGAGGCTACGCCGCGACTGGCTCGAGTCGAATCGGCTCGGAGTCTCACCGCACTTCGACGAAGTGAAGGTTGGCGATACGCTGCCTCGCCGTGTCATCGGCCCTCACAGCATCGCTACCTTCACCACCGAATATCGCGCGTTCGTGTTCAACACCTGGGGCTCATTTCATTGGGTCACCCCGCCGGATGTCGACGATCCGTGGGTTTATCAGGATCCGGGCTTCGGCAAGGACTTTGCGTTCGACGAGGAAGACGCGTTCATCGATCCCCGCAAGCGTGATGGACTTTATCTGGGCCCGTCTCGCGGCCACATCGATGCGGACCGAGCCAGTGAAGTCGGGATGGCGCGCGCCTACGGCTACGGCGCAACGATGGGCGCCTGGTGCACCGATTACCTTGCCTACTGGGCCGGCCATGACGGGATGGTCCGTCACACCAAAGCGGACTTCCGGGGTCCGGCGTTCGAGGGCGACGCGACCTATTTCGACGCCGAAATCATCGGCAAGGACGCCGATTCCACGTGGGGAGTCCCCCTTATCCAGGTGAAGCTGCGCCTCACCAACCAGAACGGCGAGGAACTCGTGACCTGCACAGCCGAAGTCGAGCTGCCGGTGTGACGAGGTTGACGCTCGATGAACGGTGAAGCTACGCAATTACTTTCGGTTGTATCCGGCCCGACGCTGAGCGAGGAGCCGGGGCTCGGGACGCTGACGTTGCCCGGATTTCTTCGCGATGTGACATCGATGTACGGCGCCCGTGAAGCTCTGGCCTTCCGCGCGGCCGGCGGCGAGACACACTGGACGTACACCGAGCTGTGGGAGCGCGCCGTCGACGTGGCGTGCGCGCTACGCGCGAACGGCGTCGGCAAGGACACCCGAGTCGGCGTTCTGATGACGAACCGTCCTGAATGGATTTCGGCGTTCTTCGGCATTACTCTCGCTGGGGCCGTGGCCGTGACGCTCAGCACTTTCTCGACCCCGGCCGAACTCGAGTACCTTCTCAATTCCTCATGCGTTGCAATCCTCTTGTTCGAGCGAAAGGTCCTGAAGACCGACTTCGCAGTCCTTCTGTCCGAACTGGCACCAGAAATCGCCACGGCTGCTCCTGGCGAGCTGCAATCCGCGCGATTCCCGTACCTCCGTTATCTCGCCACGGTCGGCGATGCGCCCTCCGGCATCGACACCTGGGACGCGTTTCTCGCCCGTGGTCATGACGAACCTCGACAACTTGTCCATGCAACAGCGGAGGCGGTGCGCCCGAGCGATGCGGCAGTGCTGTTTTTCTCGTCAGGCTCGACGAGCAAGCCCAAAGGTATCCTTAGCGCGCACCGCGGTGTCGCCATCCAAATGTGGCGCTTTCGCAGAGTGTGCGGCTTTGAACCGGAGGACAATCTGCGTTGCTGGTCGGCAAACGGCTTCTTCTGGTCCGGCAATTTTGTGATGTCCTTGGGCGCCACGCTCGCGGCCGGCGGTTGCCTCGTCCTCCAGCCCACGTTCGTTGCGGCTGACGCACTCGAATTGATGGCAGCCGAACGAGTGAATTATCCGTTCGCCTGGCCGCACCAGTGGGCGCAGGTCGAAGACGCACCGAATTGGCTCAGCGTCGACTTGAGCAGCATGCGATTTGCAGACGTGAAGACACCAATCGCCCGTCATCCGACGGTGTCGACCGAATGGCACCTGCCTGATCACGCCTATGGCAACACCGAAACGTTCACGATAAGCACCATTTTCCCGTTAGATACGCCAGCCGAGGTCCACGCCGACAGTTGGGGGGTGGCTTTGCCCGGCGTGACCATCAAGATCGTGGATCCGCTCAACGGAGTCGTAATTCCACGGGGCGAGAGTGGCGAGATTTGCGTCAAGGGGCCCACGCTCATGCTCGGATACATCGGTACACCCCTAGATCAGACGCTGGACGTCGAAGGATTTTTCCCGACCGGAGACGCCGGGTACCTCGACGAGTTTGGCCGGCTGTTCTGGGAGGGCAGGCTGAGCGACATCATCAAGACGGGCGGTGCGAATGTCTCACCACTCGAAGTCGACGAAGCGCTGGCGCAGCATTCCAGCGTGAAGGTAGCCAAAACCGTTGGTGTGCCGCATAAAACCCTCGGTGAGGTCGTCGTCGCCTGTGTCGTGCCACATGATGAGGCGAGCGCCGACGCCGACGAGATCCGCGGATTCTTGCGAGAACGACTGGCTAGCTACAAGGTGCCGCGCCATGTGCTCTTCTTCCGCGAGGAAGACATCGCGCTCACCGGCACTGACAAGATCAAGTCCGGCGAACTTCGCGACTTGGCAACCAAGCGGCTCTCCGAATAAGACTGCGAAGCAACAGGGCTGGTCGGAACACCGAGGATGCCGAGGCCACTACGGCAGGATTGCTTGCCGGCACCAGGACCACACGACGTCCTCGCTCAGATGGGTTCCACCCATGCCTTCGTGCAACGCGTTGAATTGGCCTAGAGACGTCAGCGTGTAGCCCAGCAGTGACGTCAATTGTTGCAGGGTGAGATCACTCCGGATGAGCCTCGCTTGCGAGCACGCCGTCAAAATCTCGATCAACAGCTTGCGGTGCGGCTCCCATACCTTTGCAAACGCCTCTGGGTGATTCATCTCGAGGCTCAAGTTGTAGATCAGGACGAGGCGACCGCCTACTGCCTGCGATGAACCCGGCCGCGACAGCACCCCTCTGCACCACGCCTCCAGCTGCCCCATCGGCCCGTCGGCGGCCTCGACCTGCCCTCTAATCGCTTCGGTGTATTGGGCCGTGACGTCTTCATAGAGGGCCAGTAGCAGTTCGTCCTTGCCGGCGAAGTGCTGATAAAACGTCCGTAAGCTGAGGTTCGCGCGATCGGCCAGGGCCTGCAAGGTGAAACTCGCCAGCCCGGACTCTTGGACTAGTTCGAGGGCCGTTGCCATGAAACGCGTGCTGCGGGCGACCGCGAGCGCTCGCGCTTCACCGAGCCGCCGCTCGATGGCCCGTTCCTGCCACGTGCTTCCAACTCCGCTTCCATCACTCGATGACCGCATTGGCGTGGCACCAGGTGTCTCACGGTGGTTCTTCTTCACCGCCGACGATCCGCACTGTGTTTGCGGCCGAATTGCGTACGCGACAGAACGCACGCAGGCGCGCCCGCGGGATCGACTCCGCGATCAACCGGCATACCGCCACAGTATCGGCATCGCCACAACTGATACGACGCACACGTCCTTGCCCGACACGCGGTTGAGTTCGGGACCGACCTGGCGACTCTAGCCATCGAGAACATGACTCTCTTCCCTCGCAGCATCAATTCTCGCTAAGTGGTAATGAACATAAACAACAATAGTTTATTGTCATTATCAACAAGCGCCAAGCTCGATGAACACGATGGTCGACGACCAACTGCCTCGTTAGTTAAATATGCACACTCATCGAACAGTCAGGACATTCAGTGCCCAGGCAAAACTCCATCACCGGCAACGAGAATCGCGATCCGGCCGGGACGGCTGAGGCGACTGGCGCCGACAGCATGGCTGAGTTCCGGGCACTGGTGGCGCGACAAGACGACGACGGCGTCCGGGCGGCGGTCGAGACGCTCGCGCTTTCCGCGCTCCCGCCGGGCGAGGTGACCATTCGGGTGCACTACTCCAGTGTCAATTACAAGGATGCGCTGGCGCTGACGCCGAAAGGCGGTGTGGTGCGCGACTATCCGATCGTGCCCGGCATCGACCTCGCCGGTGAGGTGGTGTCGTCGGAATCCGACGAGTTCGCCATCGGCGACCTGGTGCTGGCCCACGGTTACGAGATAGGCACCGGCAGGCATGGAGGCTACGCCGAATACGCGCGGGTGCCCGCGGACTGGGTCGTGACACTCGGCACGCTGAGTCCGCGCGAAGGCGCGGCCATCGGCACGGCCGGGTTCACCGCTGCGATGAGCGTGCAGGCGCTGCAACAGCACGGAATCACACCCAAGGACGGGCCGGTCGTGGTGACCGGCGCGACTGGCGGCGTCGGCTCGGTCAGCGTTGATTTGCTCGCCGCCGCGGGCTATCAGGTTGTGGCATCAACCGGCAAACCCGAGGCCGCGGAGAGACTGAAGGCGTTAGGCGCCGATGAGGTCATCGGCCGGCTACCCGAAGACCCCGACGCCAAGCCGCGGCCGCTGGGTAAGACCCGCTGGGCGGGGGCCGTCGACTGTGTCGGCGGAGCCACCCTGGCCGATGTGTTGAGCACCGTGCGCTACGGCGGCGCCGTGGCCGCGAGCGGGCTGACGGGGGGCGCAGCTTTGCAAACCACAGTCATGCCGTTCATCCTGCGCGGGGTGGCATTGTTGGGCATCGACTCAGTGCTCATGCCGATCGGGCCGCGCCGCGCATTGTGGGAGCAACTCGGCAGTTCTCTCAAGCCGCAGCACCTTTCGGACGTATCGCACGACGTCGACCTCAAGGACGTCGTCGGTGTGCTCGACGATGTTCGCGCCGGCAAGTACTCCGGTCGCGCCGTAGTACGAGTCGCGGGCGGCTTCTAGCTCGCAACGGCGTTGTTGCTTCTGCCGGATTAGCACGAGTCAATACATCGGCTTCGAAGATGTGGTCGACGGTGTCATCGAATCGAGACACCACACCGACACGACTCAGTCGTCAGTCAACACGATGGCGCGTTCCGGACAGTTGGCGATGGCTTACTGCGCCGCATGCTCAGATCCCGTGGGCACCCTGGGCGGTTTTGGCCACTGCTTATCCATCATCATCTGAAAGACGTCCAGAGACAACGTAAGACACATCCAGTGCCCGCGGCACCGATCCTCATCGACATTGCGCGTTTCCCTGGGCATTAGTGCCGTCCCCATGATCCGTATTCGCACGTCTTCCGATAGTAGTCACGTCTTGCAACGCGCCAAACCTCGGAATCCCCAGGAATACTCGGAAGGTGTGGTGGAGAACCCTCGATGGCAGCAAGCGAGTCAGGGCCATCACCATCCGCGCGTCGGGGCCGACAGCTCGTCGCACGAACGGTGCGCTGCCGTCAAGTTCCCGGCTCAGGCGCTCGGCAAAGCGCTGTGGGGATTTGGCCGACAGCTTGATCGCCATCCGCCCGCGCTTGTCCATCGTGTGGTGGTGCGCCGCGTAAGGACCAGCCAGATCGCGCGCATCCGTCGCGCCCGCATCGGTGATGATATCGGTGTCGTAAGTTCCCGTCACCAGGATGGTTACGCCGATTCCGAATGTAGCGACCTCACCTGCCATGGACTCACCCCACCGTTCCATAGCAGCCTTAACCGCCGAATATGCTGCAGTAGCGGGCATCCCACGTGCGCCCGCCAGGCTGGAGATCAACACGATGCGGCCCCGACATGCGGCACGCATCGATGGCAGGAGGGCCTTCGTCAACGCGACCGGGCCGAAGATGTTGGTCGCAAACATTCGCTCCCACACTTCGAGTGGGGTCTCCTCCACCATTCCGGCCGCCGAGATGCCCGCGTTGTGCACCAATCCGTAGGGTGCTCCGACCGTTGCGAGAATCGACTCAGCCGCCGCTTCGACAGATGCGGGATCGGTCAGATCTAGTTGCACCCCGACGAGACGACTGTCGCCATCCTCGGCACCGGTAACCGCCCGTAGATTTTCGAGACCCGTTCTAACTGAGCGCATCGCGGCGACCACCGTCCAGCCCTCGTCGTAGAGCCGCTTGGCAGACGCGAGACCCAGCCCCCGCGAAGCGCCGGTAATGACGACACTGCGCGTCGGCGCCATCGTCAGATCTCGCCGAAGCGATCCACGAGGCGGGAGCTGACACCATCGGGCTCCAGTTCGCGAGCAACAAGGTATCCGCAACCCATCCACGCTCGGCGAGTCCAATTCCCGAAGGAGATCCGAGTACCGGGAGCTCCGGAGGCCGCTGGAACCGACTTCACCCGCTCGAGGGCTTCCTTCACGCCACGCGGACTAAGCGGCTGCGCATCCTGGATCGCCTGAAGAACGGTCACGGCAACATCGCGGTTCACCACCGGGACGCAGTACTCCGGCCGGCGCCCGTGGAGTTTCTCGAATTCATCAAGGAACTGCTGTCCTACTGGATTGCCCTCGTCGTATTGGTCCACGCCCGTCCAGCCCATGAACGCCTGCCACATGACCGGATTGATCCACGCGTTCTCGAATGCGGTGCCAGCGAATCGCGGAGGATCCCAATTGAGCTCCTGCAGTGCAGGATTCACTAAGACCAGACCGAAGCCGAAGCCTGCGTGAACGAGAGTCTGGGCGTTTGCTTCGCGAAGGTTCCGCACAGCTCTACTGACGTCTTGAGCAGTTTGCGCAATCGTCTCAACACCGACGATCCGAATCCCGCGCCGTGCGCATGCTTTTCGGAAATTGGCAACGTAGGACTCTCCGACCAACGACGCTTCCATCAGGATTCCCACATCGTTGAGATTGCGTTTCACAAGGAGATCAGTCCAGAAGATAGGTTCGTCGTAGTGCGAGCCCATGGGAAATGCAAATATCCACTCGCCGAGCGCGAGGTCGGAGCCGGTGACGCTGATCGCCGGAACCCGGAAGCGCTCCTCGATCGCCTCCTTAGCCGCAACGATGTTGTCGCCGATATTCGGCCCGAATACCAGCAGGCAGCCCTCCTCCACTAGTTCCTCGTACGCGTCGATGACGTTTTTCACCGTGCCCTTGGGCAGTCCCTCCACCTCGCGGTACACGATCTCGACCCGACGGTCGATGAGCCCCTTGTCGAACGCGTCCTGGAACACCATGTCAAACGGGATTGTGAGGTCCTCGTACATCTCCTTTGGATAGTCGCCGAGAAGGAAGTCCATCAGGTAGCCGATCTTGATCGGTTCGGCAGTGCTCTCGTAGGACATCGAAGCCTCCAGATTGTGTTTGATTGGTAGTCAGGCTGTTTCGCGCGGAACTCGAAATCGAGGCCCGAAGCTAACCGATCGGATCGAACTCGATGTGCAGCTCAGTCAGTCCCCTCATGATGAACGTCGGTTCGTAGTCGTACGTGCGGGATTCGGCGTGCCCATGATGTTCTTCGGAGATCCGGATGCTCCCCATCCTGTCGAGCATCCGATCGATCGATATCCGCGCTTCCGTTCGGGCCAAGGGTGCGCCGGGGCAGGAGTGGGGCCCGCGCGCGAAGGCGACGTGTTCGCGCACGTTCTTCCGATCGAGTTGAAATTCGTCGGGCCGATCGAATTTTCGGGGATCTCGATTCGCGGCACCGGGCAGCAACATGATGGTCGTACCCGCCTTGATGGGGCAGTCCCCTATCGCCGTGGTGGTCTTGGCGATCCGGAAGTGGCTTTTCACCGGGCTTTCTAGTCGCAGAGTCTCTTCCAGGAACACCGGGATGAGCGAACGGTCAGCGCGCAGTCGTTCCTGAACGTCGGGGAACTCGCCGAGATTTCGCACCGCCTGAGACAGGAGCTTCGTCGTCGTTTCCTGTCCCGCCGCAAAGAGGAACGTCGCCAGCTTGACAACCTCGTCGATCTCGGGGACCTCGCCGTCTTCGTACCGAGCCTGGGCCAGCTCCGTCAGGACATCGTCGCGCGGCTGCTGACGCCGGGCGGTGATGTACTCGTTGAATTTGTCGTCGAGGAATTGCAGCGGGTTCAGTGCGGCTACGGCTTCTCCCGCGACGACCGAGGTGGCGAGCACGGCATTGAACTCGTCGTGATCCTCCTCCGGAACGCCTAGCAGGTCGGCGATCACGAGCATCGACAGCGGTTTGCCGTAGCTCTCCAGGAATTCGCACCGGCCGTGGGTGACGAATGAATCGAGTTTCTCGTCGACCAACCGCGAGATGTACTCCTCGTTCTCCCTGAGTCGCTTCGGGGTGAGCAGTCGACTCAAGAGGCCGCGCGTGCGTGTGTGCTGGGGAGGATCCATCGACGAAACGTGTTCTGCCATCGGAATCTGTCCGCGGTGCTCGTCGAGCAGGGCTGTGATGTCATCCCCCTCGGCCTCGAATGGCAGCGGAGCGAAGGGACCGACCAGCGATGTGGCGGCCGACAGCGCCGGATTCTTGTAAGCCGACACCGCCTCCTCATGACCGGTGACGGTGACGACACCTGCGGGCCCCCCCGGAAGCACCGGACACTGACCCCTCAGGTGGTTGAAATATGGGTAAGGGTCGGTGATCAATTCAGCATCACTGAAGTAATCCACCGTCTCGAATGTCTCCACGATTTCCTCTCGAATCAACAGGCGGGTTAGCGGGCCGCGACGTTTGCGATCGCTGACGAGCTGGAATTTGACGTGAACATCCGAAAGGGTATGTGCTGCAACATCATGCGGTGGACACCGGCAGTCGTGACCAGCCCCGGACACTCGATGTGCGCGCTCTCTCGGCGTTGGCGTAATCAACCTCCCAGTCGGGCCAACGTTTCAGCACCTCTTCGAAGGCGACTCTTGCTTCCAACCGGGCTAGCGCCGATCCCAAGCAGAAATGCAATCCCTGACCGAAGCTCATATGACTCCCCCCGCGGTGGATGTCGTACACGTCCGGATTGACAAAGTGGCGGTCGTCACGATTTGCAGACCCATTTAGCAGCAGCATGAACGACCCCTCGGGCACCACCAGCCCATAATGCGATGCCTCGCGTGCTACGTAGCGCGCCTGCACAGGTGACGGCGGCTCAAACCGCAACGTCTCCTCGATTGCACCGGGAATCAGGCTCGGATCTGAACCGAGTTCACGACGCTGATCCGGGTGGTCGGACAGCAGTTGCGCCATGAACCCGATGAGACGCGCAGTCGTCTCGTTCCCCGCGCCGGCGATCATCGCGGTATACGAAAGGACCTCCGTGCGGGACAACCGGCGCCTGGTGCCGTCGGACTCTTCGACCTCTGCTTCAAGCAGTTCGGTCATCAGGTCGTCCGAAGGATTGGCGGCGCGCCACTCGATGTATTCCGCGAAGAGAATGATTGACTCCTCGAAAATTTTGGGACTGGCCTCACCCGGCGTCGCACCCGAGGTCAGCTCCAGCGAGACACCGTTCATATCGCGGATGTTGGCCTGATCGCCCTCGGGGATACCGAGAAGATAGCCAATCGTCTGCATCGGCATCATCGCGCCCAAGTGGGCGATGAAATCGAATCCGCCCGCACCGACGAAGGGATCGAGCGCTCGCTCACAGAAACCGCGGACGAGGGTTTCGACGGCCAACATGCGGCGTGGAGTAAACACGCGCGACAGCAGGCGACGATGCAAGTCATGAAGCGGCGGGTCTTCGAAGAGCAAGATTCCCGGCGGGACTTCGATGTTGTTGAACAGGATGTCCGCGGTGGTTCCGCGGCCCGAACGATAGGTATCCCAGTTCGGAAGTTCACGGACGACGTCGTCATACCGGCTCAACGCGTAGAAGTTGTACTTCTCGTTGTAATACAGCGGCGCTTCTTCACGCATCCGCCTCCAAACGGGGTAGGGATCGTCGTCGATATCGAAGTCGAACGGGTCGTAGTACAGGTCGACCGCCTTCACCGGCGTCATTTCTGGGTTCCTCGCCTCGAGCTTTTGACTGCCCCGGTCCGGGCGCTGATCTGGTTCGTCGTCGCCGTTACCTAACGTTTGTTTCGACCGTAGCTGCTCATGTTCCCGTCGTCAATGCGCATCCGAAACTATTGCGAGACAATCGCAACCGGTTTCAACGATTATTGACCAAACGCTTGTTCTCCACTAGGCTCCTTCACTAGATCAGGATGCCGCACAGCGTGCGCATGGTCAGCCGCCGATGTGGACCCCTGGCGGGCGGCTGACCGAAGTTCGAGGGAGAGATTCGACGTGAAAATGCAAGACCTTGTACTGGTGTCGGTAGACGATCACCTGGTCGAACCGCCGGACCTGTTCGAAAAGCACATCCCGGCCAAATACAAGGACGACGCCCCAAGCTCATCCAACGGGAAGACGGCACGGACGCATGGGTTTTCGAGGGCCAGGAAGCCACTAACGTCGGCCTCAACGCGGTCGCAGGCAGGCCACCCGAAGGTATGGCACGGAACCGACCAAGCTCTCGGAGATCCGCGAAGGCTGTTACGACATCCATGAGCGCATCCGCGACATGAATACGAATGGCGTTGCGGCCGCATTGAACTTCCCGTCCTTTCCGCAGTTCTGCGGACAGTATTTCGCCCGCGCGCGGGATAAGGATCTGGGATTGGCCGTGTTGCGGGCATACAACGATTGGCACATCGACCAGTGGTGCGGCGCGTATCCAGGACGGATGATTCCCCAAGCGCTGCCGCCGATTTGGGAACCTACGCTGATGGCGGAGGAGCTGCGGCGTGTGGCGGAGAAGGGATGCCACGCAGTAGCGTTTTCTGAGAAACCGACGAAGCTGGGATACCCGTCGCTGCATGATCCCCACTGGGATCCCTTCTAGCGAGGCTGCAGCGACGAGAACACCGTGGTCAATCTCCACACCGGCTCGCCGTCGTCAGTTGTGATCACGTCAGCGGATGCGCCCGGCGACGACAAAGACGGGCACTCGGGCCGTCACAGTAATGGATCTCGCGAAGGGTCTCCCCGCCTGAGTCCGCGCGAGTTGGTCCAGGTCACCACGCACCGACTGCTAATCTCACCACCAGCAAGTCCGCGCCCAGTAGGCTCATCCAGGCGGTGCGCCGTCGCGAGCGCATCGGATCGGATCGGATCGGATCGGATCGGATCGGATCGGATCGATGATCATCCGGGCCTGCGTGCTGTGACCGACCGGGAGACTCGCCATCGACAACGACCTAGGCCGTAAGAACGCCGATTCGCGCCACACCCCGGTGCCGGTGGACACCGATGCAACTGGTGCGCGGAGGTCGCAGATCCTCGAAGTCGCTGCGACCATGCTCGCTGACCACGGGTTGCGCACATCAATGCGTGAGATCGCGGACGCGACGGGCTTGTTGAAGGGCAGTCTCTATCACCACTTCGATTCCAAGGACGCCATTCTGGTCGAACTGGTGGGCCGCTACTACGCCGAAATGAACCTCATCGGCGAGGAAGCGCTACACCGGCTGGAGCGGTCGAACGCCCGAACCGTCACCGAGCATATCGAGCGGCTAAGTACCGATATCGCGAACTGCGCGGTTGCGCATCGCGCGGCGCTGCAGATGACCTTCTACGATTCGCCGAGTTCGCTACCGGAACTCGTCGAGTTACTGAAGAATCCTCCGGAATTGATAAACGAAGCGGTGCTGCAAACGCTTACTTCGGCGCGGGATTTCGGAGCGGTCAGGCCGGAGGTCGACCTGATCGCATTGGCCGATCGCGTGTTTCAAACGATGGTGACGGTCGGGCTCGACGTCGTTCGCCACAAGGCCGCGTCCGAACGGGTGGCCGGCGTCCTCTGTCGAATCATCCTCAACGGTCTGGCGCGTCGACCTCCGCGGTATTCCACACTCGATAAGTCGAAGGCACTCGCGGCGGCTTCGGATGCCGTTCGCTCGTGGGGAGATTCTGCATCGGATACCGACGATTTCACCGTCGAGGCCGATCGGATCTTCGCGGCAGCGCGCGCGGAGTTCGGCAGGCGCGGGTACGAGATCACGACGGTGCGCGAGATCGCAGCCGCAGCGGGTGTGAGCCTGGGAAAACTGACGCGGGTGGCGGGCAGCAAGCCGGAGATGCTCGCGTTCATCATGCGATCGTTCGGCTCGCGGCTCACAGCGGGCTATTCGGGTGTACTGAAAGCGGATTCGTCTCCAATCGAGAAGATGGACGCGCTGAGCTGGGTCCACATCAACGCGGTCAAGCACTTTCCCGACGAGTTCAAGATTCAGCAGGCATGGATGCGACAGTCGCCTCCGGACACCCCGAACCCCGGTTTCGCCTTCGCTAATCGCATGCGGAAGTTGAAGGGCCTGCTCTCCGAGGGCATTGACAGCGGCGCCATCCGCAATGAGGAGACGTCACTGGAAGTGCTGTCACGTTGTGTGATCAGCGTCCTATGGATCCCGCAGAGCATCGTCGAGTCAATGGCACCCCCTGACGCGCTGACCCTCGCCCGCGACACGTGGTTGCGGGGCGTTCGCAAGCGGTGACGTTCTGCGGCGACGATTTCCCCTCTTCAAGGGGAGGCGATTGAGACGGTGGACGGTCAGGCCACACGCCCGCGTCTCACCCTTGCCGCGATCAACGTCGCCGTGTATGGCCGATCTCATCGAATACGGTGCCCGGCACCAACATCCCGTCGACATCAGTCATCTCTCAGCGCCCTCTGCGGGCGGGTAGCCGCCCCGCAGATCGAAGTGTCGAAAGCCGTGTGCATCAAGGAGTACTGCTCGTTCACGAGGTGCTATAACTGGGGAGCACCTGATCGAGCCGGATTGTTTGAGAACGCACGTGCCTCGGGCCTCTCACCCACCTTTCCCATCAACGTCGTCGCCGCCGGGTGTCGCCCATCGACACAGTTGGCGTTCGCCTTAATGCCGAACTCCACGCCCTCAAGCGCCGCGACGTCGATCAACCCCTACAGGGCAGTCTTCGCCGCGGCGTAGCCGGTGAGACCGGGGCTGACCCATCGACAGCGTCAAACGCGCTGCGCCGTGCCGACCTTGGCCGAGTCCGCGCAAGGCTACAATCTTCGATCTAAGCGAAACAAACGATTGATCTACCAAATGGAGCGGACTGAAGATAGCATTCGTTCCGACAGGATGGCTGTTGCGCCGCAGTCAGGAACCACGCAGCGTTTCGGGGTCATCGCCAGTCTGATGGGCCACGCCGACATGCCGGTCGTCACCCTCGGCGTTGTGCGGAACGGCACGGGGACAGGTGAATTCAATGACAGGAGCGCCCATGCATGTGAAGATCGAGAAGGCGGCCGCGTGGTCGACGCTGGCCATGTTGGTGGTCTTCGGGGTTACGTTCGGCCTGATAGCGGGCGTGCTTCCGCCGATCAATCCGGGTTTTACCGCGGAACAGACTGCCCGGTGGTACGTCGACAATCACTTCGCGATCCGCCTGGGACTGGGACTGACCATCCTCGGTATGTGGTTCATGACACCCGTGTTCGCGCTGCTTTGCCGGCAGGTGCGCCGAATAGAAGGCTACTGGGGTGTCATGTCGATTACCGAGGTGATTCTGTCGGTGACGTTCCCGTTCGTGTTCACTCTGGCCATGGTGTTCGGCGTCGCGGCCGCGTATCGACCCGATCGCGACCCCCAGGCTATTCAGGCACTCAGCGACATGTTCTGGCTGCTGCTGGTCGGCATCGTCGGACCGCTCGTCTTGCAGGGGTTGATCCTCGCGTTGGCAGTGTTCATCGACAAGCGCGCCGTCCCGACATTCCCGCGCTGGTACGGATACCTCAGCCTATGGATGGCGCTCCTCGTCCTTCCAGGTGGATGTGTCTACGTTGTTCAAAGTGGACCGCTGGGCTGGAACGGGATCATCGCGTGGTGGATTCCGGTCAGTGCATTCTTCGTCTGGATCGTCCCGACCGTGTTCCTCCTAGTCAAGGCCGTCGACATCGAAGCCGCGGAGCGGGCCGAGCGCGCCGCTGCGCGAACGTGGGAGCCGGCGGCATGAAGCTGATCCACGAAAACGAGGTTTCAAAGGGAGTTGAGCCCAATGAGGCGTCTCCTCGCCGCGTTCCGGGAGAGCCAGGAGTGTGGATTCTGCTATTCGGCGACATGCTGGTCTTCGCCATTTTCTTCATCCTGTTCATGTACCAACGCGCACAGGCTCCCGAATTGTTCGACGCATCGCGCCATACTCTGAATATCGGCATCGGCTTGGCGAATACCGTGATTCTTCTGACGAGCTCCCTACTCGTGGTCACCGCGATCCGAGCCGTCCGAGCTGGCGCCCGCGCAGCCGCTCGGACGTTATTGGCGGGAGCGCTCGCGTGCGGTCTGGCCTTTGTGGGTCTGAAAATCGTCGAGTACTCGTCCAAGGTCGGCGAAGGACACGTGCCTACCGAGAACAGCTTCTACATGTACTACTACGTCCTTACTGGGTTGCACCTGCTGCACGTTCTGATCGGGATCGTGGTTCTCATATCGCTACTCTTCGCGGCGCGTGTCGCCGCACCGAGCCCGACCAGAATGGCATTCATCGAAGCCGGCGGGTGCTTCTGGCATCTGGTCGACCTCCTCTGGATCGTCCTGTTCCCGCTGATCTACCTCGTGAGTTGAGCATGACCTCGTCCTTGTTCCGCGCCCGATCCACTGTCGTCTGGCTGGGTCTGGTCATGGCGACGCTGGTGTCGTTCACGATCGGTTTCGACCACGGCATTGGTTCGGGGGTCGCCTTGTGGGTACTGGCACTGGCGTTGATCAAGGTGCGCTATGTCGGGCTGGATTTCATGGAGCTGCGCGAAGCGCCGTTGATTCTCAGAGGTATCTTCGAAACCTATTGCCTCGCCCTGTGGCTCGTCCTCGCCGGAATGTATCTGTGGCTCTAGACGACTCGTTGAGGCCAGGGTGGTAATCGTAGTCGTCTGCGTTTGCCCGGACAGCCAGCAGGAGTCAGCGAGACACTCACGAAAGGGGCCTCATGCGCAAGTGGACAGTCGCTGACATACCGGACCAGAAGGGTCGAACGGCGATCATCACCGGCGCCAACACCGGTCTGGGGTTCGAGACGGCGACGGCGCTCGCCGCCAACGGGGCGCGAGTCGTCCTCGCGGTGCGCAATCTCGAGAAGGGCGAGAACGCAATTCGCCGCATTAGGGCGGCGTACCCGGCCGCGAGGGTCGAACTGCAAGTTCTCGATTTGTGCTCGCTGGCATCCGTCCGCGCTGCGGCCGAGGCGCTCACATCCCACCTTGACACCATCGATGTGCTGATCAACAACGCGGGCGTGGTTCTCGCACCCAAGGCCACTACTGCGGACGGCTTCGAAATGCACTTCGGCACCAATCATCTGAGTCATTTCGCGCTCACCGGTTTACTGCTCGATCGCATGCTGGCAACACCGGGGTCCCGCGTGGTAACGGTCAGCAGCCTGGGCCATCGTTTGTCCAGCGGTATTCGCTTCGACGATGCGCAGTGGGAACGTGAGTACAGCCGGTTCGGCGCTTACGGTCAGTCCAAGCTCGCGAACCTCCTGTTCACCTACGAACTCCAGCGACGGGTGCAAGGCAGCGGGACCATCGCGCTCGCCGCACATCCCGGTGGTTCGAACACCGAGTTCAGTCGTGAGATGCCGACACCGTTCCGCCAGTTCTTCGCGATCGCGGGACCGGTGTTCGCGCAGCCTCCCTCGCTGGGTGCGCTGCCGTCGCTGCGCGCAGCGACTGATCCGGAGGTTCTCGGTGGGCAGTACCTCGGTCCCGACGGGTTAGGTGGGCACCGTGGCCACCCTAAGGTGGTCAAGTCCAGCAAGGCGTCGTACGACATCGACGCGCAGAGAAGGCTGTGGGCGCTGTCTGAGGATCTGACCGGGGTCACCTACTCGCCCTGACCATCGTTGCCCTATCGGCATGTGGGGTTCCGCGTCTTCATCGAAGGTGTGGCCGAGGGTACGGAGCACATCCGCATCATGCCCAAGGCCCCCAAAGGCAGGGCCGATATGCGAGCGCGACGTCGCCGCGACGGTCGCGTCAATCATCCTCGCGCTGAAGGGGACTCAGCCGAGAATCGCAGCGGCTCAACCGGAGTTCACCGGCGAAAATTAACAGCGTCTTCCTAGCTATCTCCAACGGCCAAGGGGCGCAAACGAATCTGCGGTACCGAGGTGAAGTATTCCTGTGTGAACCATCTCTGTCGGCGGAGATCAACCCTCGGCGCAGTCGAGTCCGTCAACACCGTGTGCGTCGGTCAGTGCGGTTGGTTCGGAACATCCGAGTACAACTGTACGTTCGAGCTGACGTTGACCAGACCGGCGAGCTTGGTGATCAGGTGGGGCGCGAAGACTGCGCCGTAGACCGCGTGGCCGATGACGATGAACGAGACGACCGAAAGGACACCCGCCGCGAGCCGACTGCGGGTCTTCGAATCCGACCACTGCTCAATGACCGTCCGGTCTGTCGGGTCCGTTCTTCCTAGGAGGTAGGTGAAAACCATCACTAGAATCCCCATCGCCAACGCGTCGTATAGCGGGTACTGGCTACGGGTGCCCTCGAAGATCGCCAGGCCGCCGATTACGTACCCGTAGTAGAACACTCCCAGTTGAGCGCCGATGACCGCGTTGAACGTCAACGCCCACGCGAACCCAACCATCAAACCGCACCCCAGCAGCGCAAACGGCCGGCGCCATCCCCATTTCGCAGCCAAAGTACGACCCAATGCGGCGCTGACGAGAGTTGGGAGCACGAAGTACGCGATATATCCCGGCGGTATGGCGGCCGGGAGGCCGCCCCAGGTCATGTTGAACGGCCACCAGGATGGCATCCGTGGCATGAACGGCGGGAACTGTGCGTACATCGACCAGTCGTAAGGCGCCTCCAACCAGGAAAACGAGATCGCCGAGATACACACCAGCAGTAATGAATCGAGACGCCGACGGCGCACTGATCGATACAAGCCCGCCGCTACGAAGACGGTACCGCCGATGTAGGCGAACAGAGTTCCGATCTGTGCTGCCAGGATCATTCGACACCCCCTGTGTGGCTCCGTGCACTGCGGGCTTCGGGATCGAACCGGGCTACCAGGCCCACCACTATCGCGACGAGCCCGAAGAGCGTGCCCAACATAATCAACACGCCTATGTGCAGCTCCATCCGAATAACGATCAGTAACCGGCAGTCATCAAACTAACGTTTGTCTCGGTCGGCACGCAAGGTATGGTGACGCTCTGTTCGCGATTCCCCTTCCAGACGCCGCCGTATAGCTGCGTTACGCGATGATCACCAAAACACCGGAGGAGACTAGGGCTCCCCGATGGGAGACCTTGGGATGTCTTGGCAGTGGTTGCGGTCGCAGGATGCAACCGGCGCCATCCCGCTGTGCTCTCACGACCGCCGGTGTCGCGGAATGTGCCAGGGTCGAAAGTGTGCTGGACCGTTGGCTTAACGGGTCGTCGGGATCTCGTCATCGACGCGGAGCGATCCCGGAGCGTCAACGGGCGACAGATCGAACGTAGTGACCATGAGGCCGTCGGTCCTTAAGCGGCCGCAATTGCCGCGCCGACACCGAAGCTCCGTCCGTCACTAACACAACTGATCTACTCATCCGCTGCTCCTGTCCACTCGTATGCTTGCCCCTCGCTGAAACAAACGATAGTTTCATACCACGCTCTCCGTGAGCCCGTCTTATAGCAGTCCAAGTCGTCTACGGAAAAGCCTCCTCGAAGGACTGCTTTCGATAGCGGTCAGCGTGTTTCACGTACGAAGGGAATGGATAATGGGCCCGACTAGACCGCGGCCCAACGGTGGCGGAAGGTCGTGCGCGTCTGCTGAGCGCGCTCGAGCGCAGGCTACGTCCAACAGCAGTTCGCATACGTGCTCGACACGACGGCAGGAGTCCAATCGGCAATGACGAACGTAGCGGTGGTAACTGGCGGCGCCGGGGGGATGGGCCTGGCCGTTGCTCACGCGCTTGGGCGCGAGGCTACTGTGCTGATCAGTGACGTCAGCCAAGAGCGTGTGGAGGGCGCCCAGAGTGAACTCGTCAACGCCGGAATCGACTGTGCTGCGACCATCTGCGACGTCACCGATCCTGCGTCAGTAGGCCAATTAGTGCAACGCGCAAAGGAACTCGGCACCGTTGTCTCAGTTGTCCACACCGCTGGGGTGAGCCCCAGCATGGGCTCAGCCGAGCTGATCTTGAAGATCAACGCGGTCGGTACGGTGTTGATCAACGAGGCCTTCCTTGGGATCGCGAGACGGGGTATGGCCCTGGTCAACGTGGCGTCAGTCGCCGGGCACCAGCTTCCGCGTTTTCTCACCCCGACTCGACGCTATAAAAAGTCACGGACCGACATCGAACGGTTTCACTCCGACTTGCTGGCTATGTGCAACCGGTTGCCCGAATCACGGCGGGCGCAGCTGGCTTACGTGCTGAGCAAGAGTTTCGTAATCTGGTACAGCAAGGCACTTGCTGCCCAGTTCGGGTCCTCAGGCGCTCGGGTGCTATCGGTCTCACCAGGATCGTTTGACACTGCCATGGGTCAGCTCGAAGCCGACGTCGGCGCGGGAGCGCTGGCTCAGATCGGCGCCCTGAAGCGTTTCGGCCAACCTGGCGAAATCGCCGAACTTCTAGCGTTCTGTGCCAGTGATAGGGCCGGATATCTCACCGGCACCGACATTATCTGCGACGGCGGCGTCATGGCCGGCATGACGTTGTTCAAAAAGCTCGAAATCGCGCGGCAATAACGTGTCTCAAGTAACCGGGCGCACTGATCAGCGGGGAAGGTTCCTCGCCTGTGTACACCAAAACGGTGGTTTTGCAATACGCAGAACGGGGTCGCCTACTTGAGTGTGGCGGCGTTGTCGCTGATTGTGACAGCCTTTATCGTCGCCGGAAACCAGCGACTGTGGCCGCGGTGGGAATCCTATCTGCCATCAACCCGAAATGATGATATTCGCGGCCATCTCGCCAGCCGGCGTGCCAGTGTCGCCGGAGCTCCGCCCGGAACGGTAGTCGAGATCGGCGAAGTGCAGCGCCCAGCCCTCGCGAGCGGCTCGCTAGCCACAAGTCGGCGACGATGACCCTCGATCAGTACGGCCACCTGTTTCCCGACGACCTTGACGACGTAGCCGACAAGATGGATGTCAAGTCCCGGCACCCGCTTGACGGATGAGTTCCGGTAGGTGCTTTACAGCGGAGACGCGTTGGGGTTGTTTCCCGCGTCGTTGCGGTGAGCGCCGTTGGGCGCATCCTGGCGCAGCTTGCGGGGACGACCGTGCGGTGTGGCGTAGGCGCCGTGCTCCTTAGCTCGGTCGTGGCGGATGGCGTGGGTGCGCACGATCGTTCCTGCGTAGGCGATCTGTACCGATCCCGCCACGATCGATACCTCGACCTGCTTTCCCCGCCAAGGCCTCCCGGCCCGATACATCGTCCCGGCGAAAGACACATCCCCGTTGTTGTCCACGACTCTGATCACTACGATCCCGCTGGTAGCCGCCCGCGCAGTGCGTCTGCCCTGACGCGGCGGCCGCGGCGTGCTGCCGGCAGTTTGGCGCTGCACATGGGAGGCGACCAGCACGTCGCGGTGATAGATCTGCACCAAGTTGTCCGCCACGACCGCCTCCACCGGCTCACCGGCCAACACGATCGGCACCCGATACCCGAACCCCGCCAATCGAATCAACCCGCGCTGATCTACCCACCGCTGCACGCCGGCACTGCGCAGATCCACACGCTCAGACGCGGCGCGCCGTTGCCCATTCGTGGCGACCGCGGCGACGGGCGCCACAACGTCAAGAACAGGACCGGTAGCCAACGCAAACCGTTGCGCCGGTGGACGCATCCCCAGCGACTGATGCGGGCGCTCGGTGTTGTACTGGGTCACCCACCGGTCTAGCGCTGCCTGCAGTTCACCGATTGTGCCGAACACGCGATCGGCCTCGCCGAAGAACTCCGCCCGCATCGTCTTATGAAGGCGCTCAACCTTTCCCGTCGTAGTCGGCGAGCGCGGGGCGGTCAATAAATGCCGGATCCCGTTTTCCACGCAGACCCGATCGAACAACACTTCCGACGACGAACCACCCGGGCCGAAACGCCCTGTGAACACCTTCCCGTTGTCAGTCAAGACCTGCTCGGGCACACCGTGCCGGCTCAACGCCTCCAGCAGCGCCTCACAGACCGGACGCGCGGTGGCCCGCGCGACCACCTTCGCCGAAACGACAAACCGGGAATTGTCATCAATCCCGGTGATCACTTTCACCTCCACACCGTCACCCAGATGCACCCCACCGACCACGTCCATCTGCCACAGCTCCATCGGCCGACCCCGCTCCCAGCGCTTGTAATCACTGCGCCGCCGACGACGCCTGGCCGGATCAATACGCCCATTACGGACCAACGCCCGATACACACTGGAACGCCCCGGCACCGCCACCGCGCCCTCGCGGGCCAGCTCATAGACGATGCGGGTCGGACCCCAGCGCGGGTTGGCATCGCGCAACACCAGCACCCTGGCCTCCAGCTCCGCCGCCATCTGATGAGGACACCCATGCGGACGAGACGAGCGGTCCTCCAGATTCAGTACCGCCCCATCACGCGCATACCGACGCAACCAGGCATGCACCGTCTGCCGTGACACCCCATAGCGGCGGGCCACAGTGCTGATCACCGCCCCATCCAAGACCTCAAGCACCGCCCGATAACGCAGCTCGGACACCCGCAGCTCCCGCAACATGCCGGCCCCTTTCGCAGTCCACCAACGACTACGAAAGAACCCATCACCACCCGGAGGTGTAAAGCAGCTACCGGAACTGGTGTCGCAGACCTACCGGAACCGCGTCCCAGCACCGTAAAGCACCAACCGGAACTGAAATGTCAAGCATGAACCGGGATCGCACAAGCCGACAAGATGGACGACCTGGTGTCAGGATGTGCCCAAATGTGCCCAAGAAGGAAGCAGGCCAGGGCGGAAACACACCCTGACCTGCATATTCTCTTGTGGAGCTGCCGGGAATCGAACCCGGGTCCTACGGCATTCCCTCAAGGCTTCTCCGTGCGCAGTTCGCTATGCCTCTACTCGGATCTCTCGGTCACGCGAACAAGCCGAGATGACGATCCCAGTCGCTGTTTGATGTCCCCACGGGTCCCGCGACCGAACCCGTGGGTTTGTCCCTCTAGCTGATGCCAGGGTCCGGGCCGAGGGCGCTCCCGGTCTGACAGACACGCAGTCGCTTAGGCAGCGAGTGCGTAGTCGCGCTGATGTGAATCGGCGCTTATATGGTTGCAACGACGCTTACGGTGGTCTCTTGCCTGCACCGGCACGCTTCCCTTGATTCGATGCGCGAAGTCGAAACCGTTCAGCCCCTCGCACCCCTGCCGATTTCCGGCAAGACAATCAATGGTACCCGCTTTTCAACGGCAGGTCAGCGACCATTCATCCCGGGTCAGATCACGAAATTGACATGCTCGACGATGCGGGCAGCGACTGCTGTGTCGCCGCCGAGTTCGACGCCGGCCGTGTCGTCGGTGCGCCCGCCGGCCAACCGGGTGAACAGCAGGCCATCCAGGCGGATGGTCGAGGTCGGGTCCAATCCGCCGAAATCGTCCACCACTTGCGCACGGCCATCAACCGCGACGCGGATGGTCCGCGCCTGCGGCCCGGTCAACTCGATGGCGACCCGCGACCCCTCGGGTGCTTTACCGAGTTTGCCGACCACGTAACCCATCGTTGCCGCGACCTCGTCCAACGACAGGCGCGCGGCCGGACCGCTCAGCTCTACGTCGGATGACGGAAGGCCCACGCCGTCTCGGATGTCCTGCTCATGCATCCAACAATCGAAGAGCCGCACCCGCATGAATCGCCCGAAACTCTCCAGGCCAACCGGCGTCGGAGTCGGCGCGTTCCAGTCGTCCACGGATGTATCTGTCAGGCGTTTACGACGATCGGCGGTTATCGAGCGAAACCGCTGCAGAAGCTGGGGTCCGGATTCTGCATTCAGGTGACGAACCCAGCGTTCGTTGGCGACTCCGACGTCGTTGCGCACATGGTCCAGCGTCGAGGCATCGATATCCACGTCGGGTGCGTTGAGTCCCTGCAGCATCGATTCGGTGCCGACGATGTGGGCGACCACGTTGTGCACACACCAGCCGGGCAGCGGCGTCGACGCCTGCCACTGCTGCTCAGACAGTCCGCTCAGCAATTGATCGAGGCTGTCCCAGGTGCCGAACAGACCCGACAACACTTCGGACTTGTCGAGAACGGTGACGCTGCTCATGCCGCCTGATGTTAGACCGACGTCAAGCAGCAGCGATCATGCTTACCGATACCGCCGCCAACCCCATGCCGATCGCCTGCCAGCGAGTCACTCGTTCGCGCAACACGATGATGGCCAGGATGACCGTCGTCGCCGGGTACAACGAGATCAAGATGCTGGCCAACGACAGCATCCATTTCTGTATCGCCAGCAGCATGCTGACGTTTGCGCAGGTATCCAGCAACGCCGCGGCGGCCGCCAGCCGCAGCGGCGTACTGGACGGAAGTTGGAGATTCCTGCTCACCGCCGCCACGGCCAGCACCAGCACGGTCGCTGCGGCGCGGGCAAAGAACAGCGGCCACATTCGGCAGACCACCGGAGCCTGGTGCAGCAGAACGAAATCCAGCCCGAACGCCACACCAGATCCGACCGTCAACCAAGCGACCTTGCTGGTGAACTTGTGTGTCCGGACATCCTCGTCGTCCGGCGACTCGCGGCTCACCAGAATGACCGCCAACATCGCCAGCACCACACCCAATGACGCTGTCTCGCCCGGCCTTTCGCCGAGCGCCACACCGACGGCGACAGGCACGGCCGCGTTCAGCACCGCAGCCAGCGGTGAGACCATCGAGATCGGTCCGGCGCTCACGGCCGCATAGAACCAGTACACGCCGATCGCTTGACTGACCCCGTAGAGCGAACCCCACAGCACGGCACCTGGATGGATCGGTCCCCCGGCCGTGACCGCCAGCACCCCCAGCAACACCGTGGCGAGCGGGTAGGTCACCAGCATGATGCGGAGCGCAGCCGCCCGCCGGGAAGCCACACCCCCAACGAAATCACTGACGCCGTAGCTGACTGCAGAAAGCTGGGCGTATGCCGCCCCGATCAGCTCATGCCCTTGGATCGCCTGCCCAATTCGCGAATCACTTCGCGCTCGGCGTCGCGCTTCGCCATGTCCTGCCGCTTGTCGTGTGCTTGCTTACCGCGCGCTAATGCAAGCTCCACCTTGACTTTTCCTTCGAAAAAATACAGCGACAACGGAACGAGCGCGAGGTTACCATCCTTGATTTTGCCGATGAGTACATCGATTTGGTGCCTGTGGAGAAGTAGTTTCCGGTTGCGGCGCGGTTCGTGGTTGGTCCAGCTGCCGTGGTGATATTCCGGAATGTGCAGGTTACGCAACCAGACTTCGCCGTCATCGACGGTCGCGTAGGCATCGGCCAGCGAAGCCTTTCCGTCCCGCAGGCTTTTAACTTCAGTGCCGAGCAAAACGATCCCGGTCTCGTACACATCCAAGATCGAGTAGTTGTGTCGAGCCTTGCGGTTGGTCGCCAGAATCTGCCGACCAGGCACAGATTTGTTCGACGGCTTCTTGGCCACCGCTATCGCCGCACGTATAGGCGCAACGTGAAGTATGACGTGACCCCGGCCATCGCGACGCCAACCAATAGCAGCAGCGGCGAGATGTAAAGGATGTCGGCGTAGTCGACCTTGGCGATCAGGTGCGCTTGATAGAACTGCCGCAACGCGCTGTCCAGGAACAGCACTCGCACCACGATCAGCCCGATAATTGCGATGAACACGCCCGCGGTGGCCGCGACTATGGCCTCGACGAGAAACGGTAGCTGGGTGTACCAACGGGTGGCGCCGACCAGCCGCATGATGCCAACCTCGGTGCGGCGCGTATAGGCAGCGACCTGAACCATGTTGGCGATCAACAGAATTGCGCCGACCGCCTGAACCAACGCGACGGCGAAAGCAGCGTTGGACAGGCCGTCCAGCACGGCGAACAGCCGGTCGATCAGCTCCTTCTGATTGAGCAGATGGTCGACGCCGGGCTGGCCTTGCATCGCGGCGTCGAATTCAGCGTGCTGCTCAGGGTTTTCAAGCTTGACGATGAAGGACGCCGGGAACGCGTCCTTGCTTGCCAGATCCTTGAACTGCGGGATCTTGCGAATAGCGTCGTTGTAGGCGTCCTGGCGATTGAGGAACCGCACCGACTTGACGTCGTTGCGCTTTTCGATTTTCTCGCGCAGCGCCTTGCACGGCGGGCTCTCACAGTTCGCGTCGTCGGCCGAAATGTCGTTGGTGAGAAACACCTGCGTCTCGACCCGGTCGAGATAGATGCTGCGTGAGTGGTCGGCCAATCGGACCACCAGCAGGCCGCCGCCGAACAGCCCGATCGAGATTGCGGTGGTCAGAATCATCGCGACCGTCATGGTGACGTTGCGACGAAGACCGCTCAGGACCTCGTTGAAAAGGAAGCTGAAGCGCACTTAACGGTCCATCCCGTAGACACCGCGCTGTTCGTCTCGCACCAACCTGCCCAACGACAGTTCCACGACGCGCTGACGCATCGAGTCGACGATGTTGTGGTCGTGGGTGGCCATCAGCACGGTGGTGCCGGTGCGGTTGATCCGCTCGAGCAAATCCATGATGTCATTGCTGGTCTCCGGGTCGAGGTTGCCGGTGGGCTCGTCGGCAATCAGGACCAGCGGCCGGTTGACGAAGGCGCGGGCAATGGCCACCCGCTGCTGCTCGCCACCGGAGAGCTCGTGCGGCAGTCGGCCGGCCTTGCCGGACAGCCCCACCATCTCGAGCACGTCTGGCGTCACCCGGTTGATCACGTCCGGGCGCTTGCCGATCACCTCGAGCGCGAAGGCGACGTTCTCGAACACCGTCTTCTGCTGTAGCAGGCGGAAGTCCTGAAAGACGCAGCCGATGACCTGCCGCAGCTTCGGGATGTGCCGTCCGGGCAGCGTGTTGACGTGAAACTTCGAGACTCGGACATCACCTTTGGTCGGCGTCTCGGCGCCTAACAGCAGCCGCATGAACGTCGACTTGCCCGACCCCGAAGGGCCGATGAGGAAGACGAATTCACCCTTGTCGATCTTGACATTGACGTTGTCGAGCGCCGGGCGCGCCGACGACTTGTACTGCTTAGTGACACGGTCGAGGGTGATCATCACGGGTCGCCAGTGTAACCGTGGACTTCATATGTCCGGACGACGCGGCGCGCTGGCGAGCCAGAACGCGTCATCCGGGCAGCCCCGGTAGCGCCGGTAGCCCCGGAAAGCCCGGGTGCGGGGCGGGCGCCGGAACCGGGCCGGGTGGAGCAGTGGTGGGAGGTGTCGTACCAGGACCGAACGGCGGCGGCAGCACGGGCAGCTGGATCAGCGGCGGCGGCGTTGTCGTCGTAGGAGGCGTGGTCGGCGGCGTCGTGGTCGGGGCCGTAGTGGTCGGCGTGTCGGGCGTCGGCGTCTGCACCTGGGTGCGCGGCACCCAGGTGTAGTTGGGGTCGGGAACGTAGCCGGGTGGCACGACCTGCGGCACGACCGGTGGAGGCGGGTGCGGCCGGTAGGTGGTGTAGGCCCACCACGTAAGGAAAAACGCGATGATCAACACCAGCGTCGACGTCCGGATCCGCCCGCCGAACATGTAGCCCGGCCAGTGCCGATCCGCATCGCGGCCGCGGTTTTCGAGAACGTTGAGTGTGACCTTCATCAGCGCTGAACCGGATCGTGAGATTTTTCGTACTCTTCCTGTTCGGCCTCCGCCGCCTCGACGCCCGGGCCGTCCACGACGCCGACCTTCGCATCCGCCGCGGTCACGATGCCCGCATGGGCCAGCGCCCGAATAACCAAAACGCGGAGCTGGCGGCCGGCCTCGAACTGCTTACCGGGCAGTGTGCGAGCCACCATCCGCAGGGTGACGGTGTCGACCTGAATGCTTTCCACGCCCATCAAGGTGGGCGCATCCAATAACAACTGGCCGAGCGCCGGGTTCTCCAGCGCGTGCTCGCACTCGTGGCGCAGCACCTCGGCGACCCGGTTGAGGTCGACGTGGGTCGAGACCGGGATGTCCACCACAGCGCGCGCCCAGTCCTTGGACTGGTTGACCGCCTTGATGATCTGCCCGTTTGGGACAGTCAACACCTCGCCATTCGGGGAACGCAGCCTGGTCACCCGCAGCGTCACGTTTTCGACGGTTCCGCTCGCTTCGGCCGTCGACACGACGGTCAGTGTGACCAGATCACCGAAGCCGTATTGCTTCTCGACGATGATGAAGAACCCCGCCAGCAAGTCTCTGACCACCTGCTGAGCGCCGAAGCCGAGCGCGGCACCGACCACGGTCGCCGGCGCAACCCAGCCCTTGATGGAGAAGTCGAGGACGTCGGCGATCTGGACGATGACCCAGATTGCGATGAGGACTATGGACACCCACTGGACGACCGACGCCACCGCCTGCCGGTGCTTGCTCGCCTCCGACCGCACCAACGCGTCGCTCTCGACGAAACGTTCGTCGAGTTGCCGGGATATTTGCTCGGCGACCCAGGTGACAAATCGGACCGCCAGTATGGCGACGATCACCAGCATGATCACCCGCAGACCGCGGGAGATGATCCATTGGCCGATTTCGCCGTGCCAGAAGTCGTGCCAGCGCTGCGCGGTGCTTGTCGCTAGATACGTGGTTTTAGTCGTCATCTTTTCTGTTACGCCACCGGATTCCCGCTTCCAGGAATCCGTCGATGTCTCCGTCGAGAACGGCCGCCGGGTTGCCGACCTCGTACTCGGTACGCAGGTCCTTGACCATCTGGTACGGGTGCAGCACGTAGGACCGCATCTGGTTACCCCAGGAGCTGCCGCCATCACCCTTTAATGCGTCGAGCTCGGCACGTTCTTCTAAACGCTTGCGTTCCAACAACTTTGCCTGAAGGACCCGCGTCGCCGCAACCTTGTTCTGCAGCTGCGACTTCTCGTTCTGGCAAGTCACGACGATACCCGTCGGGATGTGGGTTAAGCGAACCGCGGAGTCGGTGGTGTTCACCGACTGACCGCCCGGACCACTGGAGCGATACACGTCGACCCGCAGATCACCCTCGGGAATGTCGATGTGATCCGTCGTCTCCACCACCGGCAGCACCTCGACTTCGGCGAACGACGTCTGCCGTCGGTTCTGGTTGTCGAACGGGCTGATCCGCACCAGCCGGTGGGTGCCCTGTTCGACCGACAGCGTGCCGTACGCGTAGGGAGCGTGCACCGCGAACGTAGCGCTCTTGATCCCGGCCTCTTCGGCATAGGACGTGTCGAACACCTCGACGGCATATTTGTGTTGCTCGGCCCACCGGACGTACATCCTCATCAGCATCTCGGCCCAGTCGGCAGCGTCCACACCGCCGGCGCCCGAGCGGATATTGAGCAGCGCTTCCCGCTCGTCATACTCGCCGGAGAGCAGCGTCCGCACCTCCATCGCCTCGATGTCGGTGCGCAGCACCTTGAGTTCCGCGTCGGCCTCGGCTTTAGCGTCTTCGGCGTTCTCTTCGTCGGCCAATTGGTAGAGCACCGGCAGATCGTCGAGTCGTTGGCGCAGCCCTTCGACACGCCGCAACTCACCCTGGGTGTGGGAAAGCTCGCTGGTGACACGCTGCGCCCGGGACTGGTCGTCCCACAGATTGGGATCGGCTGCCTCGTGCTCCAGCTTGTCGATCCGGCTGCGCAGACCGTCGACGTCGAGCACCCGCTCCACCGTGGTCAACGTGGAGTCGAGTGCTGCGATGTCAGCCTGACGGTCGGGATCCACGCCTGATCACGTTACCGGCGACTGGCCACCGACCGGCGGGGCGGGCGTTTAGCATCGGGGATTATGCGTCCTTACCACGTAGCGATCGTTGGCTCAGGTCCCTCCGGATTCTTCGCCGCGGCTTCACTGCTCAAAGCCGCCGACTCCGACGACCAATTCGACATCGCCGTCGACATGCTCGAGATGCTCCCGACGCCGTGGGGTTTGGTGCGGTCCGGGGTGGCCCCCGACCACCCCAAGATCAAGTCGATCAGCAAGCAATTCGAGAAGATCTCCGAAGACGAACGATTCCGGTTCTTCGGCAACGTCGTGGTGGGCGAGCACGTCAGCGCGACCGAACTGGCCGAGCAGTACGACGCAGTGGTGTACGCGATTGGCGCGCAAGCGGATCGGCCGTTGAACATTCCCGGGGAAGAGCTGCCCGGCAGCGTCGCCGCGGTCGACTTCGTCGGCTGGTACAACGCCCACCCGCACTTCGAGGAGATCTCGCCCGATCTGTCCGGGGCGCGCGCGGTGGTCGTCGGGAATGGCAACGTCGCGCTGGACGTCGCGCGCATTCTGGTCACCGAGCCGGACGAGCTCGCCCGCACCGACATCGCCGACCACGCGCTGGAGTCGCTGCGCCCCCGTGGCGTGGAGGAAGTGATCGTGATCGGTCGCCGTGGCCCGCTGCAGGCCGCATTCACCACACTTGAACTGCGTGAACTCGCCGATCTCGAGAATGTCGACGTGGTGGTCGACCCGGCGGACTTCGAGAACATCAGCGACGACGACGCGGCGGCCGTCGGCAAGGTCTGCAAGCAGAACATCAAGGTCCTCAAGGGCTACGTCGGCCGCGAACTGCGGCCTGGACACCGCCGGATCGTCTTCCGCTTCCAGACCTCACCTATCGAGATCGCCGGCGGTGAGCGGGTCGAGAAGATCGTGCTCGGACACAACGAGCTGGTCACCGACGACAGCGGACGGGTTGCGGCCAAGGACACCGGTGAGCGTGAGGAGCTGCCGGTGCAATTGGTGGTCCGCTCAGTCGGCTACCGCGGCGTTCCCACACCCGGGCTGCCTTTCGACGAGAAGAGCGGGACCATTCCGCACAGCGACGGCCGGGTGGACGGTCGTCGCAACGAATACGTTGTCGGCTGGATCAAGCGCGGTCCGTCCGGGGTGATCGGCACCAACAAGAAGGACTCGCAGGACACCATCGACGCCCTGATCGCCGACCTCACCGGCCGCGCTGAGTTGGCCGACTTCGGCGCCGACCACGCCGACAAACTCGCCGACTGGCTGGCCTCCCGTCAGCCCAAGCTGGTTACTGACGCGCACTGGAAGCTGATCGACGAGCACGAACGATCAGCCGGCGAGCCGCACGGCAGGCCGCGCGTCAAACTCCCGAACCTGACCAAACTGCTGCATATCGGCCATGGCTGACGCGTTTTAGTCGGCCGGCTGATCGGGCGGCGCGAAAGCCCAATTGTCGGGATTGCGCTTCGAATACACCACCGGCTTCAACTCCCCCACCGCCGGCCAGTGGTCGACATCGGCGGTCATGCGCAGATAGACGGTGTAGTCGCTGACGGTTGGTCCGTCGATGACGCCGCTGATCGTGACGTACTGCTCTCCGGCCGCATCGGGCCGTGGGCTGACACCGGTGATCAGCAACGTGCCGCTCAACGCCTCACCGCGGGGGCCCCGACGGAATAACCGCGGCGCCAGCAGACCTACCGCGATCGCGATGACCAACAGCACCGAAAGGATTTCCCACACGACGCCATGGTAGGTCCGCCGACACGCGGCCCACTACGATCAGGCCGGCAGCGGCCGATACGCGGGGCTCCAGTGCACCTGCGCGATCCGTTCGGCGATTTCCTCGTCGCTTCGTTTCGGAGCGACACCCTCCGAAACCGCCTGCGCCGCGACGGCCTGCGCGATGCGCATAGCCACGACGGGTACATCGGACCACGACGGCAGTAGCGGCTGGTCGGGATCGTTGAGGGCCGGCGATGCCTCGCCGAGGGTGGCCGCCGCCACCCGCATCATGTCGTCGGTGACCCGAGTCGCTTGCGCGGCAGTCACTGCGAGGCCCATGGCCGGGAAAATATAGACGTTATTGCACTGCGCCACAGGGTATTCCACGCCATTGCGTCGTAGTGGCGCGAAGGGTGAACCGGTTGCGATCAATGCGCGTCCGTCGGTCCAGCGGTCCAATTCGGCTGGGTGTGCCTCCGCGCGGCTGGTCGGATTGGAGAGCGGGAAAATGATCGGTCGGTTGGTTTTCGCGGCCATCTCCCGCACGATCGCCTCGGTGAATGCGCCGGCGGCAGTAGATAATCCAAGCAGAACGCCGACGTCGACGTTGTGTATCACGTCAGCGAGTTGAGCCGTCCCCGCAAGCCCCCAGCCGGCTACCCGCCCGGCGGGCTGCGCGAAGTCACGCTGGGCGTCTGACAGGTCGCTGCGGTCCTCGGTCAGCAGACCAACCACATCGACAACCCAGATCCGTTCTGCCGCAGCCTGTTCAGACAGTCCCTCGGTCACCATCTCGCGGCGGATCATGTCCAGGACCCCGATTCCGGCTGAGCCGGCGCCCAGCATGACAACATTCTGCTGCGACAGCGGCCGCCCGGCGACTTTCGCCGCACCATGCAGTGCACCGACGGCAACCGCTGCCGTGCCCTGGATGTCGTCGTTGAAGGTGAGCAACTTATCCCGGTAACGGCCGAGAATCGGCAGCGCGTGCGCGGTCGCGAAGTCTTCCCACTGCAACAGCACATTGGGAAGCTGTTGTCGCACCGCACCGACGAAGCGATCGATGAACGCGTAGTAGTCGTCATCGTCGATGCGGCGGTGGCGCCAGCCGAGGTACTGCGGGTCTTGGAGGAGCTCGACATTGTCGGTACCGACGTCGAGCACGATGGGCAGCGTGCGCGCCGGATCGATACCGCCGATCAGCGTGTAGAGCGACAGCTTGCCGATCGGAATGCCCATTCCGCCGATGCCCTGGTCGGCCAAGCCGAGGATGCGCTGCCCGTCGGTCACCACGATGACGTCGACGTCGCGTTGGGGCCGGTTTTGCAGCACGTCGTCCAGATGGTCGCGCTCCGGGTAGGAAACGAACAATCCCCTTGGCCGGCGGTAGATCTCGCTGAAACGCTGGCAGGCTTCACCGACGGTCGGGGTGTAGACGATCGGCAAGGACTCGGGAATGTGATCCCGCAGCACCCGGTAGAACAGGGTCTCGTTGCGATCTTGCAACGCACGCAGATAAATGTGCTTGTCGAGGTCGTCGCGTCGGGTGGAGAACTCATGCCAACAATGCGCGGCTTGCTCGTCCAGGGTCTTCACCGCAGTCGGCAGCAGCCCCAGCAGACCGTACTTGCGGCGCTCGCCCTCCGAAAAGGCCGTGCCCTTGGTCGTCAACGCATCGAAAAGGGCGGCTTGCCCTCGCTTTTCGTCACCCATGCTCGGCATCCCTTCTGGTGCAACCGTGCGCCTATGGCGACCGAAGACGGTGGTGCACTCCGATCATCGCCGATCCACTCCATCGCGCAACTGAAATCGTGCATCGCTGCGCTGAACGGATCGAAACAAGTGCGATTTGAGCGAGAATGCGGTCATCGTCTACGACTGGCGACCCGCTGCGATGCCTTACCGGGGTTGCTGTCATACATAGACGTAACTGTCTCGGTGAAAGTAGGTCAGATGAGTCATGACGATCTCGCGGTGGCGTTGGCGCTCGCCGACCAGGCCGATGCGATCACCCTGGCCCGCTTCGGGGCAGTCGACCTGCGGGTCGACACCAAACCGGACCTGACACCGGTAAGCGACGCCGATCACGCAGTGGAAACGGGTTTGCGCGAGACGCTGGCCCGCGCCCGGCCGGACGACAGCGTCCTCGGCGAAGAGTTCGGCGGATCAACTACTTCGGCCGGGCGGCAGTGGATCATCGACCCGATCGACGGCACCAAGAACTTCGTGCGGGGCGTACCGGTATGGGCCAGCCTGATCGCATTGCTCGAGAACGACGTGCCTCAAGTCGGGGTGATCAGTGCGCCGGCGCTGCAGCGACGATGGTGGGCCGCCAACGGCGCGGGCTCGTTCGCAGCCGTCGGAGGCTCCCCGGCCCGCCGACTGTCGGTTTCTTCAGTGGCGCAGTTGAATTCGGCCAGCCTGTCGTTCTCCAGCTTGTCCGGCTGGGCCCAGCTGGGTCTGCGCGATCGGTTCCTGGACCTGACCGACGCGGTGTGGCGGGTACGCGGCTACGGCGACTTCCTGTCTTACTGCCTGGTGGCCGAGGGGGCCGTGGACATCGCCACCGAGCCGGAAGTGTCGGTGTGGGACCTGGCGCCGCTGGACGTCCTGGTGCGCGAGGCGGGTGGGACCTTCACCAGCCTCGACGGCAGGCCCGGCCCGCACGGCGGCAGCGCGGTGGCGACCAACGGCCTGCTGCACGACCAGGTCTTGGCCAGGCTGGCCGCTATAAAGCCGAAGCTGTGAACTAGTTAACAATTGCCTGTATCTTACTCCGGAGTAAGATACAGTCATCGCACTGCCCCAACGACCGAGGCTGCTATGACAAACACTGTCACCCCCACAAACGGCTCAAGCCCGCGCAAACGGGCAGGCCGCAAGTCCGCCGTCGGCGAGTACAAGCACAAGCGGACTGGCATCGACGTGGCGCTGGGCCTGCTCACGCCGATCGTCGGTCAGGACTTCCTGGACAAATACAACCTGCGCGATCCGCTCAACCGGACCCTGCGCTACGGCGTCAAGACAATGTTCTCCACCGCCGGAGCTACCAGCCGCCAGTTCAAGCGCGTCCAGAACTTGCGCAGCGGACCCACCCGACTGAAGACCAGTGGGAAGGACTACTTCGACCTGACGCCCGACGAGGACCAGAAGCTCATCGTCGAGACCGTCGAGCAGTTCGCCGAAGAGGTCTTGCGTCCGGCGGCTCACGACGCCGACGCCGCCGCGGCCTATCCCCCGGATCTGGTCGCCCAGGCCGCGGAATTGGGCATCACCGCCATCAACATTCCCGAGGACTTCGAGGGCATCGCCGCCGAGCGTTCCAGCGTCACCAATGTGCTGGTTGCCGAGGCGCTTGCGTACGGGGACATGGGGCTGGCGCTACCGATCCTGGCGCCGGCCGGCGTTGCCGCCGCGCTCACCCACTGGGGCAGCGCCGACCAACAGGCCACCTATCTACAGGAATTCGCTGGTGAGAACGTCCCGCAGGCCTGCGTGGCGATCGCCGAGCCACAGCCACTGTTCGACCCCACGGCGCTGCGGACCACGGCGGTACGCACGCCCAGCGGTTACCGGCTGGACGGCGTCAAGTCACTGGTCCCGGCCGCGGCCAACGCCGAATTGTTCATTGTCGCAGCACAACTCAACGGCAAGCCGGCACTGTTCATCGTCGAATCATCAACCAACGGCCTGACCGTCAAGTCCGACCCGAGCATGGGAGTTCGCGCGGCCGCACTGGGCCAGGTCGAGCTCAACAATGTCTCGGTGCCGGTGACCGCGCGGTTGGGCGAGGATACGGCCACCGACGCGGATTACTCCGAAGCCATTGCGCTTTCGCGGCTGGGATGGGCGGCGCTGGCCGTCGGCACGTCGCACGCGGTGCTCGATTACGTCATTCCCTATGTGAAGGAACGCGAAGCCTTCGGTGAGCCGATCGCCCATCGCCAGTCGGTGGCGTTCATGTGCGCCAACATCGCGATCGAACTCGACGGGCTGCGGTTGATCACCTGGCGTGGCGCGGCGCGGGCCGAGCAAGGCCTTTCGTTCAGCCGCGAAGCGGCATTGGCCAAACGGATCGGCGCCGACAAGGGCATGCAGATCGGCTTGGACGGCGTGCAATTGCTCGGCGGGCACGGCTTCACCAAGGAGCACCCGGTCGAGCGCTGGTACCGCGACCTCAGGGCCATCGGTATAGCTGAAGGCGTTGTAGTTATCTAACCCGTCATCTAAGTCGTCATCAGACCTGCAACGAAAGACCAATCATGGCAATCAATCTCGAACTTCCCCGTAAGTTGCACGCGGTTATCGACAAGGCCCACCAGGGTGCCGCGGAGATGATGCGGCCGATCGCCCGCAAATACGACCTCAAGGAACACGCCTACCCGGTCGAGCTCGACACGCTCTCGGAGTTGTACACCGGAGCCTCGGAGTCGAACACGGTCGAGATGTCCGGCGCCAACTCCTTCCGGGGCGGCGACGAGGACGAAGGAAATCGCAACGGCGCCAACATGGGCGCGGCCCTGCAGACGTTAGAGGCCAGCTGGGGCGATGCGGCGATGCTGCTGTCGATGCCCTTCCAGGGCTTGGGCAACGCGGCGATCTCCGGTGTCGCCACAGACGAGCAGTTGCAGCGGCTGGGCCGGGTGTGGGCGGCGATGGCGATCACCGAACCGGGATTCGGGTCCGATTCGGCGGCCGTGACCACCACCGCCAAGCTCGACGGCGACGAGTACGTAATCAACGGCGAGAAGATCTTCGTCACCGCCGGATCACGCGCAACGCACATCGTGGTGTGGGCGACGCTGGACAAGTCCAAGGGGCGCGCGGCGATCAAGTCGTTCGTCGTCCCGCGCGAGCACCCGGGCGTCACGGTGGAGCGGCTGGAGAACAAGCTCGGTATCAAAGGCTCTGACACCGCCGTGATCCGGTTCGACAATGCCCGCGTGCCCAAAGACAATCTGCTGGGCAACCCGGAAGTCGAGCCCGGCAAGGGCTTTTCCGGAGTGATGGAGACCTTCGACAATACTCGGCCACTGGTGGCGGGCATGGCGATCGGGATCGCCCGCGCCGCCCTGGAGGAGTTACGCAAGATCCTGACTGACGCCGGCGTGGAGATTTCCTACGACAAGCCGTCACACGCGCAAAGCGCCGCCGCGTCGGAGTTTCTGCGGATGGAAGCCGACTGGGAGTCCAGCTATCTGCTGATGCTGCGTGCAGCATGGCAGGCCGACAATAAGATCCCCAACTCCAAAGAAGCGTCGATGTCGAAGGCCAAGGCCGGCCGGGTGGGCAGCGACATCACTCTCAAAGCGGTCGAATTGGTCGGTACCACCGGCTATTCCGAGGCAACGCTGCTGGAGAAGTGGGCCCGCGACTCCAAGATCATGGATATCTTCGAGGGCACTCAGCAGATCCAGCAGCTGGTGGTCGCCCGCCGCCTGCTGGGCCTGTCGTCGACCGAGTTGAAGTAATCCGCTCAGGCGCCAACCAGCTTGAGCGGCAAACTTTCGTGTCGTCGGATGATGTTGTTGATCGCCCACGTGGGTGGCGAGGTCAGTTCTAGCCGGTCGACGCGCTCCACGAGCGCGCGAAGTATCGCGACGGTTTCCATGCGGGCCAGCCCTTGCCCCGCACACGCATGGGCGCCGTGGCCGAAACCGAGTTGTCGGGTGGCGTCGCGGCGGATATCGAAGGTGTCGGGCTGGTCCCACTCGTGTTCGTCGCGATTGGCCGAAGCGTAGATAACCAGGACACGCGACCCGGCCGGAATTCTGACATCGCCGATTGATTTCTCTCGGAACGCTTTTCGCGCGAACGCGCGAAGCGGAGATTCGTAACGGACGACCTCGTTGACGGCGTTGGAAATCAGGTCGGGATTCTGTTTCAGGATCTCCCACTGTTCTGGATACGTCGCAAACAAGTGCAATGCGCTGGAAATCGCGCTGATAGTGGTATCCAGCGACGGGGCTACATAGTCGACCATCAGTGGAGGGCATTCGCGGTGGGGCAACTTCCCGTTGTCGGCCGCCATCAGCACGTCGTGGCCCAAGCTGCCTTCGATCACGCTGCGACGACGCACGACGCGGCGCGCGAAGCGCAGCATCTGCACGCTCGACGGTGATGCTTTGACCCAGTGCCGATTGAGCGGACCCAGGACGTCGAATGTCGCTCCGCCCCATTCGAGGAGATGGTCTCGTTGATCGCGCGGCCAGCCCACTAAATCGGGCACCACGGCCAGCGGCAGCGCGGATGCGAGGTCGGCGACGCCGTCGATCTCACCCCTGCCCAAAGCGGCGTCGACGACCTGCGCCGCCTGCTGGTCCACGCTCTCGCTGATAGCGTGCAACGCTCGCGGCAGCATCCGGTGGGCGACGAGTTTGCGACGCTGGTCGTGTTCGGCACCATCGCTGTTCAATGTCGTACCGCGGGAAAGTCGATTGGCAATGGGGTTGAGCGCTACACCTTTTCCGGAGGCGAACGTTGCATCGTCGCGCAAGACGGCCTTACATTCGCTGAATCGCGGAAACGCGTAGACCCGCTGCTTCGATAACCACACCACCGGTCCCAGCTCGCGTAGGCGCGCGTAGTGCGGATAGGGGTCGACGATGGCATCAGTGGCGTAGATGTCGGGTTTGTAGACGGGAATTCCGTCGGGCGGCCGACGCATCATGAGTACTTCACGACGTTGCGCTGAGAACCCAGGTTGAGCACGCCGTCGTCGGTCGCGACTGCAGCCTCCACAACGTCGCCGTCCCGCAAGTACTTCCGGTTCTTGGCCTGTCGGTTGAAGAATGCCTTCCACTTCACCGCGGGTGGTAGCAGCGAGCCGATGATCTCGATCGGCTTGGGCGGGGCGCTGAGCGCGGTGCCGACTGGCGTTCCGGTCAAGACGAGATCGCCCGGGTCGAGTCGTTGGAACCGTGCCAGGCCCTGCAGCGCCTGTAGCGGCGGATAGATCATGTCGCCGTCGACAATCGCGTTCTGGCGGATCTCGTCATTGACTCGCAACTGGAGACGCAAGTCGCCGAACCGTGGGAGTTCATCGGCATCCAGTAGCACCAAAGCCGGGCCGACCGGCGTGAATGTCGGATACGACTTTGACTCGTAGAATTGGGTTTTCGGAAGTTGAACATCGCGCGCGGACACGTCGTTGGTCACCACCAAGCCGGCGACGTAATCGGCCAGATTCGACTCGGTGAGCTCGGTATCCACCGGAATCTCACGACCGATTACCAGGCCGATCTCTACCTCATAGTCCAGAAACCGAACGTGAGCGGGCTTGATGATGGCGTCGAACGGCCCGGCTATCGACCCCGATGCCTTGCGGAAGAACGTCAGCGGAATCGAATCAGGGTCCATGCCGGCGTCTTTGACGTGCGAGGAGAAGTTGGTCATCTGCGCCACCACGCGGCACGGCGCGGTCACCGGAGAGATCAAGGTGAGGCTGTCGACGGGCACCGCGTCTGAACCGGATGCCGCCGCGTTTATGGCAACGCGGTCGGCCAGCAACCCCGCCGTCGTGGTGGCCGCGGTGTTGACTTTGACGGCCCCGGCTGCGGTGGCAACCCACCAGGCGTCGGCGGTGCGAAAGATCGTGAGGCTCATGACGTGGCTACTTTCATCAGGCCAAGAAGGCGACGGACATCGAATTCGTTTTCCGCCCGAAGCGCACTGATCATCGAGCGCGCTTCGTGTGGCAGGGATCGCGGGTTGATGCCGAGGAAGTCTTTGGTCACGGGTGGACCCCACTGGGCAAGCCCGGACCCGGTGAACGGCGCCCATCCGGGTTCCAGCGTGCAGTCGAACATGTCGCCGTCGCTGAAGTGCTCGACCATAAAGCCGTCGGGGTCGCGCCAATAGTCGAATATCTGACTACCCTGGATGTGCCGACCTATTCCCCAGGAGCGTTGGTAGCCGGCGTCTTTCAAGTACTCACCGCCGGCAGCCAGTGCGTCGAGGTCGCAGACCTGGTACGCCGAGTGAACGTAGCGGTTGGTCGGGCCTAATGCGAGGGCGACAGTGTGATGGTCTGCGAGAGTCTGGCCGCGGTCGCAGCGAATGAAACTCATCGTCGGCCCGCGATCGCGTTGGCCGGGGAAGAACAAAAAGTCGCTGACAATCATGCCGAGTTGATCCAGATACCAGTTCAGCGATTCGAGATACTTCGTGGTCTGAAGCACCACGTGCCCGAGTCGTTGCACCCGTGCGGGCCGCCGGGGTGGCCGCTGCGTCGCGTTGGCGCGTAGCAGCTCGGTCCCGAAGTTGAAGGTGTGCACCGACTGCGACGGCAACGCCTGGAGCGCCTGAGTGCCCGCGACGACGCGAACTGGCATACCGTTGGGGTCGGTCAGATTCACCGCGAGCCCGCCGATCGTCTCCGGCAGCGCTCGCGTCGCCGCACCGTTGGCCTCGGCCAGCCGCCGCACATCGGCCTCGTCGGCGGCGGTGAACGCGGTGCCGATAAATCGCGATGTTGGGCCGCGGCGGATGAGCACGCACGGCACGCCCGCATCCGAACCACGCAGCTGCAGTTCATCGGCGCTGCGCCTCACCGTCGTAAAGCCGAAAGCATTCGCAAACGCCTCGGCGCGAAGCAGATCCGGCTTCTGGAACTCCAGCCACGCCAGATCGTGGACCTTGATGACTGGGTTCGACGACCGGCCGAGGTGCTCTCCTTTTCGGGGACCCTGGTCGCTGTGGACGTCGTTGTGAACACCGATCGCTCGGGTCATCTCAGACTCCTCTCAACGGTGAGATCGAGGGTGATGGCGACCGGCCAACTTCCTTGCGGGGTCATTGGGCGGCGTTCTCCGACATCAGGCGCAGCGCGGTGTCGTACAGCGCGCGGGCGTGCAATTCAAACAGCCCCAGGAGATCCACCGCGTCGCCGCCGATCTCCTTGGCGATGAACAATCCGTCGGCGCCGGCAATCGCGTAGGTGATCAGTTGATGAACCTGAGCCTCGGTGAGATCTGGCGCCAATCCACTGACGGCGTCCGCCAGCTGACGGAAGGTCTGCGCGCGAACCTGAATGAACATCGCGCGCGCCCGCGGTTCGACCGGCCGCCGTTCCAACGACAGCATCAGACCGAGCCGAATGAAGTCGGGCGAATCCAGCAGAGCCTTCGCGGTCTGCAGCGCCATGCCCACCAGCCGGTCCGGAACCGAACCCTCGTCGGGGAGCTGCCATGCCGTCACCCAATCGGCGAAGCTGCGCTCGATGACCGCCGCGACCAAGTCGTCCTTGTTATTGAAATGCCAGTAGATAGAACTGGCCGGCAACCCACACTTCGCGCTGACCAGCGCGATGCTCGCACCCTCATAGCCACGCTCAGCGGCGATCTCGGTAGCGGCGTCCAGGATGCGTTCACGTGACAGCTCACCGTCGGCGCGCTTGCGCCTGGTCGGTTGCACCTTGTTGGCCAACTTCGCTCACCTCTTGACTCTGTAGTGATCGTTACAATACCGTAGCGATCACTACAGAACAACCCCTCGACGACGAGAGAGCACCGTGACTAGTTCAGAGACCTACCACGTGGCAGTGATCGGCTACGGTCCGACCGGTGCTACCGCCGCGAATATCTTGGGTCAACTCGGCTTGAAAGTTGTTGTGATCGAACGTGATCCGGACGTCTACAACCGCGCACGCGCAATCTCTACCGACGAGGAAGTCATGCGGATCTGGCAGTCGATCGGCTTGGCGGACCGGTTGCAACAGGACATGCTCCCCGACCGTCCGCTGAACTTCGTCGACGCCAACGGTGTTCCGTTCATCGATTTGAAGGTCGCCCCGCGCGGCGCGGGCCACCCGGCGCAGCAGTTTCTGTATCAGCCGGCGGTTGATCAGGTACTGCGCGAGGGCGTCCAGCGATTTTCCGGCGTCGATGTGCTGCTCGAGCACGAATGCCTGCGCGTACACGCCAAGGGCGACGGCGTGGAACTCATGCTGGCCGACCTGCGCACCGATACGTTCAAGCGACTGCACGCCTCATTTGTCATCGCCGCTGACGGAGGTTCGTCGCCGACGCGGGGTCAGCTGGGTGTCGGTTACACCGGACGTACCTATACCGAGCGCTGGGTCGTGATCGACACCAAGGTGCTCAAAGAGTGGGATGCCCACGACCGCTTGCGGTTTCATTGCAATCCGGCCCGGCCGACGGTCGACTGTCCGACGCCGCTCGGCCACCATCGTTGGGAGTATCCGGCCCGGGCCGGCGAGGACGACCAGGAACTGCTGCGCGACGAGGCGATCTGGAAAGTTCTGAGCGCTCAAGGCATCACGCCTGAGCACGTGCAGATTCTGCGAGCGGTGATCTACAGCCATCATGTCCGAGTCGCTGACCGTTGGCGAGTGGGCCGAGTGTTCCTGGCCGGTGATGCCGCGCATGCGATGCCGCCGTGGATCGGCCAGGGCATGTCGGCCGGCGTTCGCGACGCGGCCAACCTGTGCTGGAAACTCGCTGCCGTGGTGAAAGGGCTGGCCCCGGAATCACTGCTCGACTCCTACCAAGACGAGCGCAAACCGCATGTCACCGAGGTCACCCGGCGCGCGTGTTTCGCGGGCCGGATGATCACCGAACGCAACCGCGTAATCGCGGCCACGCGTAACCATGTGGTGCGCAGGCTGACACGAGTGCCCGCGTTGGCCACACGCCTGGAGAGAATGACCTGGATTCCCGACGCCCGATACGCGAACGGTTTCTTTGCCACCGCAGACCACCGCGCTGTGGGATGGCAAATCCCGCAACCGTGGATCACGGCTGCCGACGGGGCACGGGTTCGGCTCGACGATGTTCTCGCCGGGCAGTGGACCGTCCTACACACCGGCGGCGCACCGGCCGGTGCGAAGCCGTGGACGGCGTTGGGCGTTAACATGATTCAGATCGACGAGCCCAGCCTCGTCGAATGGCTGCGGCGCAAAAAGGCCACAGCAGCTGTCCTGCGACCGGACGGGTTCATCTACGCCGCA
Source organism: uncultured Actinomycetota bacterium (assembly GCA_963733755.1). Taxonomy (GTDB): domain Bacteria; phylum Actinomycetota; class Actinomycetes; order Mycobacteriales; family Mycobacteriaceae; genus Mycobacterium. The sequence goes on from CAVTEZ010000037.1 coordinate 71,234, forward strand.
GCCCGATCCGGACAGCCACTCCCACCCCCACCGGCCGGCTACACCTTTTCCGCTCGCACGAGAACTGAGGCCTGCGCATGACTATCCGCGTCTTGACTGAAAGCACCGTCACCGTCGCCGGCAAGACGATCTTCTTCGCCGAAGCCGGCAACGGAGCGCCGGTCGTCATGCTGCACGGCGGTGGGCCGGGCGCCTCCGGGGTGTCCAACTACTCCCGCAACATCGACGCGCTGGCAGAGCATTTCCGGGTGATCGTGCCCGACATGCCCGGTTACGGGCGCTCGGCCAAGGGTGTCGATCAGTCCGACCCGTTCGGCTATCTCGCCGACACGATCCGCGGGCTGATCGACGAACTCAGTCTCGCCACAGTCCATCTGATCGGCAACTCATACGGCGGTGCAGCAGCACTGCGGTTGGCCCTGGACACGCCGCACCGGGTGGGCAAGCTGGTCTTGATGGGCCCCGGCGGCATCGGAACGACCCGGGGCACACCGACCGCTGGACTCAAAAGCCTGCTGTCGTACTACGGCGGCAGCGGACCCAGTCGTGACAAGCTCGCAGCATTCATCCGCAATTACCTTGTCTACGACGGCGGTTCAGTGCCGGAGGAGTTGATCGACGCGCGCTACACGGCCTCTGTCGATCCCGAGGTGGTGGCCGATCCCCCACTGCGCCGTCCTTCCGGTCCGATGGCACTGCGAACGCTGTGGCGGATGGACCTCACCCGCGACAAACGGCTCAGGCAGCTGCCGACACCGACATTGGTGCTGTGGGGCTGCGACGACAAGGTCAACCGCCCGGCCGGCGGACCGATGCTGGCCAACCTGATGCCCAACGCCGACCTTGTCATGACGTCGCAAACCGGCCATTGGATGCAATGGGAGTGCGCCGAGCTGTTCAACAACATGGCCGTTGACTTCCTCAGTAAGCCTTCGGTTTTCGAACGATGAACATCTTCGGCAGCGTTCGCCTCGGTTACGTCGTCATCGACACCGAAGAGTTCTCCGAATGGCGGCGTTTCGGCCGGGATGCCATCGGCATGCACCTGGACGACACCTTGCCGGACGCGATGCGCTTCCGTCTCGACGACCACGAATGCCGTTTTCTGGTGCGACGCGGGCCCGCCGAAGACGTGAGCGCCCTGGGCTGGCACATCGACGACCATCAGACATTCGACGAGATCCTCACCCGGGTTACCCGGCACGGCGTGCCAATCATCGAAGGGTCCGCCGAGGAAGCCACACTGCGCGGCGTCGAACGGCTGGCCCGGTTCCCCGGCACCAACAGGCTGGCACAGGAGATATTCACCCGCCCCAACATCGACACCTCGCCGCTGGATATGGCCGTGCGCGGCGGCTTCGTCACCGCGGAGGCCGGCATCGGTCACGTCGCCGTCACATCCACCAAACCGCATCAGGTGCGTGGGTATTACCACACCGTGTTCGATGCTCGGCTCACCGACCTCATCGACGAGACCATCGGCGGCCTGAAGTTCAAGATTCGGTTCTTGCGCGTCAACCAACGCCATCACTCCATCGCGATCGCTGCGGTCGACCGGCTGCCGATCAACCCGATCCGCACCCGGGTTCAGCACGTCAACATCCAGGTCGCCGGCCTCGACGACATGACCGCGTCCTATCAGCGGATCAGGGACCTCGGCTTCGATATGGCCCTGGCGGTCGGGCAGCACACCAACGACCGTGAACTGTCCTACTACGCCATGACGCCTTCGGGCTTCGAATGGGAAGTTGGCTGGAACCCGATCGTCATCGACGAGAAGACCTGGGAGCCAACGACATACCAGGGAATCAGCATCTGGGGTCACACTCGGGAGGGACAGACCATTATCGAGAAGTTGAGCCAATTCAAGACCGCGGCCCATTCGCTGCTGCACCGCGAAGACACCGTGCCCGCGCTGGCTCACGCCGGCATACCCGACGAGTGACTCAGGAGGCGACGATGTTGCGTATCGACACCCATCACCACGTGATTCCGCCGGACTATCGAAAGGTGCTGGACAGGGCCGGGCTGCTCGAAGCCGGCGGACGCGAGCTTCCGAATTGGAGCGTCGAGACGTCGCTGCAGGCAATGGCCGAACTCAACGTCGGTACCGCGATTCTGTCGGTATCCACGCCCGGCACGGCATTCCTGCCCGACCCCGCCGATGCGGCCGCGCTGGCGCGGGATGTCAATGACTACACCGCCGAATTGGCTGCAGCGCAGCCGGATCGGTTCGGATTTTTCGCCACCGTGCCGTTGCCCAACATCGACGAATCCGTCCCGGAGACGGTTCGTGCACTCGACGACCTGAACGCCGACGGTGTGGTGCTGTTGGCCAATAACGCCGGCACGTATCTGGGCGAGGAAGGCCAGGAATCCCTGTTCGCCGCCCTCAACGAACGCTCGGCGGTGGTGTTCATCCACCCGGCCGAGTTGCCGGGGCCCTCGGTGCCCGGCGTGCCGCCGTTCGCGACCGACTTCCTGCTTGACACCACCCGCGCCGCCTATCTGTTGGTGCGCAACGGCATTCGCACTCGCTATCCCGACATCCGCTTCATTCTGAGCCATGCCGGCGGGTTCGTGCCCTATGCCAGTCACCGGATGGCGGTAGCGATCATGGCTGACACCGGCCGCAGCTGGGTCGATGTGCTCGACGACTTCGCCAGCTTCTACTACGACACCGCGCTGTCCTCCAGCGCCGCCGCGTTACCCACGCTGCTGGCGTTCGCCAAACCGGGCCACATCACCTTCGGCTCGGACTTTCCGTTCGCCCCGACCGCCGCCGGAAAGCTGTTCGCGGCCGGGCTGGAAACTTATCCGGGCATCGACGCCGACGCCCGCGCCGACATCGAACGTACCAACGCCTTAGCGCTGTTCCCCCGGCTCGGCGCTGCGCCACAACCGATTCCGCAATCACCGGCACAACGGATCCGCCACGTCGTCAGCCGATCCGTTATGCGCGGCGTGGCTCGGATCACGAGCACGGCATAAGCAGTTCAGGCCGGGTCTGCCGCGTCCCACGGGACGGTGCCCGATACCCAGTGGGTGATGAGCTCTTCCTGATCGTTGCGATGTAGGTGCCGCGGCGGTTGGGCGAAGGTTTCATAGGGCCGGCAGCGCACGACGACTCGATCCTCTTCTGCCGCCATCGCTTCGACGAATGGGCGAGCTTCCTCGCCGAGCGGCTGGCCGGACATCCGCCCAGCGACGCCCATCATGACGTCGACGACCAGGTCGCGATCGCGCTCGATCACCGCGTCGGCATATATCTGCAGGTAGGCAAACGGCCAGCGCTCGTCGAGCACACAGATACTCACCTTGCCATCGCGTGCGATGACCCGAGCCTTGCCACGCCCTGCCATCGTCGACACCAGCAGCTCGTCGTCATCGGTCGGCACGTAGTACACGATCGACATCCCCGGTCCGTCTTCCCGTCGTCGGTAACCGAATACGCAGGTGCGGTGCGTGCGCACGAAAGTGCGTCGCTCCGAAGGCAGCATGTCGCGGTCGGTGGGAACCGTGAATGGCTCGGTCGCGAGTGGCAGCAGCATTGGGATCGTCCTAGTCCGTTTGGTTAATGGATACAGTGTTACCGTTATTGCGCACCGCTGTCAAGAGCCGCCATACTTACCCGATGACCACCAGCCAAACTCGCTCTCGCGGTCGCCCGCCCATACCGTTGGATCGGATCGTCACGACGGCTCTGCAAATAATCGACGACGAGGGGGCCGACGCCCTATCGATGCGAACGCTTGCGCAGCGGCTGAATTCAGGAACCGCCACGTTGTATCGGCACTTCACCAGCCGTGCGGACCTGATCGTCAGCGTCGTTGACCAGGTCTTCGGGACGGTCGAGTTAGACGTCGCCAGGCTCAGCGCAATGCCATGGCAGGAGGCGTGTAAAGCTTCGGCCCACAGCATGTTTGATGCGTTGCGTCGCCATCAGAATGTGACGCCGCTGCTGGCTGGTCACGTGCCGATCGGGCCGAACGCCCTGGCCGCTCGCGAACGAATGATCGCTTTACTGCTCGCCAACGGATTTCCGCCGGCACTGGCGGCGCGGACCTACGCGACGCTGTCGCGCTACATCCTGGGTTTTGCAATCCAGCTCACCGGTACCCACGATGACCTCGACGACGCTGGCCTTTCGCACGTCTTCCACAATCTGGATCCGCGCGAATTCCCCGCCACCCTCGCCGTCGCGGACAGCCTTCCGGTGCCCTGGGAAGACGAATTCGCGTTCGGGCTCGAGCTGATCGTCGAGGGATTGGCTCACGCGCTTCAGTCACCACCGGCATCGCCGCGGGGTTCTGAGCGTCAGTAAGCTCTGCTGGCATGCGCGCAGCACAGTTGACTCGACTCGACGGTCCGGAGGCAGTCGAGGTCGGCGAGATTGATGAACCGACCGGCGACGGCGTAGTCGTCGACGTGCACGCCGCGGGAGCCGCTTTCCCCGATGCGCTGCTGACGCGGGGCCTCTACCAGTACCGGCCGGACCCGCCCTTCGTGTTGGGCGCCGAGATCGCCGGGGTGGTCCGATCGGCGCCGCAGGACGCTCGCGTCAAGGCCGGCGACCGGGTTGTCGGTCTGACCATGCTGACCGGAGGCATGGCCGAGGTCGCGGTGCTGGCACCCGACCGGGTATTCAAGCTGCCGGACAACGTGAGCTTCACGGCGGGGGCGGGCTTGCTGTTCAACGACCTGACCATGTACTTCGCGCTGACGGTCCGTGGTCGGCTGCAGAAGGGCGACACGGTGTTGGTGCACGGCGCAGCCGGCGGCATCGGTACTTCGACGCTTCGGTTGGCGCCGGTGTTGGGCGCATCGCGCGTCATCGCGGTAGTCAGCAGCGCGGACAAGGCTGACATCGCGCGAGCAGCGGGCGCGACCGACGTGGTGCTGGCCGACGGGTTCAAAGATGCGGCAAAGGAATTGACGAACGGCCGCGGCGTCGACATGGTGGTCGATCCCGTCGGTGGCGACCGGTTCACCGATTCGCTGCGCTCGCTGGCCCCGGGGGGCCGGCTGCTGGTGATCGGTTTCACCGGCGGGGAGATCCCGACGGTGAAAGTCAACCGCCTGCTGCTGAACAACATTGACGTCGTCGGCGTCGGGTGGGGCGCCTGGGCGGGTACGCACCCCGATGCGCTGACCGAGCAGTGGGCCGATTTGGAGCGGCTGCTCGCGTCCGGGCAGTTGCCTCCTCCCGAGCCGGTCGTCTACCCGCTGGAGGAAGCCGCTGCTGCGATCGCCTCGCTGGAGAATCGCACCGCGAAAGGAAAAGTCGTCCTGCGCGTGCGGGACTGAACAATCACTGCGTCGCGGCCAGATCGGACAGATGCTTGAGCGAGTTCTCCAGGTGCACGGGGTCGAACGGCGGGAATGGAATGTGCTCACGGAGTTCAGGCGCCACCGCCGACCAGTCGTAGGTAAGCGTGACCTGAGCTTCAGACGGTCCCGCGCCGCGTATGTCATAGCGCCAAATCCAGCCCCCGAATGAAAGCTCCCCGTCACCCGCGGCGTCCTGACCGGGTTGCCAAGCAATCGCATGGGGGCGGTCGAACACGACCACCTTGTTGGCCATCTCATAGTTCTTGTCGGGGTGGTTTTCGTGGTACATCGCGACCCGAAATATCTGGTCGACACCGGACACAGACTTGCCGTCAAGGGATTCTCTTACCCAGCCGGTCCCGTCGATGGCGGCATGAGTCGTTGGGTCGGCCAGCACGCCGAACACTGCTTCGGCCGATGCGGGGATCGTGATCGTCGCGTTGATGGTGTCGTTGGTCATGCCATACAGACTGCGCCCGGCCAGGAAAATCATCACGACTATCGCCGACAGCCCTTGTGTCGCGCCGAAAGAAAAAGTAATGTCACTTTCAGTTTCTGCCGACCCGGATGCCGTCGCAACCCTGGAGCCGCCATGGAATCCTTCATCCACCTGCGCAAAGGCAAGACACCTCGTCGCCTGCATGCCGACCTCGAGGGCTTGAAGGACGACGAACTCGGTCGCGGCGGATTCACCGGCCGCACCGCGAACATGTACCGCCGCAACGACCCCACCGCCTACCGGTCGGAGGGTCCGCTACGTCCTGTCGACGTGCTGTCCAGCGAACTCAAGCCCAGCGACGCGACCGACGCCAACGGCGGGCCACTATTGATGTTCACCAACTCGGACTGCCGGATCTCGTTGTCCCGACGCCACGAGGCGATGCCGTATTTCGCCCGCCACGTCGACGGCGATCTGCTGTGCTTCGTGCACCACGGGACCGGTCGACTGGAGACCGAATTCGGGCCGCTGCGCTACCGCGACGGCGACTGGGTGTATCTGCCCAAGGCATGCACCTGGCGTCAGGTCCCCGATGCCGAGACGACATTGCTGATGATCGAGGCCACCGACGAGTTCCACGTTCCGCCACCCGGTTCGCTGGGCCGGCACTTTCCGTTCGATCCCTCGCAGGCCGTCATCCCCGAACCCGAGCCAATTGACGATGACGGTCGAGACGAGTACCAAATCCGGCTGATCCACGAGGGCGGCCCGACAACGATTTTCTATCAACATAATCCGCTCGACGTCGAGGGCTGGCGCGGCGACAACTTCGCGTTCACCTTCAACATCGACGACTACAACGTGGTGACTTCCGACAGCGTCCACCTACCCCCGACCGTGCACCTGTTCATGCAGGCCACTGGCGTCTACGTAATGAACTTCCTACCCAAACCCGCCGAAGGCGTGCCGGGCACCGAGCGCACACCGTGGTACCACCGCAACGTCGACTACGACGAGATCGCCTTCTTCCACGGCGGTTCGCTGTACGGAATTCCCATGCCGCCCGGCCTGATTTCCCATGCGCCGCAAGGTGTTCACCACGGCGCACCAGAAAAGGCGCGGGAACGCGCCCGCCGCAAGTTCGACGAGCACTCCCGCGTCGACTGGCAGGTAATCGCAGTCGACACCCGTCGGCGACTAACCCCGTCAGCCGAGGTGCTGGCCCACGACCTAGGACAGCATTGATGGAGACAAGAGCGCCCGTGAAGCACGACTACGACCGGGTCCCCTATCTCGTTGCTTTCCAGGACGATTCCGGGGTCCGCGACGTCTACGGCGGCCTGGCCGAAATCGTCGTGCTGGAGAGTTATCTGCTCAAGCCGAAAGACAACCCGTCGGACACCGTGCTCGTGTTCATGCACCCGATCGGCGGCGGTGCGTACCTACCGATGATCAACGCGCTGGCCCGGGCGGGTCACCATGTCATCTACTGCAACAGCCGGTTCCGAGGTACCGATTCGGCCCTGCTGATGGAAAAGGTGATCGAGGATCTCGGCGCTGCCATCAAAGACGCCAAGGAACGTCTCGGCTATCAGAAGGTGGTGCTGGCTGGCTGGAGCGGCGGCGGTTCGCTGTCGGTGTTCTACCAACAGCAGGCCCAACACGCGACAGTCACATCGAGCCCGTCCGGTGACGGACCCGATCTGACGAAACTCGACCTGCCCGCCGCCGACGGGATCATGTTGCTGGCCGCACATATCAGCCGGCACGGCACGCTGACCGAGTGGCTGGACGGATCCATCCTGGACGAATCCGATCCGACCAAACGCGATCCCGAACTTGACCTGTACAACCCGGACAACCCGAACCAACCGCCCTACAGCGAGGAGTTCCTGACCCGGTACCGGCAAGCCCAGATCGACCGCAACCGCCGTATCACCGCCTGGGTCAAGGACAAGCTGGCCGAATTGAAAGCTGCCGGCCGTCCCGACGACGAGTTCGGCTTCATCGTGCACGGCACCATGGCCGACCCGCGGTGGCTCGATCCGGCCGTCGATCCCAACGAACGGGTTCCGGGAACCTGCTATCTGGGCGATCCTCAAGTGGTGAACATGAGTCCGGTCGGACTGGCCCGGTTCTCCACGCTGCGCAGCTGGCTCTCACAGTGGAGCTATGACGACGCGCACGGCGACGGGGTGGACTGCGGTCGCGATATCGCGGTCCCGGCGCTGGTGATCGGTAACCTCGCCGACGACGCCTGCACACCCAGCCACACCCGGCGTCTCTTCGACGCGATCGGCCATCCGGACAAAGAGATGCACGAAATACAAGGCGCCACACACTATTACGCCGGCCCCGATCAACGCGACAAACTGCGCGAAGCCGTCACCGTGGTCACCGACTGGCTGGTGCGCCACAAGTTCGTAGGGACTGCTTAGTGGTGACAGGACCGCTGGACGGCATCCGGGTGCTGGAGTTGGGCACCCTGATCGCCGGGCCGTTCGCCGGCCGGCTGCTCGGCGACATGGGTGCTGACGTCATCAAGGTCGAGCCGCCGGGTGCACCGGACCCCTTGCGCGCCTGGGGGCAGGCCGAAGTCGACGGACATCACGTGTTCTGGACGGTGCACGCGCGCAACAAGCGGGCCATCACGCTGGACCTGCGCCGGCCGCGTGGCCGCGAAGTGTTCCTCGATCTGGTCGAGAAGTCCGACATCGTGGTGGAGAACTTCCGCCCGGGCACGCTGGAAAAGTGGGATCTGGGTTACGACATTCTCAGCCAACGCAATTCAGGCATCATCCTGGTTCGGGTGTCCGGCTACGGGCAGACCGGTCCCGATGCACACAAGGCCGGATACGCCTCGGTGGCCGAGGCGGCCAGCGGCCTGCGGCACCTCAACGGTTTCCCTGGCGGACCGCCGCCGCGGCTGGCGCTCTCGCTGGGCGACAGCCTGGCCGGGATGTTCGGCGCCCAGGGGGCGCTGGCCGCGCTGTACCGGCGCGGCGTCACCGGGTACGGCCAAGTGGTCGACGTTGCACTCAACGAATCATGCTTGGCGGTCCAGGAATCCACGATTCCGGATTACGACGTCGGAGGTGTGGTGCGCGGTCCGTCCGGCACCCGCTTGGACGGCATCGCGCCGTCGAATATCTACCGTAGCGCCGATGGCTCGTGGGTGGTGATCGCGGCCAACCAGGACACCGTGTTCGCCCGGTTGTGCGGAGCGATGGGACGCGCGGATTTGGCCACCGACGACCGGTTCGCCACCCACGTCGCGCGCGGGCGCAACCAAGACGAACTCGACAAGATCATCGGGGACTGGGCAGCCGAACGTGAACCCGGCGACATCATCGAAACCCTCAGCGCCGCAGGCGTGATCTCGGGTCCGATCAACACCGTCGCCGACGTGGTCAACGATCCTCAGCTTCGGGCCCGCGGCATGCTCGTCGAGCATCACGATGAGCGGCTCGGCCGGCCTGTGCTGGGACCGGGAATCACACCGGTGCTGTCAGAGTCGCCGGGCAGTGTCCGCAATGCCGGTTCGGCACGCCCGGGGCAGCACAACGACGATGTCTACCTCGGTCTTCTTGGTAAGAGCACCGAGGAGCTCGAGGAGCTGCGCGCCGAGGAGGTGGTCTAAATGACGCACGTGCAGATTCGCGAGGTAGCACTGCGCGACGGGCTGCAGATCGAGAAGCCAATCCCGTTGTCGGCCAAGCTGGAACTGCTGGCAGCGGTGGCGGCGACCGGAGTCCGCGAGGTTGAGGCCACCGCATTCGTGTCCCCGTCGAAGGTGCCGTCGATGGCCGATGCGGCCGAGCTGGCCGCCGAACTGCACCACTACCCCGACATCGAGTTCTCCGCGCTGGTCGCCAGCCCCAACGGCGCCAAGCGGGCCGTCGCGGCCGGGCTGCGCTCGATCGAATACGTGGTGGCGGCCAGCGACGCATTCAGCCACGCCAACGTCGGACGCAGCAGTGCCCAGGCCACCGATCAGATCGGCGAGATCATCGCGATCGCGCATGACAGCGATGTCACCGTCGAGGTCATCGTCGCCACCGCGTGGGATTGCCCATTCGATGGACCCACGCCGGCCCAACGGGTGCTCGACATCGCCGCGGCCGCAGGCGATCGCGGCGTCGACCGGTTCTCGATCGCCGACACCATCGGCACGACCACGCCGGGACGCGTGCGCTCGCTGATCGCACAACTGCGCCCGGTCATCGGCGAGCTGCCATTGGGCGGGCACTTCCACAACACCCGCGGCGCCGGTTTGGCCAGCGCGTACGCCGCGGTCGAGTCGGGCGTCACCCGGCTGGACGCGTCGGTCGGCGGGCTGGGTGGCTGCCCGTTCGCACCGGGTGCCACCGGCAATATCGCCACCGAGGACCTGGTGTACCTGCTGCGCGACAGCGGTGTCGACTTCGACATCGACATTGAGGCCGCCATCGCTGCGGCCGGTGTCGCGAAAGCAGTTGTCGGGCATGACTTGCCGAGTGCCCTACTGCGTGCCGGTGACCGGATACAGAACTGATGCCGGCTGCCAGAACATCACCGGCGGCGCTGACCGCGAAAGGCCGCCAGACGCGGACGGCCATCGAGCAGTCCGCCCGGAAACTGTTCGCCGAGCGAGGGTTTCACGGCACCACCCTGGCCGACATCACGTCTGCTGCCGGCAAGTCGGCGGCGGTGTTGTATCGGTATTTCGACGACAAAGAGGATCTGCTCGCCGCGCTCGCCGAGTCGTTTCTGCACGACGTCTTGACGCCGTCCGGGCTGAGCCTTCACCTACCCGACTCCCCGGACGACGATGCCTTCTTCACCTCGGTGGTCACCGGCTACTGGAACATGTTCAAGCAGAACATCGGCATCATGATCGCGGTCGCACAGCTGGCCACCACCCAGCGGCGATTTGCCGCGGTCCAGAATGAGTTTCGGCGCTTCGGCATGGATATCGTCGCCGCCTCAGTGCGGCATGCCCAGGAGCACGGCTACGCCGCCGAACTCAACCCCGAACACATCGCTGCGGCCATCGCGCTGTTGTTCGAGAACTTCACCACGGTGTTTGTCGGCCGCTCCGGTCTTGGCATGGAGATCACCGACGAGGACGCCATCGCGACCCTCGCCACGGTGTGGAAGAAAACCCTGTACGGCACCTAAGGAGAAATCAGTGGATTTCACGTTGCCCGAACACCTTCCGGGGCTGCTCGCCGACATGGATGCGTTCATCGAACGCGAGATCGCCCCGCTGCAGGCGGAGAACATGCAGTACTTCGACCAGCGTCGTGAGCATGCCCGCACCGATTGGGACAACGATGGAATCCCCACCCGCGAGTGGGAGGACCTACTCTCCGAGATGCGCCGACGGGCAGACAAGGCCGGCTGGTTGCGCTACGGCCTACCGGCGTCGCTGGGCGGCCGCGATGGCACCAACGTCGACATGGCGGTGATTCGAGAACATCTGGCGCACAAAGGCCTTGGGCTACACAACGACCTGCAGAACGAGTCGTCGATCGTCGGGAACTTCCCGCAGGTGATCATGATGGAGCGGTTCGGTACCGACGCGCAACGTGCAGCCTGGTCCGAGGCGCTGATCACCGGAGAACGCTCGATGGCCTTCGGGCTAACCGAACCGCTGCACGGCTCGGACGCGACCTGGCTGGAGACCAGCGCCAAATCCGACGGCGACGACTGGATCATCAACGGATCCAAGCGATTCAACACCGGTGTCCACCGCGCCACGCACGACCTGATCTTCGCCCGCACGTCCGGCGAACCGGGACAAGCTCAGGGCATCACCGCGTTCCTGGTGCCCACCGACACGCCCGGCTTCGAAGTCCCCTACTACTGGTGGACGTTCAATATGCCGACCGATCACGGCGAGGTCGAGTTGACCGATGTGCGGGTGCCCGCCGACGCGGTGCTCGGCGAGGTGGATCGGGGCCTGGAGGTCGCGCAGACATTCCTGCACGAGAACCGCATTCGGCAAGCAGCCAGCAGCCTGGGCGCGGCCCAATACTGCATCGATCGGGCTGCCGAATACGCTGGCGAGCGCATAGTTTTCGGCAAAGCGCTGTCGGCCAACCAGGCCGTGCAATGGCCGCTGGCCGAGCTGCAGACCGAAGCCCAGATGGTACGGCTGCTGGTGCAGTACGCGGCGTGGCACCTCGACCGTAACCACCACATGGAAGTGTCGGACAAGGTGTCGATGGCCAACTATCGCGCCAACCGGCTGGTGTGCGACGCCGCCGATCGGGCGATGCAGATCTTCGGCGGTCTGGGCTACAGCCGCCACGAACCGTTCGAGCACATCTATCGGCACCACCGCCGCTACCGCATCACCGAGGGCGCCGAGGAGATCCAAATCCGCCGAGTGGCCCAGCGTCTGTTCAAGTTCGGCCGCAAGTGAGCGTCGCGCACGAACTGGCGCCGAAACTGGCCGGGGTACTGGAACCTGCCCTCGCCGCGAGCACCGTGATCGAAAATCTGCGCACGCTTACCGGCGGAGCCAGCAGAACAACGTGGTCGTTCGACGCGGTCGCGGGCGGGCAGCGACGCGCGCTGATCCTGCGCATCGGACCACCCGACGATGTGCACGCCGGAATGGAACTCGAGGCTCGCGCCCAAGCCGCCGCGGCTGCCGCCGGTGCGCCGGTCCCCCACATTCTTCTCGCCGACGATTCCGTTGGCGCACTGGGCAATCCGTTTCTCATCTGTGACGCGATCGAAGGCGAGACCATCGTACGTCGCATCCAGCGCACGCTGGACGACGCCGGTCGCGTACGGCTGCTCCGTCAGTGCGCCGAGGCGCTCGCCGCGATCCATCGCGCCGACGCGGACCTGCCCGGTGTTGCCCGTGAGGATCAGCTCTCGGAGTGGCGCGACCAACTCGACACGATGGGCGACACCACCGCCACATTCGAGTGGGCATTTCGGTGGCTCGCCGCCAACCGGCCGGCGCCTTCTGTGCCGCACCTGGTGCACGGCGACTTTCGGATGGGCAATCTGATCGTCGACGAATCCGGCCTGGCGGCGGTGCTGGACTGGGAGCTGGTGCATGTGGGTGAGGTCTATGAAGACCTGGCCTGGTTCTGCATCCGGGCCTGGCGTTTCGGCGCGCCTTTAGACCTCGCCGCCGGTGGGCTGGGCAGCATCGAGGATTTTCTTCACGGTTACGAAAAGGCGGCCGGAGCCACCGTCGACCGGACAGTGTTTCACTGGTGGCTGGTGCTGGCCACCCTGCGCTGGGGTGTCATCTGCAGATACCAGGCCGAACGTCATTTGAGCGGACAGACCCGCTCGGTGGAGCTGGCCACGATCGGCCGCCGCGTCTGCGAAACCGAATGGGACCTGCTCAACTTGCTCGACAACACGGTCCCCCACGCCCGGTTAAACGCCTAGGCTTTCACCGTGGTTACTCCTGATCAGGCAATCGAAACCATTCGCGAAACCGGCGGGGCGAAACCGGGCTACCGGGCCTTGCATGCCAAGGGCAAGCTCTACCGCGGCACCTTCTCCGCTACCGCCGAGGCAGCCGGACTCTCTCGCGCCGCGCATCTCACCGGTTCGACGGTGCCCACGCTGATCCGATTCTCCAGTGGCTCAGGCAATCCGGGCCAGCCCGACAATGCCCCGGGCGTGCGCGGGATGGCGGTGAAGTTCACGCTGCCGGACGGGTCGACCACGGACGTCTCTACGCAGACCGCGAAGCTGTTCCCGGCCAGCACGCCCGACGGCTTCGTCTCGCTACTGCATGCGATGCGTCCCGGCCCCACTGCTCCGCTGCGGCTCATCGGATACATCGCCACCCATCCGCGGTTCCTGTCCGCGCTACCGGTCGTCCGCGCCGCCAACACAGTGCCGGCCAGCTACGCCACCGTGGCCTACCACGGTCTGCACGCGTTCCGCTGGATCGCCGCCGACGGCAGCGACCGATTCGTGCGCTATCACCTGCAGCCGGCAGCCGGCGAGGAGTTCCTTTCGCGGGACGTCGCGAAGAGCAAGGGCGCGGACTTCTTGATCGACGAACTCGACAAACGTGTTGCGGCCCAACCGGTTCGGTTCGAGTACCAGGTCCAGATCGCCGCGCACGGTGACTCGACCGTTGACCCGTCCAAACCTTGGCGGAGCACCCAGACCGTCACGGTCGGCAGCCTCGAGATCACCGGCGCCGACACCGAACGCGAGCACGGCGGCGACATCGTGGTGTTCGACCCGATGCGCGTCACCGACGGCATCGAACCCTCCGACGACCCCGTTTTGCGGTTCCGCACGCTGGCGTACTCCGCCTCGGTGAAGCTGCGCACCGGCGTCGACCGCGGTCCCGAGGCACCCGCGACCTGATGACGTCCGCGCATGGTCGCCCCACCGCGGCGGAACTGATCGCCGCGGTCGCCGAATTCCTGGAGACCGATGTGCGGGAGTCGACCGCGGGCCAGGTCAATTTCCATTCCCGGGTCGCGGCCAACGCGCTCCGCATGGTCGAACGAGAGCTGCTCGCCGAGCCCGACGACGGCGTCAGCGGCGCGCTGGCCGGCCTCGGGTGCGGCGACGAGGCGCAGCTGGCGGCCGCCATCCGGGCCGGCGAGCTGGACGGCGGCAGCGAACAGGTGCAGTCGGCGCTGCGTGCGCTGGTCGGCCGCCGGCTAGCCGCCGCACACCCCGGCTACCAGGACGAATAAGGAGAAACGCCGTGCCCGCTGCCGAGGTCGTCGTCGATCTGGCCGATGAGCTGTTCGCAGCCATCGAGCGCGGCGACGAGGCGCGACTCGAGGAGCTCTTCGATAGCGGCATCGCGGTGTGGCGGGTCGGCGCGCGCCGCGACGACGACAAGCAGCGGGCGCTGAAGGTCTTGCGGTGGTTCGTCGGCGTCACCGCCGAGCGCAGCTACGAGATTCTGGACCGCCAGCTGTTCCCCGACGGCTTCGTCCAACAGCACATCCTGCACGCCACCGGCACCAACGGCGGATTGATCGCGCTGCGGGTCTGCATCGTGATCAAGTTGGGCGTCAACGCCCTGATCAGCCGAATCGACGAGTACTTCGATCCCGCCGAACTCGCGCCGATCATGAGCTAACCGGCAACAACGGAGGAGCGACGCACATGAGCCGCGCCGACGACGATGCAGAACGCAAGCGATGAGGAGGAGTGGCGCAATGAGTAATGTCGACACACTGCTGAACGACCCCGACACCGCCGGGGCGTGGAGCCTGGATCCCGACCGCTCGACCGTCAATTTCAAGATCAGAAACTTCTGGGGCCTGGTCAACGTGAAAGGCCGGTTCACCGAGGTCACCGGCGACGGCCAGATCACCGGCAAAGGCGCCATCTTCGGCCGCCTCGACATCCAGGTCGCGTCGCTGCGCACCGGCATCGGTAAACGCGACGACCACCTGCGGTCGGCGGATTTCTTCGACGCCGACCGGTACCCGGAGATCAGTGTCGAGGTCACCGCCGTAGAACCCACCACCGGCAACGCCGCCAACCTACGAGCGACGTTCAGCATCAAAGGGGTTATCGCACCCGTGCCGCTGCCGGTCCACGTCAGCACGCTCGACGGCGGCGCGATCCGGGTGTCGGCAAACACCGAGATCGATCGGGACCAGTTCGACATCGGCTGGAATCGGCTGGGCATGGTCGCGAAGACGGCGACGGTGTCGGCCGACGCGTACTTCGTGCGGGCGCCGCAGTAGCTGCCGTCGGGCAGTACGATCTGGACCGTGTCTGCCACCAGTCCCCTGCGGATCCTCGTGTACAGCGACAACGCCGAGACCAGACAGGCTGTCATGACGGCGTTGGGCAAACGGGTCCATCCGGACCTGCCCGAGCTGAGCTATATCGAGGTCGCGACTGGGCCGGTCGTGATCCAGCAGATGGACGCCGGCGGCATCGATCTGGCCATTCTGGATGGCGAGGCGACCCCCGAAGGCGGCATGGGCATCGCCAAACAGCTCAAAGACGAAATCGACGACGGACCGCCGATCGTGGTGCTGACCGGACGCCGCGACGACGCCTGGCTGGCCAGCTGGTCACGCGCCGAGGGCGCGGTCCCCCACCCCATCGACCCGATCCGGCTCAGTCGGACCGTGCTCGAGTTGCTGCGCACCCCGGTGCAGTAGCCGCTACTCTGCCCAGAAAGCCCACCCGGCCCGGCCCCTGGGCACGGCCCGGCTTCAGCACCGGAATCGGACCACAAAAGGGCCAAATATGCACGCGCCCTTAACAATTCGTGACTTGCCAACAGTCGCTGGCTTGACGCACACTGATAGCGGCTGATCACCTCACCGGCTGTGGCTGAGGTCACATCTAACCTGCTGAGCGCGCGACCGCACGCGGTCGCTAGGCTGTGCTTGCGCTCACAGTCCAGCCCATAGACCACAGTGAGGAAGCGTCTTCGCGGGATGAATCTTTACTTACCCATCCTCGTACTCGGAGGGATCGCCGCAGCCTTTGCGCTCGGCTCGGTCGCGCTCGCCCAGATCACCGGCCCGTCGCGCTTCAACCGGGCGAAGCTGGAGGCATACGAGTGCGGGATCGAGCCCAGCGACCAGCCGGCCAACGCGCCGCACGCCGGCAGCGGACAGCGGTTCCCGGTGAAGTACTACCTGACGGCAATGCTGTTCATCGTCTTCGACATCGAAATCGTGTTCCTGTACCCCTGGGCGGTCAGCTACGACCAGCTGGGACTGTTCGCACTGATCGAGATGGTGGTGTTCATGCTCACCGTCTTCGTGGCCTACGCATACGTGTGGCGCCGCGGCGGCTTGACGTGGGATTGAGGTAAATCGTGGGCCTGGAAGAGAAACTGCCAAGCGGCTTCTTGCTGACAACCGTCGAACAACTGGCGGGCTACTTTCGCAAGAACTCGTTGTGGCCGGCGACATTCGGACTGGCCTGCTGCGCGATCGAGATGATGGCCACCGCGGGTCCGCGATTCGACATCGCACGTTTTGGCATGGAGCGGTTTTCCGCGACACCCCGGCAGGCCGACCTGATGATCGTCGCCGGCCGCGTCAGCCAGAAGATGGCGCCGGTGCTGCGCCAGATCTACGACCAGATGGCCGAGCCGAAATGGGTACTGGCCATGGGCGTGTGCGCCTCCTCGGGAGGGATGTTCAACAACTACGCGATCGTGCAGGGCGTCGACCACATCGTCCCGGTGGACATTTATCTGCCGGGCTGCCCACCGCGCCCGGAGATGTTGCTGTACGCAATCCTCAAGCTGCACGACAAGATTCAGGAGATGCCGCTCGGCGTCAATCGCGAGCAGGCCATCGCCGAGGCCGAACAGGCAGCACTTGCCGCCCGGCCTACGATCGAGATGCATGGGCTGCTGCGATGAGTTCACCAGAACACGACCCCAATCGCGCGGCTAGCGAGGTCGGCGGAACACCGGTTGGCACCGATACCTCCGACGCCGAGCTGATCGGCGTCCGCCACGGCATGTTCGGCGTGCGCGGCAGCGGTGACACGTCAGGCTACGGACGGCTGGTTCGCCAGGTCACGATCGACGAAGGAAGTCCGCGGCCCTACGGCGGATACTTCGACGAGCTGGTCGACCGGCTAGCCGAAACGCTGAAAACCGACGAGAACGTCGAATTCGCCGACGCCGTCGAGAAAGTCGTCGTCTACTGCGACGAGCTGACGCTGCACGTGCGTCGCGAGCTGCTACCGCAGGTCGCGCGCCGGCTTCGCGACGACGCGGCGCTGCGCTTCGAGCTGTGCCTGGGCGTCAACGGCGTGCACTACCCGGACGAAAGCGGACGCGAGCTGCACGCGGTGTACCCGCTGAGCTCGATCACCCATGGCCGTCGCGTCCGACTGGAAGTGGCTGCGCCAGACGGTGATCCGCACATCCCGTCATTGTTCGAGATCTACCCGACCAACGACTGGCATGAGCGTGAGACCTACGACTTCTTCGGCATCATCTTCGACGGTCACCCGTCGTTGACCCGCATCGAGATGCCCGACGACTGGCAGGGACACCCGCAGCGCAAGGACTATCCGCTCGGTGGCGTCCCGGTGGAGTACAAGGGCGCGCAGATTCCCCCGCCCGACCAGCGGAGGTCCTACAACTGATGAGCGAAACCCTGAACGCCGCCGATGGGGATGGCTCGGACACCTTGATCGCGCTCACGGGCCAGGATTGGAACAAGATCGTCGAGGCCGCCCGAAAGGGCGAACCCGGCGAACGGATCGTCGTCAACATGGGACCGCAGCACCCGTCCACCCACGGCGTGCTGCGGCTGATCCTGGAGATCGAAGGCGAGACGGTCACTGACGCCCGGTGCGGAATCGGCTACCTGCACACCGGGATCGAGAAGAACCTCGAGTATCGCTACTGGACACAAGGCGTGACGTTCGTAACCCGAATGGATTACCTGTCACCGTTTTTCAACGAAACTGCCTTTTGCCTCGGCGTGGAGAAGCTGCTCGGGATCACCGACGAGATCCCCGAACGGGTCAACGTCATCCGGGTGATGATGATGGAGCTCAACCGGATCTCCTCGCACCTGGTCGCCCTGGCGACCGGCGGTATGGAGTTGGGCGCGATGACGCCGATGTTCGTCGGCTTCCAGGGTCGAGAGATCATCCTCACGCTGTTCGAGTCGATCACCGGGCTGCGGATGAACAGCGCCTACATCCGGCCCGGCGGCGTCGCGGTGGACCTGCCGCCCGACGCGCAGACCGAGATCGCCGAAGCCCTCAAGAAGCTGAAGGTCTCGTTGCGCGACATGGGCGACCTGCTCAATGAGAGCGCGATCTGGAAGGCACGGACCAAGGACGTCGGCTACCTGGACCTGACCGGCTGCATGGCCCTGGGAATCACCGGACCATGCCTGCGGTCCACCGGGTTGCCGCACGACCTGCGCCGGAGCGAACCCTACTGCGGATACGAGAACTATGAGTTCGACGTGATCACGGACGACGGTTGTGATGCCTACGGCCGCTACATCATTCGCGTCAAGGAGATGTGGGAGTCGGTGAAGATCGTCGAGCAGTGCCTGGACAAGCTGCAGCCCGGCCCGACCATGGTGGAGAACCGCAAGATCGCCTGGCCGGCTGATCTGAAGGTCGGCCCAGACGGCCTGGGCAACTCGCCGGAGCACATCGAGAAGATCATGAGCGGCTCGATGGAAGCCTTGATCCACCACTTCAAGCTGGTCACCGAAGGCATCCGGGTTCCGGCCGGGCAGGTCTATGTCGCCGTCGAATCGCCGCGCGGCGAATTGGGAGTGCACATGGTCAGCGACGGCGGCACGCGTCCGTATCGGGTGCATTACCGGGACCCGTCGTTCACCAACCTTCAGGCCGTCGCCGCGATGTGCGAGGGCGGCATGGTCGCCGACGTGATCACCGCGGTGGCCAGTATCGACCCGGTGATGGGCGGGGTGGACCGATGAACGCAGCACCCAATCCCGGCGCCAACAACGGCGAACGGGTGTTCCTCCGACTCGGCCCGCCGCCGGAAGAGCCCGGGCAGTTCGTCACCGAGGGCGCGCCACAGTCGTACCCGGCCGACGTGCAGGCACGGTTGGAGGTCGACGCCAAGGAGATCATCGGTAAATACCCGGACCCCCGCTCGGCGCTGCTGCCGCTGCTGCACCTGGTGCAGTCCGAGGACGGCTACATCACGCCGGCCGGTGTGGAGTTCTGCGGGGAACAGCTCGGGTTGACCGGTGCCGAAGTTGCCGCTGTCGCAAGCTTTTACACCATGTACCGACGCGGACCCACCGGTGACTATTTCGTCGGCGTGTGCACCAACACACTCTGCGCGGTGATGGGTGGCGACGCGATCTTCGACTCGCTCAAAGAGCATCTCGGTATCGGCAATGACGAGACCACCGAGGACGGATCGGTCACCCTGCAGCACATCGAGTGCAACGCGGCGTGCGACTTGGCGCCGGTGGTAATGGTGAATTGGGAGTTCTACGACAACCAGACCGTCGAATCGGCACGCGAGCTCGTCGACGGACTGCGCTCCGGTCAACCGCCGGCCCCGTCGCGCGGCCTCGCTCCACTGTGCACGTTCAAAGAGACCGAGCGAATCTTGGCGGGGTTCCCCGACCCACGGCCGGACGCAGGCCAAGGCGGAGCCGCTGCAGCCACGTTGGCCGGCCTTCAGGTCGCCAAGGAGCAGAACATGACCGCGCCGTCACCGGAAAACTCTGGGGGGAAGCAGTAATGGCGCAAACACCGTTGGCTCCGGTGCTGAGCCGGTACTGGGACGACCCGGAGTCGTGGACGCTGGAAACCTATCGCCGCAACGACGGTTACAAGGCACTAGAGAAGGCCTTGAAGATGGACCCCGACGCGGTGATCACCGCCGTCAAGGATTCCGGACTGCGCGGTCGCGGCGGCGCTGGATTCTCGACCGGAACGAAGTGGTCGTTCATCCCGCAGGGCGACAGTGGCGCGGCCGCCAAACCGCATTACCTGGTGGTCAACGCCGACGAGTCGGAACCCGGTACGTGCAAAGACATTCCGCTGATGCTGGCCACCCCGCACATCCTGGTCGAGGGCGTGATCATCGCGTCGTACGCGATCCGGGCCAGCCACGCCTTCATCTATGTGCGCGGTGAAGTGCTGCCCGTGCTGCGACGCCTGCAAAACGCGGTGGCCGAGGCGTACGCCAACGGCTACCTGGGCCGCGATATCGCCGGCTCGGGCTACGACCTCGAGTTGGTGGTGCACGCCGGAGCCGGCGCGTACATCTGCGGCGAGGAGACGGCGCTGCTCGACTCGTTGGAGGGCCGCCGCGGCCAGCCACGCCTCCGTCCGCCATTCCCCGCGGTCGCCGGCCTGTACGGCTGCCCGACGGTGATCAACAACGTCGAGACCATCGCCAGCGTCCCGCCGATCATCCTCAACGGCGTGGATTGGTTCCGGTCGATGGGCAGTGAGAAATCGCCTGGCTTCACGCTCTATTCGCTGTCGGGACACGTCACGCGCCCAGGCCAGTACGAAGCGCCGCTGGGCATCACCCTGCGCGAACTGCTCGACTACGCGGGCGGTGTGCGGGCCGGTCACCAGCTGAAGTTCTGGACGCCGGGCGGGTCGTCGACGCCGCTGCTCACCGACGAGCATCTGGATGTGCCGCTGGACTACGAGGGCGTCGGAGCAGCCGGGTCGATGCTCGGCACCAAGGCGTTGGAGATCTTTGACGAAACAACGTGTGTGGTACGGGCGGTCGGACGGTGGATCGACTTCTACAAGCACGAGTCATGTGGCAAGTGCACGCCGTGCCGCGAAGGCACGTTCTGGCTCAGCCAGATCTACCACCGCCTGGAATCCGGCCACGGCACCATCGAGGACCTCGGCAAGCTCGAAGACATCGCCGATGCGATTTTCGGAAAGTCCTTCTGCGCGTTAGGTGATGGTGCCGCGAGCCCGGTCACCTCGTCGCTCCAATTCTTCCGCGACGAATACGTCGCGCATGTCGAGGGCGGCGGCTGTCCGTTCGACCCCAAGCTGTCCATGCTCGCCTCGAACGGAACCTCATGACCCGCGCCGGCGACCATGGAAAGCGAAGCGATGAGAAGGAGCGGCGCCCATGACGCAGGTCGCGGACACCGGAGAGAAGGTCACCGAGCCCGAGCTGGTGACGCTGACCATCGACGGCACCGAAATCAGTGTTCCCAAGGGAACTTTGGTGATCCGCGCAGCCGAGTTGATCGGCGTGCAGATTCCCCGGTTCTGCGACCACCCCCTGCTGGACCCGGTCGGCGCGTGCCGCCAATGCATCGTCGAGATCGAGGGGCAGCGCAAGCCGATGGCGTCGTGCACGATTCCGGTCGCCGACGACATGGTGGTGCGCACGCAATACAGCTCGGAGGTCGCCGACAAGGCGCAGCACGGCGTGATGGAACTGCTGCTGATCAACCACCCGCTGGACTGCCCGATGTGCGATAAGGGCGGCGAGTGCCCGTTGCAGAACCAGGCAATGTCCAACGGCCGCCCCGATTCCCGTTTCGAAGACGTCAAGCGCACGTTCACCAAGCCGATCAACATTTCCTCGCAGGTGCTGCTGGACCGCGAGCGGTGCATCCTGTGTGCGCGTTGCACCCGGTTCTCCGACCAGATCGCCGGCGATCCATTCATCGAGATGCTCGAGCGTGGCGCGCTGCAGCAGGTCGGCATTTACGCCAACGAACCGTTCGAGTCGTATTTCTCCGGCAACACCGTGCAGATCTGCCCGGTCGGGGCCCTGACCGGCACCGCCTACCGGTTCCGGGCCCGTCCGTTCGACCTCGTCTCCAGCCCGAGCGTCTGTGAGCACTGCGCGTCGGGATGCGCGCAGCGCACCGACCACCGCCGCGGCAAGGTGCTGCGCCGGCTGGCCGGCGACGAGCCCGAGGTGAACGAGGAGTGGAACTGCGACAAGGGCCGGTGGGCTTTCAACTACGCGGCGCAGGGTGACCGGATCACCACTCCCCTGGTCCGCGACCCCGACGGCTCGCTGGTGCCCGCGTCCTGGCCGCATGCGGTGGCCGCGGCGATCGAAGGACTCACCACAGCGCCCGGCGGTGCCGGTGTGCTGCCGGGGGGCCGGCTGACCGTCGAAGACGCCTACGCCTACGCCAAGTTCGCCCGAATCGTGTTGGGCACCAACGACATCGACTTCCGCGCCCGCCCGCACTCCAGCGAGGAGACGCAGTTCCTGACGGCCCGAGTCACCGGCAAGCTGATCACGACCAGCTATTCCGATCTGGAGTCGGCGCCGGTAGTCCTGCTGGTTGGCTTCGAGCCGGAAGAAGAGTCGCCGATTGTCTACCTGCGACTGCGCAAGGCGGCCCGCAAACACGGGCTGGCGGTGCACGCGGTTGCGCCGTTCGCCAGCAACGGATTACAGAAGATGCACGGCACGCTGATCCAAACCGCGCCCGGTGGCGAGACCGCGGTATTGGACGGGCTGGCCGGCGGAGAACTCGGCAAGCTGTTGTCCAAGCCCGGAGCGGTGATCATGGTCGGCGAACGGCTGGCCGACGTGCCCGGCGGATTGTCGGCCGCGGCCCGGCTCGCCGACAGCACCGGCGCACAGCTGGCCTGGGTGCCTCGCCGCGCCGGCGAACGCGGCGCTCTGGAAGCCGGCGCGCTACCGGGTTTGCTGCCCGGCGGCCGGCCGCTCAGCGACGAAACCGCCCGCGCGCAGGTGGCCCAGGGCTGGCATGTCTCCGAATTGCCTTCTGCCGAAGGCCGTGACGCCGAGGGAATCCTGGCCGCGGCCGCCGACGGCTCGCTGGGTGCGCTGCTGGTTGGTGGCATCGAGCCCGACGACTTCGCCGATCCCGCCGCGGTACTGGCCGCGTTGGACGCCGCGGGTTTTGTGGTGAGCCTGGAGCTGCGGCACAGCGCGGTGACCGAGCGCGCCGACGTGGTGTTCCCGATCGCGCCGGCGGCGGAAAAGGCCGGCAGCTACATGAACTGGGAAGGCCGCCAGCGTAGCTTCTCGGCTGCGCTACCGCCTGCTGCCACACCAGACCTGCGAGTTCTCGACACCCTGGCCGACGAGCTGGGCATCGACCTCGGCTTCCCCACAGTGGCCGCCGCGCTCGCCGAACTGAACGCGTTGGGCACCTGGGACGGCACACCCGGCCCGGCGCCAACCGTCGCCGCGGCCAAAGCGCCCACACTGGGTGCCGGTGAGGCCGTATTGGCCGGCTGGCGGATGCTGCTCGACGACGGGCGGCTCCAGGACGGCGAGCCCCACCTGGCCGGCACCGCGCGCACACCGGTGGTGCGGTTGTCCGCAGCCACCGCGGCCGACATCGGCGCCGCTGACGGCGACCACGTCACCGTCAGCACCCCACGCGGCACGGTCACGCTGCCGTTGACGATCACCGAGATGGCCGACTGCGTCGCGTGGCTGCCGCTGAACTCGCCTGGCTCGGCGGTGCACCGGCAGCTCGGCGTCACACCCGGCGCGGTAGTGCGAATTGGGGTGGCCACATGACCGGCTTCGGACACGACACCTGGTGGCTGATCCTGGCCAAGTCGCTTCTGGTCTTTGTGTTCCTGGTCCTAACCGTGCTGATCGCGATCCTGGCCGAACGCAAGATCCTGGGCCGGATGCAGCTGCGCTGGGGACCCAACCGGGTCGGGCCACGCGGCTATCTGCAAAGCCTGGCCGACGGTATCAAGCTGGCGCTGAAGGAGCCGATCACCCCATTCGGTGTCGAGAAGCCGATCTTCATACTGGCACCGGCCATCTCGACGATTCCCGCGATCACAGCCTTTGCGTTCATCCCGTTCGGGCCGCAGGTTTCGGTGTTCGGCCACTGGACCCCGCTGCAAGTGACCGACTTGCCGGTGGCGGTGCTGTTCATCCTGGCGCTCTCGTCGATCGGCGTCTACGGCATCGTGCTGGCGGGATGGTCGTCGGGCTCGACCTATCCGCTGCTGGGCGGGGTGCGCTCGACCGCGCAGGTGATCTCCTACGAGGTCGCGATGGGGCTGTCGTTCGCCACCGTGTTCCTGTTCGCCGGAACCATGTCGACGTCGCAGATCGTGTCGGCCCAAGACCGGGTCTGGTATGTCTTCCTGCTGCTGCCGTCGTTCACGACCTACCTGGTGTCCATGGTCGGCGAGACCAACCGGGCGCCGTTCGACCTGCCCGAGGCCGAAGGCGAACTGGTCGCCGGTTTCCACACCGAGTACTCGTCGCTGAGCTTCGCGATGTTCTACCTCGCGGAGTACATCAACATGACCACGGTGTCGGCGCTGGCCGCCACGTTGTTCATGGGCGGCTGGCACGCGCCGTGGCCGCTGAACATGTGGGCCGGGGCCAACAGCGGCTGGTGGCCAGTGCTGTGGTTCACCGCCAAGGTGTGGGTGTTCTTGTTCTTCTACATCTGGCTGCGGGGCACCCTGCCGCGGCTGCGCTACGACCAGTTCATGGCGCTGGGGTGGAAGCTGCTGATCCCGGTATCGCTGATTTGGGCGCTGATCGCCGCGGCGATCCGCACTCTGCGGAACCAGGGTTACCCGCACTGGACGCCAGTGTTGGTCGGCGCCAGCATCGTCGTCACCGCCGTGCTGCTCTATTTGCTGCAAAGACCGTTCAGCAACAGGCAGATTCGCAACCGACGGCGCCGCAACGAGCCGGTGGAGGCGGGGACCTCAGCGTCCTTGAAGCCGGCATTTCCCACGCCGCCGCTGCCCGGCCAGTCGCCGGTGACGGCGAGCAAGGAGTCTGCACATGGCTAAATTCCTGAGTTCGCTCGCCGGATTCGGCGTCACGTTCGGCTCGATGTTCAAACGGCCCGTCACCGAGAGCTATCCGGAGAACCCGGGCCCGGTGAAGCCGCGATACCACGGCCGTCATCAGCTCAACCGCTACGACGACGGCTTGGAGAAGTGCATCGGCTGCGAACTGTGCGCGTGGTCGTGTCCGGCCGACGCGATCTATGTCGAAGGCGCCGACAACACCGACGAGGCACGGTTTTCGCCGGGCGAACGCTACGGCCGGGTTTACCAGATCAATTACCTGCGCTGCATCGGATGCGGGTTGTGCGTCGAAGCCTGCCCGACCCGTGCGCTGACGATGACCAACCACTACGAGATGGCCGACGACAACCGGGCCGACTTGATCTACGAAAAGCAAGACCTGTTGGCTCCCATGCTGGAGGGCATGACCCCGGCGCCACACCCCCGGGCCGAAGGGGCCACCGACGCCGACTACTACCGCGGCAACATCACCGCAAATGGCTTGCGCAACATCCCGATCACGGACGTCACAAAGTGACCACCCTGCTGGCCGCTGACGCGATCACCCGCACGTCCACCGGTGAGGCGGTGACGTTCTGGTTGCTGGGCACGCTGGCGCTGATCGGGGCGCTGGGCGTGGTGATGGCCGCCAACGCGGTCTACTGCGCAATGTCCCTGGCGCTGACGATGATCGTGCTCGCGGTGTTCTACATGATCGAAGACGCTTTGTTCCTCGGTGTCGTGCAGATCGTGGTCTACACCGGCGCGGTCATGATGCTGTTCCTGTTCGTGCTGATGCTGATCGGCGTGGATTCGGCGGAGTCGTTGGTGGAGACGCTGCGCGGACAGCGGATTGCCGCCGTGGTGGCCGGTCTGGGATTCGGCGTCGTGCTCATCGCCGGTATCGGCAACGTCAGCACCCAGGGCTACACCGGACTGACTCAGGCCAACGCCGGCGGCAATGTCCAGGGCCTGGCGGCGCTGATCTTCTCCCAGTACCTGTGGGCCTTCGAGCTGACCAGCGCGCTACTGATTACCGCAGCCATCGGCGCGATGATCCTGGCGCACCGGGAACGCTTCGAGCGTCGCAAGACCCAGCGCGAGATGTCCATCGAGCGGTTCCAGCCCGGCGGCCATCCCACCCCGCTTCCCGGTCCCGGCGTCTTCGCCCGGCACAACGCGGTCGACACTCCTGCACGGCTGCCCGATGGCTCGCCCTCCCGGTTGTCGGTGCCCGCGGTGTTGGAGTTGAGGCCGGTCCAAGAGCGCGACATGCCGGCCAGTCATGGCTCCAACGGTTCTGGAAACGGTGCGTCGTGAATCCGCAGAATTACTTGTACCTCTCCGCGCTGCTATTCACCATCGGCGCTGCCGGTGTTCTGTTGCGGCGCAATGCGATTGTGATGTTCATGTGCGTCGAGCTGATGCTCAACGCGGTCAACCTGGCCTTCGTCACGTTCGCCCGGCTGCACGGCCACCTCGACGGCCAGATGATCGCCTTCTTCACCATGGTGGTCGCCGCCTGCGAAGTGGTGGTCGGACTGGCGATCATCATGACGATTTTCCGTGCCCGCAAATCGGCTTCGGTCGACGACGCCAACCTGCTTAAAGGTTAGAGGCTTGTGACATCACTGACACATCTGATCTGGCTGCTCGTCGCCTTGCCCGCGGCCGGCGCCGCGGTATTGCTGCTGGGCGGCAGGCGCACCGACCCGTGGGGGCACTGGCTGGGTTGCGCGACGCCCCTGGCGTCGCTCGGAGTCGGACTGGGGCTGCTATCCGACCTGCTCGGTCGGCACGGCGATGGCCGGACCATAGTCCAAAACCTGTTCACCTGGATTCCGGTTGGCGGCCTTCAGGTGGACTTCGGTATGCAGATCGACCAGTTGTCGATCTGTTTCGTGCTGCTGATCACCGGAGTCGGCTCGCTGATCCACATCTACTCGGTGGCCTACATGGCCGAAGATCCCGATCGCCGACGCTTTTTCGCTTACCTGAATCTGTTCCTCGCGGCGATGCTGCTGCTGGTGGTGGCCGACAACTTCGTGGGCCTCTATGCCGGCTGGGAAGGCGTGGGCCTGGCGTCCTACCTGCTGATCGGGTTCTGGTATCACAAGCCGACCGCGGCCACCGCGGCCAAGAAGGCCTTCGTGATGAACCGGGTCGGCGACGCCGGGCTGGCACTGGCGATCTTCGTGATCTTCGCCAACTTCGGCACGCTGTCCTACGCCGGTGTGTTCGGCCAGGCAGCGGGCGCCAGCCACGCCGCACTGACCTGGATCGGGCTGCTGCTGCTGTCGGGCGCCTGCGCCAAGTCCGCGCAGGTTCCGCTGCAGGCCTGGCTCGGTGACGCAATGGAGGGCCCCACCCCGGTGTCCGCGTTGATCCATGCCGCGACCATGGTGACCGCCGGCGTGTATCTGATCGTGCGATGCAACCCGCTGTACAGCCTGTCCCCCGACGCCCGGCTCGGCGTGATCATCGTGGGAGCGGTCACGCTGATGTTCGGGGCGATCATCGGTTGCGCCAAGGACGACATCAAACGCGCACTGGCGGCGTCCACGATGAGCCAGATCGGCTACATGGTGCTGGCCGCGGGCCTGGGGCCGGCCGGCTACGCGTTCGCGATCCTGCACCTGCTCACCCACGGCTTCTTCAAAGCCGGCCTGTTCCTCGGTTCCGGCGCGGTGATCCACGCGATGGACGAGGAACAGGACATGCGGCACTACGGCGGACTGCGTAGAGCGCTGCCCATCACCTTCGCCACCTTCGGGCTGGGCTACCTGGCGATCATCGGCGTACCGCCGTTCGCCGGCTTCTTCTCCAAAGACGCCATCATCGAAGCCGCATTGGGAGCGGGTGGAGCGGGTGGCTGGATACTGGGCGGCGCTGCCCTGCTGGGCGCCGGAATCACCGCGTTCTACATGACCCGAGTGATGCTGCTGACCTTCTTCGGTGAAAAGCGTTGGGCGCCAGACGCGCATCCCCACGAGGCGCCCGCATTGATGACCTGGCCGATGATCCTGCTCGCGGTCGGGTCGGTGTTCTCCGGCGGGCTGCTGGGCTGGGGCGGCACGCTGCGGCACTGGCTGGAACCGGTGACCACCTTCGAGGAGAGCTCGCCAGTGGCGCCGTCGTGGGTGATCAGCGCGGTGGCCGTCGGTGTCGTTGCCGTCGGCTTCCTGATCGCTTTGTGGCGCTACCTCGGCCGCCCGGTGCCCGAGACGGCACCCGCCGACGTGTCGGTGCTGACCGTCGCCGCCCGCAGGGATCTGTACGGAGATGCCTTCAACGAGGAGGTGTTCATGCGACCGGGTGCGCAGCTGACGCACGCGCTGGTCGAGTTCGACGATCAGGGTGTCGACGGCTCGGTCAACGCGCTGGCCCACTTGGTGGCTCGCACCTCCGAGTGGCTGCGCGGATTCCAGACCGGGTTCGCCCGCAACTACGCGTTGTCGATGTTGGCTGGAGCGGCGCTGGTCGCCGCCGCGATCCTGGCGGTGCAACTGTGGTGACGTTCCCGTGGCTGTCCGTGTTGTGGCTGGTGCCGTTGGTCGGTGCCGTGGTGATCATCCTGGTGCCGCCGGGCGGCCGACAACTCGCCAAATGGCTTGGCGTGACAGTGTCGTTGGTGGTGCTGGCGCTGTCGATCGCGCTCGCGGTCGAGTTCAAGACCGGCGGCCCGACCTACCAGTTCGTCGAGTCGCACCCGTGGATACCGGCATTCGGCGCGGGGTACACCCTCGGCGTCGACGGCATCGCGTTGGTGCTGGTCTTGTTGACCACCGTCTTGGTGCCGTTCCTGCTGGTGGCCGGCTGGAACGACGGCGGTGAGCGATCACGTGGGACGCAGGCCTACGTAGCGCTGACGCTGACCATCGAGTCGATGGTGCTCATCTCGGTGGTCTCGCTGGATGTGCTGCTGTTCTACGTGTTCTTCGAAGCCATGCTCATCCCGATGTACTTCCTCATCGGCGGTTTCGGTAGCGGCGTACACCGCTCCCGCGCTGCGGTGAAGTTCTTGCTGTACAACCTGTTCGGCGGTCTGATCATGCTGGCCGCCGTGATCGGCCTGTATGTGGTGACCGCACAGAATGGGTCGGGGACGTTCGATTTCCGGCAGATCGTTGCCGCCGTCACCTCGGGTTCGCTGGGCGCGTCTTCGGCTGTAACCAAGGCACTGTTCCTGGGATTCATGTTCGCCTTCGCGATCAAGGCGCCGCTGTGGCCTTTCCACCGCTGGCTGCCCGACGCCGCGGTGGAATCGACACCGGCGACCGCAGTCCTGATCACCGCGGTGATGGACAAAGTCGGCACATTCGGCATGCTGCGCTACTGCCTGCAGTTGTTCCCTGACGCGTCAACGTATTTCCGTCCGCTAATCGTCACCTTGGCCGTCATCGGCGTCATCTACGGCGCGATCGTGGCGATCGGCCAGACCGACATCATGCGACTGATCGCCTACACGTCGATCTCGCACTTCGGCTTCATCATCCTGGGCATCTTCGTGATGACGACGCAGGGGCAGAGCGGATCGACGCTGTACATGCTCAACCACGGCATATCCACCGCCGCCGTCTTCCTGATCGCCGGATTCCTGATCGCGCGCCGCGGCACCCGGTCGATCGCCGCCTACGGCGGTGTCCAGAAGGTGGCTCCAGTGCTGGCCGGCACGTTCCTCATCGCGGGGCTGGCCACCGTGTCTCTGCCCGGGTTGGCGCCGTTCGTCAGCGAATTCCTGGTGCTGCTCGGCGCTTACAACCGCTACTGGTTGTCCGCGGCGGTCGGTGTGACCGCGCTGATCCTCTCGTCGATGTACATTCTGTGGCTCTACCAACGCGTGATGACCGGCCCCGTCACCGCGGGCAATGAACGGATCCGCGACCTGGTGCCGCGCGAAATCCTGGTCGTCGCACCGCTGATCGCTCTGCTGCTGGTGCTGGGGATCTACCCGAAGCCGGTGCTCGACATCATCAACCCCGCGGTGGGGAACACCATGGCGACCATCGGTCAGCACGATCCCGCACCAATCGTGCGGCCAGGCACTGCGCACCTACCCGGAATGGCGGAAGGACCGCGCCGATGACGTCTCTACCTATGCCCACGCCCAGCGTCGAATACGGTTTGCTCTCACCGATTTTCATCGTCTTCGGAGTCGCCGTAGTCGGTGTGCTAGTGGAGGCATTCCTGCCTCGACGAGCTCGCTATGGCGCCCAGGTCTTGCTTGCTCTGGGTGGCTTGATCGCCGCGTTCGCCGCAGTCATCGTCGTCGCCAGGCAGCTTGATCCCCCGGGTCGCACCGCGGTGCTGCATGCACTGGCCGTCGACGGTCCCACACTGCTGCTGCAGGGCACCATCTTGTTGGTCGCGGTACTCGCCGTGATCTTTTTCGCCGAGCGCCACCACGGCGACAATCCGGCTGCCGGGCCGGGCGCCGCCACCGCCACCGCTCACGTCCCCGCCGGTTTGGACTCCTTTACGCCGCAAGCTTCGGCGGTGCCGGACAGTGCAGCCGAGCACGAGGCGTCACGGGCCGGTGCAAGCCAGACCGAGCTGTTCCCGCTGACCATGCTGGCCGTGGGCGGCATGCTGGTATTCCCGGCCGCCAACGACCTGCTGACTATGTTCGTGGCGCTCGAGGTGCTGTCGCTGCCGCTGTACCTGCTCTGCGGGCTGGCCCGGCACCGCCGCTTGCTGTCCCAGGAAGCAGCAGTTAAATACTTTCTGCTGGGTGCCTTTTCGTCGGCGTTCTTCCTCTACGGTGTTGCGTTCCTCTACGGCGCCACCGACACGCTGTCGCTGCCCGGCATCGCCAAATCGCTGGCGGCCAACCACAGCCACTCGATGGCCTTGACCGGTGTTGCGCTGCTGTCAGTGGGGCTGTTGTTCAAGGTCGGCGCGGTGCCCTTCCACTCGTGGATTCCCGACGTCTATCAAGGTGCGCCGACACCGATCACCGGGTTCATGGCCGCGGCCACCAAAGTCGCGGCCTTCGGCGCACTGCTGCGAGTCGTCTACGTCGCCCTACCGCCGCTGCACGACCAGTGGCGACCGGTGCTGTGGGCTATCGCCATCCTGACCATCGCGGTCGGCACTGTCACCGCGGTGACCCAGACCGACGTCAAGCGCATGCTGGCGTACTCGTCGATCGCGCACGTGGGTTTCATCCTCACCGGCGTAATCGCGGACAACGCAGCCGGTCTGGCTTCGACGATGTTCTACCTCTTCGCGTACAGCTTCAGCACGGTGGGCGCATTCGCCGTTGTCGGTCTGATCCGCAACTCGCACGGCGTAGAAGACGCCACCATGTCGCACTGGGCAGGGCTGGGGCAACGCTACCCCGTTGTCGGCCTGCTCTTTTCGATGTTTCTGCTTGCCTTCGCCGGGATTCCGCTGACCAGCGGGTTCATCAGCAAGTTCGCGGTGTTCCAGGCTGCGGCCAGGGGCGGCGCGGTGCCGTTGGTCATCATCGGTGTGATCGGCAGCGCGGTCGCCGCCTACTTCTACGTGCGGGTGATCGTGCTGATGTTCTTCACCGAGCCGCACGGCGAGCCGCTACATGTCGTAATGCCCAGCTTCTGGAGCAAGGCGGCCATCGCGGTGTGCGCGGCAGTCACCATCGGCCTGGGTATCTTTCCGCAGCCGCTGCTCGATCTCGCCCGGCAGGCCGCGCAGTTCCTGACATGACACCGGCGCTGGTTCTCAGCGACGACGCCGGCCCGGTTCGGGTACTGACCTTGAACCGTCCTGAGGCACGAAACGCGTTGAGCCCGAAACTGATCGGATCGTTGTATGCCGCGCTCCGCGACGCCGACGACGACCCGTCGGTGCGGGGGGTGGTGCTCACCGGGGCAGACCCGGCGTTTTGCGCCGGCGTCGACCTCAAAGAGGCTCAGCGGCTCGGCTCGGCGTACTTCGAGCAGTTTCAGACCGAGAACTGCATCGGCCAGACCGCTGAGATGCACAAGCCGATTATCGGCGCCGTCAACGGCGCGGTGTTCACCGGCGGACTGGAGATGGCGTTGGGTTGTGACTTCCTGATTGCTTCTGAGCGTGCGGTTTTCGCGGATACCCATGCCCGCGTCGGAATCCTGCCTGGGGGCGGGATGACGGCGCGGCTTCCGCAGCTAGTTGGCGCCGCGATGGCGCGCCGGTTGTCGATGACCGGTGAGGTGGTCGACGCCGCGCGTGCCGAGCGAATCGGGCTGGTCACCGAAGTCGTCTCGCACGATCAGCTGCTGCCCCGAGCCGTCGAGCTGGCCGGTCAGATCGCTGAAGTCCCTGCACCAATCATGGCCGGCCTCAAGGAAATCTACGTCACGGGTGCAGCCGCGATCACCGGGCCGGCTCTTGCCGCCGAACAAGCGATCGCCGGTGCGCAGACGCTGGATCGCGACGGCCTTGAAGACCGCTACGCCGAGATCAGCGCGCGTAACCGCAGCCAAATGCAGAAGCCTTAAGAAAGCAGCGGGCTGAAGTCGGTCGGTGGATCGACCAAATTCATTGACCGGTACAACTTCTCGGTGACCGCCAGACTGCTCTCGGCCGAGGACAACACCGCCTCGCGGAACTCTAGCAGTAGTTTGGACGCCGAATGGTCGGGGTCCCGGTTGTCCATGTAGAGATCGTTGAACTGATTGGACGCCCACATCGGACCGATCTGCTCAGCCGCGGCGGCGAAGAATCGCCGACTCAGATCGCCACTTCCGTCGGCCAGGCACTCCTGCAGAGCGGTCGCCTCGAGTGCGGCCACCGTCATGCCTTGGCCGTAAATGGGATTGGTACTGCAGATCGCATCGCCGAATACCAGGAAGCCCGCGGGAAACCGGTCCATCTGGTGGTAGCGCCGCCATATCGCACCCGGGTAGCGGAAGACCGAAATGTCGCCGATCGGCTCGCCTCGCTTCAGCGCCCGCAACAACGCGGGGGGCGCGAATTGGGTGGCCATCCGAATCATGTCGGTCAGGTCTTTGGGTGGTTCGTTGTCCGCCAGCCGGGTCAGGGTGAAAATCCAGGTGTCGTGCTCGTATACCGAAAATGCCCCGCCGGTCGGCTTTTCCGGTTCCGGAACGACGAAGGTCATGCGCTCTTTGATGATCCCTTCCGGGATGCGCATCAGCAGGCTGGTGTAGTTCGCGTTGGTCGTCGAGCGCTCGGCGACTGGACGACCGTAGCCGAGGCCGTCGAGGAAGGCCGGGCTGCGGGCGCTGCGGCCCATCGCATCGACCAGAAGGTCGGCGTCGAGTTCTCGCTGTGCACCGGTGTCGCGATCAACGATCTTGGCACCGGTCACTTGTTGCGAATTCGGTGCGACCGGATCGACGAAGTCGTGACCGTCAAGGATTTCCACGTTGTCGATCGCGGTGACGCGCTGCCGCACATGCGATTCCAGCAGCGGGCGGCTCAACAGATGCAGCCTGACCGCCGATGGGTCGCTGAATTTGCCGACTCTGCTCAGCTCATGCCCGGCCAGCCTGATGGACACCCGGGAGAGGTCGCCGTCGTCGCAGACCTCCGCGCCGGCGACGACCAGGTCGTCGTGGATGCCGGGGAACAACCGCGCCAACTCTTGTGCCCCGCGACTCCACAGGACATGGAAGTGCCGACCCTGAGGGACTCCCCGGCGCTGGTCGGCAGCGTCGGGCAGCTTGTCCCGTTCGACCACCGTCACCGTGTCGTAAAAATCGCTGAGCACCCGTGCCGCCAGTAACCCGCCCATTCCCGCACCGCAGACGACAGCACGCGCCCCCAACTTGCCCACCGATTTGCCCCCTCGCTGATAGACCTTTGTCGAATAACCCTACACAGATAGTTAATGAACTAGGCCGAAATCGGAGCAGGTACAGCCGCCAATCATGGCTGCCTGCAAGGAGAATGTGATCGTCGCCCGTTGCGACGTCCCCAAGTCAGACCGCAGCGATGGTCTTGAGCTCAGTCACATCCATATCGTCGAGCGCGACTGCCGCCAGATCCGGCCGCAATACGCTGAGCTCCTCGAGTTCCTCGTCTGCCCGCCGTTGCACTAGCAACGGAATGAAGCCCCTAACCCTGCTGCTCTGGAACTGCGAATAAGCATGCCGCACGACGGTGGCGACGTGATCCACCGGAAGTGCTGAATACTTCTCGGCAAGCCGGCGCTCCACCTCACTAATTAACGCCCGCTCTTCTTGAGGCATCCCGACATTCTCGCCGCCATCCACACACCGGTCAAGACGTTCGGCGCGAACTGATTCGGAGAAATCCCAGGACAACGCCGTTTGCGACAGGTGGGGCGATGATCGCTATCCATCGTCCCCGCGTAGATACGGCCGAGTAGCCAGGAGGTAGACGGCAAATGCCGCCAGCGGCGCAAGTAATGGCAGCCATGGCAGCCGCAGAGGAAATGCGGTGGCGACCAGTCCGACCAGGGTGAATCCCGCCGCGGACAGCATCGTCGCAAGGCTCACCGAGTTCAGGCCGGTGCCGCTGCCGGCCGCGTGCCGCAGCACCAAGTAGAGGGCCGCCGACAATCCGGACACCGCGGCCACGGTGGCCGACGGCCCAGATAGCGCGACCGCGACCACAACGAGCAGGACCGCAAGCGTGGCGACCGGGCGAAACAGGACCGCGACCGCCACCGCGCCAACCGCTGACGTCGCCGCGACCGAAGTCAGCCCTTGCGATCCGAGACCGGCCGCCGCCACCATCAACACACCGCAGGCCGTGGACAACATGTATGCCACCAGCTGCGCGCCGTGTCTCATGACCGGCGTCCCGTCAGCGACCGACGGTGATCGGGAACCGCCCGCATCGACTGATCCAGAGTGCGCTCCGCCCGCCAGGCCACCACATCGACACCAACGGTCCCCATGTCGCGATACATGGCCGAACGCTGCAGCGCCCACATCCGGTCAATCAGTGGGTCCTGGGTGGCGCCGAACGGTGCGCCCTGCAGTACGTCGACCGCGACCACGACGTGACCACGTCGACGCAAGTCGATCAGCGCCAGCGCGAATTCGGTGTCGAGCAGCGTAGAGAATCCGACGACAATCGCAGCCGACGGAATTGCCGCGCGCGGCGCCAATGTTCCAGTCGTGCTTTCGAATTCGCCGCCGGCATCGAGGATGGTGTCGAGCACGCGGTAGAACTGGCGCTGCCCGATATCGGCACCGAGCCAGCGAGGTTTGCGGCCGCCGAGCGCAACGATGCCGGCTCGGTCTCCGTTGCGCAGGGCGGTCTGCACCACCTGGGCCGCGCCGCGGACAATCCGCTCGGTGGCCGCCGTTGCGGGCCCGGCAGGCTGCGGATAGCCGTCAAGCAGCACCACCACATCTGCGGACCGGTCGGTCAGCCGCTGGGTCACGTGCAGGCGGCCGCGACGGGCGCTCACCGGCCAGTTGACCGTGCGCAGCTGATCGCCGGGAACGTAGGTGCGTATGTCGGCGTACTCCACACCGCGGCCGATATGCCGGGTCAGGTGGGTACCCAGCCGGTCGAGCAGTTCGGTCGGAGGCAGGGCCGTCGGTTGCGGCGGCGTCATCGGGAAGACGGTCACCTCGGCCGCGTCGACGGTGCCCGTCCCGACCAGCAACCCACCGTGCGCGACGACCTCGGCGGTGGCCCGCACCGGATAGCGTCCCCACCGTTCGGCGGTAGTGGCCACCGTCTGTTGCCCGCCGGCCGTCCCCTCAATAACGTCGAGCCGCATCCCGTCTACCGCTGACACCGTGAGTTTTATTGCAGTACCGAATGTTTCAGTGTCAGGCCACAGGGTCATCTGAGTCTGCTCGGCCTCGAAGCATCGCTGCGAACCGGGTTCGGCATGAACGTTGACTCTAGGGAGTGCCCGCTGCCAGCTGACCGAACAGAGCACACCGAGCAGTGGTGCGGCAAAGGCGATCAGCTGCCAGCACGATCTGATCAAGCCGACGGCCAGCGCGAGTGCGGTGCAGGTGGCGATCGCACGCGTCAAAGCCGATGCGCGCCAACGCAGCTGAACCTCCCGTATCTCGATCACGCGGACTTACTGCGGACCACCGCGCGTTCGTGGCACCGGCAACCGCCGCAGAAGCTCCTCGACGATGTCCGAGCCTTGAATTTTCCGTACCCACATCTCCGGCCGCAACGTGATCCGATGCGCCACAGCGGGCGTGGCGAGCGCCTTGATGTCTTCGGGGATCACGTAATCGCGGCCAAGAAGCAACGCGCGGGCACGGGCCAGCTGCACCAGATCGAGTTCCGCACGGGGACTGGCCCCCACCGCCACCTGTGGGTGATGCCGAGTCGCGGCAGCCAGCGACACCACATAGTGCAGGACGTCTTCGTGCACGCTCACCTGCTCGACGGACTCGCGCATCGCCAGTAGATCACGTGCGTCGACAACCTGATTGACCGTCGGCTCGGCCGATCCCCGATCCAAGCGGCGGCGCAACATCGACGCCTCGTCTTGCTCGGAGAGGTAACGCAGTTCGAGGCGAATCGCGAATCGGTCCAGCTGCGCTTCTGGCAATGGATAGGTGCCCTCGTATTCGATCGGATTGTCGGTCGCCAGAACGACAAACGGCTGGGGCAGCCGATGGGTGACGCCATCGATGCTGACCTGGCGCTCCGCCATCGCTTCCAGTAACGCGGCTTGAGTCTTCGGCGGTGTCCGATTGATCTCGTCGGCCAGCAGCAAGTTGGTGAAGATCGGGCCTGGACGGAACTCGAAGTGGCCAGACTGCATGTCGTAGATCGTCGAGCCGAGCAAGTCCGCTGGCAACAGATCGGGCGTGAATTGCACGCGGGTGAAATCCAGCCCGAGCGCCGCGGCGAAGGATCGGGCTATCAGCGTTTTACCGAGACCAGGCAGATCTTCGATCAGACACGTGCCCGCGCGCGAGCACTGTCGTGAGAATGAGTGTGAGCGCCGACCGCTTCCCCACCACGACGCGTTCGATCTCGTCCAGCACCTGCACCGCGCGGGCGGTGGTGGTCGCGGCCGGCATGGCCGTCTCCGAGGTCATATTCGACGCTTACCCCCTGTCATACCTGCTCCAATCGTTCCAGGATTTCCTCGAACGTCGCTCGGCCCGGTCCGGGTTCGCCCGCGCCGGTGTGCGCAATGTTGTCGGGGTTCACCCACACCCATAGCTCTGCACCGAAAAGCATTCGCCCAGTGGCATCGAACGCTGCCGGGTCCTTTGCCTGTCTTTGTCCGGTCGCGATCGCGAAGCGCCGCGCCAGCATGGGGCGCAGGTGCCGGTCCCAATCGGCCCGGGTTGATTCCGAGCGGTGGATCAGCGTCTCAGTGCGGGACAACCAACCACGCAGCGATTCCTCCAGGGCGTTTGGGATCTCGGGCGGCGTCGGTTCGACGTCGCGACCCAGGACCTGCCGCACGTTGAGCAACGCAAAAAGCGCCGCGGCACCGGCGGCCCAGAGCACGAACCGGCGATCGTGCAGCGACAGCGCGGCCAACTCGGCGCTTAGTACTAGGGAAACACCGAGTGCTACAAGTCTTTTCATACCGAGCTCCGGATATCGGCGAGTACCAGCTGCAAGACGCGCAGTGCGCTGCTCCGGTGCGCTTCGTTCATCACGTGCGGGCTGAATCGCGCCTCTTCAAATAGGTTCACCAGCTCGGCGGCAGTGTCGACGTGCAACGCATGATGTTCGACGGCCCGGGTCAAAACCTCTGTCGGAGTGTCGAAATCCTGCGGGACGGCTCCGGGGAAATGTCGCAGTTCGCGTTCCATCGCCGCGTAGCACGCGATGATCGCCTGCCGCGGTTCGTGATTGGGGTCTTCGATTGCCGCCAGTCCGCTTTCCGCCGCCCGTACCAGCGAGGTGGCCGCAGCGGCGGTGGCCGGTTGGCGGCATTACGGCCGCAACGATGGGCGCCTCCCCGATCCGCCGTCGGCGGGTGGCGCCAATCGCGCCCACGACGATAAGCACCAGCACTGCCACCGTGCTCGCGATCAGGTAGTGCAGCATGCTTCGATCTCCGCCCACGTCCCGCGGCTGGGGTGGTCGAGAGACGTTATTGGCGGGCGCCGGAGCGACCGATGCCGGTGTGCTCTGGACCTGACCGACGCTACCCAGCACGGTGAACCGCGAAAGCAACCACACCACCAGCAGCCACACGACCAGCAGGCCGGCCCCGATCAGCAAAACTCGCCACGCCGGTCGGCCGCGCCCGCCGGAAAACCTTGTCCGGCAGGCCGCCGGCACTGGGCGCCGCTCGACGCGGGTCCCGGAGCCGGACAATGACGGCCACAGCCAAGATAACCACCGACACGCTAAGCATGGCGACACGTAGAACAGCGACGAACCGTTGTCCGGTGGTCGTTGCTGCTCGGCCCGTTCGACGCCGGGAAGATATCCCCGCAAAGACGCGGCGATAGCAATCAAGAGCACGATCACGGCGACCACACGGCCCGTCGCCCTATCCATCATTGGCACACCACTCAACCGGTTGCCTACCGCTATTGCGGCCTTACTGGCCATCCTGACACGTAGCCCGCCCGGACTGCCAGCAATCGGTGCAGTTCAGTGGCGCTCGGCTAGCTCGGCAAGCCGGTCCAGGGAGGCCCGAAGCTTCTCGCTCGTCGTAGCGCGGGCGCGCGCGAGCCGATTCTGATCGGTCAATCGCGACCAGTCGTAGGTGTGGGTGACCCGGGTGCGGCTGTCGTTCAACGGCTCAAGCTCCCAGCGCCACAGATGACCCGGCGGCGGTTGGCCTACCTCGGATGGATTCCACGCGATGCTACGGGCTTCAACGAAGTCGACAACGTGGTTCTCGCGGATGCTGTCATTGGTCAGCGCCATGCGGAATACCTCACCGATGCTCCGAATCCGTTGCCCCGGTTCAGCTTTGACGAGGTTGTCATTGCCGTCCCACAGCGGCTGCTGCGAGGGGTCGGCAATCAGTTCGAAGATCCGCTCCGCGCTTGCCGCGATCTCGCGGCTCGCGCTCACCACCGTGGGGACGTCGGCGTCGTCGGCCATAACGCAATTAAAGATCAACCGCGCCGATACGGCGCAAGGTAGGCCGGCAGTTGGATCGCCGGATCGAGGTCGTCGGCGGCGATCGGCGTTCCCGCCTGCAGGGTGAGCGGCACAACCCCCGCCCAATACGGCAACTCGGTGTCTTCCGGGTCGTCGACGGGCCCGCCGGTACGCACCTTGGCGGACACCTCGACGAGATCGAGCGCCAGCACGGCGGTCGCGGCGAGTTCGCGGGCATTGGGCGATCTGCTGTCGATGGACCGGCCGGGCGCGACGTGATCGAGCAGCGCCACGAAAGCGCGCAATTTCTCGTCGCGGTCCTGCACCAGGCGTGCATTGCCGACGGCAACCACCGACCGGTATTCCATCGAGTGGTGCATTGCTGAGCGGGCGAAGACCAGGCCGTCGATCAGGGTGGCCGTGACGCAGACGGGCAAGCCGTCCGGCGAACCTGCGGCGAGCATCGGGCCGCTGCCGGTGGATCCGTGCAGGTACAGCGTCTCGCCCAGCCGCGCGTGGGTCGTCGGCAACACCACCGGACCGTCGGCACCGACGAAGCCGACGTGGCAGATCAGGGCCTCGTCGAGAACGCCATGAACGGTGGCGCGGTCGTAGCGGGCGCGCTCGCGATACCGGGTCGGGGACGGTCCGGCTAGTGGGTGCGTATGCCGATCCTGCAGACATGGTTGCCTCCGCTTTTGCACTAGTACATAATTATTTCTGTGCCAGAACAATACATGATCCGTGGTGCGGGTGCAGAGGCGATCGCATCCAACGTCGAAGAGGCCATCTCCACCGGCGCCCTGGCGCCCGGCGCCGAGCTGCCACCGATCCGGGAGCTGGCCGCCCAGCTCGGCATCAA
Source organism: uncultured Actinomycetota bacterium (assembly GCA_963733755.1). Taxonomy (GTDB): domain Bacteria; phylum Actinomycetota; class Actinomycetes; order Mycobacteriales; family Mycobacteriaceae; genus Mycobacterium. The sequence goes on from CAVTEZ010000037.1 coordinate 111,040, forward strand.
CGCGAATACCGCGGCCGCGGCCTACCGCCTGCTGCGCGAACGCGGCGCCGTCGAGACGGCGGGCCGGCGCGGCACCCGGGTGCGGGACCGGCCTGCGACCACACCACGCTCGCTGCGGGGCATCGCTGTTCCCCCGGGCGTACGCGACCTGTCCAGCGGTAACCCGGATCCGGCGTTGCTGCCCATCGCTCGGCTCAATTCGCGGCGAAAAACACCAGTGCTGTACGGCGACCCGGCGGTATCGCCTGAGTTGGCGGAGTATGCCCAGTCGTCGCTGACCGCGGACGGTGTTCCGGCCGAGCACATCGCCGTGACCGCCGGAGCCCTCGACGGCATCGAGCGGGTGCTCAGCGCCCAGCTGCGTCCCGGCGACCGCGTGGCGGTCGAAGATCCCGGTTGGGCTAACCTGCTGGATCTGCTTGCCGCGCTGGGCTTTCCGGCTGAGCCAATCAGAGTCGACGACGACGGGCCGCTGGCCGCCGATGTTGCCCGCGCGCTGAGCCGCGGGGCGCGGGCGATCGTGGTGACAACGCGTGCCCAGAACCCGACCGGTGCCGCCGTCTCCGCGGCACGGGCAAAGGAGTTGCGCGCGTTACTCGTTGACCACGACGACGTGTTGCTCGTCGAAGACGATCATTGCGCAGGCATCGCAGGCGCACCGTTGCATACCCTGGCCGGCGCCACCCGGAACTGGGCGTTCGTGCGGTCGGCGGCCAAGGCATACGGGCCTGACCTGAGACTCGCACTGCTGGCCGGCGATCGACGCACGGTTGAGCGCGTACACGGGCGGCTGCGATTGGGGCCGGGCTGGATCAGCCACCTGCTGCAAGACGTCGCGGTCAACTTGTGGCGCGACAAGGCCGCCACCCGCAGAGTGCACGAGGCCGAAATCGCCTACACCCGCAACCGCGAGCTGCTGCACGCGGCGCTGGCCGATCGCGGTGTGGCATCTCGCGGCCGGTCCGGCCTCAACGTCTGGATTCCGGTGCCGGACGAAACGGTGGCGATCACCCGGCTGTTGAGCGCGGGCTGGGCCGCGGCGCCGGGAACACGATTCCGGATCGCAACTCCGCCGGGGATACGGATCACCGTCTCCAGCATCGACATCGACGACATCGGCCCGCTGGCCGACGCGCTCGCCGAGGCGGTCCATGCCGATCGGCCGCGCCAGCGTGTAGTATCCACAGTTGGCAGCCCAAAGATGTTGCGCCTCAACCGATTACCAAAGTCCATCGAGACATTGAGCCGCCGTCGGCTAATAATTGTGATGCAACTTCACCCAAAGGACGCGGATATGCGAGTGAGACTTCGACAGGTGGCTTTGGTAGCTGCCGATCTGGCGCCGGTGGAGGCCGGCATCATCGAAGAACTCGGCGTAGAGCTGTGCTACCGAGACCCCGATGTCGGGGTGTTCGGTCTCAAAAACGCGCTCTTTCCTATTGGAGACAAGCTGCTCGAGGTGGTCTCACCGGTGCGGGCAGGTACAACCGCGGGCCGTCAGCTCGACAAGCGCAAGGGCGATGGCGGGTACATGGTTATTCTCCAGGTCGACGATCTCGATGAGATGAGAGCGGCGTATTGAAACCCACGATGTACGAGTCGTTTTCACCGCGAGCCCGGCCGGACATCACCGGCATACACTTGCACCCGAAGGACGTCGGCGCTGCGATTCTGTCGGTCGACCAAACCGACCAATGGGATGACTGGGGCTGGGCTGGACCCGACTGGCGCCACCACATCGCAACCCGCGTGGTCACCGACATGGTCGGCGTGGCGATGCAATCAGAGCACCCAGCCAGTACGGCCGAGAGGTGGGCCGCGTTGGTCGGGGGTGCGGTGACCGAAATCGGCGACGAGTACCAGGTACACCTCGAGGAAGGTGTGCTGCGCTTCGTCCCACTCGGTGACGACCGCGGTGACGGGGTATGCGCGGTGGATCTGCGTGCCGCGGACGCACATACTCGCAGTACGACGCTCTGCGGGGTAACCATCAACTTCGTCGCCTGAAGAGGCGTGACCTGTTATCCACAGTTGCGATTTGATCCACAGGTCGGGCTTTGCGCCATCTGCTGAGGCCAGGATTGTCGGGCTTATTCGTAGCGTCGAGGTATGGGTCCAGCGATCAGCGCCGACGAAGCACGAGAACGGATCGACGCCGCTCTCGATGCGATCGACGCTGCCCACGACCTGTTGCGCGATACCCCGTCGGATCTGGTGGGCAACAGGTTTCGCGTTGACGTCGCAGAACGGCTGGAGACGCAGGAGCGCGCTAACCGAGGGTTGATGTACCGAATCTTTGCGGAGATCGCCGACCCGCCGGATGAAACCGGGTCCATAGCGCAGATGCGATCGGTGCTGTGGAAGCGACTGCGCATCACACCCAACGAAATCACCCGACGGTTCAAGCTCGCGGTTCGGATTCGGCCGCGCCGGTCGTTGACCGGTCCGCCGCTGCCACCGGAGTTGCCGACGTTGGCGGACGCCGTTGCGGCCGGCGCTATCGGGGACGACCACATCCGAGCGATATGCCGAGCGATCGACGTGCTGCCCGGCTGTGTCTCCCCCACCGACACGACTGCGGCCGAGCGCACACTGGTCAAGCAGGCGAGCAAGGTCGACGCGGGAATCGTGGCCAAATTGGGACAGCGCATCGCCGACTACCTGAATCCCGACGGCCTGTTCAGCGATGAGGACCGGGCCCGTCGCCGCGGGCTGCACCTCGGCCAGCAAGGACCCGACGGCATGTCGCGGCTGTCCGGATTGCTCGACCCGGAGGCACGCGCGTACTTCGAGGCCATCGAGGCCGCGGTGCGGCCGGGCCGTCACCAGCCTGACGAAGGTCCCGAGGCGCGCGATGACCGCAGCCCCGCCCAACGCTGCCACGATGCGTTGAAGCTTGGCCTGGAAACCGCCATCGCATCCGGCGGCCTCGGTGTACACCGCGGGCATCCGGTCACCGTGGTCGTCACCACGACGCTGGCCGAACTCAATCGCGCCGCTGACGCCGCGGTGGACGCGTCGGTCCCGATGCCGGCGCCCGCGAGAACCGGCGGTGGCTCCCGGCTGCCGATGCGGGATCTAATCCGTATGGCCGCGAGTGCGATTCACTACCTCGCCGTGTTCGACGACCACACCGAGCGGCCGCTATACCTGGGCCGCCAGAAACGAATCGCCACCGCCGACCAGCGACTGATCTGCTATGCCCGCGACCGCGGCTGCACCCGACCCAACTGCCTGGTATCGGGCTATTACTGCGAGGTGCACCATTCACCCGATTGGTTACACGGCGGCTGCACCGACGCCGACAAACTGCACTTCGCGTGCTGCCCGAATCACGGTATGGCGAGCCGCGGTGAACTGCGGACCCAGGTGATGACAAAACGGGCGGTTGGGCTGGACCGACGGCACCGGGCCACCCGAAGTCAACCACGCCCACCACCCCGACGAACTCCTCCGCGGAGACTCCGACCCACCCGACGGCTAACCTGAATTCCGATGATCGGCGATCGTTGGAATGTGACGGACGACGAGGTCGCCCGGCACTACCCCTGCGACGACTTCGTGCCCAAACCGACCTTGCAGGCATGGCGCGGAGTCACCGTGCAGACCACCCCGGAGACGCTGTGGCGGTGGGTTAGTCAGATCAGGATCGCGCCCTACTCCTACGACTGGATCGACAACCTCGGCCGTCGCTCACCCCAGCAGCTCGTCGGCCTGCCCGAGCCCGTCGTCGGCGAATCGTTTTCCACTGCGGCGACCCGACCGTTCGGACGCATCGTTGCCGTCGAGCCGCCCGAGCACCTTACCGGCGAGATCATGGGAACCTGCATGTCTTACGTGCTGGTGCCCGATGGGCAGTCAACCCGCCTGCTGATGAAACTTGTTACGACCATGAGCCGTTGGCTGACTCCGGGGCTATCGGTCGGCGACCTCGTCATGGCCCGACGGCAACTGCTCAATCTCAAACGCCTCGCCGAACGGCACTAGCCGGTGGCACACTAGGCCGGTGCCGCCGTATCGGGACGTCGCCGAGTTCAACGATCGGGCCGCGAGCTACGACCATGGCTGGCGGGGTCGCCTCCATCACCAGATCTCCGAGCGCACCGCCAGTCTCGCTGTGGCGACCGTCGCAGCACCCGTCCGGGTGCTCGATTTGGGCTGCGGCACCGGTTATCTACTGCGCGAACTGGCAAGCCGCTACCCCGACGCCGAACAGCTTGTCGGCATCGATGCCGCGCCCGCGATGGTGAAGACGGCCAATGCCATTGCCCAAGACGACCGGTTGACGTTCGTTGCCGGTGTCGCCGAACAGATCGGCTATCCCGACGAGACGTTCAACCTGATCGTCAGCACGACCTCATTCGATCACTGGTCTGATCAGCAAGCGGGGCTGCGCGAATGCGCACGGGTGTTGTGTCCCGGTGGTCAGCTAGTGCTCGTCGACCAGTTCTCTTGGATGCTGCTGCCGACAATGCTCACCAGCCGCCGCGGCAAAGCCCGCACCAGGCGCCGCGCCACCCGGCTGCTGCTGCGGGCCGGGTTCGTCTCCCCACACTGGTACCGGCTGCATGCCGTGATCATCAACGCCGTCACCGCGACGAAGCCGGCCTAGGACCCGAATGCGCGAAAGCTGCCGTCGAGCACTTGCAGGTGGCCGATCGTCCGGCCAGTCACGACCGTCGGATCCACCAGCGTCAGCTCCAACGCAGCCCGCGCGAACTCCTCTGCGGTGGCGACATCGTCGAACTCACGGGCGTAATACGAAAGACCCGGCGTCATAATCGCTTTCGACGGCGAGAGCGCGTTGACCGCAACATGGTGGCCGGCCAGATCGTAGGCCGCACACCACGTCAAATGCTCCAGTGCGGCTTTGGATCCGCCGTAGCCGGGCAGAACGCCGCCACTACGGTCGGCGTAGGGCCCATCACCCGGTAGCCGAGACGCCACCGAGCTGATGTTGATGATCGAGCCGATGCCGGCGGCGATCATGTCCGGGCAGACCAGCTGGATCAGCTCATAGGCGGCGAACACCGCGATCTCGAAGTGGCGGCGATACGCACCCAGCGGCGTTCCGAGCAGGGGCGGCCAGTCCGGCCTGAAGCCAGCCGGTTGCGCTTTCGCCGATTTCGGGCGCGCGTCGTCGCCGGGCTTGGGCGGGCGACCGGGCGCGGTGAACGCCGCATTGTTGATCAGGATCGTGATGGGGCCCAGCGCATCTCGAGCCTCGTCGACCAGCCGCGCAATATCGTCTCGGTCGAGCAGGTCGGCCCGGATCGCCAACGCGCGTCCGCCGGCTGCCTCGATATCGGCAACCGTCTCACCAATAGTGCCGGGAAGCCTTTCGTTCCAGACACTTTCGGTGCGGCCGACTACGGCGACAGCCGCACCTTCGGCCGCCAGCGCCAGAGCGATTGCCCGGCCCAGTCCGCGGCTGGCGCCGGTGACGATCGCCGCACGGCCATCCAGTCGTCCGGTCACCGGCCCGACCCTACCTCTCGAGTAACGCCGTGCACGAGGATGGCGGTGGTCTGGTCCACCCAGGCGTCGTCCAGCGGTTCGTCCGGACTCAGCAGCATCCGCAACAACGTCGCCCCGCCGATCAACTCGATCAATCGGTCCGGATCGACGTCCGGATGCACCTCACCGCGATCCACCGCTTCACTGAGCCGCGCCTGCACCGCGGTGAACAAACCCGCAAAGCGAGACATCACCCGGGCGTTGAGCTCGGCGTCGGCACTCATGTCGGCGACCAGGCCAGGCAGCGCGGCGCGCACCACCGGGGTGGTGAACACGTCGCGCGCCGCCGCGATCATCGCCCGCAGGTCAGCGGCCATGCCGCGGGTCGGGCCGACCAGCGCGGTGGGCGCCACCGGGAACGCCGCCTCGTGCACCAGCTCGGCCTTGCTCGACCATCGCCGGTACAACGCCGTCTTCGTCGTTCCGGCGCGCTCGGCGACCGCGGCCAGGGTGAGGTTCGAATAGCCGATTTGGACAAGCAGATCCGCGGTGGCGGTCAATATGGCAGCGTCGATGCGCGGGTCCCGGGGCCGTCCGGCACCCGAGACCTTGTCAACCGAGGATGGGTCTGCTTTCATAACGCTACCGATCGTATCGTAATTGCCTCACGAAGGAGGCAGCTGTGCCAAACGAACCTGTGCTCGACCAAGTCGACCGACTGCAGCGCTCCAGCCGCGACGTCACCACGCTGCCGGTGGTGATGTCGCAGTGGTTGTCGACGGTGCTCCCGGGCGGCGCTACGCCCGAGATCACCGTGGAAAGCGGCATCGACTCGACTGGCATGTCGTCGGAGACCATCATCCTGACCGCGCGTTGGGAGGAGGCGGCAAACCCGTTACGCAGAAGCTGGTGGCGCGGGTGGCGCCCACCGCCGAAGACGTCCAGGTGTTCCCGACGTATCGACTTGACCACCAATTCGATGTGATCCGCAAAGTCGGCGAGATCACCGACGTTCCCGTCCCGCGGGTGCGCTGGCTGGAATCCACCGGTGAGGTCTTGGGCACACCGTTCTTTTTGATGGATTACGTCGACGGCGAGGTGCCGCCCGACGTCATGCCCTACACCTTCGGTGGCAACTGGTTCGCCGACGCACCCGTCGAGCGCCAGCGCGAGCTTCAGGACGCAACGGTCGGGGTGCTCGCCAAGCTGCATTCAATACCGGACGCGGAGAAGATGTTTGGTTTCCTAGCTGAAGGGCAGGAAGGCGACTCCGCGCTGCGCAGGCATTTCAACTGGGTGCGGTCCTGGTATGACTTTGCGGTGCCCGACATCGGTCGATCACCGCTGCTGGAACGCACGTTCGGATGGCTGGAGGACAACTGGCCGACCGAAGCCGCGGACAGCGAGCCGGTGCTGCTGTGGGGTGACGCCCGGGTGGGCAACGTGCTGTACCGCGACTTCCAGCCGGTGGCGGTGCTGGACTGGGAAATGGTGACGCTGGGTCCGCGTGAACTCGACGTCGCGTGGATGATCTTTGCGCACATGGTCTTTCAGGAGCTCGCCGGCCTGGCGACGTTACCCGGGCTGCCCGAGGTGATGCGCGAGGACGACGTCCGGGCTACCTACCAGCGTCTCACCGGCGTCGAGATCGGCGACCTGCACTGGTTCTACGTCTACTCCGGTGTGATGTGGGCCTGCGTGTTCATGCGCACCGGCGCGCGGCGGGTGCACTTCGGCGAGACCGAGAAGCCAGACAGCGTCGAATCGCTGTTCTACCACTCAGGGCTGATGCGCAGGTTAATCGGTGAGGGTCTTATCGGAGAGGATCAGTAATGCTCGGACCGCTCGACGAGTTCCCGGTACACCAAGTCCCGCAGCCGATCGCGTGGCCGGGTTCCTCGGACCGCAACTTCTACGATCGCTCCTACTTCAATGCCCACGACCGCACCGGCGACATCTTCGTCATCAGCGGCATCGGCTACTACCCCAATCTGGGGGTCAAAGACGCATTCCTGCTCATCCGGCGCGGGGACACCCAGACCGCGGTGCATTTGTCCGATGCCATCGACCAGGACCGGCTCAACCAGAATGTCAACGGTTATCGCGTCGACGTCATCGACCCGCTGCACAAGCTGCGGATCGTGCTCGACGAAACAGAAGGCATCGCAGCCGATCTCACCTGGGAAGGCTTGTTCGACGTCGTACAGGAGCAGCCGCATATCCTGCGGTCGGGCAATCGCGTGACGCTCAACGCGCAGCGCTTCGCCCAGCTCGGTAGCTGGAGCGGGCGAATCGTCTTGGACGGCAAGGAGATTGGCGTCGACCCGGCCACCTGGATCGGTAGTCGCGATCGGTCCTGGGGTATTCGGCCGATCGGCGAACCCGAGCCCGCCGGCCGGCCGGCCGACCCACCATTCGAAGGCATGTGGTGGTTATACGTGCCGATGGCGTTCAAGGACTTCGCGGTCGTCTTGATCATCCAGGAGGAGCCCACCGGGTTTCGCTCACTCAACGACTGCACCCGGATCTGGCGCGACGGTCGCGTCGAACAGCTGGGGTGGCCGCGAGTGAAGATTCACTATCGGTCCGGCACCCGCATTCCAACCGGCGCGACTATCGACGCCACCGCACCCGACGGCACACCCATCCACTTGGACGTCGAGTCCAAGTTGCCGGTGCCCATCCACGTCGGCGGCGGCTACGGCGGTGACTCAGACTGGCTGCACGGCATGTGGAAGGGCGAGAAGTTCGTCGAACGGCTGACCTACGATATGACCGACCCCGCGATCATCGGCCGGTCCGGTTTCGGTGTGATCGATCATGTCGGGCGCGCGATGTGCCGTGACGGCAACGCAGATCCGGTCGAAGGTTGGGGCCTCTACGAGCACGGCGCGCTCGGCCGCCACGACCCGTCCGGCTTCAAGGACTGGTTAACGGTTGCGCCGTAGGATCGAAAAGGCTTTCCCGTCATCGTAATTCGTCCACGATCGCGGATAGCGTCTGCAGGCCCAACGGCGCCGCCTGGTAGAGGCAGACGGTGTCGGCGATCTCGTCGACACGGTCGCGGATGTGGCGGGCGACGTCAGCCGGCGTGCCGCACGCGGCGATGGTGTGCAGGATCTCGTCGTCGATCAGCCCGCCCATCTCCTCCCAGCGACCCTGCTTGGACAACGTGTTCAGTTCGGGCTGCAGATCCTGCCACCCGTGTGCGGCCAGCACCGGGCGATACGCCGGCGTCGAGCCATAGAACGCCAGCAGCGCCCGTGTCCGCGCGTGGGCCTGCTCGAGTTCGGCATCGGTTTCACCGGCGGAGACGATGATTTCGGGCAGAACGGCCAAGTCTGTGGTCTGGCGGCCCGCGGCCGCCAGACCCTCGCGAACCATCGGCATGGTGTGCTCGTGCAGAAACCGCTTCGAGCCGAACGGCATCACCAGCAGACCGTCGGCGTGCTGCGCGACGGCACGGGTCAGCCGCGGTCCGAGCGCGCCGACGTAGATCGGCGGTGGGCCATACGGATTCGGGCCCGGATTGAACGTCGGCGTCATCAGCGTGTGCCGGTAGTAGTCGCCGCGAAAGTCCAGTCGCTCACCGGAGTTCCAGGCCGCGAAGATCGCCCGCAGCGCCGCGATGAGTTCGCTCATCCGGGCTACCGGTTTGTCGAACTCGGCGCCGAACCGCTTTTCGATTTGAGCCCGGACCTGAGTGCCCAGGCCGAGGATGAATCGTCCCGAGCTCAGCAGCTGATGGTCGTTGGCCTGGTGCGCCAGGTGAATCGGGTTCCGCGGGAACGCGATCGCGACATTGGTCATCAGGTTCAGGTCAGCAACCGTCGCGGCCAACGTCAGCGGCGCGAAAACATCGTGCGGTCCCTCAAAGGTGGCGACCCCACTGGCACCGGCGTCGCGAAGCTCCCGTGCGCGCTCAGCTGCGTCGCTCAGGCCATACAGAGCGGTGAAGACTTTCAACAAGGGCCGCCTGACGACGATTCGGGTGGTGTGACCACCCGCGTGAGGAGTCGGGCAGTTGATCCCTGACATTACGCAGCATCGATGAGGTTGACTGAAGGACATGCCTAACGCGACCTGGACCGCAGACGTCGTCGTGGTCGGGGCCGGTTTCGCCGGACTCGCCGCCGCCCGCGAACTGACCCGGCTCGGCCACGACGTGCTGGTGCTCGAGGGCCGGAACCGGGTCGGTGGGCGCTCGTACACCGGCCACGTCGCCGGCATCCCGGTGGATATGGGCGGCACATTCGTGGGTCCAACGCAGGATGCCGTGCTGGCGCTGGCTGCCGAGCTGGGCATCCCGACCGTCCCGACCTACGACGAAGGCGCCAACCTGATTCGATGGCGCGGCGCGGTCCGCTCCTACACCGGCACGATTCCCCGGCTCTCGCTCGGTGGCCTGATCGATCTCGGCCGGGTGCGTTGGCAATTCGAGCGGATCACCCGGACCGTTCCGCTGACCGAGCCGTGGACTGCCCGACGCGCCGCTCGGCTGGACGGCCAGTCGTTGGGCCAGTGGCTGCGATCGGTACGCGCCGGCGCCACCACCCGGGATCTGCTGGCCATCATGGCGCGGGTGACCTGGGGATGCGAACTTGACGACGTGTCGATGCTGCACGCCGCCCGCTACGCGCGCGCCGCAGGTGGTCTGGATCGGATGCTCGACGTCGAAAACGGTGCCCAGCAAGACCGTTTCGCGGCCGGCACGCAACAGATCGCCAACGCGGCAGCGGCCGAACTCGGCGACCGCGTCGTTCTGGAAGCCGCCGTGCGACGCATCGACCGCCACGATGGCGTCACGGTTATCAGCGAAAAGGGCACGGCTGAAGCCAAATACGTCGTGGTCGCGGTCCCGCCGGAGCATTGGAGTGTCATCGAATTCACTCCCGCTCTGTCCGCCGAGCATCGGCGACTGCCCGCGCAGTGGCCGCAGGGCCGGCTCAGCAAAGCCTATGTCGCCTATCCCACCCCGTTCTGGCGCAACCAGGGGTTTTCTGGTGAAGCGCTGTCCGACGAAGGTCCAGTGTTCATCACCTTCGACGTCAGCCCGCAGCCCGACGGACCCGGGATCCTGCTCGGGTTCGTCGATGCCCGCAACTTTGACGACCTGCCCGCCGACCAGCGGCGGGCGCGCGCGCTGGACTGCTTTGCGGCGCTGTTCGGCGAGGAGGCGCTCAAGCCGCTCGATTACGTCGACCATCGTTGGGGGGCTGAGGAATTCGCGCCCGGTGGCCCGACGGCCGCGGTGCCGCCGGGATCGTGGACGCGCTATGGCCCGTGGTTAAGGCGTCCGGTCGGTCCCATCCACTGGGCCGGGACCGAGACTGCCGACGAGTGGACCGGCTTCCTGGATGGCGCGGTACGTTCGGGACGGCGGGCCGCCGCCGAAGTCGCCGCGCGCCTATGAGCTGATACGCCTGCTGCCGCTAGTCGATTCGGCAAGTGCGCGCAGCTCCCGGTTGACCTCAGCGGGCCGCTCCAGCATCGAGCAGTGACCGCCGGGCAGCACGACAAGACCGGCGAGATTGGGTGCAGCAGAAGCGATTCGCTTGGACTGGACCAGCGGCGTCAACCGGTCGCGCTCGCTGCCGATGACCAGCGTGGGCACCGTCAAACCGGCCAGGTCGATATGCCGGTGCCCCATCGCTTCGACGAGGGCCTTGCCGCAACCGCCGCGCCCTGCCGGAGAGGTGGAGTTGAACAAGTCATAGATCAGCGACCCGACCGCGCGGTCCGCGTCGGCGCCGACTGCAAGCATCGAAATCATTTCGCGGCTGGCTCGGCGCACCGCGGGTGGCACCGTATACGAACCGAAGATGCTGATCAGGGCGCGTCCACCCAATACCTGCACCGCCGCGAACGGCGCCGGCATCGGCAGAAATCGCACTTCCCGCAACAGGTCACCGGTGGTGGTGTTGATCAGCGCGACAGCGTCGGCGCGCGCTTCGACCTTGTGGCGGTAGCGATCCGACCATGCGGCGATCGCCATGCCTCCCATCGAGTGCCCCGCGACGACGGCGCGCTCACCTGGCGCCAAAGTCGCGTCGAGCACGGCATCGACATCGGCCGCCAGATGGCTCAGGCTGTATCCGCCGCGACGCGGGATTCCGCTTCGCCCGTGACCGCGATGGTCGAATGCGATCACCCGGTACTCGGTGGCCAGGTCGGCGATCTGGTAGGCCCATACTCGAATGGCGCAGGTGATGCCGTGTGCGAGAACGATCGGATACCCGTCCTCGGGCCCGAATACCTCGGTGTGCAGACGAGTGCCGTCCGCGGAACGCACCTCCACGGTGCGGCTCGGCGGCATGGCCACCGGTATAGAACGCGGCGCACGGGCCGTTGGCAGAGAACTCATCGCCGCTCCCCCTCAGATGCGGCCCCATCGCCGCGCTCGGTGAGTGTATCGGAGCGGACTACCCGATATGGGGCGAAAATATCCCCGACGACATTTTCTTGAGCCGCGGCGCGGGTTTAACCAGGTCCTGTCGGCGGTATGCCGAGCCGGTGATGCTGCCGCAGGTGGGAACGACCGCGAGATCCGAATTTGAAACTTCGTGGGGCGCGGCAGCCATAGACTCTCAGCAGCAGGCAAGTCGGGGAAGACGAGGAGCGGAGAAACCATGAGCACGATCGAGGCCGATGCAAAGACGCAGTCACCCTCCGAGCAGGACCCGGACAATGCCTTTGAACGTGACGTAGCCGCAACGCAGCAATACCAGGACAGCCCACGCTTCGACGGAATCACCCGCCTCTTCTCGGCCCGCCAGGTCGCCGAACAACGCGGCACCATCCCCGCCGACTACACCACCGCCCGTGTGGCCGCCGAGGCCTTCTACCCGCGGCTGCGCGAACTCTTCGCCCAACGCAAGAGCATCACCACATTCGGCCCGTACTCACCCGGTCAGGCCGTAGCGATGAAGCGGATGGGCATCGAGGGCATCTACCTCGGCGGATGGGCCACCTCCGCCAAGGGCTCGATCAGCGAGGATCCGGGGCCCGATCTGGCCAGCTACCCGCTCAGCCAGGTTCCCGATGAGGCCGCCGGTCTGGTCCGCGCGCTGCTCACCGCCGACCGCAATCAGCAATACCTGCGCCTGCGGATGAGCGAGGAGCAACGCGAGCGGACCCCGGCGGTCGACTACCGGCCGTTCATCATCGCCGACGCCGACACCGGCCACGGGGGCGACCCGCACGTACGCAACCTGATCAAACGATTCGTCGAAGCGGGTGTGCCCGGCTATCACATCGAAGACCAGCGACCGGGCACCAAGAAGTGCGGCCACCAGGGCGGCAAGGTACTGGTTCCGTCGGACGAACAGCTTAAACGCCTCAACACCGCCCGATTCCAGCTGGACATCATGCGGGTGCCCGGCATCATCGTCGCGCGCACCGACGCCGAGGCGGCCAACCTGCTCGACAGCCGCGCCGACGAGCGCGACCAGCCGTTCCTGCTGGGCACCACGAACCTCAAGATCCCGTCGTACAAGGCGTGCTTCCTGGCGATGATGCGGCGCTTCTACGAGGCCGGTTTCAAAGAACTCAACGGTCACCTGCTCTACGCCCTGCCCGCGGGTGAATATGCCGCTGCCGATTCATGGCTGGAGCGTCACGGCGTTGCCGATCTGATCACCCAGGCCGCCGCGTCCCCCGACCACGCGCAGCAGTCCATCGATGCCGTGTTCGACGAGGTCGAGTCGAAATTCGTCGACGCCTGGCAGAACGACGCCGGGCTGACGACCTATGGCGAGGCAGTTGCCGACCTTCTCGAATTCGCCGAGAACGACGGCGAGTCAAACGACATGAGCGCCGACGAGTGGCGCAAGTTCGCCCAGCGCGCGCCGCTCTACACCGCCCAGCAGAAGGCAAAGGAGCTGGGCCTCACCGTGGCTTGGGACTGCGAGCTGGCCAAGACGCCGGAGGGCTACTACCAAATCCGCGGCGGCATCCCCTATGCGATCGCCAAATCGCTTGCCGCAGCGCCATTCGCCGACATCCTCTGGATGGAGACCAAGACAGCCGATCTCGTCGACGCGCGCGAATTCGCCGAGGCGATCCACGCCGAATTCCCCGACCAGATGCTGGCTTACAATCTCTCACCGTCGTTCAACTGGGACACCACCGGCATGACCGACGACGAGATGCGGGCGTTCCCAGAGGAACTCGGCAAGATGGGCTTCGTCTTCAACTTCATCACCTACGGCGGACACCAGATCGACGGCGTCGCGGCCGAGGAGTTCGCCACGTCGCTGCGCCAGGAGGGCATGCTGGCGCTGGCTCGCCTGCAACGCAAGATGCGCCTGGTCGAATCCCCTTACCGCACACCGCAAACGCTAGTCGGCGGTCCCCGCAGCGACGCCGCACTGGCTGCGTCGTCCGGTCGCACCGCCACCACGAAGGCGATGGGCGAGGGATCCACCCAGCACCAGCATCTGGTCCAGACCGAGGTGCCGAAGAAGCTTCTGGAAGAGTGGCTGGCGTTGTGGGGCGACCACTACAAGATCGGCGAGACGCTGACCGTCCGGCTACGTCCGCGCCGCGCCGGCTCCGACGTGCTCGACCTCGGCATCTACGGCGCCGGGGACGAGCCGCTGGCCAACGTGGTCGTCGACCCGATCAAGGACCGGCACGGACGCAACATCCTCACGGTGCGTGACCAGAACACGTTCGCCGAGAAGATGCGCAAGAAGCGTCTGATGGACGTCATCCACCTGTGGCTGATTCATCGGTTCAAGCCGGAGATCGTGTACTACGTGACGCCGACCGAGGACAACATCTATCAGACCGAGAAGATGAAGTCGCACGGCATCTTCAGCAACGTGTACCAGGAGGTCGGCGAGATCATCGTCGCCGACGTGAACCAGCCGCGCATCGATGAGTTGCTGGCACCCGATCGCGAGGCGCTGAAGCGGCTGATCGCCAAACAGGACTAGCGCGCCTCCCGGAGTCGATCAGTCGTCGCCACGCGGGGGCGGTTGCACTTCGACACCGCTCGACTGGTGCTCGGGACCGGCCGCCGGGTGTTCGGCCGGTACCCGATCGCGGAATCGGGTCGCCTCACTCGCACCCCGAGGTTCGGGCCGCCGATCCGGCGCGTGGTAGGGACCTGGCTTTGGCCGCGGTTTCCCGCCGGGGAATGCCAAACGGAAGATGGTGCGGTGCACCATGTACCACTGCTTGGAGAAGCGCCCGGTGTTGTACGGCAGCTCATAACGCTCGCAGATGTCCTTGATCTTCGGCGCGATCTCGGAGTACCGACTGGCCGGCATATCCGGATACAAATGGTGCTCCACTTGGTAGCCAAGGTTGCCGCTGATCACGTGGAACAGTGGGCTGCCGTCGATGTTGGCCGCGCCGACCAACTGGCGCAGATACCATTCCGCGCGCGTCTCGTCCTCGACCTCTTCCTGGCTGAACGTATAGGTCTGGTCAGGAAAATGTCCGCAGAAGATGATGGCGTGCGCCCACACATTGCGGATAACATTCGCCAGGGCGTCGGCGGTCAAAGTGCGCAGGTAAGTGCTTTCCACCCCGGGCGCAACTTTGTCGAGGAAATTCGCCGTCGCCCCGACGCGGCCCCTGCTCGATATCTTGCGTAGTCGCCGGCCGAGTCGCGATGTCGCGGGCTGTTCGAGCCTGCCACCCGATGCCAGTTGTACCAGTGCAAATGCGCCGGCGCTGATCAGTGGCCAGCCGATGTAGTCCTTCAGGATCTGTGCGCGCGCCTTGACGCCGATGCCTTTCAGGTCCTTGCGCACCTCCGACCACGGCTTCTCGCCGGCTCGAATAGCGTCGATATCCATGTCGTGGACCGCCACGCCCCACTCGAACAGCACCGTGAGCAACAGGTTGTAGAAGAATTGCCCTAGGTAGGCGGGCTTCCATTTCTGGTTAGGGTCGATCCGCATGATCTCGTAGCCGAGATCCTTATCCTTACCCCGAATGTTCGTATAGGTGTGGTGGATGAAATTGTGCGAGTGCCGCCACGATTCCGCAGTCGAGGCAGTGTCCCAATCCCACACCGAGGAGTGAATGTCGGGATCGTTCATCCAATCCCATTGGCCGTGCATCACGTTGTGGCCGATCTCCATGTTCTCCAAGATCTTGGCCATCCCCAGACACGCTGTGCCGAGAACCCACGCGGTTTTGGATCGCGAACCCAGCAGCAGGACACGACCGACCACCACGATCTGACGCTGCACCGAGATGACTTTCTTGATGTACGCGCGGTCCCGGTCGCCGAGGTCGGCGAACACTTCGTCGTGAATCGCGTCCAGTTCTTTACCCAGTTTTTCCCGCTCTTGTTCTCCCAGGTGGGCGAACGGACTTTGTGGACGTTGCAGAGTAGAAGTCATCTACGGTTCCTTTCAATCACAGTTCAAGTTCGACGTTGCCTTCAGCGGCGTTGATACAGATCCGCACTTCCTGCTCGGTGGGTTCACTGATGTCACCAGAGCGCAGGTCGCGCAGTTTGCCTGATTTGACCGTGCCTACGCAGGTGTGACAGATCCCGATTCGGCAGCCGAACGCGAGCTCCAGACCGGCATTCTCGCCGGCTTCCAAAATTGATGTGCCGCCGTCACATTCGACGGTCTTGTCACTTTTGAGAAAGCAGACTTCGCCGCCTTCGCCGGCACCGGCGTCGCCGCCGATCTTCGGCTGGAAGCGTTCGAAGTGCAGGCGATCCGAATCGCCGTTTTTCTCCCAATGCTCGACGAGCGCATCGAGCATTTCTTCCGGCCCCGAACAAAACGCTTCGCGTTCGCGCCAGTCCGGACACTCCTCGTCCAGGTCGCCCGGTTCGAGTCGACCACGATCCCCGGTAAGGCGCACATCCAGCCGCATTTGCTCATGACGGTCATTGATGTCTTCGAGGACGGACAAGAACATGACCTGCTCGCGGGTGCGAGCGGAATGAATGTGCACCACGTCGCCGAGTTCCCCTCGACGATCAAGGCTGCGCAACATGCTCATGATCGGCGTGATGCCGCTGCCGGCGCTGATGAACAGCATTTTGGCGGGCAGCTGCTCGGGCAGCGTGAACACGCCCTCTATCTCTCCGAGCCGCACTATTTCCCCGGGCCGGATCTGCTCCACCAGGTAGGGCGACACCACGCCGCTGTCCACCTTTTTGGGCGTCACGCTGATCAGACCGTCCTGTGGGGTCGGGTCCGAGGTCAGCGAATACGCACGCCAGTGGTAGACGCCGTCGATAACCACGCCGAGTCGCACATACTGACCGGGTTTGTGACCAGGCCATTCGTACCCGGGTTTGATCAGAATGCTGGCTGCTTCCGAGCCCTGCGGCTCGACGCGGTCGACCTCGCCGCGCAGCTCCTTTGTGGTCCAGAGCGGGTTGATCATTTCCAAGTAGTCATCAGGCTGCAAGGGACTGAACAATCGCCGCACAGCGCGCAGAAACAGCCGACGACCGCGTGGGACGTTAGGGGGCGCGCCGCGTTCTGCCATGCCTCTCAATAGTACACACTTGTGCACTGAAATCAAGTAGCATATCGAATGCTATTGATAACCATGCTAATTCGAAATCTTCTGATTGAAATGAATACGGACAGCCGTTCACGCAATCCATACACTGTGTTTGGATTGCGGATATTTGGGTACCGGCCGTTCGCCGCCACGTGTACTTCCGAGGTACCCGATATCCGCGCAGTGCAACCACCGAGCAGCGGGCACTTGTTCAATGGGCCGAGGTGGTTGCATATCCAAAGCGACCGATAGTCACATTGGCCGCTGCGTTTACGAGTTGACCAGCTCGGGGTGGAAGGTAGCCGCCAGCCGGCGCATTCCGTCCTGCCAGTCGACCGTGCTGGCGCCGACCAGCTCGTGCATCCGGGCCGCATCGGTGGGATTGCCGCGCAGCGCCTGTGCGCTCTCCTCGAAGACCGGCTCCTTGCCGACCAGCGAACCCAGGTAGCGGCACCACTCCTGCAGACTGACGGTCTGGTCGCCACACCAGTTGACCGTGGTTGCCGGTACCGACGCCGCCGCGAGCAGCTTCGGGATCGTGGCGATGATGTCGTCCTCGTGAATTGGGTTGTAGCTGGCCGGAACTCCCGCGGGCACGGGTATCGGTATACCGGCCAGCATCATCTCCATGTGATAAAACGGCCATCCCCCGTTGTCGCCGTAAGGGACGTTGAGCCGGGCGATGACGGTGGGCATGTCCAGCGCGCGCGCCATTGTCCGGGCGACCACTTCGCCGGCGATCTTGGAGATGGAGTAGGTCGGGAACAGCGGCTTGTGGTTGTCGCCCAGCGCGGACCGCTCGGTCCGCGGCTCGTCGTCCGGAGGATCGTAAACGGCGGCCGACGAGCAGTGCAGGAACGCTTTTGCGTTGCGGCAGTGCGCCATCAACAGGCCAACCGACTCGGCGTTGGCACCGAGGTCCTTATCCCAGTCACCGCTTTTGGCCACCGCAAGGTTGAGCACATAGTCGAAATCGGACGGCAGACCGTCGAACTCCCCGGCGGCCAGGTTGACTTTCTCGCACCGGATGCCCGCTTTTTCGAGGGCTTCCCGAGCCGCCGCATTGGTGAACCGGGCAATGCCCCACACCTCGTTGTCGGCCGCCAGGGCCTGGGTGATGGGACTGGCAACTTGTCCGGTCGGACCGGTTATCAGGATTTTGGCGTCACGCATGCGCCGATCGTATGCCCGGCGCAACCCGCCATCGGCGTTTACGCATCCAGAAATCTCGGCTAGCGTGGAACAAGTAAGTACACCGATCGGTTTACGACGTGAGTGCAGCGAAAATTTGCCAACTGACCAAGGAGCGCAACGCCATGTCAACTGTCCTCGTCACCGGCGCCGGTCGCGGAATCGGCCGCGCCATCGCTATCGAGTTTGCCCGTCGCGGTCACCGCGTGATCGGTACCGCGCGTGATCCGCGCTCGCTCGAAGAGCTCGACCTCGACCAACGTCTGGCTTTGGACGTCACCGACGACGCAAGTGTGGCCGCGGCGTTCGCGGCCGCGGGCGATGTCGACATCGTCATCGTCAACCCCGCCGAAATCTTCTACGCCGCCGTGGAAGCCATACCACTGCCCGAACTGCTGCGACTGTTCGACCTGAACACCGTCGGCGCGATCCGCGTCGCGCAAGCCGCGCTGCCGCAGATGCGCGCTCGCGGCAACGGGAAGCTGCTTTTCATGTCCAGCGTCGTTGGGCGCGTCGTGTTACCGCTCGGCTCGGCCTACTCGGCGACCAAGTGGGCGGTCGAAGCGCTGGTGGAATCTCTCGCGATCGAGGTGGCCCAGTTTGGCGTTCAGGCCGCACTGCTCGAGCCGGGGGCGGTGAGTTCCGGCGCGCTCGACAACGTGACCTCATACACGCTGGCCGACGACCCCTATGCCGGCCTCGCGGGCGACGATGATCTGCGTGCCGCGATGATCACCCCCGAGCAGGTTGCAACGGAGATCGCCGACGCCGCCGAAAAGCCCGAGCTGCCATTGCGGATTCCGATCGGTGATCCCGCACGCGCCGTGCTGGCAGCGCGCCACGCGGCACCCGACGACGTTCCTTTCGTACCCGCTGCCGGCTAGGGCCGCATTGCGTAGGCGCCGTCGTAGGCCTTGACCTGCTCCCACACCCGATCGAAGCGGTGGGAGTCGGTCACTGGCTTACGCACGGCGGCCAGACCCCAATCCTGTTGCGCTGTGGTCGAACTCGGCTTTCCATGCAAAGCGACAGCATAGCCGGAGAAGTCGCGGATCTGGACAGCGAAGATTTGGTCGACCAAGTCGGCGTCCAGCCCGGTCAAGCCGGCCTGCTCGAGAATCAGCTGACCGTACACGATCAGCGTGAACAGGTGACCGACGACCAGCAGGAAGTCCAGGTCGTGCATCTGCTCGGGGTCCGGCGCGGCGGTGGCCAGTAGCTCTTTGAATGCTTTGGCCTGCTCGTAGAACAGCGCGACATTCGGTATTTGCGTGTGCTTTTCGTAGACCGCTGTCCAGTCGGCGAATTGCACCTTGGATGCGCCGCGAGCCGGGCCCTGCGCCCAGAAGAACACGTCGTCGGCCGGGTCGTTGCGAGTGCCGATCTCGGGGTAAGTCGCAGGATTGAACATGTAGTTGGGCATGAACTTCAGGATCTGCGCGACGTTGACGTGCACGGTGCCTTCCAGCCTCGGCAGCGCGCCGATCAGCCGGGCCACTTCGCAAAAGTAGGTGTTCTTTTCGAAACCCTTGGCGGCCAGCACATCCCACAGCAAAGTGACGACCGCTTCGCCCTCGGAGGTGACTTTGGCTTTGGTCACCGGGTTGAACAGCAGGTAGCGACGGTCGTCGAGGCTGGCGCTGCGGAAGTAGTCGATCGCCCGCTCGCTGAACAGTTTCATTGCAATCAGGCGCGCGTAGGCCTCCACGAAGCTGGCCCGCACGTGTGGGAAATCGGTGACCGGATTGCCATACAGGATGCGATTGTTGGCGTGGGTGATCGCCTCGTAGAAGCCGTGCTCGCACATTCCGATCGAGCCGGAGCACAAGTTGAACTTGCCGACGTTGACGGTGTTGAGCGCGGCGGAAAACGCTTCCGGCCCGGTGCACAGGATGTCTTCCTCGTGCACCGGATAGTCGTTGAGCCGGAAGTTGCTGACGAACATCTGGCCGTGCACCACGTTGCCGATCAGCTCATAGTTCTGGTGACCGCTGTCGGCGACGAACCACACGTATCCGTCGGCGCCCTCGACATCGGTGCGGCGCGAGAACACCGACACCATGCCTGCCACGTTGCCGTTGCCGATGTAGTACTTCTCCCCCGAGGCGCGAAAGACCACTCCTTCGTCGTCGCGGTCGGCTGCTGGCGTGAGCAGCAGGTCGGTGTTGTAGATGTCGGCGCCGTGTTCACGTTCGGACAGCGCGAACGCCATCACGCCCCCGGCGTCGAGCTGGGCGGCCGCGCGCTCTTTGGCCTTAATGTTGTCGCTCTGCCAGATCGGGCCGAGGCCCAGGATCGTCACCTGCTCGGCGTACCAGTACGACAGCCCATAAAACCCGAAGATCTCGCTGAGCGCGGCGTTGCGGGAGGTGTCCCACCGCTTGTTCGGGTCGCCACCCCCGTACTCCGACGGGGTGAGGAAGGTCGCGAAGATCTTCTCCTGCTTGATGAAGTCGAGGAAATCCGACACCCATGCGGCCTCGAGATCGTCGCGAAG
Organism: uncultured Actinomycetota bacterium; assembly: GCA_963733755.1. Classification (GTDB taxonomy): domain Bacteria; phylum Actinomycetota; class Actinomycetes; order Mycobacteriales; family Mycobacteriaceae; genus Mycobacterium. The sequence continues at coordinate 131,678 of CAVTEZ010000037.1, forward strand.
CAGCTTGGCCTTACCGCGGTCTTCGAACCACTCGATCACCGCGCGCAGCTGGCGTCGCGTCTCGGGATCGAAATGCGAGGGGTCGTAGGTATTCGGATCGAACAGCAATCCCATGGTCATGCCTTTCCTCGGCGCAGGTTCGGCGCCAATCTAGCGCTAGTCGGCCATGTCATGGGCGTATCTCAAGGAGCTAACGATTCGGTAGCCGCGTGGCGTGGGTGCGCTCGGCAGATGGCGACCCGTGTTCTGGTGGAAGCCTGATGTCCTCTTACATGCCTTGCACTCGACGCACCGCCGTCGCCGCGGCGGCCTGCTGGACCCTGCTCGCCCTCGGCGCGCCGTTGGCCGCTGCCGACCCCGCCACCGACACGCTGGGCTTCGTCGACTCCGTCGCGCGCTGCGCGGCACCTAACACCGCGGTCGCATTCGGCAGCACGGCGAACTCGCGGGTGGCGATCTGCAAAAGTCCGGCCGGCCAGTACGGCTACCACGGTGTGCGGATCAGCGACGGCGCAAAATTGATCGCGTCGGCCTCAGCGTCCGCTGACGGTAGCTACGTCGCGAAGCAGGACGGCGTTACCTACACGGTGACATCAAGCGCGCTGGTGGTCAGCGACGCCAACGGGGTGATCCGCCGCGAACCGATGGTGTCGTACCACGGACCGAAGACCGCACCGGCCCCAGCCGGTACACCTCAGACCCCGGCGGCGAAGCCTCAGGCACCGGCCGCCGCGCCGACTTCGACAGCGACGTCGACGGCACCGTTGCCGCCGCCGCTACCCGCTGAGATCGGTGGCGGCAAGCACTAGCCTCATTGTTCGGCTTCTCCTCATCGCGCTGCGCTCTGCATCGTCGCCGAACTACCCTGCTTGCGCCGCAGCCGAAATCGATTGGCTCACGGTGTAGCTGTCAATTCCCTCGATGCCGAGTTCACGACCATAGCCGCTGTTCTTGACACCGCCGAACGGAGCCGCGGGGTCCATGATGTAACCCTCGTTGACGCCGAAGGTGCCCGACCGCACGCGCGCGGCCACGCCGTATCCCCGATCGGTATCGGCGGTGAAAACGGAACCGGCCAGCCCGTACTCGCTGTCGTTGGCGATCCGGATCGCCTCGTCCTCGGCGCGGTAAGAGATGACGGTCAGCACCGGGCCGAAGATCTCTTCGCGCGCGATCCGCATGTCGTTGTTGGCACCGCTGAACAGCGTCGGCCGCACATACCAGCCGGTGTCCAAGCCGTCGGGCATCTCGGTGCCGCCGACCACCAGGCGCGCCCCGTCGTTGCGGCCCGATTCGATGTAACCGCGGACGCGTTCTTGCTGACGCTGCGCCACCAGCGGGCCGATCTGGGTGTCGGGGTCGGCTGGGTCCCCGACCGGCATCGACTCCATCGCCGCCGCCAGCGCGTCGACGAACTCGGCCTCGCGGGCCGTGGGCACCAAGATCCGGCTCAGCGCGTTGCACACCTGGCCGCTGTTGGCCAGGCTGGCCATCTGTATACCGGTGGCGACCGCCGACGGATCAGCGTCGTCGAGCACGATGGCCGCGGACTTGCCGCCCAGTTCGAGGCTGACCTGCTTCAGCCCCACCGCACAGGCCATCGCGACCTGGCGTCCGGCCGCCGTCGATCCGGTGAACGAGACCTTGTCCACGCCGGCATGGCTCACCAGCAGCTCGCCGACGTCGCGGCCACCGGACACCACATTCAACACACCCGGAGGCAGGTCCGACTCGACGACCAAATCAGCAAGCAGCAGCGCATCGAGGACCGCCTCGGGCGCCGGTTTGAGCACCACCGAGCACCCGGCCAGCAGCGCCGGGATGACCTTGGCGACAGTCAGGAACTGCGGCATATTCCACGGCACCACTGCGGCGACGACTCCGACCGGTTGCTTTCTGATCCGAATGTCCTTGCCGTACAACCCCGGACGGTCGTGCTGCCATTCGTAGCTACCGGCGATACCGCAAAACGCCGACATCATGGTCAACGGAAGCCGGACCTGCGCCATCTTCGCGAAGCTGATCGGTGCACCGATCTCGGCCGAGATCAGCGCCGCCATGTCGGCTCGCCGGTCCTTATAGACGGCGGCCAGTCGCCCGATCGCCGCTATCCGTTCGCTCGGCTGCATGCGCGGCCACGGTCCGGTGTCGAACGCCGCACGGGCCGCCTGCACGGCGCGGTCGACGTCGCCCCGCCCCGCGCACACCGCGCGACCGATCTCGCCCTCGCTGTGCGGCGATATCACGGTGATGACGGAATCACTTTCGGCGCCAACCCATTTGCCGTCGATAAAAAGCTGGTCTCTCTCGTACATCTGGTCCTCTCAGGTGTTGCGACCGCCGTTGACGCCGAGTATCTGCCCAGTGATGTAGCTGGCTTCGTCGGAAACGAAAAACGCACAGGCGGCGGCGATGTCCTCAGGCCGGCCCACCCTGCGCACCGGTGTGCGGTTGATGTGGTCCTCGACAGTTCCACCGAGCAGGTGCCTGCTTTCCGCGCTGCGCAGCATCGGTGTGTCCACGAAACCGGGCGGAACGGCGTTGACCGTGATGCCGGACGGGCCGTATTCCAGGGCAAGTGATTTGGTCAGGCCATTGACCGCCGACTTCGCCGCCACGTAGTGCGCCATGAACGGCTGACCGGAATGCGTGCTGGACGACGAGATGTTGACGATGCGCCCCCATCCGGCCTCCACCATGTCGGGCAGCACCGACTGGATGGTGTGGAAGACCCCATTGAGGTTGACGTCGATCACCTTCGACCATTCCGGGAACGTCATCTTCGAGAACTTCTGGAAGCCCTCCACCCCGGCCGCGTTGACCAGCACCAGGATCGGGCCGAACCGTTCGCGAATCGCCGCGACGGCGGTGTCCACCTGCGCTCGATCCGTGACGTCCGCGAGGTGGCCGAACTCGTCATCAGTGGGCGATAAGTCGATGACCGCCACCTGAAATCCGTCGCTGCGCAACCGCTCGGCAACCGCGCGGCCGATCCCCGAGGCGCCACCCGTTACGACCGCCGTCTTCAAGCTTGCCACCGCCCTTTCTTGGCAACTTTCCTGAGCGACTGCCCAAACCCCATGCCTATCATTCCGCGTCGATTATGGTCAAGCCCATGGACAGGCCTCCGTTTCGCTTCGCCGTTCAGGCGACCAACGCAGCCAGCGGACGTGAGTGGCGCGACACCGTTCGCAAGGTCGAGGATCTCGGGTACTCAACGCTTTTCCTCGCCGACCACTATCTGGGCCCCGGTCCGGCGCAAAAAGTCGCGCGCACCCCTCGCCAGGACCTCGCCCCGATCGCGGCGATGGCCGCGGCAGCCGCGGTCAGCGAGACGCTGCGGATCGGGTGCCGAGTGTTCTGCATCGACTATCACGTTCCGGCGGTCTTGGCCAAGGAAGCAGCGACCCTAGATCTGCTGTCAGACGGTCGGCTGGAGATGGGCATCGGAGCGGGCTGGAGCGAAACCGAGTACAACGCAATGGGTTTGACCTTTGACCGGCCAGCCCGGCGAATCGCCAAGCTTGCCGAGGTGGTGTCGCTGATCAAGGCGCATTGGGAAGGCGAGCAACTGGACTATGCCGGACGCCAAGTTCAGGTGCGGGGCTACGCCGGCCGGCCCCGCCCGGTGCAACGTCCGCATCCGCCGATCATGATCGGCGGCGGTGGCCCGCGGATGCTGTCGTTCGCCGGTCGTGAGGCCGACATCGTCAGCATGTCCAGCGTGCCGTTTGTGGCGCGCGACGGCCAAGGTCGGGATCCACAAACCGTCGCCCAGCGCCGGATCGACGTCGTCCGAATCGCCGCCGGCGAGCGCTACGGTCGACTGGAAATTGAGAGTTCGCCGTACTTCACGGCGATCACCGACGACCCCGAAACCGCGCTTTCGAAAGCGGCGTCCTCGACCGGACTTCCGGCCGACGTGCTGCGCGAACATCCCAATGTCATGATCGGCTCACTGGAAACCATTGTGGAGATGCTGTATTCGCGACGGGATTCGCTCGGCGTCAATTACGTTACGGTGCAACAGTCGCAGCTCGAGGCTTTTGCTTCGGTCGTGAACCGGCTCCACGGCCGCTAAACCTTGACCACTGCGGGCAGGGATGTAACTATTGGGCGATCGCTCAAATAGTGCTGATGCCGGAACGACCACCGCGAGAGTGAGACAACTCCATGGCAAAGCGGACCAGATACAGCGAGTACCACGACCGGTACGCGAATTATCGACTCGAGCTATCCGATGACGGCATCTTGCTCATGCAGTGCCACACCGACGGCGGCAGCCTGGTGTGGGACTGGCGGGCTCACGACCAGATGTCGGATGCGTTCGCCGACATCGCCGGGGACCGCGAGATCAAGGTGCTCATCCACACCGGCACCGGCGAGAACTACAACGCCAACTGGGGGCGGATGCCGAACGGCGACCCTGTCGAAAAGCCCGACTACCTCCTGATGCCCGGCACCCGCGGCCTACACAAGCTAGACGAAAAGGCCTGGTATGCAAGGCACTTGATCACAAATGTGCTCGATGTCGACGTTCCGATGATCAGCGCCGTCAACGGCCCGTGCAATATGCATTCCGAGGTGCCACTGCTCGGCGATATTGTGCTGGCCTCCGAGGACGCCTACTTCCAGGACGCGTCGCACTTTCCCCGCGGTCAGGTGCCTGGCGACGGCCAGCATGTGATCTGGAGTTTTCTGGCCGGCCACACCCGCGCCCGCTATTTCCTGTTGACCGGCATGAAGCTCGGGGCAGCCGAAGCCAAAGAGTGGGGCGTGGTCAACGAGGTGCTGCCCAAAGACAAAGTCCTGGATCGGGCCTGGGAGCTGGCCCGTGAACTGGTCAAGCGCCCGCCGCTGACGCTGCGCTACTCCCGTCAACTCTTCACCAACCCGCTCAAGCGGGCTTTCCTCGACGAGCTCGGTCACGGCCTGGCCCGCGAAACCTACGCCCAGCGAGCCTTCTTCCCGTTCGGCGGCGAAATGGCGCCACTTGATCGGGCCTGGGATGACGAACCCTGGAGTACCCCGCGCAACGGCGGTCAACGCAACGAAGGAGTGCCCTCGTGACCAGCATCCAACAACGTCTGTCGACGGGGCGGGGAAAGTTCACCACTGACTACCCCGAATTGGGTACAGCCCCGGTCAACTACGAAGACTCCATCTCTGAAGAATTCTTCGCCGCCGAACGCGAAGCTGTGTTCAAGCGAAACTGGTTGTGCGTCGGTCGAATCGAACGCCTTCCGCGCAAGGGCTCGTACTTCACCCGCGACCTGCCCGGACGTTTGGCGTCGATTGTGATCGCGCGCGACCTTGACGACACGGTGCACGCGTTTCACAACGTGTGCGCCCACCGCGGCAACAAGGTGGTCTGGCAGGAACACCCCGGCGAGGAATCCTCCGGGAGCTGTCGCGCGTTCTCCTGCAAATACCACGGCTGGCGATACGGCCTGGACGGCAAAGTCAATCACATCACCAACGAAGGTGAGTTCTTCAACCTCGACAAGAGCTCGCTGCGGATGCCGCCAGTGCACTGTGAAGTCTGGGCGGGCTTCATCTTCATCAACCTCGCCGACGACCCGGCACCACTACGCGAATTTCTCGGCGACGGGCTACTGCCTATCGAGGGCTATCCATTCGAGAAGATGACCCAGCACTACGGGTTCTCCACCCGGATCAACGGCAACTGGAAGCTCGCCGTCGACTCGGTATGCGAGTGGTATCACCCGCCGTACGTGCACGGCCGTTTCATCGACCCGGATGTGTCCAAGGCCGAGAGGATGGTGCCGCCCGTCGACTCGTATCACTACGACTTGTTCCGGCCGCACATGCTCACCTCGGTTCCCGGGCCGCCGCCGCTTCCGCCCCGCCAACCGGGCACCGCGGGGCCGGCCCGTCAGGACCAACGATGGGTCTACAAGCTCTTCCGGGCAGGGCTTTTCGGCCCGGACGACGTTCCCGACATCGGCCTCGAAAACGATGGCGCAGATTTCCTCAACCGCGGCAACATCGCATCATGGGGCAACGACCAATTCTGGCTCTTCCCGAACATCTCGATCCAGATCTGGGCGCGCGGCTACTACATCACCTACACCTACTGGCCGGAAACCGTCGACTCGCACATCTATGAGGTCGACCTGTACTTCGTGCCGCCGGCGAACGCCGCCGATCGCCTTGGGCAGGAGTTGGTGGTCGACAGCACGATCGAGTTCGCCATGCAGGATGTGAACACCATCGAAGCCACCCATTCCGCGCTGAAGACACGGGCGCAGAACACCTTTCACCTCAGCGACCAGGAGCTGCTGATCCGCCAGTTCCACACGGTCATCCGTGACACGGTCGGCGCATACCAGTCCGCGAAGGAGTCATGATGTCGGATTTGGCTCTGCCGAGCGGCTTTTCCGACCTTCAGCCGTTCGTCGTCGACTGGGCGCTGCCGACCCGGGCACAACGCTACGAGGCGCGGCTGTCGAAACCTTTCGACGAGCTGGTCAGGTTTTACGACGCGATGGCGCCGCGAGCCGAGGAGGCGATCGCCTATCTCAACGGTCTCGACATCGACGACTTGCCGGACGACGCCACGACGCTGCTGCACCTGCTGTATTCGATGATTCTGGTCTCCTACGCGGTCAACGTGTTCAAGCAAAACCGCATCCCGGACTCGGGTGCTGCATTCTTCGAGATGGTCGCCGAGCCCGCGGTGTGATAGGACTCCGAACGTGACCGCATCCACACGACCGAAGGCACGCGACTCCAGCACGCGCGACATGCTGATCGCGGCGACGAGTCAGATCATGGTCGAGGAGGGTTACGCCGCGGCCACCTCACGCCGGGTCGCCGCCCAGGCCGGTGTCAAACCGGCTCTCGTGCACTACTACTTCCCCACTATGGACGAGTTGTATCTGGCGGTCTTCCGGATCGGGGCCACCATCTACCTGGACCGGCAACAGAAGGCGTTGGCCTCCGACCGGCCTCTGCACGCGTTCTGGGAGACACTCATCGCACCCAAAGACACCCGACTGCTGTTGGAGTTCATGGGACTTGCCAACCACCGCAAGGAAATTCGCGCTGAGATCGCGGCCTGGTCGGAACGCTGGCGCGAACAACAAATCACCGCGCTGAACTTCATCGTCCGCGAACATAACCTGGACACCGAAGACTTCCCGCCGGCCGCCTTGGCGGTCGTCATCGCCGCGATCGGCCGTACCCTGATCCTCGAACAAGGACTCGGCACTTCCGGCGGGCACGACGAGGCCATCGCTTTGGTGCACCGAATGCTTGACCGGTTCGAGATGCCACACCCCAAACCTCGTCGCGCGTCCGGCTAGGGCTCAAGCCGCGACGGCCCAACCAGTCACTCGAATACCTGCAGAGCGGGGAGTGCCTTGTGCCCGGGGCCGATCTTTTACCTCTGGCTAGGACAGCACGATCCGCAGCTTCTCCCAGCCGCGCACGGTCGACGTCGATGCGAGTTGTGCTGTGTCGTAGTCGATATCCCACTCAGGCCAGCGGTTCAGGATCTCGTCCAGCGCGACGCGGCCCTCCAACCGGGCGAGGTTGGCGCCCAGGCAGTAATGCACACCCTTACCGAAGGTGATGTGCGAGATGTTGTCGCGATGGATGGTGAAGGTGTCGGGGTCGGTGTATCGGCGGGGATCGCGATTGGCGGCGCCGAACAACAGCAGCATCGCGCTGCCGGCCGGGACAGTGGTGCCGTAGCACTCGAAGTCCTCTGCCATCCAGCGGGCCACATGCGGCCCCGTCGGTTCGAAGCGCAACGTCTCATCGACGGTGCGGTTCAGCAGCGAACGATCCTGCTCGATCTCTCGCCGTTGGTCGGGGTGTTCGGCGAGCACCTTGGCCAGCCAGCCGATCAGCCGGCCCGTCGTCTCGTTGCCCGCGCCCGCAACCACCTGGGTGTAGTGCAGCACCTCTTTGCGCGTCAGCTTCCGGTGCACCCCATGCTCGTCGTCGAACTCGACATTGAGCAGCGTGGTCATCAGGTCGTCCGACGGATTCTTGGATCGCCATTCGACGTAGTCGGCGTAGACCCGACCGTCGGCGATGGAGTCGGCGTTGGCGACCTTGAGCGGCGCACCGGGCTTGGTGCGCAGGTTTGCATCGTTGGCATCACGCACCGAGATCTGCTCGGACTCAGGGATTCCCAACAGCATTCCGATCACCCGCATCGGCATCATCGACGCGAGCTCAGCGATGATGTCGAACCCGTCCGACCCGACGTGCGGATCCAGGCAGCCCACGCAGTACTGGCGGATCTGGTCTTCGATGGCGGCCATCCGGCGCGGCGTGAACACCCGCGACATCAGCCCGCGCAGCATCGAATGCTCGGGCGGATCCTGAAACATCATCACGCCGCCCGGCATGTCGAATTTCGATTTCACCAGCTCGAGGATGTCACTGCGGCGACTGGAGAAGACCTGCCAGTTCGCCAGTGCCTGCTCGACGTCGGAATGCCTTGATATAGCCCAGAAGTCGTATTGCTCGTTGTAGTAGATCGGTGCTTCCTCGCGCAGCCGTGCGAAGGTCGGATACGGGTCGGTGTTGATCCCGGTGTCATAGGGGTCGTAGTAGACGTCGGTCTCGGGTGCGACGGTCATCGATGCTTCCTTACTTCAGGCAGCTGCCGGCGTCCACCGGCAGCGTCACCCCGGTGATATAACGTGCCTCGGCCATCCGGCCCATTCAAAGCCTCCGTAGAGCGTTTTGGGCGATCGCCCAATTCTGGGCGCACGCCATGTTTAGCAGCCCCGCACTTAGGCCGTCAAGGGCCCACCACGGTGCGGGGGCATAGTGGCCCGCTGATCGGGTACACGTCGGCCATGCGCTGCGAAATAGCGACCCGAGCCGAAACCCCGAGGGCGCAACGGAAGTCTGCCAGTACCACGCAGTGGGGGTTCAGGGCGCGCCGGCATTTCCCTACAGTCGCCAGACGACCGTCACCGGGCCGAATCCCTCGGCACCAGTAACGATCATCTTTCAGCAACTCGGCGGGCACCATGCCGTCGACGTGAGTTGCCAAGGCACCGGCAATTCGGCCGTATTTTCGCCGGTCGTCTACCGACTTGGCGGATCGCTAAGAGGTGTCAAAGTTGCCACACAGCACCTGACCCGACGTTAAAGTGCTGTTCGTGAGCAGAAGCCGGTTAGCCAGCGGGCGGGGCCGCTGGCTGGGATTCGGGACAACCCTCGCCATCTCTGCTGCGATGCTCTACGCCCAGAGCATTGAGCCGCCATGCTGCGGTACGAAGCCGACGCCAGCGGCGCCAAGCCCAAGCCCCGTCGCGCTTCCACAACCCGCGCCCCCGGCACCCGCTCCCGCAACACCGCAGATCGCCACCGCCGCCGAGGCGCATTCGTTGGCCGCTGACGCGCCCGCCGCAGCGCAGAGCTTCCAATTCGCGTTACCCGCCGGCGTCGCACCCGAGAACGGGTTACAGGTCAAGACGATCTGGGCGGCTCGTGCGATCAGCCTGCTATTTCCGCAGATCACCACCATCGGCGGATACCGTCAAGACGCGCTGAAGTGGCACCCCAACGGGTTGGCGATCGACGTGATGATCCCGAATCACAACTCCCCCGAAGGCATCGAGCTCGGCGACCAGATCGCCGGGTATGCCCTGGCGAATGCCAAACGGTGGGGCGTCGACCACGTGATCTGGCGACAGAAGATCTACCCCGGCCTTGGCAGGCCGAGCTGGACGGCGAACCTCGGGAACGAAACCGCCAACCACTACGACCACGTGCACATCGCCACCGATGGCGGCGGGTACCCGACGGGCCACGAAACCTACTCCATCGGATCCATGACCCCGACGCCCCCGGACTGATCGACGCCCGATAGGCCCTCATCGAGCCGGTAAGCTGGCGAAGTCGGTCCAGCAGAGCTATGGAGAAACATGAAACGCCCGGTATTCAATGCCATTCCTGTCGCCGCTTTCGGCATCCCGGTTGCGGCGATGATCCTGACCGCGCCTTTCGCTCATGCACAAACCGCCGTCGAGGATGCCTGCAACAGCTCCGGTGGCCAATACACCAAAAGCGAGGTAAGCGCGCATTTCGGGCAAGACCCGAGTTTGTTCGAAGAGTGCTGCACCGGCACCGGACCGTCGAAGAAATGCGTGGACTACAAAGACGGCGTCCAAGGACCGACCTACGGCGGTTAACCGCCCGGTGGCCTGACGCTCGCCTAGCCTCAGTTCCATGGCACGAGTCGAAGGCAAGGTCGCGCTGATCACGGGCGGTGCCCGCGGCATGGGCGTCGAACATGCGCGGCTATTGCTCAGCGAAGGGGCCAAGGTCGTCATCGGCGACATTCTCGATGACGAAGGCCATTCTGTCGCAAGACAACTCGGCGACGACGCGCACTACCTGCACCTCGACGTGACCCAACCCGAGCAGTGGGCATCGGCGGTCGCCGAGACGGTACGCAGGTTCGGGCACCTCAACGTTCTGGTGAACAACGCCGGCGTGGCGGGCCGGAAAACGATTCGTAAGTTCGAACTCGAACGCTGGCGTCACACCCTGGACGTCAATCTGACCGGTACTTTCCTGGGCACCCAAGCCGTCGTCGACGAGATGATCAGTGCCGGCGGGGGCTCGATCATCAACATCTCGTCGATCGAAGGGCTGCGCGGCGCCCCGTTCGCACATGCCTACGTTGCCTCCAAATGGGCAGTGCGAGGACTGACCAAATCCACAGCGCTTGAACTGGGGCGCTACAAGATCAGAGTCAACTCGATCCATCCCGGGCTGGTGCGCACGCCCATGACGGCTCACTTCCCCGACGACATCGTGATGTCGGCTCTCGGCCGTCCCGCCGAGCCGATCGAGGTCTCCAATTTCGTCCTGTTCTTGGCCAGCGATGAATCGTCGTATTCGACGGGTTCGGAGTTCGTCGTCGACGGCGGAGTCACCGCGGATACCCCCAGGAAAGATCTGACGTCCTAGCAACCGCGGGTGGGCTTGTTGCCCCGGATGCGGAAAGCCGCGCGGCGTGCGTGAATTGTGGCACGCCGCGGAGGGCGCGGTTTAGCCAAGCAAAGGGGTGGTCCGTGTCCGACAAGACGCCCGACGATATCTTCAAGCTCGCCAAAGACGAGCACATCGAGTACGTCGATGTCCGCTTTTGCGACCTCCCGGGAACCATGCAGCACTTCACAATTCCCATCTATGTCTTCGATGAGAACGTGTTCGAGGAAGGGCTGGCGTTCGACGGCTCGTCGATTCGCGGGTTCCAGTCCATCCACGAGTCCGACATGTTCCTGCTTCCCGATCCGGAAACCGCGACCATCGACCCGTTTCGCACCGCGAGAACGCTGATCGTGAACTTCTCCGTGCACGACCCGTTCACGCTCGAGTTGTACTCCCGCGACCCGCGTAACGTTGCCCGCAAAGCGGAGAACTACCTGGTCAGCTCGGGCATCGCCGACACCGCCTATTTCGGTCCGGAGGCCGAGTTCTACATCTTCGACTCGGTCAGCTTCGACTCGCACACCAATGAGTCGTTCTACAAGGTGGACGCGTCATCTGGTTGGTGGAACACCGGGGCCGCGACCGAGTCGGACGGCAGCCCCAACCTGGGCCACAAAGTCCGCCCCAAGGGCGGGTACTTCCCGGTAGCCCCCACCGACCATTACGTCGATCTGCGCGACATCATGCTCACCCATCTGACCAATGCCGGCTTCTCGCTGGAGAAGGGTCACCACGAGGTGGGCAGCGGCGGGCAGGCCGAAATCAACTACAAATTCAACACGCTGCTGCACGCGGCTGACGACCACCAGATGTACAAGTACATCGTCAAGCAAACCGCATGGCAGGCCGGCAAAACCGTGACCTTTATGCCCAAGCCCCTGTTCGGCGACAACGGCTCCGGTATGCATTGTCACCAGTCGCTGTGGAAGGACGGTGCCCCGCTGTTCTACGACGACACGGGGTACGCCGGGCTGTCGGACACCGCGCGGCACTACATCGGCGGGCTGCTGTATCACGCCCCATCGCTACTGGCCTTTACCAATCCCACTGTCAACTCCTACAAGCGCCTGGTGCCTGGTTATGAGGCGCCGATCAACCTGGTCTACAGCCAGCGCAATCGGTCGGCGTGCGTGCGCATCCCGATCACAGGCAACAACCCCAAGGCCAAGCGGCTCGAATTCCGATGTCCCGACGCGTCGGGCAACCCCTACCTGTCGTTCGCGGCCATGATGATGGCCGGCTTGGACGGCATCAAGAACAAGATCGAGCCCCCTCCCCCGATCGACAAAGACCTCTACGAGTTGCCGCCGGAGGAGGCCGCGGACATTCCGCAGGCCCCGACCCAGCTGTCCGCGGTGATCGACCGACTGGAAGAAGACCACGAATACCTGCTCCAGGGAGGCGTTTTCACGCCTGACCTAATCGCGACCTGGATTAGCTACAAACGCGACTACGAGCTTGCGCCGTACAACCTGCATCCCACCCCGTACGAATTCGCGCTGTATTACGACGTATAGTCGGCTAACGCGTCTGACCTGCACAGACATTAGCTGCTCGGGTTCTCGGTACGCAGTGGGTACGCAGCAGTTTTTAGCCGTTCTGCGATGACGGCACCGACGGCTGTCGGACTGTGCAACCTTTGGGAGGGATGACATCTGACAGATCCCGCCGCAGGATGTCGTCGCGGGTGTCGCAGCCGTTACGCCCGAACTCGACGCCGTCGACCTCATCGGTCCAGGGCTTGCCGAACTGTTCACGAGAGTAACCGGACTTCGATGCCGCCCAGTGAACCGGGATCCCGGCAAGCAGCGTCAGAGCGGCTTGCTGAGCAGATGGGTCGCTGCTCTTACCGATCTTCTCTTTGTTGTAGACATAGATGCCAATTCCGATGAGGATCACGACGGCGATCACGACGGCTGCGATCTGCATAGTCGCGCTGTCGCCGCGGGAATCGTTCTCAACACTCATCGCGGCCTGCTATTCCCCCTGGTGAACCTGAAACGATTCGGGAGCCTAGCCGAGCGGCACCTATGATCACCGCAGATCGGCAGCCGCCGCTGCCGCATTGTCGACAACGCGCATCAGTCACGGCGCGTTGTGGCTCGGGGAGTTCGCCGCCGGCGTTGGTGGTGTTAGCCGGACTGACCGGCGCTGCCGCTGTCGCCGACGAGGGACGCGCCGCCGCCACCACCGACCTCGGTGCCGCCACCACCGCCGCCGACGGGGCCGCCGTCACCACCGTCACCACCTGCCCCGCCGTCGGCGCCGTCGGCACCGGGACCACCCACAACCCCGGTATCGGCGAAGGCATAGCCGCCCCCGCCACCACCGCCGCCGGTGCCGAGGCCGCCTGTCCCGCCGTCGCCACCGCTGCCGCTCCCGGTGGCAACGGCTGTGCCACCGTCACCACCGTCGCCAGCGACCCCTGTAGCGGAGCCTGCCCCGCCGCCCCCGCCGCCACCGCCGCCGTAGCCCTCGCCGACGGTACCGGTACCACCCCCGCCTCCTCCGCCGCCGCCGGCACCGCCTGATCCGCCCACATCGCCAGAGGCGGTCGCACCCTCGCCGCCGAAGCCGCCTTCGCCGCCATAGCCCTCGGAGAACTCGGTGCCAGTGAAAAGCGCGGGGCCGCCGTAGCCGCCGTCGCCGCCAGCCCCGCCCATTCCAGCGATGCCGCCGCTGCCGGTCCCAGTGCTCGCGCCGCCGCCTGCGCCGCCTGCGCCGCCGCCGCCGCCGCCACCGCCGATGACCTCCGAATTGTCCGAGGACGAGTTGAGACCGCCGCCGCCGCCTGCGCCGCCGCCGCCGCCGGCCCCGCCGTCGCCGTTGGTTCCGCCGTTGAGGGTGTCGCCGCCGGTGCCGCCGACCCCGCCTTGGCCGCCGTCACCGCCTTGGCCGGCGACACTGGCGAAGCCGCCGCTGCCGAAACCGCCTTGGCCGCCTTGGCCGCCTTGGCCGCCTTGGCCGCCGGTGCCGGCGGCGCCGGTGCTGCCGGCGCTGCCGGAGGCGGCCTGGTTGGCGCCGTTACCGTCGAGGCCACCAGAACCGGCAGCACCGCCGTCACCGCCTTGGCCGCCTTGGCCGCCGCCGCCGCCTTCACCGCCGGTGCCGCCATTGGTGCCCGGGGCTGCGTTGGGGTCGGTGCTGGCGTCGTAGCCGGTACCGCCTTGACCGCCGGTACCGCCGGTACCGCCCATGCCGCCATCAGCGCCGTTACCGCCTTGGCCGCCGGCACCCACGGTGCCGTCGGTGGAGCCGTCACCGGCCGCACCACCATTGCCGCCGGACCCGCCGGCACCGCCGGTCTGCCCGACCCCGCCGGTGTCCCCGGTGCCTCCGGTGCCCCCGGTGGTGTCGGTGGAAGTCCCTGTGCCCCCGGTGGTTCCGGTGCCCCCGGTGCTGCCTGTTGCTCCGGTCGCGCCGTTGCCGCCAGCGCCCCCTTGGCCGCCGTCACCACCAACCCCCTGCGCGCCAGTGTTGCCGGCGGTGCCGGAGGCGGCTTGGTTGGCGCCGTTACCGTCGAGGCCACCCGCACCCGCGCCGCCGCCGGACCCGCCTTGGCCGCCCGCGCCACCGCCGCCACCGACCCCGCCTTGGCCACCGCTGGCCCCGGCGGTGGTGGGGCTGTACCCGGTGCCGCCTTGTCCGCCGGTGCCTCCGGTGCCGCCCATGCCGCCGTCGGCCCCGTTGCCGCCGTGACCACCCGCACCCACCGAACCATCAGTGGAGCCGGTGCCCGCGGCACCGCCGTTGCCGCCGGTTCCGCCGGCGCCCCCGGTGAGCCCGGTTCCACCGGTCACGCCGGTGCCCCCGTTACCGCCGGTGGTGTCACTCAAAGTTCCTGTGCTGCCGGCTGTTCCAGTACCGCCGGTGGTCCCGGTGGCTCCGGTGGCGCCGTTGCCGCCAACACCGCCTTGGCCGCCGTCCCCACCGATGCCCTGGACTCCGGTGCTGCCGGCGGTGCCGGAGGTGGTGCCGCCGGTGCCGGCCGACCCGCCCGCGCCGGCGGTGCCGCCTGCGCCGCCTGCGCCGCCGTCACCACCGGTGCCGCCGCTAGCCCCAGCAGTGGTCGCGCCGACCCCACCAGTGCCGCCGGTGCCGCCGGCGCCGCCCATCCCGCCGGTGCCACCCGAACCGCTGGTGCCCCCTAGCCCGGAGGTGCCGCCGGTGCCGCCGGTGCCGCCGGCCCCACCGGAGTCACCCATCGTGCCGGCCTGCCCGGTGGCGCCGGTGGCCGCGACCGTGCCGGCCGCGCTGCCACCCTCACCACCGCTCCCGCCGGTGCCGCCGGTGCCGTAGATGCCCGCGGCGCCGGGGTTGGTGCCGCCGGTGCCGGCCGCCCCGCCCGCGCCGGCCGCCCCGCCGTGGCCGCCCTGGCCGCCTTGGCCGGCGTTGTTGGCGCCGGTGTCGATGCCACCCTGACCGCCCTGACCCCCGGTACCGCCCCCACCGCCGGTGCCGCCCGAGCCGCTGGTGCCGCCCAGACCCGAGGTGCCGCCGGTGCCTCCGGCGCCGCCGCCCCCGCCCGAGCCGCCGATGCTGCCCTCGGTGCCCGGTGCCGCGGTGGCGCCCTGGGCGGCGCCGTCACCGCCGGCACCGCCGTCACCGCCTTGGCCGCCGGTGCCATACACGCCGGCGCTGCCCTCGGTGCCACCTTTACCCGCTGCGCCGCCG
This sequence comes from uncultured Actinomycetota bacterium, assembly GCA_963733755.1. Classification (GTDB taxonomy): domain Bacteria; phylum Actinomycetota; class Actinomycetes; order Mycobacteriales; family Mycobacteriaceae; genus Mycobacterium. The sequence continues at coordinate 147,344 of CAVTEZ010000037.1, forward strand.
GCCCCGGCCGCACCGCCGGTGCCGCCCTGCCCGCCGGTGGCACCCATGCCCGCGGTGGTGCCGGTGTTGTCCCCGCCTTGGCCGCCGTCGCCGCCTTGGCCGCCGGTGCCGCCGAGCCCGCCGTCGCCGCCCTCGCCGTCGCGGCCGCCCTTACCGCCGGCACCACCATGCCCGGCGGCGCCACCCTGCCCGCCCTGCAGGCCCGCGGTGGGCGAGGTCGAGCTGTCGTTGCCGTCGTAGCCGGTGCCGCCCTGACCGCCCTGCCCGCCCTGGCCGCCGTTTCCGCCGTCGCTGGTCGAACCGTCGCCCTTGCCGCCGGCCCCGCCGGCACCGCCCGCGCCGCCGCTTTTCTCGGTCCCGCCGGCCCCACCGGTGCCGCCCTGACCGCCCTGACCGCCGCCGCCGTCGCGGCCGCCCTCACCGCCCTTGCCGCCGGCGCCGCCATGGCCACCAGTGCCGCCCGCTTTGCCGTTGTCGGTGTTATAGCCGGCGCCGCCGGTGCCGCCCTGACCGCCCTGACCGCCGTCACTGTCGGGTCCGCCCTTGCCGCCGGCGCCGCCGGCCCCGCCGGCCCCGCCGTCGGGATTGGTCGCGGTGCCCGCACCGCCCTCACCACCTTGACCGCCGGTGCCGCCCTCACCGCCCAGGGTGCCGCCCTTACCGCCGGCCCCACCGTTGCCGCCGTGCCCACCGAACTCACCGGCCCCGCCGTTAGCGCCGTTACCGCCGTCGCCCATGATCCGGCCGGCGTTACCACCGTTAGCGCCGTTGGCGCCGTTAACCGGGGACGTGCCCCCCGACGCCGCCCCGTCCGGATCACCAGATGCCGCGCCGTCGGGATCAGCGGCTGTCGCCGCAGAAGGGTCAACGGAGGTCGCGCCCGCCCCGCCGTCGGTGGCCTCCCCGGCGTTACCGCCGTTACCCATGATCCAGCCGGCGTTACCGCCATCCCCAGTCGGGCCGTACCCGTTGCCGCCATCACCGAACAACAACCCGGCATTACCGCCATCAGGATCAGCCGCGGTGCCATTAACACCATTGCCGATCAGATCATGCCCAGACACGGTGTTGATGAAATCGTCCACCCGGGTCCCGAACTGGCTGTTAATCCAGTCCTCCATGTCGGTGTGCAACGGCACATAGATGTTGTCGTTAAACCACTCCCCATGCGCCGCGGCGGTCGTGGTCAGCGGATCCGCGGACGAGACCGACGCCGTGAGCGGATCCGACGACGAGGCCGCATTCGCCAACAGATCCGATGACGACGCCGCGGCCGTCAGCGGATCCGACAACGACACCGAACCCGCCGCATCCGCGGCGCTGACGGCAAGGCTGCTGGGATCCAGGCCCAGACTGCTCATATCCACACCGGCAACCCCGACCGAGGGATCCAGACCCGCCAGCGCATCCACACCCACCGTGGGATCAATCGCCGACACCGCGTCCGTCGCACCCGACACGGCCTGCTGAACCGGACTGATGATCGGATCAACGATCACATCCACGATGTCGGCACGCGCCGGCGGCGCGGCGCCCAAGGGGCCCATCCCAAACGCCAACACCGCCCCAGCGCCACTACCCAGACCGACGACGCGCCGACGGCGACGCGCCTTCGCCCGACGCGACTTATTACTATGCCGACCAGCCATGGGTGGGACCTCCCGCAGCGATAGGGCAGTTATCAGGCTCCGTTAAGGTAACCCCCACCAGACGCGCGAAAGCCGTAATCACAAACAATTCTGCGAGACTGTGCCGCACTCCGATCCTGCGGCATTAGCCCTGCTTATCGAGGCGACAAGATCAACCCTCACCTCGAACCAGCCAAAGATGAGCCGGAGCCGTTGGCCCCCACCATCTCTCAGTCAATTCCTAACTAACCTCCAAGTCCACTGATCTGCTCTGCCGGGTAGTTGCCGTATACGCCGCGTTCATCCCCGGCGAGGGTCCACGCTGCGGCCGCGCAAAACACAAAGCGATTCGTGCTCATCGCCGCCCCTCGAAGCTGTCGATCTCGTCGGCTGCGGCCAGGAGCGCCGCAGCCAGTCTGCGGGCACGCTCCGCTGTCAATTGATCCTCGTCGCCATACACCTTGACGTGCAGACCCTCAACGTGGCCGTCGGCCAATTGAAGACCGACAACGACGACCTCGATTCCCTTGGCTTCCCCTTCGCTCTCGATGATCGAGCTTGTCCCCTCGAATTCGCGGAATGCGCCTTGGCTGCCGATATCGCACCAGTCGTAGACCTTGGTGGCGCCGGGGGGCGGCGGCACATCGGCGGGCGGCGTGGTGGATGTGGTCGTCATGGCGTGACTCCGTTCGTGTTGCTGATGCGTGGATGAATGCCCCAGCGTTGTGACATTCGAACAATCTGCGGCTTCATAGCGCACGCGGTCTCCTGGACGCTGGCCGACGTCTGCCGCTCGACGTGGGCCGGGATCGCGGTTTGAGCGACACCGGCTCATCGTCCGGTCACCGCAACTTTGGAAACTCGGACAAGGGTGTAGGAGCGCATCTTCCTTGGGCTTGGAAAGGGCGCCCCATGTGGGGCGGTCGGCGACCCGGGAACTTAATCAGCTCAATCGATTTGCGTCGGGACATATTTTCCGTAGATGCCGCGGTCGTCGCCGGCGAGAACCCATGCGTGTTGCTGATCGGCCCGAGCCACCAGCGCCGCTCGCATCTCCTCCCGGGCATCGACGCGCCGCTCCACGTAGAACGTCACCCACACCAGCAGCCCGAATGTCATCAAGGCGCCGAGCACCGCGGCGATCCACATCCAGAACTTCACGATCGCGCCGACGAAAATCAGCAGCACTAACGCCGCACCCAAGCCGCCGCCGCGGCGCTCGCTACTCATAAAGCCCCTCCTATTCGAGTCCGGTCCGCAGTGGGTCCGCAATAGAGTTTTCGGCAACTTACCTCAGCCGTCTGACCCAACAGCTTGACCTGCGATTTCGCTGCCCAGCCAACACAGCTACGGATTACCAACGCGCAGTATGTAATTCGCGCTGTATTACGACGTGTGATCCCGGGTGACTTAGCTAATGCCCTGAACTGCACCGACGCTACGCGTTCGGGGTCTGGGACCGCAGTAGGTTTCGGCGCCCGCCGGCCGCGCCTTGATCACCACGTCGACTGCCGCCCTGGTCAACTCTTCGGCGTCGGGCCACAAATGCCCGTAAGTGTCGAGCGTCGCCCTCGCGCTGGCGTGCCTCATCCGGCCGTCGGCCGTCGTTTACCCGAGGCATTACAAACGAGAACCAGAGTGTCAATGATTCTCAGGCGTGCTCAGATACTGTTCGGCCCGAACTGCAGGCGCGCCTCTCCGAGTTGATAGACAGAACAGCCTGTTTTCTTAACAAAACCCCGCTGAACTGCGTAGATACCTCCTTGCGGAAGCAGCGGAAAAAGTTTTCAAAACTTTTTTAACTTTTTTCGCGTTTTGTATTCCCTGCACGCAACGTAAGGGCTACCTTAGCGAGACCTGAGATTTCACAGGGTCTACCAAGGGGGATGGCGATGGCCGGTCGGCGCAAGAACAAGCGAGGTCAGCGGTCGCGCAACAGCAAGGCCCGTCGTCGTCGGGTGCTCGGTGCGGGCTCGACCGCCGGCGCGTTTTTAGCGTTCGGGATGACGCCGCTGGCCAGCGCGCCGGTTGCCCACGCCGACGGGCTTGACGTGATCATTGATCCCATCATTAACTCCATCCTGGGTTCCGTTACGAGTCTGGATGCGCTTGTCGGTATCGATCCGTCCGGGGCTTTCGATCTGGCCTTGCCTGCCACTGATGCGGCGTTGGCTGCTGAGCCGTTAGCGGCTCTCGGGTCGTCCACCGATGCAGTGGCAGCTGCGGCGTCCTCGGCTGACGTGGTGAGCGCTGCGTCGTCCACCGATGCAGTGGCAGCCGCGGCGTCCTCGGCTGACGTGGTGAGCGCTGCGGCGCCGGCCGCCGGCTCCAGTCTTGCTGATTTGTTTCAAACGGACTTCTGGCTGCCGCTGCACGCGGCCGATGAGGCCTGGATCAATAGCACACTGGGTGAACATGTCGACAACTTGATCAATCCACTGTTCACGCACTTCGACGGCCAGACCTTTTGTGGTCTGATTTGCAACGGCGACCCCGGAACGTTTGCGGACCCCACTGGCGGTAATGGCGGGTTGTGGTTCGGCGACGGTGGCGCTGGATACGACGCGGCCTCTGATCCCGGCATGGCCGGTGGTGCCGGTGGGGATGCCGGCGGGTGGGGCAACGGCGGTGACGGCGGGGACGGCGGGCTTAGCGCCGACGGTGGCGCCGGCGGCGACGGCGGCGAGATGTTCGGCAACGGTGGCCTCGGCGGCAACGGCGGAGACGGCGTGGCGGGAGTCAACGACGGCGCCGGCGGGGCCGGCGGGGCCGGCGGCGGCACCGGCCAAGTCCAAGACCTCCTCGGTTTTGATGCGCTGGGCAACGGCGGCGACGGAGGCAACGGAGGCGACGGCGCTGTCGGCGCCGACGGCACCGTGGTCGCGCCCGGCGATTCGGCCAACGGCGAGGCCGGCGGTGACGGCGGTAACGGCGGCGCCGGCGGCGTTGGTTCGAGGTGGATCGGCGATGGCGGGAACGGCGGGAACGGCGGGCTCGGCGCGGCCGGCGGTAACGGTGGGGTCGCCAACGACGGTGCCACCGGGGTGTCGGGTGTCAACGACGGCGCCGGCGGGGCCGGCGGTGACGCCAACGGGGGGGCCGGCGGCAACGGCGGTGACGGCGGGACCGGCGGGCACGGCGGTCTGTTTAGCGGCATCAAAGGCACCACCGGCAACGGCGGTAATGCCGGTGCCGGCGGCGACGGCGGCACCCCGGGCGCCGGCGGCGATGGTGCGCTCGGTGTGATCACCGTGCCCGGTTCCGGCGGCAGCCTCGGCGCCGGCGGCGACGGCGGGGTCGGCGGCACCGCGAACGGCGGCGACGGCGGCATCGGCGGTAACGGCGGCGCGATCGCCGGTAACGGCGGCAACGGCGGCAACGGCGGCAACGGCGCCGACGGCGGGCTCGCCGGTAACGGCGCGGTCGGCAGCTTCGCCGACGACGGCAGCGGTGAGGGCGGCTTCGGCGGCATCGGTGGTGACGGTAGCGCCGCTGGTACCGCGGGTACCGGCGGGGCGGGCGGCACAGCGATCACTGGCCCTGACGGCACCGCCGGCATTGACGGCACCGCCGGTACCACGGCCGGCAACGGCGGGGCCGGGGGCTTCGGCGGCAACGGCGGGACCAATGGGACCGGCACGCTGACCGCTGGCACCGGCGCGGCAGGCGGCGTAGGCGGTACAGCCACCGGCGCCGACGCGCCCGGCAATGGCGGCGGCGGTGGCGGCGGCGGCGGCGGCGCCGAGGCCGCCGGCGGGGGCACCGTCACTGGCACCTCAACGGGCGGCGCTGGCGGGGTAGGTGGCGCTGGCACCGGCAGCTCCGCCGGCGGGGACGGCGGGAGCGGCGGCAACGCCACCGTCGTCGCCGAACCCGGCGGGACCGCCACAGGAGTCACCACAGGCGGCGTCGGCGGCGCCGGCAGCACCGACGGCGGGGTCGGCGGTACCGGCGGCAACGCCAGCACTACAGCAGACGCTGGGGGCGCGGTCACCGGCACCGACACCGGGGGCGCCGGTGGGGCTGCCGGGAACGGTGTTGACGGCGGGAACGGTGGCAACGCCACCACCACCGCCATCACTGGCAGCACCGTCACCGGCACCGACACTGGCGGCGCCGGTGGGGCTGCCGGCACTGGCATTGACGGCGGCGCGGGCGGGAACGGCGGCGCCGGGGAGACTACCGGAACCACCGGCACCACTACCGTCGGCACCACCACCGGCGGCGTCGGCGGCGCCGGCGGCATCAGCGGCACCAACGGCGGCGCCGGCGGCATCGGCGGGAACGGCGGCGCGGCCGGGGTGACCGGAACCACCGGCACCAGTACCGGCGGCGCGGGCGGCGTCGGCGGTGACGGCGGCAACGCCGCCGACGGCGGCAACGGCGGCACCGGCGGGATCGGCACCGGCACCGGCGGCAATGCCGGCACCGGCGGCGCCGGCGGCGCCGGCGGCCACGGCGGCGCACCGGGCGTCAACGGCTCCGGTGTAGGCGGCGTCGGCGGCAACGGCGGTAACGGCACCGGCGCCACCGGCGGCGTCGGCACAACCGGCGGCCCCGGCGGTGTGAACGGCACACCCGGCACGCCTGGAACGCCCGGCGCAAACGAGCCGTAACGGTTCATGGTCGAGGGGGAGCGGCAACCACGGCCCGGAGAAATCCGGCCGTGGTTGTCGTCTGCGCGGCCACATCGGACCGCTGGCGTGCTAGATCGCGGTGCGCGACCGGTCTGGTCCCGGCGGTGCGGCCGCTCGAATGCCGCTCACCCCAGCGCGGCGTCGTCGCCGATCGGCGGCGGTCCTCGCGAGTGCGGGTTGTCCCACCTGGCGCTAACCCACGACGGGAGCTTGAGAACGTGACCACCGACGTCGGACTCGAATCAACAAAAGCAAGGGATCGCGAAGGAGTCACCGCTGACGTGAACAATCCGAAGTCCGATGTCGTCACCCGCCAGTACGAGCGGTGGCGCTATCCAGAACCTATCCAGGATCTAGAGGCGTGGCTCCGCGACAATTGGCAATGGTTCGACCCCAGCCACGCATCCCGGATCTTATGGCCCGATCGGGATCACAATCACCATCTTGACATTCTGATTGCAGGATGTGGTACCAACCAGGCGGCGGTTTTTGCGTTCACCAATTCCGAAGCGAAAGTGGTGGCCGTCGATGTCAGCGAACCTTCACTGGATCATCAGCAATATTTGAAGGACAAGTACGGGCTCTGGAACCTGGAGTTACGGCTGCTGCCGATCGAAGAGCTGCCAACGCTGGGACTTGATTTCGACCTCGTCGTATCCACTGGCGTACTGCATCACCTGGCCGATCCGGTGTCAGGCATGAAAGCACTCGCCGCTTGCCTGCGGCCCGACGGCGTGATCGGAGTCATGCTGTATGCAAAATACGGTCGTATCGGTGTCGAGGTGCTCGAATCGCTTTTCCGCGACGTGGATCTGCGTCAAGATGATGCATCGCTGCGAGTGGTCAAAGAGACAATCTCGATGCTGCCAGCCGATCACCCCGCCCGGAGCTATTTGAAAATAGCAGGCAATTCGCAGTCTGATGCGGTCCTGGTAGATACGTTTCTGCACGGTCGCGCGCGAAATTATGGCGTTGGCGATTGCCTCGAGCTGGTCGGTTCGGCCGGACTCGCATTTCAGGGATGGCTGCTCAAGGCGCCGTATTACTTGCACGATTTAGTCACCACCTCCATCGAGTTGTATCCAGCCGTCAACGCGCTGCCAGAGACGAAGCAGTGGTCGGTGATGGAGCGTGTCCACACCTTGAACGCATGCCATTTCTTCATGGCATGCCATCCCGGCCGACCGAAAGCGTCCTACGCCATCGATTTTTCGACGGTCGCCTGCCTCGATTACATTCCGCTGATGCGTATGCGTTGCGGTCTCTCCGGCGCTGAGATTTTCCGGCCGGGTTGGCGAATGAGCCTCACCGCAGCACAGTTGCCGTTTGTGCGGTACATCGATGGCCGCCGCACAATTCGGGAGATCGCCGCATGCGTGGCGCAAAGCAAAGACACGCAGCTGGGCAACGCCAGTGACTTCGAGAAATTCGGCCGCAAGCTATTTCAGTCGCTGTGGCGGCTTGATTGTCTTGCGATTGCCCTAAATCCGGCACAGCAGACCTCGGTCAACCATTAAATAATTTCGGCATTATGCAATCAAAAATCCGTGTCGAGCGATAGGGTAATTGAATGTCTGATACGCAATTAACTGAGCCTGAAGTTCAGGCCAGCCCTAAAAAACCGCTCCCCTCCCCGCGCTGGTGGAGGTCGTCACGCTGGGCCGCGTCCGCGGCGCTGGCGATAGCCGTGATCGCCACAGCCATCGCCATCGCGGCATGGTTTCGACCCGCACCCCAAAGCGCTTCACCCACCTTTAGCGATCAACAAACCGCCCACGCCAAAAGCAACGTTTGCTCGGCCTACACCGCGGTACACCAAGGCGTGGTAAGGAATACCCACCTGGCAGATCCGAACCCCCACGACCCAGCTGGTCAACTCGCGATCGCAGCGAATGCTCGCCTGGCGCTGTTAGGGGGCGGCGCATATCTGCGTGACCGCGTCGCTGCCCAACCCGCGACCCCTGCCGATCTAGCGCAAGCCGTGAGCTCGATGGGGACGACGATCGAACAGCTGGGCGTCGGCTATCTAGAGGCGGCAACCAATATCGTGCTCGATCCGTTGCGACACGATCTCGACTCGGAGGTTACGCAAATCAACAAACTGTGCTAATCGGAGGTTACGCAAATCAACGAACTGCGCTAATAAGCGGGCGTCGCGTAACGGCGGCTCGAATTCCGAATTTCTCTAGCGCCAATTAATCGTCCAAATATCGGCTGCGCTCTCTTCGGTAGATTTGGGCCAGCGCGGCGTCGAGTCAAGGGGGGCTCTCATGCATGCAGCTGTATATCGGTGTGTCATGGCGACTTCGGCTCTCGTGCTGGCGAGTGTCATCGCCGTCACTCCGACTGCGTCGCGGCTCATCGAGCTGCCCGTCCGCAGCATCGAGACCGGTCTAGTCGACACCGAGTCCCTCCTGAATGTTCCGTTGAACCTGTTCTACGACGTCATCAACATTCCTGCCAACGAACTCGACGCCGTACAGGATCTGGCGAACGCGCTGTTTTTCACCGGCCCTTGGTTTGTTCCAAGCGAGACAAACCTTTGGGGTGTCGATGTCGCCGACCTGCCGAAGATAGAGGCGCTTACACACATGTTGGTGCCGTTCCCGGCTCTGTCCGACTCGCTGGGCCCGCAACTAGCCGGCTTGATGGAAGCCGAATTGCCGACGAACCCGGCGTGCGTCACGGTATTCTGCGGAGGTGTGTTTGAGCTGATCCACAGCTGGTTTCAGGTCCCCCTTTCGCAACTGACGTCGGGGTATTACTTTGACCCGACCGCCCCTGGCAGCGTTGACCCGTTGGGTGGCGTCGGGGGCGAATACGGCTTCCCGGGTACGCAAACTCTCGATGGCATTGAGAACTTGTACCCATGGGCCGGCACGACTTTCACGCTGAACCTGTCCGAGCCGTGGACTGACTTATGGAACAGTTTGATCGCGGCACCAGCCGCGAACCCTATCGAGCAACTCCCTGATCCCTTCAAAGTTTTCGCTGATCTCACGGAAGGGATTTACGTGGCGTTGAATCCCTTCCTTCCGGGCGGGCCCTTCGACCCCCCGGAGGCCGCGCAGTTTACGGACCTTACCGCTGCCAGTAACGTGCCGGCGGAATTCAGCACGCTGCTGTCGGCGATGGACTCGGGCGACCTGTTCAACGTTGGTGGCCTGGGCGCCGAGGTCGGCGCCCTGCTGCCGGACCATTTGGGGTCGATGCTGCTTAGCCTGTTTTGACATCGGGTTCCCATTGGGAGGCCACCACGGCGGATTGCCGGGTGTCTTACCCGAGGTATGATCGCCGCGGCGAACCGATCGTCTGCACGCCGCCGCCAGTTACTCGATTACGGCCCGCGGCACCTCCTCGGAGCCCCCGTCGTACTGGCCACCAACCGCAGCTTCGATGGCGACGCCTTCGTGCGAGCCGTAGCCGAGCACGCAGTGGTAGTGGCGGTCATCGTCGCGATGCCTTCGGTCGCCCCATCGTCGACACGCCTTATCAAGCCGAATCGCGCGTCAAATCACGCCACAGCGCGCCAGCGTCGTCGACTGGTCGTTCTGGCGGCGGCTACCGTTCGTTTTTAGCTGCGGCGCTGACCCCGGTAGCCGCCAACGCCGGCCCCATCCTCAATAGAGTCAGCGGCCTCCTTTACGGCGCTCCCGGGTAAGGTCGGCTGCGCAAACCGGAGCGGCGCATCCATCAAGCAGCGATACGGCACGAGCTGCGACAGGTGGGAGACGACGCGGCAGCCGATCTTCGTGCGCTTGCAGCGTAAAAACGCTGACCGGCTTAGTCCCCCGGGCGCGTCTGCGATTTGTTGTTACGGTTACGTCGACATTCAGCTGAACAGGTGAGCGGAGGCCTGCCCGTCCGCTCGTAGGTGAAGGTATCGCCGCAGACAACACACTGGGTCTCACTGATCCGATCGTCCATCTGCAGCCACGCCTCGCAGAACTGCACGAACCGCTCGGGCGTTAAGGCCTTGAAGTCTTCGCGGTTGGCGCCCTGGGAGACCAAGGTGTCGATCATGGCAAGCTGGTCGCTCGACCATCCAGACGATCCCGACGTTCGTGCTACCCGCGCTGCCATAGCCCGGAGGAGTGCGCGCTCGTCACCGCCGCGCTCCGTCACCGAGTGCTTCCTGTCTTCACCCCGGGTCGGGTCAGTCTCAAACGCCGCGGCGAGGGCGAGCAGCACCTTCCCCAGCTTCCCGGCGTTCTCCATATCGAAGCACAGGTGGTTCGTGGTCTGGTCGGCCAACTCGCCGTCGGAGAGGGTGATCGTGGCGTGCTCAATCAAGATCCGTACCGCGAAGCCATCCTCTGAGCGGCTGTCCACTGCCCGAATCGCGAATTCGGTCATCATCATCCTTCCGGTCGACGCCACCCGCGGCGTCGTTGAGCCACTCAGCTAGTAAGGCGTGCCTCCTACCGGATTCGTCAGCACGCGCACAGTGGGCTAAGTGTGAGGGTCTTGTCCTTCGTCTTAGATCGGCACATCGATCAGTGGGTCGAACCACTGATCGCCGAGCCGAACCGATCTTGATGGTATCCGATTCGGCCGGGTCATTAACCTGTAAGTCAATTCGTATACCCCGTTGAGCACTGCCGCAACTGCCAATCGAGGTGCGCCCCCCATCGGAGCCGCGCGTCTTTGCAAAAGCCGGAAGGGGATTCAGTCCAAGCGTGTTGACCGCTCGCCACATCGAGGTGCACCCTTGGCCACTCAGCCGTGCGAGTTCAGTTGCATTACGACGTGTGAATCGCTCACCGGTGGAAGACTGGGCGGCACGAAAACCAAGGCGCTGGCGGCGGTCATCGCTGCGGCAATCTGCTGCTGCGGCATGACCTTTGCTGCCAGCGCAATCGCTGAACCGCCGCCGGACTTCGACCTGAGCAATCACCCTGCGCCCGCACTGGCCCCTGGTGTCGGCATAGGCATCTACGACGGCAACAACCAGCCCGTCGATACCTGCACCGCCGGATGGCTCATCCACGACAGCAACGGGCAGCCCGGCCTGCTCACCGCCGGGCACTGCGACGACGACGGCGCTGTCACCTACTTCAACGAGGCCAAGGGCTTTCAAGTCGTTGGATCGTTCACTCACAAGGCCTTCGGAGGCGACCACGGCGAGGACGACGACATCGCCGTGCTCGGAATCGGCAACTCCCCGCCCGGCCCGGCCGTGTCCACCGACACGCGCATCATCGGGATCCGGCCGGTCATTGCGCCCGCCGACCAGCCGCATCCGGCGCGAGGTCAGCAGTTGTGTCATTACGGCTTCATCTCCGGTGAGCGGCACGGCGGGCCGGAATGCGGCCCCGTCGTCGAGGTGCAACCCAACACGGTGCGTTTCGACGCGCACGTCACAAAAGGCGACTCCGGTGGACCGGTGTACTACCGCAACGCCGACGGCACCGCCACACCGGTCGGCATCACCATCCGGGCCGGCGACGATGGTGGCACGGTTGCCGAGCTGATCGGCCCATGGCTCATGCGCTGGCACCTGCGCCTGGACGGCCCCTGATTTCAGCGAGGCCCTCACTCCCCGGGATCCGGCGCCCACCGCGGCCGGCGCACCTCAGGCCGGTGGTGGCCACGCGCGGCCGCGAGCGCCAACGCGCTCTCTCCGTTGATTGCGGTCAGCGGCGGCGGCTGACCCTTGCGAAGCGTCGCGATCAGCTCGCGATAGGGGCCGATCAGATAAACCGTGTCGCCGGCTTGCATTCGAGCGTCGCGACGCGGGCGCAGCCTCACCGGTCCTTCCGGTCGGATGATTGCGATGACTCGCGTCTGAGTGGACAGTTCCACCATTCGCATCCCGTCGAGCTCACTGCTCTCCGCTACCAGCATCGCGCCGACCATAAACGAGCGCTGCCCGACCCAAAACGTGCCCAGCACCTGCAAACCCATCGCTGCGCCGATGAACCACGGTGCTGCCAGATCCACGACCGATCGCACGTTTTCAAAACCGAACTGCTGGTTCACGGCGGCACTCAGCGCACGGCCCTGCACTCGCAGCACAATCGGCACCTTGGTATCGGATCCCAGGGTTTCCAGCAGGACGATGCCGGTCCGAATGTTCTCCATGTCGTCCTGGGTCATCACCGCGACACCGCGGGCGCGATCGACGCGCGCCGATTCCAGCGTCTGGCGCATCGTCGAGTCTCCGAAAATCACCGGCACGTCAAGTTTGGCCAGGGTCGACAGGAGGCGGTTGTTCTCGTCCTGCTCGATCACCACAACGTCGTATCCATCAGCGGCGAGATCACTGACGACGCGGATGCCAGTTGAACCCAGGCCGACGACGATGATGTGGTCGCGCAGGTGGCGGGCCCGTCGCAGACCGGCCGTGTGGACGAAGCGGCGGGACAACAGCAGGTCCGCGACGAGCGCGACGAGAATGGCAGTAATGGTCACACCGGCGAACATCAACCCGATGGCGAAGTACCGCAGCCAGGCGGATTGTTGCGCGAAACTGTAATCGCCGAAACCGACGCTGGTGACCACCTCGGAGGTGAAGTACAAGGAATCGAGCCATGACATCCGCGGGTTGACAAAAGTGGACCGCATCACCGCTGTCGAGCCGAACATCAGCACCAACGTGCATATCACCGACGGAAAAAGCAGCGGGTTCGCGTCCTCACGCATCGCGCGCACGGCATCGATGACGCGTCGCACCCTGGACTGGCTCGAGCGCGTCGCTGTCGAGGGCGGCACCGAGATTCCGCGGGCTTCCATCTCGTCCTTCGGGCCGATCATCGAGGTCCAGTCGCCTTTGAAGACCTGTAGGTCGCGCCCCGGACATGGCACCACCTCGCCGGGGGTAGGCGAATTCTTACCGTGGACCACCGCCACCGGCGCCAGGTCTTTATAGAGATCGCGCAGCGTCCCGTCCTTCGGTGCCTCGGATCCCCAGACAACGAATTCGACACCGGCGGTGGCGAACTGGTGCGCGTTACGCGACAGGACCGCCTCGACGACGGATGGCGCCGCGAGGTCGGCGACGTTCAAGATCGCACCGGGGCCACTGACCGCAGCAACCGCGTCGCGTAGTACGTTGTCTGCCAAACGAGCCACTACGCGAACATTCGGACTGAATCGCCTTGCCAATAAGGCGATTTCGAGATTCACCGCGTCATTGGGCCCGGCGCAGACCACGGCCCGCGCGCGATGCACCCCGGCGCCCAGCAGATCGGCGGCCGAGGTGATCCGGATGATCCGGGCGCCGGCGCCCCGCAGTTCATCGATGATCGTGTTCGCCAGCGGGTCGTCACCGCAGACGATGATTTCACGATGGAATTGAAAGCTCTCACCATCTTGCGCAGCAGCCGGTTTGTTTTTCTGCTGGCCAACGGCATCGATCACGACAGGCATAACCACTCCCATCTCCGCTGACACCTAACAGTTCACACTCCATATGACTATCGGCCACAATGCCGGAAAGCGCCACCGGAGGCGTTGAGATAAAGTACCAACTGCGATGTGCCGCAAGCGGAGTCACCTACTGCTGACGAAAGCGCAACAGACTCGACCCCGGCTTGTCACGCAGACGAAATAGTCACACGGTATGCGGTTGCGTCAGTGGGTCACCGGACAGGTACCGGTGTAGTCGACCTGCCAATGCTTGATCCCGTTGAGCCAGCCTGACCGTAACCGCTCCGGCGGGCCGAGCGGGGTGATGTCGGGCATCAGGTCGGCGATCGCGTCGAACATCACCCCGACCGTCATTCTGGCAAGGTTGGCCCCCAGGCAGTAGTGGGCGCCGGTGCCGCCGAAACTCAGGTGTGGATTGGGATCTCGCAACACATTGAACGAGAAGGGGTCGTCGAAGACGTCCTCGTCGAAGTTGGCCGATCGGTAGAACAGTGCAAGGCGCTGGCCCTGCTTGATCGGGACGTCACCGAGCTCGACATCGCGCAGTGCGGTGCGCTGGAAGGCCGTGATCGGCGTTGCCCAGCGGATGATCTCGTCGACGGCAGTCACCGGGCGTCGCTCCATGAACGTCTCCCACTGTTCTGGGTTGTCGAGGAACGCCATCATGCCTTGGGTAATCGAGTTGCGCGTCGTCTCGTTGCCGGCCACCGTCAAGGTCACCATGAACAATCCGAACTCTTCATCGGAGAGTTTGTGGCCGTCGATATCGGCCGTGATCAGGTGGGTGACAATGTCGTCACCGGGATGGTCGGCTTTGTATGCGGCGAGTTGCATGCCGTAGAACATCAATTCGCCGGCCGACTCCAGAGCCGGGGATCCGGCGAACTCGGTGTCCTCGTCCCCCACCATGTTGTTCGTCCAGTGAAAAAGCTTGGAACGGTCCTCGAACGGAACCCCCAACAGTCCGGCGATCGCTTGCAGTGGCAGTTCGCTAGCCACCTGCGCCACGAAATCTCCGGTTCCCGCTGTGGCTGCCGCCTCTGCCACGATGCGGCGAGCTCGCTGCGCCAGATCCTCCCGGAGGCGATCCACCGCTCGCGGAGTGAACCCCCGAGACACGATCTTGCGCATTCGGGTGTGCTGTGGAGCATCCATGTTGATCATCGAGAATCGGCCGGCCTCGATCTGCCCGCGTGCCGCCTCCTCGTCGACATAGCGCGGGACGATGCAGTTCTCGGCGCTGGAAAACACGTCGCTGCGCCGCGATATCTCTCGGACGTCGCGGTGCCTGCTCACCACCCAATAGCCGCCGTCGGTGAAACCTCCGACGCCCGTGGGCTGCTCGTTCCACCAGACCGGTGCCGCCCGGCGCAGCTCGCGCAGTTCCTCGGTTGGCAGGCCCGCGGCGTACACATCGGGATCGGTGAAGTCAAACCCCTGCGGCAGTTGCGGTTTCGTCATCGCCCTTCCTCACGTCAGCCACTGGTCAACAAGATCGGCCCATCGCCGCGAGATGGTCGTCTCCATCTCAGCGCGCTGACGGTGGCCATTTTCGCCGTCGGTTTCAACGGCGCCGATCGTCATTTGCGCCACCTCGTCCACCTGCTGGCGGTCCAGCCCGAAGGCCACCAGGGAGTTGAACTCACGCTGCAGGTCGATCTCGTCCGGCAGGTCAGAACGCGCCAACAGTACTGCCGCGTTCTCCTCGCCGACTTCTAGCAGCATGGCCACCAGGTTCGACTTGCTGATGTTCACAAAGCGATCACACCGGCCGGCGGACCGAGAGCTGGAGCCCGTTGTCGCGCATGACAGTTCGACACTGCTCAGGGGTATAGTCGAAGTTCTCCAAGTCCTTGATATAGGACGCGGGATCGGCCAAGCCTTCGACATGCGGGTAGTCCGAACCCATGATGATCTGTGTGTCGCCCAGCAGTTTCAGCAGGCTCGCCAGTTCGTCTTCGTAGAACGGCGACACCCAGACATGGCGTTTGAAGCTCTCCCGCGGGTCTTCTTGATAGATCTGCGGGATCTGGCCGTAGGACTTGGTCAGCTTTTCGAAGAGGTGGAAAACCCAGGTCGATCCGCTCTCGATGCACGCCATCCGCAGGTTCGGGAACCGCAGGAAAAGGCCTTTGTGCAGATGATTGGCGAAGGTGTCTTGGAGGGGGTCGCCGGAGAACAGGCTTCGAAAGCCGAGGAGTGCCTGGAACGACATCATGTAGTCCGATTCGCCCCAGGCCGGCATGAACTTCGAATAGTACGTCTCGCCCGAGTGATAGCACACGGTGATACCTGAATCGTTTGCCAAATGCCAGAATTCGTCGAACATCGGGTCGCCGGGCGCACGCATGCCGACATCCGTCATGACCGGTCCAGGCACCATGACGATGAAGCGCGCGTCGCGATCCAATGCCCACTGAAGCTCTCGAACCGCATCGTCCGGCTTGCATAAGGTGATGTAGGGCGCGGCGAAAATCCGTTCCTGGTAGGCGAATCCCCAGTCGTCATCCATCCAGCGATTGAACGCTCGGAACGTTGCGACTGTCGCGTCCAGGTCCGGCAACAACGCCTGCTCCATCCCCACTCCGAGAGTCGGCAACAGGATGCAGGCCGCCATGCCCTGTTCGTCCATTAGAGCCAGTCGCGCGTCGCGGTCCCGATACGCGGGCGGGATCGGCTCCAAGTCGCCGAAAAGCGCATTCAAATCAGCCCCTCTGGGATTTCGGCCGCGGAAGTACTCATCGAGCGCGCCGGGTTTACCGACGGGGTCGAAGGTCGGATTCGGGATGAACCTGTTGACCCTGCCGCCGACGAGAAGACGTTGCTTGCCGTCGAGTTGAGCCCACTGGATCGCGCGCTTCTTGTATTGGGGCTCGATGTGGCGGGTGAACGCATCGAGGGCTTCGTAATAGTGGTTGTCGCAGTCGAAGAACTTGAAGGGCAGTTGTGTTGTCATCGCGGTGGGTGTCCTTTCTGTGGCGACGTGGTAGTTCAGTTGCGCGGCAAGCCGAGGACCATCGATGCGATGACCGTCAATTGGATTTCCGGCGTGCCTCCGCCGATGAGTTCGGCAGGCGCGTCGAAATACGGTTGGACGACCGCTGGTTCGGACTTCTCCAACATCGCGGCGCGGCCGGTCAGGCCGAGTGTGGCGGTCCATGCGCGGCGCAACAATGTGACCATCGCGTACTTGGCGATGCTGGAGGTCGGGCCGGGTCCCTGGCCCTCGACCAGTCGGAGGGTTTCGCGCAGCACCAAGGCTTTGATCGCCGTGCTGTAAGACTCGACGTCGCCGAGAGCCCGCAGCGCCGCATCCTGGTCTGGACCGCCTGTTTCGGCGATTCTCCGAAGCGCCGTGGTTCGGTCGATGCTGACGTAATTCCCAATGGCCGTTCGTTCGACCGCCATCGTCGACACCGCCAGGCTCCACCCGTCGTCGGGCTTCCCGACGAGCATGTCGTCGGGCACGAACACATCGGTGAGAAACACCTCGTTGAACTCGAAGCGTCCGCTGGCCTGCTTGATCGGTGAGACCTCGACACCGGGCGACGTCATGTCGATGAGGAAGTAGCCGATGCCGCGATGCTTCTTCGCTTCGGGATCCGTCCGGGCCAGCAATGCTCCGAACTGAGCCCGGTCAGCCAATGATGTCCAGATCTTGTGCCCGTTGACCAGCCATCCCCCGTCGACCTTGGTGGCTCGGGTGGATAGCGACGCCAGATCCGATCCTGCGCCAGGTTCGCTGAACAGTTGGCACCATCGTTGTACGCCACGGACAATCGGCCAGGCGAAGCGGTCGCGTTGCAGATCCGATCCGCTGCTGAGAATTGTCGGGAGGATCCATTCTGCGATGCCGAGCGATGGTCGTATTAATTCGGGTCGTTTGTCGAACTCGTCGGCGATGATCACCTGCTGTACCGCGGAGGCGTCAACACCCCACGGCGCGGGCAGATTTGGCGCCACCAGCCCTTTCTGCGCGAGCAGGTCACGTTGCGGCCCAGTGGCCAGGCCGGGCGCCCTGCTGTCATCGGAGGGGCGATCGTTGGACAGCCCCAGCGCCTCATCCAGCGTGGCAGCTACCGTGGAGCGGAATTCGGATTCGACGTCGCCCAGGTTGATTGCGGTGGAACGCTTTTGCGTGCATGCCAACTCCCCTGCTTCCCGTGTCCAGCGGGTGAGCGGACCCAGTGATGCCGCCAAGCTGGTGACGCGACGCCAGTACAGGTGGGTGTCGTGCTCCCAGGTGTAGCCGATCGCGCCAAACATCAGCAGCGCGTCGAGCACCAGGTCGGGGGCAGCGCCCACCGCCATCACAGCAGCCGAGGCCGCTGCGAGTCGATGTTGCTCGATGGACTCGCCCTCGGCGCGGACCGCGTCCCAAGCCGCTGACGCGGCGAGCTCAGAGCCGACCAGCAGGGTCGCTGCTTTGTGTTGCAGCGCCTGGAAAGAGCCGACCGGTCGGCCGAACTGCTCACGCGTGCGAATGTATTCGGTTGCGGCGTCAGCGCAGCGGCGCACTGCTCCGGCGGCTGCACACGAAGCGAGGGCCACCACGAGGCAACGGGCCCGCTCTGTCGATATGCCTGATATCTCTGCACTGTCCGGCGCGACGTGGTTTGCGAGTTCGATGACACCTACGTCGGTGCACAGGTCGGTGCCTTGTTGCGATCTGACCGTCAGGCCCGGACTCGGCGTGATCGCGAACCATCGTTGGCTGCCATCGGCGGCACGAGCGGGTAGCAGAATGCGTTGCGCTGCACAGATTCCCAGCACCGAGCCCGATGCTCCATTGAGTCGCCAGGAGTTTCCTTCGGATACGGCTTGGACGTCGCAGTGTTCGGGCAGTACGACGACGGCCGTCGTGCCTGCGGCTAAATCGGTCAGCAGCGGTTTGACTGACGCGTCAGCGAGATTCGCCACGGCACTCGCCGTGACCGTGCTCAGCAGCGGCCCGGGCAGCAGCGCCGCTGCTGCCGCCTCGATGACGCAGGCCGTGTCGGCCAGGGTGCCGTCCTGGCCACCGAGATTACCCGGTAGGTGTATCGCGTGAAAGCCGTTGTCGACGAATTCCAGCCACCAGGAGGGTATTTCGCCAACGGCGATCGAACCGAATGCAGCACGGGTCTGGCCGGTGGGCGCGTACCGTGCGGCGAAACGGCTCACGGCGTCGACGAGCTGTTCCTGTTCGACGGTGATCGCCAGCGTCATCGATTGTCAGCCTTCCAGCCCGAGAATGCGGGCGGCGTTGCCGTACAGGAATTTCGGCCAGACCTCGTCTTTGAGCGGAACCTTCGGCATGTCGCTGAAGATCCGCTCCAAAGAAAGGCCCATCGGAAAGTAGCCGGCGTAGAGGATCTTGTCGGCGCCGCGGGAATTCGCGTAGTCGATGATGGCCTTCGGGTAGTACTTGGGCGCGAACGCCGACGTCGAGTAATACAGGTTGGGCCACTTCAACATGAGTTTGACGGCGAGGTCCTCCCACGGCTCGCAGCCGTGGCGGGTGACGAACACCAGGTCGGGGAAGTCAAACATGACAACGTCGATTCGCGAGACTTCTTGGGGTGCAAAGGGAACTCGCGGTCCGGGGACACCGGCGCAGACGAAGATCGGGATGCCGAGTTCGACGCAGGTGGCGTAGACGGGATACATCTTCGGGTCGTCGATGGGGACCTGCGGAAAGGTCCCGGCGGGAAACACCGACGTCGCGCGGATACCGAACTGCTCGTGCTCGCGACGAATCGCGTTCACCGAGCCCATGACGTCGTTGGGGTCGGCCAGCGCACCGGAAGGCACGAACCGGTCCGGGAACATCTTGAGCGCCAACTGCGCAGAGTCCTCGCCGACCCCGATCATCGCCTTCTCGATACCGAACTGGTCCATCTGCTGAAGCACCAGCGACACCGAGTCAGCGGTCGACAGCCCCTGCGGGACATCCTTGAACATGTACTCAACCGGGAACTCGAAATCCTCTTTGGATTCGCGGTCCTTGGTCTGCTTGCGGATGAAGTCGTACTGGGCGGAGCCCTCGTGCGGAAATCCGATCATGGTGTCGATCACCGGCAAACCTACCGGTCCGGGCATGGAGTCCTCCGATCACACTGGCGTCCGCGCAACGTTGCTGAGGACCAATACTGAAACACCGTTCTACCAAAGTCAAGATTGAATAGCGAACCTAGCTGCGATAACATCTCAGGCAGCCCTCATCCCAGGGGAAACGGTAAGAAGCTTGTTCTGTTCTGCCGTCGGGTCCGATCCGGAGGTGGCACCGTCAACATTCCCGTCGAACGGCCCGATGCCGCCGTCGTTCCGCTGGCGGATATGACCAGCCGCCAGCTCGTCCGGCGAGCGACGATCATCGAAGCGGTCATCGATCTGATTGCCGAGGTAGGCGCCGAGGCCGTGCAGATGCGTGACGTGTCCAAGCGCTCCAGGGTGGCGCTGGCCACCGTTTACCGCTACTTCAACTCGAAGGACTACCTGCTGGCGGCGGCGCTCGAGGACTGGCAGAAGCGACTGACCCACCGCATCCTTGCGTCGCGGACGGGCCATGCCAACCAGGATCCGCTACCGGGCATCTTGGACTACCTGCGACGTGCCCAGCGTGCGTTTCACCGCAACCCGAACATGACCGCGCTGATGTTTCAAACGACGACATCCAACGATGCCGAAGCTAGGGCGACGATCGACCGGATGAATCGCACGAACACCGAGATGTTCAATCGCCTCCTGGAAGGCGTTGCACCAGAGAATGTTCCGAACATCACCTTCGGACTGAGCGCCGCATTGAGCAGTTCGCTGGCCGGAGTGCTCACTGGGATGATGACGTTGGAGGAATCGCTGAGTCGCGTCGAGTGGGTTGCCCGCATCCTGCTGGCGGACCGGTGACGGCCGACCCGTCAGTTGATACCCATTTGATTGCATTCCAAGACGAACAGGTCAGCGGGCGGATCGGTACCGTGGCGGTGCAACTCCTGGCCTTCGCTGGTTGAGTAATAGTGATCCGACTGAGCTTTGACACACCGCTGGAGCTTGTGCTGCCCCGAGTTGTACCAGAGCATCCAAAGCGCCACGATAGCGACAGTAGTAACAACGACAGGCAAGACCATCCGCTTTCTCAACTACGAACCGTCCCTGTCATCGCCGAAAATCCAATCTCTATAAGCGCTTACGTTAATAGACCTTCGCGATGCGTCGCGCTTTCGCCGCTTGCTCGGACATCTTCCCGGGACCACCGATTCGAGACCGTTCATGCTTCGGCGCGTACCTCGCGCCGGTTGAGTCCCGGCAAAGTCTTGCGATCCGCCAGGCGCGTTATAATTCTTGGTGCCATGACCGCGACGATCGACAGACTCGATGTGGCCACACTTCCGCTGGCGCCGAAAAATCCGCTGCCCATTCGGCAGGCGCTGTCAGCGGCGCGGGTTTTGCACACCGGACTGGTACGGCTGAGCGAGGCCGGCGGACCGGTGACCCGTTTCGTACCGCTGCCAAAGTTCGTTGCCCCGGCCCTTGTGCTGGTCACCTCGCCGAGCGGGGTGCGCGATGTGTTGGGACGCGCGGACGGACTTACCGAGCGATGCCAGATCCACCAGGAAGTGCGGAACGTGGCGGGCGACAACCTCTTTGTCCTGCCCAACAGAGAATGGGTTCCGCGCAGACGCGTACTACAACCGGTGTTCACCAAACAAAACATCGGCGGCTTTGCTAGACACATGACGCAGACAGCGCAAACATTCGCCGATCACTGGCGCGAGGTAGGTGAAGTCGACCTCGACGCTCAGTGCCGCCGACTCGCCATGCGGTCGCTCGGCCGCTCAATTCTCGGTGTCGACATCAACGAATTCGGTAACGAGATCGCCCAGAACATGCACCTGGCATCGGCCTACGCGACCGATCGTGCATTACGGCCGATACGTGCGCCGCGGTGGCTCCCGACGCCGTCGCGCCGTCGCGCTCGCGCCGCGGTTGCGACCATGCGCCAGGTCACCATGGACATCCTGCAGGCGTGCCGCGCAGATCCGACCCGCGATGCACCGCTGGTTCAAGCGTTGATCGCGGCCACCGACCCAGACACCGGCCGGCCGCTCTCCGACGACGACATCTGCAACGAGCTGCTGATCTTCATGCTGTCCGGCCACGACACAACGGCGACGATGCTGACCTACGCCTTGTGGGAGCTGGGGCACCATCCCGACATGCAGGACCGGGTCGCCGCCGAGGCTGCCGAGATCGGCGATAGAGAACTGACGCCCGAGGATGTCCCCCGGCTCGAATACACCGCCCAGGTGCTCAACGAGTCGTTGCGACTGTGCCCGCCGGCCGCGGGGGTCGGCCGATTGGCGGTGCGCGACATCGCGGTGGACGGATACCGAGTGGAAGCGGGCAGCATCGTGGCCGTGGGGATTAGTGCCCTGCACCGGGATCCGGCCTTGTGGGAGCGCCCGCTGGTCTTTGACCCCGATCGGTTCAGCCCGGAGAACTCCATGAACCGCGACCGCTGGCAGTTCATCCCGTTCGCCGCCGGCCCACGTTCGTGCATCGGTGAACACTTCGCGATGCTCGTGACAACCCTCGCGCTCGCCACCATCGTCCGGTCTATCCACATCCGTTCGACGGACAGGGACTTTCCTCTCGAATCGCCGTGCACCACTGTCGCAAAGGGACCCATCCCGGCGCATGTCCAGGCGCGGCGGTGAAATCGGCACGTCGCCAGCAGTTGTAGCTTTCTCGCATTCAGATGGTGAGCAGAAAGAATCCCAACCGGCGCCTCCGCGACGCGACTATGGCTGCCGCAGTTGGGAAGACGAACGGCCCTAAGCCAAACAGCAGCTGATCGACAAGTACAGCGGTGCAAACGAATTGGATCCGCAGCGGAGGTGAACGACGCCGCCGTGGTGTTCACCGGCCGCCGCGCCGCTGTTCGATCTAGGATCTGCCTTTCCGGACGGCCGCCCACGCCCCGGTGCACCATAGCGCCAAGATCACAAGCAGCGGCTGGAATAGCAACCGCATGCCGCGGGCAAGATCGGAGTCAAGTCCGAAAGCATTTGCGTGCGTGACAAATTGGGAGATGTTGCCGGGGAACACCAGAACGAAGAAGATCGCCACGACCCAACCGACCGACACCTGCCGCCGAGTCAGCAGCACCAGGCTGGCTCCGAGTGCGATTTCGACCACGCCTGACGCGATGACGACGACGTCGGCGTCTACCGGCAGCCAGGTCGGAACCCGGGCGCGGAAGGCGGTTCGGCCGAAGCTCAGATACTGACGCCGGTGAATATCAAGAAGGTACCCAGGGCAACGCGCGCGGCGCGGCGCGGCCACGAGACCGCGGGTCGATCGACGACCGGATGGCTCATCAGCCCATCCTGCACGGAGCTGCGGCCAGCATCTAGAAACGCTTTGGAGCCAAACGAGCAGAGCCGTACCCGCTCAATACAGAGCGGGTACGGCTGCTTTGTCTCGTGGGTCGGTCAGACTGCCCGAACTTTACTGGCCTGCGGACCCTTGGCACCCTGAGTGACCTCGAATTCCACCTGCTGGTTCTCCTCGAGGCTGCGGAAGCCACCGCCATCGATCTCGGAGTAGTGCACGAAGACATCCGGACCCTCTTCGCGCGCGATGAAGCCGAAGCCTTTTTCGGCGTTGAACCACTTCACAGTTCCCTGTGTCATTTGTTTCTCCTTTGTCAGAGATCCGGTCCGCGCCATGCGGACCGGCGGCCGAATGATCAGACGGCTGCTTCTGGCTTGCCCTGCAAGGAGAAAGAGACGCCCGCACCAAGTTTCTGCGCGAGCGTGTGTGAAACACGAACACTTAGAATTTCGACGTCCTCGATACTACGCGATCTGGTGATGATTTGTTAACCGCTTTCCGGTGTGTGCGCCCTAGCGGGCAACCGGGCGCGGCTTGAACCCGCGGCTCAGGGTTGTGCCCTGCCATATTTTGACAGCGCGTTGCCAGGTGTCATGGCACCGCTTCTATGGTTTCGGGGTCACACTGGCCACCATGCGGATGGCCGATGCCGACGACCTGATCGCCGTTGACGTGTTCAACGCCGCTCAGTCGACGGGCGAGCCGGTGACCATGGTGCTGGTCAGGCGTGTGGTCGATGACCTACTCGCTCATCCGCCCGAATGCGGCTGCGGACGCTGTGAGGCTGCCGCCATCGCGCGTGTCGGAGATGTCTGGAACATCGCGTCAGGCTGGCAACGGGCGATAGCTGCCACCAACTCCACCCGCGTCGCTCCGCACCACCAAGGCACCGGCTAGGGGCCGCCTGCGACAGCGCCGCAATAGTCAAGCGGCACAACGCCATCGGACCCAGCGCAACGACACCGTCGACCAAGTCGGCGGAACCGGTCAAGCGGGGTCGACGAAGACCGGAGGCTCTCCTGACATCCCGGCGACTACGGCAGCGAGCTGATTGGGCTTGCCGATCAGCCCGGCCTGCAAGTCGGATTCGCGCTTCAGGGCAGAGGCCGCGTCGTCGCTGACCCACATTTCGTCGTAGAGGCGCTTGGCGGCGCGCACGGCGTCCGGAGACTTCTGCGCGATCTCCTCTGCGAGTGCCAGCGCGGACCTCAGCGGATCGTCACTGTTTCGCGTGACCAATCCGAGCGCCAAAGCCTCATTCCCAGAAACGACGCGCCCGCTGAACGTCAACTCCTTTGCGACGTCGATGGGGACCAGTCGCGGCAGTGTCTGCGTGATGCCCATGTCGGGAACGAGGCCCCACTTGACCTCCATGATCGACAGCTTCGCGTCCGGCGCAGCAATCCTGATATCGGCACCCAGCGCGATCTGCAGACCTCCTCCGAAGCAATTCCCGTGAATCGCGGCAATGACCGGCGCCGGCACTAAGGACCAGTCGTAGGCCACCCGCTGAGCGAAATTGGCCAGCCGGTCGCCCTGCCGCTCGAGCAGCACGCCGGTGCCGCGCTCGCCGGACATGAAGCTGGCGACGTCCAGGCCCGAGCAGAAGCTCTTACCCTCGCCGTGCAATACGACCGCGCGAACCGACGCCTCGCCTGCCAGCCGTGCGGCGGCATCCATCAATGCTTCGAACATGGCCTGGTCAAGCGCGTTGTGCTTATCGGTGCGCACCATCGTCACCGTTGCCACGCCAGTGGCGCCTATCTCCACGCGGACTCTGTCGCTGGGCATGCCCCGGAACTTACCGCGAAGCTGTCAGCGGCTTGAAGCCGCCAATGAAAACGGTCCCCGGCGATATCTCCGGGACCGTTCCTACTAGTAGCAATTTCTTCATCGAGTAGCAGACGGCGCCAACTGCTTTGCCAGATACGGCGCCGTGCGGCTGTGTTTCGCACGTGCCACCTTTTTAGGCGGGCCCGCCGCAACGACCCGACCGCCGTCGCTGCCGGCTCCCGGTCCGAGGTCAATCACCCAGTCCGCACCCGCGACCATCCGCATGTCGTGTTCGGCCACGACCACGGTGTTGCCCGAGTCGACCAGGCGGTGCAGTTGACGATCGAGCAGATCCACATCGGCGGGGTGTAGCCCGGTGGTCGGCTCGTCGAGGACGTAGAGGGTATGCCCTCGCCGGGGTCTCTGCAGTTCGGAGGCGAGCTTGATCCGCTGCGCCTCGCCACCTGACAGCTCGGTCGCGGGCTGTCCGAGACGGAGATATCCCAGTCCGACGTCTCGCAGCGTGGTCAGGCTCCGCGCTGCATTGGCGATGTCGGCAAGAAACTCCGAGGCTTCATCGACGGTCATCGCAAGCACGTCGGCGATCGTACGGTCGTGATAGCGCACCTCGAGTGTCTCGTCGGAGTACCGCGCTCCTTGACACGCCGGGCATGTGGCGTATGTGCCCGGCAGGAACAACAATTCGACTGACACGAACCCCTCCCCCTGACAGGTGGGGCAGCGACCTTCGGCCACGTTGAACGAAAACCTGCCCGCTGTCCAACCGCGGCGACGCGCCTTCGAGGTCGCGGCGAATTCGCGGCGCACGGCGTCGAACAAGCCGGTGTAGGTCGCCAGCGTCGAGCGCGGTGTGCGTCCGATGGGGCGCTGGTCGACTGATACCAGCCGGTTGATGTCCTCCACCCCCGCCGCTGTCACGCCGACGCTCGCGTCGTGATCGAGATCGAGGATCCCGGTGTCGGCTTGGTCGTCGTCGGGTTCGGCCGGCTCGGCAGCGCGTCCCGTGCCGAGATGGCTGTTCACGACATCGCCGAGGACCTTCACGACAAGCGTCGACTTGCCTGAACCGGACACTCCGGTGACGGCGGTGTACACACCAAGTGGCAGGTCCACGTCGAGGTCTCTCAAATTGTGGAAGCAGATCCCGCGCAGCCGCAGCCGCCCGGACTGCGTGCGGGGTTCACGAGCCGGCGGCCTGGCCCCCTCGAAAAGGTACCTACGAGTGACCGACGCCTCGACGTCGGCGAGACCCGGCACCGGCCCGCTGTAGAGCACATCCCCGCCAAGCTCCCCCGCCCCAGGTCCAACGTCGACGATCCAATCGGCACGGCGTACTACGTCCATGTCGTGCTCGACCACGAATAACGAATTGCCCGCGCGCCGGAGGCGATCAAGCACGTCGAGTAGCGGTTCGGCGTCCGCGGGGTGCAGTCCAGCTGACGGCTCGTCGAGCACATAGAGCACGCCGAACAAGCCGGCGCGCAGTTGAGTGGCTAGCCGCAACCGCTGCAGTTCGCCGGGTGACACCGTCGGCGTGCGGCGACTAAGGGTGAGATAGCCGAGGCCGAGATCTATGAGTATCTGCAGCCGGGCGACGAGATCGGCGGCGATCATGGTCGCCACTTCCGTCAGCTCACCGGATTTCGTTGACTCGTAAGCCGCGGCGGCATCGGTCCGAGAAGCCGTCGGGCGCAACGTATCAGCAAGACCGGCCAACGGCATCGCCACGTAGTCGGCGATGGTGCGCCCGGCGAATGTCACCTTCAGCGCCTCCGGCCGAAGCCCAGAACCGTCGCAAATGGGGCACTCGACGCTGTCGACGAATTGCAGTACGCGGCGACGCATCATCGCGCTATGGGAGTTGGCCAGCGTGTGGCGGACGTGGCGTTCGGCGCTGGAGAACGTGCCGTTGTAGTAATAATCGGCCTGCACGGGGTGCTGGCTAGGATCGATTTCGACTGTGGGCTGCTCGTCGGTGAACAGAATCCAGTTGCGTTGACGCTTAGGAAGTTTCCGCCACGGCTTGTCGATGTCATACCCCAGCGTGACGAGGATGTCGCGTAGGTTTTGGCCCTGCCACGCACCCGGCCATGCGGCAACGGCGCCTTCGCGGATGGTCAGCGACGGGTCTGGTACCAGTGTCTCTTCGGTCACCCGATGGATTCGTCCCAGCCCGTGGCACTCGGGGCACGCCCCGACCGCGGTGTTTGGCGAGAACGCATCGGAGTCCAGTCGCTCTGTGGCCCCCGGCGGGTAGGTGCCGGCGCGGGAGAACAGCATCCTCAGCAGATTCGACAGGGTGGTGACGGTGCCGACCGTCGACCGCGACGTCGCCGAACCCCGGCGCTGCTGTAATGCGACGGCGGGCGGTAGCCCGGTGATGTCATCTACCTTCGGCGCGCCGGTTGGCAATAGCAGGCGACGGGCGTACGGAGCGACCGATTCGAAGTAGCGGCGCTGGGCCTCGGCATAGATGGTCCCGAACGCCAACGACGATTTGCCGGATCCGGAGATCCCGGTGAATGCGACAAGCGCGTCACGCGGTGCCACGACGTCGACACCCCGAAGATTGTGGACCCGCGTCCCGTACACGCGCACACAAGGGTCGATGTCGTCCGTGCTTTTGTAGGACATCTCTGTCATCGTGCTCACACGAGTACCCGTGCTGCGCCCGCACAAGCATGTGTTCTGTCATGGAACAACGATGCCGAGTTCGCAAGGGGTTGCTACAGCATCAGCCCAGCGGGGCAACCGCTGTATCGGATCGCTCCCGAAAGTCCCTGCATCAGTGCCGCCAAGTGATCGCGGATGAAACGTTGTGTCCCCAAATTGAAAGAGACTGGCGATTCACTACCGCTTCGCGCTCTTTGTTCGTGTGCGCGCCATCGTGGCGTCGGCAGCGGCGGGGCTGAGGATCCCCGGAATGACGAAGTTGCGCAGCGTTGCCCGCCTGTCCATGCGGGCATCCTGCTGGCCTCCGGCGAGGTGATCCATCAGCAGCATCTGCGCAACCCGCACCAGCCAGTCAGCAACCGCATCGGGATCGAGCTGCTCGCGCAGCTCGCCGTTTGCCTTCGCGGCGTCGACGTAGGGTCGCAGCGCCTGGCGGATCCGATCCCGGAAAGCGGTGGATGCGGCCGCGGCCACCGTCATTGTGAAACTTTCCGGCGAGAACAGCACACGCAGCCAGCGTGATTTCTCCACCGCAGCGATCGCACCATCGAGAGCATCCAGTAGCCGCTTGCTGAATGGGCGGTTACCTTCCATCGTCTGCTGAGCCCCGCCAATCACGCCGGCGGACTCACGCAGGATCACGAACGCCAGCACGTCGTCGCGCGATCCGAAGTAGCGGTACACCGTCGTTCGGTGCACTGACGCTTCCCTGGCGATATCGTCGACCGTGGTGCGGCTGACGCCGTGACGCTCGTAGCAGACTTCGGCGGCATCGAGGAGGCGGTCGCGTGCCTCGTCGTCATCGATCGGCGGCCGATCGCCCCAGGTCCCGGAGCGGGCCGCCTTTCCAGTGACCCGGAGTCGACTGGGTGTCACGATTCGACCTCAGCTCGCGGGACGCCGGGCAGGCGATCCACAGCCGCCGTTGCACAT
The DNA here is from genome assembly GCA_963733755.1 of uncultured Actinomycetota bacterium. GTDB lineage: Bacteria > Actinomycetota > Actinomycetes > Mycobacteriales > Mycobacteriaceae > Mycobacterium. Next base: position 175,755 of record CAVTEZ010000037.1, read on the forward strand.
ATCGATTCGCATCTGGCTATGGATCTCCTTCGTCGACGCGGGACCGCGTACACCAACAACGTAGCGAACGAGGGCTTGCGCCCGAGGTTTGATGGCCTGATTCGGCGCCGATGCACGCTGCATCGATCGCCCCGTCACCTCAGCTCGATGCAACACACAACGTTGTCTGTTGTATGTTTCTTATGCGCGGTGAGGTCACAGCTGTGCGGGACTGTTGACACTGCTACAGGGGGTTGCATGGCTGCTACCGGTACGAACCTTGACCGGCCCCGTATTTCGATCATCCAAGCCCGCGGCGCCGACCACTACAGCGCACTGCTGGCCGGCGTGGCCCGGTTCGCCGTGAGGCACAAGATGATCGTCGTGGGCGTGTGGCTGGGCCTGGCGGTTGTGCTGGCGTTGGCGTTCCCCCAGTTGGAAACCGTCGTGCGGCGGCAATCGGTGGATCCAGTTCCGCGCGACATCCCGTCGTTGCAGGCGCTGGATCGGATGTCGAAGGCGTTCGGCGAAGTGGGGTCGACCACGACCGTGATCGTCGCCATGGAGAATCCGGACGGGCTGACTTCGCAAGTACGACAGCGTTATTCGGCCATGGTCGACAGGCTTCGCGCTGATCCCAACCAAGTCAAGCTGGTCCGAGACCTGCTGTCGGATCCAGTGACTGCGGGACAGGCGACAAGTCGTGACGGCAAAGCCTGGTACTTGCCGGTCGGGATCGCGGGGACCCTGGGCAGTCCCCGGGCGGCCGAATCGGTTCAGTCGGTTCGCGATGTCGCCGCCAACGCCTTCGTCAGCACCAAGACCGTCTCGAAGGTAACGGGTCCGGCCGCGACGATGAGTGATCAGATCGTGGCCGCCGACCACGATTTGTTGCTCATCTCGGTAGCCACCGTGGCCCTGATCGCCGCGATCCTGCTGTTGGTTTATCGCTCGGTGTTCACGGCGCTGCTTCCGCTGCTTGTCATCGGCCTGAGCTTGGCGGTCGGGCGCGGCATACTGGCGGCGCTCGGCGAGGCGGGTGTGCCGGTCTCGCAGTTCACGATCGCGTTCATGACCGTCATCCTTCTCGGCGCCGGCACCGATTACTCGGTCTTCCTGATCAGCCGCTATCACGAGCAACGACGACAGGGGGTCGCGGTGGACCACGCAGTCGTCCACGCCACCGCGACGATCGGGCGGGTAATCCTGGCGTCGGCGGCGACCGTCGCGTTGGCCTTGCTGTCAATGACATTCGCCACGTTGAACATCTTCGCGACATCGGGACCGGCGTGCGCCATTGCGGTGCTGATCGGATTTGTCGCGACGGTGACATTGCTGCCGCCGGTGTTGGTGGTGGCCGCCAGACGTGGCATCGGTGAACCTCGCGCCGACCGGACACGTGCGTACTGGAACCGTATCGCGGTGACGGTGGTCCGCAAGCCGGTGCCGTTGTTGGTGATCAGCCTGGTGGTGTTGTTGCCGCTGGCCACAGTCTGCCTGACCATGCGAATCAGTTACGACGACCGCAAAGCGCAGCCAGCCGACACCGCCAGCAATCAGGGCTACCGGCTGTTGGACAGGCACTTCGCCAAGGACACGACGATGACGGACTTTCTGCTCGTGGAGTCGCCAAAGGATATGCGTACCGGCACAGGACTCGCCGATCTCGAGGAGCTGGCCTCCCGCGTCTCACAGATAGCGGGGGTGACGAAAGTCGTCGGCGTGACCCGGCCAACCGGCCAACGCCTGCAACAGGCTGAATTAGCTTGGCAGAACGGCCAAATCGGTGACAAGCTCGGCGACGCGGTCCTCGACGGAGAAGGCCACAAAGATCAACTCAAGCAGCTGACCGACGGTGCGGATCAGTTGGCTGACGGACTGACCCAACTCGATACCGGCGTACGTAAGGCGTTGGGCCCGATGTCGGGTTTACTGGATCGGCTGCAGGGAGCGGGCGGACCGCCCGACGGTGATCGGGCGGTGCTGAAGCAGCTCAATGCGATGGCACCCAACATTGATCGCGCTCTCGCGGATCGCGCCAGTTTGCGCCCCTTGGCTATGCGGGCGGCCGACGCGATCGCCGCGATCGAACCGCTGGCCGCAATACTCGACGGTGCACCGTGGTGCGCAGGGACGCCGCCGTGCGTGACGTTACGCGGACACGTCGCGACCTTAGTTGCGCTGCGCAGCGGCGGCTTCTTCGATCAGGTCGCCGGCCTTGATGATGAGTTGACCGCTAAGAGCGGGCAGATCTCTGTAGAACCGACGATATCGGCGATACAACAGGCGGCAGACGCCATCGGCCCAAGCCTCAACGGCCGCGCCACGGGCCAGGATGCCGGTCTGCCGGCCGAGATTCGGCAGCTGCAAAGCGGCATCGGACGACTCGCCTACGGTGCCCGGGCGCTCGCGGTCGGAGTGCACACACTCGCCGACAGCAATATCGCGCTGCTGGGCGGTATGAGCGAGATTGCCGCACAACTAAAGGAATCGGCCCGCGCCACCCAGGGATCGGATGCGGCGGTCGGCTTCTACTTGCCGCTGAAGGCTTTGCAGGACAACCGATTCCGTGACGCCGCTCGCCAGTTCGTGTCAACGGACGGCAAGACCGCTCGATTCGCGATCGAGTCCCAATACGATCCCTACACCGCCGAGGCGATGACGCTCGTGCACAAGATCACCGACGTCGCGGTGGCTGCGACACCTAACACGTCGCTGGCCGGCGGGAAAGTTTCGATGGTCGGATTTCCGGCCGTCAATGCCGATATTCAACGGCTCATGGTCGGCGACTTCGTCAAGCTCGGGATCGCAACGTTAATCATCGTGGGACTGATACTGGTTGCGCTTCTTCGAGCGGTTCTCGCGCCCCTCTACCTGCTCGCCACGGTAGTGCTCAACTACGCCGCCGCCATGGGCACGGGAGTGTTGGTATTCCGCTACGGCCTGCACCATGACATCACCTGGCCGGTGCCGTTGTTGTCGTTCATCATCCTGGTCGCAGTGGGCGCCGACTACAACATGCTCCTGATCTCGCGACTTCGCGAAGAGTCGGCCAACAATATCCGGGTCGGGGTACTACGGACCGTTGCCAGCACCGGCTCGGTCATCACCTCGGCCGGTTTGATCTTTGCCGCAAGCATGTTCGGTCTAATGGTCGGTTCCATCGCAACGATGGTGCAGATGGGGTTCATCATCGGATGCGGACTGCTACTGGACACGTTCGTCGTCCGGACGTTGATGGTGCCCGCCATCGCCACATTGCTCCGCGAGGCGAGTTGGTGGCCTGGCTACGGCCCTCAAGCAGGGCACCGCAGGGCTCACCGCCAATTCAAACCCGGCTAGATCCGACCGTTCGGTTGCAACGGACCGGAGAAATCCCTTCCGGCCGCGGCCACTGAGCGGTACAACATACAACATATTGCGTTGTGTGTTGTGCAAACGTACGGTGGCTTTATGCAGTCCTCGCAGACCTTCGACGTCGAGGACGTCGATTTCGCATTTGACGACCAGCCAGACCTGCACGCCGTACTCGCCGGGCTGCGGGCGCGCAAGCCATACGCCGTAGGCCCGTTCGCGGGAATGCCTGCCGTGCTGTTGTTGACCGACGAACTGGTTCGGGCCGCCTTCAGAGACGAGGCCACGTTTCCAGCTGCGCCCGTGTATGCGATGACCACCGAACCGGTATTCGGCAGAACGGTTTTAAGCATGTCCGGCAACGAACACCGCGCCAACCGGGTGATGGTCTCCGCGCCGTTGCGGCGTCATCGTGTCCAGGAGTATGTGCAGCCAGTGATCGAACCCGTCATCAATGAGTTGATCGACCGATTTGTCGACCGCGGGAGGGTCGACCTGGTCGCTGAATTCACCCACCGATATTCACTGCTGATCATCAGCCGCCTGCTCGGTATTCCCGTGGATGACGAAACCAAGGTTCACCACTGGGCTCAGGCAATGATCCATTACGTCTTCGACCCGGGCTGGGCCACTCGGTCGGCCCGAGAGTTCACCGAGTACGTGACCCCACTGCTCGCCGAGCGTCGCCGTGAGCCGAGTGACGACATGATCTCGATGCTGATTGGGGCAAGCACCGAAGAGGGCGAAAGCCTTGCCGACGAAGAAATTTGCACGTTTTTGCGAATGCTGTTCCCGCTGGGAGCCGATACCACCATGCTCGCCCTGGGCAACATTTTGTCGGCGCTTCTCAACCATCGCGAGCAGCTCGACCTACTTCGATCAGACCTCGAAAGATATGTGCAACAGGCGGTCTGGGAAGGCCTGCGGTGGGAGCCCGCTGTCGGGATGCTACCAAGGGCGTGTCCGGAGGCGGTGACATGGCACGGGATCGAGATCCCTGCGTCGACCCCGATGATTTTTGCTATCAATGCCGCGCATCGAGATCCGGCTGTCTACGACCGGCCCGACGAATTTGACATCACCCGCAATGTCATGCCGACGGTGTCGTTCGGACAGGGCCCGCACAGCTGTATCGGGAACTGGCTGGCCAACACCGAACTCGTCGCGGCACTGACGTTGCTGATGCAGCGTTTGCCTGATCTCGCCCTGAATCCCGCGCAGGCCCATACGTCAACGATCACAAGCCAAGTCGGTACGACGCTACGCGGACCCGATGCACTGCACGTCACGTTCACGCCCGGATGACGTCGCGAGCGCGGACTTCCTGCCGATGGTCGGTATCAATCGCTTAACAGCCGCCACCCACAGGCATTGTCAAAGGGCAGCGGCAGCGGCTTCGGCGACAGTCTGGTCCTGTTTGCCGCTCCCGCCGCTGACGCCGACGGCGCCTACTATCTGGCCGGCACGCTGTAGCGGGATTCCTCCCGCGAAAATCGTGACCTTCCCCCCGTTGGAGGCGTGGATGCCATAGAACTGCCCGCCCGGACCGGCGTCGGCCGCCAGCTCCTCGGTCGATATGTCGAATGCACGGGCAGTGAAGGCTTTGTTTATAGAGATGTCGACGCTGCCGATCCAGGCGCCGTCCATCCGAATGTGCGTCACCAGGTTGCCGCCGACGTCGACGACCGCGATATTCGACGGGGAAGAGATCTGGTCGGCTTTGGCCCTGCCCGCGGCAACTACTCGCTGTGCGTCATCGAGAGAAACCGATGTCTGATTCAGTGTCATTTCGCACCCGATTCGTCAATGAGCTTGTCCTGAAACGTGTTCGACATCGAACTGCGTCGTTTCACATCGACGCGAGCTGCGGCTTAAGCAGCACCTTCGTCCAACCGTCGTCGCGGGCGTCGAAGTGCTCGTAGGCGCTCGGCGCCTCAGACAACGGCAGTTCGTGAGAGATAATCCATGATGGGTTGGCCTTGCCTTCGTGGATCAGATCACGCAACTCACGGTTGTAGTGCTTGACGTTGGCCTGACCAGTTCCCATCCGTTGGCCTTTGAGCCAGAATTCGCCCATTTCGAAAGTGATCTTGCCCTTTTTTCGTTCTTCGTCCGGCGCGCCTGGATCCTGCGGCAGATACAAACCCACCACGCCGATTCCGCCGGTGAACTTCACTGCCTGCACGAGATCGTTGAGTACCATCGAGGGATCCTCATGGCCCTGGGGGTCATGTGCTTGATAACCGATACAGTCGCAACCGCAGTCGGCGCCAACGCTTTTGGTTTGTTCCAGGATCTGCTCGACAGCAGATCCCTTTGAATCGTCGATCGCGATGACGCCGATCTGTTCGGCCAGCTTGAGCCGGTCGGGATGACGATCGACGATCATCACCTTGGCCGCGCCCTTGATCATCGCTGAATGGGCCGCCATTAACCCGACGGGGCCCGCACCATAAACCACAATCTCGTCGCCGGGCTGCAGCCCGGCAAGTTCGGTGCAGTGCCAGCCAGTCGGGAAGATGTCCGACAGCATGACGTAGTCGTTTTCCTTCTCCTGCGCGTCGTCGGGCAGCTTCAGGCAGTTCGAGTCGCCGAACGGTACCCGCAGATACTCGGCTTGGCCGCCGTTGTACGGGCCCATACCCGCGAACCCGTATGCCGCCCCGACCATGTCCGGATCGGGATTGGTGGTCAGACAGAAAGCCGTCAGCCCTTTCTCGCAATTGCGACAGAAGCCGCAACTGATATTGAACGGCAGGCAAGCCCGGTCACCTACCTGCACCGAGGTCACGGCGGCTCCAATTTCGACGACTTCGCCGAGGTTCTCGTGACCGAGGACCCTGCCCGAGTCCATCGCGGTCCGGCCCTCGTACATGTGCAGGTCGGATCCGCAAATGTTTGTAGTGGTGATCCGGACGAGCACATCGGTGGGTTCTACGATGACCGGGTCCGCAACGTCCTCGACGCGGACCTGCCTGGGCCCTTCGTAAACAACAGCTTTCATGACCTCTCCTAATCGCAGAACCGGGGCCGCCGCGGCTCGCCGAGCGGCCGACGCCGCATTGTTGACCGAATGCCGAGACGTTTACGCAACATCCAGCGCCCAGGCTCCCAGAGCGCAGATCTGACATCTTCGTCCTGCCAGGTCGAGTTCGCGGTGCCTCTTTAACCCCCGCGAGACGCTAGGCAAGCCAGCAAGTGGTCCCTGACCGGCGTACCGTTGGCGATACCTGGTTCCCATGGGTCCAGCCGTATCAGCCACCCGTGGTGACGAACGGGGGACTGACACGAAGTCATCTGGCGTTGACGGCGTCGGCTCGGCAGCGATTGGCAGCGCGGGCAAGGCCCAGCTGTCTAACATCTACGCCCTTTTGGTCATCTCATCGCTGATGTTCGATGGCCGCGACCCGAACGACATTCTCGAGTTGGCTGCCGACTCGGTGTCCTCGCTGACCCAATGCACAATCGACGCCGCCTACCGGATCATCGATGGCTCGCTGGCGGACAGCCGCGATCCTGAACGGCCGCTGGAGAATGAGCTCGATACAGCCGTCGGCAAAAACTTCGATGTCGATCGGGAAATTACCTTGGCCGACGGAATGTGGCGTTACGCGCTTACTCTGCGCGCATTGAGAGGCGTTACCGGGGTGCTGGTGGTGCGCGCTGCGACGGCACCGCCACCCGACGAGCTTTTTTTACTTAAGGCTCTTGCGCAGCAGACCGCCGCCGCGATGACCAGTGCCGCTGTCATCGAACGAGAGCGTGATCAGCAGGTCCGACTCCTGGACCTGATCGAGGAACGTGACGAAACGATCGAACACCTGGCTCGCGTGGTGAGCGACCTTGAGCGGCACGAGCGGATACACGAGGCGCTGATCGCCCTGTCGGCCGCTGGAGCCGGCGAAGCGGGGATCGCCGCTAAACTGCATGAACTCACCTCGCTGGCAGTCGGCGTCGAGGACGTGTTCGGCAACCTCAGGGCGTGGGCCGGCACTACGGAGCCGGGCGATTACCGCTGTATCGGAGGCGTGAACCGCGAAGAGGTGCTTCGCAGCGCCGCGGCCAGCGCACAACCGGCGCGCGAGGGTGGCCGGCTGTTCAGTGTGGTTCGATCACGCGGCGACGTGCTCGGGGTGCTGCTGCTGTTCGACCCGGACGGACGCGCCAGCACCCTGGACAGCTTCACACTCGACTACGGAGCCACCGTGCTCGCGCTCGAGCTGTCCCACCGCAGGGAGTTGGCACAGGCCGAGCTCCGCCGCCGCCTTGACCTGATCGAGGATTTGTTGACCGGTACCGACAACGAGAGTGCTTACGCTCGTGCCGAGGCCTTGGAACACGACTTAAGGTCTCCTCACTGTGTCGCTGTACTGCATTGGGAGAACACCGATTCCGATCTTGTTGACAGGGCGGCGGCGCACTGGGCCAAACGCATAGGACGGGATTGCCTAGTCACTCGCCGGCACGCGACCACGATCCTGGTCAGCGCCGGAGAGCTGGACCACACCGACCTCCATCGCGCCATCTCGGCCGACGTGGGCTCCAACCGCGGTTCGATCGGGATCGGCTCGCTGGTTGACGCTCCCTCCGCGCTTCCACGGTCCCTCTCAGAGGCGCAGCGCGCATTCAAGATCAAGCAAGCCTCCCCCACACCGTACGGCAGCCGACGGTTCGAAGACCTTGGCGTGTACCGCATCCTGGATTCGGGCGAAGGTCGGCCCGAGGTCCGCAGGTTCGTGCAGGAATGGCTGGGTCCGTTACTCGACTACGATCGCACCAAAAGTGCCGAGCTGGTCAAGACCCTCGCGCACTACCTCGATTGCGGCGGAAACTACGATCTGACAGCACAATCGCTGCAGATTCATCGCAGCACCCTGCGCTATCGGTTGGCGCGGATCCGCGACATCACCGGCCGTGATCTGCAGGATGTGGACACTCGCCTCAACCTCCACTTGGCTACCCGGGTACTCGGCGTGCTCGGTGGAACCGATTCGACCGAAGACAGCCACCGGTTCGGTTGAACTGACGCTGAACCGGAAGGTACTACCGGATCCAACAATGCCGGGAACAGCATTGCGCAAGACCCGTCACGAGGGTTTCCGTCTGGTACACGCGGCGAGAACCCTTGTTATCTGACACCTGATCAATAGCGGGTCGATCAGTCAGTCAACAACGAAACTCCCATTGGCGCAAGGCCTCCGCGGCCGGGGAGCATGCAAGCGCGACCAGAGGCCTATGGGCGCTTGGACCCGGAAGAACCACATTCGTCGTGCAGTTGTGCACTCTCAGGTCGAAGTGCGGTGCGTGATGCCGCCTACAGAATTAGGCCAATCCGGCGGAGCGGTGGTTCCCCCGTTCAGCCGGGACCTTCGAAAAGGCGGTTGCACAATGCACCCAGCTCGGTCTATGCCGTTGCGCTCCAGCGAGAGGATCGCCGCCCTTGGCCAGGGGACCTGGCATTTTGCCGAAAGCCTGGCGAGGTGGGCCCAGGAGGTCGCCTCGATCCGGCTCGGTGTCGACTACATTGATCTCCACCTTTTGCACTGGCGGGGTCGCCTCCCGCTGGTCGAGACAATCGAAGGCTTCGATGGAGCTGGACGGGATGATCCGCTACCGGGGCGTGAGCAATCCGGCACAGATCGCGCTGGCCCCTAAAGCTCCCCCGTCATGCGATAGTGCCGTTCCGTCGAATAATGTTAGCGAGCTGGCATGAGCGTCGCGGAGATGCGAAATGCTCCCTATCCCGCGCGGCCTGTCGACGCTGAGGCACATACCGGTCGCCACTTCACCAGCTTCCGCGACTACGTCGAAGCGCTCAAGAACATCGGCGAAATCCAAGAGATCGACCAAACTGTCGACTGGAACCTGGAGATGGGCGCAATCATTCGCCACTCCACCGAGACGAAGGCTGCCGCTCCGTTGTTCAACAATGTGATCGGAGCCGACCCGGGTTTGCGTGCCATGGGCGCGCCCGCGGCGACGAGCCGCCAACCCGGGCTCTACTTGGCACGCTTAGCCATGATGATGGGCCACGACCCACACGCTACCGGTCTCGAACTCGTCGAAGCCTATGTCGAGGCGAAGTCACGCCCGGTGCTGGCGCCGACCCTCGTACCGAGGGCCAAGGCGCCGTGCAAGCAGAACGTCATGCTCGGCGAAGATGTTGACCTCACGCGGTTTCCGGTGCCCTATATCCACGATGGCGACGGCGGCCGCTACATCCAAACGGCGGGCGTTAATATCGTGCGCTCACCGGACGGCACATGGACAAACTGGTCGGTGAACCGCTCGATGCTGGTGGATAAAAATCACCTCACCGGCCTTGTCATACCCGAGCAACACATCGGCATCGTGCACGGCATGTGGAAGCAGGAGGGTAAGCCGACACCATGGGCCCTGGCGCTGGGCGCGCCTCCGGCGGCGATGCTCGCTGCTGGCGCACCGATGCCAGCCCATGTCAACGAACACGACTTCGTCAGCCAACTTACCGGCGCACCAGTCGAACTCGTCAAATGCGAAACGGTCGACGTCGAGGTGCCGGCCACGGCCGAGATCGTGTTAGAGGGCTTCATATCCGACACAGAGACCGCGATGGAAGGCCCGCTCGGTGAGTACGGCGGGTACACGATGGGCGAACCGGAGCCTTGGCCGCTGTTTACGGTGACCGCCGTGACCTACCGCGACCGCGCGATACTGCCGGTGATCGCGCCGGGTCGGCCCGTGGAGGACGTGCACACGATATGGGGTTTGGGAATCTCGGCCGAGAGCCTAGATTTGTGCCGCAAGGCCCAGTTGCCCGTCACCGCGTGCTGGATTCCGCTGGACTCGGCGACGCACTGGATGGTGGTCACTGTCCCGGACAGCTGGCACGACGATACCGGCCTTTCCGTCGACGATTTTTTGCACCGCATCGGGCAGACAATCTTCGCGTCGCACACAGGTTGGCAGTTCCCCAAGATCCTGGTCATGGGTGACGACATTGACCCGACCGACCTTGCCCAGGTCGTGTGGGCGTTTGCGACCCGGTGTCATCCGGGTTCGGGCGAAATCTTGTTCTCGAAGACCAAACTCGGCTTCTGGGTCGCCTACCTTGACTCGTCGGAGAAATTCACCGGCCGAGGCGGGCAGGCACTCTACAACTGCCTGATGCACCCCCAGTCGTTTGGACGGCCCCTGCCCGAGGTCGCCTCGTTCACCACGGCTTACCCCAAGGCGTTGCAGCAAAAGGTCCTCGCAAACTGGCAAAACTACGGCTACCCGCCGGAGTAACCACGTCGCTTGCCTAATCCGTGTCGGCGCTAGGCGTGATCCTATTACGGCGTTTCCGTCGGTGAGGAGTCAAACATGTTGGAAGGGATGGACTTAACGGATCTTGGTGCGGCACGCAGTGCTCACGAGGATTGCACGGCCGGCGGGAAGATGAAACGCCTCATCGTCGGGATATCCGGTGCCACCGGCATTATCTACGGCGTCCGCCTTTTGGAAGAATTGCGTGCCGCTGGAGTTGAAACCCACCTGGTCACCAGCCGAGCCGGTGAAATGACCCGGTCATACGAAACCCCCTACTCGGCAGGAGAACTGCGGGCGAAGGCCGACGTGAGCTACCCCATCGGAGATGTAGGCGCGGCCATTTCCAGCGGGTCGTTCCGGACGCGGGGGATGATCATCGCGCCATGCTCGATGCGCACACTGGCCGAAATCGCCACTGGCGTGACCACCACCCTGTTAACACGAGCCGCCGACGTCTGTCTCAAAGAGCGCCGTCGCATTGTCCTGCTTGTGCGTGAAACTCCGCTCACAACGATCCATCTGCGGAACATGCTCGCGGCAACTGAGGCGGGAGCCATCGTTTTTCCGCCGGTACCGGCGTTTTACGACCGGCCGACGACCATCGACGACATCGTCAACCACACCATCGGGCGGGTGCTGGACTTGTTCGACCTGGATTCCGGCCTTGTCCATCGTTGGGGCGAACCGACTCATAACGAGCCGGCCCACCGAAACGGCAAGTGCGTCTAGATCGCAGAAACCGCCACCACCGCAGCGGAGTTCAGGTCATGAGGTAGTTGTTGACCTGCCGGATCGACATGGCTCCCTCGCCGACCGCGGATGCCACTCGCTTCACCGACCCGCTGCGCACGTCTCCGGCGGCGAACACACCGAGCACGCTGGTCTCCAAGAAGACCGGGCGGCGGACGGTGGTGAGCCCGTCCGCGCCGGCAATGTTATTCGCTGCGGCCTGTCCGGTCTCGATGAAACCGTGGTCGTCGAGCGCGACCGTGCCGGCCAACCATTCGGTGTTCGGGTCCGCCCCAATGAACACGAATAAGGCGCGCGCCTTGATGGACTGCCGCTCACGAGTCTGATTATTCTCGGCCACAACGCTTTTCAACGCTTCGTCGCCGTGGACTTCGCGGACTTCGGTGTTGAGACGGACCGTCACCCGCGGCTGCTGAACTATCTGGTCGACGAGGTAGCGTGACATGCTCTTGCCGAGGTCGTCCCCTCGCACCAGCAGATGTACTCGCGACACGCGACTCGCCAGGAACACGGCCGCCTGCCCGGCGGAGTTACCGGCACCGACGATAACGACCGGGCCGTCACCACACAGCAGCGCTTCCTGATAGGTCGCGGCGTAATACACGCCGTTGCCCCGGAACGTATCGATCCCCGGTACGGTTAGGCGGCGATAACGTGCTCCGGTGGCCAGCACCGCGGAGCGGCCGACGGCCACTGCGTCGTCGCCGAACACGATCTGGAGTTGTCCGCCGTCGGATTCCAGCCGGATAGCCTCCGCGGACACCGAAACCCGCGCGCCGAACTTATCGGCCTGCAGGAATGCCCGCTCGGCAAGGTCCGACCCGGAGATTCCGCCTGGGAAACCCAGATAGTTCTCAATGCGCGACGTCGTCCCGGCCTGGCCGCCAACGGCGATTCGCTCTATCGCTGCAGTCCGCAAGCCGTCCGAAGCGCCGTAGACCGCAGCGCCCAGACCGGCCGGACCGGCGCCCACCACGATCAGGTCGCATTCGTCGCTGATCACGTCCGGCACGGTGAGCCCGACCACCCTGGCAAGCTCGACATTGCTTGGATTGCGCAGCACCTTGGTCCCCCAGATCACCACCGGGGTGTCCTCGGGCGGAATCCCAAAATGACGCAGCAGCCGTTCAGCGTTACGGTCACTTTCGAGATCAATCCATCGGTGCGGTAATCGGTTGCGGGTGGCGAACTCTCGTAAACGGGTGGAGTCGGGCGAGAAGCACGACCCGATAATCCGGAACCCGACGCCCTGCCCGATCAATAAGGAACGGCGCACCAAATATGCACGCAAAACCATGTCGCTCAGAATCTGGTCGTGGGCGACCAGAGCACGCACGCGGCTGGTGGGAACCGCCAACACCTCACCCTCGACCACGACGATCGCGGTGTAGAACGCCGGCTGGCCTTCCAGATCACCGAGTTCGCCCAGGAACCGACCGGGTCCGTGCACACGCAGCACCCGCCTCTCACCGGACTCGTCATCGGTGACGATTGCGACTTTGCCCGACAAGATCAAAAACAACTCGTCGGATCGCACCCCCTCGCGAATCAGGATTTCGTCAACACCGACCGGCCGCCTGGTGCCGCCCGGGAGCAGCGTCGCGATCTGGCCCTCGGTCAACCGTGGGTATGCACCGAACAGGTCCGGGGTCTCCTCCCACTCCTGGGTGCCCACGACCGCCGACTCAGCGGACGTTGTGTCGGACATCAGCCACCTCAGACGTAGATTTCGTGAACATAACACCACCGCCACGATTCGCCGGGCTCGAACGATTGGACAATGGGATGCCCCACCATGTGGGCGTGTTTGCGGGCGTGACGCATTGGAGACGAGTCGCAACATCCGACGTGCCCGCAGGACAGACACAGCCGCAGATGCAGCCACGGGGTATGCAGACGCAAACATTCCTCGCAGCCATCGGGAGTTCTAGGAGTGACACGGCGGATGGCCGCCACGTCGGGGTCGACGAATATCGATGTCATGATCGCGCCTCCTTGGTTGTCGTTGGCACCGCCTGGTCAAGCCAATCACGCAGTGCAGCAACGGGTGCGGCGCCCGACTGACGCGCCAACAGCTGACCGTGGTCGATGAGCAGTAGGGTCGGAACCGCACGTACGCTGAAGCGCTGCGAGATCGCCGGTGCCGAGTCCACGTCCACCTTCACGAGTTTGAGGCTGCCCGCCCGCTCGCGGGCGAGCCGTTCCAACGCCGGGCTGACCATCCGGCACGGTCCGCACCACGTTGCCCACAAGTCGACCAGCACTGGGACCGTGGACTTTTCAACGATCTCAGCGAAATCGACGTCGCCCGCATCGACTATCCACGGCAGCCAGTGATGACAGTTGGCGCAGCGCGGTTTACCGTCGGCAGCCGCCGGCACCCGGTTGCGTTTTCCGCAATTGGGGCACACCACCGTGGCGCTCTTCATGACCTGCCGCCTCTACGCCGCAGCGGCGCTCTCTGCGTAACTGACCGCGAGTTCGCCGCCGTCTACTCTGACCCGGATCTTGCCGCCGGCGGCGATGTCGCCGCGCATCAACGCACGACCGATCTTGGTCTCGACCTCGTGGGCGATGTAGCGACGCAGTGGCCGTGCGCCGTACACCGGGTCGAAGCCATGTTCGGCGATCAGCCGACGAGCTTCCGGTGTGATCTCTAACTCGATCTGCCTTTGCGCCAAGCGGTCTCGCAGCTCCTGCAGCTGTAGCTCAACGATCTGTTCTATCTGGGATAGCGCCAGCGGGGTGAACAACACAATGTCGTCAACCCGGTTGAGAAATTCGGGCCGAAAGTGCGCACGCAGTTCGGCCATCACCAGGTCGCGGGCGTCAGGCTTGATCTCGCCGTCGGCGGTCACCCCGTCTAACAGATACTGCGAGCCGATATTGGACGTCATGATGACGACCGTGTTGCGGAAGTCAACCTGGCGTCCCTGCGCGTCGGTGAGCCGACCGTCGTCAAGCACCTGCAACAGCGCGTTGAAAATGTCGGCGTGCGCCTTCTCGATCTCATCGAAAAGCACGACCGAGTAGGGCTTGCGCCGTACCGCCTCGGTGAGCTGGCCGCCCTCGTCGTATCCGACATAGCCCGGTGGCGCACCGACTAAGCGGCTCACGGTATGCCGTTCCTGGTATTCGCTCATGTCCAGGCGCACGATGTTGTCCTCGCTGTCGAACAAGGCGGCCGCCAGCGTCTTCGCCAGTTCGGTCTTGCCGACACCGGTGGGCCCGAGAAAGACGAATGAGCCGATCGGCCGGCGCGGGTCCCGGATTCCCGATCGGGCCCGGATCACCGCATCGGCGACGAGTTGCACCGCCTCGTCCTGGCCGACCACCCGTTCGTGCAGGATTTCGTCCAGCCGCAAGAGCTTCTCGCGTTCGCCCTCCTGCAGGCGGGCCACCGGTATCCCGGTCCAGGCGGCCACGATTTCGGCGATCTCCTCGGGTGCGACGACTTCACGCAGCAGTGGCCGCTCCCCCTGCTTGGCCTTGAGTTGGTCTTCGGCCGCTTCCAGTTTGCGTTCGAGTTCCCTGATCTGCCCGTACCGCAACTCGGCTGCCCGGTTGAGGTCGTAGTTGCGCTCGGCTTCCTCCGCCTCATGCCGCAGTTGCTCCAGCTGTCCGCGCAATTCCTGCACCCGGCGAATCGCCTGTCGCTCGGCATCCCACTGCGCGTGCCGCGCATCGGCCTCCGCCCGCAGATCGGCCAGTTCTTTGCGGAGTTCCTCCAGCCGGGCCTTGCTGGCCGGGTCGGTCTCTTTCCCAAGTGCGGCCTCTTCGATCTCCAGCCGAGTTACCCGCCGGGTGATTTCGTCCAATTCCGCAGGCATGGAGTCGATCTCGGTGCGCAGACGCGCACAGGCCTCGTCGACCAGATCGATCGCCTTGTCCGGAAGGAACCGGTCGGTGATGTAGCGGTGCGAGAGCGTCGCCGCCGCTACCAGCGCACCGTCTTGGATCCGCACACCGTGGAATACCTCCAGACGTTCGCGTAGGCCCCGCAGAATCGAGATGGTGTCCTCCACATCGGGTTCGTCCACCAGCACCGTCTGGAACCTTCGCTCCAGAGCGGCGTCGTTCTCGATGTGCTTGCGGTACTCGTCGAGAGTGGTGGCGCCGATCATGTGCAGCTCACCGCGGGCCAGCATCGGCTTGAGCATGTTGCCGGCGTCCAGGGACCCTTCCGCGGCGCCCGCACCGACCACGGTGTGCAGCTCGTCGACAAACAACAAGATGCGACCCTCGCCGGCTTTCACCTCCGCCAGCACGGCTTTGAGCCGCTCCTCGAATTCGCCGCGGTACTTGGCACCGGCCACCAGCGAGCCCATGTCGAGCCCGAAGATCGTCTTGTCCCGCAGGCCTTCCGGCACGTCACCACGCACGATCCGCTGAGCCAGTCCTTCGACGATCGCGGTCTTGCCGACACCGGGGTCGCCGATCAGCACGGGATTGTTCTTCGTCTTGCGGCTCAGTATCTGGATGACCCTGCGTATCTCGGCATCGCGTCCGATCACCGGGTCGAGCTTGCCTGACTGGGCCTCTGCGACCAGGTCGCGGCCGTATTTTTCCAGCGCTTCGTAGGACCCCTCCGGCGTCGCCGAGGTGACCCGCTGGTTGCCGCGCACTTTGGTCAGCGCCCCAAGGAACGCGTCGCGGGTCACGCCGTGGGTCGCCAGAATCCGCCCGCTGGCGGTGGAACTGCCCTCTTCGGCGAGCGCGATCACCAGGTGCTCCACCGAGACGTATTCGTCCTTGAGCCGCTTGGCTTCTCGCTCGGCCGCCTCCAACACCTTGGCCAGTCTCGCGGTGATCGAAACCTGGCCCGGGGTGGCGCCCGGACCGCTGACCTTGGGTCGGCGGTTGAGCTCACGTTCCAGGTCGGCGCGCAGCTCCTCGGTGTCGGCGCCCGCCTGGTCCAGCAGCCGCGGCACCAAGCCCTGCGGCTGGTCGACCAATGCCAACAGCAGGTGCTCACCGTCGACCTCGACGTGGCCCATGCGGGTGGCCAGAGCCTGCGCCTCCTGCAAAGCGTCCTGCGACTTTTGGGTCAGCCTGTTGATGTCCACTGCGATGTCCTCCTTTGGTGGGCCCCGGATTCCAGCTCCTCGATTCGGCCTAACAGGTCGAGCACCAGCCCGATCGCCGCGTAGTTGAGTCCGAGGCCTATTCGAAGCCGCTGAATGCGGGCGACGATGCGCAGCGACGACGCGTCGAAGCGAAGCTGGCCGCGGGGGTTTCTTTCACAAGGCAGCAGACCCAGTGCGACGAATCTGCGCACCGTGTCTGGGTGCACGCCGGAGCGGCGGGCAAACGTGTCCAGATCCATTCCGGGTCGCCGCACCAGCACGTAGCGCGCTGAGGAGGCCGTTGCGGTCATCGCCCTCTCCTCGGGTCAAACGTTGACACCGTGGCCAACTGCTCGAACAACTCTCGCTCCTGCTTCGTGGGTTTCGGCGGCACGACGATCTTGACCTCGGCGTAAAGGTCGCCGGGTTTGCCGCGCGGATTGGGCATCCCTTCGCCGCGAAGCCGCAGCCGCCTGCCCGTCGACGAACCCGGCGGCACTTTGACTTTCGCCTCGCCGCCAGGGGTGTGGACGGCGACGGTGGCTCCCAGCACCGCCTCCCATGGCGACACCGGCAGATCGGTCGCGATGTCGCGTCCGTCCAGCCGAAAGCGACGATCCGGTTTGACCCGCACGACCAGGTACAGGTCTCCGGCCGGCGCGTCGCCGCTGCCCCTCCCGCCCTCGCCGGCGAGCCTGATGCGCTGTCCGTCGATCACCCCCGCAGGGATGCTCACCTGATAACTGCGGCCGTCCAGCGTGATCGAACGCCGACCGCCCCGATAGGCTTCCTCGACAGTCAGCTCGAGCTCGGCCCGCTGGTCGGCACCGGGAATCGGCCCGAATCCGCCGCTGCCACCGAAGAAGTCACCGAAGAGATCTTCGATATTGACGCCGCTGCGGCCGCCGACGCCCTGACCGAAGCGCACCCTGGTGCCGGACGGCGCGTCGGCACGGAAGCCGCCGAACCCCGCGCCGACCCGCTCGTCGTAATCCTCGGGCACCCGGCGGAAGTCTTCACCGAATCGGTCGTAGCGTTTCCGGGTGTCCGGGTCGGAGATTACGTGATAAGCCTCGTTGAGCTCCTTGAACCGATCCTCGGCGCCGGGGGCGGAGTTGACGTCGGGATGGTATTTCCGCGCCAACGTTCGAAACGCTTCCTGGATCTGCTCGTGGGTCGCATCGCGCGACACCCCGAGAACCTCGTAATAGTCACGCGCCACGGCGCTTTCACTCCTCGCGGCCGCTGACGACCACGGACGCCGGCCGTAGCTGCTGGGATCCCTTTCCGTAACCCGGGCGCAGTACCCCAAGCACGGTTCCCGGTGCGCTGCCGCCGTCGTCGGTCACGTTGACCACTTCGTGGCGCTCCGGGTCGAACGGCACACCTGTCTCGGTGTCGCGCGGGTAGCCGAGGTTGTCCAGCACCTGCACCGCCTGGTCGAGGATGGCTCGCACGCCGGCGACGACCGAGTCGGCGTCGCCTCCCGAATGGTGCAGTGCCCGTTCCAGATTGTCGACGACGGGAAGCCAGGCCCCGGCTACCTTGGACCGTTCGAGTTTGCGCTCACGGTCGAGTTCACGGGCATACCGCTTGCGCAGGTTGTCCAGGTCGGCGAGTGCGCGGCGCCAACGATCCTCAAGCCGCGCCAGCTCGTCATCTGAGTTACTCTGTGGGACAACGGTTTCAGGCGATGCGTCAGCCGACGTTTCGACTGGGTCATCGCGGCTCTGCTGAGTTGTCGATTGCTCTGCGGGGGTGCCCATAGTAGTTCAGCCCCGATCGAATTCGGCGTCGACCACGTCATCCTCAGCTGCGTGCGAACCCTGGCCGTTACCGCCGGCGTCGCCGTTTCCCGCAGTTGCCGGCGCCGGTTGCAGCCCGTAGAGCACCTGCTGCAGCTCCGACGTCAGCGATTGCACCCGCTCTAGTGGCGCCGCCTCCTCTTTGATCGCCTGCCGCGCGTCGCCGACCAGCATCTCGGCACGCGCCCGGTCGTGCGGCGCCACCGAATCGCCTAGCTCGGCGAGGCGGCGCTCGACTTGGTATGCCGCCGAGTCGAGTTCGTTGCGTGCATCGACCTGCTTGCGCAGCTCTTCGTCCTCGCGGCGGTGCGCCTCGGCCTCGGCGAGCATCCGCTCGACCTCGCTCTGATCGAGGTTCGACTGTTCGCTGATGGTGATGCTCTGCTCGGCGCCCGTGTCCTTGTCGCGTGCCGTGACATGCAGGATCCCGTTGGCGTCGATGTCGAAGGTGACCTCGATTTGCGGCTCACCCCGCGGCGCCGGGCGGATGTTGTCCAACTTGAACCTGCCGAGCACGCGGTTGTCTCTGGCCAGCTCACGCTCGCCCTGCAGCACAACGACATCGACTGCCGGCTGGTTGTCTGTTGCGGTGGTGAACACCTCGCTGCGCCGGGCCGGGATGGTGGTGTTGCGCTCGATGATCTTGGTCATCACGCCGCCGGCGGTCTCCACACCTAGCGAGAGTGGGGTGACATCGAGCAGCAAGACGTCGGAGACCTCGCCCTTGAGCACGCCCGCCTGGATGGAGGCGCCCAGCGCGACCACCTCATCCGGGTTGACGGTCATGTTGGGGTCCTTGCCGCCGGTGAGCCGGCGGACCAGACCCTGGACGGCGGGGATGCGGGTCGACCCGCCGACCAGGATGACTTCGTCGATGTCGTTCGCCGTGACCTTGGCGTCGTCCATCGCCTGCTTCACCGGACCCATACAGCGCTCCACCAGATCGTGCGTGAGTTCCTCGAACTTCGACCGATTCATGGTCATGGTGAGGTGCTTGGGGCCGTTGGCGTCGGCAGTGACAAACGGCAGGTTGACCTGCGTCTGTGTCACCGACGACAATTCCACCTTCGCTTTCTCGGCTGCCTCGAACAACCGTTGCAGCGCCTGCGGATCTTTGCGCAGATCGATGTTGTTGTCGCGTTGAAATTCGTCGGCCAGGTAGTCGACCAGTCGGCGGTCGAAGTCGTCGCCACCCAGATGGGAATCACCTGCCGTGGAGCGGACCTCGACCACCCCGTCACCGACATCGAGAAGGCTGACATCGAACGTGCCGCCCCCGAGGTCGAAGACCAGCACGGTCTCGTGGCCCTTCTTGTCCAAACCGTAGGCCAGCGCCGCGGCCGTGGGCTCGTTGATGATGCGCAGCACGTCCAGCCCGGCGATCCGGCCGGCATCCTTGGTGGCGTTGCGTTGGGCGTCGTTGAAATACGCCGGAACGGTGATCACCGCTTCCTTGACCCGTTCGCCGAGGAACTTGCTCGCGTCGTCGACGAGTTTGCGCAGCACCTGCGCGCTGATCTCCTCAGGCGAGTACTTCTTACCGCGCACGTCGAAACGGACAGCATCGCCGTCGCCCTTGACGACGTCGAAACTGACCGCTTTGGCCTCTTCCGAGATTTCGTCGAAGCGCCGGCCGATGAACCGTTTCGCCGAATAGATGGTGCCCTTGGGATTCATTATCGATTGCCGTCTGGCCAGTTGGCCGACGAGGCGTTCACCACTTTCGGTGAAAGCCACCACAGACGGTGTCGTCCGGGCACCCTCGGCGTTGGGGATGACGATCGGCTCGCCGCCCTGCCAGGCCGCTATCACCGAGTTGGTCGTACCGAGGTCGATTCCTACTGCTGTTGCCATTACCCGCTCCTCTGGTTTGTGCTGCCGTTCAGTAGCTGGATCGCGCGGTCAGCCTGG
>CAVTEZ010000038.1:0-8756 GCA_963733755.1 uncultured Actinomycetota bacterium
TGCCGCAACGGTCCGGCCGCGCGGTCGGGTTCGTGCGGATGGCCCTTGATCCGATCGCGCAGGGCCGGGAATTCCTCGAGGTGGCAATCGAACCCGCCGCGGCCGGAGCTGAGCAGTGCGATGCCTACGCAATCGTCAGCAACAGGTGTCACGTACGCCTCAGCACCCGGGGCCCAGTGCACTTCGACGTAGTCCGACCACGGCGCGGTCTGCACGTGCCGGCGGATACCCCAGCGGCGTGGACCGGGGCTGGTTTGCTCCAGGCCCAGCGAGCGGCGGATCGGGGAATGCAACCCGTCTGCCGCAGCGAGGTAACGCGCCCGCCAGGGTCCGGCGCGAACGCTGTCGGCGTCCTGACTGATCCCGCGGATCTCGTCGTGGATGATGTCAACGCCGGCCTCGACTGCGGCGTCGAGAAGTGCGCCGTGCAGTACGGTCCTGCGCACACCACGCCCGGTGCCGCGCTTGAATTTCGCGTCGACGTGCCGCGCACCGTCCCGGTAGCTGATACCCCGGATCGGCTTGCCGAGCGGATGCACCGCGAGACCCTGAAGATGGCGGAGGGTATGGGGCATCAGGCCTTCACCGCACGCCTTGTCGATCGGTCCGCTGCGGCGTTCGGCGACAACCACGTGCAGCCCCGCCCGAGCACCGTGGATCGCAGTAGCCAGACCGGCGGGCCCGCCGCCGACGACCAGAAGATCGATCATGTCAGGCGCGCCAGTGCGGCGTTTTCGACCCTGACCCGGGTGCTAAGCAACCACGCGTTGAGGATCGAGAAAGCCAGCGCGGTAGCCCATGCCGAGTGCACCAACGGCAACGCCGCACCTTCGGCGATTACCGCGACGTAGTTCGGATGAGGTATCAGCCGGTAGGGGCCGCCGGTGACGCGGCTCGCACCCGGAATGACGATGACGCGAGTGTTCCACTGATAGTCCAGGGTCGTGATGCACCACCAGCGTAATGCCTGCGCCGCCACCACCACCACGAACATCGACCAGCCCAAAGCGGGAATGAAGCTGCGGTGCAACACAATCGGCTCGATCAGGCAGCCCACCAGCAGACCGGCGTGCAAGGTCGCCATCGCCGGATAGTGTCCGGCGCCGAACTCCACGCCGCCGTGCGTCTTGCTGACGGCGCGGTTACGTTCGGCCACCCGCACCTCGATCAGTCGCTCGACGGCGACCGCTAAGACCAACAACGCGTACCAGGTCATCGCTGTCTCACTGCCAGCGCAGCATGACGAGCTCGGAGCAGAAGCCAGGACCCATCGCGAGCATGACTCCCGGGCTGCCGCTCGGCGGCTGCTTGGCGATCGTGTCACGGAGGACGTGCAACACCGACGACGACGAGAGGTTGCCGACTTCGCTCAACGAGTGCCACGTCAATTCCAGTGCGTCGGAGGGTAATCCGAGTGACGAGACGATCGCCTCGATGACCTTGGGACCACCCGGATGGCTGACCCATGCACCAATGTCCGGGATATCAACCCCGTACGCCGCCAGCAGGCCCGCTAGGTCGTCGGACAAATACTGCTCGACGACGCCGGCGACGTCTGGGGAAAGGATGAGACCGAAACCGGTCGAACCGATTTTCCATCCCATGGTGTCCTGCGAGTCCGGGTAGAGGTGGCTGCGCGAACCGAGCACCTCCGGTCCACGGGCCCCGATCTGCTGGGCGCGCCGTGCACCGACCGCAACGACCGCCGCGGCGCCGTCGCCGAACAGCGATGTACCGACGAGTGAAGCCAACGACGGGGTTGTCGCGGGGAAGGTGAGAGAGCACAGCTCTACCGACAGCAGCACCGCGACGTCATCGGGCGCGCCGCGCAGATAGTCGTTTAGCCGGCCCACTCCGGCGGCACCGGCGACGCAGCCGAGGCCGAACATCGGCACGCGTCGTACATCGGGGCGAAGTCCAAGGCGCGTCGCGATACGGGCTTCGATCGACGGCACTGCGAGACCGGTGACGGTCGTCGACATCACCACGTCGACATCCTGCGGACGCAGCCCAGCCTCATCGAGGGCGGCGGTGATCGCCGCGCAGCCGAGGTCAACCGCGTTCTCGATCCAGATGTCGTTCGCTTTGCCGAAGTCGGTCAGCGAGGCGTACTCCTCGAGGGGCAGCACCAGGTAGCGCCCGTCGACTTTGGAACTTGCGTGGAACTTGCGGAGTAGATCCCCGCAATCCCTGAACGCGGGAAGCTCGGCGAGCATGTCGGTGATTTCATTCTGCGGATAGTGATGCTCTGGCAGGACGCCTTGCACACCCGCTATGACGCTACCGGCCTTGTGGGCCTGAAATTCGTTGCCGCTCATAGCTACTCTCATGTGATTCACCTGTCTTGGACGACGTTGGGTTGCCGGCACCGTTGCCGCTGCTGAAATCCGTGACCGACCGCGAGTGGGCCTATCCACTACACGTCGCGCGGTTGCCAGACGTTCATCGGGATCACCCGCTCTTTCGAACTCAACAGTCGATGACTTTTGTCAACAGTCGATGACTTGACCATACGCGTGGCGGTGCACCTAGTCAACAAGCTGATGACATAAAGTGGTGAACGATGACGAAACGGCCGCGCAACGCCGCCCAGACCAAGGCGGACATCCTGGCCTCCGCGCGCCGCCGGTTCGCGACCGAAGGCTACGAGCGGACCACTCTGCGCGCGATCGCGGCCGATGTGGGCGTAGATGCGGCGATGGTCACCCGGTATTTCGGCAGCAAGCAGGACCTGTTCGCCACCGCCACCGAATTCACCATCGAGCTTCCCGATCTGACCGATACGGATCCCGACGACATTGCCGACATGCTGTTGCCGCGCTACTTCGCCGTGTGGGAAGAGGACCACTCGTTCATGGCCTTGCTGCAGGCGGCGATGACCAGCCGCGTGGCCGCCGACAAACTCAACGAGACCCTCGCTGTTCATGTCGCGCCGACGCTGAAGGCCGCCACTCCCGACTATGACCAGCAGCGGATTGCGCTGACGGACGCGTTCGTGATCGGGCTGGCCGCCACTCGGTCGGTGCTGGGCAACGTCCCAGCCGCCGAGCTCACCCGCGAAGAGCTCCGGCAGTGGGCGGCACCGGTGTTCCGGCAGCTTCTGGTAGGGCCGGCGCCGTCATGAGTGTCACCCGGCCCCGTAACGCTGCGCAGACGCGCGCCGACATCTTGTCGGCGGCGCGCCGACGCTTCGGATCCGAGGGCTACGAGCGGACGACCCTGCGGGCCGTCGCCGCGGACGTCGGTGTGGACGCGGCATTGGTCATCCGGTATTTCGGCAGCAAGCAGGACTTGTTCGCGGCGGCAGCGGATTTCGAGATCGACCTGCCCGACCTGTCGAATGTCGATCCCGACGATGTCGCCGGCATATTGCTGCCGCGCTTCTTCGCGGTATGGGAAGAGGACGAAACATTCTTGGCGTTGCTGCGTGCCGCGATGACCAGCCCGCTCGCGGCCGAGACCCTACGACGAGTGTTTGCCGAGCAGGTGGCGCCCAAACTGATCACCGCCACCCCCGACCACCCGGTGCAGCGGATCGGGTTGATGGGCGCGTTCGTCATCGGGCTCGCGATCACCCGATACGTGCTGGTGAATCCGCCGGTGGCTGGCCTCAGTCGCGAGGAACTCAGCCGCTGGGCCGCCCCGGTGATCAAACAGTTGCTGGTCGGGCCTGCGCCGACATAATCTCGCCGCGCCGCCTGGAAACGAGACTGTTAGTCTCGAATCTAAGACCGAACTGGTCTCGGACAGCGCAGCTTGATCGCTGAAGGGGTGGCGCGTGGCCAACGCTGTGACCCACCCAGGCCAAGACAGCGACTTCGCTCTCGCCGGCTTGTCAGAACGGGCCCGGCTCTGGTTGCTCACGGTGGCGTGCTTCGGCGTGCTGCTGGTGATCTCCTCGATGGTGGCGCTGAACACCGCGCTCCCCGACATCGCGATAGCCACCTCGGCGACCCAGACCCAGCTCACCTGGATCGTGGACAGCTACACCTTGGTGCTGGCATGCCTGTTGTTGCCCGCCGGCGCGCTTGGTGATCGCTACGGCCGGCGCGGCGCAATGCTGGTCGGTCTGGCCATATTCGCCGGGGCATCTTTGGTCCCGGCCATTCTGTCCGACCCCTTGATCGTCATCGTCTCCCGCGGCCTTGCCGGTGCCGGCGCGGCGTTGATCATGCCCGCTACGCTGTCGTTGATCACCGCCGCTTACCCAAAAGAGCAGCGCAACAAGGCAGTTGGGATCTGGGCCGGTGTCGCCGGATCGGGTGCCGTCATCGGGATGCTCGGATCCGGTGGCCTGCTGAATTTCTGGTCCTGGCACTCGATCTTCTGGGCATTCGCGGGTGCCGGTTTGACCATCTTCGTGCTGACGTTGACCATCGCGAGTTCGCGGGATGCCGACGCGAAGCCATTGGATTGGCGCGGCGCTCTGGTCATCGGCGGCGCGGTGGCGACACTCGTCTTCGGCATCCTCGAGGCGCCAGAGCGCGGGTGGACCCACCCACTGGTAGATATCAGCATCGGCGTCGGGCTGCTGCTGGCGTTGGCTTTCGGCTTTGTCGAGGTGCGGCAGCGTTATCCGCTGTTGGACGTGCGGTTGTTCGCGGTTCCCGCGTTCGCCACCGGCGCGGCCACAATCACCGTCTTTTTCCTGTCGATGTTCGGCTACATGTTCCTACTGATGCAGTACATGCAGCTGATTCTCGGCTACAGCCCAAACAAGACGGCGCTTGGCGTTGAGTCCGATCCTGGGCCCGATGCTGGTGCTGTCGGTGCTGTCGTTCTGGTATCTGCCCCGGCTCGGCTTGCGCGCGGTGGTGTTCAGCGGACTCCTGCTGATCGCGACGGGGTCGATCTGCATGGTCGGCATCAAAGTGGGTTCACCTTATTGGCGAGCAGCCTGGCCGATGTTGGTGATGAGCACCGGTATCGGATTGTGCACCGCACCGACGACGTCGGTGATCATGACGACCGCTCCCGACGACAAGCAGGGGGTGGCCTCAGCGGTCAACGATGCCAGCCGGGAAATCGGTGCCGCGCTCGGCATCGCGCTCGCCGGATCGATGCTGGCCGCACGGTATGCGAAAACGTTGGCTCCCAACCTGATCGGATTCCCGAAACCGGTGGGGGACGCCGCCTCCACCTCACTGGGCCAAGCGCTAGAGGTCGCGCGACGGCTGGGACCGGCGGGAGCCCGACTGTCGGAGGTCAGCAAGATGGCGTTCATCGAAGCCATGCATTCGTCGCTGTTGGTGCTCGGCGTACTGGTAGCCGTCAGTGCTGTCCTGATCGGACTGTGGGCACCAGGGCGTGACGACCAACAGTTACGGCCCGTGCGTGAATTGCTGGCGCGGCGACGCCGTAAGTAGGTGGCGCCGTAAGGCGGTGGTCCCGACCAAGTTCTGGCTGGGCTTGGCGCAACACAGTAAACCTCAGGCGAACAGGTCATTGCGATCAGGCTGATTTACACAGCTGTCTTTCAGGGAGGCGCTCGCTACGCTCCAAATCTCAATGGCTGGCGAGAACAACCAGCGCAGAGTGGTCCATCGCCGGCCACGGCAACTCCAACGATTCCAACACTAGGAGGCGGCAATGACGGAGCCCGCGCCCCCAGCGAAGCGCCGCGGCAAATTGTCGGTTTCCGTATCGCGGCTCAACATCCTCGGAATCGTCGCCGGAATCGTCGCGATCATCGTCGCGGCAAGCCTCATCGCCGTCCACAACCTGCACCACGACAACTACCCAAACCAAATTCTCAACGTCTCCTACGACCCGACCCGGGAGCTCTACGCTGCGGTCGACAAAACCTTCGTCGAGCAGTTTCGGCGGCAGACCGGCGTGACGGTGGAAGTCAAGCAGTCGCATGGTGGTTCGGGACGGCAGGCTTCCGAAGTCATCAATGGCCATGAGAAGGCCGACGTCGTGTCGCTGGCATTGCCGAGTGACGTTGATGCGCTGCGCAAGCGCGGACTCATCGCATCCGACTGGCAAAAACGCCTGCCGAACCATTCTGTCCCCTACACATCGACGATTGTCTTCGTCGTCCATAAGGACAATCCATTGGGGATCCACGACTGGCCCGATCTCATCAAAGATGACGTCGAGATCGTGTCACCCAATCCGCGCACCTCGGGCAATGGAAAGTTGAGTGTTCTCGCGGCCTGGGGTTCGGTGACGACGCGCGGTGGCAGCGACCAAGAGGCTGCTGACTACGTCAGAGCGCTGCTGAAACACGTCAAGGTCGCCGACACCGGAGCGCGTGGCGCCGCCACCACCTTTTCAGTCGAGAAGATCGGGGACGTGCACCTGACTTGGGAGAACGAGGCCCTGCGGGAGGTCGCGGAAAACAAGGACGAACTCCAAATCGTCTACCCGCCAGTCAGTATCCTCGCCGAACCCGCTGTCGCCTGGGTCGATGCGAATCTCCCGAATAAGAACATCGCGTCCTACGCCAAGGCGTATCTGGAGTACCTCTACACCGACCCGGCGCAGGAAACCGTCGCCCAGTACGGCTATCGGCCGCTGAAGCCGGAGATCCTGGCCAAGCATGCGGATCGGCTGCCGCCCATCAATCTGTTCCCCATCACTGCGATCGCCAAAAGCTGGTTCGACGCGCAGGAGAAGTTCTTCGGCAGTAACGGCATCTACGACGTGGTCTCGGCGGCTCCGGCCCGAGTCGCGTCGGCACACCCGCGGCGAAAGACGAAGACCCCATGAGCATTGCAGGGATTTCTGCGCGCATAAAAAGCGTGAACTACGACAGGGACAAACTGCGTAGCGACCTCATAGCGGGCCTCACGGTCGCTGCGGTGTCGCTGCCGCAGGGCATCACCTACGCGTTAGTGGCCGGCGTCGACCCCAAATTCGGTGTCTACTCGGCGATCGTGGTGACCTTCGTCGCGTCGGTTTTCCAGTCGTCGTCGCATCTGGTCAACGGCCCGACGAGTGCCATATCGCTGCTGGTGTTCAGTTCGCTGGCGTTCATCGACCCGGAGAACCGGACGGTCCTGTTCGAGGCGCTATTCCTGCTCGGCGTTCTGGTTGGCACCTTCCAGATTTTGATTGCGGTGTTCAGGCTCGGTGATCTGACCCGGTACATCTCCGAATCCGTGATCCTCGGCTTTCTGCTGTCCGCGGCCGTTCTGATCGCGCTGGGTCAACTCGGCAATGCGCTGGGAGTGAAAGACCAAGGCAACGGCCGGCAGTCGGTGCTGAAACGGACTTACCTCACCCTGTTCCATGGCGAGGCCTTCAACTACCGCGCGTTGATCATCAGCGTCGCGACCATCGTCCTCGCCGTCGTGTTGCGGCGGCTTGGTGAAACGCTTCGGGCTGCCACAGCTCGACCTGCTGGCAACGCTGATCTTTGCGGCCCTGATTGCGTATCTGGCCGGATGGGCGACCGAAGATCACACCGGCAACACCGCGATCAAGCTGACCGCGAAGATCCCGCAGAGCCTGCCGCACCCGCACATCCCGTCCGTGCAACTCAACGAAGTGACCCAGTTGGCGCCGGGCGCATTGGCCATCGCGTTCATCGGACTGCTCGAGGCGCTGTCGATCGCCAAGGCCATCGCCTACCAGAGCGGGCAGAAGATCGACTACAACCGGCAGATCATCGCCGAAGGCCTGGCGAACCTCACCGGTGGCTTCTTTCAGGCCGTGCCGGGCTCGGGTTCGGTGACGCGCTCGCCGATCAACTACCAGGCCGGCGCGAAGACCCGGTTCTCCGGCGTGATCGCTTCCATCGGCGTCGCGATCATCGTGCTGTTGTTCGCGCCGCTACTGCACTACATGCCCCGGGCCGCGCTGGCGGGCCTGCTGCTGATCACTGCCGCGCGACTGATCGACATCAAGCGGTTGAGCTACGCGATCAAGGCGTCCCGCTACGACGCGGGCCTGGTGATCATCACCGCGCTCGTCGGTGTCTTCGTCGACCTGGACACCGCGGTGCTGCTCGGCGTTGCGCTGTCGATCCTGCTGTTCGTGCCGCGGGCGGCCAAACTCAAGGCACGGGAATTGGTGGTCGCGCCCGAACGGGTGGTCCGCGAGCGGGTGCCGGGTGATCCGTCCGATCCATCGACGCTCATCTACGACTTCGAGGGTGAGCTGTTCTTCGGCGCCGCACCCGACCTCGAGCAGTATCTGGAAACGCTGGGCCAGCGAATCAAAGACGACGACATCAAATACCTCATCTTGCGGGTCAAGCGGGTGCGTCACCCGGACGCCGTCGTGATTCAGCGGATCGAGAAATTCGTTCGGGAAGAAACCGACCGCGGCGTGACCGTCCTGCTCGCAGGTGTGCAGGACGACTTGTGGACGCTGCTGACGAACGTCGGTTTCGACAAGTGGTTCCCGGCCGAGCGGGTCTTCCCCGAAGAGGACGAGGAATTCTCCGCAACGCTGAAGGCCGTTCGCTACGCACATGCCCTGCGTGGCTTCGACGAATCCGGCGACGCGGTCCCGGAGGTTGCCCTGTCCGGCAACGGAGACGCCAAGCACTATTACTACCTGGTCTGAACCCTGCCGGATCGGCAGACGTACTCTCGCCCAATGGCGTTGGAACCTTCGCGCGACGGCGATCACCGCTACGTAATCGTCGGTGCGGGCGCCATCGGTGGCACGGTAGGCGGCGTGCTGGCCCGGGCCGGGATCCCCACAGTGCTGGTCGTCCGCGGTCGCCATGCCGAGATCCTCGCGGCCAATGGCCTGACGCTGACCACACCTGATGGGGTATTCCACACGCCGGTGAGCGCGGT